>CAJXUA010000047.1 GCA_913060695.1 uncultured Gammaproteobacteria bacterium | reverse complement strand
ATTTCTGCCTGTCTCGTGGGCTCGGAGATGTGTATAAGAGACAGAATCTATGGAGCCATTAGCAGATTGAGCGGTGGAAGGGCTGGCATCAGAATCACCATCCTCAACAACATCTGCAGATTGCGGTGCGCTCTTAATGACAGGCTGATCCTGGTTGGTGATTATCACGCCATCGACGGTAATCTCCAGCCTCTCCATCATCTGTACAGTTAGCTTGCTGCCATTACCAAAATCGAAGGTAAAGTCCCTTGCGGAGCCATTGGAAACTTCGCCGGTTTTAGGGTTGGTCTTGACTGTTAGCAAATGCTGATAATAGCGCGCCAGTTGGTATTCTACTGCGGCATTCATCCATTCGGCCTGTGTCAGGTCGATGCGCACCGTATCAATACCTGAGCCTCCGGTATAAACATCGGTCGCAGAACCGTTTTCGGCCAGCCCATATATCAGGATGTCGTCGCCGGAATCACCATTGACCGTATCATTGCCTGCACCGCCATCAAGAGTATCGCTGTTGGCGCCACCATTGATCTTGTCGTTGCCGCTTCCACCTGTGATTACATTGTTGCCAGAAAGACCTTTGCTATTTGCCATGCCAAACCCCCAGTTATTATTATGGATCTGATTAGCTCTGACTTCTATAGCCAGAATTTACGAAATTAATATTATTCACCAGACCCAGTTCGCTACCTGGTGTGACACTGAAAGCTTAATGCTTGGAATGAAGCGTATTCAAAAGAGACTTTTCTATACTGCCGGTGGTGTTGCCTGAGTTGCGTTTGCTGGTATTGTGAGCAATTTTTGTTCCCAAATCCTGATATTCAGAGGAAGCTTTTACCATTTACCATAGATCAATAATTGTAATAGTAAATATTAATTATGCAATGGCTAGCAAGAAAATTTAAGCCAAACTCAGTATCCCCCGGATGTGGCGGGGAAGTGATGAATGGGTTTGGAGTAAATTTAGTTAGAGCCATATTCATGAAATAGAGCCATCACATAAGTGTGAGGTTTAAATAACAGGCAGAGCACGGCGTACCCTTTTGGATTTTCCACAGCAGTGCATGTTTGGTCAAGCTATCAATGTAACACTCTCTTTTTACAAACCATGTAGTGGCTGCATTGTTTGAAGATATCCGCTTTGCAAAAAACAAAGGTTTGATGTTAGGTTGCGAAAGCTTTGTTGCTACAATAAGAAACACTTTGTGGTCGTAGGTTGAGAGAAGGCTTAAAGGGAAGGCCAAAGAAAAATGTACACTGACCCCATTAATCGTAGTCGTACAGTACGCATACTGAGAGTAGTCATGCCTATAGTGGCGCTCATCTGTATAGTGGTATTCCCACCCTAGGATGGCATATTGGCATGGTTAGAACCATTGCCAGACACGGTGACGGTGCAGGTCGATAGTGCTATTGATCATGGGCTGGATGGCATCATCGTTTATGTCGATCAATCTGGAAAGGAGCCGGTTCACTACTCGGCAGGCTGGAAGAATAAAACGACACAAGAGCCCGCGGACCCCCTCGCCTTGTTCAAGATAGCGAGTATTAGTAAGTTATATATTGCGGCCGCTACTGCAAAATTAGTCGGCAAGCATCAGTTATCGCTAGATGCCTCCCTTGCCGATTACCTGCCGGAGCTTGCAGGGCGAATAGAAAATGCAGATCGAATCTCCCTGAAAATGTTACTGCAACATCGCAGCGGCATTCCCAATTTCACTGATCAAAGCGATTTCGATTGGTTCACATCTTCGACGGATAACAAAGAGAGGCTAGGGTTGATATTGGATAAACCTGCGGATTTTGAGCCAGACGCTGACTATAGTTATTCCAATACCAATTATCTTTTGATTGGGAGTATTCTCGATAAGACCCTAGGGTATAGTCACCAGCGATATATCAGTAATGAAATCTTAGTTCCACTTGGCCTAACTTATCAAAGGGGTCAGAGTAATTTGAAAGTTTGCTTCTGGATCAAAAGGGTCAGAGTAACTTGAAAGTTTGTATTCGTGAGAGGCTAGATCAAATTACTCTGACCCCTTTGATAATGACTCCGCCCCTATTTGCGCCACGAAACCCATCTGCCAGATTGAGCTCCGCCAAGTATTACGGTAACCTGCGCGTCTTCCCCAGCATAGGGGATGTTCTCAGGGCGGGGTGAAAGTCCCCACCGGCGGTAATCGTGCGCAAGTACGTAGCCCGCGGGCGCTCCCGTCATCATGTGACGGGAGGACAAGCAGACTCGGTGTGATTCCGGGGCCGACAGTTAAAGTCTGGTTATGAGAAATGAGGTCGCCATGTTTTCCCTCGGCTTTACTGCCGTGCGGGGACTAATGGCCTTGTTTGCCCTGTTGTTTAACTGCATAACAGAGGCAAACAACAGATGAAATCCAATTCCATGTGTTTCGATTTCGCTACCCGCGGTCGGGTAGCGTTCATACAGTCGTGCTGGCACCGCGAGATTGTGGATGAGCTGCGCGATTCCTTTCTCGATACATTTTCCACGCTCGATGGTCGACCAGTCGATGTCTTCGAAGTGCCCGGCGCGTTCGAGATTCCGCTCAAAGCACAGTTTCTAGCCAATACTGGAAAATATGCGGCAATCGTCGCTGCCGGCCTTGTGGTCGATGGCGGCATCTATCGTCACGAGTTCGTTGCCAGTGCCGTGATCGACGGGTTGATGAGAACACAGCTGGAAACCCGCATACCGATCTTTTCTGCGGTGCTAACACCGCATGATTTCCGCAGCGAGGGGCAACCCGATTTCTTTGCAGAACACTTTATCGGCAAAGGCATCGAAGCCGCCCAGACCTGCGCATCAACGCTTGCAGAATATTCAAAAGACAAGGTCGCGCTCGCCGAATAAAGGGGGGCGCAATCAAAGGGGTTAGAGTAAGTTGAAAATATTTTTCTTTCGCAAGATCAACTTACTCTGACCCCTTTGATAAGCCGAGCTTACGGCGCAGCATAAATTAAATGTACTTTTTGGAATTTCAATTAATGACAAATCAAATTATTGACGAAGAAATCGCGATCTCAGCGCCAGTTAGCGCGGTGTGGAACGCTTTGACCAATCCTGATATCACAGAAAAATATTGGGGTGGTACGAGAATAGAATCTGACTGGAAAGCCGGGTCCAAAATATTTTATCGCCGTGATGGGGAGATAGTGGATGAGCATGAACTTCGTGAGATCGTGCCACTTAGGTTCTTAGAACATACATTTAAGCCGGTGTTCAGCGAGTTTCAAGGCGAGCCACCTTCGTTAGTCAGCTTTCTACTTAGGGAAGAGGGTGAGATTACTCATTTAACGATACTGCACCGAAATTTTCAGCCAGAGAGCAAAGTTTACGATGCCTGCAGCGGCGGCTGGCCTGCGATTCTAAGGTCGTTAAAAGCTCTTCTCGAAAGTGATGAATAGATAAATGGGGTCAGTGTCATTGCTGTCCCACTTAGCAGAATAAAAAAGGCTTAAA
>CAJXUA010000046.1 GCA_913060695.1 uncultured Gammaproteobacteria bacterium | reverse complement strand
GTATCAACATGCTGAGATTTAAGCCTTTTTTATTCTGCTAAGTGGGACAGCAATGACACTGACCCCATTTATTTCTGACCCCATTTATTTCTTAGCGATCTCAACAAACAGAGATATCCCGTCTACCTTAGTGACTATCACCGAATCTCCCTCCTTCAGGCTCTCGTCTCCCTTAGCGTCCCACTTGGTGCCATTGATAATAACGCTCAACGCCCCGTTATCCGCTATTGCGACTTTGCCCTTGGCGTTGATCAGGTCGGTGTCATCCAGGGGCGTCAGAGACACCTCTGAGCTTTTGCCTCCAAAGATCGCTGCCAGGTGCTTGCGTAGAAACACAATGGAGAGAATGGATGCCAGAGAGAAGACTAGGACCTGCAATGGCAGGCCTGCAAGCACACCAATGAAGGTCAAGCCGGCGACGACTAGCGCAGCAAGGCCAATGAAGATTAACAGCGCGGCCATGGTGAGTACCTCGGCCACAAGCAATATAACCCCTATAATTAGCCAATAGTGATACTCCATAAGCACCTCCTTACTGGGCTTTTCCGCTCTCAAGAATTTTACTAAAGGCCGCTACTGCACTGCCAATATTGGCCAGCTCTGCGGGCAGGATTAGCGTGGTGCTCTCTTTTGCTAGTTTGCCGAACTCGGCCACATACTGCTCGGCGATCCTAAGAGATACGGCCTCTTTGCCGCCGGCCTTCTCAATTGCAGCCGCAACCGCTTCAATGCCCTTGGCTGTTGCGGTTGCTACAAGCGTGATTTCCTCTGCACGACCTGTGGCCACATTGATCTGACGCTCTTGCTCTGCCTTCGATAGGTTGATGGTCTCTTGTTTTTGGCCTTCAGAGACATTGATCATAGCCTCGCGATCGCCCTCTGATTTTGCCACTACCGCACGACGCTCTCGCTCCGCACGCATCTGCTTCTCCATCGCGTCACTGATGCTGGGGGGAAGTTTAATGTCTGCAATCTCGTAGCGCAGGACTTTTACGCCCCAGTTAGCGGCCGCCTGATCGAGCGCCTCTACCACCTTAGTGTTGATGGACTCGCGCTCTTCGAATGTCTTATCGAGATCTGTCTTGCCTATAACCGAGCGCAGCGTGGTTTGCGCGAGTTGTGTGGCGGCATAGCGCAAATTCTCGATGCCATAGCTGGCATCCTTAGGGTTGATGATCTGCAGATACAACACGCCATCGATAGTGACCGTAATATTGTCTTTGGTGATGCACGCTTGCTCCGGCACATCGGATGCGAGCTCTTTTAAGGAGTGTTTGTAGGCCACCCTGTCGATGAAGGGCAGAAGAATGTGCAGCCCTGCCTCGAGCGTCTTAGTATATTTACCCAGCCGCTCGATCACGAAGGCGCTTCTTTGCGGCACGATCTTAACGATCTGTGTGAGGGTGACGATGAGCAGTACGCCCAGCGCGAGAGGGATCAATAATTCAGTGTCCATGTTAATGCTCCAGTAAGTCTAAGTGCTTGAAAATATTCAAATAAGCGTCAAGGGGTTGGGTTCCTTGCTTTCTACCTACTGTAACAGAGCAGGGGGACTGATAACTTAATAAATAATGGGGTCAGGTTCTTTGAAAAATTCTTAAATGGCTAAAGGAAGCTGATCCTGAAAACTCTCTACTCCAACACATTTTCTACACGTTCCAATGCCTGCTCAAGCTCTCTTGCACCTATTTGAACATCCGCTTCTGCGAAGCGCCGCATTGTGTGAACCAGGCTAGTTAGCAGCCAAGGTGGTGACTCCGCATTGGGGGTTTGGGTTTTCCCGGTTATTCTGCCGATACCGAGCACCCAAGTAGAAAAGTGGTAGGACACTCCATCCGTTACTACCGTGCAGGACTGATCTAGCGAACACGAATTCGAATAGCGAGTCTGAAGAAGAGCGGACTCCCATACGCTAGCAATACGGTCGCACAGCGTTTGAGTAGTGCTTCTTCGCTGAACAGTAACCGTTACGTCCAAAGGGTCGTCTGGATAGTCTCTCAAGAGTGCACGACTCCGTACAGGTTCAGAAGAAGCGACCTCATAGGTCCATAGAAGAAGGTCAGCCCTGCCCAATACTACCGCGCATCCATTAGCTTCTGGAGCAATGCCGACAATATACTCTTTGTGGAAACTAGGAAGGACTATGACTTTCGGCAAGTCGTACGGTAACTCGCGACCCAGAACTTTGCCTACAGTTACACGGTAGTCCAATTGTGTATCAAAGTAGGCAGAGTTCTCCGGCTGGAGATAGTCCTGCGCCCATGACGCGGACTGCAAGAGAAGGAAGAAGAAAAATAGTGCTGAATGCTTCATCGGTCTCTCCGGCACCTAATACCTATATAAAACGAACAAATAGCAGAGCAGGGGCACCTTACGGCAGCGTGACAACGCCATCCGCGTCATATTGATCACACCCATAGTATGCCCAGGTACCCTGCTGCCCGGTCTGGTAGTAGCAATGCTCCATGTGTTTTCCACCCAGAGACTTGGATTCCACATTGTCTTGCTCCAGCACAAATTTTCTTATTTCGTGATTGTTGAGCTCTACTGTGTATTCTCCTGCTTCTAGGCCATATATATCGACCGGAATGGTCAGCTCGAATGGCTCCAGCGCCATGGTGCAGGTCACTTCCCCGGGGTTACGCAACCAAATATTGCCTTTATAGTAGATATACACTTGAAGGGCATTGCCAACTCGCTGTTGCTCAATACGCCCAATCTCTGGGCAACCATTTGAAAATTCACCAACTACCTTGATAAAGAGCTGCCTAGGTAATCCGGTGGTCGAGATCGTCGACACTTGGTTTACTTCTCGCTCATGCAATAGCACCCCGTCATAAAGCTCAGCGATACGCCACGTACCATTACCATCAGGCTCGAGCACCACGTCCTGGAAACGCCCAGGTTGACCTTGGGTCGCCGTCGACGGAAGAGTCAGTTTTTCTGTGTCTACATCGTAAGTGGGTTGATCGCTCGCCAGTGTGATGGCAGTCGATAGAGTCAATATGCTCGCAACAAAAACGGCACAATACGTTCCATGTTTCATCATGTAGCTCGCTTGAAAAATAATGGGCTCAGGTTCTTTGAAAAATTCTTATTTGGCTAAAGGAAGCTGATCCTTGATTTTCCAGACCCCCAATAAGCCAAAGTGATTGAAAACATTTTTATAAGTGTCAATGTGTCGGGTGCCTTGTTTTCTAACTACTGATCGGATCAAGGAACCTGACCCCTTGATTCTTTTATTCCCCTCTTGAAGCCGCATCAATCTTTCCACATATAGAAAAAGCAACTACTGTATAAGCCAACTCAATGAGCCATTATTCAGATAACTCACGTTTAAGGTGATTCAGCTTCCCACATAAATCATCAATATAGTCACTTAAAAATTCTAACGTATGTTGAGTTTCAATGTTTTCGATGGGTAATTCGTTGTTAGTACGAAATTTCATTTCTTCTTCAGCCCACGAAACCAGAAATTTGTACATTTTCTGCTCTTCATCAGTCATAACAGACTGGGGGACTTGTTTATCTCTTACTGACTTCAATGATACAAACTCAACGAAATGTAGCGCTCTATATAGGTTTACAATCATCGAGAATGAATCTGCGGCCAAGGACTCATACTTCCCAAGCCTATTTCTTTCCCAAACATTCGCTTCAGGCGAAAGAATGCTCAAGGAATCGATAATACCTTTGAACCGTGCCAACGGGTAGGCATCCCCATTTAACGAGTTTCGGTGTTTCCATACTTTCAGAATTAACTCAACAGCTTGCTGCTGATACTCTTCTTTCTTATCAGGGTCACTCTCCTGTTCAACTCGAACCATCACTTCAGCCATATGATGGGACATCCATTTTCCGAGAGTGTCACAACTATCTGAAAAGCCCAGCTCATTCGCTAGATGTTGTCCAAGTACTAACACATCCCTCAGCGGTAAAGACTTCTCCAGTTCTTCTGAAAAGGTAGAGTCTTGCGTACCGCGCTTCTTTTTCGGGCTCTTCGTTATACTCTGTAATTCCATCTTTAGTTACTCTTCGTGTTATTTCGACTTCAAGGACTAGATCAAAACCAACTTTATCGAGATAATGCTTTAAGTTATGTAACGATACCTTAAGGCGATGCCCATTTGAGATAACGTCTTCGCCATAGATGTGTTCTCGCTGACGGGAGTCATCTCTTACATCACCCCATGCTTCATAAAGAAATACTCTTTCCCCATTAGCGGAATCAAGCCAGCTAACGGGATAGCTACCTGAGCGGCATAATCCAAGCATTTGAACTACATTATCAGATGGTGTCGACTCGATTAAACGAACACCATGGTTAAACACGTCTTTTTCATCTAAACGTGTGTCTCCAGAGTGTTCGCTAATCCACCCACGCAGTAAAAACGGGTCATCATCTATCTCTAATTCATGATTAGCAGGTGGCAAGCGGTAGTCGTAGGAATCGTCAGATGTTTGAAGCGCTCTAATCAATGACAGCCCGGAATCAAGGCCAACAAGGGAAGAGGATATTCTCACACTCGAGCTATGATTGCTGGAACGAATATCATGATAAGAATTCACAACCAGATTGCTATCTTCAGAGGTTAAACCAAGCTCGAACTCAAAATCATCAGCTGTTATTGCTGCTACCCAATCTTCTGGCTCGACAGTAGGTGGTTTGTGAAAACGTGATTCTAGTGGTGTTGGACAGCGTAGATCACTTGACCAGTGCGGCGGTTGAGTTAGCCCGTTTTGTCTCAAAAACCCGTTGAGCGTTCCATAATCGTCATCATCGTATTCAGGTTCCGCTAACGACTTTTCTACCATTAGAGAACCTAGGCTACACCACATAGCATGCCACTCTAGGTAATATGAATGGCGCTCTATGGTCGGCTTTGAACCGTGACTGTGGCTGTATAAGGTATAGTTTGCTCTTTCAAACTTATGCTTTCTTGGTTCATTTTCCCATATTGATAAATCGGAACCGCTCTTCCAACGATCCATGATCCAAGCTTCCGCCTCATCAAGAAACATTTTCTGGTCTACATCAGAGAAGCACCTTATCGCGCCCGGATACACATAACTTAGAGTATCTAGGGTGTCAAAACGAAACCTTCTCTCTCTATCTCCTTCTTGGAATCCTCTGCGAGTAACCTTACGGTTCGATTTTTCTGCAACTAAATCAGAGGTATTAATACTACGTAACGCAGAAATTTCCTGTTCATCAAAATAAATAAGACCATTTGAAAGAAGCTTCATCAAACAGGATCTAGCAAAATGGCGTATCAATACATGCGGAAAGTCTAGGTCAGTAGCAATGCTCAACAACCAGCGTGCGGTAGGCGCGATGGCTTCCGGCACCTCGGAAGCAATTCGATCAAATGTGACGATGAGCCAAAGACGCGCTGACAACCAATAGAAAGGTGCATTGTCTTCGCGATAGCCGAGCATGGATTTGCGATCATACAAAGTAGTTAACACCATAATAGTCTTAAAATCTCCCATTCTGGCTGATGCTCTAATACTATGTGCTGCTCGCCATCTCACCCTGGTATCTACATCTCCTAAAAACGAGTAAAATTGGCATGCTAAGGCTAATTCAGCAGAACACTCAGGTTCAGTTTTATTCGTCGGAAGCTTTAACCGTGCAGTTAGTCGCTGGACATAACGAGTGGTGACATCTGCAATTTGTTCTTCTCTGCAATAATCCGTCAGCAGCCTGACCACCGAATATAGCTTGGGCAGGGGCAAATATTTAGAATTTTTTTCTAGGCCATCTAACAATAAACTAACCGTTTCTTCTTTAGTTAAATTAAGGCTATGAATAACATCTTTCAGCATTCGCTCATCGTAGCCATAATCTTCATAATAAGAAAACTCGCCCAAATGATTAGCAATCAAGATTGGCAGATTTTTCACTTTCCAAGCAGATATGGCGTGAGATGACTCTATCCATAAGTCAATGCAGTTAATTAAGGTTCTAGCCCATTTATAGCCAAGATCATCAATTACATGTTCATCGGTCAAGATATCCAGAAAGGCAATACGATCTTTTGACTCCAAACGATTGATTGCAGATATCAATATTTCATCGCTAGTAATATAAAAATCTTCTCCCTTAGCTTCTGTTTGCTTGGCGTGAATTGAATTCATGAAATCGGAGGGTGATTCAAGGGAAATTCCCACCAATTTAAGATTTTCAAGGAACTCGCGTTCCTTTATCTTACTAGCTGTCGAATCAAGTTTGTCGTTGTTTGTTTTGGCTGTGGTGCTTTTTTTGGATTGTGATTTAAATTCAATCAATTGATTAAGTGCTGAATGCCAATATTCACTAGTATCGCTATACGGCACTAGCTCATTTAACTTCTGACATACTTTGGAGTTGCCGCTTCTGCTAAATCTCAATAACTCAGCTTTTGCAATTTCCTCTACCAGTTGACTGGCATCTTGAACGCTTGTAGCTGACGTCAATTTAGCCACAAGCTCCTCATTCAAATCATTACAGAGATTAAGCAAGGATGCAGCCTGCGCGGAGCTTATGGTTCCTTCTGAGATACCGGTAGACATCAACGCAGGAAGAGTTTCGCTGGCTTGAACTAAATCACAATCTTCCCAATACCCGATAAGGCTGATTGCTTTCGGCATATCCAATATAGCAACAGCAGAAACTGCATCATTCCAAGGAAAATGATCATAGCCATCAAGAAGAGTGCCGTAATCTGTTATTATAGCCGCCATTTGACTTGCTATTTGTTGCGATTCTGCAGCCGAAAAGTGTTTTTTTGCATTTTTGGATAACGCAGAAAATAGAGCCACATCATGCATAGCATCAACATCAACGTCATTAGCGATATCAACTGCTATTTTAAAGACTTCTCTAGCTTCGTCGTTATCGACAAAAAGCAAAACCCTGGACAGATCCAATAGTATGTTGATCTTTTCGTTCGCCGCTGCTTTTAGATTTTTTACTTCAACTGAGCGATCGTAGATATCCTTAACAACTGCCGGCTTCAGCTTCGGTATTTTTATTAAACTTGCTATAACTTTACGCTGGCCGGGAGAATATACTGATGGCCATTGTTTAAAAGTTGCCTTGGCCAAGGATAGTACTGTATTCATATCGATATCAGGCACAACAGACAGCTTGGCTACTGACAATGAAAGTTGACTACATATGGATTCAAAATAGTGCTCCCTAGACATCCTCCAGGAATTTGCGAATAAATAACCCAGTGCAGACTTAACTTTTTCTTCAGCATTTTCCGGCAAGATATTGGACAGTAAAACATCCGCTCTAACAGCATAAACAGACATTAAACCTGACAGGCTTTCCCTTATCTCTTTGTGCTTTTCCGATAACTTTTGCATCTGTCTATTTATTTTAGCATGATCAATATCTTCAGGAATTTCCGAATCAATCCAATAGGATTCTATTGTGACGTCGAGACCACGATGACGCATCAACAAAGAGTAAGCCCTAAAAGCAACATCATTTTTAAGAATGTCATGTATGAAGATACTATTGACTAATCGCCATCTATCCGGGCATAGATGCTCAAGGATTGGCTCAACAGAGGATAAATCGATTCCATTGGCAGCCAATATTTCACAGCCACTAAGTAACATTTCCGCATAGCTGAAACCGTCTGCGTATTCAGATGTATGCCTTTCCAGCTCTTTCAGATCGCAACACTTCAGTATTTCCTTTCTGCACAGCGACCTTTCAAGAACAGTATAATTAATGTCATTACCTACAAGCGCTAAAGGTATGCTGAATAGCGATGACCAAGGCTCTGGTATACAGTCACTATTTAAAAATTCTTGAATTGTGGCTGTCTTGCCCGATAACAATAGGCGATCCACTAATCTGAGCGCGACTTTGTAATGGATACTTTTCGGCTTCCAAGCACAAATGAACTCGTATACAGCCTGGTAGCCCTCCATATCCAGCACTGAATGAGCAACGGCGGCAATATCTTCAAGCTCTAATGGCCAAGCCTCTATATGCGAAAACCGGCGTTCACTTTTCTCGTCTTCTTGGCGTTTAATATTCTCACTTCTTCGATTCATCCATTCACGAAGAATGCGTTTCTTTTCACGAGCAGCGATAAAGTCTCTTTCAGCTGCTTCACGAGCAATGATATGCGACAAGAACCTACCATGATTTTCATACGCTTTTGACGAATAAAGTATATTTCGTCCTACAGTATCAGGCGCAAAATGGACGGATAAATCCGGGTTTTCAGTGATAATTTTGTCTACGGCATAATCTGTTTTAATAGCTTCAGCACCAACCAACAAGGTAAATATCGCATCTGCTGGCTCGCCTGCTGAACGACACACTTTCATTGCGAGTTGCAACCGTTGACGTTGCACTTCTCGACGAATTATTTGGTCTTTTATAGCTTTTGGTGCTTCATTTTTTTCAATGATTTTTATAATTTTTTGGCCTTGCCCAGCAGAAAATAGCGCTGAAGCCAAATGCATTGCTGAATACTCATCATTTTCATGATTAGCGCTGAAATGTGCTGCTGAACGCTGATAAGCCTCTAACAGCTTTTGTTCTGCCTTACCTCTGACAAAAAATTCAACATCTTCGTCAAGAAACCCCACTTTGTCTTCAAGAACTCGCATTCCTGGAAGATCTGAGACAATATCGTTAACCCTCTCTATTGATATTCCTACAACAGTAGCCAAGTGTTGTTTTGGAACTGGTGAAGGTAGTGCTATTAACGATGAACAAACAAGAGACAAAACATCAGAATTACCGTCTTTCAAAAAGGCCTCTTTAAAGCGGGCTTCAAATATTTGATCCAACCCTTTTCCATTGGGTCTTAAAAATTCAATCGCTTTGCCAGGGTCTGATTCTGCATAATCGAATGCGTAACTTTGTACTCGTGGATTCTGATTAGATAAATTATGAAAATCCTCTATCCATGCTTCAGTTGCGCCGGGATATTGGCTCAGCACATTAAGCGCAGTTTCTTCCAAAGAGAAGTTAGAAATCTCTACCGAGGTGTATTTAGGTGGAATAGATAAGGAATCTAAACGCCCAGTTCTCGCAGAGATCATTAATCTAACATTGCTTGGTAAACTACCAATTTTAATCAACTCATGAACAAAACTGGTTTCTTCCGGTTTACATTGATTTGCACCCGTTACAGAATTATCCGCAGCATCAATAACGACAACCAGCAATGCATTATCTTCTTGCGCTTCTAAAACTTTGCTTGCACTTTCGATTCTTAATGAAAACGCCTTAATAAAATCTATAGAATTATCCTGGCTAATCAATAAAGGTAATCGTAATCGAGCCGAGGTTTCATTGATTATTTGCAAGTAGGCATCTTTCGGTCTATGCCGGTAGGCTTCGCTATCCATATAGGTGCCGGCGCCATAACAGTCATATGTAATCATGACTGAGCCTTCGGGTAATAAACCTTCAACCTGTTTTAGTACAGTCGTCTTGCCACTACCGCCTTCGCCATGCAGGCAGATAAGTTGATCACCATTGACCATGGCAGTTTGTATCGCAACAGCCGCATTTCTGGTAACTAGTTTTTCTACTGCCTTGAGCCTTGGGGGGCATGGGAATAGAGCAAGAGGGTCAGAAACATTCATCCATGTAAGTACTGTTTCTCTAGTAATATAACTTCCCGTGCCCTCCGGAAGCATAAGCTTGTGAACACGATCTTTCAAATCCAGTACAAAGCCTCGGTCAGCAGTTTGTGTTAGAGCTAAGATCTCATTAATCGCATTTTCTTCCTGCACAAAGCGAGAACCCGTACCACAGTCGGAGAAATCGAAGAGCGCAATGAATTTCTTGAAATTTCTTTCGTTGAGGCCACTGGCGGCTCTCAATTTTTCGTGTTTTTCGTTACTGGCATCGGAGAGTGATTTCTTAAGGTCTGCCCCAATAGGTCGATTACTGACTAGTTTGATTGTTAGAGCACCAACACGAATCAGATCTGGTCTAGTTTTTAATATGGCACTAAATGAATCAGCAAGGCCCTTGATAATGCTGTTTTTTTTAGACTTCGACGTAGAGCTTATTAGCTCCGAAACAGTCCAGTTCTTATAAGGTGTTGATGAAGAATATTTTAGCTGTTCAATTAAAACATTTTTAGCTTTCTCTAATGTGTGACCGCCATAAAATAACCCACAATCAACAGAGCCCCATTCCGTTAACCCCTGTGCATCTTTATTATCAAGATTCACGCCTTCAACTGTTACAGCAACCAAAGAAGTTTCTGGTATGAGCAACTGTAATGCTAAACGAAGCGCCCACCACTCATGAAAATCATCGCCAGTATTAGAGGCTCTGGCACCTAGATATTCTGTTTTCATATTCTAATAATTACTTTCAAAGGGTGTCGCTCAACCGGGTTGGATGTTCAGCACGTACGTCTGTTGGAGCCGTATAACGCTCGCCTCAAGTGCGTGAACTAGCACCACTTTCGTGGACACTTTTTTTAAGCGCACAGTTTTTCATAATCTGTTGGTGATAGATAGTCGAGGGCAGAATGC
>CAJXUA010000045.1 GCA_913060695.1 uncultured Gammaproteobacteria bacterium | reverse complement strand
ATCAAAGGGGTCAGAGTAACTTGATCGATCAAGTTACTCTGACCCCTTTGATTTAGTTACTCTGACCCCTTTGATTTACTCTGACCCCTTTGAACCGTTTTGGCTGTATAATCACCAGTCAAATTCTCATTCTTGAAGCCCTATGCGCATTGTTCTCGCCCCCATGGAAGGTCTCGCCGACGCCCATCTGCGCCGTCTCATCACGGCGCAGGGAGGTTATGACTGGGTGGTGTCCGAATTCGTCCGTGTGGTCGACAGGCTCTACCCCGATAGAGTGTTGTATGGCGATTGCCCAGAGTTAGCACAGGGGGGGCGTACCGACTCGGGCACGCCTCTAAGGGTGCAGTTACTAGGAAGCGACCCCGCAGCCATGGCGGCCAACGCCCTGCGCGTTGTGGAGTTGGGCTCTTATGGTGTGGACATCAATTTTGGCTGCCCAAGTAAGACCGTCAATCGTCGCGCAGGCGGCGCGGTTATGCTAAAAGAGCCTGAGAGCCTTTACCGCGTGGTAAGTGCAATCCGCGCTGCGTTGCCCAAGTCTGTCATGGTGTCTGCCAAAATGCGGCTCGGTTTCGACGATACCTCGCTCATGTTAGATAACGCCGCGGCTATCGAGTCCGCAGGCGCCGGTGAGCTGACCGTGCATGCCCGCACTAGGATGCAGGGCTACGCGCCACCCGCACACTGGGAGGAGCTCGGCAGAATAAGGCAGCACATCAACATCCCTTTGATCGCCAACGGCGATATATGCTCAGTTGAAGATTATCACCGCTGTGTCGCCATCTCTGGCACCCCGGATGTAATGTTAGGACGCGGCGCCGTGCGCCTGCCATTTCTGGCCTCGCAAATTCGCGCCAATCAAACCCAGACAACTCCGTGGGTGCAGCTTGCACCGCTGCTCGTACATTTCTGGCAAGAGTTAAGCACAACACTTTCTTCTAAGGATCGCGTGGGGCGTATCAAGCAGTGGGTCAACTATCTGCGCCAAGCCCACCCCGAGGCCGAGGTACTTTGGCATTCCATTCGCTTAGAAAAATGTACGCAAACGATCGACGGACTCCTGCCTCGTTTGGAGTCAGTAGCACAAGGAAGTTGTGCTACTGCTAAGCAACTTTAGGCGAGTCTAGTGGCGAGAGGCGCAGTTGTAAGCGCTAGATTAAACTTCCACGGAAGGTGATCTCTGCAGAGTTTTAAGATGTTCTTCGAACTCTTCGATCGGAGAGGGGCGACTAAAGAGGAAGCCTTGTTGATTCTGGCAGCCTGATTTGTGTAAGAAGTTTTTTTGCTCTTCAGTTTCGATGCCTTCGGCAATGACTTCCAGCCCTAGTTTATTAGCCATTACGATTATAGTTTCGATAATGATGGCGTCATCCTTATTGTTCAACATGTTTTGAACAAAGCTGCGATCTATTTTTAATTCATCCAGAGGGAATCTTCTCAGTACCGATAGCGATGAGTAACCGGTGCCAAAATCATCGAGTGATAAAGTCACCCCTGTTTCTTTCAGTAAGTACATTTTCTCTGCTATGTCGTCGGGGCTCTTAAGCATTAGGCTCTCGGTAAGCTCCAGTCGCAAGAGCTCGGGAGGGCAGTTATATTCTTGCAAAGTAGAGGCGATCTGATCGACAAAATCAGTTTGACCGAAATGACGGGCGCTTATATTGATAGAGAGTCGCATTTCTTTTGTGCTCTCTTCTTCCTGCCAAGCGCGCAATTGTGCGCAAGCTAATTGAAGGACAAAATAGCTAATAGAGTTGATGAGATTAGACTCTTCCGCAATCGGAATAAATTCTGCTGGCGATATCATGCCCAGCCTAGGATGGAGCCAGCGCAGTAATAGTTCTGCCCCTATCACTTCATTATTTTGATTTACCTGGGCTTGGTAATAAGGAATCAATTCGTTGCCTATCGTCGCGCTCTGCATATCTATAGCGAGAGCGGCACGATACTCAAGCTTGGGCTGAAGCTTTTCATCGAAAAATTCCATGCCATTGCGCCCAGCTTGTTTGGCTTGGTACATCGCTATGTCGGCACGTCTTAGGATTTCATTGCAGGTGAGATCTTTGCCTACGAACAAGCAAACTCCCATGCTCACGGAAGTATTATGTTCGTTGTCGTAGAGTACAAAAGGTACCTTCATAGCATTGAAGATCTTCGCGCTGACCAAGCGGCATGAATCGATTGCCTGAGTCTTCGACTCGCCAAAATCCTGCAATATTAAAGCAAACTCATCGCCACCGAATCTGGATACCGTGTCTTTCTCGCGGACAACTTTTTTTAGTCGCTTGGCAACTTCCTGCAAGAGCAGATCGCCAGCTGCGTGACCTTGCGTGTCATTGAGGTTTTTAAAATGATCGAGGTCTAGGAAGAACACAGCAGCATAGGAGCGAGACCTGCGGCTAGAGTTCAATGTTTGTTCGAGCCTATCCATCATCAAGCGACGGTTCGGCATGTTTGTGAGTAGGTCGTAGTAGGCTAGATATTGAATCTCGTCCTGATTTTTCTTGAATTCGGTCTTGTCTTGTACCAATGCCGCAGCGCCAACGATCTCTTTCCCATCACTCTTTAGTGGCGTTACATGCCATTCACAGTGAATTATTTCACCATTTTCCCTAATGTTTTCAATTTGAGATATTGTGACTTTACCTCCATGAGCCAGTTCCGCAATTATTCTTAATAAACTTATCGCGTGCGCTAAGGGGCGTTATGCGTTCAATGGGCTGGTTCATCATATCCGCGGCGCTGTAACCGAAAATATTTGCGGCCGCCTCATTCCACGCCGTTACTTTGAAGTCTGCATCCCACTCAATGACGCCCATTGGAGTAAGGTCAAAGTGCAAGCTCTGACGCTGAGCCATTGCCTGTAGTTCTCGCTCATGAATATTGCCCTTGAACCTCAGCAGTATGTTCTCTAATAGCTTTCCTGAAAGGGTAGCACCGGCAACGGAGACATAAACAATGTAGAGCGCGAGCATTAACGCTAGAGCCACAGACTCAGCAGTGGCGGGGAATAGAAAGCTAGGAAGGGTGAAAAGGTATAACAAACCGGCGAATAGCTTGGCGGTCACAGAGTCGATGGCATAAATGATAATAGCACCGCCAGAAACTCCGACGAGCGCGATGATTAAGAAAGCCTGCTGCCCGAGATTCTCGGATTGGAAAAAAAGTAGTCCAGATAAGCCCCAGATGAAGCCGCAAGCAGCTGTGCTTAAACGAAATCTCGTTAGCCAAACAGTAGCGTGTTGATCGCTGTCGGCGTGTCGATGATATGCAAGGCTGATGAGGTAACGACCAATATAAATTAGCAAGAACAGCGCACTCCACAGCGTTAGAGTGGCTTGCTCAGCATTGCCAGCGAGCAAAAAGACAAGTATTGCTGCTACTAGTACTGCGACAATAAAGGAGCGAGAGCTGCCTTCGTAAAGAATTTTGACTGTCTCTAAACGCAGGGCGTACTGCTCTTTCGAGACTGAGGTGTCGACGGAATTATTGTTATTCATCGTCATGCTAAGTATTTAACCTAGGCAACTTACCGTGAATGTTATTAAAGTCGATAAAAGCGGACAGATGGCATAAGAGTCAGTATATAGACTTTGCGTTTAGAAATGGGGCAGTGTTTTTTAAATCAGGGAAGAAATAGGGCAAGTCACTCCCCGTGAATGCAGTTTGCGCGCCTCTAGAAGCGATATTCCTCCTTAGACCTTAAATCAAAGGGGTCAGAGTAATTTGATCTCGAAGATCAAACCGCTCTGACCCCTAGGTTCAGCTAATTAGGCAGTGCTTACTCAGCCCTGCTTTTCTGGCGATGTACTTATAGGTCAAATCGATCTAGGTTCATGACCTTGTTCCAAGCAGCCACGAAGTCTTGTACAAACATCGTCTGAGCTTCATTGCCCGCATAAACTTCTGCTACAGCTCGTAGTTCTGTATTCGAGCCAAAGGCAAGGTCTACAGGCGTAGCAGTCCATTTGATCGCGCCTGTGCTTCTGTCGTGCCCTTCATAGATGCCCTCAGTAGTAGAAGACTTCTCCCACATAGTGGACATATCGAGAAGGTTTACGAAGAAATCATTGCTCAAGGCGTTAGGCGAAGATGTGAATACTCCGTGTTTCGCCCCGCCCGCATTCGCGTCTAGGCTGCGCAGACCACCTACCAACACAGTCATTTCTGGCACAGTAAGTGTCAGCAAATTGGCCTTATCTACCAGCATTTCTGCCGGAGAGAGTCGCAACTCGTCGCTGTAGTAGTTTCTAAAACCATCGGCCTTAGGCTCTAACGCTGCGAACGCTGTTACATCCGTCTGCGCTTGCGTGGCATCGCTGCGGCCAGGAGTGAAGGGCACGGTGATGTCTGTGCCGGCATTCTTGGCTGCTTGTTCGATAGCGGCTGCACCAGCCAATACGATCGTATCTGCCATGGATATGCGCTTATCGCCACTCTGTGCAGAGTTGAAGTCCGACTGAATTCGCTCAAGACGCGCTAGAACGTTCTCGAGTTCGCTCGGGTTATTGACGCTCCAAGCATTCTGAGGCGCCAGGCGAACGCGGGCACCATTGGCACCACCGCGCATATCGGTGTCACGATATGTCGACGCGGAGGCCCATGCAGTGCGCACTAGTTCCGACGTAGTTAAACCCGAGGCCAGAATTGAAGACTTCAATTGCGCAACATCACTAGCATTTACTAGGGTGTGCTCAACAGCAGGCACGATGTCTTGCCAGATCAGCTCTTCAGCGGGCACTTCGTCGCCGAGGTAGCGTGAACGTGGGCCAAGATCGCGATGGGTTAGTTTGAACCATGCCTTTGCGAACGCTAGCTCAAACTCCTCAGGGTTCTCATGGAATCGAGTGGAGATTTCGCGGTAGCTCGGATCCATTTTCATGGATAGATCTGTCGTGAACATTATAGGCGCGTGACGCTTAGAAGGGTCGTGTGCGTCTGGCACTAGATTAGCGGCACTCTCGTCATCTGGAATCCACTGTACAGCGCCTGCTGGGCTGCGTGTTTGCACCCAGTTATAGCCGTACAGGTTATCTAAATACTGCATAGTCCATGCCGTAGGATTCATCGACCATGCGCCCTCTAGGCCACTGGTGATGGTGTCGGCACCAGAACCACTGCCACAGCTGTTCTTCCAGCCAAGTCCTTGCGCCTCAGCGTCAGCTGCCGCTGGCTCTGCGCCTACGCAGCCGTCTGGAGCTGCCGCGCCGTGTGCCTTACCGAAGGTATGGCCTCCGGCAATAAGTGCCACTGTTTCTTCGTCGTTCATGGCCATGCGACCGAAGGTCTCGCGTATATCACGAGCCGCGGCGAGTGGGTCTGGAGTGCCATTTGGGCCCTCTGGGTTTACATAGATCAAGCCCATCTGTACAGCTGCAAGAGGGTTCTGCAACTCTCGATCACCGCTGTATCTTTCGTCGGCTAGAAACTCTTTCTCGGGTCCCCAGAACACTAGATCGGGCTCCCATGCGTCCACGCGGCCGCCGGCGAAGCCAAATGTCTTAAATCCCATAGACTCAAGTGCAACATTGCCTGTTAACACCATCAGGTCGCCCCAGGAGATCTTATTGCCGTACTTCTGTTTGATTGGCCATAACAGGCGTCGTGCCTTGTCCAGGTTGACGTTGTCGGGCCAGCTATTGAGTGGCTCAAAACGCTGTTGACCGCCACCGGCGCCGCCACGGCCATCACCAATCCGGTATGTACCGGCGCTATGCCAAGCCATACGAATGAAGAAGGGTCCATAGTGACCGTAGTCTGAAGGCCACCAGTCTTGGGAGTCAGTCATCAAGGCTTCGATTTCTCCCTTGAGTGCAGCGAGGTCAAGAGTCTCGAAGGCCGCAGCGTAGTCGAAGTCTGCACCAAGGGGGTTGGATTCGGGGCTGTTCTGTCGAAGGGGGCTGAGATTGAGTTTCTCGGGCCACCAGAATTCATTGGATGTTTGAGCGCCTTGGGCATTGGCCAGGGAGCCGGTAGCTCCTAGGGCGACGGCCATCGCCAGAGATGAGAAGGCCAGCAGGTATTTTCGGATCATAAGGGTTCCCTCCAGACGGGATCAGAGTAATTTTGGATAATTAAGTGCTTGGCCAAGCAGAGGGTCTAATCCTACGTGATAAAAGAATTGTTATGGGTTGGAAATTTGTATCACCTAGTTAGTACAAATCTATTGGATTAAACGAGGCGGGAACAAAGAGGACCGCAAACGAGGGCGGATCAAAGGTGTCGATCAAAGGGGTCGATCAAAGGGGTCGATCAAAGGGGTCAGAGTAATTTGATCCAATCAAATTACTCTGACCCCTTTGATCCACTCTGACCCCTTTGATCCCTTTTGATATTGTCACGCGGGCTTAGCGGTTTGGCAGTTCCAGCAAAAATCGAAGCTGCCGGCATTCTCTTCGTTGCATTGAGGGCAAACCCAAGCCGCTTTCGGTTCTGGGTTGATGATCTCGCGCTCTAATATCTCGCGAGCACGCAGATAGTCTTCGTCGTGGACTACCCAGAGTTCTTGGAAGATATTACTGATGCCGAGGTTAGGGCCGATAGGCGCGGAGTGTTCGCTTTTGAATGCTGACTCAATATTATTGCTATCCAAAATGTTCTTGGCGGAATGCAATAACATGGTGTTTTCGTGGGTGTAGATTAGTTTCATTTTCTGGCCCTTTGCTTAGTCCGCGTGTCGAGTGCCCCTGCGTGCTCATCATCTTCTTTTCTCGTAGAGAAAGAAAGTCACACAGTATTCTCATTATCGCTAGGCCAAGTGCTAGAGATGTCGTTACTATTGGACTTGTCGATCAATTGGAATGCTACGCATGAAGATAGTTCTACTCCTTCTCTTCTTAAGCTGCACTTCGCTCGCCATGTCCGCGGACGATGAGCTAATCTGTTCGCAGCAGCCGCCATGGACCGTGGTTGCTAGTGCGAGCAACGGTCTAAGCTCAATTGCCCATTTCACGATGCCCCGTGATACAGAGCAAGATGTTTTCCCCGGTTTCGTTAGTTGTCTTCTTGTCTCTCATGCGGAGTCAAGCTGGTGGATTGATTGGCAGCCGGGCTCTATCTTCGAGATAGGCGAGTTCGTTGATGATAGGCATGCCATTATAATTACTCGCAACGTTGCAGTTGCTACTTCGTATTTGCTTAATCTAGATCAAGGCGATATGCAGTTCATCGGAGGGGGCGTTGGAAGCTTAGTAAAATCGGGACCGAACGCAGGGCTCGTAATACTTCAAGGTCAAAAGCGCTATCACGCCACACGCGGCCCATTCTGGCTCGATGTCTTTGTGGGTTTAAATGGAGAGCCTGTTGAATTTCTTCCCAACGAGTGGGGAGAGTGTTTGTCCGTCTCTGAGATTATTCGTGTAGATGAATCGCTCGCTAGCTTAAAGCAGCGCTTAACTGACTGCATTGCGATTGCTTTCTAGAATATTCGTTAAATTTAGAATAAGGTGCTTGAGCCAAGCTTGTCCTATTCCTCTATGTAATAAAGAGTTAAGCTGCCTTTCTGCACATTAACAAGAATAATTATTGCTCCATTAACTATTAACGAACATTTGCTGTCGTGGTGGTGGAAAAAATGAAAGTTAGCTATTTCGGAAATTTCAAGTCAGTTCTCAGAGGCTCTAGCGCTGCGAAAGGGCGCGCGGCATCACGATATAAGACTAGTGTCCTTAAAGTAGAACGCGGTGAAGTGCGTAGGCTCGAGGTCGATTTGCATACGCAAAAGGATCTCGAGATATTCGAGTCCGAAGCGCCTGGAAAAACTCTATATGCTCTTTGTAACTCCACTAGAACTGAAGGTGGCGCGCAGATACTACGTCAGCGCATGGAAAACCCTTTTGCTAGCGCAAAAAATATAACGCAAGCTCAGCAGGCCGTTGCCTATATTCCTAAGCATAGGGAGGTATTTGAAAAACTGGGTCTATGGGTTACAGGGCGAGTGGAGCGGTATCAAACTGACCCATTAATGTTTGTGATCGAAAGAAGCACTGCTGGGTTTATATCTGGGGCTCTTATTCTTAGGGTGTTCGATGGTTATCACTACATACGTATTCTGAGAGGCGTTCAGTTTGCGTGTATCTTTGTGCAAACAATGCGCGAATTCTTGCGTAGATTAGAAGTGGATCCCCCAGAAGGTGAGTTGGCCATTATAGCGGACGAGATCAGAGACATAGTTTCAAGGCCGGAGTTTCTAGTGGTTCCAGAAGAAGAAATGCGCGGAGTGTCATTTTTTAAGATACTGCGTCTTGATCAAACATTCCGTATTTACAGTAAAGACAAATTCGAAGAGTTGATGAGACTAGCTTATGAGTTAGATGCATTAATCTCTTTAGCGGATGTCACACAGAACCTAGGCTACACAATCCCCGAAGTGCTAAGTGGCCCAACAAGAGTTCATGCCAAGGGTCTATTTCATCCGCAAATAAAAAAAGCAGTACCTAATGATGTAGGGCTCGATCAAGCGACTAGGCTTCTCTTTCTGACCGGTCCAAATATGGCGGGGAAGACAACTTACTTGAGATCGATTGCAACTGCTCTGTATCTGGCCCACTTAGGCATGGGGGTGCCGGCGGCTGCTTTCTCATTCACCCCTATCGACCGCCTGTTCAGTTCGATTGCTATAAGCGATGACGTACACACGGGCACCAGCTATTTTTTCGCAGAAGTTCTGCGCATGAAAGCACTAGCTTTCTCTTTGTCTAAGGGTGAACGCGTTGTGGCAATTATGGATGAGCCTTTCAAGGGGACGAACGTGAATGAGGCATTGGAGGCTTCTCTAGCGGTGATGCAACGTCTCGAGATAATAGGCGATTCCCTATTTCTGTTTTCGTCGCATCTAGTAGAGCTGGAAGATAGTTTTGGAGAATCCACCAATATCTTGAGGTGTCACTTCGAGGCCAAAGATAGTGGTGGCAAACTCGAATTCAGCTATCTATTGCAAGAAGGCGTTTCTCGTCAGCGCATGGGCATGCGGGTTTTGAACGAAGAGGGCGTATTTGATCTTCTGGACAAGGTAATTTCTCTAGCCGCTGCGCGGCCTGCCTAGATTGGCAATGCGGGTGCCCTGTACAAGCGCAATACTTGGGCGAGGCTCAGTTTCGGCAATTTGTGCCATTTTGCAACTAAAAGACATTAAATTCATATAGTTGCGTTAATGATGTAGTATATGGCGCACAATTAATGCTAACGACAATATATATAATGCCCACAATGCAAAGTGTGACCTGGAGTCCTATCGTGAAAACTAGTCGACAACTAAGAGTTTTGATCCCCCTAATTATGGCAGCTGGGGCTAATTCCGTCCTTGCACAGGCGACGTCTCCACTCGATGAAATCGTCGTTGTTGGTACCCGTTCAGAGCAAGCGCTCAGCACCGTACCAATGGCCATCAGCCTTGTAAATAAAGATGCTATTCAGCTAGGCCGCCAAGAACTGGGCCTCGACGAGTCTTTGGTCGCCATTCCCGGTTTGATAATGCAAAGCCGATATAACTTCTCTCAAGACCTCAGCGTCTCGATTCGCGGCTTCGGCTCGCGTGCAAACTTCGGTATGCGCGGCATCAAAGTGTTTGCCGATGATATCCCTATGACATTGCCCGATGGCCAGAGTGGCACAGACGACTTGGACTTGGGTTCTGCTCAAAGTGTTGAGGTAATTCGCGGACCTTCTGCCTCTTTGTACGGCACGGCGTCTGGCGGCGTAATCAGTCTAACTACAGAAGTACCTACTGACGTCCCCTTTGTCGAAACTAAGATCATGGCGGGTGAGTATGGACATCAGAAGCTGCAGCTAAAAGCTGGCGGCAAATCTGGCAAATTGGGTTATCTGGTCAACGTGTCTCGCTTAGAGATGGACGGTTACCGAGATTTCTCAGAAGTAGAACATAACCTGATCAACAGCAAGTTCATCTATAGCATCGACGACACATCCAGCATCACTGCAATTCTCAATGCTGTCGATTCTCCTGTTGCTAATGATCCAGGTGGCGTGACGTTGGCGGAAGTCGCCGCTGATCCCACTGCTGCAGGATCACGCAATACGAGCTCGAACGCTGGCGAAGCATTTGACCAACAGCGTCTAGGCCTTGTGTACAAAAAGAGCATAGGTAGCCAGCACGACATCACTCTGCGCACATACACCATGCGCAAAGATTTCTCGGGATTCTTGCCCATCGGGACGCACATTCCTTTCGTGGCAGATGACGGCGCTATTGCGTATCAGCGTTCTTTCTCTGGCGTGGGAGGTCTGTATACTTACACAGACACTCTGATGGACTTGCCTAATGTGTTCAGTGTTGGCATAGACATGGACTACCAAACAGATGATCGTCAGCGCTTTATAAACACCAGCGGTGTTAAAGGCGCTATCACGTTTAATCAAGTAGAAGAGGCCGAGTCAGTCGGCGTCTACTTCCGTAATGAGACATCCTTGCGCGACGATTTGATTCTTAGCTTCGGTGGCCGTTTCGACAACCTCGATATGTCTGTTGATGATTTGTATATGGCCAATGGCGACCAAAGTGGCGACTTAAGCTATGAGGAATTTAGTCCAGCTATTGGCTTGATGTGGAATCAATCGCAAGAGTTGAACCTTTATACTAACTACGCAACTTCGTTTGAGACACCTACGTTCACAGAGCTAGGCAGCCCCGCGCAAGACTTGAACGTCAACTTAGGTGGCTTCAACAACGTCAATCCGCAGAAAGCCAAAAGCATAGAGATAGGCGCGAAAGGTAGCGTGCTCGACAACAGCCTCTATTACGACTTAGCGCTTTATAGTATGGATGTTAAGAACGAGATCACGAACGTTGTGAATATCGGTAGTCGTGCTTTCTTCGAAAATGCCGACACTGATCGCAACGGACTTGAGGCGCAGATTCAAGCGAAGCTGTCCGATGCTCTAAGCCTGACGGTGGCATACACTTACTCTGACTTCGAGTTCACTAGCTTCGATGGTAACCCAGCTGCAGTGGGTGAGACACTGCCAGGTATCCCAGAGCACCAGTTCTACGCTGAGTTGAAGTACACGCACAGCTCGGGCGCTTATGCGGTGATCGATGCATTGAACGTCGGTGAGTTCTATGCGGATAACGCGAACACGCAGCAAGTCGATTCATCAATCGTCTCTACACTTCGTTTGGGCAACAGCTATGACATGAACGGCACGATCGTCGCTCCCTTCTTCGGGATCAACAATCTGTTCGACGAAGAGTACTTCTCGAACGTTCGAAAGAATGCCTTCGGTGGTCGCGCCTATGAAGCCGCGCCAGAGCGTCACATCTACGGTGGGGTAACAATCCGCTTCTAAGGGATAAAAGCCTCGATTAAAAAAGGCCATCACGTTCGCGTGCTGGCCTTTTTTTGTTGCCGATCAAAGGGGTCAGAGTCGATCAAAGGGGTCAGAGTAACTTGATCTCGGATCAAGTTACTCTGACCCCTTTGATCGCCACCCCTTTTAAATTTGTTTACTGATCTTCTTTTGGCATTAGCGCCATCGCTGCTTCGTTCGCAGCTTGGCCCTCTATCGCATCGTCACTCAATACCAGTGCAATGCACTGATGGTAAACGTCGTTCTGGTCGTTCTGTGTGGTGGTGTTGTAGACACCGTGAGCGATACCGGCTGGGTCTTCCATCACCTGAATTATCTGCAGGGTACAGTTGTCACACTCGACCTCTGGCAGTGTAACTTCCCACGTGTAGCTTGCTTGTGCCGTCTCGCGCACGTGTGGATTGAGATTGTCCATAAGCACTGTGTCGTTGTTGAAGAAGTCGCCCTCAGTCGCCTGATCGCCAATTCGACATTGATCGCTTCCATCGATAGGGCATCCACCGGCGCGGCCTTCAGGATCAAGCGCTACGATCCAGCGAGGATCTACGAAGTCGTCATACCCCTGTGCATCGAAAGCGATACGGAAATAGCCAGGGTGACGAATATATTCAGCCAGAGACACGGTAATCGTCTCGCCTGGCTTGTAGGTAAAGACCGCACCAGTAGGCACGCCATCGGGATTGCCGCATACACCTTTCTTCGTGTCCGCGCCTAGTGCGCCTTGCTCAAACATGGCTACGTGAGTGCCGGCTCTTTGTAAATCGATATGAGCGCTAGCCAGAGGAGTAAAAAAGGCCATGACTAAGGACAGCAGTCCGACCACACGGCTAACATCGCGTAACGGCTTGCTCTTGCGAGCTAGGTTTTCTTTAATTCTATTTAAATTCATATGCTTACACTCTTTGTTGGAGGAACTGAAGGCTCTCTGTGATTGGCTGTTTGGATACGTAAGATGTGCCAACGTGCATTTCGAGAATATTAATCGCTTATGATTATATCGTGCGCGATATAAAATGCAATGTCGGACGCGTTCACAAGAGAGAATCTCTAGTTGTCCCGATCAATTGCCCGGTGCAGTTGCTGTATAAGTAAGTCGAGTTGCTTCTTCAGAGCTATGCCTTGTTCTAATGGAAATTGAGCTCTTGCCATAAGCCGTTTAGGAATATCGACGCATTTCTTTTTTAGCGCTTTGCCGTCTTTGGTCAGCAGTACATTCACGACTCTCTCGTCTTTCTCGTCGCGATGTCTTTTCACGTAGCCCATGGACTCTAAGCGCTTTAGAAGTGGTGTGAGTGTATTGCTGGCTAGCTCTGCTCTATCCCCGATAGCGGAGACAGAGCAGGGTGCGTGTTCCCAGAGGATCAGCAGGACAATATATTGCGGATAGGTGAGACCTAGCGGCTCGAGTTCGCGCTGATAAAGCTTGGTCATTAATCGCGAAGCCGCATACAACGGAAAGCAAAGCTGATAATCCAGCAATAAGTAGTCTTCAGGTGTTAAGGATTCTTTATCGGACAAGACTTCAACTCTCTTTTCGCACTGACGCTAGGGCCTACCAAGGATAATCGCGCGCCGAGCTTGCGTCGAGCATTGTTTTCCCTATTCAAAATCAAGGAGTAAATCAAAGGGGTCAGAGTAACTTGATCGATCAAGTTACTCTGACCCCTTT
>CAJXUA010000044.1 GCA_913060695.1 uncultured Gammaproteobacteria bacterium | reverse complement strand
GGTTAGAATGCCGGCCTGTCACGCCGGAGGTCGCGGGTTCGAGTCCCGTCCGGTCCGCCACTTACCCATCTTTAGTACATCATTCTAGTCTCAAACCTCTATATTTATTCGTGAGTTAATTAATTCGCGCTTTCTCCGCATATCGGAATATTTCTCCGAATGTAGAAACCTGTGCAGCCAATTGTAAGACTCAATGCGGGGCGTGATGATTTTATTGTCGTAGCCTAACTCAAGTGTCGTTCTTAAATTAGGTGCTCGCATATGCTTGCCGATTCCGATTTCAGTGCCCCGGTCCTCGATGCTATAGACGATCCTATATTGCGCGAGCGCAAGATCACTCTGCGGATGCTGAGATTGGACCGGATTCATCCACTCGTCAGCGGCAACAAGTGGTACAAACTTAAGCACAATCTTCTCGCTGCTCGGGCAGAATCACACAATACCGTGCTCAGTTTTGGAGGCGCTTACTCCAACCACATTGTAGCGTTAGCGGCGGCGAGCAAGCTTAGCGGCCTGCGCAGCATCGGGGTCATTCGCGGCGAGGCACCCAAGATCCTTAATCCCGTACTGCAATTCGCCCAGCAGCAGGGCATGACCCTGCATTTCATTTCCCGTAGTGATTATCGCCACAAGGCTGACCCTGAGTTTATCGAGGCCCTCGAGCAGCGCGTTGGTGACTTCTATCTGATTCCGGAAGGCGGTAGTAATCTGCTGGGCATCAAGGGCTGCGCCGAGATTGCTGATCACTTGCATTGGCAACGCAAGGACTCCCCGCATCTTGTGCTGATGGCCTGTGGCACTGCCGCGACCCTGACGGGGGTGGTGAGCGCTCTTCCCAGTGAGTGCGAAGCCATCGGTGTCTCAGTGCTGAAGGGTCCCGATAGCCTGAGTCCACAGGTAAATTCTTGGCTGCACGCGCTGGGCTGTACTCCCGCAGCGCGCTGGTCTATCGATACGCAATTTCA
Organism: uncultured Gammaproteobacteria bacterium; assembly: GCA_913060695.1. GTDB lineage: Bacteria > Pseudomonadota > Gammaproteobacteria > Pseudomonadales > Pseudohongiellaceae > UBA5078. The sequence goes on along the minus strand of CAJXUA010000044.1, from coordinate 17,219 downwards.
CCATGGCGGCTATGGCAAGACCAATCCTGCCTTGAATGATTTCATGAAGGCCTTCGAGGGGCGCACCGGCATAGCTTTGGAGCATGTCTATACTGGGAAAATGATGTGGGGCCTCTACAAGATGATCGAATCTGGCGAAGTCGCGTTTGGGTCTGAGGTCATTGCGCTGCATACCGGTGGGCTAGCGCAAAATATACCATCGTGGTAAATATTCCCACGTAGCGCCCGCGAAATGAATCCCGTATACTGTGGGACACACAGGCTCAATCAGCCCTTGTTAATTGCCCTAGAGGCTATGTTTCTAGGCTTAAAGAGGATCGCATGGGTACAACTCCCGCGCAGCAGTTAGTAGCAGCACTAGGCCAACTTGGCGCCCTCGGGCGGCATGTGGCCTTCGCTTTGTTGCTCCTTAGTGCTAGCCATGGGGCCCTCGCGCAGAGCGCTCAGTTGTCATTCTGGGCTTACAGCAATGCGGACTCTTCTTGGCCCGTCCCTCCCTCATTTAGCGTCGACCCACTAGCCGTTAGTGTAAACGACAATGTATTGTCCGATCTGGAGGAGGGCGACATACTATCCGTTCCAGCTAATGAGCCCAATACTCCACCCAATCGCATTCTAATCACCGAGCAGAAACGCCAAGTCAACGGCGACAACAGCTATCGCGGCACTCTTCTGGGCGGCGCCGATGCCAGCCCCTTCGTGTTGACCGTGAGTCCTTTGAGTGTGTTTGCCTATATCGAGATCGACGCACAGGTGTGGCAGTTGGATGCTAGCCGCGCGGAGGCATTCGGCGCGTATCGCGGCTGGTTGTATCAAGGTAGGGCTTTGGAGAGTCAGAATCTCGTTAACGACTATGTCATTGTTGAGCATGCAGCGCAGTCCGTGGCCAAACCTGAAACATCCCCCAAGACAATGCCACTGACACTGGGGTCATCGAGTGATAAGCCAACGCTGTCGGAGGCACGCAACTCGGGCATCAATGCCAGTAATTTCGCGATTACTCAGCAAGTGGGCAATGGCAGTGTCGTCGTCGGTGATATAGCCAACGTCAGCATAAATCTGCGTAACAGCAGCAATGAGCGACACGAGGCGCTGACCCTTAACATCTATTTCGTCCTAGAGAACAGCGTACTGGTGCAAGCCCCCAGCAATTGCAAGCAGGGCCTGCTCAGCGGGCAGATTGTCTTGCAATGCGCCTTAGGGGATTTCGCCCCTAGTGAGGCTAAGACAGTAAACTATAGCGTGCGCACCAGTGCTAATTCGAAGCCTCGTCTCATAAGTACTGCTTTGGTTGGTGGGGTTCAGCAGGATACGCTGATCAATGTCGTCGAAGATGTGCTCATCGACTCAGATGGCGACGGCATCAGCGATTTTAACGAAAAGTTATTAGGTACCAATCCGCAGAGCTCCGACTCCTTGAATAAGGAGAATTCGGTGATCGACGTGCTTGCACTGTACACCCCGGGGGCGAACGCCCTCTATAACGGTCATGCGCAGACTCGAATCAATCAACTCATCGCGATATCGAATCAGATCTATGCCGATAGTGGGGTAGGCATTACCCTGCGCCCAGTCTTCCATAGCCTTGTCGCTTATAGCGATAGTGTGAGTATGGATAAGACGCTCGACGCTCTGACTAAACGCTCTGATGCCGCCTTCGCCAACGTCGATGCGCTGCGCACAACCTACGGTGCGGACCTAGTGATGCTATTCCGACCGCAGGGCGCGGAGCTCAATCGCTGTGGGCTAGCCAATCTCGGTGGATTTCGCACTCAGGGGGACATGAGTTCCTCCAATGAGAAGGCCTATGCCTTCTCCACCATGGCCATCGACTGTCCCGTGAGCTCCGTCATTGCCCACGAGCTTGGGCATAATATGGGCCTTACTCACTCCCATCTCGAGGATGGCTTCGGCGGCACCTTCGACTATGCAACGGGCTATGGCGTGGATGGCAAGTTTGCTACGGTGATGGCTTATCCTGGCGCTTTCAATACCACGGTTCGCCTACCCCGATTCTCGTCGCCATCACTGGATTGCTTAGGGTTCCCTTGCGGTCGCGCTGCTAATGCGGCACAAGGAGCTGATGCCGTGCGTGCCTTGAACGTCACCCGTCACCAGATAGCCCAATATTATCCTACCCGAGTGCCGTATCTGCCCAATCGCCCATTGGCGACGCTGACAGGAACGCCTACCGATGCGCGCATAGCGCTCGCGGTCAGTGTGGATAACGGCCTTAGCTATGTCTCTGCGGTGCGCCCAGGTGTTAAGTTAGATGTGAACCTCAGCCTCTTCGTGGACTCGCGCCACGTCGGCAAGACTGGCGATATGTTTGTGTTGGTGACTCTCGATGGCGAACATTTTGTGATGCTGGACTCCGCCGGCGGGCTCAGCGATTGGGATGGCAGCTTCGCTGGCCTACGCTCCTATCGTCCCCGCACTACCTTGGCATCTGTAGAGTACCTGCAGATCGTCAATGCCACTGCGCTCGGTGAGGAGTTCATCAACCGCCGCGTGCAGATATTCATTGGCTATAGCGTCCCGGAAACAGGCGAGGTGGTGTACACCGCCGAGCCCTTGACCTTGGATGTTACCCCCTAATTTTTTCCCCTGAGCTCTCTGCTATACTGCGGCCTGAATTTAAGGAGCCCGTGTTGATTTTACGCGGGCATACATCTTCGCACCTGCACAGAGTATTTTATGTCGGCATTCAAGCGCATAGGCCTAATTGGGCGACCCGGTCATTCAGGCGTGGTGGACTCCCTACGCAGCCTAGGCCAAGTACTCAAGAGCCGTGGCCTCAAGGTCATAGTGGATGAGTTAAGTGGAGAGTTGCTAAAGGGTACCGAGTTCGAGTTGATGGATCGCGACCATTTAGCGGCACAGTGCGATCTGGTGATCGTGGTTGGCGGCGATGGCAGCATGTTGGGTGTGGCGCAGATGCTATCCCACCACGATGTGCCCGTGCTCGGGGTCAACAGGGGCCGCCTGGGCTTCTTGACGGATATCCTGCCCGAGGAGATCGATGCACGCTTAGGGGACATCTTTGCGGGCAAATACACGGTAGAGAATCGTTTCCTTATCGAGTGCGAGTTACGCCGTAATGGCGAGGTAATCAACTCGGCCAGCGCCCTCAACGATGTAGTTCTGCACCCCGGTACCTCGGCTCGTATGATCGAGTTCGAACTCTTCATTAACGATCAGTTCGTCTACAGCCAACAGTCCGATGGCCTGATAGTCGCCACACCGACTGGTTCCACGGCGTATTCGCTCTCCGCGGGTGGCCCTATCATGCACCCCAGCCTCAATGCCCTTGTACTAGTGCCAATGTACCCCCATTCATTAAGTAGTCGCCCTCTGGTTATCGACGCAGACAGCACTGTGCGCGTGGTCGTTGGCAAGCAACGCTCTATCATTCCACAAGTTGGCTGCGACGGAGCGACGGGCTTTGCCGCCCACCCAGGGGATGAATTGATAGTACGTAAGAAACCGGGAGCATTGCGCTTGATTCACCCGCTTGATCATAATTTCTATCAGACTTGCCGCAGCAAACTTGGCTGGGGCAACCGGCTGGGGCGTGCGGATGATTAGGGCCGCCGTACTGGATGCCGATATCGATCTGCGCAGCTTACTTGCTGTGATCGCCGATCACGGAATCCGTTTTAGGGTGAATGAAGAGTCTGGCTCGCAAGTAATTTGGGTGGCCTCACAGGCCGATGCCGACAGGGTGGCGCAAGCGCTGAGTCGCTGGCAGGAATTGCGCGAGCAGGGCTTGTTGACAGAGCGAGGCCCTCAGCAACGCGGCTCTCTGCGCAGTTATTTCCCAATGATGAGAATGTTCACGGACCTCGCCAATGCCTTCCTGCAGGCGCCCGTAACCATGTTGTTGATCCTCGGCTCTTTAGTAGTTGCCGCCGTAAGCAGCCTCGGCAGCGACCTGCGCCCGGTTTCGGGCTTGTTCTATCCCAGTTTCACGCTTGTAGAAGGCGGCGCACTGGCCGGTTTAGGGCAGATTTTTGCACAGATTAACTCCCTAGAAGAGCTATTGCGGACACTCACTCCAGCGCTATTGCATTTCGGTGCGATCCACTTGGTGTTTAACTCCCTCTGGATATGGCATTTCGGGCGCATGATAGAGCGCTCTCAATCGAGCCTGCTCTACCTTGGCGTGGTGCTATTTATCGCGTTCTTCTCGAATGCGGCACAGTATTTATGGAGCCTCACCGCAAATTTCGGGGGGCTCTCTGGCGTTGTCTATGGCCTGTTAGGCTATATCTGGATGTGGCAATTAATACTGCCAAACGGGCGCTTGCGTCTGCCCCCGGCGATGATCGGTTTCCTATTAGTGGCGCTAGTGCTTATGGAGTTGTTTGCAGGGTCCTGGATAGCCAGTGCCGCGCATACCGGGGGCTTAATCGCTGGTATCATTGCAGGGGTACTAAGCGCCAGTATCTACAAGTTTCGCCAGCGCTAACAACGATTGCACAGTGTAAGTTTTAGACTATTTTTTAGCAGAGAATTTATGACAGAAAAAACAGACTCTTTCCAAGCCTTGATCGAGAGCATTACGCCAGAGATTCACGAGAACATGAAGACGGCGGTAGAGACAGGGCGCTGGGCGAACGGCGACAGATTGAGTAGAGAGCAGGTGGAGTATTGTCTGCAGGCCGTCATTGCCTATGAAGCTCGCAACCTTACCGAAGAGCAGCGCGTAGGTTATATCGACAAGAGTGGATTACAGGGGGGGCAAGGCCCTGGCCATCACCATGAAGAGGGTGGCAGCTGCGCGAGCGAAGCTGCGCCCATCACTTGGATAGACCCCGGTAAGCACAGCACCCATTGATCATAGAAGGACCTATCAACGTGAATTGCGTAGCACGCGGCCCGATCCGCAAGATGACCTCCCGCCTCGAAACGCCTGTGCACTATTCCCTGCCGGTAGGCGAGGAAAGTGTGGCGATGAACCCTTTGTTGGGCTCTAAGCTCAAGCTGCATTTTTCTGGTCAAATTAATTGCGTGCATTGTGGCCGTAACACTAATAAGAGTTTCAACCAAGGCTATTGCTACCCCTGTTTTCAGCGCTTGGCGCAATGCGATTCCTGCATTATTCACCCGGAGAAATGCCATTTCGATATGGGCACCTGCAGAGAGCCGGAGTGGGGCGAGAAGTACTGCATGCAGGATCATATCGTGTACCTGGCCAACTCCTCCGGAGTGAAGGTAGGCATCACAAGGGCCACGCAAGTCCCGACTCGCTGGATCGATCAGGGCGCAGTGCAGGCCCTAGCGATAGTGCGTGTGCGCACACGTTTGCAATCGGGTAGCCTCGAGATATTGTTCAAGCAACACGTAGCAGATAAGACCAACTGGCGAGACATGCTCAAGGGCGGCGATCATCACACCGATCTCCACGCCGAGCGCGATCGACTTGTTGCAGAGTGTCAGAAAGATATTGACGATCTTGTGCAGCGTTTTGGATTCCATGCCATCAGTGTGCTCTCTGGTATCGATGCCGTGCAGATCGAGTACCCTGTGCTGGAATATCCAGAGAAGATCAGCTCCTTCAATTTCGACAAAGACGCCAATGTGGAAGGCACCCTTATAGGCATAAAGGGACAGTATTTAATTTTCGACACTGGGGTTATTAATATGCGCCGCTTCGCCGGCTATAACCTCGAAATCTTCACTTCCTAATCGATGACAACATTGCAGATACAATTATGAGAGACGCGCAACCTAAGACGATTTTCCTAAAAGACTATCAGGCTCCAGCATTCTTGATCGATGATACGCAGCTACGCTTCGAGCTCGATGAAGAGCTCACCCGCGTTCGCTCGCGCCTCACGATGCGCCGCAATCCACTCTACGCCGAGCATGCCAACGTACCCTTAGTTTTGGACGGGCAAGAGATGCTGTTGGAGAGCGTGATGATCGACGGTCACATCCTAGATGCTGATGCCTATAGTGTCGACGACGATACGCTCACTATTCATAAGATGCCAAAGGCAGTGGATGACAATGGGGCGGCGTTTATTCTGGAATGTGTTACGCAGATTAAGCCACAGGACAACACCAGCCTCGAAGGCTTGTATAAGTCCAAGAAGATGTTCTGTACGCAGTGTGAGGCCGAAGGCTTCCGCAAGATCACATATTATCTCGATCGCCCCGATGTGATGTCCAAATTCACCACCTGCGTAGTTGCCGATGAGGCGCGTTATCCGCTGCTACTTTCCAATGGCAATGCCATAGAGCGAGGCAAGGAGGAGGGCGGTCGCCACTTCGTGAAGTGGGAAGACCCCTTCCGTAAACCCTGCTACCTATTTGCGTTGGTTGCAGGCGACTTGGTCTGTGTGGAAGATCATTTCAAGACCTGTAGCGGTCGCGAGATCATCTTGCAGATCTTCGTCGAGAGCAAGGATCAGGACAAATGTGCACACGCCATGGAGTCGCTGAAGAACGCGATGGCTTGGGATGAGAAGGTATTCGGTCGCGAATACGATCTGGATATCTTCATGATCGTAGCGGTCGATGATTTCAATATGGGTGCGATGGAGAATAAGGGGCTGAATATCTTTAATACCTCCTGCGTTCTCGCCAATCCTGCAACTACTACGGATGCGGGTTTTCAGCGCGTAGAAGGTGTTGTGGCCCACGAGTATTTCCACAACTGGTCGGGCAACCGCGTTACCTGTCGCGACTGGTTTCAGCTGAGCTTGAAAGAAGGCTTTACGGTTTTCCGTGACTGCGAATTCTCCTCGGACATGGGCTCGCGCACCGTCAAGCGTATCGATGACGTAAGCTTCCTACGCACCGCGCAGTTTGCCGAGGACGCAGGCCCGATGGCGCATTCAGTGCGTCCTGACTCCTATATGGAGATCTCCAATTTCTATACCTTAACTATCTACGAGAAGGGCGCAGAGGTTGTGCGCATGATTCAGGAACTCGTAGGCCCGCAAGCCTTCCGCAAGGGCAGCGACTTGTACTTCGAGCGCCACGATGGGCAAGCGGTGACCACGGAAGATTTCGTTAAGGCAATGGAGGATGCGAGCGGAGTAGACCTCACTCAGTTCCGTCTGTGGTATTCGCAAGCGGGCACGCCAAAGATCAAGGCCAGTGGCCGCTACGATGAACAGAACAAGACCTACACTCTAACGGTAGAGCAGTCTTGCCCTGCCACGCCGGACCAAGCAGTTAAGCAGCCCTTCCACATCCCTATGCGCATGGGCTTGATAGACCGCAAAGGCCATGAGATTGCACTGAACTTGCAAGGCGAGGCAGAGAATGGCCCGCTCGAGCGCGTGTTGAACATTACCCAGAAGCGCGAAGACTTCGTATTCACCAGTGTCGATGAGGCGCCAGTTCCCTCACTATTTCGCGGCTTCTCTGCACCTATAAAGCTTAGCTTCGATTACGATCGCGACGATCTCATCTATTTGATGACCCACGACAGCGATGGTTTTAATCGCTGGAATGCGGCGCAGCTACTCACCGTAGGTGTTATGACGGATATGCTAGGAGATTACCAGGCGGGTCGTAGCCTAGTACTCGATCAGCGTGTCATCACCGCCTTCGAGGCGACGCTCGACGCGTGTATCGAGAAGATACGCGGCGATGTAGAACAAGACAAAGAGATGGTCGCGCAGTTACTGGCCCTGCCTTCTGAGGCTTACTTAAGCGAGTTGGCCGAAGAGATCGATGTGGCGGGCATCCACACAGTGCGCGAGCATATGGCGGATGTCTTGGCGAAAACGCTAGCGGGCAAGTTCGCGACACTATATGACCTTAACAATAGTGCGGAGCCCTATCGCGCGGATGCGACGGGCATCGCACGCCGAGCTTTGAAGAACACTTGTCTGGCGTACCTGATGCGGACACAGAACACGCATTGGCTGGAGACCTGCCAGGCGCAGTTCGACAATGCAGACAATATGACGGATGTGAGTGCGGCACTGCGCCTACTAGTCAATTGCGCAATGCCAGAGGCGGAAAAAGTACGTGAATCGGTACTGGCGAGCTTCTACAGCAAGTGGCAACACGAGGCGCTAGTGGTAGACCAGTGGTTCAGCATCCAGGCGACATCAAGTTTGCCGGGGGCGTTGGAGCGTGTGCGGGAGCTAATGCAGCATGAGGCATTCTCAATCAAGAATCCAAACAAGGTGCGAGCATTGATCGGGGCGTTCTGTGGACAAAACGCACTACATTTTCACGATATCTCAGGCGCGGGCTACGAGTTCCTGGCGGATCGCATAATTCAACTAAACGCGTTGAATCCGCAAATAGCGTCGCGCTTAGTAACGCCGCTAACGCGCTGGAAGAAATACGATAACAAACGCCAAGCCCTAATGCGCACACAACTCCAACGCATATCCAAAGAGAAAACCCTCTCCAAAGATGTCTACGAAGTAGTAGCCAAGAGCTTGAAGTAAGCGCCTGGTTTAGTGTTTGTTGATAGTGGGAGTTTAGTTTCAAGTGCTCCGTAGGTCGCGCTGGCTGCCGGGTATCCGTGTTCTGGAACCGCCAAAAAGCGCACATCCATGTGCAGGCTCGACGTGCGCCGTCCTGGCGCCCGACGTTCCTGAACCCGGACACCCGACATCCAGCGCTGACATTGTGCTGGGTTTTTGTTTCGATGTTCTATTCGTAATGTCTATTTTTCCGGTTTTCTTCGCACACTTTTACTTCACTCTCGTGCGTTTTTGTAGTGCTCCGTAGGTCATGCTGGCTTTTGTTTCGATAGACTATTCGGAAATATCGTTATTAGACTCACATATCGATTTGTTATTGGACGTCTCTACACCTCTTATACTTTTGCTACTGAACCGCCGCGTCGATACTTTACCGTCAGCATGAAGCCGAAGCCTGCTAGTGGTGAATCCAAAAATGAGCAGAGAGTCAGCGTTGGGTGTCGGGTGCCCGGGTTCAGGAATGTCGGGCGCCAGGACGGCGCACGTCAAGCCTGCACATGGATGTGCGCTTTTTGGCGGTTCCAGAACACGGGTACCCGGCAGCCAGCGCGACCTACGGAGCACTAACCCAAAGCCCAGTCAGCGTTCTAATCGACCTACGAAGTTCTTTTTTCCAGAATAGTGACATAAAATCCGAAGTCAAAAAAAAGGCCAGCTACTCAAAAGAGGGGCTGGCCTTTTTTGACATTGCTTACTTACGCCATTGCGACATCGCGTACGTTTACTGCTGGGATGTTTTTGGCATTTGCTGCCGCTTCCATGTACGACTTGATCTCGTTGAAGTTTAGGTAACGGTAGATCTCATCTGACATCGTGTCCACGTTCTTCATGTAAACCATATACTCCTCCATCGTCGGTATGCGGCCAAGTACTGCTGCCACTGACGCCAACTCCGATGATGCCAAGTATACGAACGCCCCCTCACCCAAACGGTTCGGGAAATTACGAGTAGAAGTGGAGACTACTGTCGACTTCGGAGCCACACGTGCCTGGTTGCCCATGCATAGTGAACAACCCGGCATCTCTGTGCGTGCACCGGCTACGCCGAAGACGCTGTAGATGCCTTCTTCTACCAACTGATGTTGATCCATCTTCGTCGGAGGAGATACCCATAGACGAGTAGGGAGGCCGCCCTTCACTTGCTTGAGCACTTCGCTCGCCGCACGGAAGTGACCGATGTTGGTCATGCAAGAGCCGATGAAGACCTCATCGATCTTCGTGCCTTGGACTTCAGATAATGGTTTCACATCATCTGGGTCGTTCGGACAGGCTAGTAGAGGCTCTTTGATCTCGTTCAGATCGATCTCGATGATCTTGTGGTATTCCGCGTCTGCATCCGGCTCTAGCAGTTCTGGATTTTCCAGCCATTCTTCCATCGCCTTAGCGCGGCGCTCAAGTGTGCGCGCATCGCCGTAGCCTTCGCTGATCATCCAGCGTAGCAGTGTGATGTTGGACTTGAAGTATTCGATGATCGGCTCTTTGTTCAAGCGAATTGAACAGCCGCCTGCGGAACGCTCTGCCGATGCGTCGGATAACTCGAATGCCTGCTCTACTTTCAGATTTGGTAGTCCCTCGATCTCGAGGATGCGGCCAGAGAAGATGTTCTTCTTGCCTTTCTTCGCTACCGTGAGGTCGCCACTCTGCAGTGCCGCGTAAGGAATCGCGTTTACCAAGTCACGCAGTGTGATGCCGGGCTGCATTTCGCCCTTGAAGCGCACCAATACAGACTCTGGCATATCTAGCGGGATTACGCCTGTAGCCGCAGCAAAGGCGACAAGGCCAGAGCCGGCGGGGAAGGAGATGCCGATAGGGAAACGGGTGTGGGAGTCACCACCGGTGCCCACAGTGTCAGGCAGCAACATGCGGTTCAGCCAAGAGTGGATGATGCCGTCGCCAGGGCGCAGCGCAACACCGCCGCGTGTCTGAATGAAGTCGGGCAGGGTGTGCTGAGTTTCGATGTCTACTGGCTTGGGGTAGGCCGCTGTGTGACAGAAAGACTGCATCACCAAGTCTGCAGAGAAACCTAAGCAGGCGAGGTCTTTGAGCTCGTCGCGCGTCATCGGACCAGTGGTATCTTGTGAGCCCACAGTGGTCATCTTCGGTTCGCAATAGCTGCCAGCGCGAACGCCAGCAACGCCACAAGCCTTACCGACCATCTTCTGCGCCAGCGTGTAGCCCTTGTTAGAGGCTTCAACGTTGAAGGGCAGGCGGAACAGTTTAGTAGGCTCAAGACCTAAGGAGGTACGTGCCTTGTCAGTCAGACCGCGGCCGATGATAAGTGGAATACGGCCGCCGGCGCGTACTTCATCTAATAGGACCTCTGTCTTGAGTTGGAACTCGTTAAGGACCTCGTCGCTGCCGTGAACGGTGATCTTGCCCTCGTAGGGGTAGATGTCGACGACGTCGCCAGTGTTCAACTTCTCTACGTCGACCTCGATCGGGAAAGCGCCAGCGTCTTCCATCGTGTTGAAGAAAATGGGGGCGATCTTGCTGCCGATACACACACCGCCATCACGCTTATTTGGAATGTAGGGAATGTCGTTGCCGATATTCCATAACACTGAGTTGGTGGCCGACTTGCGCGAGGAGCCTGTGCCCATGACGTCGCCAACTAAGGCAACAGGGTGGCCCTTCTTCTTAAGCTCGGCGATCTGCTCTGCCGCATTGGTAACGCCTTCGCGTGGCATCTTGTACATGGCTAGGGCGTGCAGAGGAATGTCTGGGCGCGACCATGCGTCTTGTGCAGGCGATAGATCATCGGTATTCGTCTCGCCAGGCACTTTATAGACAGTGACCGTGAGTACTTTTGGTAGCTCTGGCTTACTTGTAAACCATTCTGCGTCCGCCCAAGACTGCAGCAGCTTCTTGGCGTGGGCATTGCCAGCCTTGGCGCGCTCTTCTACATCGTGGAAGGCATCGAACATAAGGAGTGTGTGGGAGAGTTCCTCAACCGCTAGTGGGGCGAGTGTCTCATTATCGAGCAAGGAGACGAGCGTGCTGATGTTATAGCCGCCAAGCATAGTGCCGAGTAGTTTCGTAGCCAGCTCTTTGTCGACGATAGGAGACTGTGCCTCGCCTTTGGCAATCGCAGAGAGGAAGCCGGCCTTAACGTAGGCTGCCTCGTCTACCCCCGCAGGAACGCGGTTGGAGAGCAGGTCGAGAATAAATTCTTCTTCGCCCTTAGGTGGGTTCTTCACTAGTTCTACCAGTGCGGCAACTTGTTCAGCATCTAGTGGCTTTGGCACGATGCCCTGTTCGGCTCGCTCGGTGACATGTTTACGATAGGCTTCTAACACAGTATTCCCCTCGTCAATTGACTATAAGGCAGCGGGTGACAGTCTAGAAAAGACAACCTGCACGAGTCGTGCGAAAAGAGGGTTGTAGCAATTCATAGGTCTATTTAAATAATAAATCGATTAATTTATTGCGGATTTAGGCTTATCAAAACCCAGCTAGTGATTCAATTAGCTGTTAAAATTGGGTGCTTAGTATAGTCGATCGAGCGCGAAAACTCTAGCTCCACGCGCTCTAGCTCCTGCCAGCACTGGCTTTGACTAATTACTCATTTGTTAACGAAGGTTGTGAAATTGAAAAGTAGTCTGACCCGAACCCCGTGCATTGGAGTGTGCTCCACGACCTCTGTTGGAGATCGCATTTGCCGGGGGTGTAAACGCTATGCGTTCGAAGTAATTCGCTGGAACGGGTATCTCGACCCGGAGAAAGAAGCGGTATTGCGGCGTATCGAGGCACTCAGCGTGCAGATCATGCAGGACAAATTCCACATACTGTCTGTCGAGACTCTGCAGCAGGGCATGACCCAGCTCAAGCTCCCGTTCAACGCGGCGCTCTCTCCCTATTGTTGGATCAATACGCTGTTACAGAAGGCGCCCTTAGAGCGGCTGGTGTTGGCGGATTTTGGGATCGGTAAAAGGCCTGCGGTGGCGCATCTATCGAATCAGGACTTGGCGAACCTAGTGGACGCGGAGTTGTTGCTGCTCTGCGATGCGCATTTCGAGCGTTACTTCGCCATGGTGGATGGCCTGTCTTAATGGGGGAAATGCTTTAGCTCGTAGCCCTGCTCGCTAAATTCGAGCGACCAGCCCTTGCTATCCCAGCTTCCTAAAACGATGCGCAGGGCTTCATTTTGGCCGTTGATAGGCTCTTGTAGGCGGATAGTGTGCACTGAGGGGCGGTGGGTGTGGCCGTGCACGAGGATATTGACTTGCTTGTCATGGAGGACGTCGAGTACTTCCTGTGGAGTCACATCCATAATATCTGACGCCTTATGGCTACTCTGTTCTTTACTCTGCTGGCGTGTCTGCTGGGCAATCATATGACGCTCGACCAAGGAGCGTTCTAGGAAGTCGCTCTGCCAGCGCTCCGAGCGCACCATCTTGCGAAACTTCATGTACTCGAGGTCCCGCGTGCACAGGCTGTCGCCATGCATGAGCACGAGTTTCTGTCCGTAACAGTCGATAACGCTTGGGTCGTCCACTAGTTGCGCGCCACAGCGCTCCGCATAGGCCTTGCCTAGCAAGAAATCGCGGTTGCCGTGCATTAGGTAGACTTTGGTGCCGCTCGCGGCGAGGGTTTGGAGGGCTTGAGCCACAGTGTCAGTCAGCTGGTTGCGGTCATCGTCGCCCACCCAAATCTCGAAGAAATCCCCGAGGATATAGAGCGCGTCGCTGCCCGCAGCGTTGCCGACATAGTTCAGAAAGCATTGCGTGATTGCCGGTAAGTCGGCATCGAGATGCAAATCCGAAATAAAGAGCGTCTTCCCTGCGTTAGACATGATCTAGCCGTTATTATTTTTGAGTGGCTTGTTCGGGTGCCGGTTCGGGCATGTTGACAGTGGTCGCAGTGATGATGATCTCGTCAACAGGAACGTCTTGATGTCCCGACTTGGAGGTCGTGCGGCACTGTTTCATCTTATTCACTACTTCCATTCCTGCGCTGATCTTGCCGAACACCGCATAACCCCAGCCTTGTGCTGTCTTGTTCTTGTGATTCAAAAATGTGTTGTTGCTGACATTGATGAAGAACTGAGATGTGGCGGAGTGGGGATCGGAGGTACGGGCCATGGCCACGGTGCCGATGGTGTTGAGCAGACCATTGTCGGCTTCGTTGGTGATAGGCTTGCCGTTGGTCTTTTGAACGAGGCCAGTTTCGAAGCCACCGCCTTGGATCATAAAGTTGTCGATAACCCGGTGAAAGATAGTGTTGTCGTAAAAACCGCTCTTGGCGTACTCAAGGAAATTGGCTGCAGAAACAGGGGCTTTTTCGAAGTCGAGTTCGATAGTGATATCACCGTAATTCGTTTTAAAGACAATCATTGCGTACAACCTTGAGTATAAAGCGGCTCTCGCCTCTTATGAGAAACACGTGGAGAGGTTATAATACGTCCTTTGCCACCTGTGAGAAAGCGAAAAACAACGACATGAGCGCTAACGATAAAAGCAACACCCCCTCTACCGCAGCTACTGGGTCTGCCCCCGCTTCGAATTTTATTCGACATATTATTGAGCAAGATTTGCAAAGCGGCAAGCACAACGGGAGAGTGCAGACGCGTTTTCCTCCGGAACCTAACGGCTATTTGCATATAGGTCATGCGAAATCGATCTGCCTGAATTTTGGCGTAGCGCAAAGTAATCATGGGCAGTGTAATTTACGCTTCGATGACACTAATCCAGCGAAAGAGAGTCAGGAGTTTATTAACTCGATTAAGGCCGATATCGAGTGGCTAGGCTTTCAGTGGAGTGGGGAGGTGCGCTTTGCCTCGTCTTATTTCGACTCTCTACACGACTTTGCCGTGCAGTTGATAAACAGTGGCAAGGCTTACGTCTGTAGCCTATCACCGGATGAGGCGCGCGAGTATCGCGGCACACTGACAAGCCCAGGCAAAGACAGCCCATACCGCGATCGCAGTATTGAGGAGAACCTCGATCTATTTGCGCGCATGCGCGCCGGCGAGTTCCCCGATGGCGCCCATAGCCTACGCGCCAAGATCGATATGGCGGCACCGAATATCAACCTGCGCGACCCGGTGCTGTATCGTATTCGTCATGTGGAGCATCACCAAACGGGTAATAAGTGGCCGATCTACCCTATGTACGACTACGCCCATTGCATCTCAGACGCGATGGAGTGCATCACGCATTCATTATGTACCCTCGAGTTCGAAGACCATCGACCACTATATGAGTGGATTTTGGAGAGTCTCGATCGAGATAGCCTGCACGCGGCCAGCGATAGCGCAGCGCCAGCGGCAGACTATGTTTTGCCTAGGCAGATCGAGTTTGCGCGGCTCAACATCAATTACACCGTGATGAGTAAGCGTAAGCTCAAGGAGTTAGTGACGGACGGCCATGTGAATGGCTGGGATGACCCGCGTATGCCCACTATCTCTGGACTGCGTCGTCGGGGCTATACTGCTGAATCTATTCGTAATTTCTGCGAAAGAGCCGGCGTGGCACGCAGCGCAGGAGTCGTCGAGGTCGCGATGCTGGAACACAGTATCCGCGAAGACTTGGATGCAGCAGCCCCCCGTGCGATGTGTGTGTTGCGGCCCCTGAAGGTCACTCTGACGAACTACCCGGATGACAAGATCGAGACGCTGGTGTTGCCGAGTCACCCAAAGGACGAATCTATGGGCAAGCGTGAGATTCCCTTCGCGAAAGAGCTCTATATTGATGCTAGCGACTTCGAAGAAATCCCGCCGCCCAAGTATAAGCGTTTGAGCCCTGGGGTGGAGGTAAGATTGCGTGGTGGCTATGTGATACGCTGCGATGAGGTCATCAAAGACGCGTCGGGCATGCCCGTTGAGTTGCTATGTAGCTATGACCCGGAGACACTCGGCGTGAATCCGCAAGGGCGTAAAGTAGCAGGCGTGATTCATTGGGTACCTGCCCAGCAGGCGCTAGATGTTGAGGTCCGTATTTACGATCGACTGTTCAATAAAGAGAATCCGGACGACAAAAATATTGCCGATTATAAGGAATGTTTGAATCCAGAATCCCTCGTAGTATTGCAAGGGTGTAAGGCGGAGCCGAGCCTAGCAAATGCAGCGCCAGAGTCGAGCTTCCAGTTCGAACGCGAAGGGTATTTCTGCATCGATCGCTATGATTCGAACGCGGAGAAAATTGTATTTAATCGCACCGTGACCCTCCGGGATTCATGGGCCAAAATGTCAAGTTGAGTGAGCCAGTGCTACAGGTATACAACACGTTAAGCCGCAAGAAAGAAGCCTTTGTGCCCTTGGAAGAGGGCAAAGTTAAGATGTATGTGTGTGGGGTGACAACATATGACTTCTGTCATATTGGTCATGCTCGCATGTTTGTCGCTTTCGATGTGATCTCGCGCTTTCTACGTCATCGCGGTTTCGATGTGACCTATGTGCGCAATATCACCGACATCGATGACAAGATTCTGAATCGCGCCAAAGCAAACGGCGAGTTGTTCTCGGATCTTACCGCGCGTTTCATCGCGGCATCTCACGAAGACGAGGCTGCCCTATATGTACAGCGGCCGGACCTAGAGCCGCGCGCCACGGCACATATCGACCAAATCATCTCCTTGATCGAGCGCCTCATCGAAGGCGAGTATGCCTACAAGGTGTCTAGCGGGGATGTTTATTATTCTGTGTCGCAGTTTGCCAAGTACGGCCGCCTAGCCAACAAGAATCCAGAAGAGTTGCTAGCCGGTGCTCGCATCGAGATAGGTGAGCTCAAGCGCGATCCTCGCGACTTTGTTCTATGGAAAGCAGCAGCCGACGGCGACGTAGGCTGGGACTCACCGTGGGGCTATGGTCGGCCTGGCTGGCATATCGAATGCTCCGCGATGTCGACGTGCTGTCTCGGCGACTCTTTCGATATTCATGGGGGTGGCACCGACTTGGTTTTCCCGCACCACGAGAACGAGATTGCACAATCAGAGGCGGCTACGGGCAAGCAATTCGCGCGCTATTGGTTGCACAACGGTTCTGTGCGCGTGGATAACGAGAAGATGTCTAAGTCTTTGGGCAATTTCTTCACCGTGCGCGATGTGTTGCAGAAATACAGTGGCGAGGTCATCCGCTATCTGTTGATCTCCAGTCATTACCGCAGCCCGATTAACTATGCGGAGCAGGGCCTGCATCAAGCCTCAGTGGCCTTAGAGCGTTTCTATACTGCACTGCGCGGGCTAGATACAGCCAATGCTCGTGAGTTGGTGAATTCGCGCTTCGAGAAGGCCTTCTGCGCCGCTATGGACGATGATTTCAATACTCCGGTAGCCCTAGGGGTGATGTTCGACCTTGCGCGAGAGATCAACCGACAGCGCGAGGAGAACTCAGATCTCGCAGCACAGTTAGGACGCTTACTCATCAAGCTCGGTGGGGTTCTAGGCTTCTTGCAAGGCTCGCCAGAGACTTTCTTGCAAGGGCAGGACGACACAGAGGTGGACGCTGCCCATATCGAATCGTTGATCAAACAAAGGCGTGAGGCGCGGACGAACAAGGACTGGGCGTTGGCCGACGAGATCCGCGATAAACTCGCTGCTTTGAAGGTTGTTGTCGAAGATTCCGCCGATGGCAGCACTTGGCGTATAGAGCGATAAGTCACCTTGCTGAATATTAGTCTTTTTTGTCACTTTGCGATTGACTGGTAAAGGCGCCGTGAGTATTATGCCGACCCTGCATTACGATGCAGGGTATCGGGGTATAGCGCAGTCTGGTAGCGCGCCTGCTTTGGGAGCAGGATGTCGGGAGTTCGAATCTCTCTA
>CAJXUA010000043.1 GCA_913060695.1 uncultured Gammaproteobacteria bacterium | reverse complement strand
TAGAGCGCCCCCAGAACCGTACGAGAATTCATATCAACAGGTGCTAATATGAATCCAAAATTATCTGGGACAGCAATGGGTCAGTGTATATTTAATCGGCGCAGGCTTTTCGAATTCGATAGACTGGCTGATAGGAACACCACACTTAAATCCTCAGCAAAAAACTTGCTCTGACCTCAGCTTATGACCTATTTTCGAGACATGTGGCAGCTCGCAATCCAAGGTGACACTCAGGGCATTTGGTTCTGGGCTGCTATTTACATGCTTTGCGTCTGTACTTATTCCTTAATCTTTCAAATTCGCATGCGCTACTGGCCTTACACATTCGGTGAGCTAAAGAATATTGGGGTAGCGAGATTCGGCGCAAAAGTTTTAGTCAAATCTGAACAAGACTACATCAGCAAGGCCATGTATCAATATAGAGTGTCTGGCGTAACATATGATGGCACTAGGGTCTCGCCTTGGATTATCGTGGCCAGTCATAACTCAAGAGGCCTGTTAGAAAAACAGATGACTTCTATTCAGCGATCTGCTGATGGTAGAGTTAAAGTTTTTTACAACCCAAACAAACCCCAGAAAAGCTATCTGATTATTGCCGGACAAATGGGCATCGCTATTACTCTGTTGATATCTGTTCTGCCTCTAATTGCGTTTTACTTTAAATACTATGTGTAGTGACCTTCGATGAGAATAAGACAGTTTGCGCAAGCAGATACCCCGCAAGTTATCCAACTCTGGAAAGATTGCGATCTTACTCGCCCCTGGAACGACCCAGAAAAAGACATTGCTAGAAAAGCCTCTTATCAACCGGAGTTATTCCTCGTCGGCGAGGTGGAAGGAAAATTAATGGCCTCGGCCATGGTTGGCTATGATGGCCACAGGGGCTCGAAATTCTATTTGGCGGTTGGGCCACAGTTTCAGAGAATGGGCTACGGCGCAGCGTTAATGAAAGAGGCAGAGAGAATATTGATCTCACTGGGCTGCCCTAAGCTCAATATTTTGGTTCGTACTAGCAATGCGAAGGTACTAAAGTTCTACAACACACTCGGCTATCCAGTGGATGAAGTCGTTAGCGTAGGTAAACGATTAATAGCAGACACAGGAACATGTGATGAGTGAAAGAATTAGCGAACTTACCGACAAAATCGACAAGCTCGAGCGACAGTTGCTAGACGAGCTGGATAAACTGCAAAAAAGCCTTAACTATCGTTTAGAGGGCAAGCGCGTTAAGTTCGAGCAAAAAATACTGGAAGGACACAGGAAGCTGAAGAGTGCCATATTCCCCTGGCTTATGGCTTCCAGAATTCGGAACATCCTCTCGGCCCCTTTTATTTATTCTATGGTTTTTCCTATCGCGTTTTTCGACCTCACTATCACTCTCTACCAACATATTTGTTTTAGGCTTTATGGTATCCGCAGAGTTGAGCGCTCGAAATACATCGTGTTAGATCGTCACCAACTAGCCTATCTCAATGGCATCGAAAAACTAAACTGTGTCTACTGCGGATATGGCAATGGAGTTGTGGCCTACACAAGAGAAGTGCTAGCTAGAACCGAGCAATACTGGTGCCCCATAAAGCACGCGCGCAAAGTTGTAGGCAGTCATCGCCACTACAATAAATTTGTGAACTACGGCGAGGGCGAAGGCTATAAGGAGCAGCTGATAAAACTACGCGACGAGTTGAGGTAGTGCATCAAACAGGATCAAAGGGGTCAGAGTAACTTGATCGATCAAGTTACTCTGACCCCTTTGATCCCTCTTTGACCCGAAATCACTCCACCGGAAAGTCGAAATAGACATCCGTGTAGGGCTCACCCTCCAGCGTAAAATGCCACCACTCCGTGTCTAACGGCCTAAACCCGTTCGCTAGCATTGCCTCGCGTAGCTTCAAACGATTGGCCTGTTGCTGTGCGGTTATCGAGGTATCCGATGGCCAAGACACCGGATCGAAGAAATCATAGGGACTACCCATATCAATCTCTTGTGAATCGGCCAGCCGCACTAGGGTCAGATCCACCGTACTGCCGCGGGAGTGACCGGAGCGCTCGGCTATGTAGCCACCAGGGAACAGCTCGTCCTTGTTCAGGCTTGGGTAGTATTGCTGCTTCATCACTATGTCGGTGCTATCTGCCGCCCACTGCACGAAGTCATCCACCGCACGCTGAGGGCGGTAGGCGTCAAATACCTTCAGACCTAGGCCCTCTGATGCGAGATCCTCTTGCACCGCCTTCAATGCGCGCGCGGCTGGCTCGCTCATATACACAATATTGCCCACGTAGCCCTCTACGGGCCTCCCAAGGAAGTTATTGCTGCCTAGGTAACGCAACTCCACTACTAGGTTGGGAATCACGCTACGCAGCGCTACGAAGGCGTCGGGCCTAGCCTGCACATCAGCGACCGCGGCGCTGCTCACATCTTGGGCGCTAACTTGGCAGCTCAGTAGCAGAGCCAATGTGGCAAACAAAAGAGCTTTCATGTTTAACTCACCATTTAAATTAATCGATTTGAGGAGCAGTGTACTTAATTCTTGCGAATCAAGGCAGTAGCGTATAGAGGTTTAGGATGAGCAATGGGGTATTGACCTTCTTCTGTGGAAAAATGGGCGCGGGTAAAAGCACGAAAGCAGGTGAGATCGCTCAGGCAAACGCCGCGATATTGCTCAGCGAGGACGAGTGGCTAGAGTCACTCTATCCCAATAAGATCACCTCCCTAGAAGATTATATTTACTATTCTGGTCTGCTTAAGCCGCAGATGAAGACGCTGGTGCAATCAATCCTGATCGCGGGGACGGACGTAGTGATGGACTTCCCTGCCAACACCATTGCACAAAGGCTATGGTTTAAAAGTATTTTTACGGAGATTGAAGCACCCCATCGCTTGATCTATATCGATATGCCCGATGAGGTCTGCCTAGAACAGATCGGCAAGCGGCGCATCGAACAGCCTAGTAGAGCGGCAACCGACACGGCCCAGATGTTCGAGCAGGTCTCAAAACACTTTGTGGCACCCACATTCGATGAAGGTTTTGAAATTACTGTAGTTGCGAAGAATTCAGGAGCGGGCGCTAAGTCCTTATGAGTTTCGAATCCCTGCGAGAGCAAGCGCGCAAACTGAAGCTGCAAACGCTTACGGTTTATTTCGCGGCACGTGATCCGGATATGCCGGTGCTAGTGAGGCTTTTGGCGGTCATGGTGGCTGCCTACGCGCTTAGCCCTATCGACCTGATACCGGATTTTATTCCAGTACTCGGCTATCTCGATGACCTCATAATCATCCCACTTGGGCTGGCGCTTATTATCCGTTTTACTCCCGCAAAAGTGATAGAGTCTGCACGGTTAAAGGCAGCACAATCTGTCGAAAAACCCGTAAGCTACGCAGCCGCAATATTTTGTATACTGGTCTGGCTTGCCGTCGGCTATTTCTGCGCGAGGTGGGTCTATGTTTTGTACAACAACTAGGAGAAGTAAATGTTCAGCCACATCATGATTGGGTCCAATGATATCGAGCGCTCTAAGAAATTCTATGATGCCGTGCTCGCGGTGCTTGGCGTTGCCGAGCCAGTACGCAATGTAGCCCCCACAGGCCACACTCGGCTGTTCTATCGCAACGACGGCGCAACGTTCTGCATTACCGAACCAATCGATGGTGAGGCCGCAACACATGCCAACGGCGGCACTATAGGCTTCAAGTGCAGCTCCCCAGAGCAAGTGGTGGAGTTTCACAGCGTCGCAGTCGCGAACGGCGGCACCCCAATAGAAGACGCCCCAGGCCCACGCAAAGGCAGCCTAGGCGCCATGCACCTGTCCTATGTGCGCGACCCCGACGGCAATAAGCTCTGCGCGCTGTTCCGCGAAGCCTGATCAAAGGAGGGATCAAAGGGGATCAAAGGGGTCAGAGTAACTTGGTTTACCAAGTTACTCTGACCCCTTTGATCCAATCCGACCGATCAAGTTACTCTGACCCCTTTGATTAGTCGTTTATGGCAGTGCGTAGGCAACCAGTTGGGCTGGGCTGCTTCTGCCGCCGACGAACATGGCTAGGTACTGCTTGCCATCGTGCTCGTAGGTGAACGGTAGGCCGGTCTGGTTGTCTGGCAATTCTATTACGGTGATCACTTCGCCGGTTTGCTTATTTATCACACGCATTCTTGGGCGTGCGTCAGCGGTGCCGATGCCCTCGCCTACGAATAACAGTGTCTTGGTCAGCAGCACACCAGAGCGTGTAGGGATGCCAGTATCTGGCAAATCTACGCCCTGCATCAGTGCGTGGTTTGCGATGCGATCTGGCGTCTCGGCGTTAGCCACCCACCACAAATGATCGCCAGAGTTCATATCGATCGCGGTCACGCGGCCGTATGGCGGCTTCACGATCTCTAGCCCTTCGATCCTTGGCACGCGAACGCTGCCGTTGATGCTTAGGTCGATGTCGGAGGCCTCGTTCTTCGCCAATGACAGGCTCTGCAATTGAGTTCTAGAGGGCACATAGATGATGCCAGTCTCTGGGTCCATCGCAGAACCTTCCCAGTTGGCGCCACCAGTGGAAGAAGGCAGGCTCAGCAAGCCGCGAGTGCCGTCGGCAGCATCGGTAAGCGAAGGTGGCGAGAATAAGCTAGGGCTCAAGCGGAAGCCTTCGATGGCCTCTAGCGCGCGTGCACGTAACTCCGGTGTGAAGTCGATCAGGTCATCCACGCCGAAGCCCTGACGATCGAACGCCGCTGGGCGAGTTGGGAATGGTTGGGTTACCGAATACCACTCTCTAGGCACATCGCCTGCGGGCACTGGGCGCTCTTCGATAGGCCAGATTGGCTCGCCAGTCTCTCTGTCGAAGGTGTAGATGAACGACTGCTTAGTCACCGCCATCACCACCTTACGGCCATTGGGCAGGTCTGCGATCACCGGTGCGGTGGGCACATCCCAGTCCCAGATGTCATGGTGAATTAGCTGATAGTGCCAGCGACGCTCGCCGGTGCGCACATCCAACGCCACGATGCTGCTGGAGAATAGATTAGAGCCTGGACGGTCACCGCCGTAATAGTCGCCCGTTGGGTCCTCTACAGGCAGATAGACCATGCCCAGTTCCGGGTCGCCGGAGATAGGCGCCCATACTCCAGAGTTACCAGTGAACTCTACCCCTTCGTCGAGCCAGGACTCGAAACCGACCTCACCGCGCTCTGGGATGGTGTGGAAGGTCCATAGCAACTCGCCGGTATGGATGTCGAAGCCGCGCACATCGCCCTTCACATTGGACTTAGCGCGTGGTCGACCGCCGGTGGAGTGTGCGGCCCCCACTACTATGACGTTGTTCATGACGAAGGGAGGCGCAGAGGCCCCGATGTCGATGTCTTCGAAGCGAGTATCTTCAGCATTACGCAGGCCCACGATCAGATCCACGATGCCGTTATTGCCGAAGGTGGGGTCGGGTATGCCAGTCTTGGCGTCGAGCGAGACCAGATGATAGCCCGGGGTGATATCGATGATTCTTGTCTTGTCGCCATCTTCCCAGTAAGCCACGCCGCGGCCTGCGCCTTTGCGGGGGGCGCTACTGAAGCGCTCGCCCTCTTGAGGCCGCCACATCCACAGCAATTGGCCAGAGGTCGCGTCTAGCGCGATGACATTGCGTGTAGAGGCGACGTTGGCATACAGAATGCCGTCTATCTCGAGCGGGGTCGATGGGTTGGTGAAATCGGTGGGAGGGCCGAACTTCTCGGTGGAGAAATTCCAGGCAATTCGTAGGGATTCAACGTTGGAAGCGTTGATTTGATCCAGTGGTGAATAACGTTGAGCGAATTCATTGCCGTGATAAACCGGCCAGTCCCCTTCGTTTACGCTGGTATTGGTCTGGCCCACTGCCTGTGTAGCAAGGGCAAAGGCACTAGCGGTGAAGACGAATCGTGCAACTACATGTTTTGCGATTTTCATCTCGAACTCTCCTGACAGAGCTTAATTATTGTTATTAGCTATTCGCTATGTGCGAGCGCAACAAGATTAACCTGTCACCAGCCATAATTCAAAACTCTTATCAGAGCAACTCACCACAGGCAGCAAGGCCGGTCTTGGCGCGGCCCGCAGGCGTGGGCTTGCCACCTTCCATGGCGGCGTTTAATTCCGCTCCTGCTATTGCTCGTCGTCAAGCTCATAGCGGAACACGTACTGCACGTTCGGTACCTCCACCGCTACGCCGTCCACTACCCTTGGCTGATAGCGAAACTTCTCCGCGGCCTGTATCGATGATCTATCGAAGACACGCTCTGGCACCGCATCGACTACCTCCACGTCGCGCACATTGCCCGTCTCGGTCACGGTGAAGCGCACCTGTGCCCAGCCCTCAATCCTGTTCTGCAGTGCACGGTTCGGATAGGTAGGCAGCACATTGACCAGTGGCATCATCTCGCCGTCGGAGATCAGAAAAGTCGCATTATCGATCTCGGCAAGGGTGGGGTCGGTCACCTGCACATGGGTTACGGGGGTACTGATGCCGCTCGAATCTCTAAAGACTCGCTCTTGGATAGGCGGGGGCGTGGCATCCAGTGGTTCGATCGGCTCTGGCTTGATGACCTGCACGATCACCTCCATCGCGATCTCGGGCATGGTGGCATCCACCACTTTGACAATCGAGCTTTGCTGCTCGATAAGGGCTCCACTGGCAATCAAAGATTGCATAATGAAGAACAGGAGAAGGGTTAATAGTGCGGCCAGTAGCAACGAGCTCATCCAACGGATAGCGATCATAGCCTGTCTCCATTAAACCGAACGTTATTATTTTGTCTACGGCTCGATAGTGCGCCCCAGCATCGGGAATTGCAACCCGTCAAAAGGGGAATTGTGTACGCGACACTTGCCACGCGCATATACTTGCTATATATTTGCGCAATCAACTATATAGCAAGGTGTTTATGTCAATGGAATCGATAAGCTCGCAGTTTGTAATCAAGAACGCCCTCCTCGCCTCGAAGCTTGCGAAGCGCGTGGGCAACCATCTGAGCATGCACGGCATCAGCCTAAGTGAATACCTGGTGATGCATCATCTGGAACACTCGCCCAACAAGGCGGTGGCAAGAATCGAACTCGCCGAGCACATCGGCATGAGCGCATCAGGTGTCACACGGCTTATTGCGCCAATGGAGAAGAACCACATTATTGAGAAGGTGGCCAATCCCCGCGATGCGCGGCAGAGTCTTGTGAAGTTGTCGGAAGTGGGGCAACGCCTGTATGCAGATGCAAGAATAAGCTTCGAACAAATAAGCGCGGAGCAGACCTCGGCTCTTAGCCTGAATCAGCAAGAGAAAATATTAGAGTTCTACACTAAGTTGATCTAGAAAGAGCCGTTTTAATTCAAAGACTAATCAGCGTTGTTGTCGGGTGTTTCGTCGAACACGTTCACCCGATTTCGACCGGCGCCTTTAGCTGCATAGAGCGCCGCATCTGCGTTTTTGACTATATCTCTTGAGTTCGAGCTTTGCTGATCGAAACAGGCAATGCCCACGCTTACAGTGAATTTTATCGTCCCCAAATTGTTCGAAACCGATGTGCACTCCATTGCGCTACGAAAGCGCTCCGCAAGAGTCACTGCGTCCTCTATGTTGGTCTCTGGCAGTATTACAGCGAACTCCTCTCCACCTATTCGCCCCACAGTGTCCTGACTTCGAATGATATCTAGTGCCACTTGCGCAAAATGCTTCAGCACAACATCACCCACTGGGTGGCCGTAATGATCGTTTATTTTCTTGAAGTAATCGATATCCACTACTAGTAGAGATAGGTCGCGACTGTAGCGCGAGGCGGTGGCAAGCTCTTTGTCTAGAGTCAGCATGAACGCTCTGCGGTTATATAAACCCGTTAACTCATCCGTCATCGCTAGTTTCGAAAGATGGGCCTTTAATTTCTCTGTTTCCGTTATATCTCTGGCCAGTGCAAACATCTGCCGACTGCCTTTATCGATAAGCCCTGTGATATTAATCTCGACAGGAAACTTACTGCCATCCTTGCGCACATGCACACTGCGTATCGTGCAACCCTCGCCCGTTTCCAAAGATGGCCAAACTAGCTGAACTTGTTCAGGCTTGTCTTCTTGATCGCCGATATCGAAAATGCTGGACGCAAGTAGCTCTTCGCGATCGTAGCCTAGCTGCTCGCAGGCCACGCGATTCACGTCCAGAAATTGCCCCTTGTCGTTGTAAACGAAGAAGGCATCGGGCGCATTCTCTATCAGCTTACGAAGACGCGACTCATTGCTGCGCAGCAGCACTAATTCTGCGGAGAGACGACGCGAGAAACGGTTCTCATAACTTACCGAGAACAAAGGGAGCAGAATGAGAATAATAGCGGCGATAGAGAGGGATGCCACCATAGGATCGCCGGAGATTAGAAACTCTCCAGCGCCAGGAACGGCGGTGTCATTTAGCGTGAGCCTCATCGCCGCCATGCCTGTGTAATGCATGCTGGAGATAGCGGTACCCATCAAGATTGCAGTGGCCACCTTAGTCACCGGGTGTCTGGCGATTATTCCGGCCTTCATCGTCACCAATATCCACAAGCCTAAGGATGACACCACGATGGCAATCAGCACCGAGAGTGCTACTAAGGCTGGGTCGTAATGCATGTCTGCACCTAAGCGAATGCCCGACATGCCCAGATAATGCATGCCAGCAATGCCAAGGCCCATTACAACGCCACCTATCACGGCCCACTGCAGTGTATTGTTCTTGTGGACGATGGAGAAGCCGACGAAACTCGCGGCCACGGCGATCAACAAGGAAAGGATGGTCCGCCAGCCCTCATAGTAGATGGGGATGGGCAGCTTCATGGCGAACATGCCGATGAAGTGCATTGTCCAGATCCCTAAGCCAAGCGCGAAAGCACTTAATAGCAACCATTTGTTGAGTATGCGCCTACTGCGCCAGTCCGAGGCAGTGTTCGCTAGCTCCAAGGCTACATAGGAAGAGAGAATGGCCGCGGCAACGGAGATCATGACTAGGGGGAGACTGTAGGTGCTGTGTATGAATTCCATCTTCGGTACTCCTCCTTTAAATATAGGCCGATTGTAGGGAAATTTAGTCTAGCTCCCTATTATACTTAACGCAAAATCAGCATTGCGTCACAGCACTTGGGAGCTAGCGTCTAATTAGAGCCAGTGGGGCCAGTACAGTGTACGCTACGAAAGGCCAGTTAGATTGCATTGCCACAGGGACAGACTCTACAATCAAAGCCAATTAGCTCACCATCAATTTCGGAGTTACCGCACCGCCAATGAGAAAACTCGCCCAAACCGGTCTTGCCATGCTCACTCTGTTTGCAAGTGCGCTCGTCAGCGCAGACCTAACTAGCGCAACACAGGCCATGGAAGACCCCTCGCACCCCCTCATCCTTATGCGGACTTCGCGGGGCGACATCTACATAGAGCTCTTTTCAGAATCGGCCCCACGCAATGTCGCCAACTTCATTGCACTTGCCGAAGGCAAAGTAGATATGTTCGATGTGAGCAGCGCGCAGACTGTTGCGCCTAACTACTACGACTCTAAGACCTTCCACCGCATCTTACGCAACTACCTAGTGCAGAGTGGCGCAAGCAGCACCGCAGAGGCCCCACGGCCAGAATACTTCATCAACGACGAGATCAATGCCCGAGACCTCGGCCTTAACGATATCAAGGTCTTCGATCCTACCGGCGCCCCCCATGCCTGGTTAAACCTGCAAAACAATGAAGACCTTCAAGCCCAGATACTGCTGCCGCTGTATAAGAAGCTCGACATCCGCAGCCCAGAACAAGTAGAGGCGCGCCAGAATGAACTACACAAATTACTCAGCGAGATGAGCCTACAACAGGCCTACGAGAACCAAGGCTATCAGTTCAACACGCGCCTTCCTGCACGCATGCCGGTACGCGGCAGCGTCGCCATGGCGAACTCTGGCCCCAACACCAATCAGGCCGAGTTTTTTATCACCCTGGTCGACTCGCCTTGGCTAGCGGGAAAGACCACGATCATCGGCGAAGTCGTCGAGGGCATGGAGATAGTCGACCGCATCGATCAGTCCGCTGTACTGCGCGGAGAGAGTCTAACGCCCACCCCTACTACAGCCACCATGATCTTTGACGCTCGACAAATAAACGCATCCCCCACTCCATAGATTGCATTAGGCAAACATCAGAGAAAACTATGTCCAAGAAATCTAAGAAAGTAAAAGCGACAAGTGTACTCCCAATGGCGGCGACCGGTGGTTTCTTCATCGGCTTAGGCCTTGGGGCATTGATGGGCAACGCCCTTATAGTGATGGCCATCGGCGTAGCGATAGGCTGCGTGCTTGGCTATAGCATCGACAAGAAAAACGGAATTACATACGGGCGTCGCTCACACTAGTTATTCACGACTAGCGAGGCTGGAAAGATCTCCCGAGTGTAGGGTGGCAAAGACGCCATTATGGAGGCCCCGTAGAACTTACTCACGATGCGCTCATCAAAAAGGGTGATGCGGCCCGTATCGGTTTCATTACGCAGTAAGCGCCCCGTGGCTTGCACGAGTTTGAATGCGGCCTCGGGTACCGAGAGCGTCATGAACGGATTACCACCCTGACGCTCTATCCACTGCGCCAGTGTCGCCTCGATCGGATCATTAGGCACCGCGAAGGGAATCTTCGCGATCAATACATGCTTACAATATTTACCCGGTAGATCGACCCCTTCGGCGAAACTCGCCAGCCCGAAGATAATGCTCGGGTCGCCCTTATCGATGCGCTGCTTATGAAACATCAATAGCTGCGCCTTCTGATAATCATCCTGACACAGAATGATCTCGCGCCAACTCTTATCTAAGCCCGCCAGCACATCCTGCATCTGTCGACGCGAGCTGAACAGCATCAAGGCAGCTTCGCTCTTATCCAACACTTTAGGCAGTAACTGAATAATCGCCTCGGTGTGCTCGGCGCTCTTGCCTGGGTCGCAATTCAATTTTGGCACTGTGAAGCGTGCAGCCTTGGCGTAGTCGAAGGGACTCGCGATGCGATGATATTCGGTGCGTTCGGGCAAACCCGCGCGCATCTTCAAGACATCGAAATTGCCCAGTGCCGATAGCGTTGCCGAAGTGAGGACTGCGCCGGCACACAGGCGCCATAGATTCTCTTGCAGGGTGGTAGCTGCGAGCACGGGGCTGCAGGAGATGCTGATATCGATATTGCCGCCCTGATCGTTCAGCCCTAGCCAGCGCGCCCAAGGCGCCTGCCCCGGAGTGTCAACGCGGGAGAACTGCTGCCATAGCTTCTGGCTCGCTGCCGCACGTGCAGTCATGCTGCCGATCAGAGGAAACCAATATTCGGCGCGCTGCCGCGACTCTAGGCTTTGCCCCTGCTCGAGATTCGTCTTTAACTCATTACCCAGCTCTTGAAACAGCGAGGCGAGGCGCGTGTACTGCGTGTTCAGTGTCTCTGCTATTTCCCGCAGATGATCGGGCACTAGGCCTAGCTCGAAGGCGTGTTGCGGGGCGTTGTCGCCCTGCCTGTCTGGTACCGCATCCGCCAAGACCTGCTCGCAAAGGGGCCATATCTCATTCAGCCGCATCTCCGCCATCTCGAGGGTATCTTCGAGCGCTGGCAGTTCGCGTTTTAGCGTTCGATTCTCTTCCAGCACGGAATCGCCCCCTAACTTGCCGAGAGTCTTGCGCCACTGGTCAATTGCACCTAGGCTCGCCTTGATCCGCGTAAAACTCGCGAAGTGATTATTGCTCTTCAGTGGCAGATGATGGGCCTCATCGAAGATGTAGATCGAATCTTGTGGGGCGGGCAGGATTACGCCGCCACCTAGGGCCAAGTCCGCCAAGACCAAGTCGTGGTTGGCCACCACGCAGTCGGCCTTCTGCACCTCTTCGCGTGCCTGATAGAAACAGCAGTTGCTGAAGTTCGAACACTTCTGCCCCACACACTGACCATTGTCCACAGTCACCGGCGACCACTCTTGATCGCTTAGCAGGTTCTCCCAGTCGTCGCGATCGCCATGCCAGTCTCCGGAATTGATCTTGCGAAACATCTGCTCGTACAGGACCAGCGAGTGAGCGTTAGGAGCCGCGATCACTTCGCCGTAGAGGTCCGCCATGGCGTTGAGGCTGTCGTTGCCCTGCAGCAACATGTCCAGTTTAGTCAGGCATAGGTAGCGGCCACGACCCTTAGCTAGGGTGTAGGTGAAATCTAGATCGCAATGACGTTTGATGTCGGGCAAGTCCTTAAGCGTGACTTGCTCCTGCAGTGCCACCGTGGCGGTGGCTAGGATGACGGTCTTGTTCATGTATTTGGCTACCGGCAGCGTGCCTAGAACATAGGCCAGGGTCTTGCCTGTGCCCGTGCCAGCCTCGATGACGCAGATTGGGCCGCCATTGTCTTCGCCGGGACCGGGCTCGTCGTCATCCTCATCGGCGCCATTGACTGCCGCCACCTCAATTTGCCCAAGACTCTTCGCAATCTCGGCAATCATCAGGCGTTGCCCATAGCGTGGGGTCAGAGATTTACTCTCCAGAATCTGCCGATAGGCACTCTGAATGGCGTTCTTAACTTCGTCGGGGAGCATAATTAAGAGAATCGGCTATTTTAGGGCTAGAGGGTTTATAGTGGCCCTGCGAGTATAGCACTGTCGCCGATAAAGACGGTGGATAGACAATCAAGGGAGATAAAGCTGCTTCATTGCTACCGATGCCGAAAAAACATCTGCTAGAATGAGCCTTCTTCTGTCGGCCCGGGGCCAGCGCTAACCGCCAACGTTGTACACAACCGCTATTGCCGCGGTACATCTGTCACAAGCACCCTAGAGAACAGCAATTGATGATTTTTCAAACCTTTTTACAGAACAAGAAATGGCAACATAAAGATCCAATTGTGCGCCTAGAAGCCATCGCTGAATTGAACCACGCTCTTAACCCGCAAGACGAAGGTGCCGCAGATGCCCAGAAGATCCTCGTCGACATGGCCAGCAAAGACAGCGACTCCGCCGTGCGCCTCGCCGCTATCGGCCATGTGCACAGTGTCGACGCCCTGCAAGCCCTGCAAAATGATCCCGACACAGAGATAGCCAATGCGGCCCTGATGCAATACTGCCGCGTCGTCTCTGGCGCTGCGCGCAGTGGCCTGAGCCCTGCCGAGTGCATCGCATTGATGCGCAATATGGACTCTAGCCCTCTTCTGCTCGCCGTACTCCACGACTGCGGCTGCGACGAAACCGGCTTAGCCACACTAGAGCGCCTACAGAATGAATTCGCATTAGACGAGCCGGGCCTACTCGATATCGCCGCGCACTCTAACAACCATACGGTACGCCACGCCGCCGCAGTGCAGATCGAGTCGGCAGAGGCACTCGAGCAGCTCAGCGCCGCCGTGCGCCAGAAAGACAAGACCGTCTATAAGATATGCAAAGACAAGCTTCAGGTCATTCAAGACGCAGAGGCCAAGCGCAGCGCCGATGCCGCCATGACCGTGCAGATTTGTGTCGACCTCGAGACCCTCGCCAATAAGGTGATTGGCGCCCTGAGCCAGGCTCAATACGAGTATAAGCTTAGCCAGTGGCAGGAAATCAAAGAGCAGGCAGATGCCGGCGTGCAGGAACGCTTCACCGCCGCCTGCGCAGCCCTAGAGCTGAAGCTGGTAGAACACGCCAATGCTAAACAGCTGCAGGCCCTGCAATCGCAGAATTTCGCCGATCTTGCCACTGCCTGCGAAGCTACCGACGCCGCGCTCGCTTCTTTGGAAACGCCTCTCGGGCACGAACAGATCGACCTGCTAGAGCACAAACACCATGCGCTTGAAGCCTTGCGTGCAGACACCAATGCCACCGATGAAGGCGCCGACGCCGTGCTGGCCCGTGCCCAGACACTGATCGCCCAGCTCGCGCTGGACATTCGTGCCTATCACGCTTTAGAAGCCAAACGTGCCGACCTCAGCACGGTTCAGGATACGCTCAAATCCCTCACCCCGAAGAACACGGTGGGCGTTAACAAGGTAAAGCAACGTTTCAGCAAGCTGTTTCAAAAGTCTTCATGGCCTGCGGACCTTCCCCCTAGCGAGCTCTATAGCCAATGCCTAGAGATGGAAGCGTTATTAGAGCGGCTCGTCACCAAAAATCGCGCCTATCTCGACAAGCTCCACAAAGACTCTCTGGCCCATGTGGCCGCGCTAGACCAACATGTCGAGGCCGGTCAGGTTAACGACGCCCAACGCATGTGGGACAAGGTGCAGGGCGCCATCAAGAATGCCGATGAAGATCTCAAGAAGGTATTACACGACCTGCTCACTCCCTATAAGCCGCGCATTAGCGAACTGATCGATTGGAAAAACTTCGCCGCAGCCGAGAAGAAGAAAGAGTTGATCGAGCACATGCGCGCATTGGTCGAAAACACCATGCATGCCGCAGACAAGTCCAAGCGCATCAAGGCATTGCAGGAAGAGTGGAAGAAGCTCGGCCACTCTGTGCAGAACGACGCACTCTGGGCACAGTTTAACGAGGCCGCCCACAAAGCCTTCGAGCCCTGCAAAGAATACTTCAAAGAGCGCAAGGCCAAGCTGCACAGCAATCTCGAGGAGCGCAACAAGATCTGTACGCAACTCGAAGAGCTGGTGGCTACTCTGTCCGCAGACGACCTCAACATCGCCAGCATCAACAAGATCGAGAGTAAGGCCGTAGAAGACTGGAAGCTCTACGCCCCGGTTGAACAGGCCAAGATTAAGAAGCTACAGAAGCGCTTCAACACGGTGCTTAGCGATCTGCGCCAGTTCAAGCGCAAGGTATTGCAAGACAATGCCGTCAAGAAACTAGAACTGATTGCCCAGGCCGAGAAGCTCGACGAACTAGAAGACGTGCAAGAGGCCATGAGCGAGGCGAAGAAACTGCAGGCGCAGTGGAAGACCATCGGCCCATCGCCCTATAAAGACGATCGCAACCACTGGAACGCCTTCCGTGCAGCCTGCGACAAGCTATTCAATAAGCGCAAGAACGAAGCGCCAACGCGGTCCGCCTCCGGTGCCTCTAAAGCCCGTGCAGCCGCCTCCCCCGCCGTTGCCGCTGCCCGCGAAGTGCTGCGTAAGATTAGCGAACTCATCGCCTCAAGCAGCGAAGACTTGGTCAATTCGCGTCGCGAGTTCAACGAGCACAAAGACGCCTTCTTCGAACACCTGCAGGCCGATATCAAACACGAGAAACGCGCTCTACAAGAGCAGTTCGACAAATTGCTGCGTCAGTATGAGAGCAAGCTCAAGGCTGCGCCGGACAAGAAGTCTCTGCAACTAATTGGCCAGGCCAAGACCAAGGCCGAGTTCTTAGAGGCCCTCGAACTCGCCGCACTCTCTGGCAAGGGCGAGGCGCCCGACATGGATGCGCTGAACGATCAGTGGCAGGAACTGGGCCGCGTCTCCGACTTATTGCAGGAACAGGCACTGGAGGAACGCTTTCAGGCGCTATACCGCGGCGTAGACAAGGCCATCCTCAAGAAGGAGGCCAAGAGCAACGAAGACAAGGCCAAGGAGCTGTGTATTTCCGCCGAGATCCTGGCAGGACTCGACTCTCCCGATGCCGACAAAGGCCTGCGCATGCAGGTGCAACTCAAGCAACTCAAGAATAGCTTCGGCAATCGCGGCAATAAGAGCCCTACCCAGCAAGTCAGCGAGATCGAGATACAGATGCTCTGCCTCGGCCCACTGGACGCCAGCGTCCGCAAGGCCTGCGTAGCCCGCTTGGACTCGGCGCGCGCCAAGCTCTAGAGACAGCACTATGGAAACCCTAACACTCCCTCCCCTGCGCAGCATACAGGGCGAGATTACGCTGCCCGGCTCGAAGAGCCTCTCCAACCGCATCCTCCTACTCGCGGCAGTGGCCAAGGGCGAGACCCGCATCAGCAACCTGCTAGACAGCGACGACGTGCGCCATATGCTCGGCGCACTCGCGCGGCTAGGTGTGGACTATCAACTCAGCGCCGACAAGAAGGACTGTGTAGTCACTGGACTCGGCGGCCCCTTCGCTCTAAATTCTGCCTTAGAACTATTCCTAGGCAATGCCGGCACCGCCATGCGCCCACTGTGCGCCATGCTTTGCGCCAGTAGCGGCGAAGTCACTCTAACTGGCGAACCGCGCATGCTGGAGCGCCCTATCGGCGATCTGGTCAATTGTCTGCGTGGCTGCGGCGCCTCTATCGACTACTTAGGCGATGAGGGCTATCCGCCCCTGAAAATCCACGGCAAAGGCCTGACCGGCGGCCAAGTCAGCATCAAGGGCAATATCTCCAGCCAGTTCCTCACTGCCATGCTCATGGCCGCGCCGTTCTGCAGCGAAGACCTCGAGATAGTGGTCGAAGGCGAGTTGGTCTCCAAACCCTATATCCTCATCACTCTCGATGTGATGTCTCGCTTCGGCGTCACCGTCGAGAATCATGACTACAAGCGCTTTGTGGTGCGCGCCGGTCAACAGTACCAAGCCCCTGGCGACATCATGGTCGAGGGCGACGCCTCCTCTGCCTCTTACTTCCTTGCCGCAGCCGCCATAGCTGGAGGCACAGTACGCGTCCATGGTAGCGGCCGCAGCAGCGTACAAGGCGATGTCCGCTTCGCCGATGTGCTCGAGCAGATGGGCGCGAAGGTAAAATGGGGAGACACGTGGATAGAGGTGACTAAGGGCGAGCTGAACGGCGTAGACGTGGACCTGAACCATATACCCGATGCCGCCATGACCATCGCCACCACGGCTCTATTCGCGAAGGGCCCTACGGCGATACGCAATGTCTACAATCTGCGCGTGAAGGAAACCGACCGACTCGCCGCGCTCAGCACCGAGCTACGCAAGGTAGGCGCCACCGTAGAGGAAGGCGAAGACTACCTCGTAATTACGCCACCCGAACACATCCAAAGTGCCGACATCGACACCTACGACGATCACCGCATGGCCATGTGTTTCTCGTTAGCAGCCTTCGGCGATAGCGCGATCACCATCAACGACCCGGGCTGCACCTCGAAGACCTTCCCCGCCTACTTCACGGAGTTTCTGCAGCTCGCCAAGCCTCGCTAATTGCAGCGAAGCAATTAATGGGTTTTGCTATGGGGCGCCAAATTGAAGATATTGGGAGAACCGCCACTTTTCGCATCCTGCAGCCAGAATGGCGCCGGTAGCTCATTATTATTCAATTGCCTGAGCACTATGCGCAGCTGTTGTATCGCCACTGTTAACACCTCTTTCGCGATGTCGTTGCGCCACGCTATATGCACCGGCAAGTGAAAACGCGGCAACTCCTCCACGATGAATAATTTCTTCGCCCGCACATAGGGCTCCACCAAGCGCAGCGGCATAAACGCACTGCCGCTATTGTTCAGCAAATAGTTCAAGGTGACATTGCCAAGCCGGAAGGTCATGCGCGAGTGATCGTCGTTGGGAAAAAGTTCTTTGTGAAAAACACTGAAAGCCTCGCCCCAATCTACATAGATGTAGTGCTCGTTGACCCCCACTGTCTCCGGGTCCGTAGATACCATCACCATCACGTCTTCGAACAGAGGCTCTACCGTAATTCCCGGGCGAATAGACGGGCTATACATAACGGCTAGATCCACCGTGCCCTCCATCATCTGCCGAGTGAGCCGGTCCGAGCGCCCCACTTCGGCACGGAACGCAATCTTGGGTAGGTGCACCGCCAGCTGCGGTAGCCAGCGAATCAAGAAACGGTTCCACAGCCCATCCTCACCCGCTACCACCAGAACGTCTTCGTATTTCTCGGGCACAGCCACCTGCTGCTTCGCCTCTTCCCACACCTGCAGAAAACTATTGGCATAGCGAACGAATTGATGCCCGGCAGGAGTAAGTGTGATGCCCGTTTTGCTGCGCTTGAACACCGGTCGGCCTAGGTGCGCCTCTAGAGACTTGATGCGCAGGCTAACGGCAGATTGCGAGACGAACAGGCGGTTCGCGGCGCCGGCAAAGCTATCGCAGGCCACCACCTCGAGGAATGTTTTAACCAGTGTAGTGTCTATTACAGACTCCTTTTACTTCCATTTTCAGGCATGAGCAATGCTCATGTTATCGATGATTATATAGCGTTTGACCAATGATTGGGTCGATCAATATGATGCGCGCTCTTATTCACTCCTTGGAGAGTTGCATGAAACGTTACCCTATCCTGATGTCATTGATGATGAGTGTTTCCGCTACGTCTTTGTATGCGCAGGACAATAGCCTACCAATGCTCCAGCAAGGCACTAAAGAGCTTGCACTGAGCGGCACGATCGAAATTCCAGAAATTGATGAGCTCGACTTCGACATCGACGCATCCTATGGTTATTTCCTACGTGATGGCTGGGAACTCGGCGTACGCGCTGTAGGTTCTGACCTTGGTGGAATCGAACGCTTTAACTTCAGTGCGTTCACAGAATACAATTTTAACCGCAGCAGCAACATTGTGCCTTACATCGGCACCTCTTTCGGCGTTGCCACTGTGAGTTTCGATGGCTTGAAGAATATCGACACCAGCACAACTCTATCTCCAAATGACGAGACTAGCACCGTGTTCGGCATACAAGCAGGCGTGAAGTGGTTTGTTCGCCCCTACATGGCGATCTCAACCTCTATCGGCTTCGACGTATCGACAGACGATATCTACCTTGCTGACGATTCACTAGAAGACAACCTAACCCGTTTCCGTCTGGGCCTGCGTTACTACTTCTAATTTGCACAAGATTGTAGTGCAAAACGACAAAAGCCCCGCCAGGACCTAAATCCTGGCGGGGCTTTCTTATTTGGAGCGGGTGATGGGAATCGGACCCACGTCTAAAGCTTGGGAAGCTCTCGTTCTACCATTGAACTACACCCGCAACGGTGGGGCAGCCTGCAAAGGCTGACCGGGGGCGATAATAGTCTATACCGAGTGCATTATCCACGTTCTAGAATAAAAAAAGGCCCCGCTAATGAACTGACCCCCATAAGTTGGACGGTTAGTTAGCAGGTGGTCAAGGGCTGAGT
>CAJXUA010000042.1 GCA_913060695.1 uncultured Gammaproteobacteria bacterium | reverse complement strand
CTGCAGCGCTGGTGCTGCCTCCCAAGGCAAGCGTGGGAAGACCCTCGGTACAGGCCTGAGCATCACCGAATACTGGCGGTTCAACAAACTGGATGTTGTAATTGCCTTCAGCTAAGGGATTGTTGTTGCTTGCATAAACCGCATAACGGTGCCAGCCAGAACCAGTTGCTGTGAATGTGAGCACTTGTTGTTGATTGGCAGGAGTGCTCGGAGTCGATGTGGAAAAATTGTTGCCATTGAAGTGCAAGATCTGCGACTCAAATTCCGCCGTAAGCGCCACTATCACGCTCTCGCCCTGCTCCAACCAAATCTTGTAGCTGTCGTAGAGTCTATCCGGATCGTTATAGGTATCCAGACAATCAGCGCTACTCAATGCCGCATCAAGAGCAACACCTTTCGTCACCCAAGTTGGGGTCACGCAATCGATCTGCGACTGGTTGATAACAGTGGTACTAAGCGTATACACACCAGTAGCCGCCACGTTCTGTGGTTGATAACTACCACCGTGGATGTATAGCACATACTCACCTGGTACCAGTGCTACCTCAAAAGACAGCCCATTCTGCTGAATTTGAGTATCAACAATATCCTGTCCATCATTGCCATTGGCATCTAGCACACCGATGTGCGGGTAGTAATGGTCTGAATACGCGTCAATCTTGAACAAGGTAGTACCAGACTCACCGCTCAAGTCTAGGCGGTAAAAGTCCGCCATAATTCGCTCATCGTCAAAATAGCAATCTTCGAACGGGGTCAGTTCACCCGCTACTTGCGCGCCTAATGTAAGCGCTGTTTGGGTCTCGCAGGCAACCGGATCACCTAATGCTATTCCAGTTAGGTTAGGATTCGCCCATAGATTCACAGTGCCTAAAGCCAGCACCGGCGCAGGCACAGCCCCGCTTAGTTGGTTTTGGCGTAAATTAATAGACGTGGCATTAACGAGGTTACCTAGCTCCGAAGGAATAGTGCCGCTCAACTGGTTGTAGGCCAAATCGAGGTCGATAATGTTAACTAGATTGCCGTAAGTGGAGGGGATAGTTCCGCTAAACTGGTTGCCACCAAGTGACAAGCGCTGCAGCTGTGGCATCTCACCAAAAGCTAAGGGTAATGAACCGGTGTACTTATTGCCCCAAAGATAAAAATATTTCAGGTTAAGAAGTTGGGCAATATTGCTAGGGATTGTGCCGCTGAGCTGATTTCCACCCAGATCCAGATTCTGCAGTGCACTAAGGCTTGCGAGCTCGCTAGGAAGACTACCAACGAGATTATTTTGTCTGAGCGTTAGGTTTGAAACATTGCCGCCGAAATCACATTGCACACCAAACCAGGTACACTCTGTCCCTTCGGCACCTAGCCAATTAGTCTTGTCTGTCCAGTTATCGCCAGCTGTAGCGTTGTATAGCGCTAAAAGCGCAGTCCTTTGATCAACATGAGATTCAGGCACAGTCCCGATCTCTAAACTATATGCGCCCGTTTCCAATGAGTTGTTTAATGTGTTGTACATTACGACGCGATACCTGCCTGATTGCCCGGCAGTAAATGTGACGCTGTATGGAATATTCGGCAGCCCTATTGGGCTACCATCCACAAAACCAGATTCATTGAATATGCGAAACTGAGAAGCTATCTCTGACTGCGCGACAACCTGAACGGTTTGGTTCTGTTGCAACGAGAGCATATAGCTTTCAGTGAGGATGCTTGTATCGTTGATGGTGGTGACGCAATCGGTTTCGGTAAGCGCTGCGTCGACTTCAATGCCTACAGTCGCCCATGTACTTCCGAACCTTATGCACCCAGATTGAAGCTCGGCTATTGCCTGAGTGTTGAGCGTATATGCCCCAGTAGCTGCAACATTCTGAGGCTGATAGCTGCCGCCGTGGATATACAGTACGTATTCACCCGGTGCCAATGCTACTTCAAAGGACAAAGAGTTCTGCTCGACTTGAGTCTCAACAATGTCCTCACCTTCAGTACCATCAGAATCTAGCACCCCTACATGCGGATAATAGAAATCGGAATGAGCGTCTATCTTGAGTAGCGTTGTATCCGACGCGGCACTTAAGTCTAATCGGTAGAAATCCGCCATAAGCGGACCATCTTCGTCATTAATATAACAATCTTCGAATGGGACTAGTGCCCCCTCTACCTGCGCACCAACTGTCAATGCCGTCTGAACTGCACAGGCAGCGGGGTCGCCGAATTCGATGCCAGTAAGGTTGGAATTAGCCCATAGATTCACTGTTCCCAAAGAAAGTACTTCATCGGGTACGGTGCCACTGAGTTGGTTGTTGTTAAGATCTATCCGGCTAGCCTTATTGAGATTACCGAGGGATGTAGGAATACCGCCGGTTAGTTGGTTATGTGCTAGATCAAGATGAAGCAGATTCACCAAATTACCATAGGACACTGGGATCACGCCGCTAAACTGGTTACCCCCCAATGAGAAATGGCGAAGCTGTGTCAAACCGCTAAAAAAGGAAGGAAGAGAACCAGAGAACTGATTGCCCCAGAGGAATATTCCGTCAAGATTCGTCAGTTGGGCAATGCTATCGGGGATAACGCCACTGATTTGATTCCCACCAAAATCTATATATTCTAGAGAAATCAAACTACCGAGAACGGTCGGAATACTACCAACTAAATTGTTCTGATGAAGATCAAGACGCGTGACATTGCTCTCACCATCACACTGCACCCCATACCAGGTGCACTCTGTGCCCTGCGCACCCAACCAGTCAGTATTGTTCGTCCAGGCCGCGCCATTAGTGTCGCTATATAAGGCTAGTAGGATATCTCGCTGCGTAGATTCAGCAGAGATTGCGCCGTTGGATGACAACAGCAATATAGTAGTAAACAGGGAGGCCAGTGCGGTGCTTGAAAAACGATTCTGCTTATTGGTTAACATCTCTATGTCCCTTTTTTCTAATACAGATAAGTCCTCAGCGGCACGCGAGGCTTCTTTGTTCGTTATATAAGGGCTTCTGTCATGAGGTCGCAGGATGTCTCAGACTTTTATAAGACAAGCTCGACATTCTGCTAGCGCAGTGGAGATTCGGGGAGGTTATTGACAAGGAATACGGAATATTTTATTAGAATTCAATTGCTTATAGATCTCAAGGCTGAATTGACAGATGCCTTCCCCAGCTTTAGAAGGTCTGCCAGTTAGTTGTATCGAAACCGTTGTGCTTTACAATGTCGCTATAAGTAAAGAAACACATTGAGGAAGGATATTCAGTTTGAGAGAGCTAACATGAATCGTCGTAAAAAGGGCATACAGATATTAAAGGCACGCGCCAAGAGAGCAAATGCAAAGTTGGCCCCTAAAACTAAGTCTGCGTATATCAGTAAAGCGGAGCGGGCAAAACAAGCCGAAGTGTCCGGCCTAAGCGCGGAAATAGTTTCCGCAGAGTGAAGTTATTCTAGGAGCCTTTATGTCGCTTAGGTTTGCTCTAATAGTACTCATAGCTCTGGCGTCCTCTGTCGCGATTTCAGCCGATCAAAACTCGCTGCAAGAACGTAGAGAGACGATTAGAATCCGTAGCCTTGCCAGCACGAATGCCCTTCTCAGCCGCCCTCAGTTAAGTGCACTGTGCAGTGCCGTAGACGGGGCGCGATGGTGCGAGGGTTACATTGCAGCGATTCTCACGGTTTACCAAATCCCACTCAACTGCCTACCTAGAACCGACATGGCGCCTTTCGCAAATGGCCAAGTTTGGGAGCTAACGGTACAGTGGATTTTGAGGCAGGAACAAGACTCGAAACTCAGTTTCTTCGACGCAGTAACAGGCGCCTTGGCGGAAGAGAAAAGATGCCCTATGGGCAATTTACTTCCCTACAACGGCCCCGAGCTTGTGCCCTATTGTGATCTAGAGCTAGAGGAGATGCAGTATCTAATGAACCCAACCCCATTGGCGGAGGTGACCCCAGATTATCCCCCTGCCGCACAACGCGATGGGATTGAAGGCTGGGCGCAGATAAGCTTTACAGTGACTGAGATGGGGGATGTGAAGGACGTTGTATTAGTAGATTCCGAACCTCCAGAGATATTTGATGCCGCCTCTATCGAGGCGGCATCGAAGCTAAAGTTTCGACCAATCATGATAAACGGTATTGCAAAAGAGGCGCTAAATATTCAATACGTTTTTCGGTTTAACTTGTAAAATAAATTGCTTCTACACTACCCCACTTCCAGCTACATTCACTGTCGACAGCGCCTAGTCATCCCGAATTGTCCAACCAAGCTGCACCATTGGTGGAGCCTCGATCTTGGTGCCCCTTGCTCACTAGAGACCATAAGCGACATCTAGTGAGAGTATTCTACTGCGGACGACGGAACATGCCCATATAGACAGACTTGCCCAACACATGGCCTTCCATTGCGGCTAGGACTGCGTCGCGGGTGGCGATGGGATCATCGGAGGCCATAACAGACAAAGCAGTATCTAGCGCATACACCTCGAACAGATAGTGGTGTTTAGGACCGCTAGCGCCAGCGCCCGGACCGCGATACACGCGCCCAGTCGCACTGATCTGCGTTGCGCCGTTGGGGAGCATGTCTCCCTGCGGCTGATTCTCTTCTAGCCCCATAGCCGTGCCCGGGATGTTCCACACCACCCAATGTACCTGAGTGCGTGTGCCTCGATTAGGCGCGAAGTCTAGGTCCATCATATTCACCACGAAGGATTGCGTGCCCGCTGGAGCATTCTCCCACCTCATGGCGGGAGAAGTGCCGCCTCCGGGCAGTGCGCCTTCGGCAGCCTGTGAGAAGCGGACGGGGATATCGTCGCCATCGTCAAAGCCATCTATCGAAAGTGTGAACGCCGTTGACTGGGCCTGCACAGAAGTCAGTCCCAACATGATAAAGAACATTACAGCTATTGCTTTGAAATTCACGCGCATCGTTTATCTCCTGGTCTAAATATCTGTTAATGAGCTAATTACTAAATAGCGCCGGAACTCATCCATTCTGACAAGGCCCTGCCAATCGCATCCGGCGAAATCTCTTGCACATAATGACTACCGAACACACTCACTTCCTTCTGATTCTTGAAACTGCGCACATATTCCAGAAGCGGTCCTGCAGAAATGAGTGCACCGGGGTTCACCCGAACAAATAACTTGGGCACGTCACTGGCGGCAAACCAATCCGAATAACTCGTTACTAGCTGTACCGTGTCTGCAGGATTACCGCCCCTGGGTAGTTCACGAGGCCATTCCAGTGTAGGTCTACGCCCCTCGCCAGGCTGCAGAAAGGGGCGACGGTATTCGGCTTTATCCTCTTCTGTAAGGTAGTAACCCAAACCCCCGATCAATATCTGTTCGATGAAGATATTGTTCTGCAGTACGGCCTCCTCACCCTGTGCTGAGCGGAAGATATTGAATAGGCCACTTTCAGGCTCCGGAATAGCGGGTAGGCTCGAAGGGTTTAGAATTGCTTCCATATAGGCAATGCCACGCACTCTCTCTGGAAAACGCTGCGCGTAGCTAAGGCCGATACCAGAACCCCAGTCGTGTATGACTAGCGTGACTTTCTCGCGCACACCAATAGCCTCGAGTATCTCGAAAATATAGTCGCGGTGTGTACTGAATTTATAAACCCCTTCCGCGCTATTGGGCAACGGGTCCGAGTCCCCCATGCCTATAAGATCCGGCGCAATGCAACGGCCAAGATGCTGTACATGTGGAATTATATTGCGCCAGAGATAAGACGAGGTAGGATTGCCGTGGAGGAATACGATAGGGTCGCCAGTGCCTACCTCGTAGTAGGCCATATCCAAACCACGCACTTTGACTTTCTTTTTCTTAGCAGCCCATGAGGACTCTTGAGCTAAAGCATTATTCCCGCCAAGCGCTAATGGCAGGGCTGCAGCACCGCTAGCGAGTGTGGCAGTCTTCAAAAGTTTCCTACGACTTATGGTGAACATTACGCTTTCCTTTTGTTGTTGTTTTATCTCAACATAACTAACGAGTTAAGAATGCTAGGGACGATTGCTCCCAAAAAACTTCAATTGAATTTCAAATTACTCTGACCCCTTTGATTCACCCCTTTGATTCAAAGTGATGTTTAGTTCGTTTTGCAAAAGCCACTAGCGACAGCATCACCGGCACCTCGACTAACACGCCCACCACTGTGGCCAATGCCGCACCAGAATCTAGCCCGAATAGGCTTATGGCAACGGCAACGGCCAATTCGAAAAAATTGGATGTCCCGATTAGAGCTGCAGGGGCTGCGATGCTAAAGGGAACGCGCCACAGAAATGCCCATCCATAAGCAATAGCGAAGATGCCGTAACTCTGAATAAGAAGTGGCACGGAGATCAAGACTATGACTAAGGGCTCGTCTAGGATCGTCTGGGCCTGGAAGCCGAACAACAAGATGACGGTTGCCAATAATCCCATGATGGAGAAAGGCTTGACCTGGGCAGTGAATATCGAAATTTTCGCGGGACTCCCAGACCCATCAAGCATTCTACGAGTGATGTACCCCACGATTAGCGGAATTAATACATACAAGATCACCGAGATCGTAAGAGTTTGCCAAGGCACAATAATATCGGTCACGCCTAGCAGTATGGCCGTAATCGGCGCAAAGGCGAAAATCATAATAATATCGTTCAGCGAAACTTGAACTAGCGTGTAGTTCGCGTCCCCTTTGACCAGTTGGCTCCACACAAACACCATTGCCGTGCATGGCGCCACGCCAAGCAGAATCATCCCGGCGATATACTCTTTCGCTGACTCCGGCTCAACCATTCCCGCAAAAATATGTTCGAAGAACAAAATGCCAAGGGCCGCCATAGTAAATGGCTTTATAAGCCAATTCACGACCAGTGTTATACAAACTCCTTTAGGCTTCTTACCAATATCCTTTAGCGAGGCGAAGTCTACATTCACCATCATTGGGTAGATCATCACCCAGATGAAAACTGCTACTACCAAATTGACATTGGCATACTCAACAGACGCGATTGCCTGAAAAATACTTGGAAATATCGCCCCGATTGTCACACCACAGATGATGCAAGAGCCTACCCAAATAGACAGATATCGCTCAAAGAAACCGATATCTGGAGCTGCCTCACTCATAGCATTTCATCCACTCTTCTAGCGTTCAATCCCATACCCCTGCACCTTTTGGTTTGGCGTACTGCCATTTATCCCACTAGCGCTCTAATCCGATGATTTTCACTATCGGTCACGTAGAGCACACCGTCATGGACGCAGACGCCATGGGGACGGGCTAGTGCGCATTGTAGAGGATCACCATCTGGACCATCTCCCATCTCGCCAGTCCCTAGCACCGTGCTGATCAGCCCTGTTGTTAAAGCGACTTTGCGGATCACGTGGTTCTCAGTATCGACTATGTAAAGACTATGGTCGGCGGCTGCATAGGCG
The DNA here is from genome assembly GCA_913060695.1 of uncultured Gammaproteobacteria bacterium. Lineage (GTDB taxonomy): Bacteria > Pseudomonadota > Gammaproteobacteria > Pseudomonadales > Pseudohongiellaceae > UBA5078. The sequence continues at coordinate 12,347 of CAJXUA010000042.1, read as the reverse complement.
ATGCCCTTGGGGCCGTTGAAGCGCGCCTGCAACGCTAGGCCGCCGTCCCCGCTGTAGCCGCTCTCTCCCGTGCCCGCGATGCGTGACAGAGTACCCTGCCCCATTGCTAACCGATACACGGCATTGCCTTCACGCAGTACCAGATAGGCGTTGCCGTCGGGGTCGGTGGTAATTGAGCGTGGCCCACGTAGGGTTGTACCGCTTAAGGGCCCTGCATCGGGGGTCAAATCCCGCTCCCCAGTGCCACTTAATGTGCTTATCACAGCAGTGTCCGCGTGTACTTTGCGAACCCGCTGATTGCCGATATCGCAGATCAATAAATTGCCATTGGCATCGAAGGCGATACTGTGAGGCTGCCGCAATTGCGCCGCATTGGCTGGGCCGCCATCACCGGAAAAGCCGGGCTCGCCAATGCCAGCAAAGGTGGACACTAGACCTGTGTTGGCATCAATCCGACGCACCACATGAGCATCACGCTCGACTATGAACAGATGTCCGTCGCGATCGAAACAAATCTCATGTGGGGCTGAAAAAGATGCATTAAGTGCGGGACGGCCATCGCCTGCGTAGGCCTTTTCGCCATCGCCAGCGAAAGTAGTGATACTGCCATCTGTTAAGGAAAGACTGCGGATGTGCCCCGTGTCCACTTCGCAGAACACTAAGTTGCCATCTGCCGACGGCACAATGCCATAGGGATTATTGACAGCGGCCAGCTGCCCGCCGGCCACCGTGCGCACGCTAATATTTTGCGCCTGTGCTATCGGTGCAGCCAATAGACACGCGACGCTGCTCCAAAGGGTGGTGCTGCAGAACTTGCGGCGGGTAAGCGGCATTGGAAAATCCTCGGAAAGTTGCTGATAAGTTAGCCACTTTTAGGGACAAAATCCACTCCCTTCCCACGCTTCTTCCTTTACCTTTGCCTTATCACTAGATAAATGGGGTCAGAGTAACTTTATCGAAAATAAAGTCATCCCCCCCTAATAAAAAGATAAAGTTACTCTGACCCCATTGATCCTTTCGCTGTAATAGTATTTTCTTTCAGTAACTCAGAAATTTTATCGAATGGCACAGGCCTACTGAACAAGTATCCCTGTGCCTCATTGCACCTGAGTAGGCGCAGCATTTTGCATTGCTCTTCTGTCTCAACACCCTCGGCAATAACGTTCAATCCGAGATTGCGAGCAAGACTAATAATTGTTGAAACCAGCGTCATGCTGTCTGGATCGCTGGTCATGTCATTGACAAATGCTTTATCGATTTTTAACGCATCAATAGGCAAACGAGTAAGATACTGCAGGGACGAGTATCCCGTGCCAAAATCATCCACCGCTATGTCGATGCCCAAATTCCGAATCGCCTTGAGCTTGTCGATATTGTCATGAATATTTTCCATGAGCATGCTTTCAGTAATCTCTAAGCCAAGACCATGATCGTCTAGGCCCCCAAGCAATTCCTTTACCGCCTCAACGAAATCCGGACGACGTAGTTGCACCTCGGACAGGTTTACTGAAACCGATGGCGGTTTGAGCCCGGCGGCGCGCCATTTGGCGTAGTCCGCAATGGCCTGCCGCATCGCCCAGTTACCAACCTCCACAATCTGCCCAGATTGTTCCAACAAAGGTATAAACAGGTAAGGCATTATTTGCCCCTTCTCCGGATCATTCCAGCGTATCAGTGCCTCGACCCCCACAATACGCAAGTCTCGCAATTCGATCTTGGGCTGATAGTGCAACACAAACTGTTCTTCTTCCACGGCCCGGCGCAAACGCTTCTCGAAACCAAGAGAGGCAAACACTGCCTCGTTCATGCTGGCTGAATAGAACACACAACGCTCTGGAGAGGACTTCGCCTGCTTAAGTGCAACCTCTGCATGGTCCATAAGATCTTCCGGAGTACCTGCGTCTGAGGGGTACATGGCCACGCCAGCATTGGTGAGCAGAGTCAACTCACTGACGTCAAGCAAGTCCTTCGACCTTAACGCTTTCATGATCGTGTTTTCAACAATCCGGGCTACCTGAGTCGGTGATTTTACGTCCACCAGCAATAGGGCAAACGTATTGCCGTAAACGCGAGCAACACTGTCGCGATCGAATAATTGGCTCTTGAGCTCCATCGCGAAGCGTTTAAGCAAGTCATCAGCGCCTTGCCTTCCCAATACCTTATTGATCAACTGAAAGCGCTCTATATCGATCAGTACAAGGGCCAGCGACCGCTCTTCTTGCTCGATGATCTGGCAGAAGTGACGCATACGATCGATAAGCAAATCTCGATTTGGCAAACCAGTAAGAGCGTCGTAATAAGATAGGTAATTGAGCAAATCCGATTTTTCTAGGTGATCCAAGGCATGGGAAATATCCCCGGAAAGATTGTTCAACAAAGCAAGCTCTTCCTTGTCGAACTCATGGGCCTCTTTTGAGTACAACACCAGAACCCCCCAGATCGCAGTACCTACGAATAATGGCAAGGCGACCGCTGTATTGTAACCAAGCTCCCTAATCGCATGGCATATTGTGCCAGGATTGAGCGCTTCGTCTGCGAGATTGGCATTCACCACCACGCGCATCTCTGCAATGGCAGTACTGCACAATTCGCCGAATACTGCCGATTGCTCATCAATAGAGGTTTTATACTCAGCCGGGTTAATATCGCCATTAGCGGCCTGCCAAGCGATGGGAGTAATCAAGCCGCTTTCTTCTCTCAGCTGTCCGACCCACGCTATTCCAAAGCCACCATGGTCCACGGAAATACGACAGGCCTGCTCGAACAATTCGCCACGGTCATTGACCCGTAATACGCATTCGTTGATATCCGACAGCATGGCATGAACACGACTGAGGCGAAGTATTTTCTGTTTCTGTTGGTTGCGCTCAGTCATATCGACAACAATATTAGCAACCCCTGTTACATCGCCATTCTCGTCTACAATCGAATGAAAGTACGATGCCACATAACGCACACTTCCATTGTGTCGCACAAGAATGTGCTCCACTTCCTTAGTGGATTCATGTTTAGCATCCGTAAAGAGTTTTGTGTACTGCCCTTCATGCACATCATTGCCATAAATGTCGATTCGCTTCAAGGCGGCACACCAACGATCACGCAAAGGGTCCGGCTCACGCCCCCATAGTTCCACCGCGGCCTGATTGTAAAGTATGATCGTGCCTTCAGTATCCGTGATATAGATTGGAATTGGCGACGTGTGCACCATTTGTCGGTAGCGCATCTCACTCTGGCGCAACGCGCACAATGTTTTCTCTCGCTCTCGTCGAATTTTTTTGATATCGAGCGCACGCCTTACTGCGTCACCAAGCCTACTCAATCGATCTTTCAATAAATAATCGTCTGCACCATTTCTAATGGCCGTCACCGCTTCCACATCTGGGATCGTGCCCGACACTAGGATGAACGGGATGTCTAACTCTTGCTCCTTCATCAACTCAAGCGCGCGCATGCTAGAAAACTTAGGTAAGGAGAAATCACAGAGTATTAAGTCAATTGGCTCCTCAAGTGCATCTAAGTATTCCCGCTCTGTTTGGACACAACGCATTTTGGGGCTAAACCCGGCCTTTCCCAGTTCGCGCGCCAACAGCTCCGCATCGACTGGGTTATCCTCGACAATCAAGACATCGAGAGGGGTTAATGAGCCTTTGTTCAATGTATTCATAACTACTATTTAGGTTCCTGATTGATCAATAACCAGTAATGCCCAACCTCGGCAACTGCACTTGAGAAATTATCGAAATCGACTGGTTTCACGATGTAACTATTGACGCCAAGATCATAACTCTTAACCACGTCTTGCTCTTCCCGGGAGGATGTCAACACCACCACGGGAATGCGCCGAGTGCGTTCATCCGCACGAATGCGCCGCAGCACCTCAAGCCCGTCCACTTTCGGCATCTTCAGATCAAGTAGCACTACCTTGGGGTGGTGATTGACATTGCGCCCTTCAAACTCGCCTTGCCCGAACAACCAGTCTAATGCCTCCTGCCCATCCTTAAGATGCGTAATTTTGTTATAGATATTGCGTTTGCGCAGTGCGCGTTGGGCTAGATCTGCATCGTGCGGATTGTCCTCCACCAACAAAATCTCAACTCCACTGTTTAGATCACTCATCGCTACGCCCCTCTTTACCGGGTAATGAAAAATAAAATGTTGCGCCAAGGCCCGGCTGACCCTCGGCCCAAACCTCGCCTCCATGGCGATGAATAATGCGTTGCACTAGCGCCAATCCGACCCCCGTCCCTTCGAAGTCATTGGCCGAATGCAAGCGTTGAAATACGCCGAATAACTTATCTATATAGCGTCGGTCAAAACCGGCGCCATTGTCTTTCACAAAAAAAACAATATCCCCTTGCTCGAGACGGTGCCCGACCTGTATCTGAGGATGCGCTGTTTGACCCGTAAACTTAATGGCATTGCCAATCAGATTGACCAGCACTTGGCGCAACATGGAGCGATCCGCGCTCACCACGGGTAGGTTTCCGATATCAAATTGCCTAATGACGTCACGCAATTCTTGCGAAAAACCGTCAAGGACTTCATGTGCTAATTCGCGCATATCGACGTCGCTTTTATTGAGCTGTTGCCTGCCTAACCTAGAAAAACTAAGCAGGTCGTCGATTAGTTGGCCCATGCGGCGTGTCTCGCCACAAACCACGCCAAGTAGTCGATTACCCTCCTCACCAAGCACTTCGCTGAAGTCTTCTGTGAGAATGCGGCTATAGCCTGCCACTCCGCGTAATGGCGCGCGCAGATCGTGGGACACTGAATAAGTAAACGCCTCGAGCTCCTTATTAACTTCTTCCAACTGCCTCGTACGCTGCACCAAATTCTGATTGCTCGACTGCAGTTCAGAAGTGCGCTCCATCACTCGTTGTTCGAGTACAACATTGAGTTGACGTATCTCGGCCTCTTTTTGCTTGATCTGTGTAATATCTCGTGCCGCGGCGTATAACACATTACTCCCCAGCGCAGGTACGCAGGTCCACATAAACCAGCGATAAGTGCCGTCCTTGCAGCGGTAGCGATTTTGAAAATTGATCAGCACCTCTCCGTCAAGGAGGGACTCCATCACCTGCGTGGTAGATGCCAAATCCTCCGGATGCACAAACTCCATGAACGGCGTACTCAACAGCTCTTCTTGCGTAAACCCTAAAGTAGACTCAAACGCTGGATTGAGTCGGGTGAAATAGCCATCGGTTGAGGCAACACACAACAGATCCAATGACAAAGTAAAGAACTGGTCGCGCTCGATCTCGGCCTTTTTCTTATCGGTGATATCCGTGCAGGTGCCAATCCATTCACAAATTTCTCCTTGCGCATCGAGTACCGGCGCACCGCAGACAGCGAAATCACGATAGACGCCGTCATAGCGTCGAATACGATACTCCGATAGGTACAGCGATTTAGTTTCTAGAGACTTAGTCCATACCGCAACCGCTTGCTCTATATCATCCGGATGCAGCGCATTGGCCCAACCTATTCCCTGAACTTCCGCCTCACTCTGCCCTGAGAAATCCTGCCAATTAGGCAATGGTCCATTAACCTGCCCTTGCCCATCGGTGTGCCAGACAATCTGCGATGTCGCCATTACCAATGAACGATAACGGCTCTCGCTACTCTTTCTAACTTTACTTTCTTCTTCCAGTGCTCGATTGACTTTCAGTAGTTCACTGCTGCGCCTGCCTAAGTTGCCGATAATCTGCGTAATCGCAACGCCCGCGTCTTCCAGACTACCTATCATTCTGTCGAACTGCCTATTTAAGGCCTCAATCTCACTTTTTCCCTTCGCCCCAGATGGTTGAGTGCGAGGGGAGAAACTACGAGTATGATCCCCAAGCGCTATTTCATTGGTTATCAATGCTAAGTCTGCAAGATCTTCAGAAAACTGTTGCCCTTGATTTTGAAGAGCTATAATCGGATTGATCACTTGCCGAAAAATCTTCCAGCCGCTAACAACAAACACCATCAGTAATGTAGCGGCTAGAAGGCTGATAATGCTGATATACGCGAAGGATTGACTTGCAACTGACTCGAAGTGATCCGTTGTTCTTGCATCGAGTTCGCCTAGCAATTCATTGATAGGAACAATTATTTGGTTCTTTTTATCCAAATAGTCTCTGCTAAACAACAAGCGGAAAGCTTCCATCTGATCGGGCCGATCGATACGGGTGAACTCGCCATTAGCGTCCTCAAAAAGCCCGTCGATGGCGTAGAAGGCGCGCTGCTCCGTAAGAGTTAACTCATTGGACAGTCTCTCGGCTTCCTCGAACTTTTCCATTTCATCGTCATGGAAGTTTAGGCTACGCGTTAACTCCTTGAGCGAGATCGGTGGCAATAGTTCAACTTCAGGAATAGCACCATCTGAAGCTACGATGAGGTCCCAGTAGGCATAGCTGCCATCTCGCGGACGTGGTGCAGTGCCATTGCGCACATCGAGAATGGATTGATGGGTTTGCTTGTAAACTGGATCACGCGTTACCACATATAAACGCGCCATCTGCGTAAGATCATCGCTACTTTGCTTAAACTCGTTTGCTAATTTGTAGGATTGGTAGCGTGTATTACCCGCTTCAGTCAGTTGCCGGTTAGTCTCATAGGCGCTGACTAAGAGAAAAGTTATTGCAAGGATCAATAATAGACACAAGGCAAGCTTTAACTGGTAGAAACGCTTGATGCTCACAAATACCTCTTTAGCCAGCAGCGATATTTAATCGCTTGATCCGAATTATGAACCCTAGAATCGTCAAATTTACACAGCTGTTTTCTGATAAACAGATAACTAGGTTAACTAAAATCCGTCTCCGCAATGCACTGCTGCAATGAGTAGCCAATTTGCTCTAGGAGGTTTTTGAAACTATCTTTCTATAGCGATTTTTGGAGGTGCTATTGTAATGAAAGACACAGAATTGCGGTATCAGGAGAAACCGGAGAATAATGTCAGGATTTTCCTGACATGAAAATTAATCGAGGGATATAACTCCTTGACGGACCGCGAGGCGTACCAACCCAGCAATATCCTTCAAGCCAAGTTTTTCGAATAGGCGGGCGCGATAGGTTTCGATTGTTTTCGGAGACAAGTGCAGTAGCTTTGCAATCTCCACTGTTGACTTACTCTCCGCTAACATTTGCAATACCTGCAGTTCACGGGTGCTAAGCACATCGAGAACATTGGGGACAGAGGGGCCATGCAGAAAACGATTGACGACTAAGTCTGTAATCTGTCGACAGAAGTAATGATGGCCAGAATTCACACGCTGTATTCCTTCGACGAGGTTAGAGGCTGCGGTACGTTTGAGTATATAGCCGCGCACACCTGCATCCAATGCTCGACGGACATATTCGGGATTCGAGTGCATAGACAGAACAATAATCTTCGCTTCTGGCTGCTGCTTAAGCACAGCGCGGGACGCTTCGATGCCATTTAACTGCGGCATCGAGATATCCATAAGTATAACGTCTGGCTCAAACTCTTTAGCGGCAGCCACAGCATCTTGACCGTTGTCCACGGTGTGCACAACTTGCATATCATCTCTAGTACTGACGATAGCCATTAGGCCTTCGGCAACTAGAAGATGATCATCAGCTATAAGGAGTCGAATTTTCATAATCTAATAGTCTACCCGAAAAGTAACCTGCGCACCCTCAAGCAACTTACTTTCGACTGTCATCCTCCCGTCAATTGCATCGAGGCGCTCACGCATTATCGTCATACCTAAGCCCAGTTTCGCTGATCGTAGGGTCGGATCAAAGCCCACCCCATTGTCTGCAATAGTGACTTCGAGACACTTATCATGCCAAGCCAATTCTAATCCAACCTGGGTTGCATAGGAGTGCTTGGCGATGTTATTAAGTGCTTCCAACGCGGCGCGAAACACTGCAATTTCTGCCGCTATACCAAAACGCCTAGCGCTACCCCTTTCACTAAAACTCACTGATATCTCGGTACGTTTTTGGAATTGCTTTACCTTCCAACGAAAGGCGGAGCTTAGTCCCATGTCTTCTAACAAAGGCGGACGCAATTCATTGAGCACATTTTCGATATAAATTGATGTGTCATTCACCAATTTTGCGGAATCTGCCAAACGCGACTTTACTTCGCTTTCCTTATTCGGTAAGCGTCGTGAGATGAGACTTAGGTTGATGCCTAATGCGGTCAAGTTCTGACCAATCTGATCGTGTAAGTCAGCGGCCAGATTGCGCCTCTCCTCCTCTTGCACATCAACCAAGCGTCTGGATAGTTTCTGCAAGAGGTCGGCTGCTTCACGCAGCTTGCACTCGCTCTTCTTCTGAGCAGTCACATCCAAGCAAGTGCCAGTCAGCTTAGTAGCCTTCCCCTGCGCATCAAATATCGCCTCGCAATGCACTGATAGCACGCATTCCTCACCATCGGGCTTGAGTACGCGACAATCGACATGCTGGGCTTTCTTACCGATCAACGCCTGTTGCACCATTTGCCGTACGTTGGGGCGATCGTGCTCGTGCACCCATACCAGTATATCCTCGACCCCGCTGTCCCTAACTGGCAATTGCCAACCTAAGATACTGAGTAACTGATCCGACCACGCCATCCGATTGCCGATCACATCAAACACCCAGTAACCGAGCCTTGCAATCTTCTGTGCTCGCACTAACATTCTGCGATGTTCATCCAGAGTATCTTGTGCATTCTTACGGACAATCGACGCGACTATCACATTCCCAGTTGCGGCTACAAACTGTGTGTCTCCTCTTGAATATTCTCTACGCTCTACGCAGTAGACTCCCAGAGTGCCGTAAAGTTTTACGCCATCATGCAAGGCGATTGAAAAACCGCATTGTATGCCGCAAAGCTTTCTTAAAGCTTGTATTCGGATTTCCGAATAATCGAATGTGTCACTTATAAGCACCGAGGATGAATCGACTCCATCCCGATCCCTTAATGAATTATCTAGCTGGCTATAGTGTTGAATTAGTTCTTTATCGTCAAACTCCGCGAGGTCGCCGTCGATACAGAGGTCTTTTCCGGCACAGGCTTTGTGCTCTAAACTATCGTGGTCTGAATCAAATTTAATAATCTCTACCAGATCTACGTTGAGCTCAGCCTGTAGGTTTTTTGCAACGTAGTCTAAAAATAACTCAAATTTCTCCTCGCGCAATGCAAGCAAACTAAAATCCGAGAGTAGATCTTTACGCCTTGTTTCCTGCTCGAGCCGTTGCTTTGCCGCCAACTCCTCTGTGATATTCTGGATTTGCGCAACGGTATAGATCGGTTTACCACTCTCTTGTCTCACCACAGCAATACTGTGCCTGGTCCAAATCAGAGATCCATCTTTACATAGCACGCGTTTTTCAAAAATCTCACTTTCACTTGTCCCGGCTAAAAGCTTCGCTCTATGGCGTTGGTGCAAGGGGATATCGGCATCAAAGGTTTTGTCATAGAGAGACATTGTCTCCAATTCTTGTTTGCTATACCCGAGCATAGTACAAAGTGTTTGATTGACTTTTACATATTTCCCATCAACATTTGCTAACGTAATGCCGATAGGGGCATTGTCCAAAATCGTAGTGAGTAGTGCTTCATTATTGATCAAGGCTTGCTCCGCCAGCTTGCGAGCACTGATATCGATGCCAACGCCGCGATAGCCGCTGAACACACCTTGCTTATCGAATATAGGCTCACCCATTATCAACATCCATACCAAGCTGCCATTACTCGCAAGCTTTGCACACTCAAATCGATCGATCTTCCTATGAGCCTTCTGATCCTCTTGAAGCCGCAACCATGCCCACTTATCAGGGTAGACGTAATCCATGTCCCACAGTGTCTTGCCAAGGCCATTGTAACGCGGCGTTCCTAAAGCTTCGGCTAAGCCTGGCGAGCTAAAGGTGAAACGAAACTGCACATCCTGTTCCCAATACCAGTCGGATGATAGCGATGTGAGATGTCGGAACCTCTCCTCACTCTCACGAACCTTTTCCGCCGCCTCTAATTGTAGCGTGGTAATCTCCTCCTCGTTCTCGTGTCGCGTTACCTCGCTACGCAGATTAGCTAGTGCAAGTTGCTGCTTAATACGTAAGAGTATCTCCCGCCCTATAAAGGGCTTGCTGATAAAATCATCGGCTTGCCCTAGCAGCCCTAATTCACGCGACTCTTCATCAGCTTTTGCTGACACAAGGATAACTGGAATGGTTCGTAAATTTTGATCATCGCGAACCCTCTTGAGAACTTCATGCCCATCAAGTACCGGCATCATCACATCTACGAGCATTAGGTCAGGACGCTGCCGGCGTGCCAAACCAAGTGCTTGCTCTCCATTGGAGGCTAGCACTACTGAGTAGTGATTGGCGAGGAGCTTATACAGCGCAAGTCGCATATCCGCATTGTCATCTACCACCATGATCGTGGCAGCGAATGACGAACTGTTATTGGCTTCGGAAAGCGCTAAGCCCTCGGGAATACCAAGCAGCTTGTCGTTAGTATTATTTTCTAACCACGTGTTGGCTTCTTCAACATACTCCAATGCCAAATTGGGCGTCGACTCTTGTACTTCAGTTTTAATTTGCGCGGTAGGAAGATGTGCAGTGCCTTTGGGAATTGTCAATCTGAAGGTAGAACCGGCACCTTCACGACTTTCGAATTCAATTGTGCCGCCGTGCAGAAGCACGAGCTCTCGAACGAGTGCCAACCCTATTCCGCTGCCCTCAATACTGCGTCCTTTGGAGTTCTCTACCTTGTAAAAGCGTTCAAACAAATGTGACCTCTCGGTTTTGGGTATGCCGATCCCAGTATCGCGGATCTCCAAGGTCACACGCTTATCTGCTTCGCTCAATTTAACGCTAATCTTTCCCTGCAAGGTAAATTTGAACGCATTGGAGAGCAAGTTGAGCACCATCTGCTCCCACATATTACGATCAACGTGTACCAACCCCTCCACAATGTCACAGTCCACAGTAAATTCGAGGCCAGCTCGCTCTATAAGTGAGCGAAAGGTACTGGCAATATCAGCGGTGAAATCCGCCAACTTAGTAGGTTCGTAGGATGCCTGCATGCGCTCCTCTGAGATGCGAGAGAAGCTTAGCAATGAGTTAACCATACGTTGCAAGCGGCGAGCGTTTCTCTGCGCCATTGATATCGCACTAGATTGCTGAGGTGTTGGCGAGGCAGCCGCCATCTCCTCTAAAGGATTTAGTATCAATGTGAGTGGGGTGCGAAACTCGTGACTAATATTGGCGAAGAATCTGGTTTTTACTCGATCTATTTCCGCTAGTTCTTCTGCGCGTTTCTGTGCTTCTAAATACTGTACGGCATTCCCCAATGCAGTCGACAATTCCCTGGCTACAACTTGCAAGAAGCCGAGATAGTCTGCATCGAACTTCACCCGGGGGCTCGTAATAACCAATAAAGCTCCATACTTTTTGCGAATACCCTGAGACCCTAAGGGCAACACAACCGCATGTCGCAAGACTTCTGGCCAAGGTCCAGCACTGAAGGAGCCGAACGCCTCAACAAGGTCAGATCTCTGCTTGATCTCATTTTGCTCAACCGACTCTTTCACCAGCGTCTCGAGTAAGGGTTTGATCAAGGCCTCGTAATGTGGCAATTCACTTGCGGCGGTGTGCGAGGCTAGCTCTAGATTTTCACCTTCTAGGATGACGGGGACGAAGATAGGGAGGTCGAGATTGTTGTCGGCAAGCGAGCTCTCTGCAGCTTCCCAAATCTCTTTTACATTCTCAATGCGGTTAATAGTTTCGGCAAGATCGCGAATCGTGTGCAAGCGACGGTCTTGCAATACTCGTTGTGTAGTTTCAGTGACTACAACGAGAACCCCGCCAACTTTAGACTCGTCAAATATCGGGCTATAACTAAACGTGAAGTAGCACTCTTCTAGAAAGCCATGGCGATCCAAGGCCATCATAAAGTCCTTGAAACCCACCGCATTGCCAGCCATAACCTCACTAAACAGTGGTTGAATAACCTCCCATGCCTCGTGAAACGTAACTTCTGTGGGCTTTCCAACCGCTGGGTGTTTAGACGTCCCTAGAATGGGCCGGTAATAGTCGTTGTAGAACTGATAAAAATTGGGACCCCACGCGATGTACATGCCGAATTTTGATTGCAACATCATCCCGACCGCAGTACGCAATGCTTGCGGCCATTGCTCAGGGGCGCCGAGCGGGGAGCTAGCCCAATCAAATTCTCGAATGATCGTCCCTAGCTCACCGCCGCCATTTAGAAATGCATTTTTCATTATCGTTATTCGCTCGCTGACAAATGGGGTCAGAGTCATTGCTGTCCCAGATAATTTTAGATTCATATTAGCACCTGTTGATATGAATTCTCGTACGGTTCTGGGGGCGCTCTA
>CAJXUA010000041.1 GCA_913060695.1 uncultured Gammaproteobacteria bacterium | reverse complement strand
AACTCAGCCCTTGACCACCTGCTAACTAACCGTCCAACTTATGGGGGTCAGTTCATAATCACCGGGGCTTTTTCATTTCAAGCAGCCTATAATCCACACTTCATTCTTAAACGCACGAGCAAACACCCGTGAAATTGACCGTCCTAGTGCACAGCGCCCCCTACTCTTCGGAGGCCGCCTATAGCGCCTACCGCTTCACGTCGTCAGCCCTAGCGGCGGGCCACGAGATCTATAGGCTGTTCTTCTACTACGACGGCGTGCACAACAGCAATGCCTCGAGCACCCCGCCTCAGGACGAGTTCGATCTAGTTAAGGCGTGGTCTGAGCTCATTAAGACCCATAAGCTGGACGCCATCAGCTGCGTCTCCTCAGCCCTGCGCCGTGGCGTATTAGATCCTCAAGAGGCCACGCGTTACGAGAAAGAGGCGGCGAGTATGGGCGCGCAGTTTGTACTTTCGGGCCTCGGCCAGCTAGTGGACGCCAATACTAACTCGGACCGTGTCATGAGTTTTGGAGCCTAGAGTCGATGTCGACCCTTCAATCGCCAAAGACCATCACCTTTATCAGCCGTAGCACGCCCTATGGCAGCGGGCGCGCCAAGGCATGCCTGGATATGGTGCTCTCCGCCGCCGCATTCGAACAGAAGATCAACCTCGTGTTCATGGACGATGGCGTGTGGCAACTACAAGCCGCCCAGAAGCCAAAGAGCATCGACGCCAAGGATCTTAGCGCCGCGCTATCCGCCCTGCCCCTATTCGATGTGAACAACATATTTGCAGAGTCAAAGTCGCTGTCCGCACGGGATCTGGATCCTGCGTCCCTCGCCATCGGCGTAAAGGCCTGCAGCGCCGAGGCCATCGCGGTGCTGATTCGTGAATCCGACGTGGTATATCAGCTATGAGCACCCTACATACCGTCAATAAAACCGCTGCCGACGACGCCCTCGCCGCCTGCCTAAGAGTGGCCACTAGCGGCGACAGCCTATTGTTGATCGAAGACGGCGTATATCAAGCGTCAACAATAACTGGGCATCCTCAGGCTCAAGTTTTAAAGCTATTTGCATTAAAAGAAGACACTGACGCCCGCGGCATTAGCCTACCCTCCTCTGTCACGCCCATAGACTATGCGCAGTTTGTAGAGCTAGCCTGTCAGCACAGTCGCAGCGTGAGTTGGTTCTAGGGCGCCGCTAATGAGTCAATTGCTTCTTCACAATCACAAGGCAATCCCACTGGATAAAGACGGCTATCTGCGCTGCCTCGAAGATTGGAGCCCAGAGGTTGCGGATAAACTCGCCTCTAGCGAATCGATAACGCTACTCGAGGCACACTGGGAAGTCTTGGACGTTCTGCGCGAGTTCTATCAGCGCACTGGCCTTTCCCCAGCCATGCGGCCACTTGTAAAGCTCGTCGCCACTGAACTAGGGGCCGACAAAGGGCGTAGTATTTATCTGATGAAACTCTTCCCTGGCAACCCTGCTTTGTTAGCCAGTAAGCTCGCCGGCCTGCCCCGACCAACGAATTGTTTCTAGACATCTCAGGCTGTCGCGAATCGGGATTTCTGCTATGATTCGCGATCTTTTTTAGCATGCCAACTGACCCATAGCACTTAGAAGGACACAGCACTATGAGCCTTGCCGATAGCGTACTCGCCATTAATAACGACCTGCCCATTCGCACAAATCAACCTGTCCATAGCGGCAAGGTGCGTTCCGTATACTGGCTAACACCAGAGGATAGTGAACGCTTGATCAAGGAGCGTGGCTATAAAGTCGCCCCCGACGCGCCATTGGCCATCATGGTGATCAGCGATCGCATCTCTGCGTTCGACTGCATCTGGCACGGTGAAGGTGGTTTGAATGGAGTGCCGGGCAAAGGCGCAGCACTCAACGCAATCTCAAATCATTGGTTCCGACTCTTTCGTGAGCAAGGCCTAGCCGAGAGCCACATCCTTGAGATCCCCCACCCCTTCGTCTGGATCGTGCAGAAAGCTAAGCCCGTAATGATCGAGGCAATCTGTCGTCAATACATTACAGGGTCTATGTGGCGCGCCTACACCAAAGGCGAGCGCGACTTCTGCGGCATCAGTATTCCCGACGGCCTGCAAAAAGATCAGAAGCTACCTGAGTTGCTCATTACTCCGTCTACCAAGGGTATCCTCAAGGGCATACCTGGCGTACCAGAGGCTGACGACGTGAATATCACCCGTCACGACATCGAGCAGAATTACGCAGCGTTCAATTTTAGAAGCTTCGAAGACATCGATTTCTATGAGAAATTGCTGCGCGAAGGCTTCGACGTAATCAGCAATGAATTACAGAAACTGGATCAAGTGTTTGTCGATACCAAGTTCGAATTTGGCTATGTCAAAGACATTAATGGTCAGGATAAATTGATCTATATGGACGAGGTCGGCACGCCAGACTCTTCGCGCATTTGGGATGGCCCTTCCTACCGCGATGGCAAGGTGATCGAGAAATCCAAGGAAGAGTTCCGTCAGCAATTATTGCAGTACTTCCCAGACCCCGACATTCTGCTAAACAAAGATCGCATGCCGGAGCGTGCCGCCCTCGCGCGCGACAATGCGCTGCCAGAAGCGATTCTGATGCAAATCTCTAGCACTTACCTAGGTATCGCCGAGAAGATTATCGGCAAGCCGGTAACTCTTGCTGAGAATCCTCGTCAGGAAATCCTCGACATACTCGGCAAAGAATTTAATTTGATCGATTAGTCAAAGAGAGTCTTAGAGTAAAGCGCTCTCATCTAGGAGCGCTTCTTTTCTAAACCAAGAATATTTATCTTGCAAACTTACAACCGCGCCTACGATGATAATCGTGGGCGCTTTTACTTCCGTGGTATTCACTATTCTAGGCATAGTATCCAAGGTACCCTTTAGCACTAATTGGTTCTGTGTAGTGCCCTGCTGCACCAAAGCGATCGGCCGCGTCGATGGCGCGCCGTGCGCAATCAGTTTTGCACAGATAGTCTCAAGGCCTACCAAACCCATATAGAACACGACAGTCTGGTGCTCCTTCGCCAACTCGTCCCAGTCCAGATCGATACTGCCATCCCTTAGATGCCCAGCCACGAAGCGCACAGAATGCGCACAGTCGCGATGAGTCAGTGGAATGCCGGCATAACAAGCGCAACCTGAAGCAGCAGTAATACCCGGGATAACTTGGAACGGAATATTCGCCTCGGCCAAGCGATCGATCTCTTCACCACCACGACCAAAGATGAACGGGTCGCCGCCTTTTAGGCGCAGCACCTTCTTACCTTCTTGGGCCAGACGTACGAGCATCTCGTTTATCTGCTCTTGGGGTACGGAGTGATTAGCGCGCTCTTTGCCCACATGAATCATGTCGGCATCTGGGCGCACGCGCCGTAGAATCTCGGGCGACACTAGACGGTCGTAAAGCACCACGTCGGCCTCATGCATAATACGCAGCGCCTTGAGCGTTAACAAATCGGGGTCACCTGGCCCTGCACCGACGAGATAGACTTCACCGCGCACTTCGATCTGCTCCGAGGCGGCAAGTTGATGCTCGACATAACGCCGCGCCTGGTCCTCGTCACCCGACAAAACCATGCCCGGCATAGGCCCAGAGAGCAGTGCCTCCCAGAAGCGAGTACGCGCCTTGAAATCCGTGACGACACTCTTTACTCGCCCACGAAAGGCACCAAGCATAAGCGCCAAACGGCCATAGGCGGCGGGCACCAAAATCTCGATCTTCTCTTTTAGTTTGCGCGTCAAAATCGGCGAGGTACCGCCACTGGAAATTGCGATCACGATAGGAGAACGGTCTACGATCGAGGGAACTATAAAGCTGCATAGCGCTGGTTTATCCACCACGTTCACGGGCAAGCCGCGGTTTTTCGCGGCGATGGAAACATTGCTATTCACTTCCTCGTCATCGGTTGCTGCAACGGCGAGGAACACACCGTCAAGGTCACTCTCTTTGAAGGCACGAATGCGCAACTCGCCCGCGCCGGCTATAACCAAGGCCTCGAGCTCTGCGCTTATTTTAGGTGCAACCACACGCAGCCTTGCGCCTGCGCGATCGAGAAGTACGGCCTTACGATAGGCCACCTCGCCGCCGCCTACGACCAAGCAATTTTGGGCACGGACATTCAAAAATATCGGTAGGAACTGCATATACCACTCTCCAGGAGAGTCTCGAGACTTTCTAGATCAGGCGATACGTTCGGCGCCGCCCATATAGGAGCGCAGGACTTCGGGTATCGTCACCGAGCCATCCGCGTTCTGATAGTTCTCAAGTATCGCGACGAGCGTGCGACCGATCGCAAGACCAGAACCGTTCAGGGTGTG
Source organism: uncultured Gammaproteobacteria bacterium (assembly GCA_913060695.1). GTDB lineage: Bacteria > Pseudomonadota > Gammaproteobacteria > Pseudomonadales > Pseudohongiellaceae > UBA5078. The sequence goes on along the minus strand of CAJXUA010000041.1, from coordinate 15,518 downwards.
GAGCAACTCCGGCTTACTAGTCTCCGGATTACGCCAGCGTGCCTGCATTCTGCGCGCCTGATAATCTTCGAAGGTGCTGCAAGAACTAATCTCGCGGTAACAGTCCTGTGAGGGCAGCCACACTTCTAAGTCGATAGTGCGCGCGGCACCCGCGCTCATGTCACCACCACAAAGCAGCATCGTGCGATAAGGCAACTCTAGCATCTGCAGGATCTTCTCGGCGTGCCCGGTCAACTCCTCAAGCGCCGCATCTGATTGGTCCGGTCTTACCATCTGCACTAACTCGACCTTCTCGAACTGATGCTGACGGATCATGCCGCGGGTATCGCGGCCATAGCTGCCTGCCTCGCTGCGGAAACACGGCGTGTGACACACAAACTTCAAGGGCATCTGCTCGGCCGGCACGATTGTGTCGCGCACGAGGTTGGTCACGGGCACTTCCGCGGTTGGGATCAGGTAGTACTCGTTCTCTCCCTCTAGGCGGAACAGGTCCTCAGCGAACTTAGGCAACTGCCCTGTTCCCATCAGGGATTCGCGATTGACGATATAGGGCACATACACTTCGGTGTAACCATGCTCGAGGGTGTGTTGGTCCAGCATCAGTTGAATGAGTGCGCGGTGCATTTTCGCCATCGCCCCTTTCATCACCACGAAACGCGTACCGGTAAGTTTAGTAGCCGTTGGGAAGTCCATGGTCTCCATGGCCTCGCCAATCGCCACATGGTCTAACACCTCGAAATCGAACGCTCGGGGCGTACCCCAGCGGCGCAACTCTTGATTGTCATGCTCGTCTTTGCCTGCAGGCACACAGTCTTGCGGCACATTGGGCATGCGCATGAGCAAGTCGTTAAATGTCTCTTGAACCTCTGCTAGGGCTTTCTTGTTCTCTTCCAGCGAGTCACCTAGGTGGGCAACCTCGGCCAGCAAGGGCTCGATATCCTGACCGGACGCCTTGGCCTGTCCAATTGATTTGGAGCGCACATTGCGCTCGTTCTGCAGTTTCTCGGTCTCCTGTTGGAGCTCGCGACGCTTCACGTCCAAGTCATTGACGAGGGCGATATCCAAATCGAAGTTCTTCTTCTTCAACAAAGCCGCCAGTTTTTCGGGTTCTGCGCGCAACCATTTAGGGTCCAACATGGATTTCAATCTTCCTTCTTCGCTAAGTGAATTAGAGGGCCCGCATCAAGGCGATGCCCAACCAGGCGCACAATAAGCAGATCAACACACTGCTAACAATATACGCGAGCGCCTGTAGTAAAAAGCCCTCTTGCGCCAATAATAGGGCGTCTAAAGAGAACGTCGAGAATGTGGTAAAGGCGCCTAAGTAGCCGACGATCAGCACGGCGCGCCATTGCTCCGATAAAGCCATGCGCTCGCTAATGAGCACATACATCATGCCGATCAACAAAGAGCCTATTACATTGACTGCGAGCGTGCCCCATGGAAAGCGATGATTGGAGGCCGCGCTCACCGCCCCTATTAGCCAGTAACGAGACACGGCGCCGAGCGCCCCACCCAAGGCTACTGCGAGAGAATACATCATCTTTTACCTCGCCTGTCAGTGTCGCGTTTTCCGTAGCGCTGCACGGGGCTTTGATCGTCGCGTTCGCGTAAATAGTTGAGCTTTTCGCGTATTTTCGCCTCTAAGCCATACTCGCTAGGGTGATAGAAGCGCGTGTCTTGCAGCGCTTCGGGCAGGTAATTCTCCCCTGCAGCATAGGCCCCGGGCTCGTCATGGGCGTAGCGATACTCGGCGCCGAAATCCATGTCCTTCATTAGACTGGTGGGCGCGTTACGCAGATGCATGGGCACCTCCAAGGACGCTCCCTTCTGCACCGTCGCCATGGCCTCGTTGAAGGCACTATAAACCGCATTGCTCTTCGGCGCACAGGCCAGATAAATCACCGTATGGGCGATCACTAGGTCGCCTTCCGGACTACCCAAACGCAGATAGGCATCCCATGCAGACATCGCCATCTGCAGGGCCCTTGGGTCGGCATTGCCGATGTCCTCGCTCGCCATGCGCACTAAACGGCGGGCAATATATAACGGATCACAGCCACCGTCCAACATGCGAACAAACCAATACAGCGCCCCGTCTGGGCTAGAGCCGCGCACGGCCTTGTGCAGGGCAGATATCTGCTCGTAGAAGGCATCCCCGCCTTTATCGAAGCGACGACTGCCACCTTGCAGCACTTGCTCCACAACCGCCATGTCTACCTGCAGTGTGCCGTCCACCTCGTTGGCCAAGTCTACGGCTATCTCCAAAAGGTTCAGAACGCCGCGCGCATCGCCATCGGCCGCGCTCGCCATGCGTTGACGCGCCTCTTGGCTAACGGCTATTTCCTGCAATCCTAGGCCGCGCTCCTTGTCCTGCAGGGCGAGATCGAGCAGACGCAGAATCGCCTCATCGTCTAAGCTCTTCAGCAAATAGACCCGCGCCCTAGACAGCAAGGCGTTGTTGAGCTCGAAGGAAGGGTTCTCGGTAGTCGCGCCAACAAATATTAAAGTGCCATCCTCCACATGGGGTAGGAAGGCGTCTTGTTGGCTCTTATTGAAGCGGTGTACCTCGTCGACGAAGAGGACCGTTGGCTTGCCTTTGGCACGGCGCAGCATTTGTGCGCGCTCCACCGCCGCACGGATATCCTTCACGCCACTGAGCACGGCGGAGATACTCTCGAAATGCCCGTCGCTGGCATGGGCCAGCATTCTGGCTAGAGTCGTCTTACCAACACCCGGTGGTCCCCACAGGATCATCGAGTGGGGCGCGCCACGGCGTATCGCCTCGCCCAAGGGTTTGCCCGGGCCAAGCAGGTGTTCCTGACCGATGAAGTCCTCGAGGCGTATCGGACGCATGCGTGAGGCCAAAGGCTGAAACGCAGCAGTAGTGGTCGGTTGCGCTTCTTGTTCGAGGGCATCAAATAATGACTCGGACATAACAAGCCTCGGCGTTAAGCGGGTTTAGTTTGCAGCGCGATTATCGATCAGTTCGATGTCGTCCGGCACTTCGAACACGAACACCGAGTCTTCGATAGGCTCGTTGATCTCGTGATTGAAGAACTCCCAGAAGGTACGCTGACCGTTGCCGTTATCCACATGAATAGAGTTCAGCGTCTGGCCGCGGAAATACAGGGTAACGCGTTCGTAGAGGCTAGCCGGGTCGACAGGCTCTAGGATGAACTCGAAGGCATTCCCGTTGCCCACGTCGCCGCCTGTGATGAAGTAATCGGCTTCGATCTCGTCGACACGGCCACTGAGCAACTGCGCTGCTAACTCGGAACGCTCCGGCTCCCATGCCTCAACCGTTACCTGCAATAGGTCTGGTTGATAATTCCATAGGCGTTCGCCGTCGGTCACGATCAGCTCTGGGTATGGCTCTATAGTCTCCCAGTAGAAGCCATTGGGACGCTTGAGCTTGAACAGAATCTCACTCTGTTCCAACACCCCGCCCGTAGACTCCACAATCAGCTGGCGCACATCGGCCTGAAAGGTCTCTATATTGCCGAGTAATTGCGACAACGACGCTGCCGACTCGTCCTGAGCCATGGCCGTACCGCCGCCTAGAACGAAGGCAAACGGTGCGCAGCAAAATACAAAAACAGAGCGCAAGCTCATAAGGAGTTCCTAATTATCGCGGTGGAGGCGGCGCGAGCACTTCGCGACTGCCGTTGGTATTCATAGAGGTGACAACACCCGCTGCTTCCATCGCATCGATCATGCGCGCTGCCCGGTTATAGCCAATGCGCAGCTTGCGTTGTACGGCGGAGATAGAGGCCTTGCGAGACTCGGTTACAAATGCCACGGCCTCGTCATAGAGCGCATCGTCCTCTTCGGCACCGCCCTCGTCATCGCCACCACCGAAGGCGCCCATGTCGCGATCCTCGGCGCCTTGGGTGATCTCTTCGATGTAGACGGGTTCGCCGCGGGACTTCCAATCCGCTACTACTCGGTGCACCTCTTCATCACTGACGAATGCGCCATGGACGCGTGTGGCGATGCCGCCACCGGGGGGCATGAACAGCATATCGCCGTTGCCCAAGAGTTGTTCTGCGCCGCCCTCACCAAGAATAGTGCGCGAGTCGATCTTCGACTGCACCATGAAGGACAAGCGCGTAGGGATATTCGCTTTGATCAAACCCGTCAATACATCTACCGAAGGGCGCTGCGTCGCCAGAATCAGGTGTATTCCCGCCGCACGCGCTTTCTGTGCGATTCGAGCAATCAACTCTTCGACCTTCTTGCCCACTACCATCATCATGTCGGCGAGCTCGTCGACGATGACCACGATCATAGGCAAGGCCTCCAGCACTGGTGCCTGCTGATCCTCTAATAACTGCATCGGGTCGGCGCGCCATAGCGGGTCGATAATCGGCTGGCCGCTTTTCGCTGCGTCGGTCACCTTCTTGTTATAGCCAGCAAGATTACGCACGCCAAGGGCCGACATGAGCTTATAGCGACGCTCCATCTCCGCAACGCTCCAGCGCAGGCCATTGGCTGCGTCCTTCATATCGGTAATCACGGGAGTAAGAAGATGGGGAATGCCGTCGTATACAGAAAGCTCGAGCATCTTCGGGTCGATCATGATCATCCGCACCTGCTCCGGCGTGGACTTGAATAGAATACTGAGAATCATGGCATTGATGCCGACCGACTTACCCGAACCGGTGGTTCCCGCTACGAGTAGGTGCGGCATCTTGGCTAGATCCACGATCATGGGCTTACCCACGATGTCATGCCCAAGTGCCATGCTCACTGGCGATGGCGATTTGTCGAAATCCGGTGAGGCCAAGACTTGGCTAAGCATGATCATCTCCCGATGCTCATTCGGTATCTCGATCCCTATCACCGTCTTACCAGGTATTACCTCCACGACACGTACGCTGACCAGGGCCAATGAGCGCGCTAAATCCTTGCCTAGCCCTGTAATGCGGCTAGCCTTTATGCCTGGGGCTGGTTGCACCTCGAAGCGCGTGATCACGGGCCCTGGGTTAACTTCCGTTACCTGGATCTCGATACCGAAATCACCGAGTTTCAGCTCCAGCAGCCGTGACATGGCCTCTAGAGACTCTTTGGAGAAGCCCTGCTTCTGCACGCCCTTATACTCGTCTAGGAGCGCAATGGCGGGCAGGTCGCCAGGATTAGGCGCCGTGAATAGGCGGCCCTGACGCTCTTTCTCAACCCTAGCGCTCTTCACGGCGGGCTTCTTCTCGACTGGTTTGATAGTTGGCGGTACGCGCTTCTTCTCTTTCTCGATGTAGACATCCAAAGCCCGCTTACGGGTCTCCAGAATCTGACGCGTGCCCTGTTCTTCCTTCTTAGACTCCCACCACGTCTTCCAAGTCTGTGCTATCCACGCCAAGCCACTTAGCGTTAGCGCGCCGGTGCGGTCGACAAGGCGCAGCCAAGAGATCTCCACGCTGATGGTCAGGCCCAGCAGGAAGATCGCGAAATACAGTAAGGTGCTGCCGACCACCGCAAATACGGGCACGGTTACGTTAACCATCATGGAGCCGATGACGCCGCCGGCGAGCCAGGGCACATCGCCGCCTATCGCAAAATGCATGGTCGCCAGCGCGCAGGCGCCCACGGCAAGCAGGATGACACCGCTGGTCTTGAGACCGAACATCGCCCAAGAGAAGGGTTCTTCACCCTGCTCGGACTTACGCAGAAAACCGATGGCCTTGAGCACTAGAGCGAGGGGAAATAGATACGCGAAGAAGCCGAACAGATGAAACAGTAGGTCGGCTATCCAAGCGCCGAGTTGCCCCACCGCATTCTGAATATCCGCACTGCTACCAGTGGTCGTGAAGCCAGGATCCCTTGGGGAGTAACTGACCAGCGCAATTACTAAAAACAGCCCAAGCAAGAAACTGAGGATCAACACCCCTTCTCGAATGATGCGCTGCGTGACAGAACTAAGCTGCTGTTCTTTATCGACTTTCTTTTGAGGTTTATTTTTCAAACTTTTCAGGCACCTGCAATTATATTTTCTATCTGATTCTAGATATTAATTGACGCTATCATAATCAATTTTAGCTCCCCGGAAAACAAGCATGGGCTCCCAATGCGGACTATTTACAGACAAAAAGGCATGAGGAAGCATGAGGGATCATCTAGAATAGGCGCAATTTCGACGCTAGCCCTTTAAATCAAGAGTCTTAGCACCCATTTTAGAAGCCTATCCCGCACGCGTTTGCAGCAGCAGAGTTTGACTGAACAACGAGCGCAGAACCTACAGGAAGCATTACCTTATGAGCGAGAATCAACACCATCGACTAATCATCCTTGGCTCAGGCCCTGCTGGCTACACAGCTGCTGTTTACGCGGCACGCGCTAACTTAAATCCCGTGGTTATTACCGGCATGGTACAGGGCGGCCAGTTGACCACGACTACAGACGTCGATAACTGGCCCGGCGATGTCGAAGGCCTGCAAGGTCCCGCGCTCATGGAGCGCATGAAGGAGCATGCCGAACGTTTTGAGGCACAGATCCTCTTCGACCATATCAACAAGACAGATCTGTCCAAGCGCCCCTTCACGCTCACGGGCGACTCCACCACTTACACCTGCGATGCCTTGATTATCGCCACCGGCGCATCTGCTCAATACCTAGGCCTGCCCTCCGAAGAGGCGTTCATGGGCAAAGGTGTTAGTGCCTGCGCAACCTGCGACGGTTTCTTCTACCGCAACAAGCCAGTGGCCGTGATCGGTGGCGGCAATACCGCCGTCGAAGAGGCGCTCTATCTGTCCAACATCGCCTCTCACGTTACCCTCGTGCATCGCCGCAATTCACTGCGCGCAGAGAAGATCCTGCAGGACAAATTGTTTGAGAAGCAAAAGGCCGGGCTGATCACTATCGAGTGGGATCATAACCTCGACGAGGTACTTGGCGACCCTATGGGCGTGACCGGCATGCGCATCACCCACGCCGAGACAAAAGCGCCTAAAGAGATCAAAGTAGACGGTGTGTTTATCGCCATCGGCCACAAACCAAATTCGGATATTTTCGGAGGTCAGCTCGACATGCATGACGGCTATGTCGTGATCAATAGCGGTATCAGCGGTAATGCCACACAGGCAAGCGTCGAAGGCGTATTCGCCGCCGGCGACATCGCCGACCACGTTTACCGTCAGGCCATCACCTCCGCAGGCTTTGGCTGCATGGCGGCTTTGGACGCAGAGAAGTTCCTCGATCAGTAAAACCGGCGGAGACTCACGATGAGTAAGCTGCCCTGGCTAAGTGACACCGAGCTGGATTTTCCTCCAGTGAGTAAGGCGTTGAAAGACCCCGACGGGCTGCTTGCCGTCGGGGGAGACCTTAGTTGCGAACGGCTCATTCTTGCCTACGAGCACGGCATCTTCCCGTGGTATCAGGACGACCAACCCATACTCTGGTGGAGCCCCTCACTGCGCATGGCGCTGCGGCCAAGCGACCTCATCGTCTCGCGTAGCATGCGCAAGGTGCTGCGCCGCGGCGAATACCAGGTCACACTCGATCAAGCGTTTAAGCAAGTGATAGAACACTGCGCCATGACTCGCGAAGTCTATCCAGGCACCTGGATTACCGAGCCGATGCAAGAGGCTTATTGCGCGCTGCATCAACGCGGAATAGCCCATTCCGTAGAGGTCTGGCATGAGGGGGCTCTGGTCGGTGGGCTCTATGGCATCGCCATGGGGCAGCTGTTCTTTGGAGAGTCTATGTTTAGTTTACGGGACAACGCATCGAAGACCGGCTTCATTTGGCTCGTGAAACAGTTGCAGCTCTGGCACTATCAACTCATCGACTGTCAGGTTCCGAGCGAGCACCTGCGCAGTCTCGGCGCACAAGATATGCCAAGGGCTCAGTTTCTAGAAATTCTGGAGCAGGCCCGCTCACTACCAGGCAAACAAGGCCTTTGGGAAATGGAGCTAAGCGACCTTGCAAGCGAATGATATTCAGCAATTACAGTTCTATCAGACCACCGCGCACCCCTGTAGTTATCTGCCCGGACAACAGGCGCGTACGGTCTTCTTAGACCCAGCCGTGCCCTTATCCAAGGGTATCTACAGCGCTTTGGTCACCGCTGGGTTTCGGCGCAGTGGCACCCATCTCTACCGCCCCGCCTGTGATGCCTGCCAAGCCTGTCTTTCCGCGCGCATCAAGGTGCGCGAGTTCCAGCAAAACAAGCGCTTCAAGCGGGTATGGCGGCGCAATCAGGACCTGCGCAGTCAGGAGCTAAAGCACCTCGACTCTCCGCAGTTCTTCGAACTGTACAGCCGCTACATCAACGCACGGCACGTCGACGGCGATATGTACCCGCCCTCGCTAGAGCAATATCAAGCCTTCATCGAGGCCAAGACAGAGACTACGCATTTCTATGGATTTTACGATCAGCAGAACCTCGTCGCCCTCAGCGTCATGGATGAGCTCGACCACGGCCTGTCTGCCATGTACACCTTCTTCGACCCAGATCAGAGCAGCCGCTCCTTGGGCAGCTACGTCATTCTGTGGCAGATTGAGAAGGCGCGGCGGCTGAACCTTCCCTATGTCTATCTAGGCTATTGGATCAAGGCCTGCGACAAGATGCGCTACAAGACCGACTACCGACCATTGGAGATACTCATAGACCGCGGCTGGGTTTTATTAAACTGATATCAGCACAGACATCGACGCCCGCAGTGAATTTGCTTAAAAATGAAGGAGTTTTGCTTATTTACGCTAAATGGGGCAAAATGCGCGCACGTTTTTGTCCGCCCGCGGCCATTTTAGGCCCGCTTACCCCAAACAGGATTGATTGTTAATGGCAAAAGAAGATCAGATAGAAATGGATGGTGAAGTTGTGGATACCCTTCCCAACACCATGTTTCGCGTGAAGCTAGAGAACGGCCACATCGTGACCGCTCATATCTCCGGCAAAATGAGAAAAAACTACATCCGTATTCTGACCGGTGACCAGGTCAAAGTAGAACTTACTCCTTACGACTTGAGCAAAGGCCGCATCACTTACCGCGCCCGCTAAGCGAAAGCAGCGAGAGCCTTAGCCCTCGCTCTTGCTCAGCTCTCTGCCCTCTGCGTTTTTACGCCCCTTGATCTCGAGCTTGACCTCGTCTTTCTCTATCGAAACGACGACCTCGCCCCCATCAGTGAGCTCTCCAAACAGAATGGCCTCTGCCAGCGACTTCTTCAGCTTGTCTTGAATTAGCCTTGCCATTGGGCGTGCGCCCATAGTGAGACTATAGCCGTGCACAACAAACCATTCCCGCGCACTATCATCGACATGCAGGGTGACCTTCTTGTCATCCAGCTGCACCTGCAACTCGACCAAGAACTTATCCACTACCGTGCGAATCGTATCCGTATTTAGCGCACCGAACTGCACGATGGCATCGAGACGGTTGCGGAACTCGGGGCTAAAGGTCTTCTTCAGAGCCTCCATGCCGTCGGTACTGTGATTCTGCAGTGTGAAGCCAATAGACGCACGAGACATCTCTTGCGCGCCAGCATTGGTAGTCATAATGAGAATGACATTGCGGAAATCTGCCTTGCGCCCGTTATTGTCCGTTAGGGCACCGTGATCCATAACTTGCAGAAGCAGGTTAAAGACATCCGGGTGCGCCTTCTCGATCTCATCGAGCAATAGAACACAGTGAGGCGCCTTGCCAACAGCCTCGGTAAGCAAACCACCTTGGTCGAAGCCCACATAACCTGGAGGGGCGCCGATCAATCGAGACACCGTATGGCGCTCCATATATTCGGACATATCGAAACGAATCAACTCGATACCGAGAATTTTCGCCAATTGTCGACTGACCTCGGTCTTGCCTACGCCGGTGGGGCCAGAGAACAGATAGGAGCCGATAGGCTTGTCTGGATGGTTCAGCCCCGCGCGTGAGAGTTTGATAGCCGAGGAGAGGTTCTCGATCGCCTCGTCCTGGCCAAACACCACCATGCGCAGGTTCTCATCCAGATTCTTCAGAGCCTCTACATCGGAAGTCGACACATGCTTCGGAGGAATCCGTGCGATAGCGGCCACTACACGCTCCATATCCTGAGCCTGAATAAGCTTCTTGCGCTTGCTCGCCGGCTGTAGGCGCTGATAAGCACCGGCCTCGTCGATTACATCTATTGCCTTATCCGGCATGAAGCGATCGTTGATATAGCGCCCAGCCAACTCAGAGGCAACCCGCAAAGAATTATCGCTGTAGCGTAAATCGTGGTGTTCTTCGAAGCGCGACTTGAGCCCCTTGAGGATTCGATAGGTAGTCTCGACATCGGGCTCGTCAACATCAATTTTCTGAAAGCGGCGCGATAAAGCGCGATCTTTTTCGAAGATGCCGCGATATTCCTGATATGTCGTGGAACCTACACAACGCAGATCCCCAGAAGTCAGCACAGGCTTGAGCAGATTAGAGGCGTCCATGACACCCCCAGATGCCGCACCGGCACCGATAATGGTATGAATTTCGTCGATAAAGAGGATGGCTTTAGGGTTTTTCTTTAGCTCACCCAGAAGCGCCTTGAAGCGCTTCTCGAAGTCACCGCGGTACTTGGTACCCGCCAGTAGCGAACCAAGATCGAGGGAATAGATGACATTGCCCTTCAATACATCGGGCACTTGCCCTTCCACGATCTTCCGGGCCAAGCCCTCGACTACGGCGGTCTTGCCGACACCAGATTCTCCGACTAGTAGAGGATTATTCTTGCGACGACGAGACAGCACCTGAATCAAGCGAGTAACCTCAGCATCTCGGCCAATCAACGGGTCGATTTTACCGAGAATTGCCTGTTCATTCAGATTGCTCGCGAAGCTCTCTAGCGCGCTAGCGGCGCGCTCGATACCCTCTTCCTCACCATCTTGCTGCTGCGGCGAAGGTTCTGCGCCGCCTTCGTGCCCAGGCACCTTTGATGTGCCATGGGTAATGTAGTTCACGACGTCGATACGGGCGACATCTTGCTGGCGCAATAAGAATACCGCCTGGCTCTCTTGTTCGCTGAAGATCGCCACCAAAACATTGGCGCCAGTGACTTCGCGCTTTCCGGAGGACTGCACATGGAAAACAGCACGCTGCAACACACGCTGGAAGCCAAGAGTGGGTTGCGTCTCACGCTCAATCTCAAGCTCTGGGATTAATGGCGTTGTAGAGTCAACGAACTCGAGCAGCTCGTCACGCAAGCGCGCAAGGTCAGCACCGCAGGCGAGTAAGACGTCGGCGGCGATATCGTTGTCTAGCAGAGCGAGCAATAAGTGCTCTACCGTCATGTATTCGTGTCGCTTCTTCCTGGCTCCGGAAAAGGCGCTGTTCAAAGTAATTTCTAGATCTTTGCTCAACATAGGATTGCCTTTACGTTTAACTATCTACTTCAACGTTACAAAGAAGCGGCTGTTCGCATTCTTGAGAATAGCCATTGACTTGCTCAGCCTTCGTTTCTGCGACGTCTTTGGTATAGACCCCGCACACTGCCTTGCCCTCTGTGTGTACCTTTAACATGATCTGCGTGGCTTTCTCTACATTCATATTGAAAAAAGTGCACAGGACATCTACAACAAAATCCATGGGCGTGTAATCGTCGTTAAAAATCACCACCTTATACATCGGGGGCTTAGCCAGTTTGGGGCGCGCGGCCGAGGTAGCAAGCGCGCCATCGCGGCCATCGTCCGCACCTTCGTCCCATTGCGCAGTGACTAATGTATCGATACGCTCGAAGCGCACGTCTGGGTTTACTGTCTCAACCATCTTGCCTCTATCCTGATTACTTACTACATCGATCGAATGCACCGGGGCACCTAGGCGATTCGCCTTACGCCCCCATGATACGCCTGATTTATGGAATCGAAAAAATATTTAGCGCCCTGTGGCAACCGTGGGAAGCGCGTAAACTCGGGCACAACACCCCCTTACTGCTTCCTTAATGGGGGCACCCAAGCCGGCTATCAACGTTGACAAGTATAATGCAGTGCGTTATACGAAGTGCTGCAAGTGTTAATCCTAAGTACAAAAAATAACAACAACACGTTACACGGGAGTTTTGCCATGAATACTGGGCAAGTGAAGTGGTTCAATAACGCAAAAGGTTTTGGTTTTATTCTACCCGACAATGGCGGCGACGATTTATTCGCGCACTACTCGGCCATTGGGATGGAAGGCTATAAGACACTGAAGGCTGGCCAGACAGTTTCGTTTGAAACTATAGAGGGCCCAAAAGGCTTACACGCTGCCAACATTATACCAATCGGTGAAGAGCAGCCCTCCGAAGCACAGGTAGGTGACGACAGTTGATGCCTTTGAATCTCTAAAACGCTAATTCCCAAACAGCCCTTCACCATGCTAATGATGAAGGGCTTCTTGAAAACTCTTCCAACGATGCTTTCTGCAGATCGCTTACGCGCTTGCCAAAGCTTCGTTTAGGGTAGCGCTCGGGCGCATTGCGCTTGATGCCTTCGCAAGATCTGGCTGGTAATACCCACCGATATCCATTGGCTTGCCCTGTGAGCCATTCAACTCCTGCACAATTGTCTCTTCCTTCTGAGCTAGCTCTCCGGCAAGTTTCGCAAAACGCTGCTGCAACTGCGCGTCATCGCTTTGTGCTGCAAGGGCTTGCGCCCAGTACATTGCCAAGTAGAAGTGACTGCCACGGTTGTCGAGCTGACCCACTTTGCGATCTGGGGATTTGTCGTTGTCTAGGAACTTGCCAGTGGCCTCGTTCAAGGTCTGCGCTAAAACCAATGCCTTCGCATTCTTAGTCTTAGTGCCTAGGTCCTCGAGAGATACCGCTAGCGCGAGAAACTCACCTAGTGAATCCCAACGTAAGTGCCCTTCTTCTACGAATTGCTGAACGTGCTTAGGTGCGGAACCACCTGCTCCAGTTTCGAACAAACCGCCACCGGCCAGCAAAGGAACGATGGACAGCATCTTAGCGCTGGTACCCAGCTCTAGGATTGGAAACAGATCGGTCAAATAATCACGCAGTACGTTACCAGTGACGGAGATAGTGTCTTTACCGTCCTTGATACGATCGAGAGAGAAACGAATCGCCTCGACAGGCGATTTAATGAGGATCTCCAGACCATCAGTGTTATGAGCTGGTAGATACTGCTCAACCTTCTTGATGAGCTCGCGGTCATGTGCACGATTCTCGTCTAGCCAGAATACAGCCGGGGTCATCGTTGCGCGCGCACGCGTGACAGCGAGCTTAACCCAATCTTGAATCGGCAAGTCTTTGGTCTGGCACATGCGCCAGATATCACCCTGCTCGACACTGTGTTCAAAAATAGTCTTTCCGGACTCGTCACTCACACGCACACTGCCAGTAGCAGGAATCTTGAAGGTCTTGTCGTGTGAACCGTACTCTTCAGCCTTCTGTGCCATCAGGCCAACGTTCGCAACGCTGCCCATGGTTGTCACATCGAACGCACCGTGCTTTTTACAGAACTCGATAGTCTCTTGGTAGATGCCGGCGTAGCAACGATCTGGAATCATCGCCTTAGTGTCGTGCAACTTGCCATCGGACCCCCACATCTGGCCAGAAGAGCGAATCGCTGCGGGCATAGACGCATCCACAATGACATCACTTGGTACATGTAGGTTCGTAATGCCTTTATCCGAGTCGACCATCGCTAGCGCTGGGCGCGTAGTGTAGACCGCCTGAATATCAGCCTCGATCTGCTCACGCTGCGCATCGGGAAGACGCTTGATCTTCTCGTAAACATCGCCCAGGCCATTGGCAGGGTCCACCCCTAATTCTTTAAACACGGCAGCGTATTTTTCGAAGACGTCTTTGTAGTACACGGTGACCGCGTAGCCAAACATGATGGGGTCTGACACTTTCATCATGGTCGCTTTCAAGTGCAGCGACAGCAACACGCCGCTGCTCTTCGCGTCTTCGATCTGCGCTTCGAAGAACGCGCGCAATGACTTAGCGCGCATTACAGAGGCGTCTATTACCTCGCCAGCCAACAGAGCTGTCTTCTCTTTCAAGACGGTCGTAGCGCCATCGGCAGCGACGAATTCAATCTTTACGGCACCGGCCTTGTCGGCCACATAGGACTTCTCGCTGGAATAGAAATCCCCTTCGCTCATATTCGCGACGTGGGACTTCGAATCGCTTGCCCACTTACCCATGGAGTGCGGATTCTTGCGCGCATAGGCTTTAACAGGCGCCGCGACACGGCGGTCGGAGTTGCCTTCTCGCAGCACGGGGTTTACAGCACTCCCTAGTACCTTTGCGTAACGGGCTTTGACTGCCTTGTCTTCGTCGCTGCTCGGATCCTCAGGATAATCGGGCAATGCATAGCCATGCTTCTGTAATTCTTTGATCGCAGCTTGAAGCTGGGGAATGGAGGCGCTGATATTCGGAAGCTTAATGATATTGGCCTCCGGAGTCTTAGCAAGATCGCCTAATTCGGCCAAAGCGTCCGATTGTTGTTGTTCCGCATTCAGAAAATCCGCAAAATTCGCGATTATGCGTCCCGCCAGGGAAATGTCCTTAGTCGTTACGCTGATTCCTGCCGGCTCGGTGAAAGTTTGGATAATCGGGAGCAGTGAATAAGTGGCAAGCGCAGGTGCTTCATCAGTGATGGTATAGATTATCGTTGGAGCATTAGTCATAGTTGTTCCTTGTTTATGTAAACCGGATTCACCTTAGGGATTTCAGTGGCGGGATAGACATTTCTGATCTCTACACTGCGGCAGATTCGAGAGATCTACTCTAGATTATTTTGCGGCGCATTATAGCAGCAGAGGCTTTGTTAGAATAGACGCAAACACGACGCGAAAAGCCCGCAAGAGCCGCAATTTCGCTGCTACCACGACCTTACAGGACAATATTGACGCTTTATGGCCAGGCTAATCCTACTCAACAAACCCTACGATATGCTGTCGCAGTTTACGGATCAGAGCGATCGGCAAACGCTGTCGGCGTGTATCGAGCAAAAGGGTTTCTACCCGGCGGGCCGCCTAGACAGAGACTCAGAGGGTCTATTACTACTGACGGACTGCGGCAAACTACAGGCGCGCATCAGCGACCCTAAACACAAACTAGGCAAGGTCTATTGGGCGCAGGTAGAGGGCGAGATTAGCGATGCGGCCCTACAGGAGCTGGCCAAGGGCGTAAAACTGAAAGATGGTCTTACCCGGCCTGCACAGGCGCGGCGACTAAGCGATGTGGAAGTATGGCCACGCACGCCTCCGATACGGGAGCGCAAGGCAATCCCAACATCATGGGTAGAGCTGACCATATTCGAGGGCAAGAATCGGCAAGTGCGACGGATGACGGCAGCAGTAGGCTACCCAACCCTCCGCCTGATCCGCGCAAGCATCGGCCCGTGGCAACTAGAAGGTCTGATGCCCGGTGAGTCGCGGATGATCGAGGTAAACTCTTAAACTAGAACATTTGTGTAGCCAGCCAAAGCGCTTCTGTTGGATTCGGCAGTAGGATTTCGAGGCTGGAGCGCGCTGCACGGTAGGGGCTGCTGAGAGACGCCGTAAACCCATCCATGGGGGCTTGGCGCGCGGCATCCATGCCGCTAACACTCTCCTCAT
>CAJXUA010000040.1 GCA_913060695.1 uncultured Gammaproteobacteria bacterium | reverse complement strand
GCTCTTAAACCGAAAACCCCCAAGCAGTAATCTGCTTGGGGGTTTTTTTATGCCTGGAACAAAGTCACGAAATTGTCTGCACGGTACAATTGCTTAACAATTCTTCACAACTTCTATATTGATCAATCATTCATAAAATCTGTACATTGCGCACGCCATTATTTCAGTGCGTCGGCGTGCCGAATTGCTTGGAATGATACTTCCATTAAAAGCATGAATAGATCAGGAGTGTTGTTTGAATGTATCGTAGATCACTTTTCCACATAAGCGTCTTAATTTGTAATGTGCTGTTCTTATCCTCTGCGTTCGCACAGAGCGACCGTGAAGATGTAGATAAAGGTCGGTACCTAATTACTATTGCAGGGTGTAATGACTGCCATACTGCTGAGTACCCAGAGAGTGGCGGTAAAGTGCCGGAATCGCAGTGGTTGAAGGGGAGTTCTATAGGCTATCAAGGTCCTTGGGGAACGACGTATCCTGCGAACTTACGCTTGTCCGTCGCGAATATGAGCGAAGAACAGTTCATCGCACGATCCAGGTCCGAGATGTTGCCGCCTATGCCATGGTTTAATTTACTTGCGATGTCTGATGACGATCTTAGAGCGATCTATCGCTATATTAACAATCTTGGAGAGCCCGGAGGGGCTGCGCCGGCGTATGTACCTCCTGACATCGCCCCTGTCACGCCTTACATAGTGTTCGTTCCACAGCAGCCTGCAAGACACTAGAATACGCGGTGCTAGTAAGCTCAGTGGGAATGCCCCGCTGAGTTATTTTGCATTTCACTTTAAGCTAAAGAACTGCAAACCTCACTGTAGGCTATTCGCATAGCACAGTGAGCTCGCCGACCCCGTCAATTGATCTGCTGCTCCAGTTGGGCTAACCGCTTCTAAACTTGTTTCATTTACAGCAAGTACTTTTAGCAGTATGATGTGGGAATAAATCCCACGGAAGGCGATCTCTCTATGAACATAGTTAATTCTACCACCCTACGCTCGCTATTAAGCGTCTTGCCAATGCTGACATGCGGTTTTGTGCAAGCCTCCGACGTTACTATGTTTCACCAAGTCCAGTTGCACTCGTCAGCGCCCACCGATAGAGCGATCATTGACTTTAGCTTGGATTCGCAAGGTAATGTCTACGTACTAGAGGATCAAAATAGGCTTAAAAAATTCAACTCTACTGGTGTTCTACAATACGATTATGCCTTGCAGTCTTCTTACCTACCTGAAAGAGCGCAGTTAAATGATCTTTTAGTCGATTCCGCAGGAAATATCATACTTAGAGTATCTGGCTATTATAGTTCTGGAGACTACTACCCTAGTCGACTGCTTCGAGTATTGGATGGAGGCAGTATCGTTGAGCTTAGCAGCACTTTTAGTTCTAGTTATTCGATTTCAATACCAGATTATTTCGGAAATCTGTTGTTTGTTAAAAAAACGCTCACAGGCTTTGAGATTAAAAAACAGAGTGTTCAGGAAAACATTTCTATTTTCGAGCTAGATGAGACATCACTTCCTGAATCTCTCCGAAACTATAGTGTCGAGGCGGTCGACATCGACCCGTTCGACAATTTCTATCTTCTCCTCCAAAGACAAGTTGGCAGAACATATTCTCACAAGATAGTAAAAATTGATCCGGTAGGAAATCTAGTGGCGCTAGATATTCTTAATGCAAACGGGTTTGTTGAAGCACTGCCAAAAATACGCAATATATCAGTGAATCGTTTTGGTGAGGTTTTCTTACTAGATGCTACTTTCAGTGTAGCGTTGGACGCTCCGGGTGAGGATAACTGGCGTGCTTTCAAATTGCGTCCTCCTGGCGTGCTTACACAAATCATCGATGTGTCTGGTGATGGTAGCGGTGCTGTAGATACGGTAACTAGTGGTGATTTTGGACACGTCGATTATGTTTTCAACATAAGCGGAAATGCTTTGGTGCACCCGTTTGCATCATCCACAGACAGGCTCGGAAGTGTCTATATCGCGGCATTTACCTCGAATAATGTCTTCAGGATCAATCGGGAGGGGGAGATCAGGGTTGTTCTCGACGAGTCTGGAGATGGGCAAGGGTTTGAGTTTAAGTCGCCAAAGCAAATAGAGGTCGATCAAGACGGCAATGTATTTGTGCTAGCCACCGGAGGCATCGCGGATAGGATATTTAAAATTTCGAATGATAATACTAGGCAGCATTCGCTGGAACTCGACTCGGGGCCAATTGAGAACAGGGGGCATAGCATTCCTGTAGATGCGATGATTAGCTACGGGGACAATTCCTCGAATGACATCGGGGGAGGCAACAGTGCTCAGTATATCTTCGCACTAGGTGGTGACGATACTCTGCGAGCGGGTGTCGGTTTTAACTATCTGTCGGGAGGAGAAGGGCAAGACGTCGCCAACTATCTCTACGACCTTCGTGATTACGCTATAAGCCAAGACCCACTCACCGGGGACACCGAGCTTATCGGAAAGAATGGTGATTCCTTAGGACTCGCATTGGGGGATATAGAAACTCTTCAATTCAGAGACCAGAGTATTGCAAACGATGAGCTTGGCTACTGGGGGAGTACTAACTTAGTGAGTAGTTCCATCGTTGAACCGATCTTTCGGTTCTTCAATGTAGTGAATAAAGCCTTCTTCTATACTGCTAATGTGCAGGAAGCGGAGCACATCCTCGAGATGAGTTCTGAGTTAAAAGAGAATGTAGATGAGTGGTCCTACGTTTTGCAGGGCGCAACATTTGCGGCCGCCCATTCCTATCCAGATGCCGTGGATCTACATCGTTTCTACAATTATCAGACCGGTCATCATTTCTTCACCGTGAATGAAGACGAAGTGCGCTATATACACAAACAGATTGACGAAGCTGCTTGGCCATTTATCTATGAGCAAGCTGCTTTCAAAGTTTATCCATGGGACCCTAATGAGGACGAGGATGGCAACGAGATTGCTGTGCATCGTTTCTTTAGCCCCAGTTTGAATCGACATGTATTCACAGCGAGCCCCTTAGAAGCGCTACTGTTTCAAGAGTCGGGAATCTGGGACTACGAGGGTGTAGGATTTTATGGCGAAAAAGTGCAGTAGAGATTAAATGAATCAGTTAGTCGTTCTCGAGCTAATTAGGAAAGTGCCTCTGAGAAGTGCTCTCCAGAGGCATTGGCATTTCGTTTAATACTAAAACCTACAAACGGTGCTATTGGCCGCCGAGGCCCAAATAGACGCCCGGTAGGAAGCGCTCGGGGTCGCCCCATTTCCCATCGTATTTAGCCGTAGGGTTTGCCGCCTGTACCTGTTCGAAAGTCATGCCTCTCTCTACCATTGGGCGCACCGTATTCATCACATCTAGAATCATGTCGCGGAACTCCATAACGTCGGCACGCGTCGACGGTGCCCCGTGTCCAGGTACGATGATGGTATCGGGTCCCGCCATGCCGATGGCGATAGCAAGTGCCTCTAGAGTCCCCTGCAGTGTGCCGCCATTCGCTAGATCGATGTACGGGTAACCCGTGGTACGAAAGACATCCCCCATGTGCAGAACGTCCGAGCCCATGAAGTACACGAAGCTATCACCGTCTGTGTGTGCTGCGGGCACGGGCATGACCATCAATTCTTCGCCATTGAGATGAATCGAAATATCATCCACGAATGTGAGCACCGGGAGTGCCTCCTTTGGTGAGTTCTGGAGCATTCGTACTCTCACCTTATCCCTAGCTAAAATTACGATTCCTTGCTTGCCCAAATTCTCATTTCCGCCGGTGTGATCGCCGTGCACATGGGTATTGATTAGGAAGCGAATGTCGCCGTCATTGATGCTGGCGATGGCGGCGAGAATCTTTTCAGTCAGTGGGGCAAATTGGTCGTCGATCATCACGACACCATCCTCTCCGACGGAGAGTCCGATATTGCCGCCAGCACCCTCTAAGTAGTACACATTGCCCCGTACCTGATGAGGCACGATCTGCACCTGACTATAGTCGGTTTGTGCCAGGCTTGTGTTGGTGAGGGACACCGCAATGAAGGCAAAGATGGCACTTCTGAGTAAGTGCCTCGCATGATTATTCTGGCGCATAGCTCACCCCTAATAGGATTATGGATTTAGTGTGCCTACGACTATAAGAGGGAGTGGGGGACCTTGTCTATTTCAATTGGGTTTGTTGGGGTTGGGAAAACTAGTTTGCTGCCTTGCGTGACTATTCATTCGCGCAAATAAAAAGCCCCCTGTCATTGCTGACAGAGGGCTTTAGTGTTGCAGCTAAAAGCTGTTCGTTAAGACTTAGTGTCTTCCGCTTCTTCTCCAGTAACCCCATTTTTCTTGAGGTTAGAGATCACAGAGATAGCTTCGAGGATCACCAAGATGCTCGCGATCATTACGGCGACGCTCAATACAACAAGCAGCCACTGGTCATTGCGGTAGTAGCTGCCCATCTGGATCAAGCTGCCCCATACTGCCATTAGAAGTACGAAGATCATTGGCATCAGCGTGTAGCGTGCTGGGCGACCTAGCTTCATTAAGAAGATCGACACAACGAGTAGCGTTAAGCTAGCAAGAATCTGATTGGTCGCACCGAATAGTGGCCAAATCACATTGCCGCCGTTACCTGATGAGCCGCCAGCACCGAAAGCCAAAAGGAGACAACTGCCAACCGCAACAAACGTCGCGATTACGTTGTGCTTCAGGAAGTCGATATTGTAGATTGAGCCCCACTCTTGAATGATGTAACGCTGTAGACGTACTCCAGCGTCCATAGTGGTGCCTGCGAACAGTACCACCATAGTCGCTAGTAGAGTGGTGGCAAATAGGTTCGGGAGTCCCCAGCCTGCAGTCAGCAAGTTACCGCCACCAGTGATGAATGCTGATGCGCCTCCACTGCCGAATGCACCGTAAAGCGTGTGCCAAACTTCAGGAGATGAGGCATACAAAGCGCCACACACGGCAACAATTGTGATCAATGCTAGTGAGCCTTCGCCAAGCGCGCCAAGGTAGCCAACAAAACGTGCATCGGGCTCTTTGTCGAGTTGTTTGGAGCTAGTACCGGAAGCCACGATACCGTGGAAGCCCGAAAGTGCGCCACACGCAATGGTGATGAACAGCAGCGGGAATATACTCGGAGTGTTCTCAGCCAACTGAGTATTGAATGCAGGTGCTGTAATTTCCGGAAGGGCTAGGAAAACTGCTCCGTAGAGCAGGAATAGACCAACGACCAGCTGTGCACCGTTAATGTAGTCACGTGGCTGAAGCAATGCCCAAACTGGCAGCATTGAAGCGATTGCCGCGTATGCGAACAGGATCAGGATCCAGCTGGCGTTTGCTGATAGACCAAGGAAGCCTTCTGGCAGAGCCAATGGCATTTCGCTACCAACGTAAATCGTGAAGTAGAGAATGCTCACGCCAATTACGGATATAAGTAGTAGGTTCGCTTTGCGACGAATCAGGAAGCCAATGGCCACGGCAACAGGTATTGCTGCCCAAGCAGGGAATACTGATGTTGGAATGTCGACCATCTCACCGGCGATAATGGTGCCGAAAACAGCGTTTACCATTAGTAGCAATAGGAAGATGACGATCATGAACAGCGAGCGAGTGCGCTTGCCAATTACAGACTCAGACAAGGCACCAATCGACTTGGCACCATGACGGCTGCTCGCCCAGAGAGCACCCATGTCGTGTACGCCCGCAAAAAATACGGAGCCGAAGGTTACCCATAGCACGGCAGGTACCCAGCCCCAATACACTGCAATTGCGGGGCCTACGATAGGAGCGGCGCCTGCAACTGAGGTGAAATGCGCACCCCAAAGTACAAACTTGTTAGTTGGTACGTAGTCAACACCGTCATTGACTTGGTGTGCAGGAGTAACGAAATTTGGGTCGAGTTTGTAAATTTTCTCTGCGATGAAGCGAGAATAAACAAACCAGCCAAAACTGAATCCCGCGAGACCCAGAATGACTATCAATACCGAGGACATAAGGCACTCTCCAGTGGTTTCTTATTGTAAAAAAGAGGACGCATCATACCAAGGTCAGCCCGTGAGACACAATAATTAATAGGTCCTGAATCTCCTCTAAACAAGGCGATTCGGGCGTTTGCAGAGAGTTTTAGTTACAAAATGTTGCATAGAGCCGTGTTTGGTCAAATGGCATGGCTAAGTCTATAATCGGTCGCTAGATAGGCAAAAATCCACTCTATTTTCCGAAGATTGCGACTTATGGCAAAACCCAGCACAGTAAATCTCACATTCTCCACGGATCGTTTGATTAAGGGGCTCGCGGTTAGCTGTGTTTCGCTACTCCTTATCCATATAGTCCTCACCGTGATGCACTATCGTTTTGTCGAACTCCCTTGGCTCTTGCGTGAGCTTTTCGACGTAGATGAAGAGGAGAGCGTGCCCACCTGGTTTTCCTCTAGTCTTCTATTATTAA
This sequence comes from uncultured Gammaproteobacteria bacterium, assembly GCA_913060695.1. Classification (GTDB taxonomy): domain Bacteria; phylum Pseudomonadota; class Gammaproteobacteria; order Pseudomonadales; family Pseudohongiellaceae; genus UBA5078. The sequence goes on along the minus strand of CAJXUA010000040.1, from coordinate 14,283 downwards.
CGGCTGTGGTCCTGTTCCTTATTGCTCACCTAAGCAAACGTTGCAAAGACCGCTATGCCGTCTACTGGCTTGGTTTAGGAATTGGCTTCGCTTTCATGTCTGCGGATGAGATTGCAGGCTTTCATGAGACCCTAAACTCGGTCACCGAAACTTCATGGGCTGTGCCGGGCTTGATCGTGGCACTAGTAGTTGGCATTGCTTATCTGAAGTTTCTGTCCTCTCTTCCAGCCCCGGTCGCAGTGCGTTTTATGATGTCTGGCGCAATCTTCGTGGGCGGTGCAATCGGCGTCGAGTTGGCCACAGAGCCTTATCTATACGACGATGCTCTGGATACCTTGGGCTACAATCTGTGGACGCCTGTAGAGGAAGGCATGGAGATGGGTGGTGTAATCTTGTTCCTTGCAAGTTTGTTCGATTACCTCAAGAGCCAGTACCCGCTGGAGCTGCAGCTTTCGCCAAAGCGATGAGTGTTGCACGAATTTTTCCACTGCACTTTAAGTTGAGCGCTTATTGCGTTAGGGCACCGTTGGCACTAGTCAAGCCTGTGAAGTTCTGTGTTATGTTATAGCGGCCGCTTAAGGCGCGCATGAGGTCAAAAAAACAATAAGTACCTGTGGGGGGACGACGTGCTAAACCAACTTTTATTCGACTTCGCGCAGTGGCTCGATACCTTTGAATTGAGCACACGGCTGCACGAGTCCTACTATATGTACAATTGGGTGGAGTCTACCCATGTTGTCGCGCTAATGATTTCTCTAGGCATGCTATTCATTATCGATATGCGCATGCTTGGCCTCACACTGACTAATGTTCCGGCGTCGCGAATCGCGGCTCGACTCAATATTCCTATGATGATCGGCTTCACGATTATGATAATCACAGGTTTACTTCTATTCTTTGCGGTTCCGGTGCGCACTACACAGAGCATCTGGTTCCGTATCAAATTTGTACTCCTTTTTGCTGCGGCAATTAACGCGTGGCTTTTCCACAAGAAGATGAACGAATCTGTCGCAACTTGGGACAACGAACCCAAAGCTCCGCGGCGTTTACGCTATGCAGCGGGTTTCTCTCTGGGCTTGTGGGCCGGCGTCGTCACCACGGGGCGACTAATTGCCTATGATTGGTACGATTGTTATCGAGTTCAATCAGACTTGATTGCTTGGGCGGCTGGATGCATGGCTGAGTAATCGCCATATCGACTATAGGGGGAGAGAAGCGTGGAATTATTAACTTTTTTTGAATGGGCAGAGACCTCTATGCTTGGGTCTATAGGTAAGACCTATGGTGGAGTCTATGCCATGGGGCAGTCGTTGCACTTGATGTCACTGGCACTTTTAGGCGGCACCGTATTAGTAACGGATCTGCGTTTGCTCAATGTGATGTTGAAAGATGTTCCTTCCGAGGTAGTGATAGAAAATGCGCATAAGTGGTTTCGAGTGGCGCTAATTGTCATCATTTCGACGGGTATTTTTATGGCGGCCGCCGTTGCTACTCGGATGTATTACAACCCGTTCTATTGGGCAAAGATGTCAGCATTGCTCGCGGGTATAATTTTCGTATTCGCTATCAAGCGCCCACTGCTCAAGCGGCCACACGCGAGTATTAATCCAATTGTGTTGAAGTCTGTTGCTGTGGCTTCGTTGATCATCTGGTTTTCTGTTGCAGCCACCGGACGCTGGATCGGTTTCTCATAACAAAGTATTTCTGCCTCGACTAGGGCTGGGAGTTCTAAGATGCAAGATTCGTCAGAAAGTAAGAAAGAAGGAATGGATCGACTAGAGCTTGTCGCGCTAGGAACTTCTTCGACAGTGATAGTAGTCGCGCTTATTTATTGGGTAATCCAAGTAAGCGGTGTGTTGGAAATGTTGGAGATGGCGTACGGCTAAGAATACTGCGAGGCTTTGGCGGCCTCGCAGCTTGCGATTATTTTAAGGGCGAGAAATCTGTCGTCGTCATGTATTTGCGTACAACACCCTGCAGGATAGGGCCATCCGCATTTGATTCATCGTTGACCTTCTGCCATTCAGGATCTTGCGAGAATGCCTGCCAAGAACGGTTAGCGGCTTCTTGACTGTCATGGGCTAGAATGTAGACCAATGTGTTCGATGACTCCTCCTCGTCCGTAGGCACCCAATAACCAATATTCGTCATGCCATGCTTCTCGAAAATGCGCATGGTGTGATTGCGGAAGCGCGCTAGTAGCTTATCGAGGTTGCCCGGGGTCGCGGTATAGGTGCGCAGCTCAAAGACTTTCCCGTCTTGTGCCTGTGCTGAGTTCGGCGCGCTCAAGACGCCAATTGTTAAGACTAGAGATGCTGTGCAAACTAATATCTTACGAATGATTGGCGTCATAGCGAGCTTCCTTCCATTTATTGTTTTTAAGGGTTTGTTCTTAGATGACCTCATTTAGGAAGTAATCGTCCCAAATCAAAGACGTGATCAGTTTTTCTAGTGCTCCATGAATTGCAGCATCGAGCTCAGCGGCGCTAGCGCGTCCGAAAATAACGGTGTCATAGGCGGTGCGGCTGCCTGCGCGCAGAGTCGCATGAACGCGCACAGTGACATCGAATTCACCCGCTTTGTCCTGAACGGAAAACTCGGTTACTTCGCCGTTTAGCGTAAGGCTCTGACCTTCTTCAACTAGCCCTGCACCACCTTTTATAAAGGCTTGGCTCAATGCATCATGAACTATCTCTGCAACGGGCTTCTCGGCGTTATAGCTACCGATAAGTGTGGCATCGCCGTCACGTGTGTCTGTAAAGCTAGCAATCTTAAGTGAGCCTTTTGGTGCCTTGCTGAAATCAACTTGAGGATCTTGCGTGTAGGTGAAATTGACCTCGATATCCTCAGCAAAGCTGACGGTTGAAAAGGACAAAATACAAAGCATTGGCATTGCAGCGAAGAAACGGCGAAAAGACATAGGGACTCCAAAAGATTCTTGTGACGTTGTGATTATTGTGAGGTATGTAAGCTGAATGCAAACTTAATTTAAATACGCGATGCATTCAACCAACAATGAAAAAAGCCACCGCTTGAGACTCAAGTGGTGGCTTTTAGATATCCCTAAGTAAGGGAGAAGAAGTGCTCTAGCTTACAGTTTGTCTGCAGGCCATGCCGCGCCTTGAACGCGTGGAACTTCTTTGATGCCTTGGTAGGCGAATTTCTGAACACGCTTACCTTCATATGTCTCAGTAGTGAAGATGTCGCCAGCTGAGTTAGTAGCAAGGCTGTGCGGTGCATACCACTGACCAGGACCACGACCACCGTGACCGAAGCTAGTGAGAACTTCTAGAGACTGACGATCTAGGATGTAAACTCGGAAGTTTTGTCCATCGGCGAGGTATAGGTACTTCTGCTCTGCATCTTTAGAGAAGTCGATGTCCCAAGTAGAGCCTTGGTTCAACGTTTCAGGAGCAACTTGTACTTCTTTTACGTAAGTGCCGTCTTTGCGGAAGACTTGGATACGGTCAGTACCGCGGTCACAGACATACAGCAATCCATCGTTAGATGGTGTGGCACAGTGAACTGGGCCGCGGAACTGTGTAGGCAGTGGCTCGCCTGGAGTGTAACCAACGCGACCGTCTTCAGGACGATTGCCGTAAGCACCCCAGTAGCGCTTGAATGCGCCAGTGTTTGCGTCGAGTACTGCAATACGCTTATTGCCGTAACCGTCAGCTAGATATACTTCGTTAGTCTGTGGATCAACTTCGATCTCTGCAACTTGTGAGAAGTGAGTAGTGCTGTTGCTGTCAGCCGCATTGCCTGGCTCGCCGTATTCTGCAACGAATTGTCCGTCGCCAGTGAATACAAGAACGTGGGAATCGCCGCCGCCGTTACCGCCGATCCAAACGTTGCCGTTAGGAGCTACGTCGATACCGTGGTTAGACGCAGGCCAAGTGAAACCGTCACCTGGGCCGCCCCAAGCATTAACGACGTTACCAGCAGGGTCGAACTCGATGATGGGTGGTGCTGGGGTACAGCAACCGCTGACGCCAAGCTTAAGGCCGATCTCTGTTGCGCCACCGAACATGGAGTCTTGGTCGCGGTGAACGATGAATACGTGGTCGCGTGCATCGACGTCAACGCCGATAGTGCGGCCTAGAATCCAGTTATTTGGAAGTGGCTTAGGCCAATATGGATCGACCAAAAACGTAGGCGCCATAACCATATTGCTGGCCGCTTCTGCAGGTTCCTGCAGTTGCGATTGACTTACACCAAGTGCTACTAAACCCAGTGCAAACGTGGCTCCTGCCGCATATTTAAGTTGTCTTGTCATTCTTATTTCCCTCCGGGGTAAGTCTCTTCTGAGGCTTCGTTTTTTTTAGACCGGCTGGCAGTATACTCACTTCTACCGAGACAGTATACTCAGATTCCGCGATTTCAAGGGTGCGATTACAAATACTTACAATTGTCCGCGGGGCCTATAAATGCTGGTGTTTGGCGTGTCGCTATAATGAAAAACTAGAGAGGGTAGAGACTTGGATAACGAGAATTATAAGAAAGATAAGCCGGTGATATTGACGGCTGTGGCGCCTATAGAGCAGTTGCGCCGCTCGAGTCTTGCCCTGTGGTGCTTCTTATTAGTGTTGTTGCTCACCGTATTCTGGTCGAGTAAGGCCGCATTCGCGGACGATGTCCCATTATCGGTATCGGTGCAAACTTTCGTAAAACCCGAGGGCAATCAGTTATCGGTATTACTGCGGGTGCCGATGGACGCGCTCGGCGAGATCGATTTTCCTAAACGCGGCGTGCCGGGCTCTCTCATCTTCTCCGAAGCTGACCCCACACTGTTTACTGCTGTCGATACTTACATCCTAGGGAATATCCATTTTTTCGAGGGCGACCGTTTGTTAGAGCAGTATGAGGTGCGCAATGTGCGCGTCTCCCTGCCCGGTGACCGCTCATTTGGTAGTTTCGAAGAGGCTTTGGCGAATATTCAGAGCCCGAAACTGGATGATTCTGTGAATCTATACTGGCGACAAGGGCTGCTCGATGCCCTCATTACCTTCCCGATTGACTCTGCGGAGTCGCGTTTTGCTGTCGATTCACGCCTCGCTATACTCGGAGTTAAAACCAATACGGTCATCCGCTATGTGCTGCCATCAGGCGCCGAACGTCCTTTCAGCTTCGTTGGCAATCCTGGCTTGGTGAGTCTGGACCCTAGTTGGTTCCAAGCTTCCTGGCGGTTTATTGTCATGGGCTTCGAACACATTCTCGATGGAACCGATCACATTTTGTTCTTGCTGTGTTTGGTTATACCGTTTCGAAATATTCGCGCGTTATTTCCCGTAATTACGGCATTTACGGTGGCTCATTCGATAACCTTGATTTCCTCGTTATTCGGCGTGGTTCCCTCTGCGCTGTGGTTCCCACCACTGATCGAGACGCTGATTGCGGTCTCCATCGTCTACATGGCTTTCGAGAACATTATTGGTTTCAGGCAAGAGAATCGCTGGATGGTCACGTTCGGGTTCGGGCTTATCCACGGTTTCGGGTTCTCTTTTCTTCTGACCGAGAGCATGCAGTTCGCGGGCGGTCACCTGCTAACGGCGTTGCTCTCCTTCAATGTCGGGGTTGAGTTCGGGCAGATGTTGGTGCTCTGTATTGTTGTGCCGCTACTGGTGCTGTTATTCCGCTACTTCGTCGCGGAGCGCATGGGGGTGATCATTCTTTCGGCGTTGGTGGCACATAGTGCTTGGCACTGGATGGCAGAGCGATGGACCACGCTAATGGCTTACGACATCAGTTTTCCCGTCATCAACAGGGCCTTTTACGTCTCGTTGACTCAGTGGGGAATATTGCTAATTATTGCGATCGTTGTGCTCTGGTTGATGCAAAACCTATTTGGTCGTTTCTTCGCGCCCACGTTAGCTAGCGCGCCTAAGAACACGCAGGTTTAAACTTGCGCTGATCTTGCCCACTTAGGCAGGATCAGCTTGATTGCTTAAGGTTGCAAGACGTATTTGCGCAGAGCTCTCTGTGCAACCTCAGCGCCGTAGACATTGCCGTCTTCGTCTGCTGTTACGCCTTCTGCAACGCTAGTTCCGTTCGCCTCTCCGGTGTTCGGGTCTGGAATGAACGCCTCTACAAAACCTGTTTCTGCGCTTCCAATACGAATTCCTCGATACCAGCCTGGGTTACGCCCTGGCCCTGTATTCGATTCCGAGTCCGCAGAGTAGAGTGTGTCGTTAGCATCAATATACAAGCCGCTAGGGCGCCCGAATTGTGTCCACGTTGCGAGCCAGATGCCTTCCTGGTCGAAAATCTGTAGTCGGCTGTTGCCTCGGTCTGCGACAAACAGGCGTCCTGCGGAGTCCATGGCAAGGGCGTGAGGCACATCGAGCTGGCCAGGGCCTGTGCCTTTGCCGCCCCATTCCATAAGGTACTGGCCTTCGCTGTTGTATTTAACGATTCGGTTGTTGCCATTTGAGGAGTGACCATCGGCGACGAAGATGTCCCCATTTGGAGCCACTAATACGTCGTTGGGTTGGTCGAAGATGTTATTGCCTTTACCCGCGACCCCAGGGAGACCAAGGCTCATCAGTAGCTCGCCTTCGGAGCTGAATTTATGGACTTGATGGCCCTTCATGCGGGCAGCGTCGCCGCGGGCATCAGCGATCCAAACATTACCTTCGAAATCCACATGTATGCCATGTGGCCATACGATAAGTCCCGCGCCGAAGCTTTTAATTACGCGTCCGTCAGGGGCGATCAGGAAGATAGGGTCTAGCTCTGGTGTGTCGAGGCAATTGCTATTCCCGCCGCAGCGCTCTGCAGCCCATACATTGCCTTCACCCGCGTAATATACAGTGCTTGTAGCGCCCCATTCGCGGTCATCGGGCAGTGGTGCCCAGACATTCTCTACGGCTTGATAGGGGTTTGGGACAACGTTGGGGTTATCTAGCTGTGCCAGTGCCGCGCTGCTGAGCTGGCTAAGTGTTAGAATAGTGCCAAGCAATAAGCCATGACGTTTGCCATTTAGCATGGTGAATTCTCCTGTCTTGTAATTTTTTGCGTCGAGACCTTCAAATGCGCAATGTAAACGAATCCAATGCGCTTGTCTTTTTGAGGTGTTGAACCCGCGAATTTCGTGTGTCGCGCCGTCAATTGGACCGCGAATCGTCCTAATGCAGTGGCTTTGAGAAAAATTTCATGCGTTTCGTCGAGAGTATTGGCCACTCTATCGCCATGAGAGCGTAAGCGTTGTTGTAAATCGTTTCAAACCGTTACACTAGCCGCCAGTTTTTTTGAAGATTTCGAGCGCTAGCTCGATTAGACTGAGTAAGTTAAATTTAATACTGGAGTGCCCATTATGAAGTCCCTAAGTATTCTTTCCACCTTTGCTATTGCAGGTGCCATCAGCGTCTCTGCAATTGCAGCGCCAGAACGTGCCGGAGACTTTGCGCTTCTGGACCAAAACGGCGATTTTCACCAGTTTAGTAAATATCGCAACAAGGAAGCCCTTGTTGTGCTTTCTCAATCTAACAGCTGTGCTGCAAGCCAATTGGCCGCCTCTAAGCTGCAAGATTTACGTGCCGAGTGGGAAGCCAAGAATGTCGCGTTCTTGATGATCAACTCCGCGCAGGACGACCTTGCTGCGATTCGTAAGACTGCTCAAGATCAAGGCATCGAACTTCCCATTCTTTTAGATAGCTCGCAACTCGTTGCTGAGACACTGAGCATTTCTCAAGCCGGCGAAGTGCTGGTTCTAGATCCTCAGAATTTGTCAGTTCTTTATCGTGGTCCGTTTGGCGATCATTTGACCGCAACATTGACTAGTGCTCAGAGCGACTCTGTCCAGAACACTATGGACATGGATGTTGCTGGGTGTGATCTCAACATTGCGCCTAAGCCAACTATGGCGTCTGCTGCGCCTGATTACGCAACTGAAGTTGCACCGATCATCGTAGAAAATTGTGCTGAGTGTCACCGTGAGGGTGGCATTGGTCCATTTGCGATGAATAGCCACCTGATGTTGCAGGGCTGGTCGCCAATGATTCGTGAAGTCTTGATGACTAAGCGTATGCCTCCAATGCAGGTAGATCCAGCAATCGGCCATTTCGATAATGCGGCTTACATCTCCAATGAAGAACTTCAGACTCTTGTGCGCTGGATCGACGCGGGTGCGCCAAAGGGTGCGTTCTCTGCAGACCCATTGAGCAACCTCGAGTATCAAGACGTGAAATCTTGGCAGCTAGGCGAGCCAGACTTCGTCGTTAAGACTCCTGTTCAAGAGATTCCCGCAACTGGTGTGATGGACTATATCAACGTCGATGTTGATCTGCCCTTTAACGAAGACAAGTGGGTAAAAGCGGTTCAGTTCATCCCAGGTGACGAGACTGTTCTTCACCACCTGCTAACTTATGTGACTGCCCCGGCTGAAGATTTCAACGGTGGTGAGGCTGACCAGAGCTCTATTGCTCGTCGCTTCCTCGAAGGTTATGCGCCTGGCAAGGTAGAGGCGATGGTCTTCCCACAGGATACCGGTGTCCTGATTCCTGCTGGCCATAAATTGTCTATGCAGTTGCACTTCACCACCAATGGTCGTGCTACTTCTGACGAGACAACTCTCGGCATGTATTTCTACGACGAGAAGCCTGCACACGAGAACTTCACGCGCTCTGTGTCTGCAAACTTCGTAATTCCTCCACATGCGACGAACCATGAAGTACATGCAAGCTATGTGTTTGATAATGAAGTGGTTGTGAACGGTCTACGTGCACACATGCACTTCCGTGGTAAAGACATGAAGTTCTCTGCGGAATACCCAGATGGCACTATGGAAGACCTGCTGAGCGTTCCTAACTACAGCTACGCATGGCAACCCACATATCAGTTGAGCGAAGCGAAGACGCTTCCGGCTGGCACTAAGGTGCATGTAACTGGAGCGTTCGATAACTCAGAGCTCAACACAGCCAACCCAGATCCAGACAAGCGCATCACGTTCGGACTGCAAAGCTGGGAAGAGATGTTTATCGGTTACTGGACGTACTACGAAACGGGTAAGTAATGCCCGCTAATAGGGCTAGCTAACAAAAAGGCGCTCCTCGGGGCGCCTTTTTGTATTACTAGCACTTGCTGCGCACGCAGCTCTCAATAGGTGTTGCGTTACAAAGAATTACATTGTTTTCAATGAGCTGAGCTAGTCTTGTCAACTTGCTGTTCTATAATTGTTTGTCAGCTATAAACACTCAAGGTGTCATGAAGTCTATTTATCTATTGATATCGTTGCTTATTTTCGTCTGTCCAGCTCAGGCCTCCCCGGTCCGTGCTGTGGGCGACTTTGCGCTAATAGATCATCAAGGTGTGTTTCACCAGCTTAGCCAGTACTCAGATTATCAGGCGGTGGTGCTGTACTCCTATAGTAGTAAAGGCGATGCAACCTCCGGGGCAGTCGATAAGCTGAGTTTCTTGCAAGATAAGTATGAGGGCCGGAATATCGCTTTCATGATGGTCGATGCAACTCTAGGGGAAACCCGAGCGCGAGTCGCAGAGTCACTTGGCCGTCACCGCGACGACATCCCAGTACTGATGGATACCTCTCAGCTCGTTTCCTATTCACTGAAGATCGACCGTACGGGCGAAGTGCTAGTTATTGATCCTATCCGCATGCAGCTCTTGTATCGTGGCGCTATCGATAGTCGTGCTGTGGCCGCTGTTAAAAAGACGAGCGATTCAATCTCACGTAATTATCTCGACGAAGTACTCTCTGCAGTGACGCTAAATGGTCCCGAAGTGCCTGATGTGTTATGGGAGGGTGGGCAGAGTATATCCTTCGAAGATCTCACGTCTGAGCTTTCGGTTTCCTATGCAAGCGACGTGGTGCCGATCTTGGAGCAACGTTGCGTGTCCTGCCATCGCGATGGTGGTGTAGCGCCTTGGTCTATGGATAGCCATCAAATGGTAAGTGGCTGGTCTGAGATGATGCGCGAAACATTGCTGACCATGCGCATGCCCCCAGGGCAGATCGACGATACTTATTTAGACAACTTCACCGACGTGCACTCAATTTCCGATAGTGAGAAACGAACCTTGGTGAGTTGGATCGATAGTGGCGCAGAGATAGGTGGGTCGGACGACCCGTTAACGCGGCTAGAGGCGCAGGCCTCCGGATGGGCGTTAGGCGAACCTGACTTGATTGTAGAGTTTCCCGCTCAAGAAATACCTGCTACCGGAGCGCTGGATTATAAGTTCATTCCCGTTGAGATCGGTTTGGATCGCGATCGATGGGTGCGTGCTTACGCCTTCGACATAGGCGACAAGTCTGTGTTGCACCACGTGGTTGCATACACCCAAGACTCTAAGCAGCAAAAGCAAAACTCAAGTGGGGGTGGTAGTCGAACAAATTTCGGCGGTTATGCGCCCGGTCGAGACTACGTCGAGTTCGATGATAATACCGGCGTCTTGCTCGAAGAGGACATGCGCTTCATGGTGCAGTTCCACTACACCACCGTTGGGCGCCCTGTAACGGATGTCACGCGCATCGGTCTGTATTTTCAAGACGAAGAGCCTGAGTTTCCCCTTTCTCGCACCGCTATAATGAACGGTGAGTTTGTCATTCCGCCTGGCGACTCAGACTTCGATGTAATGGCCCGTGCCACTATTGTTAAAGATTCCTATCTCTACAATATTGCGCCACATATGCACTACCGGGGCAAGCGAGTGAAGTATTGGGCAGAGTACCCAGACGGCACGCGAGAAGATATCTTGTCGATTCCCAATTTCCAGCACAACTGGCAGATGATTTACCGTTTGAAGCAGCCCAAACTGCTTCCGGCAGGTACTGTAATTGTGTCAGAGGGGGCGTTCGATAACTCTGCAAATAACGCTCTCAATCCAGATCCTTCTCAAGAGGTTCGCTGGGGTGATCAAGTCTGGGACGAGATGTTCATCGCCTGGATGCGAGTTAGTGAGCTTAAATAAGCGTCGCTAATATCATGCTTTACAAGTTTTCAACTTGTTTGCATTCTCTGTAGAATTTACCCCCAATTATTCGAACGCACCTTAGGCTGTCTCGATTGAGGTAGTTTGTCTGTGTTGCGCCGAGCGTAATTCGCTAGCGTGTTCGATACCTTTTTTGGAAGCCTTGTATGGACCTACGTCCACTAATTCAGACCCTTGCTGATGGTTCTTTTCACTCAGGTGCTAGCCTCGGGCGGCAGTTGGGGGTTACGCGCACGGTTATCGGACGGGGTGTAGAAGCCCTTCGTTGCATGGGTATCGAGATTCACTCGGTGACAGGTAAGGGTTACCGCCTTCCGGGGTCTTTGGAGCTGATGTCCGTGGCTCGAATTCTGGAGCTGCTAGGGGGAGACAGGCGTTTGTGGTCGGGACATATTGACTTATTGTTCTCCACTGAATCCACCAATGCCGATGCGATGCGAAAAGGGCAGGAGGGTAGGAGTCACTATCTTGTATTGGCGGAGCATCAGGCGAATGGCCGGGGGCGACGAGGCAAGGCGTGGGTGAGCCCACTAGGGGCGAATATCTCGCTATCCATGCTATGGACTTTTAAATCGAGCATGGCAGCTCTTGAGGGCTTAAGTCTTGCCGTGGCTATCTTGGTGGTCGATGCTTTGCGTGTTTGCGGCTATCAGGGGCTGGGCGTGAAATGGCCGAACGATATCTTGCTCAACTCCTGCAAACTCGCCGGGATACTCCTCGAGATCAGCGGAGACGCTGAAGGGTCTTGCAAGGTTGTTATCGGAATCGGAATCAATGTGAAGATGCCCTGCTCTAGCGCAGCGGCCATTGATCAAGCGTTTACTGATCTGGCGTCGAATTTTGAGATTGCCCCCGATCGCAGTCGAATCGTGGCAGAGTTAGTGAAGGGCTTGACCGCTGGCTTGGCGGTCTTTGCAAAACATGGCTTCGCAGCCTTTCAGCCGCGCTGGAACGATATAGATGTATATAAAGGAAGGGATGTAGAAATTATAAGTGGCGCGTCGCGTCGCGTCGGACGAGCCTTGGGTGTAAGCGAAACAGGTGCATTGCTGTTGGAGACAGAGTCTGGCGTAGCGCTTATTGCCGGGGGTGAGTTGACGCCGAGCCTGCGGCCTCTGCACAAAGGTGCTACCGTATGATACTTGAATTGGATGTGGGGAATACGCGTCTAAAGTGGCGCAGTGTCGATACGCAGGGTGGATTACTCGCGCGCGGAGTGCAGGGGAGCGAGGATGCTTTCGATGGGCTCGCTAAGCAGCTGGGCGCTCCGCAGCGTGTCCGTGTCGCGTGTGTTCGAGATGCTCAGTTCAAAGAGCAGTTGCAGGCGCGAATTCGGGCTAGCTGGGGGCTCGAGGCAGAGTTCGCTAAGTCATCTTTACAGGCGGCGGGTGTCATAACGGCGTATGCGAAACCCGAAAGCCTTGGTGTCGATCGATGGTTGACGATGTTGGCCGCAAAGGCCCGTGGGAATGGCGCGTGCTGCATCGTAGATGCGGGCAGCGCGCTGACGGTAGATTTGTTGCGAGCTGACGGTCAGCATCTTGGGGGTTATATTGTTCCCGGTCTCGCGATGCAGCGCACGAGCTTGCTGAAAAGCACTGCGATTCGCTTGCCAGAGCCTCCTGTGTGGGAAAAGACTTTCCCGGGCTCGTCGACCGGGGCAGCCATCCATAACGGCATATTGAGCATGGCGGTGGCGTGGTTGATCTCACTGAGCGAGTCGGTGCTTAAGTCTGGAGGTACCCTGTATTTAACAGGGGGTGATGCACAACTGTTCTCCGCTCAGCTTGAGCTGCGCTCGGTGCCCCATGAGGTGGCTCCAGATTTGGTCCTTGAGGGGCTCTCGGCAGCTTTGCCTTAAACGAATTTGGTTCAGGAATTACTATGCGTGGTGTTGTTTTCGGGCTGCTTTTCTCTAACCTAGCGTTTCTCGCGTGGAATCTTTTCGTGCCCGTCACGAAAGAGCCACGCGTGCCGGCACTTGTGGCAGATGGAGGGGAGAGTGTGCAATTGTTAAGCGAGGTCGCGTCAGATCAATTGCGTCCTTATCCCGAGCGTCAACAAGCGTCCACGCCTGCCTCTGTGCCGGAAGAGTCCGAAGAGCCCGAAGTGAAAGATTCGCCTAGTGTCGTGCAGGCTCTCTATTGCGCGCAGATCGGCCCGTTTCGTAATGAGGATGATGCGCGCAATTTTGCCAACACTCATGCGCAGCGAATGAGTCTAAGCGTTGATGTACGGCAAGTGCCTGGCGCTCCGGACTATCGCGTATTCCTTCCTCCTTTCGCATCGCGAGAACTTGCTACTAGCACCCAGGAAACCCTTCGCGCAGCGTTCGCAGCGAACAGTCTGGCCATCGATACATATCTGGTGCCACGCGGGGAGCTGGAGAACTCGATCGCCCTAGGTTTGTTCAGCGAGCAGCGTAACGCCCTCAATGTTCAGCAGCAAATGCTGGGTCTGGGCTATCAAGTTGTCGTGAGGACAGAGGAAAAGCAGGTCAGTGAGGCATGGGTTCTCGCTGAGAATATCGAAACTGAGGCGGAATTTGCTCGGCATTGGGCGCAGATGCGTCTTACCCGCTCATATATAGACGCGGGAGAAAAACTCTGTGAAACGATTGCACATACTCCGCAATTCCCATAAAATGCCGCCTCTGAATAAGACACCCAGGTTCCTTGAAGAGGTTTTGGGGCTCTTGTAGGAGGGGTTCCCGAGTGGCTAAAGGGATCAGACTGTAAATCTGACGCGCGAGCTTCGGTGGTTCGAATCCACCCCCCTCCACCATCTAAAGGCATGATTTGACAAGGCTTTTGGTCGCTGCGGGTATAGTTCAGCGGTAGAACACCAGCCTTCCAAGCTGGTTACGCGGGTTCGATTCCCGCTACCCGCTCCAGTTTGAAGGCGTATTAGTCGGTCAAGCGGAGTTAAAAGGTTAGCGCAGGGAATTGGCGAATCTATTTATTTAAAAACAGATCTTGAGGAAAAAGCTGCCGAGGTAGGTGAATTGGCAGCTGAAGTCTGGCCGCTTACCCGGACGTCGAATTAGGCTCGGACTGTTTATTACTAGTGTCTGGCTCGCATAGCTCAGAGGTAGAGCACTTCATTGGTAATGAAGAGGTCTCCGGTTCAAATCCGGATGTGAGCACCAGATTTGCGACTTTCTCACTTAGAGTGATGAGAGCGCTTGGCAAGAAAGTGCAGGTTCGTAAAGTGTGTGTAATTGACGCTGCTGCAGTGGCCGAATGGTCGCAGGGCGAATGAAATATTAATTGAGGCAATCAACATGGCGAAGAGTAAGTTCGAAAGAAAAAAACTACACGTTAACGTAGGGACAATTGG
>CAJXUA010000039.1 GCA_913060695.1 uncultured Gammaproteobacteria bacterium | reverse complement strand
GTTCACGGCGTGTCCAGCAGCGAAGTACGCCGCAGTGCCACTCGTGCTACGGAGCGCTAACGCAAACTGAGTTCAATCGCGGTCCCACTCTCGCTACGGAGCACTAGAGATCACTGAAGATCCTGGCCCTACGAGAGAACTTCTCTTAGATAGGTATCGAGTTCTAGTAGGCGCTCTGGCGTGCCTATATCGAACCACAGGCCGTCGTGCATTTCTGCCTCGATTAGGTTCGAGGCAATTGCCTTGTTTAGGACTGGCCGCAATGCCAGGGGTTCTTCGGGTAGGTGTGCGAAGAGTTTGGGGTGCATTATGCTGATGCCGCTGTAGGTCAGGCCCGTGTCCGCGCCCTCCGCTGCGATTGTTAGTCGGCCTTCGCTCGTGAGTGCGAAGTCTCCCGCCTGATGATGAGGCGGGTTCTTTACCATGATCAGTCTCGCAAGGGTATTTTCCCCATCTACTGATTTTAAGTTCGTGTAATTGTAGTCCGTCCAGATGTCCGCGCTGATTACTGCGAAAGCCTCCTCGCCTAGTAATGGCAGCGCCTTCACTATGCCGCCCGCTGTCTCCAGACGCACAGTCTCACGAGAGTAGGCGATGGTCACGCCGTAGCGGCTGCCATCCCCTAGTGCCGCTTCTAACTTTTCACCAAGATGGTAGTGATTGATCACTATTTCCGTGATGCCCGCCGCCGCAAGGTTGCAGATGTGGTACTCGATTAGGGCCCTATCGCCCACTTGCAGTAAAGGCTTGGGTAGTGTGTCCGTGAGTGGGCGCATTCTGCTTCCCAAACCCGCCGCCAAAATCATCGCCTTCATTGTGCTGTGCTCGGCTTCGCGAAAACCTGAAGTTTAGGGGTCGCTAACGGGAGTATTTTGCTCTGGAACCACTGCACAAACTCACTCATCTCCGGATGCTGCGCCGCCACCTTCAGCACATAGTCGATAACCAATGGGATATCCGCCATATAGCTCGACTTGCCATCACGCAGATTCAGCCTGCTGAAGATGCCGATAACCTTTAAGTGGCGTTGCAAGCCCATCAAGTCGAAATCCCGCAGGAATGCTTGCTCGTCATGCTCAGAATCGTTCCTTATTAGACCAACGGCTAGCGCCATCTCCCTAAACTCTAGCGCCCAGCCGCGGACTCGCTCGGCGGGCCACACTATGTAGCAATCACGCAGCAACGAGACTAGATCATAGGTGTTCGCACCCACAACGGCGTCTTGGAAATCGATAACACCAGGTGACTGATCCGGGTTTAGTTCAGGGTCCGGGCTAAGTAGCATGAGGTTTCTTGAGTGATAGTCGCGGTGTACACAGACTTGGGGTTGGGCAAGGGCCGCATCCTCTAGGAATGTCCAGGTGCGCTCGATCAGCGCGCGCTCATCTTCATTCAGCATGAGCTCAAGAAAGCGCTCGCAGAACCAGTCATTGAACAGGTTGAGCTCTCTGCGCAGCAGTGCGCGATCGTAGGTCGGCAGCCCTGCTGTGTCGCCCTGTGCTTGGAGTTGCACGAGTGAAGACATCGCTGCTCTATACATTGCGTCGACCTCGACGCCCGCCTGCAGAGCTGGCAGATACAAATCATCGCCGAAATCCTGCAGGAGCATGAAGCCTCTATCGTAATCCACCTCGAGCACACGTGGTGTAAGCACGCCCGCACTGCGGAACAAACTGGCTACGCGCACAAATTGCTCACAATCTTCATGGGCCGGTGGCGCGTCGACTAGGACGAATTGTGACTGTAGCAAATACTGCCGCTTATTCTCGCTCACCAGCTCATGGTCGCACTGCAGCGCACGCTCGAAGCGCAGCCGAAAATATCGCCTGAAACTGGCATCGCCAGAGACTATTTCAATCTCGCCCACAACCGGACTATGTCCCGTCATATCCTCAAGGCAATGCCGTGCCCAAGCGACCAACGCTTCCCTTCTTTGATCCATAGCGACTCACTATCCCCTGTTTCTATCCAACCCCTAATGAATTATTATGCAAACTCATTAATCGACATTCGCAACAACCTTCGTTTTGCCTTACCACTGTCGACTTCGGAAACCGCCCCATTCTATTGGATCGCCTGCAACAATGCAGTTTCGCAAACGCCTTTTGTACACCAAAACATCCCTAGTTATTTCCGCGGGCGCGCTATTGCTGCAGCCCGGCGCCAGTGCTTTTGCTCAAGAGGCGACTACGGGACAGTGGACTTGTCGAGCAGACGCTAGCGGAGCTTGGGCATGTACGGAGAATGCTGCGGCGGCGCGCCCTACGATCGCCACACGCACAGGGACTCGTCGCGCCAGCACCGCTGCTACTAATACAGCGCCAGCAAATGCGCTACAGGCCAGCAACGTACTGGACTGGATCCCCGTAGAACAGATGACTGCGGCACAACGAGCCCAAGTCGAGTCCAATTGCTGCGGGGGCTTTGTGGAGCCGCAGCGCTTAGGCGTAGATGGCACGCCAATAGACCCAGAAGAGCAGCCCGAAGGCGCCGCCACGCTGTTCTCCGCTCCCGGCGGCATCAACCAGACGAATAACAACTCCGTGAGCATCGAAGGCACAGTGGCGATCCAACAGGGCAATCGTACTGTGAACAACACCGACGCGACCTTGATCGACCAAGAGGCCGACACCATCACGCTGTCCGGCAATGTCGTGTTCCGCGAGCCAGGTGTTTTGCTGCGCGGCGAATCGGCCTTCGTAGACCAAGGCAACAGCGTTAATCGCATTGAGCGCGCGGATTATGTGTTGCACCAATACGGCGTGCACGGCTCCGCGAACGTCATCATCTATGACAGCGAGGGCGAGGTGCTCGCCATCGAGAATGGCGAATTCAGCCGCTGCGAACCGGGTGACGAATTTTGGAATCTGCAAGCCAAGAACATGATTCTGGACACCAAGACCGGCATCGGACACGCCACCTCTGTCACGCTCCGCATCAAAGACGTGCCGGTATTTCACTACCCCTATACCGTGCCCTTCCCCCTCGGCGATCAGCGCGTCTCAGGCCTACTCGCTCCTAGCATCGGCTCCACTAGCGACGGCGGCTTCGATTACTCACAACCAATTTATCTGAACTTAGCCCCGCATTATGACGCAACGCTCACACCACGTTTCATCGGCGATCGCGGCGTCATGGCCAGCGGCGAGTTCCGCTACTTGGCGGATTGGTCGATGAACACCCTTAGCGCTTCCCTGCTACCCAAGGACAAGAGCTTCGACGCCACCACAGCGAACGTATTGGGCTCAGACTCGCCACCGCGAGAGAAACGCTGGTTCATGGGCTTTCAACACGACGGGCAACTTGGCGAGAATTGGTCTACCGAGATCGATTACGAGGCGGTCAGCGACGACCGTTATTTCCGCGACTTAGGCAGTAATGGCCTGACGGTATCAAGCCGCACCTATCTGCAGCGCCGCGGGCAGCTCAACTACCGTGCCTCGCAGTGGTATGCCGGCACCCGTGTGCAGAGCATCGACATTATCGACCCCTATATTTCCGCAAGCGATCTGAATCGCCCCTATGATCGACTACCAGAACTAATGCTAGGCGCAGAGTCGCGCATAGGCGGCCTTGAGTTTGGCGTAGACGCCAACCATGTACGCTTCGATCGCAGCCTGAATGCAAGCCAGCTCACGGCGCAGCAGATCGACAACGGCGCTCTGGCCACCGGCACGCGCGCTCACATCGAGCCACGTGTCAGCTTCCCTATTCGCGGTCAGGCAGGCTTCATCGTGCCCACAGCGAAATACAAATACACTAGCTGGACACTCGACCAACAAGCTATAGGCACCCAAGACACTCCCGACCGCGGGGTTGGCGTGTTCAGCCTAGACAGCGGCCTTGTATTCGAGCGTCCGATGGCCCGCAGCGGCTTCACCCAAACACTAGAGCCGCGCCTGTACTATCTATACAGCGAGCAGCAGGACCAGTCCTTCCTGCCCACTTTCGACACCGCCCAGCTCAACTTCAGCTTCGGCCAATTGTTCCGCGATGACCGCTTCAGTGGCCACGACCGCGTTGGTGATGCCAACCAGCTTAGTGCCGCCATCGGCAGTCGCTTCCTCGATTCGCGCGGCGAAGAGAAGGGTCGCATCAGCATCGGGCAAATCTTCTATTTCGAGGACCGCATCGTGTCGCTGGATAGCCCGGTCCAATCCTGGGTCACACTCCAACCACGAGACACCAGTCGCTCCGCTATCGTCACAGAGGGCGTTTATCAGTTCAGCGATACATGGCGTGCTAGTAGCGATGTACAATGGAACGAAGACCAGCAACGCGTAGACGAGGGCAGCATGGCGCTGCGCTATCAGAGCGACGATAGCCACATCTTCAACCTCGCTTATCGCTACCGTTTATTGGTGGATCTATACGGCCCTATCCCAGCGGGACTGGACCCTCGCATCAAACAAACCGACGTTTCTGGGGTATGGCCATTGAACAATAATTGGCGTTTGTTGGGTCGATGGCACTATGATCACAGCAATTCTCGGAACTTGGACACCTTCGCAGGAGTCGAATACAGTAATTGTTGCGCCACTATCCGCCTCATTGGTAGGGAATGGATCGACGAAGACGAATTCTTCCTCCAGCAAGACAAAACCAAAACCGGCGTATTTTTTCAGCTGACCCTCAACGGCCTCGGCAACCTTAGTGGCGGTGGTATCAGCAGACTGCTCAGTGACGGCATCCTGGGCTTTAAGGAGTATGAAGCTAATGAATAGAATGAAATTGATATACAGCAGCGCCTTAGTGCTACTAACCCTAATCTCCAGCAATCTTTACGCACAGCGTCAGGTGCTCGACAAAGTTGTTGCTATCGTCGACGAGGGCGTAGTGTTGCAAAGTGAGCTCGACGAGCGAATCGATGAGGTGCGTGCTAATGCCGCCAACGGCGGTCAGCCTTTACCTCCTGCGGGCGAGTTGCGCACACAGCTTATCGAATCACTAATTGTAGAGAACCTGCAGTTGCAGCTGGCGAATCGCATGGGCATTCGTTACGACGATGACACCATCAACAGTGTGATGGGCAATATTGCCGAGCAGAACAACATGAGTTTCGACGACTATGTTGCCACTCTCGAAGCTGCCGGCCGCTATGTCAGCACGCGTGAACAGATCCGCCGCGAATTAATGCTGCGCGACCTGCAGCGTGGCATGGTCAATCGTCGTATCAATATTACCGACCAAGAGATCGACAACTTCCTGAACTCCGAAATGGGCCGAGTCTCCATGGCACCGGATTATTTCGTCAGCCAAACTCTGATTCCAATAGGCGAGAATGACCCCGCCGAGATCATCGCTGCGAAGGAGCAGTTCGCCGAGCTGATGCTAGAGGCAATTAATAGCGGCACTCCATTTGAGCAAGTACGCGAAGTGGCTCAACGCGCTGCAGCTACTAATCCCCCAACGGGCTTCCCCGTCAGTGGCGGCGAACTCGGCTGGCGCAAGGCAGATGGCCTGCCTAGCTTATTTGTGGACATCGTGCCTACGATGAAGGCCAACGAAGTGCGCGGCCCCATCCGCAGCCCTAACGGTTTTCATTTGGTAAAACTAGTTCAGGTTCGCGGCGCGCTCAACAGCCTCGTAAAGCAGACCCACGCGCGCCACATTCTAATCAGCCCAAACGAGATTCGTACCGAAGAGCAGGCCAAGGCCCTAGCGCAGACTTTGCGTGACCGCATAGAAGCCGGCGAAGACTTCGCCGCGATCGCACGTCAGAATTCAGACGACTCCGCCTCAGTAGTGGCTGGTGGCGACATGGGTTGGGCGAACGAAGGTGGCATGCCACCAGAGTTCGAAGCCGTGATCAACGAGATGGACGTAGACGAACTCAGCCAGCCCTTCAAAACCAGCTACGGCTGGCATGTGGCGCAGGTATTAGAGCGTCGCGAGCAGGATTTGAGCCGCCAGTTCAGCCGTCAACAGGCAGAAAACACACTACGCTCACGCAAGTTCGATGTGGAGTTGCAAAACTGGCTTATCGAGATTCGTGAGCAGGCCTATGTGAAGATCAGCCCACCGAGCATTGCAGGAAATCCGTGATCGACAGAATTTGCATCACGGCCGGTGAACCCGCTGGTATAGGCCCCGAACTCTGCATCGCCTTGGCCCAACAGGCCGACAAACACAGCGAACGAATCGTAATCGCCGACGCGGACATGCTCTATGCCCGCGCCGCGCAAATCGGGCTACCGCTCACGCTCAGACCCTTCGACCCAAGTAGCCCTGCTCGCGCTAATAGCGCTGGCGAACTGAGCGTTATAGACGTTGCACTGCGTGCTCCCTGCATGGCCGGCACACTTAATCCCGCCAATGCGGAGTATGTACTGGAGACTCTGCGCGTCGCCATTGAGGCCTGCCGCTCCGGCGCTGTGGATGCCATGGTTACCGCCCCAGTGCACAAGGGCGTCATTAACGATGCCGGCATCGCGTTTACCGGGCATACAGAATTCTTAGCCGAACAATGCGATGTCCCGCTTACCGTGATGATGCTAGCCACCGAGGGCCTGCGTGTGGCCTTGGCCACTACGCATTTGCCCTTACACAAAGTGCCTGCGGCGATCACAAAAGACCTTTTACGTAACATCATTCGCATCCTCGATGCCGATCTGCGTAAGCGCTTCGGCATTGCCTCTCCTGCTATCCTCGTGTGCGGCTTAAACCCCCATGCAGGCGAAGGGGGACATCTGGGCACTGAGGAACGCGACATCATCGAGCCGGTACTCGAGGAGATGCGTGGTCAAGGCATCCACCTGCTCGGCCCCCTGCCCGCAGATACACTTTTTACAGACAAATATCTCGACCATGCCGATGCAGTATTATCTATGTACCATGATCAGGGCTTGCCCGTGCTCAAGTACAAGGGCTTCGGCAAGGCCAGCAACATCACCCTAGGCCTGCCCATCATCCGCACCTCGGTAGACCATGGCACCGCACTAGATCTCGCAGGCACTGGCAAGGCGTCGACCGGCAGCCTAGTAGAGGCTATCGCCACTGCGCAGCTCATGGCCCGCTATACCCGCGAAGGAGCCCAACAAAGTGAGTGACTCTCGCAACAAGTCAAAGCGCAGCAGTAAAGGCGCTGATCTGCAGAACGATGGTTTTCAGCATCAGGCGCGCAAGCGCTTCGGTCAGAACTTTCTGCACGATCAGAATATAATTCAGAAAATTCTGCAGTCGATTCGCCCTCAAGACAGCGACCATATAGTGGAGATCGGTCCAGGCCAGGGCGCGCTGACTCGACATCTTTTACAGACCTGCTCCAAGCTCGATGCAGTAGAATTAGACCGCGATCTGGCCGCTTATCTAGTGCAGACGCTTGGCGATGACAGCCGCTTCGCGCTGCAGCAGGGTGACGTGTTGAAGTTCGATTTCAGCACTTTGACAGACAAGCCCCACAGCCTGCGCATAGTCGGCAATCTGCCCTATAACATCTCCACGCCGTGCATGTTTCATCTACTCAATTATCAAGCACTGATAAGCGATATGACCTTCATGTTGCAGTTAGAGGTCGTGCATCGTTTAGCGGCGCAGGCGGGAGACCCTAATTACGGCAGGCTCGGCTTGATGATGCAGTATTATTGCCAGGTTGAGCATCTGTTCGATGTACCCCCTACTGCGTTTACCCCACAGCCCAAGGTCTGTTCTGCCATCGTTAGGCTGACACCGCACAAGACACCGCCGGTGCAAGTGATCGACGTGAGCTGTTTGCAGGAGGTGATACGTATCGCCTTCACTAAGCGTCGCAAGACCTTGAGAAATAGTTTAAGTACCCTCATATCTGAGCCAGATTTGAGCGCTCTAGGAATCGATACTACTCTTCGCCCAGAGAAATTAAGCTTGGCAGACTACGCCCTAATCAGCGACAGTATCAGCCAAGCAAGATCAAAGTCTCGTTCGGCAGCGCCGCAGGAGGAGTCCAATGTTAAGTGAACAGATCGTCCCCAAAGACATCGACATTTCCGTCAAGACGCAATACATACATGAGCAGTCTGACCCAGCGAATAATCGCTTCGTTTTCGCCTATACCATCGGCATCGAGAACAAGAGTGAGAAACCGGTAAAATTACTGTCTCGTCACTGGATCATTACCGACGATAACGACAAGGTGGAAGAAGTGCGCGGCACCGGTGTCGTAGGTCAGCAGCCTATGATCGGCCCCGGCCAAGTATTTCATTACACCAGCGGTGCCGTTCTAACGACAGGATTTGGTACTATGCAGGGAAGCTATGAGATGCTCAGCGAGGACGGCGAGAAATTTGCGGCGCCAATTCCCGCTTTCCTACTCTCCAGACCACTGAGCGTGCATTAGAAAAAGGCCAAAGGGTGTTATGTCAACCTATGCAATAGGCGATATTCAAGGGTGTTACAAACCCTTGCGCAAATTACTCGATAGCGTTGACTTCAAACCCGGCAAGGATAAGCTGTGGTGTGTCGGCGACCTAATCAATCGCGGCCCGCGCTCTCTCGACACCTTGCGTTTCCTACGCGACTTGGGCAGCAACGCGCGCATCGTGCTGGGCAATCACGACCTCCACTTCCTCGCCATCTACTACGGCGCGACACTCAACCGCAACAAAGACACGCTTCAGGAATTACTCGACGCCCCGGATTGCGATGAGCTTAGCACTTGGCTGCGCAGCAAACCCTTAGCCCATTACGAATGCATAGAGACTCAACAAGGCCCCCAGAACTATCTGATGGTGCACGCTGGTGTCGCACCAAATTGGACACTCGAGAAAGCACTGATGCTCGCCGCGGAAGTAGAGCTCACGCTGCAAGGGCCTGATTACTTCGGTTTCTTAACCAATATGTATGGCGACACGCCACGACGCTGGAAGAACAAACTCACCGGCTATGATCGCTTAAGAGTCATCACCAATTACCTTACGCGCATGCGTTTCTGTAGCGAAAACGGCAAGCTCGACCTGCAAGTGAAGGAAGGACTGCTATTCACGCCAGAGGGTTATAAACCTTGGTTCGAGTTTGAAAAACTGACCCCGTCCATTAACATCCTCTTCGGTCACTGGGCGGCACTAGAGGGCCACACCGGCAACCCCCATGTCTTCGCACTCGACACCGGTTGCGTGTGGGGACGCGAACTGACAATGATGCGACTCGAAGACCATAAGTTGTTCAGTGTTTAACACCCGCGCTACACTTAAACCTCCAACTCTCAATTCCACGACAGAGTCAAAACTATGAAAACCTATCTCGTAGGCGGCGCCGTTCGCGATAGATTGCTCGGATTCGACAAGTCCGATCGCGACTGGGTGGTCGTGGGAGCAACGGTAGAGCAAATGCTAGAGGCGGGCTTTACTCAAGTTGGCCGGGACTTCCCGGTATTCCTGCACCCGCAGACAAAAGAGGAACACGCCCTAGCGCGCACCGAACGCAAGACAGGCCCCGGCTATACCGGTTTCGCCTTCAACGCGGATCCAAGCGTGACACTAGAGGAGGACCTACAGCGTCGCGACCTGACCATCAATGCCATCGCCCAAGACAGCGAAGGCAATCTTGTCGATCCCTATGGCGGCGTTAAGGACATCGAGGATCGCGTGCTGCGCCATGTCTCCGAGGCGTTTACCGAAGACCCCCTGCGCGTGCTGCGCGTGGCCCGCTTCATGGCGCGCTTCGCGCCAATAGGGTTTCGCATTGCCGAAGAAACCATGACCCTGATGCGACAACTCACTGACAGCGGCGAGCTGCAACATCTGGTTGCCGAACGCGTGTGGCAGGAAATGGACAAGGCCTTACGCAGCGTAGCACCTGCCGAGTTTTTCCGCAGCCTACGGGACTGCGGTGCGCTGCACATCATCCTGCCGGAGGTGGACAACCTCTTCGGCGTGCCCCAACCACCACTGCATCATCCGGAGATCGATACTGGCGTGCACGTGATGATGTGCTTGGAGCAGGCTGCGCAACTAAGTGAAGAACCAGTTGTACGTTTCGCCACGCTTATGCATGATCTCGGTAAGGGCGTAACACCAAAAGACAACTGGCCCCATCATTATGGCCATGAGCAATTGGGCGTCGCATTAATCGACGCGGTGTGCGCGCGCCTGCGTGTGCCCAAGAAGCATCAGCAAGTGGCCCGCCTAGTCAGCAAGTTTCACACCCATTGCCACCGCGCTATGGAGCTACGCGCCGACACGATGCTGCGCCTGTTCGAGTCTCTGGACGCCTTTCGTCGTCCCGAACAAGTAGCACAATTCCTGTTGGCCTGCGAGGCAGATTCGCGAGGGCGCACCGGTTTCGAAGACAAGGAATATCCACAGGCGGATTTTCTGCGCGGCGCATTAGTGGCCGCCAACTCTGTCGACATCGCCGAACTGCTGAAAGACCTTGCACCCTCCGAAGAGAAGGGGCCTGAGAAAATTAAAGCCGCAATTGCACAAGCCCGAACCGAGGCTATCGCTAAAGCTATCGGGAAGGCTGCATGAGCAACATGGCCGAGCGTAAAGTCCTCTTAATCACTGGCGCTGCACGACGCATCGGAGCAGCAATAGCCACCCTATTTCACAGTCGTGGATATGACGTGATCGTGCATTTCAATCAGTCCGGACAACAGGCCCACGATCTCGTTAATGGCTTCAATGTACAGCGCCCCAACTCCGCGATGTGTCTACAGGCTGATCTGTGTGCAGTGTCGCAGGTACACGATTTGGCCGCTGCGGCAATCGCCTGGCGCGGCCGCGTCGATGTCCTGATCAACAACGCCAGTCGATTCTATCCCGGCACAATCGGCAGCGTAGATGAAGCGGCTTGGGACGACTTAATAGGCAGCAATCTCAAGGGCGGTTTCTTCCTCGCACAGGCTCTCGCGCCAAGCCTACGAGAGCGCCGGGGCAGCATCATCAATATGACCGACATCCACGCCGACGGCGGGCGCAAGGACTATCCGGCCTATAGCATTGCGAAGGCAGGGGTAAAGATGATGACCAAGGCCTTGGCCAGGGAGTTGGCGCCGCAGGTGCGCGTTAATGGCATCTCCCCCGGCGCCATACTGTGGCCAGAAGACGATCAATCCGACAAAGAACAAAGCGATGAGCAGCGCGCGATTGTGCGCGATATAGCGCTACAGCGCATGGGCAGCTGTGAGGAAATAGCCGCCACGGCGTGGTATCTTGCCGAAGAGGCGCCCTACATCACCGGCCAGACGATTCGTGTCGACGGTGGCAGAACACAGGGCGATTCCTTCATCCCAATTAACTTATGAAAAAGGTGCCCTAGATGCTTGAAGCCGTTTGGATAGGCTTTGCCTTCAGTATCGGATTACTAGTACGACTTATCGGGCTACCCCCTCTGGTTGGCTACCTCGCCGCAGGCTTCGTCATCGCCTCCGTCTCGGATACCATCGGTCTACCCCACGAAAGCGGCGAGATATTGAGCCATGTCTCTCATCTTGGTGTTTTACTCCTGCTATTCACCGTGGGCCTCAAGCTCAATGTGCGCAATCTGGTGAAGGCAGAAGTCATCGGCGGCGGCATCTCGCACTTCGTGCTCTCTGCCTTGTTCTATACCCCAATAATTCTGCTGTTCTTTGATGTCACCCTCTACAACGCCCTGCTCCTCTCCATCGCCCTGTCTTTCTCCAGCACCGTACTGGCCGCGAAGATATTGGAAACTAAGCGCGAACTACGTGCCTTTCACGGTCGTGTAGCCATCGGCATCCTCGTGGTGCAGGATCTTATCGCGCTATTGGTGATGAGTGTTGCCAGTGGCACCACACCCTCCATATGGGCGCTTGGTGTCTTCGCCTTGCCCCTTCTCCGGCCGATCCTATTCAAGCTCATGGATGCCAGTGGTCATGAGGACCTACTAGTCCTGTTCGGCCTGTTGCTAGCCTTGGTGATTGGCGGCTATGGATTCGAACTGGTTGGCCTGAGTTCCGAACTCGGAGCGCTGGTCTTCGGAGCGATGCTCGCCAAGCATCCGCGTGCGGGCGAGCTATCCAAGTCGCTGTGGAGTATTAAGGAATTCTTCCTTGTGGGTTTCTTCCTTGAGATTGGCATCGGCGGACTCCCGGACGCCAGCGCATGGTGGTTCGCGATTGCGATGACGGCATTACTGCCACTAAAGGCCGCCTTGTTCTTCCTATTACTAGTGGCCTTCAAACTGCGTGCCCGCAGCGCATTCCTGTCCGGCCTTAGCCTGACCAACTACAGCGAGTTTGGTCTTATCGTAGCCAGTGTGGCATTGCCCGTATGGATGGTGCCTCTCGCGCTGACTGTGGCACTCTCCTTCGTAGTCTCCGCGCCGCTAAACCGCATTGCTCATCCGTTATATGAACGCCTAGCACGGCGCCTGATTCCGTTCGAGCGCAATATCCGCCACCCAGACGAACAGCCTGTCTCACTCGGCTATGCCGACGTGCTTATCATGGGAATGGGCCGCACGGGGACTGCCGCCTATAAGTATCTGCAAGACAGTTGCAAGATCGTGGCACTAGACTCCGACCCGGCCCGAGTGCTCAAGTACAAAGAAGATGGCCATAATATCTTCTTCGCCGACGCAGAGGACCAGATGTTCTGGGAGGGCCTAGACTTCGGCAAGGTGCGCGCAGTAATACTGAGCCTCAACGAGGCCGAGGCCAAGCGCATTGCTACACAGAAGCTACGTCAAGCAGGCTTCGAAGGCCTGATCGTGTCTCACAGCATGCACGAGGACGAGGCTGCCGAGATTATTGCGGCCGGTGCCGACCAGACCTACCTCACCATGTCAGAGGCTGGTGTGGGTTTAGCCGAACACGTACGGCAGAAGATCATGCCCCCCGCGAGCGCCTAGATGGAGGCTCTAGCGCAGTTCGTCTTGGATCACCCGCGAGTGTTAGTGCTTACTGGCGCGGGCTTAAGCGAGCCCTCTGGCATTCCGGTCTATCGAGATAAACAGGGTACATGGCTGCGCACCACGCCCATCCAACACAATGACTTCCTAAAATCCGCACACAGCCGCCAGCGCTATTGGGCGCGCAGTATGGTGGGTTGGCCTCGCATGGCGCTTGCGTCTCCAAACAAGGGGCATCTGGCACTCGCAGATCTCGAGCGCGCCGGCTTGATAGGACAACTGATCACGCAGAATGTCGATTGCCTGCATCAACGCGCAGGGCAGCGAGACCTGATCGACATGCATGGCAGCTTAGACAGGGTACAGTGCTTGGATTGCGAAGCAATACTCCCGCGCACTCAGGTGCAGCAATGGCTTAGAGAAACAAATCCCGGTATAGAGGGGCACATGGTACAGATGCGGCCTGACGGTGATGCCGACCTCGCGGACGAACTGATCGCCAGCGTCCAAGTTCCACAGTGTCCGCACTGCGCGGGCATACTCAAGCCCGACGTCGTATTCTTCGGCGGCACCATAGCGCGCCCCGTTGCAGCGGCGGTGACCGATGCGGTTCAGGCTTGTGAAGCGGTGCTGGTGGTGGGCTCGTCGCTCACCGTGTTCTCGGGGTTTCGCATCTGCCGTGATGCGCATCGTCTTGGAAAACCAATTGCTGCTCTGAATCAAGGGGTGATGCGAGCCGACGATTTGTTGAGCCTGAAGGTCGAGGAAGATTGTGAGCTGGGCTTAGAGCGCTTGCAGGCGCTGCTGCTTAAGGCTGCAGACCAGCGCGCGAGATCCAGCGCCCCTGCCACTTAAAATCTATCGACCACAGCTTCTGCCTACGCTTATCGTAGTCAGTCCATAGTGCGCCATAGGTCTGGCCGGTCAAGGGATGAACGTCATCGAAGCAGACCTGAGATAATGGCCATAGAACATAGGCATTGTCGACGATCTCGGCGCGGGGCAATTGAATACCTGAGGTGAACCCACTTGCTGTGCCGAAGGTCAGGATGTCGATGTCGACGGTTCGGCCGCTAAATTTAGGACGGGCGCGTTGACGGCCATGCTCATCCTCATAGTCTTTAAGGAATTGCGTCAACTCTGGGATCGTCTCATCGGTTTCAATGAGCGCCACCATGTTCAGGAAATTCGCGCCATCGAAGCCCACCGACTCACTCTCGAACACAGAAGAGGTGCGTAAGTGTCCATAACGCGCGTGCAGTGCATCCAGTGCTTCGCGCAGTTGTGGTTCGGGAGTGATATTACTGCCAAGACTCAGTGCCACGGTGTGCAAGACGGCCTACTCCCTTAGGATTTTGTTCCACGCTCGATGATCACGCCTACGTCTTTGGCGCCAGTCACAGCCCCAGGCTTGCCGACGCGCAGACGCAGCCATGGCACTTGAAACTCTTCCAGTACAATCTGCGCAATTCGCTCAGCCATAGTCTCCAGCAGAAGAAACTCACTATCTTCAATGAAGGATATCAGGCGCTTCGAGACGCTTTTGTAGTCGAGAGTCTTATGAATGTCTTCGCTCGCTGCTGCCGCACGGATGTCCGTGCCCATCTCAAGGTCGAGACTTACGGTCTGCTTGCACTCGCGCTCCCAGTCGAATATTCCGATTACTGTTTCGATCCGCAGATCGTGAACATAGACGATATCCATAGTTAAAATCCTAATGTTAACTGCCGATTAGTTTGCGCTACTGCGACGCCGATTGCCCCAAAGGCGGCAGGCTTGCCAGTGGCCAGCGTGGTTTCACATCTAACGCGAGCGAGCTTGTCTCCCCCGCCAACAAGCGTTGCGTGCCCGCATAGGCGATCATCGCGCCGTTGTCTGTACAGAAACGAGGCTGGGCATAGTACAGCTGCGCACGCTCCTTCTCGACCATGGACTGCAGGCCCGCTCGCAGCGCCAAGTTCGCGCTCACCCCACCGGCGATGACCAAGGTCTTCAAGCCAGTCTGTTGCAAGGCTCGGCGACACTTAATAATAAAGGTCTGCACTACCGCATCTTCGAAGGCAAACGCGATATCGGCCTTGTCCTGACGGGACACCGGCGCGGAAGCCGCGGCCTCCGCGAGCGTATTACGCACGAAAGTCTTGAGACCACTGAAGCTAAAATCTAGCCCTGGTCGATTCGTCATGGGTCGTGGAAATTGATAGAGACCCGGTGTGCCCTCCAGCGCCAATGCGGCCACGCGGGGACCGCCGGGGTACTCAAGGCCGAGCATCTTGCCGACCTTGTCGAAGGCCTCTCCCGCCGCGTCGTCCAGAGACTCGCCTAGGAGGGAATAGCGGCCGATGCCATCGACCCGCACTAACTGCGTGTGGCCGCCGGAGACCAATAGTGCTACAAAAGGAAATTCCGGTGGCCGCTCCTCTAGCATCGGCGCAAGCAGATGCCCTTCCATATGGTGAACGCCGATCGTCGGCACCCCCAGAGACATGCCCAGCGCGCGCCCGATGCTAGCGCCCACTAAAAGTGCGCCCACAAGACCGGGGCCCGCGGTATAGGCAATGCCATCGATGCCCGAGAGCGGGGTGTTAGCGGCCTGCAGGACTTCGTGGATCAGAGGCAGCGCCTTGCGGATATGATCACGGGAGGCCAACTCCGGCACCACGCCACCGTAGCGAGCGTGCATATCTACTTGGCTGAAGAGACGATCGGCTAGCAAGCCTTCGACGCTGTCATACACCGCGACTCCGGTCTCGTCACAAGAGGTCTCTATTCCTAAAACTCGCATAAGCTCGATCTTTCTCGATGTCGGTTTGGCGGCCTAAAAGGCATTGCCTGCCCTAGGATGACCCTAGCTCAGGGGCGCTCATAATATGTCAGCGGGCGCGGCCTTGACCAGTCAAAGGGGGATTTAAAGCCAGTACTTACGCGGCAATCGCGCCTATTTTGGTTTCGAGACTATGAAATCTTTGCATTTATTGAAGCGCCGCATTAATATGTGCCCCCTTTGATTTTAATGCCCAAACCTCGCAATACGCGCAGGGCGCGGGTGACGCTTTCGAACACGATCAACCAAATCAGCTAGATAAACGGGAAGGTGTGCATTTTATGCCAATGGTAAAACTGAAAGAAAACGAGCCGTTTGACGTCGCTCTAAGAAGATTCAAGCGCTCATGCGAAAAAGCCGGCGTATTAGCCGAAGTGCGTCGCAAAGAATTCTACGAAAAGCCTACTGCAGCACGTAAGCGTAAAGCTGCGGCAGCGGTTAAGCGCCACCTGAAGAAGTTGCAGCGCGAGAACAAGAAGACTAAACGCTTCTATTAAGACTTGCGAGCCCTAAGTCGTCGCAACGACTAGTGTGCCTGTTTCAAAGCCCTAGCACCTCGAGATGGCATCAATAGCGCAGCCCGGATACCGGGCTTCGACTCAATCGATTAGCGGATAGCCAATGTCAGAAAGCGCGCTCAAGCAGCAACTCAGCAATGCCATGAAAGACGCCATGCGAGCCAAAGATAAAGCTCGCTTGGGTACCGTGCGCCTTGCCCTTTCCGAAGTTAAAAAAATCGAAGTCGACGAGCGTATCGATCCGGATGACACGCGCATTATCGCCGTGCTCGAAAAGATGATTAAGCAGCGCCGCGAGTCGATCAAGCAATACGAAGCAGGCAGTCGCCAAGATCTCGCGGACATTGAGAGTGCCGAGATAGAGATTCTGCAAGAATTCATGCCTAAAGCTCTTAGCGAAGCCGAAGTAAACGCCATCATCGCCCAAGCCATGCAGGACACCGGTGCATCTAGCATCGCGGACATGGGCAAAGTCATGGCGGCCGTGCGCCCAGCAGTGATTGGCCGTGCCGATATGGGCGCGATCAGCCAACAGATAAAACAGCAGCTTTCCCAAAGCTAAAACTGCTGGCAAACTGCTTCATCCCCAAGCTACACCACACTCTGGATTGCTGATGCTATGGCCGGTTTGATTCCGCAAGCCTTCATTGATGATTTGCTTAGTCGCGTCGACATCGTCGACGTGATCGACAAACGCATCAAGCTGCGCAAGACCGGCAAGAACTACTCCGCGCTATGCCCCTTCCATACCGAGAAGTCCCCCTCCTTCAGCGTCGAACCTGAGAAACAGTTCTATTACTGCTTCGGCTGCGGCGCCGGCGGCAATGCGCTGGGCTTCGTCATGGACTACGAGCGCATGGACTTCCCGCTGGCGGTGGAGACGCTGGCTGGTGACTACGGATTAGCCGTCCCGCGCGAGGAAGGCGGTAAGGACGAGCAGACTCGCAGTGAGAGCAAGCTTATCCTCGATGTACTGGAGAAGAGCAGTCAGTTCTACCAGAAACAGCTGCGCGGCCACCCTCAGAAGGCTCGGGCCGTGGACTACCTCAAGAGCCGCGGCCTGACCGGCGTCATCGCCAAACACTTCGGCATCGGCTTCGCCCCGCCGGGCTGGGATAACCTACTCAACGCCATAGGAGTAGATGAGGCGCAGATCGAACTGCTATTCAAAGCTGGCCTTATCATCAAGCGCGAGCAAGACGCCACGCCGGGTAATGCGGCCGATAGGAAAAACGACGGCCAATATGACCGTTTCCGCGACCGAATCATCTTTCCTATTCGCGACTCACGCGGCCGCGTGCTGGGTTTCGGTGGCAGGGTACTGACCGACGAGAAACCCAAATACCTGAACTCCCCCGAGACGCTCGTCTACCACAAGGCGAATGAACTCTACGGCCTATATGAGGCTCGCCGCAGCAATCCTAAACAGTCACGCTTCATGATCGTGGAAGGCTATATGGATGTGGTGGCATTGGCGCAGAACGGCATCGACTGCGCCGTGGCCACACTCGGAACCGCCACTAACGCTACTCACCTGACTCGGCTATTCAAGATCGTCTCGGAGGTGATCTACTGCTTCGACGGAGACCAGGCTGGTCGAACGGCGGCATGGCGCGGCATGCAGGCCACGCTGCCTATACTGGAAGATGGTCGCCAAGTGCGCTTTCTTTTCCTGCCGGAGGGCGAAGACCCAGACACACTGGTGCGCAAGATCGGCAAAGACCGCTTCACCCAGTTAATGGATGATGCCACGCCACTGGCGGACTTCTTCTTCAGTCATCTTTGTGAAGACTTGAATCCGAACTCGATCGAGGGCAAGGCAAAGCTCAGCTCGCTTGCCCTTCCCCTGTTGAAGCAGCTGCCCAAGGGCATTTACCGACAGTTGATGATCGACCAATTGGCCCGCATGGCCGGCGTAGAGAGCCGCTCGATTGAGGCCATGATGGGCAGTGCGGAGGTCGCAGAAGTCCAGATCCAGAACGAGGATGAGCCACCGCCCTATCCGATGCCTCCCGAGGAGTCCTATAGCCCGCGCGGCACCACCAAACCCAAGAAGCCCGAGGCCGTAGAGAAGGCACTGCCACGCAGCCCGGGACTGAAGGCCATCGAGCTTTTACTGTACAAGCCGGAAGTTGCCGCCGTTTTAGACAAAGATATGGAACTATTGCGGGAAAATGGCAACCAATATACAGATTTATTGCTTGAACTCGTTGAATTAGTGAAGCAAGACCCCACTACTAATACCTATACAATGCTGGGCCATTGCTACGGCACCCCACTGGGGAATCAACTTACGCAGTTGATGAAGAAAGAGAAGATCACACCGCTGGAAGGCATAAGCAGCGAGTTCCATTACTTGATCGATAGCCTCCTGTCCGATGCACAGAAGAAGCAATTAAAGAAACAACTAATGGCACAACTCGCACCACGCCTACGCTCCAGCAAGACAGACCCTTAGGAAGAATCCGTTGCTAGCAAGCCTGGTTGTATGAGGCTATAATGGCCGGCTCTTTTAAACACACGTTCACTATTGGCCCTAAGCGGCCAAACACGGGGAAACATGGCAGACATTCGTTTAGCCCTATCGCCACAATCTGGACTCAAGGCCCTTATCGCCAAAGGTAAAGAGCAAAACTATCTTACCTACGCAGAGGTCAATGACCACCTGCCAGAGTCGATTTCGGACCCGGATCAAGTCGAAGACATCATTCAGATGATTAACGACATGGGAATTAAGGTCTATGAGACCGCTCCCGATGCCGACACCCTGCTCATGAACGAGGGCGACAGCAATACCGATGAGGTCGCCGCCGCAGAGGCCGCTGCCGCATTGGCAGCCGTCGAGAATGAGGCAGGTCGCACCACCGACCCAGTGCGCATGTATATGCGTGAAATGGGCACCGTGGAACTACTGACACGCGAAGGCGAGATCGTAATCGCCAAGCGCATCGAAGAAGGCCTACGTGAACTGATGAAAGCGATGGCTTGCTTTCCAGGCACCGTCGCCAAGGTACTCGACGAGTACGAGCTAGTCGACTCTGAAGAGCGACGCCTCAGCGACATCATTACCGGCTATCTCTCGACCGAAGACGAAGAAGTGATCATCGCGGCAAACCTCGCCGAGACCGAAGCTGAAGACAGCACCTCCGCCTCAGCCAGTAAAGACGATGACAGTGACGACGATAGCGACGACGTAATCGACGACGAGGAAGAAGGCAATACTGGCCCCGATCCAGAAGAGGCGAAACTGCGTTTTGCCGATCTGCGCAAGCAGTTAAAGGTGACGGATGCGGCTATCAAGAAGAACGGTCGCAACCACAAGAAGTCTATCGCCGAGCTTGAAAAACTGGGTGATAAC
Source organism: uncultured Gammaproteobacteria bacterium (assembly GCA_913060695.1). Lineage (GTDB taxonomy): Bacteria > Pseudomonadota > Gammaproteobacteria > Pseudomonadales > Pseudohongiellaceae > UBA5078. Next base: position 1,243 of record CAJXUA010000039.1, on the reverse strand, counting down.
TTCAAGACCTTTAAGCTAACGCCTAAGCAATTCGAGCCTTTGCTTGCCCACATCCGCACTGTCTTGCAGCGTGTTCGCCGTAACGAACGTACTATTCTTGCCTTTTGTGTCCGCAATGCAGGCATGCCACGCAGAGCCTTCATCCAGACCTTCCCTAGCAATGAAGTTAACGAGGCCTGGGTAGATTCTTTGGTAGCGATGAAAGAGCCATGGTCGGAGGCCGTTGGCAATTACAAAGTAGAAATCATCCGTGCCCAGAGAAAACTGGTAGCGCTGGAAGAGGAAAGCGGCCTGTCCGTTTCCGAGATCAAAGAGATTAACCGCAACATGTCCATCGGCGAGGCCAAGTCGCGCCGCGCTAAGAAAGAAATGGTCGAGGCTAACTTGCGTCTGGTGATCTCCATCGCCAAGAAGTACACCAACCGTGGCCTGCAGTTCCTAGACTTGATCCAAGAGGGCAACATCGGCTTGATGAAGGCTGTGGATAAGTTCGAATACCGTCGCGGTTACAAGTTCTCAACCTATGCTACATGGTGGATTCGACAGGCCATTACCCGCTCTATCGCGGACCAGGCCCGCACAATCCGTATTCCTGTGCACATGATCGAGACAATCAACAAGCTGAACCGTATCTCGCGCCAAATGGTTCATGAGAAAGGCCGTGAGCCTACGCCGGAAGAGCTTGGCGAGCGCATGGACATGACCGAGGACAAAGTACGCCGCGTACTCAAGATCGCCAAAGAGCCAATCTCTATGGAGACGCCAATTGGCGACGACGAAGATTCGCATCTTGGCGATTTCATCGAAGACTCCACGGTGGACTCACCAGTGGACTCCTCTATCGATGAAGGTCTACGTGAGGCTACCAAGGATGTATTGTCCAGCCTTACCGCACGCGAGGCCAAAGTGCTGAGAATGCGTTTCGGCATCGACATGAACACGGATCACACGTTAGAAGAAGTGGGTAAACAGTTCGACGTGACCCGTGAGCGTATTCGTCAGATCGAAGCGAAGGCACTGCGCAAGCTGCGCCACCCAACGCGCTCCGATCACCTTCGAAGCTTCCTCGACGAGTAATTTGAACTCGGTAGGAGCGGGCTTGCCCGCGAATAGGTCAATATAATGGGGTCAGGTTCACACAGTTCCTGAACAATATAATAAATATAATGGGGTCAGGTTCACACAGTTCCTGTGCTGTCTCTTATACACATCTCCGAGCCCACGAGACAGGCAGAAATCTCGT
>CAJXUA010000038.1 GCA_913060695.1 uncultured Gammaproteobacteria bacterium | reverse complement strand
AAACCAACGCAAGTAGTTGACAGGTTAATCCATATCAGGAGCTTGCCCTGCAAGCAATAGGTTTGGTGTAGTACTTTTTCTAAGGAAGTGGCATGTGTCGCACCCAACCCTTCGCGAGTATCAGGGTATCTTGTATAATACCTCTCTTTCCATGCCTTTGAGGCGGAGTAGTTAACCTTAGCCTATGAACACTGAAAGCGATGCAGTAAATACTTTGGCCGCGGACTCGCAGCTTGTCAGGAAGCACTTAGCCGCCGTTAATCTTTCCGCACAGATGGATGCGGAGCAGATAGCGGATTACAAGGCGCGTATTAAAGTCTTGTTGAAGGAAAAGGACGCTGTGTTGGTGGCGCACTACTACACGGATGCGCTTCTGCAGGAGCTAGCAGAGGAGAGCGGCGGTTTTATCTCCGACTCCTTAGAGATGGCGCGCTTCGGCCGTGATGCCAAGGAAACCACGCTAGTGGTCGCCGGCGTGCGCTTCATGGGCGAGACGGCTAGTATTCTAAGCCCAGACAAGACGGTATTGATGCCCACGCTAGAGGCTACCTGTTCGCTGGATTTGGCTTGCCCCATCGATGACTTCGCAGCATTTTGCGATGCTCACCCCGATCGTGAGGTCGTAGTCTATGCCAATACCTCAGCAGCGGTTAAAGCCCGCGCCGACTGGGTGGTGACCTCGAGTATCGCGGTAGATGTTGTAGAGCATCTTGCCGCCCAGGGGAAGAAAATCATCTGGGCACCGGATAAGCATCTAGGTAGCTATATTCAAAAGCGTAGCGGGGCCGACATGCTGCTCTGGGACGGCGCCTGTATCGTGCATGAGGAATTCAAAGCTAAGGGTTTGCTGGATCTGCGCGCGGTACACCCCGATGCTGCCATTCTTGCCCACCCTGAGTCTCCGGCTGCCGTATTGGACATCGCCGATGTAGTGGGTTCTACAACTCAAATTATTAATGCTGCTGTGAATTTGCCGAACGAGTCGTTCATCGTGGCTACGGATAAGGGCATCTTCTACAAGTTGCAACAATTAGCCCCGAATAAACGCTTCTACATAGCGCCAACGGCAGGCAACGACGCCACTTGTCGCAGCTGCGCGCATTGTCCATGGATGGCTATGAACTCATTGGATAGGCTCTATCAGTCTCTACTAAGCGGCAGTAATCGCGTGTCAGTCGATCGCGAACTCGCGAAGCGCGCAATGATTCCGCTACAGCGGATGTTGGATTTCTCGGCGCAGCATAAGCTACGGGTGGCGGGTAAGGCTTAGCGGCCGCGCGAGTTGCGGTCGAGAGTCTCTACATCGCGCGAGCGCTGACGCAGCTTGGCGACCAGTGGGCCGTTATTTTCTTTGTCGGACTCTATACGCAGCGCGTAAGAGAGCTGCTCAGAGGCGCTCTTGAAGTCCCCAATCAGGATGAAATACTCGGCACGAGCCTGATGCACCTTGCTGACATTGCCCACCAAGCCTTGCGTCTCTGCAATCGCGTACCAAAGATCGTGATCCTCTGGACGGTTAACCGCGTGCTTCTCGAGCACTCTTGCGGCTTCTTCGTACTTCCTTGCCGCGATCAAGGCATCGGCGTAGGTCATGGTTAGGGGGTGGTTGTCTGGACTTATCTGCAGTGGTCGCGTTAGGAAGTCTTGCGCGCGCCCCGCCTCGTTGCCCTCTGTGTATATCTCCGCCTTAGCCACTACATAGGCGATGCGGTTAGGGTCCTCTGCAAGCAAGGGCTCCAGCGCCTCATGGGCCTTGTTGAATTCCTTGTTCTTCATATAAGCCAGCGCAAGGCCGTACTGTGCTGCGCTTTTCTCTGTGCCGGTGGCGCCTTTATTAAGCTCCGTTTGGAACATCGTGATGGCGTTCTGTGCCACGGGTTCGTAGTGGTTCTGTATGCGCGAGCGCATTAGCTGATACTCGAGGCTAGGGTTGCTCTCTCGGGTCGGATAGCGCGCCGCGCGGCCGCGAGTGTCGGCAATACGGGCTTCGGTGACCGGGTGAGAAAGCAGGAATTCTGGTGGTCGTGCGCCGAAACGGTTCAAACCCATGAGGCGTTCGAACATTGCGGGCATCTCTTCAGGGTCATAGCCGGCGTCATAGAGCGTACGGATGCCAACACGATCGGCCTCGGCCTCATTGTTGCGCGAGAAGCGTAGTTGATTCTCGATAGCCCGCCCTTGTGCCGCCATCACCGCAGCCTGACCTTGTCCGGCACCCGAAGTGCCCATCACCACGATGCTGGCAAGCAGAGTTGCTAGCTCGGGAATGCGGCGGCGCTGTGCGTCTTCCACACTACGGGCAAAATGGCGCTGGCTCACGTGGGCTAATTCATGGGACATCACAGACAGGAATTCTCCTTCTGTGTGCGCATTGAGGAACAGGCCGCCGTTGACGCCGATGATACCGCCGGGTGCCGCGAAGGCATTCAGGGTTGGACTGTCGATAATGATAAAGGCGAGGCGATAATCCTTGAGCTCGCTATGCAGAGCAAGATTGTGTGTCACGTTCACAAGGTAGTCATTGAGCAGGGGGTCAGGGATGGTCACACTGCTGCGTCGTACCGAACGCAGGAACTCGCGGCCGAGCGCATACTCGTCATCTAGGGAGATTAGCCCCGAAATGCGGTCGCCAAGGCTAGGCAGTTGTACCTGCGCACTGGCGATACTGCTGGCCAGCAATGCGGTTGATAGCGCAAGGGCTGGAAGTGTTAGAGTTCGTGTAATTGCTCGCATAAATCTCAAATTGCTAGTCTAGAGGTGCTCTAGTTACTGTAAACCTAAGACCGGCCGCAGCACAAATAATTCCATTGTTTTTCGCAGTAGTAGTTGGCCTGCTTTGGGCAATCGCTAGGCATTTCGGCACTTTGCTTGCTAAAATGCAGCCTATGGAAATCAATGCAGATCAAGAACTAGACGCCAGTGGACTTAGCTGTCCGCTACCCTTATTGAAAGCAAAATTGGCATTGAATGCATTGCAGCCGTTGCAAGTGTTGAAGGTGATTGCCACCGATCCTGGTTCAGAGCGCGATTTCGAGGTGTTTGTGAAGCAAAGCAGGCACTCTATCTTGGCTTTCAGTAAACAGGATGCCACCTACCATTACTGGATCCAAAAAGGCTCTTAGCAACCCATGCGAAAACTCCTACGTAGCTTCTTCGACCGCTATTTCCATGACGAAGAGGCGGTTATCTTTGTCATCCTGCTGGGTCTAGGTCTTTTAATCCTAGTGACCATGGGGTCTATATTAGCGCCGTTACTGGCCGCCGTTGTGACTGCCTACCTATTGCAGGGGCTCGTGAACATGCTGGTGGACTACAAGGTCCCCTATATGATTTCGGTCACGATCGTTTATATGTTTTTCATCAGCATATTTGCCTCGATGCTATTGTTCCTGCTACCGCAGGCCTGGGGGCAGCTTGGGCGCTTCGTCAACGAGTTGCCGCGCCTGATCAGTGAGGGGCAAGACCTACTGTTGCACCTGCCCGTGGCCTACCCAAGTTTAGTCTCAGAGCAGCAGATTCAAGATCTTATAAGCACGCTGCGGGGCGATTTGGCGGTGTTTGGGCAACTTGTGGTGTCCTACTCTATCTCTAGCATTCCGCGCATCTTCAATTGGACCGTATTCCTCGTATTGGTACCTGTGTTGGTATTTTTCATGCTCAAGGATAAGTCACTGTTGGTGCGCTGGATCAGCAATCTGTTGCCTCATAACCGGCCCTTGATGTTGCAGGTATGGAAGGAGATGGACGAGCAGCTTGCCAATTATATTCGCGGCAAGGTGTTGGAGATGTCCATAGTAGGGGTTGTGAGTTACATCACTTTTTTCGTTATTGGAGTGAACTACGCGCTGCTACTCTCTTTGCTTGTGGGGCTCTCGGTAATCGTGCCCTTCATCGGTGTTGCCGTAGTGGCTATACCCGTAATGCTGGTTGCCTACGTGCAATGGGGTATCGGGCCCGAGTTCTTCACGGTCACCATCGCCTATGGCGTTATTCAGCTAATCGACGCCAATGTGATCGTGCCTATTATCTTCTCCGAGACCGTAAACCTGCATCCGGTAGCAATCATCGGCGCGGTGTTATTTTTCGGTGGGCTGTGGGGATTGGCAGGGGTATTCTTCGCCATTCCATTGGCAACGCTGATCAAGGCGATTATCAACGCCTGGCCAGACACCACTCGTAAACCCCCTTTAGAAGAAGGGCCTTGAAGCTTTTAGGCGGTGTAGATTTTGTCGCGAGACTGGCGAATGTGGTACAGTCGCGGCCCGAGTTTTTAATCTCTTAGGGTAGAGGGTTAGCAATGATTCAAGGCAGTATCGTAGCCATCGTCACGCCAATGTTAGCGGATGGTGAAATCGATTATCTGGCGTATGACCGCTTGATCGATTGGCATATAGAGAGCGGCACCGACGCGATCGTCGTGGCTGGCACCACCGGTGAGTCTCCTACACTCTCTGAGCAAGAACATTGCGACCTCATAAAGCACACAGTGAAGAAGGTGGCCAAGCGCATTCCCGTGGTGGCTGGTACAGGTTCAAACTCTACTCGTGAGGCGATATTCTTTACCGAGGCGGCGAAGGATTTCGGTGCGGACGCCTGCTTGATCGTAGTACCTTATTATAATAAGCCAAGCCAAGAGGGGCTCTATCAACACTTTAAGACTATCGCAGAACGTGTTGATATACCTCAGTTTTTGTATAATGTTCCTTCTCGCACTGGCTGCGACCTACAAGCGCAGACCGTGTCGCGGCTTGCCGACCTAGACAATATCGTGGGCATCAAGGAAGCGAGCGGCAATCTCGACCGCTGTCGTGAGCTAATCAATCTTTGTGGTACCCGCATCAGTATTATTGGGGGCGATGACGCGACTGCACGGCAGCTGATGTTGGCCGGCGGCAAGGGCAATATTTCCGTGACCGCGAACGTGGTGCCAAGGCAGATGCACGAGATGTGTAAGCGTGCGATTGCCGGTGACGCCGTTGGTGCAGAGGCAATCGATTTACCTCTGGCGGCGCTACACGAGCGACTGTTTGTGGAGGGTAGTCCCGTACCAGTGAAGTGGGCGATGGCGCAGATGGGTTTGATTGAATCTGGTATTCGTCTGCCATTGGTGGAACTGAACCCCGCGTTTAGAGTCACAGTAGCGGATGCAATGCACGCCGCCGGTATAAGTATTGCGTAAGTTAAGGGTCGTCGCTGGTGGCGATGGCATAGACCGACCGAATCTTCAGGCATGAGAGGCACAATGCAGGCTATTAAATCGATTTTCACGGGCACTTTGCTACTAAGCACCCTCGCTGGATGTTCTTATCTCACCGGGGATGACGGCTATTTCCGTGACCGTCAGGGCGATTATCTTGTCGCGCCTACTATCGAGCCCATGGATATTCCTCCCGAATTGGACAGCTACACCTTGGACGCACTGTATGTGGTTCCGGAAAGCCTGCCCGAGGATCGCGCATTCTTTATAAAAGCGCCGAGCCCGCGCGCTCTGGACACCAATATCCGCGAAGGTGTGGTAGTGCAGCGCTTTGGCGAGCGTCGCTGGATCGTGATCGGTGCTGAGCCGGGCCAAGTATGGCCGCGCATGCGCGACTACTGGTCTACTGCACAGATTCGTTTGTCCTTTGAGGACCCAGTGCGCGCAATCATGGAGACTGTGTGGTTAGGGGACGAGGGCGAGCGCAATAAATACCGAGTGCGCATCGAGCCAGGCCTTCATTCCGGTAACTCAGAAGTATATGTAGTGCAGATTAGCGAGAGCTATGTCGAAGACCCCGATGCGCCGATCGATTGGCCAGAGGATTCCGCGGACCTAGACTTAGAGAACGCCATGCTCGATGACATCTCCTTGTATTTGGCGGACCGCACAGACTTGTACCGTGCCTCATCTGTGTCCCTGCTCGCAGGTAGCATCGAGGCCGAGAGTAAAGCCAATATCGTTCCCACTGCCAATGGCGACACACTGGTTGTGCGCGTCGACTTTGGTCGTGCATGGTCGCAGCTGAACCAAGCGATCGAGAACGCCGAGATCGAGATTACCGACAGCAATCGCGACGAGGCCTATTACTTAGTCCGTTTCGACGGTAGCGAAGAGGAGGAGCGCCCTGGCTTCTTCCGTCGTATGTTTGGCGCCGGTCGTAAGGAGGAGGGTGAGTTGCCTGCCTTCAGACTGGATATTGCGACCGAAGAGGACCGTGTCGTCGTTACCGCAGAACCAGCCAACGGCGATGCAAACGCAACACGCGAATTACGCGATCTATTGATTCGCGCCGTACACCGCAATCTCATCTAATCCTTCTCCTGTCTCGCGCCGCTTAGCGGAGCGGGTCGGGCCTTGGAGTAAGCTAAGCCCATGTCGATGACCCCCGAGACTATTGCACTTGCTGCCATTGCCGCATTACTGGGGCTAGTAGCGCTATTGCAGTATCTGCGCCGTCCTGTCGATCAATCCGGGCAAGTGGCAGTACTAGAAGAGCGCCTTGGCGCTAAAACACTAGAGCTCGAAGCCAAGGCCGCGCGCGTGCAGGCGCTGGAATTTGAGCTGGGTGAGCTTGCCGAGGCTGGCACTAAGCATCGCGAGCAGATTGCGCAATTGCAGACTCTTATCGAGCAGGAGCGTAAGCAGACCGACGAGAAGCTAGAGCTTCTTAACAACTCCCGCGAGCAAATGACCCTCGAGTTCAAGACCATCGCCAGCGAGATATTGGAAGATAAGAGCAAGCGCTTCACCGCGAGCAACAAGGAGAGTATTGCGGAGATCCTGCGTCCACTGAACGACAAGATTCAATTGTTCGAGAAGAAGGTGGATGAGACTTACGACCGCGAAGCCAAGGAGCGTTTCTCACTAGCTCGCGAGATCCGCAGCCTGCAGGAGCTCAATGTCCGCATCAGTGAAGACGCGGTCAATCTGACCAATGCCTTGAAGGGCGAGAGCAAGACACAGGGCACCTGGGGCGAGGTGATACTCGAGACTATTCTGGAGAAGTCAGGCCTAGTGAAGGGGCGCGAATATGAGACCCAGGTCAGTCTTAAGGCCGACGATGGCTCCCGCGCACAGCCCGATGTCATCGTGCATATGCCCGAGAATAAACACATCATCATCGACGCCAAGGTCTCGCTCAAGGCCTATGAGGCCTACTGCTCCGAAGACGATTCAGAGCGCCGCAGTGAGCTCCTGAAGCAACACGTTGCCTCGGTGAAGACCCACGTTAAGACCCTTAGCTCGAAGGACTATCAGAACTTGATGTCCCTAAATTCCTTGGACTTCGTGCTCCTGTTCATGCCCGTGGAGGCCGCTTTCTCGGTGGCGATACAGGCCGATGGCTCGATGTTCACCGACGCCTTCGAGAAAAATATCATTCTCGTAGGGCCTTCCACCTTGCTCGCGACCCTGCGCACTATTCAGAATATCTGGCGTTATGAGCAGCAGAGCCAGAACGCCATCGAGATCGCAAATTCCGCAGGGCTGCTCTACGACAAATTCGTTGCCTTCGTCAGCGACCTAGATGAGATCGGGAGTCGTATAGAGGCTACTCGCAAGAGTTTCGATAAGGCGCAGAACAAGCTAGTGTCTGGCCGCGGCAATTTGCTGGGTAGGGTAGAGAAGCTCAAGGCTCTGGGCGCCCGCGCCAGTAAGAAGCACGCCGAACATTTGTTAGCTCAGGCCGACGTAGACGAAAGCCCCACTCTTGAGGATCGACGCGATCAGAAAGAGTCAGAAGAAGATACAAGCGAATGATTTTGAAGGAAATACTCGAGTTTCTACCCTGCGAAACTCCTGCCGCATGGCTGGATGAGGCCCTGCGCCAACCTACTATCTTGCTAATCGACCATGCTAATTGCGAGAAGAAGGCAGCCGCGACGGCGATGAGCCTGCTCTACCGCTATTCCGAACACACCGAATTGCTGCGCAAGATGTCGCAATTGGCGCGCGAGGAGTTGCTGCATTTCGAGCAGGTGGTCAATATCATCAGTGAGCGGGGCATCGAGTACATCCACTTAGGCCCCTCGCGCTATGCCGGTGGTCTGCGCGAGCATCTGCGCAAAGACGCCAAGAACGTATTGGTGGATACCCTTATTGTAGGGGCCTTCGTAGAGGCGCGCTCCTGTGAACGCTTCGCCAAGATTGCCCCCTTACTCGACCCGCAGCTGAGTAAGTTCTACCGCAGCCTACTCAAGTCCGAGGCGCGTCACTATCAGGACTATCTCGCCTTGGCTGCGCTGTATAGCGACACCGATATTACCCCGGATGTGGCACGCTTCCGCGAGATCGAGCGTGACTTGATCGAGCGCCCGGACGGGGAGTTCCGCTTCCATAGCGGCGTGCCGCAAAGCGAAGCTTCTGCCTAGACTATTCTCGACAGCTATTGGGGCGACGCAGATTATCACCGAGGCGTTGGCCAAGGCTGGTGAGTTGGTCGCAGGGGATGTTGGGATTACCCGTTAAGAGGGCAGAGGTAAGGGTGTCCATCGCGATTAGGGGCTCGATATCGCGGATGCGATTGTCCGTTGCGCTGATGGAGCTAAGTCTGCGCAGCTGACTAAGTGGGGCAAGCGAATTGATGCGATTATTGCTGATGTCCACGAACTGCAACGCCCGCAGAGTCTGTATTCCCTCGATACTCTCGATCTCCCAACCCGAACAGGACAATACCGTGATGGTCTCTATCTCGGCATTTGGCTGTTGTAGTGCGAAATTCACGCAGCCCTGCAGGCCTGGGTCAGCAAAGCGATAGGCGGTGGCGTTAGGGCGCGGGTCTATCAGCGTTTGATTGTTAATGCTGACGGCAAAGCGCTGCGAGCAGGCAGAACTAGTGAGTAATAAAAGTAACAGCGTGCTGCTGCGGCTAAGTGAGAGGATATCCATGGCAACGCTCCTTGTGTGATCTCGATCTTAGCAGAGTCGAATGCGCAGCAGCGCCTTTATTTACGGGTGTTTCTTGCCTTCGAAGTGGAAATTAGCCTCTAGTCCAGTTAGTATTCCATGCCCTGAACCGGTGGTTTTGCCCCGGTCTAAGACTACAGTCAGAGTATTAGCTAGCAAACCCACATTAGATAATCATCAATGAAGGAAGTCACCATGAATTTTCCCCGTTTACTGAGCCTGCGCAGTGCAGTTTTGGCTGTCTCGCTTACCGCTATGCATGCGCAAGCCGCCGAAAGCACTGTAGATCTGAGCTCCGAGGCGAGCAAGATAAGCTATAGCATCGGCGTTAATATCGGTCAGAACTTGGCCGATCAGGGAATCATGGATTCCATCAGCCTAGATGCGTTCTACGCAGGCATCGGTGATGTGGTCTCTGGCGAGCCGCGTTTGAGCATGGATGAGATGATGGCAGCGTTGCAGAGCTTTCAAGCGAGCTTGATGGCGCAGCAGCAAGCTGAGATGGAAGCTTTCCGTGCAGAGAGTGAGGCCTTCTTGACTGCCAATGCTTCGCGCGAAGGCGTAATGGAGACTGCTACCGGCCTACAGTATCTTGTACTCGAGTCTGGTGCCGCTGATGGCGCATCGCCCACTACAAGTGACAGCGTGTTGGCGCATTATCACGGCACCTTCATCGACGGCAGCGTTTTCGATAGTTCTGTTGATCGTGGCGAGCCCGCTGAGTTCGGCGTTGGCCAGGTGATCGCAGGTTGGACAGAGGCGTTGCAGATGATGAAGGTAGGCGACAAATGGCGTCTGTTTATTCCTTCCGATTTGGCCTATGGCGAGACCGGCTCAGGCCCGATTCCTCCTTTCTCAACCCTGATTTTCGATGTAGAGCTGTTGAACGTCATCACTCCTTGATGCGAAGCAAAGGCCGCAGAGGCGTGAGTGAATCATGAATCAAGAAACAGGCTTAGACGATTTTAATTCGGGTTTGTTAGCGTTTTTAGGCTGCTCACCAACGCCTTACCATGCCACCGCTAATCTTGCGTCGCTACTAGCGGCGCAGGGTTTCCAAATTCTCGATGAGGCACAGCCCTGGCAACTTAGCCCGGGTGGCCGCTATTGCGTGACACGCAATGGCGCCTCGTTGATCGCGTTTACCCTGCCAAGCCAGGCCGCCAATAGCATTAGTGGCGGCGTGCGCATGGTCGGAGCGCACACCGACAGTCCTTGCCTGCGGGTAAAGCCTCAGCCCGATCTGCGTAAGAACAATTATGTTCAGCTCGGAGTGGAGGTGTATGGCGGCGCGCTGTTCAATCCTTGGTTCGATCGCGACCTCTCTATTGCGGGCCGCGTCGACTTCATGACGAGTGCCGGCAAGTTGGACTCGTGCTTGATCGATCTGCGGCGCCCTGTCGCAGTAATCCCTAGCCTTGCTATTCACCTCGATCGTGAAGCAAACACCGCGCGTTCGGTGAATCCGCAACTGGAACTGCCACCCGTACTCGCCATCTCGGGTATAGAAGGCGCGAGTTTCGATGAGCTATTACTGACTTGGGTGAGTGAGTTCGGCGAGCGAGGCGATGCCAGCAAAGTGCTCAGTTATGAGCTTAGCTTCTACGATACACAGCCGCCGGCGATAATAGGCCTGCACAATGAGTTCATCGCATCTGCGCGTTTGGATAATCTGCTGAGCTGTTATTTGGGTGCGCAGGCGCTGTGTGAGAGCGAAGACAATAATTTCAATCTATTGATCTGCACAGATCACGAAGAAGTGGGCAGTACCTCCGCCAGTGGCGCGAATGGCCCATTCCTGCGTTCCGTATTGGAGCGCATCGTGGCTGAAAGTTCCGAGCAATTAGGCAAGAGCGCCGAAGACTTCGAGCGTCTTATTCGCCAATCCAAACTACTGTCCATCGATAATGCCCACGGCATACATCCTAATTACATGGACAAACACGATGCCAACCACGGACCGATCTTGAATCAAGGCCCGGTTATCAAGATCAACGCTAATCAACGCTATGCCAGTAGTAGTAGCTCGGTGGCATTCTTTAAGTCCCTGTGCCTAGAGGCGCAGGTGCCGGTGCAGACCTTCGTGGTGCGTAGCGATATGGGTTGTGGTAGTACAATCGGCCCGATAACCGCAGCGGGAATTGGCGTTGAGACTATCGATATCGGCGTGCCCACCTTTGCGATGCACTCGATTCGCGAGTTGGCGGGCAGTGAAGACGCCCACAATCTTTATAGAGTGGTGAAGCGCTTCTTTAACGCGAATAGTCGCGACGCTTAAGCTCGCGCAGAAAGAATCGACCAGGGTGAATGCACTCTAGTACCTTGCTCTGCAATGGCAGCATTTCATTCGCGATAATGCTCGCGAGATATTCCCCGCATAAAGGCGCATTGCTCAGTCCATGGGAGCCATGTCCCACACTCACATACAGACCATCGACATAGGGCATATGCGTGTTCGGGTGTTTGCGCTCACGCTGGCCTAGAGCGCTGTATAGAGTTTCGAACGCGGCGAAATCCGGCACGGGTCCGACGATGGGCATGCGATCGCCGGTGGTGGCTCGCACAGACACTCTGCCGCCTGCGATGGCGTCTGCCTTAACGGCTCCCTTAGTCAGGTGCGGGGCTATCCCTTCGATATTCTGCTGATGCTCCTTTTCGGAAAGCGCCAGGTCGCTGATGTTCTTCGAATAGCTTGCGCCAACGCTATGCAGGCCATCTAGTGCCGGGCTGATATAGCTCTGCCCACAGATAACGCCCGCGATGTTTGCAGTGCTCGCGGTGGCCTGTAGATAACTGACTTGCCCTCGAATCGGCACAATCGGTAGTGGCGCACTCTGTTCGAGTTGCGTTGCACTTATGCTGTTGGCAATGACTACGGTCGGGGCGCAGGCCAGCTCCCTATCGTGTGCGTAGAGGTGCCAAACATGGCCGTCTCGCTCGAGACGCTGCACATTGGCATTGCAGCGCAGTTCGATATTCGGGTGCGCAAGGTAGGCGTGACAAAGTTGGGCGGGGCTTAGCCAACCGCCTAGGCTTAAGTAATTGCTCGCACCATCCACATCCAAACCTGCAACTTCGCTCGTTGCGTGTTGATCTAAGCGCTGCACGATGCGCGGCGAGTAGTCGCTAAGATCGACATCGACGCAGCGCTCCTTGCGGGCACTGAATGCCGTGTCCAGATTCATCACGCCGCAGGCCTGCCAGCGTACTTCCGGAAAGTCTTGGTTGAGGCGAGCGAACTCGCCAGTGGCGTAGAGGAATGCCTGCAGATTAAATTGGCGCGTCCCATTGAGGGCGTTGCTTAATCGGCACTGCAGAACAGCCTGACGATTCCCCGAGGCGCCGGCAGCGATACTGTCGGCCTGTTCCAGAACTAGGACGCGATAGCCCTTGCGGGCAAGACTATGGGCGGTAGAGCATCCTGCCAAGCCAGCGCCTATGACGATCACTTGTGGAGGACGGCTTGCCTGCGCGGCTAGATTTAACCAGCTCCGTTCTGGCAGGCCGACGGGGGAGGGTGGTCGAGCTTCTTGAGGATAGTGGCCGACTAACATCTGCCGCTTCTGTCCGAAACCCTTCACTTTCTCTACTTCGAATCCGGCGCTACGCAGGCCTCGCACAACCTGCCCTGCAACACTATAGGTACTCAGGGTGCTGCCAGTCCTGCTCAGGCGTGCGATTTGCGCGAGCAAGTCTTCGCTCCACATCTTCGGGTTTACCCGTGGTGCGAAACCATCTAGAAACCAAGCGTCGACCCTAGCCGTGGAACGCTCCGCCTGCGCCGCAAGCGTCTGCGTGGCATCGCCATAATATAGATCTAGCGTGATAGCGGCGCTGCCGGCAAGCCCTGGTAAATGCAATCTATGAAAGCCGGCGGAGTGGTCCGGATACACCTCTAGAAGTGCCTTGCTAAGTGCTTCGAGCTCGGGCCAATCCAATAGTGCTTGGCGCAGTGCATCGATTTGCAGCGGATATTTCTCGCAGGCGATGTAATGTAGCCGCAGATGCTGAGGGGCCAGTTGCTGCCAGGCGCGCCAGCAACACAGGAAGTTAAGACCGGTGCCGAAGCCAAGTTCGGCGATAGTGAAGTGCTCCGTGCTTGGGGCGGTTGTTGCGGCTAGGGCCCGGTCTCTCGCACTCCAGCGTGTGTGGAGCTGATTGCCCGCAAGGAAAACATGCTCGGTCTCCGCCAAACCACCACCGCTTGAGAAGTAGATGTCGTCGAAACGAGTGGAGTAGGGAGCGCCGCTTTCCTGCCATTGCAGGTCGGCGTTCTCGATGTTGTCTTGGGGGGTGCTTGGCATGGGCGGATTCTAGCAGATACGGCCCTATATACTAAGGCTCAAGGCCTCGCTGCTTGCGGTTGTGGCATCTGCGCGTGAATAAGGTAAAATGCCCGTCTTTTCAACACCGGAAGGCCCTTCGAGACCCGCATGATTGAAGCCAATTTAACACTGCAGAAGATCAAAGACTTTCACTCTCGTACCGATACTCTTCGGGGGTATCTTTGACTACGTTGAGAAGAAAGATCGCCTGACAGAGGTCGAGCTAGAACTCGGCGAATCCGACGTCTGGGACAAGCCCGATGTCGCCCAAGCATTAGGGAAAGAGCGCGCCGAATTGGAGCTCGTAGTAAGCACCATCGACAAGCTCTATGAAGGCCTAGCCGACAGCCGCGAGCTGGTGCAGCTTGCGCAGGACGAGGACGATGAAGACCTCTTCGCCGAGGTTAACGCAGAATTGGGCAGGCTCGGCGCAAAGCTAGAGAGCCTCGAGTTCCGCCGCATGTTCTCAGGACGCATGGACCCCAACAGCGCATTCGTCGATATTCAGGCTGGCTCCGGCGGCACCGAGGCGCAGGATTGGGCCGAGATGTTGCTGCGCATGTATCTACGCTGGGGCGAGGCTAAGGGCTTTAAGGTCGAGGTTGTCGAGGTCTCCGCAGGCGAGGTTGCAGGCATTAAGAGTGCCACTATCTATATCAGTGGCGAGTATGCCTTCGGCTGGCTGCGCACCGAGACCGGGGTGCATCGCCTAGTGCGTAAGTCGCCCTTCGACTCTGGCAATCGCCGCCATACTTCTTTCTCTTCGGTGTTTGTCTCTCCCGAAGTGGACGACGATATCGAGATCGAGTTGAATATGTCCGATGTGCGCGTCGATACTTACCGGGCCAGTGGCGCCGGTGGTCAGCACATCAACAAGACCGACTCCGCTATTCGACTGACCCATGAGCCCAGCGGCATCGTCGTACAGTGTCAGAATCAGCGCTCGCAACACAAGAACAAAGATCAGGCGATCAAGCAGCTCAAGGCCAAGCTCTATGAGATGGAAGAGTTGAAACGCGCGCAAGCGGCGCAGGAAGTGGAAGAGGAGAAATCCGATATCGGCTGGGGCAGCCAGATTCGCTCCTATGTACTCGATCAGTCCCGCATCAAAGACCTGCGCACCGGCGTAGAGTCTAGCAATACCGGCGCCGTGCTCGATGGCGATCTGGATAAGTTTATCGAAGCAAGTTTAAAAATGGGGTTATAAGACCAGTGACAAAGCAGACTCAAACACCCGAAGGGCAAGCGCAAGATCCTCAAGACGAGAACAAGTTGATCGCGCAGCGTCGCGAGAAGCTCGACGGCATTCGTGCGCAACGCAATGCCTTCCCGAATGATTTTCGGCGCAGCAATCTTGCGAAAGAACTTTTGGACGCCTATGACGAAACTGACAAAGAGTCTTTGGAGAACTTGAAACCCGAGGTCAAAGTGGCGGGTCGTATCGTGCGCATGCGGGGGCCCTTCATGGTCCTGCAGGATGTCTCCGAACAGATTCAGCTCTACTTCAATCCCAAGGAATTATCCGAGTCTTTGTTGGCCGAGATTAAGGGCCTAGACTTAGGCGATATCGTCGGCGTTGAAGGGCATGTGTTTCGCACCGGTAAGGGCGAGCTCACCGTGTGGATTTCCGAGCTACGCCTGTTGACCAAAGCGCTGCGTCCATTGCCTGATAAATACCGTGGCCTGTCCGACACAGAGGTGCGCTATCGCCAGCGCTATGTCGACCTGATCGCGAACGAAAGCTCCCGTGCCACGTTTATTACTCGCTCCAAAATTGTGAGTAGCCTGCGTCAATATTTCGAGGCGAATCATTTCATGGAAGTGGAAACGCCCATGATGCAGGTGATTCCTGGTGGAGCCACAGCGAAGCCTTTCGTTACCCATCACAACGCGCTAGACCAGAAGATGTATTTGCGCATAGCGCCGGAACTCTATCTCAAGCGTCTTGTGGTCGGCGGCTTCGAGCGTGTGTTTGAGGTTAACCGCAACTTCCGTAACGAGGGCTTGTCGACGCGTCACAATCCCGAGTTCACCATGGTCGAGTTCTATCAGGCTTACGCCGACTACCATGACATGATGGACCTGACCGAAGAGCTGTTTCGCAAGATCGCTATGGATGTGCTGGGCAAGACCACACTAAATTATCAAGGCTTGGATTTGGACTTCTCCCAAGCATTCACTCGTCTAGGCGTGCGCGACTCGATAGTTAAGCACGTGCCGGGTGTGACACTTGAGCAACTAAAGGAGCGCGAGAGCGCGGCAAAACTCGCCGAGTCTATGGAGATTCATATCGAAGATAGCTGGGGTGCAGGACGTATCTGCATGGCAATCTTCGACGAGAAGGTCGAACACCTATTGCTGCAGCCTACTTTTATCACGGAGTATCCTACTGAAATATCGCCATTGGCGCGTGCCAATGACAAGGACCCAGAAGTGACGGACCGTTTCGAATTGTTCATCGGTGGCCGCGAGATCGCCAATGGCTTCTCGGAGCTCAATGATGCCGAAGATCAGGCGCAGCGCTTCCAGGAGCAGGTAGAGCAGAAAGACTCTGGTGATGACGAGGCCATGCATTACGATGCCGATTACATCACGGCGCTCGAGTACGGGCTGCCACCCACTGCGGGTGAGGGCATAGGCGTGGATCGCTTGGTAATGTTGTTCACCGATGCTCCGTCGATCAAAGATGTGTTGCTATTCCCACACATGCGTCCACATCACGACAAGTAAGCTAGCCTCGGAGTAGTAATGCAGCGTGTGAAGCTCGAAGAATCTTGGAAACGAGTGTTGTCGCCGGAGTTCGAGCTCGACTATATGCGTGGCCTAAGCGAGTTTCTGCGCAAAGAGAAGGCGGCCGGTCAAACTATTTTTCCGGCCGGCAACGAAATCTTCAATGCACTGAACTCGACCCCCTTCGATAAAGTTAAGGTCGTGATCCTTGGCCAAGATCCCTATCACGGGCCTGGCCAGGCTCACGGCCTGTGCTTCTCTGTACGCTCGGGCGTGGCGCTACCGCCTTCTCTTAAGAATATCTACAAAGAGATCCACAACGACTTGGGTATAGAACCCGCGCGTACTGGCAACCTGCAATGCTGGGCTGATCAGGGCGTACTGCTACTAAACTCCGTGTTGACCGTTCAGTCTGGAAACGCCGCGTCGCATCAGCGCAAGGGCTGGGAGCGTTTTACCGACCGTATCGTCGCTCTTCTCAATGAGCGCCGAGAGAATCTCGTGTTTCTACTGTGGGGTAATTATGCTCAGCGCAAGGGCGCGATCATCGATCGCAGCCGGCATCTCGTCTTAGAGTCGGTGCACCCTTCGCCGCTCTCCGCTAGTCGAGGCTTCTTCGGCAATCACCAGTTCTCCCAGAGTAATCACTTCCTGGAATCCCACAAACAGACGCCAATCGATTGGCGTGTCAGCGAGTAGAGAAGGTCTATGAGTCAAGCACAATCCTTACCAGCAGTCTGCGTCGTCATCGGAGCGAGTCACGCGGGCTCTTTACTCGCCGTGCAAGTTCGCAAGGAAGGCTGGCAGGGTCGCATTGTTTTGATAAGCGCAGAGAAACATATGCCCTATCATCGTCCTCCATTGTCCAAGGCAGTGTTGTCGGGAGAGAAGGAGATCGATGCTGTCCTACTACGCCCCGCGCTAATGTATAGCAATAACGACATCGAACTACGCCTAGGGGAGCAGGTCACGCAGATTAGCCGTGCCGAAAAGAGCATACACCTTGCCAGTGGTGAAATACTCGCCTACGACAAATTAGCCTTGTGCACTGGCGCCTCGCCTAGGCATATCCCTATGGGCGAAGGTCTCGCCGGCGTGCATTATTTGCGCAATGCGGACGATGTGGCCGGTATCCAGAGTCAGATGGAAGCGGGCAAGCGGGCGGTCATCGTCGGGGGTGGTTATATCGGCTTAGAGGTAGCGGCGGTCATGTCGAAGACGGGCTTGCTGGTTAGCGTTGTCGAGATGGCGGATAGACTATTACAACGTGTGGCGAGCCCGGTAATTTCTGATTATTTTCGGCTGTTACACGAGCACCATGGTGTGAAGATTCTCACTAATGCCTCCGTGGCGGGTATCCGCACTGAGGGGGCCGAGCTATCTGTCCTGTTTGGTGATGCAAGCCAGATCGTGGCAGATATCGTAGTAATTGGCGTTGGCGTGCTGCCGGAGTCTGGGCTTGCGAAGGCGGCAGGGCTGGAAGTGGCGGACGGGATCGTCGTGGATGCTTATATGGGGACGAGTGACCCAGATATTGTTGCGGCGGGTGATTGCACGGTGTTTCCATCGGCGCGCTACGGGCGCAGCTTGCGCTTGGAGTCTGTTCAGAATGCCTTGGATCAGGCGCGAGTGGCCGCCGCTAATATATGCGGAAAGCCGCAGATTTACGATTCTTTGCCGTGGTTCTGGTCCGATCAGTATGACGTCAAATTACAAAGTGCGGGCCTGCGCCTAGATCACGAACACGAGATCGTGCGGGGCAATCCCGATGTGATTGATGAGAAGGGGATTTCCGTATTCTATTTGCGCGGGGAGCATATGGTCGCGGCAGATTGCGTCAATAATGCGAAGGAGTTTATGGCGTGCAAGAAGCTAATCGCGGAACGCCTGCCTGTTAATCTCGAGGCACTGGCGGATCTGAGCAAGGGACCTGCGGATTTCGCGGCTTAGTCCTGATTAGGGCCTAGGTAGACACAACCACTGGTGCAGGTCTCGCGGATCTCGATTCTGCTCAACTCGGGTAGTTGCGGCTTGAGCTTTGCCCAGATCCAGATGGCGAGGTTCTCGCTGGTAGGGTTTTCTAGGCCGGGGATATCGTTGAGATAGTAGTGGTCCAGTTGTTTCCAGACCGGTTGAAAAGCCGCCTTAATATCGCCGAAGTCCATTACCCAACCCGATTTCTCGCCGACAGGGCCCGCCACTGCGATGCGCACCATGAAGGAGTGGCCGTGCAAACGCGCGCATTTATGCCCTTCTGGGACATTGGGTAGGCGGTGAGCGGCTTCGAAGGTAAATTCTTTAAAGATTTCCATGGTCACTAAGGCTTCTTTCATATCATTCAGGGAGACTGCTCTGCCTGCAGCTAGCAGGGTAGAGCGGGCGGGAATGGTACCGGGACTTGCGTTTCAAGTACAGGATGATTGCCTTATACTGCCTCAATAAGGTCACAGGGCTCGACAATGAAGTTTGCCAAGAAAGCCATGACAGCCTCTACCCGCTTTCTCCTCAAGGGTAGACGCCTTCCCATTTTCCTAGGTCTAGCGATGACCTTCCTGATTGCGTGGTTTCATGTACTGCCCCCAGCAGGCATAGGCACCCTGATTGACCGCATCGATAATCTCCTCTACGACCAGCGCTTCAGCGTTATGTCCAAGCCACTCAAGAACCCCGAGAATAAGATCGTGGTGGTGGACATCGACGAGCGCAGTCTGCAGGCAGAAGGGCAGTGGCCCTGGGATCGCTTCACTCTGGGGCGGCTGGTGGAGCAGCTCGAGAACTATGGCGTCATCATCGTGGGCTTCGACATTACCTTCCCCGAACCGCAGCGTAACTCTATGGAGGATCTGTTCACACGGGTAGACGTCGCTACCCTCGAGGAAGACTTCGTAACGCGCATGCGTGAAATCGAGACCGCCTTGGATGCTGACGCCTATATGGCCAATGCGCTCGCCAGTCGCGCCATGGATACGGTGTTAGCGATCTCCTTTAATCCCGTTCAAGAAGTTGAATATGGCGTGCTTCCGGAGTCTATCGTGCGCATCGATGAGGCTGTCGCCGATCGTGTGCGTCTGCAGGAGATGGCGGGATATACCGCGAATATTGAGGTGCTACAAGAAAACGCCGGCGGTGCTGGCATCATGAATCAACTGCCCGATGTGGATGGCATCATTCGCCGCGTACCTCTAGTGGTGCGCTATAAAGACCAGCTCTACCCGACCTTGGCGCTGGAGATGGCGCGCTTGTATTTCTTCGAGGATTCCTTCGAGCTTGTCACCTACCCGGTAGGGGATATTGAGCAAGTCGAGGGCATTCGCATCGGTCGTAATGCCGGGCAGTATGAGCTGGCCACAGACTCCCGCGCGCAGGTGTTAGTGCCCTATGTGGGGCGTTCGGTCTTGAGTGGTGAGGGGCAATATCCCTATGTCTCTGCCATCGATGTACTTAACGGAACAGCCGATCCGGAACTACTAGAGAATGCTCTGGTTTTAGTGGGTACCACGGCCACTGGCATGTTCGATTTGCGCTCCACACCGCTAGAGGCGGTGTACCCTGGGGTAGAGGTGCACGCGAATATTCTCAACGGCATTCTCGACTCTTTTGTCGTGCAGGACATTGCCGCGGGCGGGCAAAGCGATGTGCAAAGTGCGCTCAATGGGCTCGATTTTAATAGCCAGGCACCGTTCCCCTTTAAGCCAGTATGGGAGGACGGAGCAATCCTCGTTACGCTTCTAGTGGCGGGCGTAGCGCTTAGTTTTGTGCTGCCCTTACTCGGCCCTGGTCTATTAGGCCTCGCCGCACTTGTTCTCACTATCGCCGCCGTGTGGGGCAATTTCGCGCTGTGGGCTAATGCCAAGATGGACCTGTCGCTAACGTTGATTCTATTACTCGTAATTGCGCTTTGCGTGGTCAATATGGCCTATGGTTTCTTGAGCGAGCGGCTAACGCGACAGACTATTAAGGGCATGTTCGACCAATATGTGCCACCTGCCCATATCGACGCAATGCTGGAGAACCCCGAGGCCTATACATTCTCCGGAGAGAGCCGCGAGATGACCGTGTTGTTTGCCGACATACGCGACTTCACCACGGTGTCTGAGTCGCTCACTGCCACCGAGTTAAAACAATTACTCAATGAATTTTTTACGCCCGTGACTGAGATTATTTTCGAGAACAACGGCACCGTCGATAAATATGTGGGTGATATGATCATGGCCTTCTGGGGCGCGCCTCTCGAGGACAAGAATCATCGCAGCAACGCAGTCACTGCTGCTCTAGCAATCCTGGAGAAAGTGGAGCAATTGCGCGAAGAGTTTCCGGCCAAGGGCTTCCCAGCCATCAATATCGGCATCGGGATCAACACCGGCATGATGAACGTTGGCGACATGGGCTCGGTCTATCGCCGCGCCTACACGGTGCTAGGCGATGCAGTGAACCTCGGTTCGCGTTTGGAGGGGCTCACGAAATTCTATGGGCTGAAATTCCTGATAGGGGAGGACACCTACGAAGGCCTAGAGGGCTATGTGTGCCGCTTAATCGATAAGGTGAAAGTGAAGGGCAAAGACCTCGCTATTAACGCGTACGAGCCCTTGTGCCTGCGCAGCGAGGCGAGTGCGCAGTTGCTAGCCGATTTGGCTGCCTATGACGCGGCACTGCAGTATTATTTCAAGCAGGACTGGGACAGCGCGCAGCAGCAATTCGCCGCGCTGCTCGCAAGCGCGCCAGACACATTGCTATATAAAATTTATCTCGAGCGTATACCCTTATTGCGCGAGCAAAGTTTGCCCGCCGATTGGGATGGCTCTTATCAGCACCTGAATAAATAGGCCCTTTATCAGTTTGAAACTAGCGCCGTCAAGCCCTTATTTCCTGCGGTCTTGCGCGTTTGTCACCGACAAGAAAACTTATTGACATGTCACCTCAAGTCGGTAAAATGCGCCTCACTCTAGAGAACGGGTGTTTAGCTCAGTTGGTAGAGCGTCGCCCTTACAAGGCGAATGTCGGGGGTTCAAATCCCTCAACACCCACCAAATCTCAATGGGTTAGTTAGTAAGTATGTGTGGACCGGTAGTTCAGCCGGTTAGAATGCCGGCCTGTCACGCCGGAGGTCGCGGGTTCGAGTCCCGTCCGGTC
>CAJXUA010000037.1 GCA_913060695.1 uncultured Gammaproteobacteria bacterium | reverse complement strand
CCCATGGATGGGTTCACGGCGTGTCCAGCAGCGAAGTACGCCGCAGTGCCACTCGGGCTACGGAGCAGCGTTCTTGATGCAGGTAATCTTCAATCGTAACCATTCGCTTGCAAGGCAAGCTCCTACAGTCAGTGGTTTCTATTTGGGCGCAGCTACAATCTTGCTACATTGAGCTAAAGGGTTCAACGTACAGTTTACAGATAATGCCCCGTAAGCGCCTAGTCTGCGCGTGTCAAGGCGTCGTAGATCGGGTATGATGCGCGGCATGAAATCCTTCATTCAAACTATTGTGCGCACTCCCGTTCTCCTCCTTCTGCTTTGCTTAGGAGCGAGCCCGCAGGCCTTTGCCCTGATCGTTGATGGTCTTTATGACCAAGAGATCGCCGTGCAAGGGCAGGGCGATGCCGAGCGTATTCGTGCCTATCGCGAAGGCATGACCGCTGTCGTTCTTAAGATTACCGGCGAAGAGCGCTGGCTACGCAATTCCGCGGTAGAGCGCGCGATTCGTGATGCCCAAAGTTATGTGCAAGAGGTTAGTTACCGCACTAGCTCTGGCCCACTGGAGCAGCGTAATTTTATTAACGTACGCTTCGACAGAGCGCTCGTAGATCGCATGCTCAACGACGCGGGAATACCCGTGTGGGACCAGAACCGGCCCGCCGTCATGATATGGCTTTCGGTGCAGAGTGCCGATGGCCGTCGCGAGCTATTAAGTGCCGACACAGACCACCCCCTGCTGGATATCGTCAAAGAATTCTCGCGCCTGCGCGGCATTCCCTTGCTGTTTCCCTTATTAGACTTGGAAGACCGTCGCAATCTGCCGACCGATGTTGCGTGGAGTTTAGACGAGCAGGCCATCCGCGCTGCAAGCGCACGCTATGGTGCAGATGCCATCCTCAGTGGTCGAATACTCGAGTCGCCCAGTGGCGAGCTAGTAGGTCTGTGGCAGTTCCTGTTTCGAGATAATGTCGAGAGCTTCGATAGTTTCGAACGCGACTTGAAGGTCTATGCCGAAGGCGCCCTGGAGCGAGTGACTGCGCAAATTTCCTCCCATTTCGGGCTGATTAAATTGGCCCAACCTGTACAAGTAAAGCTTCGAGTCGAGGCTGTCGATAGCGCCAAAGACTATGTTGATCTGTTGCAGTATATTCAGGGCTTGGCGGTAGTCGAGAGCGCCTCTGCCTCTCTGCTCGATGGCTCTGGTATTGAACTCGACGTAAGCCTCATCGGTAATCCCTTCTTATTCGCCGAGTTCATCACTCTCGGGCGCGACCTACAGGAGCAAGAATCCTTCGTCGCACAAGAGCAAGAGAATGTGTTCTATTATCGCTGGGTACGCTAGGCCATGAGCGATTCTCGACGCCAGATGGCGCTGCAGGTTAGCCTGGAAGACTCGGCTACCTTCGAAAACTTCTTCGTTATCGACTCTAACAAACAGCTTGTGGACTATTTGGTCGCGGAATCGAGCGCTCAGCTCGATCAGTTCGTGTTCCTGTGGGGAGCGCACGGCGCCGGCTGCAGCCATCTGCTGCAGTCGGTCTGTCATAACTTCGACGCGCGCGACTGCGCTAGCTTCTATTTGCCTTTGGCGAATTTCCGCGAGTATAGCCCTGAGATCTTCGAGGGTCTCGAGAGTTTTCCGCTCGTTTGTCTCGACGATTTGCAGTTCATTGCGGGACATCGCGACTGGGAGATGGGCCTGTTCTCACTCTTCAACCGCCTGCGCGATAGTGGCACACGCCTGCTAGTGGCGGCGCGCTGCGGCCCGCGTGAACTGCAGGTGCTGCTGCCGGATCTGCTCTCGCGCCTTCAGTCTGGTGTCGTGTTTCAGGTGCAGGGTTTGAATGACGAGGATAAGCGCAAGGCCTTGCAACTGCGCGCCACACTTCGAGGTATCGCGCTCAGCGAAGAGGTGATCAGCTATGTGTTGCAGCGCAACGAGCGCAGTATGCAAGGGCTGTTCGAACTCTTGGAGCGCCTAGATCAATACTCCCTACAGAGCCAGCGTCGCATTACCGTACCGCTACTGCGCGAACTGATGGACACTCCCGAGCTCTAGAGCGGCGTCTTGTAGTAGCCGCGGTAGGTGCGGATATAGACGACCAGCGCGCAAAACAGCAGCGACAATAGAATACTCACCGCAATTCCGTAGAGGCGCGCGTCTTGCGTAAACGCTGTCTGCACCGCCTGCACAAAATACAATAACACTACAAAAGAAAGCCACGCATAGGTGCGCAGTTTGCGTGCGCGCAGCCCTGGCAGGAAGATAAGCAAGGGCAGGGATTTGATAAGCCACAGCACCACGATGGCAGTCACGTTGCCGCCGGGAATTTGCCATAACGCATATAGCGTGAAGATAAGGAGTAGGGTGCTATAACAAATTACCACGGCGCGATGAGAGCTTTCGATCAGGGCCGGTGGAGTGTCTTGTGTAGTCATATTGATTCCGAGTAGGGCTTGAGCTTGCGCTTAGCGCAGTAATTTAACGGCCAGGGTGGCCACGCGTTTGCCGAGCGCGACACACAGTTCGCTTTCGGTGGCGTCGATTTTACGATCGCTATTCGGCCCCGCAAGATGACTGGCGCCGTAGGGCGTGCCGCCACTGGTGGTGCTACTCAGGCCGGTCTCACTATAGGGCAGCCCACAGAACAGCATGCCGTGGTGAAGAAGTGGTGTCAGCATACTGAGCAACGTGCTCTCCTGTCCGCCATGTAGGGTAGAGGTAGAGGTAAAGGCCGCTGCGGGCTTGTCGATCAAAGCGCCGGAGAGCCAGAGCGCCCCGGTGTTGTCGATAAAATACTTAAGCGCTGCCGCCATATTGCCGAAACGAGTAGGGCTGCCCAGCACTAGGCCCGCACAATTGCGCAGGTCATCCTCGGTGCAGTAGATGGCGCCGCTATCTGGGATATCTGGCTCCGTCGCCTCGGTAACTGTGGAGACCGCAGGCACTGTGCGCAGCCTAGCCTCGATACCTGTCACTTGTTCTATGCCTCGGCCTATCAATTGGGCCATTTGTGCGGTTGCGCCGCTGCGGCTGTAGTACAGGACGAGAACATAGGGACTTGAGTTCGTGGTGCTCATAGGGACTTCTCTTGCGCGATTCATTCGAGGCGCTATTGTAACGGGAAACGGGGCGCGATGGCTTGTTAGTCTTGTTTGGGCTCTGTCTTGTCGTCTTTAGGTGGGGTAAAAAAGGTCTCTTTGTTCAAATGCTCCGCGACGCTTGTGTCCACACTATTGAGGTAGTCTTGAACAGGCTTAATCCTGCGAATATGCTTCGAACGGACGATGGGGTCTGGCACGTAGTCACGTAGTTGTTTCCATACCGAATGCATGGTCCTTTCTTCCACCGCGCCGGCGGGCAGATAGCGCTGCGGGTCTTGATTGGTGGGGATAATGAAGCCAATGCCAAGCAAGGTATCGATCACGTCATCGACGATGATGGCGTTGAGCTGAAGATAGTTGGCGAGCTCATTGGCGCTCCAGGGGTTCTGCTGTTTCTGGAAGCGTTCGATTATCAAATAGGCCACGCTCAATACGGAGGATTCGTGCTCGGCGATGGAGAGGCGCAGTCGCTGTCGACCGGTGCGGATGCGCCCTGGGTTCTGAATATAGTAGGCGATGCTCGAGCCGGTGAGCAGAACAAGCCAGCCGAGATAGATGAATATCATCACCAGAATTATGGAGAAGAACGCGACGTAGATGATCTCGTTGCTACTGGAGTTGGCGAAGACGCTCTGGAAGATCATTCCCATCGCCTTCCAGATCACTGTGGTCATCATGCCGCCGATGAATGCTGGGCCGAAACGCACGTGAGTGTTGGGAATGAAGCGATAGGCGAAGGCGAAGGCCAGAGACATGAACAGGAATGCCGAGGCGGTGCCGAAGACTTGCAAGACAAGGCCGCCGAAACTGAGGGTGTCTAAGTAACGCTCGAAAATATTAGTGTTGATATAGGAGGTGATGCCAATGGAGATGAAGATGAGCAATGGGCTTACTATTAGCGCGAATAAATACTCGCTGATGCGCGTGGCGAGTTTACGGCCCTCGGACACACTCCAGATGAAATTAAACGCACCCTCTATCTTCTGCATCATATTGAGCACGGTATAGAGCAGCACCCCTAGGCTGACAAAACCCAGTACATCTACCCTTACGTTCTCGACGAACATGATGATGTTGCGCGTGACCTCTACGCTACGCTCGCCGAGTGGCGAGAGCAGGTTGAGGAGAGCGGGTTCCATGGTGTTGTGCGCGCCAAGCCCCTTTAACACAGAGAAGGTGAGGGCAAGCAGGGGGATGAACGCGATGACCGTGTAGTACACCAAGCTCATCGCGCGCAGGCTGAGTTGGCCCTGTGCAAGATCGCGGGCTACCGCGAAACCGACCTGAAAGGCACGCAAACCGAAACTGCGTAACTTAGAATCTTCGGAGGATGGCGGCACCATGTGGCGCTCTAACCAAGCCTTCAAACTCTCTACTCGCATCACCATCGTGACTTTCTGTTCGCTCATCTTGCTGTGTCCTGTTCGGCCAGCGCAACCCCAAAGGTCGCGCTGGCGATGGGCTTAGCCAAGGCGGATGTTTTCGCTCAGGAAGCGGAGGATGTCGTCGGTCGGAATCATCTCATTGTCTTGGGCGCTGCGGGATTTGTATTCCAGAACGTTCTGCTCGATGCCGCGATCGGACACCACAATACGGTGGGGTATGCCCATGAGTTCCATGTCGGCAAACTTGACGCCGGCACTGGTCTTCTTATCGCGATCGTCGAGTAGGACTTCATAGCCCGCCTCGGTCAATTGCTTGGCCAAGGACTCGCTCAGCTCTACTACCGCTTCTGATTTGTGGGCATTCATCGGAATCACCGCGATATGGAAGGGCGCGATAATATCGGGCCAGATGATGCCATTGTCGTCATGACTCTGTTCGATGCATGAGGCCACGATGCGGCTGACGCCGATGCCATAGCAACCCATTATCATAGTGACGCTCTTGCCATTCTCATCCAATACCTTGGCGTTCATGGCCTCGCTGTATTTGGTGCCAAGCTGGAAGATATGGCCTACTTCTATGCCGCGCTTGATCTGCAAGCTGCCCTGACCGTCTGGGCTGATATCGCCTTCCTGAACCTTACGCATGTCTGTGCTGCTGTCGTATCGGCAGTCGCTACCCCAGTTTGCGTCTATAAGATGTTGACCGTCTTTGTTGGCGCCACAGACGAAGTTGACCATCGACAGGACGCTCTCGTCGGCGAGTACTGGGATGGAGAGGTCAATGGGGCCGATGCTACCGGGCTTGCAATGTAGTGCGGCCACGATCTCCTCGTCCTGCGCAAGCGTGAAGGGGGAGGCCACTAAGGGGTGTTTCTCCGCCTTTATGGGGTTGATGCTCTGATCGCCACGGATGACGAGTGCGACGAGACCGCTAGGATTGGCTTCGCTCAATTCGCCTTTTACCACCATGGTCTTTACTAGGCGGCGTGCCTCGATTCCAAGGCTCGAAGAGACGTCTTCTATTGAATGTGCCTCGGGGGTGTCGACCGCGCTAGCCTTGGGCTTCTTGGTCTCGCCGCTGGAGAAGTCTAAGTCGACCAACTGCCCAGTGGCCATCTCGATATTCGCGGCATAGGGGCTGTCGGAGCTGAACACGATCTCGTCTTCGCCCGAATCTGCCAAGACATGAAACTCGTGGGACATGCTGCCGCCGATATTGCCAGAGTCTGCCAGTACAGGTCTGAACTCGAGGCCGAGGCGCTCGAAGATTCGGCAGTAGGTGGCGTGCATCTGATCATAGGTCTGCTGCAGCGAGTCCTCGCTAGTATGGAAGGAGTAGGCGTCCTTCATCAGGAACTCGCGGGCCCGCATCACCCCGAAGCGAGGACGACGCTCGTCGCGGAACTTCGTCTGAATCTGATAGAAATTGGCGGGTAGCTGACGATAGCTGCTCAGCTCATTGCGAATAAGGTCTGTGATGACCTCTTCGTGAGTTGGGCCGAGGCAGAAGTCGCGGTCGTGGCGATCCACGAAGCGCAGTAGCTCTGGGCCCATCTTGTCCCAGCGTCCAGACTCTATCCAAAGATCTGCAGATTGCACCACGGGCATGGAGACCTCCATGGCACCAGCGCGGTTCATCTCCTCCCTTACTACGGCGGTGACCTTGTGCAGCACTCTAAGGCCAGCCGGCAACCAGGTGTACAAACCGGTGGCGAGCTTGCGTATGAGACCGGCGCGCACCATGAGTTGATGACTGACGACTTCCGCGTCGGTGGGAGTCTCTTTAAGAGTGGCGATGAGATACTGACTAGCACGAATCATTTAGACGAACCTTAAAATGCGAAAAGCAGCCCTAGGGCTGCCTTTGCGTGGATCTGAAAAAGGACTTCTACGTCTGGCCCCATAAGGCAGTGGCGTAGGCCCGCTGTTACTAAGCCAATTTACAGTGCGAATTCTTTGAGCTTTTTCAGAGGTAGAATTTTTACGCGTGTGCTCGCAGGCTTCTTAGGAATGTCCATGAACTCACCCGGCTTGAACGGGTTAGGCACATTCTTGCGTGCTGGACGTGCTGGGCGCGTCACAGACTTGATCTTGAGTAGGCCTGGTAGAGTGAACTCGCCAACGGCACGCTTCTTAAGGTGGCGCTCAATGATGAGTGACAATTCGTCGAGGACTTCTGAAATTTGCTTCTTAGTAAGATCAGTGTTCTCTGAAATCTCATTCAGAATCGCTGTCTTGGTATATTTCTGCTGAATCGCAGAGCTCTTACGCGCTGGAGTGGATGCTTTCTTCGGAGTTTTTGATACAGTTTTTGCTACAGCCATGCCCATGTCTCTTTTATAAGTGAATTTGTTTCTTATGTTGCTCCCGCATAAGGGGAGAACCCCAGGATATCTTCCTGCTTTTTATTCTTAGGCGTACTCAGATTTCCTTACACCTTTGTGGGGCTCTATTTATAAAGCTTTTGCCATTTAGCCGCAAGCACTAATCTACAAGTTTTGTGATTGAGATCAAGGCTAAAATGGCTTGCCCCCCTAATTGCGCAAATACCGTAAATTATAGTGCGCGAATCGCTCCGATAGGGATGCCAGTTGATTTCGAGCTGGGGTATAATGCCCGGTTTTCGGAAGGGCCGGATTGGGCTGGATTGGATTTGCACAGGGCTTCGGCCCGGATGCGTAATGTAAGCTTCAAGCTCGGCGTTTGCTAGATAAATTGAATCAAAGAGGATTTTGGCGCTATGCCAATTTACGAGTATCAGTGTAAAGACTGTGGTAATCGGCTGGAAGCGTTGCAGAAGATCAGCGACGCGCCACTTCGCGAGTGCCCCAACTGCCATGAGCAAGGCTTGACAAAATTAGTCTCCGCAAGCAGCTTTCGTCTAAAGGGCGGCGGCTGGTATGAGACCGATTTCAAGACCGGTGCGAAACGCCATGGGGTGCAAGATACCCCTGCACAGACAGCTGCCCCAAAGGCAGCAACGGAATCCAAGGCTCCTCCGGCAGCCAGTACACCCAGCGCTTAGCCTGCCTGCCGATTAGGCGAGTTTGAAGAGCGAAAGACATCTACTAAAGAATACTTACAGGATAAAGCTATGCGCAGCCATTATTGCGGAGAACTAAACGAAGAACACGTAGGCCAAGAAGTGGTCCTATGCGGATGGGCACATCGACGCCGCGATCATGGCGGGGTTATCTTCATAGACTTACGAGACCTCGAAGGCATCGCACAGATCGTAATCGATCCCGATACCAAGGAGAGCTTCGCGATTGCGGAGACTGTTCGTAATGAGTTCGTTCTCAAGATCACTGGTATCGTGCGCCTGCGTCCTGAGGGCACTAGCAACGAAGTTATGGGCACTGGCCGCATCGAGGTATTGGGAAAGCAAGTGGAAGTGCTCAACGCGGCAAAGACGCCTCCTTTTCAA
Source organism: uncultured Gammaproteobacteria bacterium (assembly GCA_913060695.1). GTDB lineage: Bacteria > Pseudomonadota > Gammaproteobacteria > Pseudomonadales > Pseudohongiellaceae > UBA5078. The sequence continues at coordinate 14,454 of CAJXUA010000037.1, read as the reverse complement.
TTGGACGAGCATGCCGAAGTGGGCGAGGATATCCGTCTTCGTTACCGCTATATCGACCTGCGCCGCCCAGAGATGGCAGAGCGCCTGCGCTTTCGCTCCAAGGTCTCTAACTCTATTCGCAACTATTTAGACGACAACGGTTTCCTCGATATCGAGACACCGCTACTAACGAAGGCGACACCCGAGGGCGCACGCGATTACCTCGTGCCTAGCCGCACGCATCAGGGTCGTTTCTTCGCTCTGCCGCAGTCGCCACAGCTGTTTAAGCAGATCCTGATGGCCGCAGGTATGGACCGTTATTATCAGATCGCGAAGTGTTTCCGCGACGAAGATTTGCGCGCAGATCGCCAGCCAGAATTCACTCAGATCGATATTGAAACATCGTTCATGAATGAAGAGCAGATCATGCAGATCACCGAGAAAATGATTCGTCAGATATTCCAGAAACATCTGGATGTGGACCTTGGCGATTTCCCTAGAATGACGTTCGCCGATGCGATGCGTCGCTTTGGCTCGGACAAGCCTGACCTGCGTATCGATATGGAATTGGTGGATATCGCCGATCTCATGAAGAACGTGGATTTCAAAGTTTTCAATGGTCCAGCGAATGATCCAGGTTCGCGAGTCGTAGCACTGCGCGTGCCCGGTGGCGTGCGTCTGAGCCGTAAAGAGATCGACGACTATACTAAGTTCATTTCTATATATGGCGCTAAAGGGCTTGCGTGGATCAAGGTCAACGATCTCGCAGCCGGCACAGAGGGCCTGCAGTCTCCTATCCTGAAATTCATGCCAGAGGATGTCGTCAAAGACGTTTTGGCGCGCTTGGAAGCCGAAACTGGCGACCTAATCTTCTTCGGGGCGGACAAGACCAAAATTGTGAACGAATCCATCGGTGCACTACGCCTCAAAGTGGGCGCAGACATGGGCATGGTGAAGGGCGCGTGGGCACCGCTATGGGTAGTCGACTTCCCGATGTTCGAAGAGACGAGCGATGGCGGTCTAACCGCTATTCACCACCCGTTTACGGCACCTTCTTGCAGCGTTGAAGAGCTTAAGAGCGATCCAGCTAACGCGCTTTCGCGCGCCTATGACATGGTGCTCAACGGCACAGAGTTGGGTGGCGGTTCCATCAGGATAAACCAGCCCTCGATGCAGCAGTCGGTGTTCCGCATCCTCGGTATCGAAGAGGAAGAGGCCGAAGAGAAGTTCGGCTTCCTGCTCTCGGCACTCTCTTACGGCTGTCCTCCTCATGGTGGCTTGGCCTTCGGCTTGGATCGACTGATCATGCTGATGACCGGTGCAAGCTCTATCCGTGAAGTAATCGCCTTCCCGAAAACTCAGTCAGCGGCCTGTCCTCTGACTGATGCGCCGGGCTTGGTGTCTGCGAAGCAGTTACGCGAGTTGAATATTCAGATTCGTCAGGCTAAAGCAGAGTAAGAGGGCGAGGTTCTAATGGCTGGGCATAGTAAATGGGCTAATATCAAACACCGCAAGGCTGGGCAGGATGCCAAGCGCGCCAAGGTGTTTACTAAGCTTATTCGCGAGCTCACAGTCGCCGCCAAGTTGGGCGGCGAGCATGTAGCAGACAACCCGCGCCTGCGCGCCGCGGTAGATAAGGCACTTGGCGCCAATATGACGCGTGACACCGTTGATCGGGCGATCGCGCGTGGCGCGGGTACGGCAGATAGCGACAATCTCGAAGAATTAGTCTACGAAGGCTACGGTCCGGGCGGCGTTGCAATCCTGATCGAAACCCTGACTGATAACAAGAACCGCACTGTGGCCGAGGTGCGTCATGGCTTCTCCAAGTTTGGGGGCAACCTCGGCACCAGCGGTTCTGTCGCGTATCTGTTTGAGAAGAAGGGCTCGATCGTCTTCGGCGCAGGTAGCGATGAGGAGAAGGTGTTTGAGACGGCATTGGAGGCGGGTGCGGACGATATGCTCGCGCACGACGATGGCAGTCTCGAGGTCATTACGACTCCGGAGCAATTCGGTGCGGTGAAAGATGCACTGCTCAAGGCGGGCCTAGAGATCGAATCGTCCGAGGTTAGCATGGTGGCCTCTACCGAGGCAGAGCTAGAACTCGAGGATGCCGAGGTATTGCTCAAGCTCGTCGACCATCTCGAAGACTTGGACGACGTGCAGAATGTTTATAGCAACGCGAATATCTCTGATGAGGTTATGGAGCAGCTCTAGGGCCTCTCTATATCGCATACTCATTACCGCATACTGGGAATCGGCTTATGGCCTTGATATTGGGGATCGATCCTGGCTCGCGAGTCACCGGCTACGGCATAGTCAATGCCGTCGGCAATCGTCTGGAATATGTCACCTGCGGCTCAATTCATCTGCCCAATGTCGACCACCCTCAACGATTGAAGAAAATTTTCGACAGCGTCTGTCAAATCATCGAAGAGTTTAGTCCCCAAGAGAGCGCTATAGAAGAGGTGTTCCTCGGCAAGAGCGTGTCCTCTGCGCTGAAGCTAGGGCAGGCCCGCGGCAGTGCCATGGTGGCCTGTCTTCATCACGATCTTCCTGTGGCTGAGTATTCGCCGCGCAAGGTCAAGCAGGCGCTCGTTGGCAATGGCAATGCCGACAAGACACAGGTGCAACATATGATTAAGGTACTATTGGGCGTCACCGGTGACGTGCAGGCAGACGCGGCCGATGCGCTTGCGATTGCAATATGTCACGCCAATACTAAGGCCAGCCTTATAAAGGTGGCGGGTGCGCGTTCCTTTCGAAAGAGCAGGCTTCAGCATTAGGAGAAGACTAGGTGATTGGTAGACTAATAGGCGTACTTGCGGAGAAACAGGCCCCGGACATCCTCGTCGATGTGCGCGGCGTCTGCTATGAGTTGCAAGTGCCGATGAGCAGCATCTATCAATTGCCAGCGCTTGGCCAGAATGTGGTGCTGCATACCCACATGGTTGTGAGAGAAGACGCTCAGCTGCTGTATGGGTTCTATTCTCTGCAAGAGCGCCGCATGTTCCGTAGCCTGATAAAAGTCAGTGGAGTGGGGCCTAAGATGGCTCTGGCCATACTCTCGGGCATGGCGGTGGACGAATTTGTTAAGACCGTGCGAGTGAATGACATTGCCGGACTAACGCGGATGCCCGGCATAGGTCGTAAGACCGCGGAGCGTCTGATCGTAGAGATGAAGGATCGCCTAGGCGAGTGGGGCGAGGAGATCGATGCTCCGGACTTTAGTAGTGGGGGCCAGGAACAGCTGCCTACGGAGCGTCAGCTCTCGCAAGAGGCCGAGACCGCATTGGTGGCGCTGGGCTATAAACCTGCAGAGGCCACGCGTATCATTGCCAAAGCCCTTAAGGCCGACCCCGAAATTTCACGCAGCGATGAGCTTATTAGGCAGGCACTGCGAAGCATGGCGCAATCATGATTAATGAAGAAGACCGCTTAATCTCCCCCGAGATCAGCTCTAATGACCGTTCGCTGGACCGCGCGATAAGACCCTTATCGCTCGCCGATTATATCGGCCAGAGTGAAGTGAAGAAGCAGATGGAGATATTCATCGGCGCCGCACGCAATCGCAGCGAGGCAATGGACCATGTGCTGATCTTCGGCCCGCCCGGATTAGGCAAGACCACGCTAGCCAATATCATCGCCAATGAACTCGACGTCGCGATCAAGACTACCTCCGGTCCAGTACTTGAGAAGGCAGGCGACTTGGCGGCCATGCTGACCAATCTCGAAGTGGGAGATGTGCTCTTTATCGACGAAATTCACCGCTTAAGTCCGGCGATCGAGGAAATTCTCTATCCTGCGATGGAGGACTACCAGCTCGATATCATGATCGGCGAGGGGCCCTCTGCGCGCTCCATCAAGCTCGATTTGCCGCCTTTCACCTTGGTTGGGGCGACCACTCGTGCCGGTTTGCTGACCTCGCCACTGCGCGACCGCTTCGGCATTATCCAGCGACTGGAGTTCTATACCCCGGCAGAGCTGTGTCGCATCGTGACGCGCTCCGCCGCAATTTTGGGCTGTGAGATAGATGAGGAGGGCGCCGCGGAGATCGCAAGGCGCTCCCGTGGCACGCCGCGTATTGCCAACCGCCTGCTGCGCCGTGTGCGCGATTTCGCACAGATGAAGTGTGATGGCGTCATGAACCAAGACTCTGCCAGTCAGGCTCTGGATATGCTCAGTATCGACGTCAATGGCTTCGATCATATGGACCGTCGCCTGCTGATTACTATGATCGAAAAATTCGGTGGTGGGCCGGTGGGAGTAGACAGTCTTGCCGCCGCAATCTCGGAAGAAAGAGATACTATAGAAGACGTGCTTGAGCCCTATCTAATCCAGCAAGGTTTCATGATGCGCACCCCAAGAGGGCGCGTTGTGACTCCCCATGCCTATCTGCACTTCGGAATGCCCCCTCCCGGTGCAAGCACCGAACTCTTTAAGCCCTGATTTCATTAAGATTTAGTCTTATAAAGACCGTCTTTTTTGTGCCACAATTCATCAGGAGTCCGTCAGCATTGCAGCGGTTGAAAGTTAGATTACATGTGTTAAATGCCTGCGTGTGTGAACGGTGTCCGAAATAAGGAAAAACTCTTTATAAAACACCGGATTGTGTATGAGAAGTACGAAACATACCTTATAATGCCGCCAGTTTTTCGCCAGTCAAGAGGATCGTGTAGTGGGTGAGTCATTAAACGTATGGGCATTGATCGTAAACGCGACCCTTGCCGTGAAATTGGTCATGCTGATTCTGATGGCCGCTTCCGTGACTTCCTGGGTAATGATCATACAGCGCTGGATGGTGTTGACTGCGGCAGACAAGGGCATGTTGAGCTTCGAGAAGCGCTTCTGGTCTGGCATGGATTTGAGCCAGCTGTTCCGCGAAGGCAGCACGCAGCAGAAAGACAATAAACCAACAGGCGGCATGGAGAATATCTTCCGTGCCGGTTTTAAAGAATTTATGCGCTTGCGCCAGCAGGGCGGCCTCGACTCTGAAGTAGTCATGGGCGGCGCTCAACGCGCAATGCGAGTGGCTTACTCGCGCGAAGAAGAGAAGCTTGAGAAGAATTTGACATTTTTGGCGACTGTGGGCTCTGTCACACCCTATATCGGTTTGTTTGGTACGGTGATCGGGATCATGAACTCCTTCATCAGTTTGGCAAGCCAGAGTCAGGCGAGTTTGCAGGTGGTGGCCCCCGGTATTGCAGAGGCTTTGATTGCAACGGCAATGGGTTTGTTCGCTGCAATCCCTGCTGTAGTGGCTTATAACCGCTACTCGTCGCGGGTTGACTCGATTACTGGCAACTACGGCACGTTTACTGAAGAGTTCTCGAGCATTCTGCATAGGCAGTTATATAGCAGCCCGAGCAAGTAAGTAGCGTAATTCAGGTCTTTACTAGGTGTGTGATACAGCATGGAAATTGTGAAGAAGCGCCGCAGGCCGATGGCCGAGATCAACGTAGTTCCCTACATTGATGTCATGCTGGTGCTGTTGATCGTATTCATGGTGACGGCTCCGCTGTTGCAGCAGGGCTTGAAGGTCGATTTGCCAGAGGCGAATTCCGAGCCATTAGACACCGATGAGAATGCAGAGACGCTAGTAATCTCTATTACTGCGAATGAAGAGTTTTATATTAGTCTGGGCAGTACGCAAGAAGATGAACAGGTGCCGGTGGCACTTGAGATGGTGGGAGACCAGGTCAGCAAGATTGTTGCCGCTAATCCACAGATACAAGTGTTCGTAGAAGGTGACGGCGAGAGCAGCTATAGCTCGTTCATCAGTTTGATGACGGTGTTACAAGCGGCAGGTGTGGCCAGCCCCAATTTGATCACGAAACCATTGGAATAGAAAATTGCGCTGTGACGAAGTTTAATGGGTATCCAGTTTCGGTCTTCTTCGCCATGCTCTTGCATGGGTTAATATTCGGTGCGCTGTTATATATGCAGCAGGCGAATACAGAAGTGATCGACGTTGTTAGGCCGCCATCCGTAAAGGCTTTGTTAGTGGCCGAGAATCCGCAGGCGCAGAACGCGGAGTTGCAGCGTCAACAACAGGCGCAGCGAGTACAGGATCAGCGCCGCGAAGAGCAGCGTCGCCAGGAGCAGGCTCGCGCAGAGACGCAGCGCCGCGAAGAACAACAGCGCCGTGAGGCGGAGCAAATAGCGCAGCAGCAACGCGCAGAGCTACAGCAGCGCCAAGAACAGGAAAAGCGTCAGGCGGAACAACGCCAGGTGGCAGAGCAGCAGAAGCAGCGCGAAGAACAACAGAAGCGCGAGGCGGAGCAGAAGCGCCAGCAAGAGGTGGCGGCGCAGCAAGAGGCGCAAAGACAAGAGCAGCTACGCCAGCAGCAGGCCTTGCAAGCACAGCAAGATGCAGCAGCAGGCGAGGCAGCGAGAACAGATGCGGAATTCGTAATGGCTTATTCCGCGGTGATTCACGATCTAGTTCAACAGAACTGGTCGCGACCACCGAGCGCAAGAAATGGTATGGTTGTGGTGCTGCGCATTACCATGGTGCCCACAGGTGATGTGTTAGATGTGGCGATAGTGCAGTCCAGTGGCGATTTCGCCTTCGACCGCGCCGCAGAGAGCGCAGTACTAAAGGTGCGCCGCTTTACCGAATTGCAGGGCATGGAAACACGATTGTTCGACCGTAATTTTAGATCTTTTTTGTTAACGTTTAGACCACAGGATTTGCTGAACTAATGCGGACATTGCGATACATATTCTTGCTTGGGCTTATTTTCTCAAAAATAGCCGTAGCGGCAGAATTGAACATCGAGATTACTCAAGGTGTCGATAATCCTATTCCTATCGCCGTAGTGCCATTCTCATGGGAAGGCACCAGCCCACTAGCCGAAGACATTGGCGCGGTGGTCTCTGCCGATTTGCAGCAAGTTGGTGAGTTTCGCGCATTGCCGCCGAGCAATATGCTCAGCATGCCCGATGAGGCCGCCGAGGTGTTCTTCCGTGACTGGCGCATCCTAGCCCAAGACTATTTGTTAGTCGGCAAGATTACCCATTCTCCGGGTAGCCAGCTTGTGCAAGTTCAGTACGAGTTCTTCGACGTTGCACGCGAGCAGAAGTTAATCGGTGAAGTACTTACTGGTAGTGTTAGTCAATTGCGCGACATCGCCCATGAAATTAGTAATGTGGTGTATCAGCAAGTAACCGGCACCCGTGGCGCCTTTTCTACAGAGATCCTCTATGTGTCGGCGCAGTTTATTTCGCCAGAGCTAACCTATTACCGTATCGAGAAGTCTGACTACGACGGTCATCGCTCGCAGATATTAGTGGAGTCGCAAGAGCCTCTAATGTCGCCAGCTTGGTCGCCCGATGGCAGCCAGATCGCCTACCTGTCTTTCGAGACAAATTTGCCGCGCATCTATATCCAAGAGATCGCGACGGGCCAGCGCCGCCAGATTACAGATTTCCCAGGTATCAACAGCTCGCCAGTGTGGTCGCCCGATGGCTCGAAGTTGGCGATGGTGCTATCTAAAGATGGCAGCCCAGATATCTATGTGATGGATTTAGCGACTAGCCAATTAACTCGCTTGACGGATCACCCCCGTGCAGAGACAGAGCCGAGCTGGGCTGCAGACAGCCGCTCCGTTATCTTTACCTCTGACCGCACAGGGCAGCCACAGATCTATCAAGTCCCTATTACCGGAGGCTTCCCCGAGCGGTTGACCTTCGATTGTTTTTATTGCTCGAAGGGACGTTTCTTGCCGGACGGTAAGAATCTTGTCCACGTCAGACGTGACACCCGCGAAGATAATAGCTATAGCATAGCGATCTTCAATATTGAGACACAGCGGGTCATCACCCTTACTGACACTTCACTAGACGAATCTCCCAGCGTGGCACCGAACGGAAGTATGATAATGTTCGCCACAAAGGTTGGTGGAAGGGGCATCCTAGACGCCGTTTCCATTGACGGACGTGTAAAGTTCCGTTTACCATCCGCGCAGGGCGATGTTCGGGAACCATCATGGTCGCCGTTCTTAAATTAGAGTTATTAAACTTGAAAATTTGATAGCATCAGCCTATCGGAGGGTTTGCAGAGTGGGTACGCACAGCATGAAATTTTTCAGAACAACTATCCTTGCTTTATCAATTATGGGTGTTGCAGCCTGTAGTTCGAGTGGCGACGAAGAAATGGCAGCACCAGTAGTAGCGGATACTTCAGGTATCGATGCGACTACAGCAGCTGCTGCACGTGCGGAAGCTGAGCGTCTGGCTCGTGAGCGTGAAGCTCAGCAGCGCATGGAAGCTGCCGCGTTGAATACTACCGTGTTTTACTTCGATTTCGACGTGTCAGAGTTCATGGCATCAGATCGCGACGTACTAGCTATTCACGGGCGTAACCTGGCTTCAAACAATAGCCGTCGTATCCGTTTGGAAGGTCATGCGGACGAGCGCGGCACACGCGAGTACAACCTAGCGTTGGGCGAGCGTCGTGCTAACAGCATCCGTGACTACCTAGTCGTGAACGGTGCTTCTCTGTCGCAGATCGAAACGGTCAGCTACGGCGAAGAGCGTCCTGCGAACACTGGACAGACTGATGCCGCATACCGTTTGAACCGTCGAGTTGAAATCAAGTAAGGCGCGACAAAAATGAAGCACACTCTTGCAGCGTTATTAATTGCCGTGCCAGCAACCTTGTTGAGCACTGGCGCTATGAGCGCTGCGGGAGTTGTTGAGGCTCAGCCTTTTACGCCCGGCCAAACTCCTGCGGGAGGGCAGTCGGGCAATGCTTCTTCGAATGATGCCTTGATTATGTTGCTGGATCAGTTTCGCGAGCTTCGATCTGAGCTCGAGACGGTTCGTGGCATAGTGGAAGAGCAAGCCTACGAGTTGCGCAATCTACAGCGCGAGTCGATGGAACGTTATACGGATCTAGATTCTCGATTGTCACAGATCTCCTCCGCATCTCCAGCGATGCCGATGGCCACGCCACCAGTGGCTCAATCACCCCAAGTTTCCCAAGGTACAGGAATTGCTCCTGCGCCCAGCGCGAGCATACCGGTTCAGAACCCTTCGCCCGGCACTCAAGTACGAACTCCGTCGGCCGCACAGGTTCCTGCCCCTGTCTCCGCAAGCAGCAACAGCCCAATTCAGGCCGGTGGCACGCCAATGCCGGTGACCTCGTCCCCGAATAGTGGCGCTACCGTTGCGGCTAACAATATTCCCAGCACGGTAGCTCCTTTGCAGCCGACGGTCCTCTCCGAACAGCAGCAATACCAGATGGCGTTAGATTCGTTGCTTCAGGAAGAGCAGTATCAGCGTGCCGTAACAGAGTTCGATCAGTATCTACGTCTTTATCCAGACGGTCGCTTCGTAACGAATGCCTACTATTGGAAAGGGCAGGCCTATGTCAATTTGGCCATGCTGAACGAGGCGCGCGAATCCTTTGAAACAGTCGTAACGCAATACCCAGATGGCCGTAAAGTAGACGATGCCATGTATTCATTGGGTACGGTTTACGACAAATTGGGTAACGCTCAGCGTGCACAACAACTGTTGCGCCAAGTGCAGTCGCGTTATCCGAATACCTCTGCGGCTAATCTCGCAGACATCTATTTGCGCGCTATGAACTAAGAAGGCGTCTATACGCGTTCTGAAATGCCGCACTAATTCTACCCGCCGGATTCGGCAAGTATCCCGAGCCCTCATGGACACCTCGCCTTCACTGCGTATTAACGAAATTTTCTACTCCCTGCAAGGCGAGACCGCGACGGTGGGCTTGCCCACGGTCTTCGTGCGCCTGACGGGGTGCCCACTGCGCTGTGTCTATTGCGATACCGCTTATGCATTCCATAAAGGCGATGTGTTGAAGTTGGACGATATTCTTGGTCAGGTGAAGGCATATGGTGCGCGTTATGTCACCGTGACGGGAGGGGAGCCTCTGGCCCAACCCGAGTGTCTTGCTCTAATGCGCGACCTTTGTGATGCCGGCCATACGGTCTCGTTGGAGACCAGTGGCGCCATGTCTATCGCGAACGTGGATCAGCGCGTAGTGACAGTGCTCGATCTGAAGACGCCGGGTTCTGGAGAATGCGATCGCAATCTCGAATCTAATATCAAACATCTGAAACCAATCGATCAAGTAAAATTCGTGATCTGCGATCGACGGGATTTCGAATGGGCGAAAGCGAAGAGCGAGCAATTCGATCTGCGCTCACGCGTGTCAGAGGTGTTGTTCTCTCCGAGCTTCGAGCAGCTAAGTTATCGCGATCTGGCCGAGTGGATTCTTGCCGAGCGCCTTGACGTGCGCATGCAATTGCAGCTGCATAAACATATTTGGGGCGACAAGCCAGGACACTAGAGAATCGATGCTGCACCGCGAGTGTGGCTGGAGATATTGACGTGAACAACGTACAACAGACTCAGCAGAAAAAAGCCGTGGTACTGCTTTCGGGCGGGCTAGATTCGAGTACATGTTTGGCTATCGCGAAGAGCGAAGGCTACGAGATTTACGCCTTGAGTTTCGACTACGGGCAGCGTTCGCATAGCGAGTTGCAAGCGGCGCGTGTGCTGGCGGAGAGAGTGGGAGTGGTCCAACACTCGGTGATCCCTTTAGGTATCGGCGCATTGGGAGGCTCGGCATTAACTGATGCGAAAATGGATGTGCCAGAGCAGGAATCGGCAGGCATACCCGTCACCTACGTGCCGGCTCGCAATACAGTTTTTCTGTCCTACGCTCTAGCGCTAGCCGAGGCTGTGCATGCACAGACTATTTTTATTGGGGTGAATGCACGGGACTATTCTGGCTACCCCGATTGCAGGCCCGAGTTCATTGCGGCATTCGAGGCGATGGCGAATCTTGCTACTAAGGCGGCCGTAGAGGGCGCTGCGTTGCGTATTGAAGTGCCCTTAATTCACTTGAGTAAGGCGGAGATTATCACCCGTGGCATCGCTCTGGGAGTGGACTACTCTTTGACGGTGTCCTGTTATCAAGCCGATGCGCAAGGGCGTGCCTGTGGAAGATGTGATAGTTGTCGCTTCAGAGTGAAAGGCTTCGCGGAGGCGGGTGTCGCAGACCCGACGCACTACAGCTAAGAAGGCTTGTTTTGTAGTTATTAAACAATAAAAGGCTTGTCTTTTTCGCTCATAATAGTACTATGACGCCCTTCTTTGCACGGGTCGTTAGCTCAGTCGGTAGAGCAGTTGGCTTTTAACCAATTGGTCGAGTGTTCGAGTCACTCACGACCCACCAAATTCTAAAGCGCGTAAGCTTCTATAGTTTATATAATTCAATAGCTTGCCGCTAGAATACCCCCCAGTCTTGGTTCTTTCCTGGGGGTCGTGCCAGCAGCACTGCTGAATATAAAAACTACCTTGCAACTACCTTGCAACCCTCTATAGTTTTGTCCTCTCGCTCTGTCTGATAAAGCGCTGCATTATTTCCTAATATTTTTCAAATTTAGCATCGGTCCGCATTTCGGAATCGACCTGTTATTTCAACAGCCCCTACACCTGCAATTTGAGCTAATGGCTTAAAAAAGTGTGCACCACTACGCTACTTTTCGGGCAGGGTGTTGCAATCTGCGTTATCGGCAATTTACTGTACGTTGGGTGCCGTACATACGTGCCCCTAAAGATAGGACATTCTTGCGTAAGGTTTAATCTACGGAATGTGGCAAAGAGAGAGCCTGAAAGACTCTAAAAACCTTAGCAATCCCATGTGACAATCCGCATAAATTCCTCGATCGAATCATCGACTATGGAAAAAACATTGAAAACATTTAGCCTTATCGCTCTTTGCTGCTGTGTTCTTGCGGTAGCTCTGCTTCTGTTCGTGCTTCCGAGTCTATTGGAGAGCAGCGAGAATAAAATGCGGATAGAAATGCTCGCCTCAGAAGCATTGAGTATGGAAACTCATATCGATGGTCCGCTGGCCATAGGCTTGTTACCAGGTTTGCATCTTACGCTGAGTAAGCTTCGCATCGGTGAGCAAGGGCAGGAGTTGCTGGTAGCTGAGCGGGCAAGAATTGGAATCGCAATGTTGCCCTTGTTAGTTGGGAATATTAAAATTTTATCGATAAACTTGGATCAACCCAATATTTCCATTTCTCCAAGTATTCAAGCTAATCTCCCTTCTGATTATTTCGCATCCATGGAAGACTCTCTAGACGTTCAGGAGATTCCCGAGTTCTCCTTTAGCGGAGCAACGTTGAAATATTTCGATGATCAAGCCGAAGAGATTCTCTCCGCAATGGACTGCGATTTGCAGATGCAGAAACCTCTGACGCAAAGTGGTTCAGCAGACACGCTTTTGCAAAATCTCTCTTTCGATACCGAACTTACTTGCACAGAGTTTCAATACAATAGCTATAAGGGTTTCGACCTGAAAGTCATCGCGGTTGCTGCCGATGGAGTAATCAATTTTGCACCTATTACAATGCAATTCTTAGAAGGGCAAGGCACTGGTGGAATTCTGGCGATTTTTTCCAATGCGACGCCGCGCTATCAAGTCAGCTATGTTTTGCCGGGGTTGAAACTCAAGGGCTTGTTAAACACATTGCCTACGGAATACACGGCGGCGGGTTCCTTAGATTTGACATTGAATCTAGAAATGGAGGGCAAAGATAGCGCACAGCTTATGCAAAGTGCCAAGGGTGCCATTTTTCTACATGGTGCACAGCTCACGCTCACAGGAATTGATCTTGATGAAAAATTCGAGAAATTTGAATCTAGCCAGAACTTTAATTTGATTGACGCGGGAGCCTTCTTCTTTGCCGGTCCGTTGGGCCTTTTGGCGACAAAAGGCTATGATTTTACTTCGCTATTAGCGCAGTCCAGTGGCAGCAGTGAAATTTCCAGCCTGATCTCTGACTGGAAAATTGCAGACGGTATGGCGCAGTCGGTCGATGTCGCGATGGCAACCGGGCAATATCGGGTTGCGTTGCAAGGTCAGCTCGACCTAGTCAATGCACAGTTTGTCGATGTGACTATTGCGATGCTCGATCACGAGGGTTGCAGTGTGATACAGCAAAAAGTTCACGGTAGTTTCGCGCAACCAGAGGTAGATCAATCACAGATACTCTTTAGCCTTGCCAATCCAGTTCTCAAGCTGCTAAGACAGGGTGCCGCGTTTATTACAGATGAATCCTGTGAGGTATTTTACTCCGGGGAAGTAGCCGTACCCGAGTAAGTTCACCGCAGATACTAGGGCTTAACCTATGCAACCCCTACTCATTAAAGCATTTCGTAAGCCACTGGTATCTTCAAGAAAATCTTGTCTATCTTACATAGGGAGAATTCCCTGAGTCTATCTTCAGGGTATCAACACGATCGAGCCCGTGGTTTTGCGTGCTGCTAGATCGGCATGTGCCTGCGCTGCATCCTTCAATGCGTAGCGGTTATTCACCTCAATCTTCACGGCTCCTGACTTAATCACCTTCATCAGGTCGCCCGCGACGCTGCGCAGTTCTTCCGGGGTGCTAACGAAGCTGAACAGGGTAGGGCGCGTCATCATCAGCGAGCCTTTCTGCGCTAGCAATGCGGGTGGGAATGCAGGCACTGGGCCTGAGGCGTTGCCGTAAGTGACAAAGAGGCCGAACTTGCGCAAACAGTCTAGCGAGGCGGGGAAGGTATCGGCGCCGATGGAGTCGTAGACAACCGGGAGCATCGCGCCCTTGGTGATGGTCTTAACGCGTTTGACGAAGTCCTCTTTACTGTAGTTGATCGGGTAGTCGCAGCCATTGGCCTTGGCAAGTTTTGCCTTCTCTTTCGAGCTCACCGTTCCGATTACTGTGGCGCCGAGGGACTTAGCCCACTGACATAGGATCAAGCCCACACCGCCTGCGGCCGCATGTACTAAAATAGTGTCGCCCTTTTTTACTTTGTAGATTTGTCGAATCAAATACTGCACTGTCATGCCCTTGAGCATCATAGCTGCGGCAACTTCGTCACTGATGTGCTTGGGTAATTTGACCAGAACGCTGGCCTTAAGATTGATCTTCTCGGCATAGCAGCCGGTGCCTGCAGTACCGCATGCCACTCGATCGCCAATCTTGAAGTCGCTAACTCCCGCGCCGACTGCCTCGACCACACCGCACACTTCGCCACCCGGAGTGAAGGGCAGTGGTGCTGGGTAGAGCCCTGTGCGTTGATATATATCGATAAAATTAACGCCGATAGCGGTGGCCCGGATGGTGACCTCACCCTTGCGGGGCTTACCCACCTTCACTTCCTTGAACTGCATGACTTCGGGGCCGCCGGTCTTTTCGATGACGATTGCATTTGGCATATTTAGATTCCTTTGTATTTAAGATCTTAGAAATTTATCAGTGTGTGGTGAAACGTGAAAGGTCTTACCCGTAAATAGGGGAGGCGGCTTATCTTTCATGGTCAATTTCACCTCTGCGTTTGGGAGGCTGATCGCCTGCAGGGCAGGCTCCTACATACGAAGAGGGTGTAGACATGATGGATTGACCTACCCAGCCTCGACGCACGTGGGTTATGTTCGGA
>CAJXUA010000036.1 GCA_913060695.1 uncultured Gammaproteobacteria bacterium | reverse complement strand
TCAGAGTAACTTGATCGATCAAGTTACTCTGACCCCTTTGATAACCCCTTTGATCGCCTTTGATTCCAAACAACCTCCCAATATGAGTTCGTTTATCGATGCTTGGGACAAAATGCATGCACAACAAGCAGATTAATAGCGCGCAGCCACTTACTGAGCTCAGGCAGCTAGCAATACGGAAGTTCCAAGAGGCAGACCGGCAAGCGCTGCGTGAACTGTTTGTAGCGTCACGGGACGCCGCGTTCACATGGTCTTTAGATAGCGAGCACAAGCTAGAAGACTTCGATATCGTTACCGCTGGCGAAAGGGTTCTTGTAGCAGAGATCGCTGGCAAGCGAATCGGGTTCGCGTCTATCGACGAAGCGGACAGTTTTCTACACAATCTATTCGTGCATCCACAATACCAAGGGCAGGGCGTCGGCAAGGCTCTACTGGCCCGCTGTGAGCGATACTTCCTCGTCACACCTACTCTCAAGTGCGTTAAGGCCAATGAACCCGCATGGCGCTTCTACGAGGCGCAGGGTTGGACTGTACATAGTGAGGCAGAAGGCCCAGATGGCCCCTATCTACTTATGGAGCGGGCTAGTTCTTAACGATGTCACCCATAGCAAGAAGGTGTTGTTCATTCGAATCGGAGTAAGAATTGGAAATTAGACCCGATAATCTAGAGAGTGAGGCGGTGATTGATCTACTGCGCGAGCATCTAGGGTCAATGGAAGACACGGCCCCTCCTGAAAGTCGACACGCTCTAAACATCGATGGTTTGCGTAGTTCGAATATAAACTTCTGGTCCGTATGGGACGGCGAACGACTTGCTGGATTTGGTGCACTTTTGCATCATAACGATGATCTTGCTGAGATAAAGTCGATGAGAACTGCGGCGCCATACTTACGCAAAGGAGTGGCCTCCAGAATCCTGATACATTTAATACAAGAGGCAAAGGCCCGAGGCTATTCTAGGCTTAGCCTTGAAACTGGCTCGATGGACTATTTTGAGCCAGCCAGAGAGCTGTATCTTACTTTTGGATTCGAGAAAACACAGCCCTTTGGATCATATGTCGAAGATAGTAATAGCGTATTTTTGACGTTGAACCTTAAAGCCAATAGGCTTACTTGAAAATTCAACCACCCAACTGAAGAGGAATGAGTATGTCTAATGAAGGGTATCACGAGCCGATAGACGAGCTTTCAAACGAAACGAGGGATATGCACAGGGCCATTACGTCCTTGATGGAAGAGCTCGAAGCTGTAGATTGGTACAACCAACGAGTGGATGCCTGCAAAGACGAAGATCTGAAGGCAATTCTTATTCACAATCGAGACGAAGAGAAAGAACATGCCGCGATGGTGCTCGAATGGATAAGAAGGAAAGATCCTAAGCTCGATTCAGAGCTAAAAGACTATCTGTTTACGGATAAACCCATAGCCCACAAGTAAATCAAAGTGGTGTGGATCAAAGGGGTTGGATCAAAGGGGTCAGAGTAACTTGATCGATCAAGTTACTCTGACCCCTTTGATCCCTTTTGATTGACCCTTTGATCCTAGAATTTCGAGGGAATACGATGGCGGATCCAACATTACAGCAGTTCGTGAAGAAGGCCCTTGGCGCGGGTGCATCTAAAGCCGAAATTGCGGATATTCTAATCGCAGCTGGTTGGCCTAGAGATCAGGTCAGCAGCGCATTAGATGCATACTCTTCTGTCGAGTTTCGAATTCCTGTTCCCATTCCAAAAGCGCAGATTTCCGCCCGTGATACTTTTTTGTATCTCGTGATGTTTGGCATGCTTTATTTCAGTGCCTACAACCTAGGCAGTCTACTATTTCAGTTTGTTAATTTGGCGTTGCCAGACCCCATGCTCGAACGAGTGCGGCAGTATACCAACGCACAGATCCGCTTCTCTATCTCGGCACTAATTGTTGCGTTTCCGGTTTTCCTGCTTATCTCGTCGTTAATCGCAAAACAGATTCGTATTGAGCCCGCTCAGCGCTTATCCGAGGTCCGCAAATGGCTTACCTTCTTAACTCTCGCCATTGCCTCTTGCATTATTGTGGGGGATCTTATCGTCTTGCTTAACAGCTTTCTCGCAGGGGAGATGACAATTAGATT
The DNA here is from genome assembly GCA_913060695.1 of uncultured Gammaproteobacteria bacterium. Lineage (GTDB taxonomy): Bacteria > Pseudomonadota > Gammaproteobacteria > Pseudomonadales > Pseudohongiellaceae > UBA5078. The sequence goes on along the minus strand of CAJXUA010000036.1, from coordinate 21,956 downwards.
CGTCTTTAAAGTACTCATTGTGGGAGGCATCTCCGGCAGTATATTCGTCTACTATCTTTCCTCTGTTAAAGAAGACGACAGGGTGCTGAGCCGATGAGCACTAATAGACTCGCAGCTATTAGTGCCTCCGTAGTAGTTTTGTTAACTATATCGGTGGGTTTGTACATATTGGGCTCGCCAAGCCAAGAGCGGTTTAGGCGGCTTGATGAACAACGCATTGCTGATCTACTACTCCTTTCTAGAGCTGTTAATGCGAACTATGTCATTTCTAGCAGCCTGCCAGCGAACTTAGATTCGATGCAGGACGGCACGCGCTTAAGCCGAATCCCAAGAGATCCAGAGACTAGTTCTATGTATGAATACGAGCAAGTTGCGGCCGACGCCTATCGCTTGTGCGCTGTGTTCTCGACGGAGTCTAACGAGGCGAGGCTTGATGATTTTTGGGAACACTCCGAAGGTAGGCAGTGCTTCAGCTTTAACGCTCAATCTACGTATTAAAGGCATAAATGCCCTCTAGAGAACTCATAGCGGAGCACAGGGTTGTCCAAGGAATCGCAAGGGCTCTATTGGATGATCTTGCTCTTAGCATCTCGCCTGAAGATAGCGAGTTCACTATTGCAGAGAAAGCCGTTTCGGGCTTGTGTAGTCGCGGTGCTCCGGATACTTGGTACTACAATTGTCCGGCTTTTGTGCTATTAGGCGCACGAAGCTGCTTGTCTATTTCCGGGCGTGATTACCAGCCTGCAGAAAAGAAAGTTGGGTTGCATAACCTGGTGACTGTGGATCTAAGCCCGGTTCTTGGTGGGCGATGGGGTGATTGCGCTAGGTCTTTCTATGTAGAAGATGGCTCTGTTACTAGCACGCCTACATCGCCGGAATTTCTCAAAGGCCAATTGTTCCTCGCCTCTCTCCATGCTCAGATGCGAAGACTAGTTACGTCACAGACTTCGTTTCATGCTCTATGGGAATGGACGAATCGTAAGATAAAGGAGCAGGGCTTTGAGAACCTAGATTTTCTGGCAAATGTCGGCCACAGCATCGCAACTACACGCGACGCTAGACAATATATCGAAAAGGGCAATATGGCCCTGTTGGGCGACGTGCCTTTCTTTACATTCGAGCCACATGTTCGCGAGCTAGGCGGTACCTGGGGCTTTAAACATGAGAACATTTTCTTTTTCAACAATGAACACTTGCTCGAAGAGTTGTAAGGATTATCTATAGGTTCGATGTTAAGGGATTAGGCAGCAGTATCGATGAAGCATTTTGATTCAATAATTTTCGATCTAGACGGTACGCTCTGGGATACTAGCGAGACATGCGCGAAGGCATGGAACAATGCATTGGTCGAGTTAGAAATTACTGATCGCCAGGTCACTGCCGAAGGCATCCGTAGTGTGACTGGCATGCCATTTTATGTTTGTGTTAAAACTCTGTTTTCTGATTTAGATACTGCACTGGTAGGCGAGCTCGCAGATCGCATTGATACGCTAGAGAGGCTTCATCTTACAGCCGCAGGTGGGCTTATATACGATGGGGTGCTCGAGGGTATAAAGCGGCTTGCAGAGCACTACGAACTCTCCATCATCAGCAATTGCCAGTCATGGTATCTACAGCTCTTCTTGGAGCAATCCGGTTTACGAGCGTATTTCGCTGAGAGTACTTGTCATGGCGACAGCAGAATCGCGAAAAGCGAGATGATTGCTGATCTTTGCAGAACCAGGGCCCTTTCTAATCCAATCTACATAGGCGATACGATGGGCGATCAAATTGCCTCTCTAAAAGCCGGTGTTAGTTTTGGTCATGCACGCTATGGCTTCGGTAATTCGGATGCTTCCACAGCTGCGTTCAACACATTTTCGGTACTCCTTGAGTACTTCCTACACAGGAACTCGGATCAAAGGGGTGATCAAAGGGGTTGATCAAAGGGGTCAGAGTAACTTGATCCAACCACGCTGAGTGGCGGCGGAACAGTAAGGACAGGATCAAGTTACTCTGACCCCTTTGATCACCCTTTGATTTTCATAAAAATCAGGGTTTTACCTGACGCGCGCAGCACTGTGTTAACGCTAATCTCTTCTGGCGAGAAAATAATCCCACCAGAGGAGTCTCAAAATGACCTTTCGCACAATCCTTGCCTCTGCATCACTTACCGTGGTGTGTATAGGGTTTCAATCTACTCTCTACGCTAAAGATAGCGTGCTACTGGAGGCCTATATAGCCGATGGCGACATCGTGCTAATAGGCACAGATCTATGCGTGGATCACCCAGTTCTAGAGTTCGGTATAAACGATCTCATCCCCCAAAGCAGCAGCTGTGAACAGGTTGATGACGACTTAGAGATGTTAATTGTCACTACCAATAACAGCGAGCTTAGTGCGGGTAGCTATAGTCTCTTTGTTCGCGAAGAGGCAAAGAAGTCTAAAGACAAAGAGCGAACGTTCTTTGTCACTATCGGCGATATCGGTGCTCAAGGCCCAGTTGGAGAGATTGGAGATGAGGGCGAAATGGGGATCCAAGGGGAGCAGGGGCCGGGGGGTGTCGCTGGACCCGCTGGAGAGATAGGTGAAACCGGATTAATAGGACCAACAGGTTTAGCTGGAGATGCTGGCATAGTCGGTGAGCAAGGTGCTAGGGGAGCCACCGGTCTACAAGGTCCACAAGGCCCGCAGGGTGAAGCTGGCCCAATAGGCGCTATAGGGGCGCAAGGTGAGGCGGGCTTGCAAGGTTTGCGCGGTGTTATCGGAGGCACAGGTTTAACCGGGCCAAAGGGGCTGAAAGGCCTGCAAGGGCTCGTAGGTTTGACTGGGCCGCAGGGCATACGTGGTGCTAATGGTCCTGTTGGGTTAGCGGGCCCGCGTGGCCCACAAGGTGCAACTGGGCCTCGTGGAGAAACGGGCCCGGCAGGTGAGCGTGGCCTCAGTGGTGAGCAAGGATTACGAGGTGCAACGGGTGCAACAGGTGCACCGGGAGTGCAAGGCGAACGTGGGGAACAAGGTCCCGTTGGGCTGGTCGGGGCGAAAGGTCTCACTGGTGACGTTGGAGCAATTGGCGATGCAGGTCCGACTGGGCCGAGAGGGCTAGTTGGCGCAACTGGTAATACGGGGGCCAGTGGAGCGCGTGGAGTCACTGGGAACGCGAACTGGAGTCGCCAACAGCATGAATATGATTGTCCCGCGGCACCTTCTGGCGGCACTCGTTTCTGCGAGATCCGCAACTATTGCGACGATAGCAATCAGCGAATTATCAGTGGGGGCGTTTATACCAATGCAGATGAAATCAGAATTGCAGAGAGCTATCCCGGTGCCGACGGCAAGAATTGGTATGCGCGAATCAGCCATAAAAATCAGAATACGATTAGCTTCGTTGTGCCGATTGTTTGCATGAACGTCATGGAATCACAGTAAAAATTCGAGGGGAACATCATGAGAAAAATAATAGCGTTAATGAGTGCAGTCTTTGCAGTAACTGCACAAGCGAAAACGGAAGTCATCGAAGAGGCATACTTTACCACCGAGGATATTATCTTGGTGGGCCAAAACCTATGTGACTCTAAGAAAGACTTGGCCGTGAGTATCGGAGTTTCGGCGCCTACACTGCTTAGTGTGTCAGGTTGCCAACAGATTGGGGAGGGCGATAGCGCGCGGGATCTGGTGATTTCTGCGCTAAACGGTACTGTTGAGGCAGGTAACTACTCGATCTCTTTGTTGGAATTATCTCCCAGCGATAAAAGCACTAAAAACGCCAAAAGTGAGAAAAGCTCCAAGAGCAGTAAGAGCAATGAGATCGCAAGTTTCGTAGTGAGCTACGGGGTTCAAGGACCAAGTGGTCCTATAGGCGAGAAAGGCGAACAGGGGCCGCAAGGGCTGCAAGGCTTGCAGGGCGAGATAGGCTTAACCGGCCCGGCAGGTCCGCAAGGCGAACAAGGTCTGCAAGGCCCGATCGGTTTAACTGGTCCTATTGGACCGCAGGGTGAGCAAGGCCCACAAGGAGAAATGGGCGAAACTGGCCCACAGGGAGTGCAGGGTGAAATAGGACTACAAGGTGAGATTGGTTTAACAGGGCCACAAGGTCCGCAGGGTGAGCAAGGCTTACAAGGCTTGATAGGCTTAACCGGTCCGCAGGGTCCGCAAGGCGATCAAGGGCCGATTGGTTTAACCGGAGCTCAAGGTCCTCAGGGCGAGCAAGGTTTGATTGGCGTTACGGGCGATCAAGGGCCACAAGGAGAGCAAGGTTTACAAGGTGCTTTAGGCTTGCAAGGCGCGATTGGTTTGACCGGTCCACAAGGTCCGCAAGGAGAAACAGGTCTTGCTGGCTTAACTGGGCCTCAAGGTCCAAAAGGTGAGCGCGGTCTTATTGGCGCTACGGGAATTCAGGGTCCTAAAGGAGATCAAGGACCGCAAGGAGCAACAGGTCCAGCGGGTGCACAAGGCCCACAAGGCGTGAAAGGAAATACTGGAAGTGAAGGGGCTCAGGGCTTGCAAGGAGATCCTGGCGTCTCGAACTGGGTTAGGAAATCTAGTGAATATAGCTGCCCAGGCAACAATTATTGTTCAGTGCGTGTTTACTGCCCATACGTCGGTGAAGTGGTTTTGGGTGGTGGAGCTTATGTGAAAGGTGGAATTTCCCAAAATAGTGCAGTGATGGAAAGTTATCCTGGTGCAGCCGGCGATAACTGGTACGCACGTATACACAATGATGAGAGTGGTGCGGTGGACTATCAGGTCATATTGATCTGCGGAAGATTAAACTAGCCGCGATCAAAGGATCAAAGGGGTCAGAGTAACTCGATCAAAGGCGATCAAAGGGGTCAGAGTAACTTGATTTATCAAGTTACTCTGACCCCTTTGATCGTGCGCTAGTACGCGCCTTCGCCATAAACTAACTCGTAGCTATGGCTATAGATCTCTAAGATATTACCGAACGGGTCTTCCATATAGATCATGCGATAGGGCTTCTCGCCTGGGTAATAATAGCGCGGCTTCTCCATGCGCTTCTTACCACCAGCTGCGACGATGCGCTCTGCTAATTCTTCCACATTTGGATCTTGCACGCAGAAATGGAAAACACCCGTTTTCCAGTATTCAAAATTGTCTTCAGGGTTGCGCTGGTCTTTGAACTGGAATAGTTCTACACCAATGCGATCGCCTGTTGATAGATGGGCAATTCTGAAGCGTTCCCATCCCTTTCCAAACACATCTGTACACATCTCACCAATGGGGCTGCTGTCTTCAACAACATCGGTTGGCGCCATGATCAAATACCAGCCCATTACCTCCGTGTAAAACTCTACTGCTTTCTCTAGGTCTGGCACTGAAATGCCGATGTGGGAGAAGTTTCTTGGATAAACCTTGCTCATAAGCTTGTGCTCCTTTGTAGATATTAGCGCTAGGTTACAAAGGCTTGTGTATAATGTAAAATTATCAAAAATGATTATTATGAGTATGTAAATTGATGATTAATCCAGTCTGGTTGCGAAGCTTTTGTACACTTGCGGAGGTCGGGCATTTCACTCGTACCGCGCAGCGCCTGCATATGACGCAGTCTGGAGTGAGTCAACATGTGCGCAAGCTCGAAGAGGTAGTAGGAAAGGCTTTGCTAGTGAGGCAGGGTAAACAGTTCACTCTCACCGAGGCGGGTGAACGTCTATATGTCGAGGCTCGGGAGATTATTAATTCCTTATCGAATCTAGAACAGCGAGTTCTTGAGGACCCGCCCTATGAAGGAATAGTGCGAGTGATGTCGCCAGGGAGTATTGGATCGAGGCTGTATCCGCGGCTTCTGGACTTACAGCAGCAACATCCCAAGCTAATAATCGACTATCGTTTCGCCCCTAATGCCGACGTGGAGATAGCTATCGCAGAACACCGTGCCGATATTGGCTTCACGACCATCCCCTCATCTTTGGATGATGTGAGCTGCAAAGCAGTAGCAGAAGAGGCCTTACTTTTACTTACGCCGGTTGACGTCGGCGATCCAAGTTGGGAGCAATTGCAGCAGCTAGGGTTTATCGATCATCCGGATGGGGCGCATCATGCGGGATTACTCCTGAGACCTAACTATCCTGAATTTCAGCACAAACGTCAGTTTAAGCGTGCGGGTTTCTCGAATCAGATAAGTCTGATTCTCGAGCCTGTGAGTAGGGGCTTGGGATTCACAGTCTTGCCGGCCTTCGCGGTAGAGGCTTTTCAGAAGCCGGAGCAAATTAAAGCGCACCGTTTATCAAAACCAATCAGTGAGATTCTATACGTTTGCACCAACAGCACGAGAGCAATCGCAAAGAGGATGGATATCGTTATCGCTGAGACTAAAAGGTTGCTTTAAGGACCAAAGGGATCAAAGGGGTCAGAGTAACTTGATTTATCAAGTTACTCTGACCCCTTTGATCCCTTTGATCGGACCCCTTTGATTCTTTACTACATTTTTTCCTGCATCAGCTGTTCAGGGGAGGCATTGGGTTTCGGTGCAAACTTCAGGGACCGGCCCAGCACGTTGTCGGCGCCATACCAGTTGCCATTCTCGTCTACAGAGAACTCATGTAGCTCTTCGAACTCACCAGCGCCGCGACCATGCATGTCCCATGAGAATAGACGGTTGCCCTCGGTGTCGAACTTGACCATGCGCACTGGCTGATTGTCGATTACCCACACGTCTTGGTTCTCAGTGATGAGAATGTGGTTCGGGAAATTCAACTCTGGCCAAGTGTTGAGATGTTTGCCGTCTTTGTCGAACACTTGCACTCGATCGTTACTGCGGTCGGCCACGTAAACGCGGTCTTGTTTGTCCACAGCAACCGCGTGAACGGCATCGAATTGACCTTCTGCAGAGCCTTTGCTTCCCCATGCGGTGATGTACTTACCATCTTTGTCGAACTTAATGACACGGGAATTTGTTAGGCCGTCGGCCACAACCATGCTGCCGTCGCTCAAGAAGGCAATGTCCTGAGGGCGGCCTAGATGGGTCTCGTCGTTGGCTGTCTCGTTCCACACACCCAGCGACATTACCAGTTCCTTGCCATCGTTGGAGAAGGCATGAATCTGCTGACGACCATCGTTGACTACCCACACTTTACGCTCTGGGTCGTAGGGGTTGATGGCGATCTTGTGGGGGCCGGCGGTACCCTCGAACAGGTAGTCCCACTGGTTCCATTTCTCTACCAGCTCGCCCTCATCGTTCACGATAAAAATAACGTTCTGCATCTCGCGCTTCGTTCCCTCGGGTGGGCCTAAAGCGTTGAGGCCTGGCACGGATCCGTAGAAGTCGGTGAAGCCTGCGGGCAGAGGGTCTGGCGCATGTAGCTCTCCGCGCTGAATAATGAATATCCTCTCGGCGTTATCCACTACTAGGCCGGGATGGGAGCCCCATACTAGGCCAGGTTCCGCTATCGGTTTTAGCCAATTAACGACTGGTGCGTAGGGATTATCACCGTGGTTGGCCTTGGGAGGGTAGTCATCCGTCCAGCTCTGTGAGAACGCGAGGGACGGGGCGAGCAATAGCGCTGAAAAAGCCAATTTGCTGAGTTTTGAGGCGTGCATGTAGGGGAATCTCCACTTTGCGAGATGGCGTTCAGGCTGCTGATACGCCGGTTTTATTGTTGTGGCAGATATTAATACCTGCCTCCTACCTCGTATGCAAGAAAATCCACGATGTATATCAAAGGGGTCAGAGTAATTTGATTCGTCAGTATAGGAATTGGGTTCTAGACTCAGGATATGTCTAGTAACTGAACATGAGAAAGGATTCTCCTATGCCGCGCCCACAACGTCATTTCCTTCCAGATGTTCCCAGCCATATCGTTCAGCGGGGCAACAATCGACAGCTTTGCTTCTTTACCAAGCGCGACTACAAGGTGTACCTAGATAAACTTAGGGAATACAGCGTCAAATTCGAGGTTGAGATCCATAGTTTTGTGTTGATGAGCAACCATGTGCATCTATTAGCGACCCCGGCTACCAGCACCGGTATTAGCCAGCTTATGCAATCCCTCGGCAGGTACTATGTACGTTATGTGAATGGGCGTTACAATCGCACCGGAACCTTATGGGAAGGGCGCTTTCATGCGTCGCTAGTGGACTCGCAAGAGTATTTGCTGGCGGTTTGTCGCTATATCGAATTGAATCCTGTCCGAGCTGGCATGGTCGTTCATCCAGCGCAGTATCCTTGGTCGAGCTTTCGATGCAACGCGTTGGGAAAGCGGATACGCCTTGTCACAAAGCATTCGGTTTACCTAGCCTTAGGCTCTGCGCCGAGCGCGCGCCAACAGGTTTATTGCGAGTACTTTAGGAGTAAAATTCCTGAGTCGATGCTCAAAAAAATTAGAGAGTCCAGCAACAAGACATGGGTACTGGGCAATATGCTTTTTAAGAAGCGAGTCGAGCGGCAACTTGGATTTTCCTTGCCTCCATTTCCAAGGGGAGGGGATCGAAGATCTAAGGGAAATAACAAATCACCCTATTAGCCGAATTGAATGGAGCAAGTTACTCTGACCCCTTTGATAACCCCTTTGATAAAGTATGAACTTAGAGACTACACCCCAGCTGACGCTCGTCATATAAACGAATTGGCGCTTGCGGCTTTTGAGCAGTACAAGTGTCATTACGATAACTGGGAGGCATTTTCCGCGAATGTTGCGAAATTTTCCGATCTTGCGGAAGTTGCAGAGATTGTCGTCGCTGAGGATTGTGCGCGTGAAATCATCGGGGTAGTGGCCTACGTTCCCGCATCGATCATAAAAGCTGAGTACTTTCCTGAGAACACGCCGGTAATTCGTGTGTTGGCAGTAAGCCCGAAGGCCCGAGGTCTGGGTTTAGGTAAGGCGCTTAGCAATGAATGTATTCGTAGGGCAATCCGCGATGGCAATTCTCGAATTGCACTGCACACTAGTACGATCATGGAGATAGCTCTGCCTATGTATCTGAGGATGGGCTTCCAATGGTATGGTGACGCGACCCCACTGTTTGGCGTTGAATATAGTGTTTACGCCAAGAGCCTGACAAACGCGACCGAACGACACACAGAGTGAATCAGACGCCGCAGGCTTAGTCACGAAAGATCAAATTACTCTGACCCCTTTGATAGGAGGGTAGATGCAGAACGTCAGTACACTCATATTCGATCTCGATGGCACTATTAGTGATCCTAGTATGGGAGTTCATCGATGCATGAACCATGCGCTTAGATTCTATGGCTTTCCCGAGGTATCCGAGCAAACAGCATTCGCGACAATTGGTCCGCCACTTGACGAGGCATTTAGTCAGTTTCAACCAAATGCCAACGAGCAAGTAATCGCGAATCTAATCGCAAAATACCGTGAACGTTATGCTGAACTTGGCTATGCCGAGAACCAAATCTATCCTGGCATTGTGGACGCATTGAATGCGTTTGCTGCTCGAGGGATACGCATGGGTGTGTGCACATCCAAGCGAGTGGATTTTGCGGAGAAAATACTCTCGATGTTCGGGCTGCTAGATTTTTTTAGTTTCGTAAGTGGTGGTGACATCGGGATCAAGAAACACCAGCAATTGGCAGGCCTACTTGAATCGGGTGAAATAAATCGGACTTCTGTTATGGTCGGTGACCGTGAAGTGGATATTTCGGCAGCCAAAGCAAACAGTTTAAGATCGGTAGGGGTGTTGTGGGGATTCGGCGATCGAGACGAGCTGGAGCAAGCGGGCGCGGATGTCATTCTTAGCAAAACCAACGAGCTCTCTCTGATAAAAATCTGAAGCGCTATTAAAGCTCAACAAATGGAAGGAGGCCGTATGAAAGTCGCAATGCCAAGTCTGACCGCACTGCTGTGCTTAACATGTTCCACCTCTACATTAGCGGAATGCCTAGAGACTGGCGTGCAATTACAGATTCTAGGCTCCGGTGGACCGGGGGCCTCTGGCGGTAGAGCATCCTCGGGCTACTTGCTGTGGGTCGATGGTGTCAGTCGCATAATGGTAGACGCAGGCAGCGGCACTAAGGACCAGTTTTATCGAGCGGGCGCTAACTCCGATGACATCGAGTTTGTAGGTTTAAGCCATCTTCACCCCGATCACTCGGCAGAGCTGCCCGCGATCTTCTGGCCCGCTGGCGGTAGCTTCAACATATCGGGCCCTACAGGCTCAGATGACTTCCCTTCAATAGAAAAATTCCTAGAGCTTTTGATAGGGCCGAATGGCGCCTATAGTGTGCTAGCCCCTCGAATGAATCTGCAAGTGACGACTGTCGATACAAGCTCTAGGCAATCAATGAAGATCTGGAGCGCGGACAATATTCTTGCCAGCGCTACGGCTGTTCCCCACGGAGAAGTTCCTACACTCGCCTATAAGTTTGAGTTCGCGCAGAAGAGCATCGTGTTTGCGAGTGATCAGAATGGGTCAGACCCTGCGTTTATCGACTTCGCGCGAGGAGTGGACTATCTCGTCATCCACCTAACTGGAACCGAGGATGCCACTGGCGTCATTGCGCAGCTGCATGCAAAACCGAGTGTATGGGGCGACATGGCGGCATCGGCAGAAGTTGGGCAAGTCATCGTAAGCCACATCAGTGCAACAACAACTGAAATGCTGGACGAAAGCCTTGCGATCATTAGACAGCACTATGCTGGACCGCTTGTCATTGGCGAAGACATGATGTGTATCGAGCTGTAATTCGATAGGCATGCGGCGAACCGTGCTAGTGCGCATTGATGTAAATCACATCGATATAGTAGAGTACGAATTCGAATTAAGTCGCAACCTAGATGCTTAACTGGGAACTTCGAGAATGCCAATGGCGCAACAAAGCCCCGTAAAAAGATTTAGCACGAAGCTATTGCGACCTGCATTGCTTAACGATGACACGTCGTGGTCGTTTGTCATACTACCCAAGGAGGTCAGTGAGATGCTTCCAAGACGCGGCAGAACTACCGTCGAAGTCGCTCTCAATGACCATAGTTTTCAATCCACACTCGAACCGGACGGCCAGCTAAGTCATTGGCTCAAGATTAGTGAAGAGCAAAGTGTGGCTGCAGACGCGAAGATTGGCGAAGTGGCGGCATTTGAGATCACAGCTCTGCCACAAGAGCCTGAGCCAGAGCTTCCATCGGACCTACGTGAGGCGTTGTCCGCTAGTCCAGCGGCCAAAGAAGTATGGCACGACACTACTGCAATCGCGAAGCTAGACTGGATTCACTGGATAGTCTCCGCCAAGCAAGCTAAAACTCGTGAGAAACGAATCCGTGATGCATGCGAAAAACTAGCTTCTGGAAAGCGCAGGGTCTGCTGTTTCGATCCATCTGGCTTTTACAGCAAAGCGCTTAGCGCACCCAAGGTTGCCGAATAGCTGAATCTACTCATCCAGGTTTTTAAGAATTTATGATTTGGTGTGGCGCTACGATTTTTTCGGCTACGTCTTACATGTAGAGCAACAAGGCCATGATATTTTTCGACATAGACGACACCTTGCTGGATTACAAAAGCTCCCAAGATATCGCTGCTAAGGCGTTTTCCGAAAAATACGCCACACATATCCCGGCTCCCGATCAATTTGTGAATGTATGGAATAGAGTGACGGATCATCACATGGCGAGGTATCTCTCCGGTGAGATATCGTTTCAAGAGCAGAGACGCTGGCGCATTAAAGACTCTTTTAGCTTAGAGCTCAGCGACCAACAGGCCGATGATATTTTTTCCGACTACTACCAAATCTATGAAAGTTCCTGGACGTTGTTCCCAGATGTGGTGGATGTGTTGGACAATCTCGCAGGCACACAACTGGCGGTAATTACAAATGGCGACAAAGAGAATCAAACTTATAAGTTAGAGCGCCTTGGCGTTTTATCCCATTTTACCGAGATCATCACTCCTGCTTGTGCCGGCGCTGCCAAACCCGATCCCGCGATCTTCCAATTAGCCGCTCGTGTTGTTGGAAAACGACCAGAGGAGTGTTGGTATATTGGCGATAATCACGCATTGGATTATCACGGCGCACTCGCAAGTGGCTTCAATTCCGTTTGGTTGAATCGAGAGGCTAGGTCGGAGCGATGCGATAGTCAATGTAAAGATCTGTATGGGTTTTTAGAAATTTTTAGTTCAATCGACTAGAACAACGTCGCGTTGTCAAAAGAAAGAAGCCAAATGACAACCGATATCTTAGTTTCTGACCCTCAAATATTTCAACAGCTTTGGAGCTTCGCCCATAAGGTCTGTATCGACAAAACCAGTATGATTGTCTTTATGTAAATCTGGAAAGTTTTATACTTACTTCAAAATGATTTGTTGAAAAATTATTGCTTGGGAAATTTATAGGAGAAATAGATGAGATTGATTTTGGTATGTGGTCCTACCGGGGTTGGCAAAACTACTTATTCGCTTGCTTTGGCGAAGAAAATAAATGCCGTTAGGTTTTCGATTGATCCTTGGATGCAAACCCTGTTCGCTAAGGATATGACGTCGCTAGATTTTTCGTGGATGATGGAACGGGTGGAGCGCTGTTACAAGCAAATATGGGATGTAAGCGAGCAGATACTTGGTTTGGACGGCAATGTGGTGCTTGATCTTGGATTCACCACGAAGGCGCAACGAAGCAGGTTCTCGGAGCTTGCCAATAAAATGGGTGTCTTGGCTGAGATTCACTATTTAGAAGCATCTGTAGAGATTAGAAAAGCTAGGGTTCGAACAAGAAACGAGGAGAAAGACCCAGCGGTTTACGCGTTTGAAGTAGACGAGGGTATGTTTAATTTTATGGAACCAAGATTTGAGATCCCAGACGAAGCCGAGTTAGCAAATGGCAAGAAGCTTGTGACTCTTGATTGAAGGCGAAGGTTAACAAGTAGATAGAGTTCATATTTGGGATAGTTGTAAATTAGGCATTTTGGGGAGAGTGCGTGAAAATATTTTTACTGCTTTTGGCGGCATTGAGCGTCTCTCCTTTAAGTGCGCAGCCAACATGGGTTCAGGAACCTTATTCAATTGATTCGGAATATCTTGAGGAAGAAAGGCAGTACTGGGTTCATCTTCCTGATTCTTACTTTGAAGAGCAAGCTGCCGCTAAAACTTACCCAGTCATTTATCTTCTCGATGCGAGGGCTCAGTTTTTGGCGCTTACCGGTACGCTGCATTCTATGAGTTCTGGCCTCAATGGTAATTACCGCGTTCCAGAGGCCATCGTTGTAGGCATACCTAATGCCGACCGGGTTCGAGATTTCACGCCTAACCAGGCAAATACTGAGGAGCTGGGTGAGGAGTTCGCGAATAGTGGCGGGGCTGGAAAATTTCTAGATTTTATAGAGCATGAGTTAGTGCCACGTATAGAGAGCGATTATAGAGTGATAGAACATCGCACTCTTGTTGGTCATTCTCTAGGTGGATTGCTTGGTATTACGAGCCTGGTCGAGAGGCCTGAGTTGTTTGATGCGTACTTAATCATTGATCCTAGCTTATGGTGGAATGATTTAGAGTTATTGGATCAGTTGGAGGACAAGCTCGAGCTTTCATTGAATTCAGACACAGCTGTTTATATCGTTACTCCAGAGTATAGTGAGCGTAATCAACAGATTACGAGTACTTCGGCTTTCCATGAGCTGTTGCTAGCCAAACAGGATGGCAACTTGAGAGTTGAGTTGCAGAGGATTGCGGGTGTCAGCCATGGCTCTGTTCCGTTGCCCGCTTACTCCTATGGGTTGCCCTTTGTTTTTGGAGATTTCGAGATAGATTTCGAACAGCTTTTGGCACAGGGGCCAGATTATGTTGCTACTCATTTTCGGGTACTATCGCAGCGGCTAGGCGTTAAGTACTTGCCACCAGAAGCGCTTATAGAGGCAATCGCTAAGAATACATCGGGTCTGCCACCGGATATGCGGCAGATCAGCACTCGTTTCTTCGAGTATGCAGTACAAACTTACCCTGAGTCGCATCGTGCCTATTATAATCTTGCGAGCTCCTATTTTGACTCGGATCAAGTTGATGCGGCAGTCACTGCATATAGAAAAGTACTAGAGCTCGACCCCTCGAATACAGAGGTTCGAACAATTCTCAATTCGATCGGAACCGATATAAACTAGTTGCCCAAATTCTACTCGATACTTGCTAGCCGAGACTTACACATGATTCCAGCCGACGTGCCCAGCCCAATAGATTTAAAGGACATGGTTGATGCGCAGGAGTGGGAGCGTACAGCGATGCAACGCCCATTCAGGGAAGAGTACTTTGAGGTGTTTAATGCTCAGCTAGCCATGCTGGAAACACCTAAGCTTTCTGTTATAGAGCTTGGCGCGGGGCCGGGCTTTCTTGCAATGCACATTCTCTCTAGAAGACCGGATATCGATTACACTCTCCTCGACTTCTCATCGGCTATGCATACTTTAGCGAAACGTCGGCTGAAGCCTTTAGATTGTGTTGAGCTTAAGTATATTGAGTGTGACTTCAAGACAGCTGGATGGGTAGAGTCACTCGGTCAATTCGATGCGGTCCTTAGCAATCAAGCAGTCCACGAGCTCCGCCACAAACGTTATGCTCTCGATTTCTTCATACAGGTTCGTAGCCTACTTAAGCCCGGTGGCATACTGCTCTTTTGCGATCATTACTGCGGCGATGGTGGTCTGAGTAATGATCAGCTCTATATGAGCCTCGACGAACAACGCGAAGTCTTGCGTAGCGCTGGGTTCAACGCATCCGAGGTCCTAGTAAAGGGCGGGCGAGCACTCTACAGCGCAAGGCTAGAATCAAAGGGGTAGAATCAAAGGGGTCAGAGTAATTTGAAAAATAATGAACAAACTGGAAGCGAAAAGAGTATTGCAAGTACCTTAATGACTAGGCGCAATCTCATCACAATTGTAGGGATATCAGCAGTGGGAGCTATTATTCCTAGCTGTGCGGGACTAAAAGGAAGGGTGAATATGTACGGTTTGATCGGAAAAATGAACGTTGTACCTGGGCAACGCGATGCGTTGATTGCCATCTTGGTAGAAGGCATTAGTGGTATGCCGGGGTGCCTGAGTTATATAGTCGCGAAGGACTCAACAGACCCGAACGCTATCTGGGTTACAGAGGTTTGGGATAGCCAAGAGAGTCATCAGGGGTCTTTGTCGCTGCCGTCTGTGCAACAAGCCATAGCGCTAGGTAGGCCGCTAATTGCAGGCTTCGGTGAGCGATTCGAAACCACTCCAGTGGGTGGGCAGGGGCTAGTTTCTTGATTAATGCCACGGTGTCTCGATCAAAGGGGTCAGAGTAATTTGAAAGACGACGAGCAGGCTGATGGCGATCAAATTACTCTGACCCCTTTGATCGAGGAAGGGCATCAAACGCCTCTTGGGTATCACTTCAAGCATTTCCATATTTGGTTCGACATGGGCATGTTGGCTTTGATGTTTGTGGTGGCGTCCTATTTTCCGTTACTGAAGATTGTGCCTCTCGTGGCGAGCTTAGAGTTGTTCAGTTTTTTTAGTTTTCATCTGCTTGCAAAGAATAGCCGTTTCCAATTGCAAGGCTTCTTGGGTGGATTTATTTCCAGTACTGCGGTGTTTTTGCAGACCCTTAACGATAAGAAATTTGCGGCGGAAAGCGAGAAAAATTTGCTACTTACACTGTTGTTTGCGCTATGCGCGATGCTGCTTGAGTGCCTTTTTATAGTTTTCTTTCTGGCCGATAGTTTGGGCTTTGTCTACTACTTGCCATTCCTGACACAATTGCTGTGCGTTGCCGCAGCAATTCTCTATGTCTCCTTCAGTTCGCGCTTTGCCTCTAGCGGCATCGCAACCCGCACTGCAGATTTCGATATGCTGAATGATCACCCGATCATTTGGAAGTACGTGGCGAAATTGTCGTTGATTATCCTCGCTATTGTTTACTCCATGCATTTCATTAGTTCCGAGCTGGGCTTTCCACGCAGCATCAGTACTCTGCTTATTGCTTTATTTGAGGCGCACGCTATTCTTGCCTCGGTGATGACGCAGTGGTCAATTCAGGCTCAAGAATTTGATCTGATGTCGTTGTTCATAGTGATTCTGTTGGGTAACACTCTGAGCAAATCATACCTCGCAATCAGCGGTGCGAATCTCAGCAAGTATGGCTTCTTTGTAGGCATTATGGTGGGGAGTTTTATACTGAGTGCAGCAGTCTCCTACATCGTGTATTGATCAAAGGGGTCAGAGTAACTTGATCCAACGACGCTGAGTGGCGGCGGAGCAGTAAGGACAGGATCAAGTTACTCTGACCCCTTTGATCCTCTCGCTGGATCAAATTACTCTGACCCCTTTGATTTTACTCTGACCCCTTTGATTTTTGGTCACTGTACCGTTTCGGCGCTGAACATCCCGTAAAAGACCTGCTAAAATCTCGCCCTTAAATGCTTAGGACAAGAGATTATTACCATGCCCGTTTATCGCTCTAAAACCTCCACCGCAGGTCGTAATATGGCTGGTGCCCGTGCCCTTTGGCGCGCCACCGGTATGAAAGATGAGGATTTCCACAAACCCATTATCGCCATCGCCAACTCTTTCACGCAGTTCGTGCCGGGCCACGTTCACCTGAAGGATCTTGGACAGCTAGTGGCGCGAGAGATCGAGGCTGCAGGTGGTGTTGCCAAGGAATTCAATACAATTGCCGTGGACGATGGGATCGCCATGGGGCACGACGGCATGCTCTATAGCTTGCCCTCGCGCGATATTATCGCCGACTCCGTGGAGTATATGGTCAACGCGCATTGCGCGGACGCGCTGGTATGTATCTCCAACTGCGACAAGATCACTCCCGGAATGCTGATGGCCGCGATGCGCTTGAATGTCCCTGTGATATTCGTCTCTGGCGGACCAATGGAGGCCGGCAAGACGAAGCTCTCTGAACACAAATTGGACCTAGTAGATGCCATGGTGATCGCGGCGGATGACAGTGCTTCTGATGAGTACGTGGCGGAGATCGAGCGCAGCGCCTGTCCTACCTGTGGTTCATGTTCCGGCATGTTCACGGCGAACTCGATGAACTGCCTGACGGAGGCCTTGGGCCTATCCTTGCCTGGCAATGGCACTGTGGTAGCGACCCATGCCGACCGCGAGCAGCTATTCCTGCAGGCCGGTCGCACAATCGTCGAGATCACTAAGCGCCACTACGAGCAGGACGATTATGCGGTTCTACCGCGCTCCATTGGCTGCTTCGAGGCCTTCGAGAATTGCATAGCACTAGACATCGCCATGGGAGGGTCTACCAACACCATCCTGCATTTGCTGGCTATCGCGCAGGAAGCGGAGGTGGACTTCACCTTAGAAGATATCGACCGGCTATCGAAGACCATCCCACAACTGTGCAAGGTTGCGCCTAATACTCAGAAGTATCACATCGAGGACGTGCACCGCGCCGGTGGCATCATGGGGATTCTGGGAGAGTTAGATCGTGCGGGCCTGCTGCATAGCCAGCTCCCTACGGTGCACAGCACCACGATGGCCGATGCTCTGGATGCCTGGGACATCATGCGCAACCCAAGCGCTAAGGTGCTGGAGTTCTATAAGGCGGGCCCAGGAGGCATCCCTACACAGGTCGCGTTCAGCCAAGCATGTCGCTTTCCCACGCTCGACGGCAACCGCGCGGAAGGCTGTATTCGTTCACTAGAGCATGCCTATAGCTTGGAAGGCGGGTTGGCGGTACTCAGGGGCAATATCGCGCTTGATGGCTGCGTGGTGAAGACGGCGGGGGTGGATGACTCAATATTGGTTTTCGAGGGCTCGGCCTATGTCACGGAGTCTCAAGACGAGGCGGTCGCAGATGTCCTTGCAGACAAAGTCAAAGCGGGGGACATCGTGATCGTGCGCTACGAAGGGCCACGTGGTGGTCCCGGCATGCAAGAGATGCTTTATCCAACCTCTTACATCAAGTCCAAGGGGCTGGGCAAAGTCTGTGCGCTGTTGACAGACGGACGCTTCTCGGGCGGCACATCAGGCCTTTCCATCGGCCATGTCTCGCCTGAGGCTGCTGCGGGTGGTGCGATAGGCTTGGTGCGCAATGGAGATAAGATTCGCATCGATATTCCTAATCGCAGCATCGATGTATTGATTAGCGAAGAGGAGCTGGCGGATCGCCGCTTGGCACAAGACCAGATTGGGTGGAAGCCAGTGAAGGAGCGGCCACGGAAGGTCTCTGCGGCACTTAAAGCCTATGCGATGCTAGCTACGAGTGCAGATAAGGGCGCGGTGCGAGACTTAAGCCTGCTCGACTAGATCAAAGGGGTCAGAGTAATTTGAAAGAAGAAACTCGACCAAAGAGGTCAGAGTAATTTGAAAGAGGGGGAGCGTGATTGGAGAATTATTGGATTTTTCTGAAGGCGAGCTTTCTTTTGTGGATTACGCCTGGGCAAGACACGATCTATATCATCACGAGGAGTATTAGCCAGGGCCGCGCTGCTGGCTTTGCCTCCGCTCTCGGCATCGGTACCGGGAGCATAGTGCATGCGGCATTCTCAATCGCGGGAGTGTCGGTCATTATTCTGACCTCACCAGTAATGTTCTTGTTAGTGAAAATGTTAGGGGGGGTTTACTTAATCTACCTTGGTTTAAGTGCGCTGCGCTCTAAAGTTAAAACCAAGAATCTAGAGACATTACGAAGTGAGCCTTTATCGAGAATTTATTCTCAAGGCGTGCTTACCAATATACTGAATCCAAAGGTCGCGCTATTTTTCATTGCATTTTTACCGCAGTTCGTCGGGGAAGATGCTCCGGTAGCAGACCTTTTTATACTCGGTTTAAGTTTCGTGATTGGCGGCACGATGTGGTGCTTGGTGTTAGCTTACTTCGCCTCAACGGTGGCAAAAATGCTAGGTCAGAGTAGTCGCATTAAGGCATGGTTTAACAAGCTTTCGGGCGTGGTGTATATCACATTAGGGTTGAATGTGCTGCGAGTAAAAGCCTGAGTATTACAGTCTATTTCTTGGAGTCATTGTGAAAATTCTTGGTCTTGACCATATTCAAATAGCAATGCCAGTTGGCGAAGAGGCGTTGGCAAGAAGCTACTATGGCGAGTTGCTGGGACTGATTGAGGTCGACAAACCAATCAACCTAGCCAGTCGTGGCGGCGTGTGGTTCGAGAACGGAGGCTTGAAAGTACATCTTGGCGTTGATGCGCAGTTTGTGCCCGCAAAAAAAGCTCATCCAGGGTTTAGAGTTGTAGATTTAGACTCCATCTCAAAGCAACTGCAAGCGCATGGATTTAATGTGGAAGACGCAAAGCAGATACCGGGCTTTCGTCGTATTTTTACCGTGGACCCATTCGGCAATAAAATCGAGTTTTTAGAAGCGGAAGAGTAGTCCCGAGCGAAGGTGTTGCTGTAAAAATAGGAGCATGAACATGGGCAGAATGTTTAACTTTTCCAGCGCGGTTCCACACTCTCAGGAGGTGGAGCAGTGGTTTGTGGACCATGGCGACGAGTTCGGCTTAATCGCCCAACACTGGTTTAAGGTGCTTCGTGCCTGTGGCGATGATGTGCGCGAGTTGCTTCACGATGGCCAGCCCACCGCCTGTGTAGGGGAAGCGGCGTTTGCCTATGTCAATGCATTCAAGGCTCACGTGAATGTGGGGTTCTTCGGCGGTGCAGAGTTGCATGACCCGGCTAACTTGTTGGAAGGCAACGGTAAGTTCATGCGCCACGTTAAGATTAACTCGAATAAACCGATTGATGCCCCAAGACTTCACGAGTTGATCGAAGCCGCCTATGCCGAGATGAAAGCTCGGGTTTAGTCGAGCTAGCACAGTCCCTCAATTTGCCACATCCTCATTATCTCCTTTGCCGTCACTAATGATAATTGTTATCATCCCCGCGCCTTTGGTCGCGGCCAGTTATCTTGCGACAATCACTTTCTGCAAACTTGGTGTGTATGTCCTCTTCACTTTGGTCTTTGACCGCCGGTACTCAAGGCCAGATACAAGATTTCGATACGGAATTAGCCGACAACTATCGAGTTCGTTTAATGGAGTTAGGCTTTCATCCAGGTGAGGTCGTCACCTGTCTGCAGACCCCAGCGTTCGGCTCGCCGAAGGTGTTTCGTGTTGCCAATTCCATATTCTCTCTTGACGACGAAGTGGCTAGCCACATCCTAATTACTCCCGTCGTTTTGGCATGAAAAAAATTATCCTCATAGGAAGCCCAAACTCAGGGAAGAGCCTGCTTTTCAATAAGCTCACCGGCCTGCATCAGCGCGTAGCTAACTACCCAGGCATTACGGTTGACGTGGCCAGTGGCGCGTTGGCGGCACTGCCAGAGGTGGTGCTGGTCGACTTCCCCGGCACCTATTCATTGCATGCGATATCTGGCGAAGAGCAAGTGGCAGTCAACTACTTTAGTGAAGCGCTGGATGACCCCGATGTCGTGCAAGTGCTTTGTCTGATTGATGTCACGCGCTTGGAGAAGAGCCTTTACTTCACCCTGCAGGTGATTCGCGAATGCGAACGTCATGGCAAACATGCTGTGGTTATCGCCAATATGATGGACGTGCTAGAGAAGCACAAAATCAGCATGGACCTAAAGGGGCTCGCGGCCGAAGTTCAGGCGCCGGTAATTCCCGTTTCTGCGCGCAGTGGAAAAGGGCTAGAAGAGGTGTTGGGCCAAATCAAGCAGGGCCTCGCTAACGGCAAAGGGCCTGCCAATAGTGGCATTGTGGATGTGCCCGACGCGATCCTGCGTGGCACGGCCCACAAGCTGGCCCACAAGTATGGCCCCAAGGGAGACTTGTTGATCAAGAGCCAGGCTCGGCTCGATAGTTTTTTCCTGCACACGGCATTCGGTGGCATCGTTTTCTTCGGAATTATGTACTTGATGTTCCAGTCTATTTTTACTTGGGCAGCGCCGGCCATGGACGCCATCGAGTCGCTAGTCGCGTGGGCAGCCAGTATAGTGGTGCCGTTAGTGCCCACTCAGATCGCAAAAGACTTTATGCAAGATGCAATCTTCAGCGGAGTAGGGGCGTTCCTCGTATTCGTACCCCAGATCTTCGTGCTTACCTTTGTAATTGGGATCTTGGAGGACAGTGGTTATATGGCCAGGGCCGCACTGATCTGCCACAAGCCTTTACGCATGTTCGGTCTCACGGGTAAGAGTTTTATCCCTATGCTCTCCGGCGTGGCCTGTGCGATTCCTGCTATTTACGCGGCCCGCTCGATCGATTCTCCGAAGAAGCGCCTGTTGACATATATTGCCATTCCCTTGATGCCGTGCTCGGCGCGATTGCCGGTGTATACGCTACTGATCGCCGCGTTCATACCTGCCACGACCATGTTCGGCGGCTTCGTGGGACTGCAAGGCGTAGCGATGTTCGGTGTGTATTTCTTCGGCATGATGTGTGGCTTGATTGCGACTAGTGTTTTGTCACGTGTACGAGCCGAGCAATATGAAGACTTGCCATTTGTGTTGGAGATGCCGCCCTACAGATTGCCGGCGTGGCAGCCGCTGATTCGTAATTCCTGGAACCGTTCTAAGCATTTCGTAACTAAGGCTGGCGTGATTATCCTCACGGTCACCATAGTGATCTGGATTCTTGGCTATTTCCCTACTATGGGACAGGACTTAGGGGCTTCTTGGCTGGGCCAGTTCGGCAAATTAGTGGAGCCGGTGTTTGCACCTCTGGGTTTGGATTGGCGTTATGGCGTCGCTATCATGACGTCTTTCTTAGCGCGCGAGGTTTTCGTAGGCACGCTTGGTACCATGTTCGGCATCGAGAATAGCGACGATAATGTGTTGCCATTGGCGGAGCAGATTCAATCTAGCGGCATGAGCATCGCCTCTGGCGTTGCGCTACTGGTGTTCTTCGCGATTGCGCTGATGTGCGTCTCGACCATGGCCATCCTTAGCAAGGAGAGCCGCTCCAAGACTCTCCCCCTAAAGCTATTCGCAGTATACGGCGTCTCTGCCTATGTTATGGCGATCCTCGCCTACAATCTCGTTTCCCTCTTCTAGAGCCGATCAAAGGGGTCAGAGTAATTTGATCGATCAAGTTACTCTGACCCCTTTGATC
>CAJXUA010000035.1 GCA_913060695.1 uncultured Gammaproteobacteria bacterium | reverse complement strand
CTGCGTAGAATGAATTTCTCATCGAGGAAGTGGTACTAAAGCGGGGGAAAGGTCACTCTCAATCACTAAGGTATCTGCCTTATACGGCGACTTCGGCGCTGGCAACAAAGGT
Source organism: uncultured Gammaproteobacteria bacterium (assembly GCA_913060695.1). Classification (GTDB taxonomy): domain Bacteria; phylum Pseudomonadota; class Gammaproteobacteria; order Pseudomonadales; family Pseudohongiellaceae; genus UBA5078. The sequence goes on along the minus strand of CAJXUA010000035.1, from coordinate 24,342 downwards.
GCATAAGGGGCGCCAAGATCCCCAGAAAAAACGGTACGATGAGCCTTCCAAGGCGAAGATGCAGAGTCGCGCTGCTTTAGATCGAGCTCCACATAGGCGGAGCCTAGAATATGCCCGGCACGCTGCAAGCGTACTCTTAGCTGCAAACATTCTTCGTTACGTAATGGATACCATTGCTTATAGGCCAAGGGTAAAAGCCGAGATTCAACAGTTTTAAGAAACCGTTCTACTATTTTCTTATCTCGCGTAAACCCCATCTTCAGCGCATCTTCGATCACCAATGGCAACAAATGCGCTGAAGGCGCGGAGCAAAGAATAGGCCCCTTAAAGCCAGCAGCTAACAAATAAGGCAAACGCCCAATGTGATCGACATGCACATGTGTCACTACCAACGCTGCGACACAATCCAGATCAAAATCGATCGTTTGCCCATTACTAGACTCCCGCCCCTGAAACAAACCACAGTCCACCAAAAGATGGATGTGAGGGCTAGCGATGTACCGATGGCAACTACCCGTCACCCCATCCGCGGCGCCGTGGTGCAAGAATTGAGGAAAAGTTTGCTCCATATACCCCCCAAATTAATGCCAAACCCAAACTGTAGGAGCCTGCCCTGCAGGCGATTGGCTCAAATCTTCCACAAATCTGGATCAAGCGGACCCAAATCGCCTGCAGGGCAGGCTCCTACAAGACGATGCTCAACAAATGAGGATTTCCAAAAGTCATTATGTATTACATAGAACCTAACCTTGTTCCTGTCAAATTACCTCGCCATAATCGCTTATATTCAATACCAACAAATCACAACGGAAATCAAACATGCGCCACTGGGTAAACGAAGCGGTCAGAAAAATCGATGCAGACTTTCAACGCAGCGCCGACACGCACCTCATAAAGCTCCCCCTGCCCTGTTACCCAGGAATAGACATCTACTTGAAAGATGAGAGCACACACCCTACAGGGAGCCTTAAGCACCGTTTGGCACGCTCGCTCTTTCTCTATGGCTTGTGCAATGGTCATATTAAGCAAGACACACCCATCATCGAGGCCTCATCTGGCTCTACCGCCATTTCCGAGGCCTACTTCGCAAGACTAATCGGCCTACCCTTCATTGCCGTCATGCCCGCCAGCACCGCGGCAGGCAAAATTGAACAGGTAGAGTTCTATGGCGGCAAGTGCCACTTCGTAGAGAGAAGCGACCAGATTTACGCCGAGGCCGAACGCCTAGCGAGTGAGATGAACGGCCACTACATGGACCAATTCACCTATGCCGAGCGCGCCACAGACTGGCGAGGCAACAATAATATTGCGGATAGCATCTTCAAGCAGATGGAGCACGAGCGCTTTCCCCTGCCCCGTTATGTCGTTATGAGTGCAGGAACCGGTGGCACTTCGGCTACCTTGGGCCGTTATATCCGCTACCGACGCTTCAATACTGAGCTAGTGATCGTAGACCCTGAAAACTCAGTCTTCTATGAGAGCTATATGACTGGCGACAAGACCCTAACAAGCAACTGCGGAAGCCGCATAGAGGGAATTGGTAGGCCAAGGGTAGAGCCTTCGTTTACACCAGGAGTAATCGACAGGATGATTCAGGTGCCAGATGGAGCCTCAATGGCGGCGCTGCGTTGGCTAGAGAAATTGATCGGAAGGAAGGCCGGAGGGTCGACTGGGACGAATCTTTGGGGAGCGTTGTTGCTTGCGAAAGAGATGCACGAGCATGAGGATCAGGGGTCTATCGTAACCGTGCTGTGCGACACAGGGGAAAGGTACCTACACACCTATCACAGCGATGCGTGGGTGCAAGAGAAGTTGGGTGATATCACCCAATGGCAAAACCAACTACCAACCCCGTAACAACGAACTGATGTGGGAGCGGGCTTGCCCGCGAATAGGCTCGGCATGGCACACAACCATTCAATGCAGGACTTCTCCTACACCTTATAAAACTCCCGATACCAAGCCACAAACCTGTCAATTCCTTCTTGCACCGGAGTCGCAGGCTGATAATCAAGATCCTCTACCAAATCCGCAACATCCGCATAAGTGGCAGGCACATCCCCCGCCTGAAGCGGCAGAAACTCCTTTTCAATAATCCGCCCCAGCGCCTTCTCAATCGCCTCAATAAAATCCATAAGCTTCACAGGATTATTATTACCAATATTATAGATTTTATAAGGCGCAGAAGAACTACCAGGGTTTGGCGCCTTACCACTCCAATTAGGATCAGCTGATGCAGGATTATCGATAACCCGAATCACACCCTCAACAATGTCATCTATATATGTGAAATCACGCAGCATATCGCCATTGTTGAACACTTGAATTGCCTTGCCTTCCAAAGCTGCCTTCGTAAACAAGAATAAGGCCATGTCGGGTCTACCCCAAGGGCCGTATACCGTGAAAAAACGCAAACCCGTTGTATGAATGCCAAACAGATGAGAATAGGTATGCGCCATCAACTCGTTCGATTTTTTGCTGGCCGCATACAGGCTGATGGGGTGATCAACATTGTGCGAAGTGCTGAAGGGCAAAGCTTCGTTCAAGCCATACACCGAAGAGCTAGAGGCATAGGAAAGATTCTTGACGCCATAATGACGACAGGCTTCGAGAATATTTAAGAAGCCCACAATATTCGAGTCGATATACGCCTGAGGGTTAATCAACGAGTAACGCACCCCCGCCTGCGCCGCGAGGTTGCAAACTGCGTCGAACTTCTCCGACGCAAACAGCGCATCAAGCGCCACTTTGTCTTCCATCTGCAACTGAACAAAGCGATAGGCCGGTTGGCTGGTAGATGCCACAAGTTCGCCGTAGACGATGTGATCACGCGCTATGCCAGCGCGCTCAAGACGGCCGTACTTCACATTCACATCATAGTAATCATTGATACTGTCTAGACCCACTAACTCGTCGCCACGAGCGAGCAAACGTTGGGCTAGGTGGGAACCGATGAAGCCGGCGGTGCCGGTAATCAAAACTTTCATAAAGAACCATCACTCTCTGCTAATACTGACTTGATGTCATACACAACCTGTTCCTGAGTGGGGCACAGAGACATTTCGAGAAACTCTCGATGCGCCACCGCAAGCACTACCGCATCAAAATCACAGATCGGTGGCTTTTGCGCCGAGGACAAAATTGCTATGCCATACTCGTCTAATACTTCACCCTCATCTGCCCAAGGGTCGTAGACATCCACTTTACAACCAAAATCTACTAATTCCGATATCACATCGATGACACGGGAGTTACGAATATCCGGACAGTTCTCCTTAAAAGTGACACCTAGCACCAATACGCGTGCGCCTTCAACTTTCTTTCCCTTACGGATCATCAATTTGACAACTTGATTGGCTACATAGATGCCCATATTATCGTTGAGCCGTCGCCCCGCTAGAATGATCTCGGGGTTATATCCCAACTCCTGCGCTTTCTGCGTTAGGTAGTACGGGTCTACACCTATACAGTGCCCACCCACCAAACCAGGTTGGAAGGGCAAAAAGTTCCACTTAGTTGCGGCGGCTTCCAATACATCTTTGGTGCGAATTCCCATGCGATTGAAAATCATTGACAACTCATTGACGAAGGCGATATTTACGTCCCGCTGCGCATTCTCGATTACCTTTGCAGCTTCAGCTACTTTAATTGAAGGTGCCATGTGAGTGCCGGCTGTAATTATGCTGGCGTAGAGCGCATTCACCTTTTCTGCAATCTGAGGGGTAGATCCGGAGGTAACTTTTTTAATCTGTGTAACCGTATGCGACTTATCTCCAGGATTAATACGCTCCGGTGAATAGCCACAGAAAAAATCAACATTGAATTGCAGCCCAGAAACTCGCTCGAGAGCAGGCACACAATCCTCCTCTGTCGCTCCAGGGTAAACGGTGGATTCAAAAATAACTAAATCACCTTTTTTAAGAACTTTACCAATAGTTTCCGATGCATCTATCAAGTGCTTAAGATTAGGACGATTATATTTATCAACAGGAGTAGGTACGGTAACTATATAAACACTGCAATCAGCAATATGAGCAAGATCTGTCGAAAACTTGAGTTCATAATCACGACATACCGCAATAAGCTCTAGCTCAGCTACTTCTAGCGTATGGTCTTTACCAGAAAGTAGTTCATCTACTCGCCTCTTAGAAATGTCATAACCGACAGTATGGTATTTCTTAGCGAACTCAAGACAAAGTGGCAAACCAACGTATCCGAGGCCTATGATGGCCAAACTTAATTTTTCCATTATTTAAAGGGTCTCAAAGTTAGATAGTTATTCCAAAAAATCGCTTTATGCAAAAGTATATCTCTTTGACATGCGCACCCTCTGCAGGTGCATATTTTTTGACACCGTCAGAGAAATAAGCGTATCCTTTCTCTTGGTGCATGCCATTTTTTAAAGCTACAAACGCGACATTCGGTAATAGAAGAAAATCCATGCCATCCAAACTGACTAAAGTATCAACAGTAATCTCATCAGGATACGTCAAAGTAACGAACAAACTAGTACCTCTGTTTTCAATCTCCGCAAATAACTTTTTCCCAGCTCCTTTCACTTCAACTCGATTAAGTATCATCTGTCCTGCTACCGCTTCTCGAGCGGAACTAAACTCAATCAAAAAATCCCTAGTCATTCTAGGAATAACTAATTTAAAATTAACACCAATTTTCCCTAAAAAGCTCCCATGATCTCGCAATCGATAGTAATACTTGATTTTATCATAAGGTTTCTGCGACAACCCAGTAGCTACAATGACTTCTATATCATTGACATCTAAGAGTTCAGTTAAGATAGAGTCATATACCTCTAACATTTCACCAATTGGGTCTTCCTTAGCACTTATATACCAGCTGGGATTCATTGAATTGAAGGTTTTTGGTAAATATTTACAATTAAAGAGATAGTGATGTTGAATATGTGCACCTGCATTAAAAAATACTGTAGAAAATTCTGTTTTCGTAGAATTTAAACGGCTCAAATGAAAGTCATGAATAAGAAGATCTAGAAAAATTGCTTTGCGCCATGATGCATTTCCGCTAAAAAAAGCTAAACGAAAATAACTTAGATAGTGTTTTAATCTCGCAAACCGCGCAAATGAAATAATTAAATAAAGAACGCTTCTTAAAGTGATTTTATTATTCGAATTATCATTTACGGCTTGCGACACCGCACTATGTATCAAACGACTCCAAACATTACTATCCGAATGCGTTTGTGTCCAAGGGTCTGGTAGAAAGTAGCTTGGTGACTTAAGTCTATTTGAAACGTTCATTGCAGACACCACGCCAACCCGATAGCCTTTATTTTCCACCTCTTCAAATATCTGCGGAATACTACTATGAACAACATCGCCCAATCTGAATATTTTATGAGCTGCAAAATCTTCACCACTATGAACTGATGGCCATTGAATCCAAGGCTCAAGGTGCTTGTAATTTTTTTCACTGGAAGTTCTGATAAGTTTCCCGGCGAAACATTTTTCAAATCCTGGGAAACGTCCTGGCTTATTCTTCAAATACGAACTAACAATGTCAAAATTAATCTCATTTAATTCTATTAACACCAAGCGCCGCCGACATTTAGCTACGTTCACTAACATTATCTTCTAGTTCCTTATAGATAGAGAAGGTACTTTCGAGTACGGTTTCGATGGAATACTTTTCTACAGCGCGCCGCCGTCCATTATATGAATAGCGTTCACATCTCTCTTGATCAGCGATTAGCTCTATCAACGCACTTGCTAAACTTCGTGAATCTCGAACAGGTACTATATCCCCCGTTACGCCGATCTCGATAGCTTCACGACAACCGGGAACATTTGTAGTAACAATAGCACATGCAGCGGCAGCAGCCTCCAGCAAAGCTTTCGGCATCCCCTCTCTGTATGAAGGCAGGCAGACTATTTTTGACTTGAGAAACAATTCCGGCATAGAATTAACATGACCAACCCATTCAACCCAGTTCTCAGAAACCCAGCTCAAGATTTTCTTTTCATTAACAGCACTTGGGTTATCGTAATCAGCTGATCCTGCGATTACAAACTTCCAAGTGGGGTGTGCTTTACGAACAATTTTTGCGGCGTCAACAAACTCAAATATACCTTTATCAATTAGCACTCTCGCTGGAAAAAGTACTATATTCTGCTTTTCTGAATACTGTACTGGAGGATATAACGCCAAATCTACGCCGGAGCCAGGAATCAAAGAAATCGCATCTTCCCTCAACCATCCACTAGAAATCAAAAACTTAAAGTCATCTCTATTTTGAACAATGACACAAATATTTTTATGCTTAAATACGAATTTCGCTAGAATTGTGTACATACTGGCTATCATATTTCTATGCATCTCATTATTGTCATTATCAGTAAAGGCGTAACCCATCCCGGAAACTGACAATACAAGGCAAGGAACTCCAGCTATTCGTGCAGCGATCCCACCGTACAAGACGCCTTTCGGGGAAGCGCAATGCACGATCTTAGGTTTTATTTTACGAATGTAATAAATTAGCTTGAGAAGCGCCCAACCTTCTAGAAAAGGGTTGATACTAGAGCTTCTAAAACCAACACGACGATGCGCAATTTGCTCTCTCAAAAGAATTTCTTCTGCAATTCCCTCCATTGACTCACTTCCTGCCTGCCCTGTTAGAAGATATACAGAATAGCCGTTCTCCATTGCGTTTCTAGCAATAGATAGGCGGTGCGATACAAAGAAAGCAACATGGTTTATAACAAAGCAAATTTTTTCTTTTGGCACAAATAAACTTCCGTTTATAAAGTTTTGATACTTTCACTTTATCCCAAACTTAGCTATGCGAATTAATCATCAAAGAAAGTGGATACGTAAAAGTAACGAAATTTAGACATTTATTGAATCTATCAGACCTCGCTGCTTAGCCGACACTCTACCCTTTGTAGGGCTGCAACTAAAGGTCCTCTAAAGCTAGGAAGCGATTCAGCCAAACTTACAACAATTAATGCTTTCATAATCGCGTATCTGTCTGTTGGCCTTGCGCACTTAACCAAGCCTGAAACATAAGCACTGCCCACAATTGGTTTTGCCAATTTCGTTGCCCGCTCAAGTGTTCAGCCCATTTCAGTCTTATCGGTGCAGGCTCAAAAAAGCCCTCACGCACCAGACGGTTCTCACACAGCAGATCTTCCGCCCAGTCGCGCAGCGGGCCACGTAACCACTGGTCTATGGGCACTCCAAATCCCATTTTGGGCCGCTCAATCAATTGGCGAGGCACATGGCGATAAAGTACTTGTCGTAGTGCCCACTTATTGATAAGACCTTTGTTTTCGTGCCGCAACTTGTACTGCATGGGTAGGCTGCAGGCAAACTCAACAACACGGTGATCCAGCAGCGGTACTCGTGTTTCCAAACTTACGCCCATCGCTGCACGATCCACCTTGGTTAAGATGTCATCGGGCAGATAGGTCATTAAGTCCAATACCATCAAGCGTTCGATGTTTGAGAGACCTGATAATAGAGGACGCAAGCCCGTTAGAAGGGTTTCGGGTTCACGACAACCTAGTACTACTTGCTCTGGGTATTGCCAGCTCGAGACCATCCCCTTGTACAACTCTTCAATTGATCGACTATCAATGAGTTCCAAACCCTTGTGCAGTCGGTCTCCCAAGCGAGCCCATCGCGGGGACGAGCTAATACGCCGTCCAAGCGCGTTCAGTGCTTCAGGCGGTACTATTCGTAACAGTTGATTAACTACCCGCCTTATTGGCATTGGTGCCAAAGACAATTTACGCCAAAGCTGTTGAGTGCCTATATAACGCTGATAACCGCAAAACAGCTCATCACCTGCGTCTCCAGATAGAGATACTGTAACCTGTTGCCGTGCCAATTGGCTTACCAAAAAAGTAGGAATCTGAGAAGAATCTGCAAATGGCTCGTCATAAAATGACGGTAGTTGTGGGATAACATCCAGCGCTTGCTGTGGCGTAACATAGAGTTCGGTATGATCTGTACCAAGATGGTTTGCCACAGCCTTGGCGTGCCTAGCTTCATTATAAGCTTCTTCGTAAAAGCCAATTGAAAAAGTTTTTATAGCCTTACTTGATTGTGAATGCATCAGCGCTACCACAGTAGAGGAGTCAACACCTCCTGATAGGAAAGCACCCAGCGGTACGTCTGACATCATCTGTTGCCGCACTGCGTCTTTGAGCAAAATCTCTAGGCTGTCTACACATTCCTTAGCGCTTCCTGAAAAAGGTTGCGCTATACCATGCTCTGCTGCGCTGGCTACAGACCAATATGTACTAACTAATGGCTTAGGCGCAGCACTCGATACAGTGAGAATCGATCCAGGTAGCAGTTTGTGGATTCCTTCATAAATTGAGTAACTAGCAGGCACAGTCATGTGGCGGAGGTAGACGGCGAGCGCATCTCGATCGATACAAGCATTGAAAGCCGGATGTACACGTAAAGCTTTAAGCTCTGAACCAAACAAAAAGACTGCAGAAGCACCACTGCCTTGCCAGCCATAATAAAGCGGCTTTTCGCCCAGTCGATCTCTTGCCAAGGTAAGTGTTCGTGAGTTCCTATCCCACAAAGCGATGGCAAACATGCCGATACATTTTTTGAGCGTTTGTTCTATACCCCACGTATCAAAACCTGCAAGTAAAGTCTCGGTATCTGCATGACCGCGCCAGTCTGGCGCATGACCACAATGTTGTAGCTCAACCCTTAGATCGAGATGATTATATATCTCGCCGTTGAACGCGATCACGAAGCGTCCGCTGCTTGCATGCATTGGCTGAGCACCCGCTGTAGACAGATCAACAATTGCTAAACGTCGGTGACCAAGTGCAATACTGTCATCAGCATCCAGCCATTGTCCCTCAAAGTCCGGGCCGCGATGCACGATGGAATCTGTCATTTTCTGCAAGATAGCGCTGGCCTGCTCAATTGAATCCAGGCCAAAGCCTCCCAAATAACCTGTCAAACCACACATATTTTGGTGTTCACCTCTCTGGCTCGCTCGAAACATCTTTGTATAGTTCCGCGAAGCGTATTGCACATTGTGTCATTGAGAACTCTTTCTCTATTCGCTGACGTCCAGCCATACCCAAGGCCAAACGAACTGAGGGTGATATTGCCAACATGTGATCTAATGCTTGAGCAAGCGCAGGGACATCGTCTGGCGGGACAACTTTACCACAATCTCCCAGAACCAAGGCGGTATCGCCAACATCGGTTGTAACACAAGGTCGCCCCATAGCCATGGCTTCTGCCAGTACATTCGGAAAACCCTCTGTACGGGAGGGCAACACAAAAATATCCATAGCGGCCAAACACACAGGCACATCCTGCCGCTCGCCCAACAACAAAAACCGCTCTGGGTAACTAGTCTCAGCAATCCAACTTACTAGCTCTGGATTGGTCTCGTCACAGCCACGACCTACCATTAAAAACCGCACATTTGGATGCAAATTTGCAATCAAACCTGCTGCTCGTATAAAGTTTTTCTGCCCTTTCACTTCATTAAATCGCCCAACCATACCCACAACTAGAGTATTCAAGGTAAGTGATTTTTCATAACGTAAGGTTGCAACAGCATTAGGATGAGCAACCATCTGGTCTACATCCAACCCATTAGGAATTACCTTCATTAGATCTTCGCGATAGCCCAGTGCGACGTGAAGTAGCCTTGCAGCTTCGGCTACACAAATTATCCGTTTTGGCACAAACCATGACAAACGAGCGCATAGCCAACGTATAACCTGGGTGAGGCGCGACCCACCTTTGGTAATATCAGAGGTGCGTATACCCCACAACACTGTCTGAATACCAGCCACGCGCGCGGCTAGGCCCCCTAGTAGATCCGCATGATACATCCAAGTTTGTACAATATCGGGACACTCTTGTCGGAGCAATTGTACTAAACGGACCAGAGTCCAAGGAGTATGAAACATTGACACCATACCCAGAGCTCGCACTTCGATGCCCGTTCGCCTAAGCTGGGCACCAATTTCTCCCTCCGTTGTAAGAGAAATCACGCTATGCTGGAACGAGGGAGACGTCTGCTTATGAGTTTCAATTAATCGCGCCAACATGGATTCAGCGCCACCTAGGTTCAAACCAATAATGATATGAATAACTTTCATTTTTCTATCAGTGTGTTTATAGAAAAGGCTAAACTCTGAGTTTTAATACACACTGGAGACTCATTACTCACCTTTTACTCCCAAACCCTTAAACAAATTATCCCAATCATTAAGTACTTTATTGAGATGAAATCGTTCGATCACAGACTCTCTGGCCAATTTTCCAAGATTGTTTCGGAGCTCTTGATTACCCATTAACGATGATAAATGAGTTGAAAGTTGATCTTGATTATTTAAATTAGCAAGTAGAGCCACCTTCCCTCCCAAGCTAATATCTTGTGGCCCACTTGGGCAGTCATAGGCAACACAGGGGAGTCCCATACACATCGCCTCAAGTAGAGCATTAGGAAAACCTTCAAACCTTGAAGTCATTACGAACAAATCACTCGACTCCATAATCTGCCACGGGTTAATAGTACGACCTCCGAAAAAGATACGTGAAGAAAGTTTAAGCTCTCTAGTCAAAACCTCTAACTCCTCACGCATTGGACCGTCGCCATAAATATGCAAATCCCAATCCGAAAAAGCTGATGCAATACGCGAAAAAGTAAGTATCGTATGTTCAACCTGTTTTTCTGGGGCGAGGCGACCAAGACTAAGTAATGATTTTCGAACTGCACAATCAACTCTTTCTGGTTGACGCTGTATCAGCTCAAGTGAAAGAGGGTTAGCTATAGTAACGACTTTTTTTAAATTGGGGTAAATTTCGCCAATCGTATTTCGTACATTCTGAGTCTGCACCACTACCGCGTCCGCAAACCGATACAGAACAGAACAACCATACTCCCAAAATTTATTTGTCGGCTGGCTTGACGGGTCGCGCCGCTCACAAACTACCACTGGAATTCCTGTAAATGCCAAGGCTAAAATTGAAACAACATTTACGTTTGGCAAGAAGGAGACAACAACATCTGGTTTAGTTTTCAACAAAGTTCGGCGTAAAGCAAAATACCGTCTGATATAGTTCATGAAAGACTTACTATTATCTCCAACAATATCAGACAAAAACTCTAGGTCAACTCCAGCCTCAATATCGTAAAATGGTTTACCTCCGCCTGAATATGTGGATATAAGCTTGACGGAGTCCCCTCGCTTATCCCAAGCATTACAAAGAGTAGTAGCAACCCTTTCTGCGCCCCCAGCACCGAGCGAACTTGTCAATAAAGCGATCCTCATAAACTACTACCAGTTATAACCAATATAAATACTGCAATCCTTGATAAGCGAAAATCAAACCAAATAATAGAAACCGTTTCAAAAAGGGAAAAAACGTTAACAAAACAAGAAGAAAAGGAAAACTCAAAGCAATAAATCGAGTTCCATTAGTTCCAAAAATGGACATAAAAAATGCCAACAGGAATGATATTGCAACAAAATTCACCATCCAAGCAACACGAGCATTTCTTTCGGGCATTCGCGTGACTGCCAAGCAAAGTCCGATAACGAACCAAAAGACCAAATATAACGCAGAGCTAACCGCCACTTGGTAGATGGCGCGCCGATCACCAATAGCTGTCAATAAGACTTCACGCCATATTGACAAGGTTAAAGACAATACCATTGCTAAAGAAATTATGATAAATAATCGAACTACCCAATTAGAAGCTATACTTATAGAAGTTATACTTATTTTTTTTAATTGTACCGAACATATGTAGATCAAAATTAAAACAATCACAGAACTATGAATGGAGACCGCTAAAGCTGTAAAAAATAAACGCAATGGAAGTTTGCTTACTAGAATTGCGATCATAAAAACCGAAACAGCGACCGAACTCCGAATCTGTGACATTACTAAATCAACAACAAGAGGATTTAGTAGAAAAAACAGGGGATACAAACGACCACTGTTAATATACACAAAAAGCGAAAAAGTAGTGATTGAAACGACGGAGCAAGTTAAGAAAAATGTTTGAGGATCGTCAAAATACATGGAGGAAAATAGTACGATTAGCCTCCAACCCGGCTCACTTGAGATCAGTGTCAAGAATCCCAAATTGTCGTAATAGTATAGAGACCCGAGCGCAGCGACGTCCTCAAAAAATCTTGAATAGTTTTCCAAATCCAGAAATTTACCGGAGTCTCCATAATACGTATCGAAGATAAAAACGTATAGGCAACCAAAAATAATTGCCGAAGATACTACACATGCCTTTATAATAAAATCGTACGGCACAGGGTTTGAAATATTTTTTGGAATTCTGACGCTGTTCTGCCTAAGTATATAATTTTGCATATTGATAAATATTTTTTTACGCGATTAACGTCTTATTTGCTAGTTTTTGACTTAACACAAAAATCACAAAAACATAATTAGACTTAACTCTAATGTTAGAAACGGAAAAGCTCAAAATCGCACTTATTACTAATTTAGCGCACCTCTGGCACGATCTATAAAAACCCTAACGCAGGCAAGAGGCCATACAAAAACCACCCATTTGAAAATTTTACGAGAGAGCACATCAAAAAGCTCAGATAACTTCACTTCAGAATGTATGGAAATTCTCGCAAACTGCAAAATAATTCTAAGGAAACCCAATTTATCAAATTGCATATACTCTGCATTATCGTTTATGTATTTGAGTCCTTGTTTGTACTGAGCGTTTTGCAGACGAATCTTCTTAGACCTAGAGAGAGAGCTTGGGTTATTCTGGTTATACATTCTGACTACAGAATTCACATAGACATAATCATAAGATCTCGATATTTCATTCCATAGCCAACCATTTGTGTATCCTGGCTCGAAATCTTTAATGTGAGATCTCAATATTTCTGATCTAGTACATTGAAAAAACTCGCCCTTTATTCTGTAAACATGCCTTATTGTAGGTTCATTAGCTACAATCTCATCATAAGGAAATTTTTTACCAACAATATATCCGTTCTGATCTACGCAACGTCCACATATACCTGCAATTTTTTCCTGATCAGCATGGCGTTTCAAAGCTTTTGAAAATAAATCTAAACCATCTAGAGTCAACTTATCATCTTGATCCAAAATAATAGTGTATTCACCTTCTAATATTTCCAAAGCGCGGCGAACCGACTCAGACCCGAGGTAGTTCTTTTCTAAAAAAATACATTTTATTTCGAATACTGATGAACTACTAATACGCTGTAATTCTGTGTGAGAAATTCCGTCATTTGAATAATCGTCGACAATTATCCACTCAAATGAGTGTCCGCCAATTTGGTTTCTCAAGTTCTCTTTTAGACCATCTAAAAAACGGTCTCCACGGTAGTATAATGTTACTATCGAAAACATACATTTCAATTAAGTTCTCTCCCCCGAAAATTTAGGAAAATCTCCTTAATTTTTATTCTTAAGTAGCTTGATGCCATCACTCCGGTTGCCATTACCAACATACCACATAGTAAAATGATTGCAGCTTGAATCACTCGGTTTTGGTTAGAATCAATTATGTTTGATAGCAACATTCCTGTAAAAACCATTGGAATTACTATGAATAAGGTGTCATTTGAATACCATACACGATTTAGTCCAGGTGAAAATTTCTTGTGCACAAGCGGTAACCAAACAAAAAATGAGAGACTGTTCATTAAAAGCCAAGTACGCGCAGCGCCGGCAGCTCCATAGTTGCTCGCTGACCATACTATTAGTGGCACAAAAATTACAAGAAATATTGCGTTACCCTGAAGATGTAATCGCATGTTGCCCTTAGCATACTGTAGGTAAGATGGAAAAGCAGATATAGCGAGAATTCCATTACCCAGTGCATAAACTGAAAGTATTGGTGCTACCTTATCCGCTAGAAATCTGTCGCCCGTCCAAGAGCTCAAAAGCTCGTTAGAGAAAAATGCCATAGTTATTGCAGCAGAACCGACTAGAACGGCAACAAGCTGCGTAGCCTGACGATAAATTTTTATTAGAGATTCTTGGTCATTTTGCGCCTCTAACTTTGCCATGTATGGAATAATGGCTGAACTAACTGGCCCGCCTAAAAATAGTACAGCTCCAGCTGCAAGTACTCCTAATGCGTAATGTCCATAATCACTTAGAGACAAGAGTTTCGACAATACCAATTTATCTGTTTGAGTAACCATCACCCACACTGCTGACGTAAAGGCAATAGTAAGCGAAAACTTTAGTACTGGCTTCAGTGGCGCCCACTCCCACTTAATCCGCTGTCCAGATGCAAGCATCGGAAGTAATCGATAAGCAAAGAAGACCAAGACAGTAAGCTCGAATATGGCTACAAAAAACTGAAATAGGAAAAAATGTATTGGAGAGGAACCCACATAAATAAGCCAAGGTATAACGGCGCCAAATCGTAAAGTCGCAATAATTACATTGAACCCACTTAACCAAACTAACCGCTGTGAGCCCGTGATCACCCCCCTATAAAGACCACAGGTCCAACGAAATGCGACAATCACGGAGATTAGATGTAATGAGGTCGCAACCTCACTTAGTGGGAGTTTAGCGAACGTTAGCCATTGCGAAGCAATGGCGTCTGCCCCCATGAACAGACTCCCCCCCCCCACAATCGCTATTACAATGAAAACCCCTTCTAAGGCGCGAACTAACCTGCGGTAATCATTTGCTGTAGTGGAACCGCCATGAAATCGTGCAGTTTCACGTGATACGGTGGGTGACAACCCCATATCCAACAAGGTAAACCAGGCTTGCAACATGGCGTAGAAACCAACTAGACCATAAGTCTCAGCTCCCATATACTTGATGTATAGTGGCACCATGATAATGCCAACCAGTGTGACATATATCTGACTGGCATAGTTAGCAATGATGTTTTTGCGTAGAGACATTACTGCGCGGAATCAGTTATTTGACTATCGCCGCGTTCGCACATAAGAAAAATGCTTGAACATAAATCAGGATACTGCTGCCCAAGTTTGTAGCACCCGTCCAGATATCCCTTAGAGATGATGTCTGTCTGAAGTAACTGATCCCACTGAAAATTAGCTAAGGCTTTAAAAAAAACACCAGATCGATGCACAACTTTCAAGCCGGCTGCAACAGCATCTCGCTCCAAAGAATCTAACGTATAAGTACAACGGTGACCATGCTCGGCCTCTGCGGGCGTCACTGCTGAATTATGTGAAATAAGACCCATTTTTACAGCAATTTGTCGTGATGGAGCGTTAGCATTCGGACAAACCAAAAAGAATCGCCCTCCGTCTGCCAGCCATTCGTCGTTTACACGTCTAAGAACTCGTACAGGATCATCAATATGTTCTAGCACATGAGTCAAAACAATATTGTCATACTGTTTAGGGAGAGAGACCGTTTCAAAAATCGAGTGTATGAACGTTGGTTTATCTCCTAACTTTGCTTTGGCCTCGATGATCGCTTTTTCTGATGCTTCTACGCAGGTTACATCATCAAAGTGCCCCAAGAACCGCCGTGTAAAGTCCCCTTTGAAACTCCCTAACTCAAGGAGGTTACCAGGCCTAAAAAAAGGTTCAAATGATCGAATCATATAGGGGTGCATGACGTCGAAATCGAACCCATACGCGTATTGATGATCAGCCGTATCACGAATTTCAGCATTATAGTCGCGTCGTTCATTCATTAACTATTACTCCCGAATTTTTTCACCATCTCTTGCACATTATCCTTATGGCTTACTGTGCTGAAGTTATTTTGTAGGTATAAGGAAATAGCTGCAGCGTTCTCTACCCCAACCTCTAGTCCTACAGATTTAAAACCCGATTTATGAACGAAAGCCAAACAATTACTTAACAGTCTGGATGCGATACCTTTACCCATCCAATGTGCCAGGACACTAACGCTGGATATATAGGCTTCCTCTTGAGCAGGATCGTTGCAGTAAACGGCAATAAGACCAATTAATTCGTTGTTAGCCCACGCCTCGAACATCTCTGAATTTTCGACTAGCTTTTGAGCATATGCAGTAATATCAACCCTTTTGCTTAAAGTCGGGACAAAGGATTGATCGCAACCTATAAGGTGATTATATACGTCGCTAAAATTAGCTGTGTTGATTCTGAATTCAGGTGTCATTTTTACAAGCCAAGTTCGGCCAACCCGAATCCATGACGTCCAAACTCATTTCCGTTGTACAACAAATACACCCTGCCGTCACATCCGAATACATGTGGATAACATTGCATATCGCTGTCCCACCCCCCGGGAGTGCCTTCTAACAACGGACAGTCATCATCGCGAGTCCAACTGACTAAATCGGTCGAATAGGCATGGCCAATCCTGTAGCCACGCCCTTTTGTGTTGCGGAAATCAAAGGACTCGCGAAAACAGAAAAACATATGATATTTGCCTTCAACGCAGACTACCGTTGGTAATGCCTGACTTTCATCGGGGCCAAGTCGATCAGAGATAACGCGCTTTGCTTCCTCTTTAGTCCATACAATGCCGTCTTTTGATATGGCATGCCCAATTTTGTAGGTTCGATCTGGGGGTAGATCCTGAGCGTAACGTTTCCAGCCCGTCCCGAAGATATACCACATGTGATAGTCACCATTAATAATCTTTACAAAACCGTCGCAAACGAGACAAGGCTCATGCAGAGACGAAGCAAGCACTGGGCCAGTTCCAAAACGGTTAAAGGTTTGGCCATCATCATCACTGATGGCCAAACCAATTGCCGTTTCAACCGATACTGAAACTCGGCGACTCCATCCAGTCGTATATGCAAGAATGCGACTCCCATCTCGAACAACATTCATCGGAAAAATACCATGCTCATCGAAAGCCCCCAGCTCGCCCAGTGGCATGACATTCGATTCCGAAACACGAATGATGTCTCGCATATTTTTGTTCATGTCGACGTAAGCCACATGGCTTAAATATTTTCCATTGACTGGGTCGATAGCGACTGAGGAAAAGTAAATTCGGACAAAGTCACTGAACTCAATTGCTTGAGGGGATTTAGCGAATTCCTTGCAACCATTTGGTAGCTTATGTTCAGAAGGGTCAAATATCTTGCCGTGTTTTTTCCAACGCATCAATTACTCCAATCTAGACTGAAGAACTGCCAATCCGAATCCATATCGACCAACCTGGTCACCTAAGTAGGCCATATACGTCTCGCCATCCAATTCGAACACATGGGGATAGCTAATCATTTCAGAATCCCACCCCTCTTCAGACACATCTATTCCTGCCTTTGAATCATCACGCTTCCAATTAGTCAGATCAGTGCTTGATGCATATCCAATAC
The DNA here is from genome assembly GCA_913060695.1 of uncultured Gammaproteobacteria bacterium. Taxonomy (GTDB): domain Bacteria; phylum Pseudomonadota; class Gammaproteobacteria; order Pseudomonadales; family Pseudohongiellaceae; genus UBA5078. The sequence goes on along the minus strand of CAJXUA010000035.1, from coordinate 7,031 downwards.
GGTATCCATTTTGCTTGCCGCGGAAATGACTGCTATAGCGGTAACAGAAAAACATGTGAAAAATGCCATTGGCATAGAATACATCCGGGCTTGCTTGAGCTTCGTCCTCTTCTATGCGACTTGGTACTAGATCACGATTCAGTTTGTGCCATAGAATTCCATCGTCAGACACCGCCATTCGGATTTTATATACCGGTTCGGCGCGACCATCGACTAGTTTCCATTTTCGGCCTGCAATGTAAAACAGCTGCCACTTTCCATTGAAACGGCGTACTTTCGGGCCGCTCAACACAAAAGGTTCATCTGGCGAATAGCTTAATACAGGCCCAGGACCCATTTTTTTGAACTCTACCCCATTGTCGTGACTGACGGCCACTCCAATAGCAACATTAAATGGCACTGATTCACAACGCGTCCAACCTGCATAATATGCTCGAACTTCATTGTCATCACCCCGCGTAACCGACACTGGATACGTTCCGAATTCATCAAATTCACCCAGACCACCAAGCTCTAAAATAGGCTGCTCGGCGACGGCAATAACTTTGGTGAGGTCGTTTCGATCAAGGTCGACCCAAGCAGAATAACTCACGTATTGACCGTTATCGTCAGCCGGCGGACGACATGAAAAGTAGACCCGCACAAAATCATCAAAGATCAATGTAGCTGGTGCCTGCGCAAACTCCTTCAACCAAGATCGTCCAGTGACATCTTGCGGCGTAAATATTTTGCCAAGTTTCTTCCAATGAAACATTTCAGATCAACTCGTAATTGGAATGAACGCTAGCACGAACAGTGTCGAGCGAATTAAACATCAGAACATCAATTATTGAGAGCCAGGGGACAAAACTATTGTCAAATTGGGAATACTGAAATGGCTTTGTTTTGATGAACTGAAGTTCTATTCCATGCGTTGTGAAATCATTTCTTTTATACAGCTCAATACCTCCAATAGTATTGATATATTTGTCAGCACCCATTGCCGCACAAATTGCGAGCACTTTTTCCTGCGACTTCAAGTCGTGATCTATTGCGATACTGGAAGAAACACGAACGTCAGAATCAATACCGAGGTGCCGGCAAGTTTCTACAAGCGAATTATGGAGATAACGAAACAAATTACCCTCGCCATTTAGAATTACTCGCTCAAGCAACGGAAAAGTCTGTGAAAAGTACGGTGCTCTCCTATAAGCCCCTATAAATTTGCTAATTAACTTCGCTCGATCAAAATCGGTTGCGAGTTCGCGCTGAATAATATTAAGCGAGTCGGAGTCCTTTTTTAACGGTAAAGAGAACATTGAATCACTACCATTTACTAACATCCGATTGCGATTAATCCAACCTTTCTTCGTGAATTTTATATTGTCGTAGACGATGAAAGTGTCCACTGACGCAATAAGTTGAAAATAGCCAATATACGGAAAGAAATATGGCTGCATAATTGCTAGTCTCATAGTAAATACCAAAGCGACTTCAAAGCCGAACTTTTACTCAAATCATTGCCGAGAGATAAAATCACAGATTTCATCAACTATTTCTATAGCCAAATCCGGATAGATAGGCAGGCAAAGTACTTTTGACGCAGCTTGCGTCGCCACGGCCAAGTTGTCAGTGTTTGCTGAAGAGAGTCCACGATACATAGGGAATTCTGAAATTAACGGGAAAAAATAGCGGCGAGGGTGAATATCGATAGCTTTCAAACGATCATTTAACTCATCCCTATCAATCGAGTATTCTTGATCAATCAAAATTGGAAAGTAAGCATAATTACTAACATACTCTCCTGAATCACTCAGACAAACCACTCCTCGAACGCTGCTTAGTTTAGCTCTGTATGCTTGATCTATTTTTTTACGCTTATCTATTGCGGTACCAATATATTTGAGCTGAAGAAGCCCTAACGCAGCATTGAACTCGCTCATCTTGCCATTGATACCCGGCGCAACAACACTAGTTTCACCAGCGTGACCAAAGTTTTTTAGTTGATCAATTCGGATCTTAGTTTTTAGATCAGGACAGACTATTGCGCCGCCTTCAAATGTATTGAAAACTTTTGTTGCATGAAAACTTAAAATTGACAGGTCTCCGTGCTTAAGTACACTTCCACAATGACAGTTCACTCCGAATGCATGGGCAGCATCATATATAACTTTCAAGTTGTAGGTATCCGCGATTTCTTGTATTGCATCAACATCACACGGATGTCCATAACAGTGAACAGCCAGGATTGCTGTTGTTTGAGGAGTTATAGCCGCTTCAATTTTTTGGGGATCAATATTCAGTGTTTTTGCATCTATATCAACAAAAACAGGCTTGATTCCATTCCACAATAATGAATGAGAAGTAGCAACAAACGAATAGGGCGTTGTAATTACCTCACCAGTGATTCTCAGCGACTGTAATGCTGTCACTAAAGCAATAGTTCCATTAGTAAATAGCGCAATATGTTCAACACCTAAGTACTCACACAGCTCTTGCTCCAACTGCTGATGAAATGGACCACCGTTTGTTAGAACCTTGTTACTCCATATCTTCTCCAGATATGGTAAAAATTCGTCCAGCGGTGGGAGATATGGTTGTGTAACAAAGACGGTTTTCTTTCGCATAGGGGAACCAGCTACTGACTGTAGAGTTTTAAATCATTTTCCTAACTTAGGTCTTTTATTTCGGATCCTTTACAAATACCCTTCTGAAAAACACCAACAAGAGTGACATTAATCCGCCCGCCATAGTACCTATTATGCAGATCAAGGCACGTCTTGGCGCTGATCTCATATCAGGGGCTACTGCTGGATCAATAACTCTAAATACATACTCTTCGCGAACATCTGCTAACATGGTGATTCGTGTCTGCGACTCAATTAACTGATAAAACACACGCTGCATATCAACCAGTTGTGTTGCGTCCAATTGCTGGCGGAGATAAGAAATCGCATTGTTAGCCTCTTGTACATCACGCGTGCGCACGTCTTGATTGAGTGCTGAAACCAATTGATTGACCCACTCAGCAGCCTCAGCCGGGTTAAGCCAATTAATGGCAACTGTCACGATGCCAGTGTTTCTATCAGGGCCCGATACAGTTAGAATTTCGCTGAATTTTCTAAAAGCTTCCTGCTGTGTGGGCGTTCCATCCTCTCTTAGCCATTCACTCTCTATTGGGTTGTAAATACTTTCATCAATTACACTATTTTGTGAGCTTTTATTCCAAGTACTGGCAAACAGAGGCACCAGCAATTTATTCTCTTCAATAAACCGGCCTATAAACTGGCGAGACTTTAACGTAGCAATGGCCGTGTTTATGTTATTACCACTGCCTGAATTTATGTTCACACCTAGCAAAGCCGCCGCTCCACCAAACTGCGAAGCCAATCCTCCACTAGATTGCTCTTGTTCAGCCTGTGCAAGCGTTGTTTCTGCGGTATAAATCTCTGTCATTGTCAAGGCAACGACTACGGAGACGATAGCGGCCACCGCCGTGATCCCAATTATCAACCACTTCTCCTCCCAGAGAATCACAGACAGTTCACGCAGATCAATTTCATCATCGCGATTGAGTTCATGGTGCTGGGGATTCAAAGTACTCCCAAATTTTTCTGGACTTTGTTCACTCATAGACCTAATTCCCCACTCTATCAATCGCCAATAAAGTAGTACTCACGTTAAATAACAATTGCGACGCATTACGAAGCGTTAAAAGTAAATTAGGCTGAACTACTTTAAACGGAACTACAATACTATCGCCAGCTTCGAGTTTCTTGCGAGATTCGAAGAACCAGCGCGCATCATTGAAAGAAACTACTTCACCGCTGGCTTTAATAATATAGACATTCTTCTCATCCGAGAGTCGAGTATATCCACCGCTTCGATCTATATAGTCGGCTACTGTCGTATCGGGTGTCCATAAATGTGAAGTTGGCCGGTTGACCTCGCCAACAACAGACACCTCCTGCTGGGTTCGCGGCACAATTAGCCTGTCGCCAGCACGCAAGATTACATCGAAAGCGCCACCACGATTAATCGCATTGGGTAAACTGATCACTAGCCTACCCGCAGCACTTACCTGGCTGATATTGGCCAGCAATTCGGTGAGCAGGCTGTTGTCTTGTTGCTGTTGAACGTTGTCGGAGATCGTCGGTTGCAGTCGTTGTGTGATAATTTCACGCTGTAGCCGTTCGCTGTACTCGTTTAGCAAATTCTGCTCGTTTTGACGCAAGTCTTCGCGCAGGAAAATCGCGGCACGAGCGTCGGCATAAGCAGTTAAGCCTCCAGCCCGAGCAATCAAACTCGACAGAGTTTCATCTTTAGTTATTGCGTAGGTGCCTGGGGCATTCACTTCGCCACTAATAGTCACGTTCTCACGCTCGGTCCAGTTTGGCATTTGCCTTATAACTAATTGATCAAAAGGCTGCAGGAGTGTGGCACGGCCTGTGCTGGCACTACTTAAGGTTAAATCGATAGAAACATGCCCAACTTCTCGCCCTATCGCGGGCTCTGCGTCATAGCGAGTTACCTCTGCCGTACGCGTTTCTGCACTTTCCGTTAATCCTCCGGCAATTTGAATGAGGTCAGATACGTCGAGCTCACGATGAAGTGGATAATTGCCAGGAAACCGCACACTGCCAAGTACGCTAATAATTCTCGTTGGTGTTTTTGTATCAGCTTGCTGACGTAATTTATCTAAAGTGCTTGAAAGTAATACATCTCTAGTTGCATTGGCACTGAACACAATTAGTCTATCGCGCTCTTGCAGCGGAAAAGGCGCGAGAGGTTTTAGCGTTCTAGGGTCAAGGTCAACCTTTAATACTTCAATGTCGCCTTGTTCATTGACCTCTCGTTCCAACAACACATATTCCAAATCGGTCTCTTCACTTAATCCCCCACTTGCCTGCAATAAATCACCGAGATCGTTATTGCGATGTAGTGGGTAATCTCCAGGAAAGCGCACATTGCCGGCAATACTCACTAATTCGGGGGCCCGACGGAATGCCGTTTGATTCCGGAGACGCTGTATTGTATCCGCTAACAAGTCTTCTCTTGCCTGATTAACGTTGAAAACGTACACACGGTCTAGCTCTTGCAAAGAAACCGGCACCTCCGTAAGTAAAGACACCGAGTTTAATCTGTTAGCTTGCACTTCAACTGTGCCGCGCCGGTCAATACGACGCTCCAGTAACAGGTAATCCAAATCTGTATTTGCGTCTAAGCCACCGGCAAAGCGAATAACATCGTCCATGCTCATGCCTTGCACTAGAGGGTAGTCTCCAGGAAAGCGCACATTGCCGGCTATGCTCACAATCAACGGTGGGTTTTCAAAGGACGCCTGCGCACGTAAGCGATTCAGCAAACCGGCTACTTGCTGTTGCCGGGATTGGCTGGCACCGAATGTCAGGACTTGATCGCGTGGCTGCAAGATCAGATCAACAGCCGAGCCCGGTGCCGCAATCGCTTGCCCTAAGTTGACGTAGAGCAATTCGATGCGGCGAGTCGGCTGTGTTTCACGTGCTATTAAGGCGTACTCCAAGTCAGGGTTAGGCAACATATCCCCAATTGAGGATATGACATCACTAACTCGCATACCTTGGCTCCACTCAAAGCTGCCCGGGCGCTGAACATGGCCTTCCAACATCACAATGCTTTCTACCTGGTCCAGAATCGAGAATACCTGAATAACATCGCCATCCATCAAGGTGGGGTCCGGGGCATTGCCTGGGCTAAGATCCACATTCACCACGGTGCGTTGGCCGCTCTGGTTAATTCGCTCAATACGTGAGGCACTCGGGAATGCTGTCGGGTTTAAGCCACCAGAAAGCGAGAGAATTTCGGCGGGGCTGGTCTCGTCTTTTAATTCATAGATAGCTGGGCGGCGCACTTCACCGGCGATACCAACTGTTTGACCTATAGTGGGAATAAAGATGACATCGCCGGGCAACAAACGTACATCACCACTAGTATCACCACGCAACAGTAGGTCGTAAAGATCGAGCTCGGTTACCAGTTCGCCGGTACGCATCAGCCGCACTTTGCGCAGTGAGCCGACGCGTGTCACCCCGCCGCTGGCAAATAAGGCGTTAGTCATAGTGCTTAAAGAGCTAACCGTATAAGACCCCGGCTGCACTGCCTCGCCCAATACAAACACGTTGATTGAGCGCAAGGCGCCCATGGTTACTGAAGCGTTCTGGCCAATTAGTTGATTGGAAACGATATTCTGAATTTGTTCACGCAGCTCCTGATAACTCAATCCGGCCACGCTAACCGGACCGATCTCAGGGAACATAAGCATGCCTTCTCGAGTAATCACCAGCTCGTGGGTTAAGTTGCGCTGCCCATAGAGTTGGATGACCACGGTGTCGCCTGGCCCCATGATGTAATTGGCTGGCACGGGGATATTGGTAGCCGGTGCGAAAGTGGATGGTGAACCACCGAATAGTTCGTATCCAAACTGACGTAATGGCGTGCCTGTTCGCTGTTGTACTTGATCTGTTTCAATACTGTCAGCCTCTTGCAAAGCTTGGGCATCTTGCTCTATTACTTGCTCGTTAGGCGCAGGCTCCACTGGTGCACTAGTGTCTCGCACATTAACCGTTTCAGGAATTTGCTGCTGACGCTCACCAATTCCACCACCTGCCTGTTGTAGTAATGCTTGGCGCTCTTCCTCACTTAAGGAATTCAGTTGAGCTTGTTGGGCAGGAGTTAAACTAACCCCTTGTGCATACCCTTGCGAGATATTGACGGCAGTTATAAAAAGACTGAAGGCAACGCTAGCCAGAACTGGAAACAGTTTAGTTTTCTTCATTTTTAAATCAATTCTCATTAATCAGACAAACCTTTTAATTCAATAAGTTTGTATCGGAAATTTAGGGTTGCTGCGGCAATTTTATTGCCACCTAAGCAGTGCGTTTTATTGAGCTGCTAACACGCTACCGCCCTACCTGGGCATTATGCAGCATCTTGGGTATTGCTTTGTTTATCAAACCTGATCGCCTGCAGGGCAGGCTCCTGATATGGATTAACCTGTCAACTACTTGCGTTGG
>CAJXUA010000034.1 GCA_913060695.1 uncultured Gammaproteobacteria bacterium | reverse complement strand
ACTTCGCCATGAAAAAACCCCAAAAGTCGATGTCCAACTTTTGGGGTTCAGTTCATAAGCGGAGCCTTCTCTCAAGCACTTTGTATTGCGATCGAGTTTAGATTCGGTAGCAAACTGTGTACACATTGTCTTCGCTGTAGGCCCCAGTCAACGCAGCGGTAGCTGGAGCAGTATTCGCACCCGATACACCTAGAGTTGCGCGGAATCGACCAGTGGCACCGTTACCGTCATCTAGTTGTGTATCAAGCGCAATGGCACCAGAACCTGTCACGTTGCTCATGCACACTTTATTGCCAGCAAGAGTTCCCATCATTAAGCTCGAATTCACACCAATTACTCCGCCAAAGGGGTTCTGTGGTAGTGCAGCAACAGCTTGATCCGCTGGGTTACCAGCAATAAATCCAGCCGCACGCAAATGCTGCCAGAATGGCCCAGTTTCAGTAGCACCTGTAAACGTAGTTGCAATTGCACCATCCAGAATGCCATCTAGGTCTCCACCAACTTGACCAGTCCAGCTTGCACCGCGAGCGGTTAACGTGTTTGTTGGGCCATCATCACCTGGAAAACGACCGTAGCGATCCACGTAGGAGAATGCCGCTGCTGCAGTGCCGTTAAAATCGTTCACTGCTGAGCGCACTCGAGAATTCTCGATTAGTTGTTGACCCTGTAAAACACCGCCCAACAACAATCCGATAATGACGAGCACGATCGCAATTTCGATCAAGGTGAAACCAGATTGTCTCTTCATCATTTTTACATTAGCGTTCATTTCAACACCTATACATAAGTTACTGTTGCGCACAGCCGCGGCATCAATTAGAGGATGCGAGCGCAATATAGGGCTAGGTTTGATATCCGGCAATATGTAGGTTTTTTCTACACGTTAAGAATCGAATTTTTTTGAGACGAACGTCACAAAAAAAGGGTATTTGGAGGGGTTAGACACAAAAAAAATCGCCCTATCATGACTACTCACGACAGAGCGATTGATCTTGAAAACTACTTAGATGCGGTAGCAAACAGTGTAGACATTATCTTCAGAGTACGCCGCTGCTAAAACTGCTGCGTTAGGAGCAGTATTCGCACCTGAGACACCTAGAGTTGCACGGAAACGACCAGTCGCGCCTGCGCCGTCATCAAGCTGAGTATCTAGGGCGATTGCGCCAGAACCCGTAACGTTGCTCATACATACTTTTGTGCCTGCAAGACCGTTCATCATTACACCAGCAGTCACACCGATCACGCCACCGAAGGGATTCTGTGGCAATGCCGCCACTGCAGCATTCGTGGGGTCACCAGCGATGAAGCCTGCGGCGCGCAGATGCTGCCAGAAATAACCCAACTCGCCAGTAGCGGTAAAGGCTGCGTTGATGTTGCCATCCAGAATACCGTCAGTATCGCCACCAGTTAGACCGGTCCAGCTAGTACCACGAGCAGTAAGAGTAGCAGTAGGGCCATCGTCACCAGGGAAGCGACCATAACGGTCAACATAGGAGAATGCTGCAGCGGCAGTGCCGTTGAAGTCATTCACAGCAGAGCGCACACGAGAGTTCTCGATCAGTTGCTGACCCTGCAATACGCCGCCAAGCAATAGACCGATAATGACCAGCACGATGGCGATTTCAATCAGGGTAAAACCCGACTGCTTGTTCATCTTAGTTTCGAGAGTCTTCATTCCTATTTCCTCGTTTTTTTGCTTAACAAAATCTATGAATTAGTTCGATACCTAAGCACTATAGAGAGGAAGAAAGGACAGGACAAGATGTAGGTTTTATCTACACTATTGATTTAAAGGGCATTTATAGTGACGAAGATCACACTTTAGCCAGTAAAGTTAAAACAAACTTGAGTGGAGCATCGGATTTAGCGATTGCACTAAGATCGCCACCTTGGGAGGTAGCAAGTTGCCTTGATTGATAGAGTCCAATGCCGCGGCTAGCACCGCGCTCGCTCCAGAAGGGCTCGAATAGTCTCTCCGGCCATAAACATGGTTCGCCATTCAGGTCCTCGATCTCGATTACAACTTTCATGTCGTGCTGCGTTATCGTGACATGTAGATCGAGAGTTTCGGAACCTTCTTTACGCGATCGCCAAGCGTAATTCCCCAGCAGATTCTCGAATATTCCATGCAGGGCCTCCTCCGAGACGCTCACCTCTGCATCGCCGTGGATGTGAACCTCTATCTCAAACAAAGCAGCATGGTGATTGATAACCTCTGAAAGAATGACTGTTGATTTAACTTGTGAGTTGCGCGACTTCACCAGGGAATTGAGCATATGCTTGGCGCGATCGCGAATGGAGGGAACGGATTTCTGCAAAGAGTTTAAAATTTTCTCTTCCTGCCCCGGCTGGCGATTGAGTAGTTGATCCGAGGCGAGGCTTACGAGTTGCAGAAGATTCTTCATATCGTGCTGAAGGAACACATTCATCTTGGCGGTTTGATCGAAGGTGCCTCTTACCGTACCGATCTTTATCCAGATGTCCATTCTGGCCACGAGGAAAAAATTCTCGGCTAGCACTTGGCTGAAATAGCGCTGCTCCCAACCACGCTTGCGGTGAAAAAGGCGGATATCCAAGCTGATCTCCTGAACCTCGATATGCTGATAGAGCACGCCTTCGGTAAGCTTGCCCTGCTCCCCCGAGATCGTGGCGCCAAACCACTCTAAGCGCCAACTCAAACCGGTAAAATCACCCGCCTCTAGAATAGGCCAACACCTACGCAGGAAATCCGGTAGGTCGAAGCTGACCTCCTCATTGGAGCGAATCAACTCCTGGCCAAGTTTCGTTTGCACACGAACGCGGTGCAATAGCCAGGCGGCTGCCGCGAGAATAGAAGACCCCACAAGAATGAGGTAAGGGTACAGGTCAACCGTCGTCACGTTTAATCTCAAACTTCTTCAGGAAGTAATAAATACTCTCACGCTTTAGGCCGAGTTTTGCTGCACTCTGATACACATTAAAACCGGTATCTTTTAAAACCTGCCGCACTAACCTCTCTTCCGCCTCCTCACGCACCGCCTTCAAGCCATCGGCAGCCTTCGCGTTGATCTGCAGTCGGGTAAGCCCCTCGGCAGCCATCGCTTGCTCGTTGCGGTGAAAGAGGAAGGCGCGCCGCACAGCATTGAGAATATCTTCCATCGCCGCTGGCTTCGCAAGAAAATCGAAGGCCCCCTCGCGTATTGCCTCGAGTGCGGACTGCGCCTCGTCTTGTCCGGTTAACACGATAATCTTCGCGATGCTCAAACGACTCGCCAGTGCGCGAATGACAGCCAGGCCTTCCTCGGTGCTATGAATAGCCGGCGGCATTCCCAGATCGAGTATCACGACAGAAACGTCTTCGTGTTCGTCCATCACCGCGAGCGCAGATTTGCGCGAATCCGCCTCCAACACGCGGTAGTCCTTCATCTCTAAAACACTGCACAAGGCCCCGCGCAGCGCCGGGTCATCGTCGACGATCAGTACCGCCCCCGGACCTAAATCCTCGGGTGACTCTTCAACTTTCTCGGGAATCGCTTTGGGGCTCACGGCAACTTACCGGCACTTACTAAACGAGAGGTAAGAATGCTAGGCGACAGCCACACCAGGATGTCATCGAAGAACTCTACGCTGTCCTCCGAATACTGTGCATCCACAAACTGATTATCAGCAGCTACTGCCAAACCTCCCAAGGTTCCCCCAAGGTTTTCCGCCTGTTTAGTGGGGGTGGTAGCGGGATTCGCCCCTAAGGAATAGACGATTGCCGGTACCGTGTTCGACAACACAACTGGCCCACAGTTAGTAGTATCCGATACACATAACCACGTACCTCCATCTTCAGCAGTTCCCGAGAACCAACTTCGCAAGGTAACTTGATTTGTAAAAATCGATAAACCACCAATTGAACGGTTGGAAACCGAGTATCGATAAGGATTACCCCATGAATCCACTAACAGTCCTTGGGGATTATAGGCTCCTTGAATATTCAGCTGTACACCTGGAACAAACCCATTAGCATTAGTGCAGTTGAGGTTAACGGCAATGACTTCATTTCCCGTGCTTGTTGTATTAGCAGGGCACGGCAAACGTCCATTAATTTGTGCGAAACCGTATAATGCCTCTCGAATCTGTTCTAACTGAGTATTGGTGTCGGACCGCATCCGATTGGTATTGTTCTCCCCTATAGCGACTAACAGGCCATTGAGTAGCAAACCGATGATTAGGAGCACCATCGCCATCTCTATCAAACTAAAGCCAGAAGAGAACGGCATGCCGTTCTTGGTGGAGTCGGATCTGCGTCGCTGATTTAACATGCTAATGGTGCCCTCGAAATTGTCGTCACACCGAAATCGAATTGAAAAACGATATTACACGAATCGAACTCTAACTTAACTTGATCGTCGTTCAGAGGGTCGAAAGTGTAAGCTATTGTCCCTCCTAGCCAGTCCTCCGATGCCAACCAACTTGGAGCATTATTAGCAGGCAGTAGCATCGCTGCTCGAAAGCTTGCTTCATCGACTGGATATGAGTCGCCGTTGTTTGGATGATGGGTGTCTAGAACAGTCTTAATCGCTTGAGCCACCCTAATGGTCGCCATCGACATCACTTCCTTAGCTGTGATGCCGAAAACGCGATCGTTGAGTGTGTCGGTATCTGCGCCCGCATCTACGAATGCAGTGCCAACAGCATTGCTACCTTCGAGATAGCGGGTCACTTGCGTATTATGAGGACGACTCTGTCCGGACAATGGAGGCCCAGGCGCAATAATCACCGCAGCATAGCCCGCTACGCTGTTCACTGTAAAAGCCCCTACACTGCGCGTATTCAACGACGTCGAATTAGACTTGAACGCAGGGGTAACGGCATACCAGAATTGTTCGTCGATCCCCGCATAGGTATTGTTTATCGCAACGGGAGTTCCGGAGCTGAGGGTCACGGTTTGGGGCAGGCGACGTAAATTAACTGAATTACAAGTGGGAGCGCCGGTATTGCTTACGTCCGGGCAGGGCAATCTGCCCGGACCAAGGCCGAAGTCTGCACCGTAATTCAACGAATATGCCAATAGAGTTTGTTTAACTGCCTGTAGTTCTTGTTGCAACTCAATAGAGGCTTTGATACGTGGGTCACGCTTATTCAGGGCGCTCAATACAACTGTCATCGCCACCATCACTATGGTGACAAACATCAGTATCAACACCGCACCCTTTTGCTTTTTAAGAAGGCCCACTCTCATTGCAAGGATTCCTGAATATCGCGCGCTTGCTGCAACATGCGCAGCGACTCGACTACTTGCTGCACTAAAGCAGAAGCAGAATCATCCTCTTGTACTTCTACATCGATACTAGTAGCGGGCGTTGAGGAATTCGCACGGGAGGCAACCGGACGGGCCAAGGCTTCTCTTCTGGCCAGTTCACGCTGAATGGACTGAAGCTGCGCGCTGGTCAACTCATAATCCTCTCTTATCACGCCATCCGAGGCATTAAGGGTCTGTCCTGGGCGCAGTGTTACACGCCCCTCTGCGGTATCCACCGCGAGCACGCCCATGCCACCTATAAACTCTAAGCGAACATTACTCGGCAGTTGCCGCTCATTTACTGGCACTCTATTGAGCCACACAGTGTGAGAGCCGTCTGCGCGCTTAACGCTCCCCCCCATATGGATCAAAGTGGGTGGGGCCTCAAAATTGGGTATAACGTTTTCCGGTTCTCGTAAGGCCTCCATACGCTCGGCCTCGGTGAGCTCTGCGAACATATCTTTACGTATACGGTCGAGATAATCGCGCTCCTGCGGGGTGCTGAATATCTTGCCGAACGTTTGCGCGTAGCTTTGCGTCGGCATCGCCAGCATTGTCAGAGCCAGAAAGAGGTAGCACGCTTTAATATTCATTGACGGGCACCGGTGGATTCAGATCATAGGTATACAGCTGCAAAGTACAATCGGATTGTAAATGCTCCCCAAGTTGCGTAAAGCTTACTTGGCCTAAATTATTGACCTTCATCGAGCAACGTATAGGCAGTATCAGACCATTGCCAACTAATAACTCGTCCAAAAGACGAGTAAGATCTTCCTCGTGTAGCAAAGGCATACCGAATTCCACGGGAGTAAAACGCAGTGCCACCGGGTCACCGGGGCTAAGATCATTCGGATCATATTCCAGACGATTGGAGACTTGCTCGCCCATCTGCATACTTACTGCGAACAGGTCATTAGCATTGCGAATTTCCCCAAAAGTCTCCAAGAATGCTAGTCGGTCCTCGTCACTCACTACCCCTTCTTGCTCCATCTCGCGGTAGCGACCTATATAGCGTACAACGGTGGCTTCCTCTTGGGCGATCTGCTGAACAGACTGACTCACCTGATCGAAAGTACTCTGCGCATTCGCCGCGCCTGCGCGCGCACTTTGCATGGCAAAGGAAACCGCAAAATAGCTGCCCCCCGCCACTAATAAGCTAATCACAAACGCCACTACCGAGTTGCGCAGCATAAAATAGTCTTGCTTCTCGAATGGCAAATCAATTTTCATTGCAGGGTATCCTCGCGGAACTCTAGAGTGAATTCCCCACTCGTATCGCGGCCATCGATCACTGTAGTCACGAGTGCAGTAGCGCTAACATCCATGGGCATATTGACCGCCTCTACAGGGACGCCCACTAATTCCTCTAACGCGCGAGAGAACGTTAATATCTGTTCGCGTGCATTGCGATAGCTGCTGGCACCCTCGACCACCCCTTGCACCCGTGTCACCATGACTGTATTTCTACTTACCAAAGCATTCTGAAAACGCTGCGCATCGCTCTGTACCACACCGTATATATTCTGCTCTGTTGAGGCCGCCTCTTTAGCCTCCAACTGCCAAGCGATCGAACCCAATTGCAACTCCGGCGATTCAAGCAGCGCCTCTGAGATTGCGTTTAGCGTACGGCGTGGATTACTGACTTGCTCGACTATTGACTCATAGCTAGATACTACCAACTCCATCTGCCCGGAGGGGATAGGAGTTTCCGGGAAAGTCTCGCGCAAACGCTCGTATTCCACTAGGAGTGGTTGCGACAGCTCTCTCATCTGCGTTTCACGCGCTAACTCGTCATTGATGCGTAGCAAACTGGGGGATATATATATTGTCATACAAACCACAAGCAACACACTCGTCAAATATAGATACCGCGCGGTACTTCGCAGAATTGCGAAGCGACGCACTTTCAATGGCGCGTATACATTCGGGATACCGCCCTTCTTCATCGAGCGCGCAAGGGAATAGTGAAGCGCTCCTGGCAAGGCCGTTTCCGAGTTCAGCTCCATACGGACCCGTGGCTTCAACTCGTCGATCCAATGGTAGTAATAATGCAACTGATCCCTTACAGATTCCGGCTCCTCGGAGAAACGCTCCGCAGTAAACACGTGGATCTCCAACATTGTGTCATAGGGCAATTGTTTGATGCGCTCAAGATATTTACGGGTCTGATCGCACTGCTCTACCAGTAACGCCTCAAAGGAATCAGAACGGCTAACCCCGGCAGGGGTCAGGCGACTAAAAATAACCCGCCCCTTCTGCAGGTAAGTTTGTCGCAAACCGCTGGAACTTTCCTGATTCACTATCAATAAGTGCGGCTGCGCCTTTAGCGACATAGATTGCGCAAAGTGCTCCATTACATAGGAGGCAGAGGTGACAGCAAGAATGGAGACTCGATTAGCGAGTATTTGGTTGACCCACGGGTCGATAATCTCAGGCTTTGTAAGGGCTGTCAGAAGTAGACGGTCGTCTTTGCGCCCTGTCGTCTCTCGGCCTATAACCTTCGCAGTTCGATAGATAGTGTTGCGAAACAAGTGCGCGAGGCGTCGTTGCAATAAAACAGTGCGATCGTTGCCACGCACGTGCACAGACTGCTCTGTGCGAAAATCTTCTTCGATGAAGTCCGTTACTATTACGAAGGGAATTTTTGGATGGTGTTCTAAATAGAAATGGAATCGATCGTAGCTCGTCTTCCCCGCAACAAAATGATCCAATTCTTGCAGCTTCCTCCCTGTCCACTGGAGCAAACTCACGCCGTCGGCATCGACAAGCAAGATATTCACTTTGATAGAACCCAGCAGTCCAAGCATCGATCGAATTCCTAGATTTGAATATTACTAATAGTGTCGTACACGGGCCCGAGCACAGACATCATCACCCACCCCAACAGCAAACCCAAAACACCGGTCATGACGGGCTGAATCATCGACTGCACTTTGTCGATAGAATCGCGAATATCGCGATCATAGAAATAACTGACATTGAGCAGTGCCTTATCCAAACCGCCCGTCGTCTCCCCTACCTTGAGCATTCGCACGACCAGAGGTGGAAATAATCCCGTATTCTGGAAGCTTCTCGACAAGGGCTCTCCCTCTGCAATGTCCTCTCGGGCCTGTCGCAGCGCGCTACGAATCACCTCGTTATCGATAATACCCTCAGCAATCTCTAGGCAGCGCAGGATCGGAATGCCTGCCGCATACATCATGGCGAAGAAATTCGCGAAGCGAGACAGAAGAATCTTCTGCAATACTGGCCCAACTCTCCATACACGCAACTTGTAGCCGTCGAATATATAGCGCGCCTTCGGACTCACCTTTACCATCGTGACTATTCCGAAATAGGCAAGAATCGGTACTCCGATGCAGATATACCAATAGGCCACCATGAAATTAGAGGTCGCGATCAGTGCACGGGTATGGATAGGAAGCTCTTGCCCCATGTTAGTGATGAAACCCACCAACTGAGGAACGAGGTAAACCATCAAGAAAATAGTCACGCCAATGACCGCAGACCCGACAAAGATTGGCGAGGCCAAGAGCTTCTTCGTGGACTTACTCAACTCGTCTTGCCATTTAATGGTGTCGGCCAAGGATTCGAAAATACTCGCCAATTCGCCACTCGCCTCGCCTGCACGAATTAGATTGATGAACAAATTATCGAAGATAGTCGGGTGGGCGGCCAGTGCCTCGGAAAGGTTTTTTCCCCCTTCAATCTCATCGATGATATTCGCAATGATCTCGCGAAAACGGGGATGGTCGAGGCTATCGCGCAAATCGCTTAAGCCATCGAGCATCGGCACACCCGCTCTCGTCAGTTGCTCCATATGGAAACAAAAATTAATTAGGTCTGACTTCTCTACTTTGCGTTGTCCAACACTCGCGCGCTTCTCTTGTGTGATGTCGGAGCGAATGAGATCTAGGCTCATTCTTGAGAGCCGTTGTTCAAGATCGGTCTCATTCACGGCATCCAATGTACCGTTGCGAATTTTCCCGTTCTTCGCCATCGCCTTGTACTTGTAAAGAGGCATGCTATTTATCCAAGTATGCGATCGGTGAGGTCAACGACTCGTGATACTTCCTCGAGACTCGTCGTGCCATCTAAGACACGGCGACAAGCATCGTGAGCGATTGGCTGAAATCCTTGCGTTATCGCTGCATTCAATATTTCGCGCATGCTAGCGCGACGGGCAATCAGGTCGTCCATCACTGCATTGACTTTCAGTATTTCGATTACCGAGGTACGCCCCTTATAGCCTTGGTGCTCGCAGGCTGGGCAACCCAATGCGTTAAAAATTTTCACCTCGCTATCGAGGTCGACACCCAGTAAGCGCTTTTCCAATTCCGAGGCAATATCTTCCTTCTTACACTCTTTGCACAGTTTTCGTACCAAGCGCTGCGCCACAACTCCGATCAAGTTGCCTGCGATCACATCTGGAAGTATGCCGATGTCTAATAGGCGAGGAATCGCACCAACCGCAGAGTTAGTGTGAAGGGTAGAGAACACTTGGTGACCAGTCATAGCTGCACGGAAGGCCATCTCCGCAGTGACATGGTCGCGTATCTCACCGACGAGAATGACATCGGGGTCTTGTCTCATCATGGAGCGGATGCCTTCACCGAAGCCCATCTTTGCGGACTCGTTCACCGAAGACTGCCGGATCATCGCCATCGGATACTCGACAGGATCTTCCATCGTCATGATGTTCACGCTCTCGGTGTTGATATGGTTCAACACCGAGTAAAGTGTCGTTGTCTTACCGCTACCGGTCGGGCCCGTGACTAGAATAATTCCTTCGGGGCGCGCCAACATCAAGCGCAACAGGCCTAAGTTATCTTCACTTAGCCCAAGCTTTTCCATCGCGACAATGCCCTTCTTTCTATCGAGCACACGCAATACGATGTTCTCTCCATGCGTGGTTGGCTGCGCCGCAACACGGAAGTCAATCTGCCTACCAACCAGTGACATCGAAATGCGGCCGTCTTGTGGTGCCCGGGACTCGGCAATATTCATATTGCTGATAACCTTAAGGCGCACAACCATCGAGGGCCAGTAACTCTTGTGCAGGCTTCGTACTTGACGTAGTACACCATCGATTCGATAGCGAATACGCAGAAATGCCTCCTCTGGTTCGAAGTGAATGTCCGAGGCGCCTCGTTGTACCGCGTCTGCCATCAAGGCATTCACTAGGCGCACCATAGGATGACTGTATTCATCGTCGCCCATCTGGAGACTTTCGAAATCTAGCTCGCCCGTTTCTATCTCTTGCAAAATGCCATCGATCGAAAGATCGAAGCCGTAGGACTGCTCGATCACCCTTACGATCTCTGACTCAGTTCCAAGAACGGCAGAAATCTGGAGGTCGCCGCCATTGAGTGCACGCACCTGATCCAAGGCCACGATATTGAAAGTGTCCGCCATGGCAAGCGTTAAGTGCTTCGCTATGGGGTCGTAAGACAAGGGAACAATCGTATAGCGCCGCGCCAAATCTTGCGGAACGATTCGAGTTGACTCGGCATCGAGAACGGCATTGGTCAAGTCGACGCTACGCTGACCGGTATTCTCGCTTAGGGCGTCGCGGATAATCGAGTCGGTGACAAAACCCAGCTCGATTAAGATAGTCCCTAGTGGCTTATTGCTGCTTTTGAGTTCCAACAATCCGATGCGGAGTTGGTCTTGCGTAATCGAGCCTTGCTCGATCAGCAAGGCACCAAGCCTTCGCTTAGGAGCCGGTTTCTCTGCCTCGCTCATGGTAACACTCGCTCTAATGCGTCGAGGCGTTCACGAAGAATACGGACATCGAAATTAGGGGGGCTGACTTCCGACTGCGCTAGTGCTTCGCGATAGAAGCCATAGGCCGAACGCAGCTGATTCAAGCGCTCTAAACTTACCGCTAGATTGAAAGCATAATCGGGGGTTATTGGGCCGTTGTCGCCAGCCTTCGCTGCGAGTAAAGCATCGTAGTAGGATTGCTGAGCCTCGGTCCAACGGCCTTGAGAGGCTTGTAAATTACCTAGAGCAAAAGCAAGCTGAGCCACTTCTGGATGTTCGTTGAAAAGATTCCGTAACTCACTCTCAAGTGAGGTAGGGTCACTCGCTGGCATCGTTCCCAGAAGTCCGACTCTTGCCAAGGCATCGCGCGGGTCCAATTCGAGTAGCTTAGTGTAATGAGAACGTGCCGAAGTGGCATCGCCCATTTTTAGGGACACTGCCGCTAAGCCTAATAGGGCATCGCGGTTGTTCGGTAAATTGCGCAGCGCTTGTTGGTAGTGAGCACGCGCGCCAACCAAATCGTTACTTCTATAAGCACTGAACGCCAGACTCAACTGGGGGTCCAATTGGGGACCATCGCTACGAGTAATATTAATAGGGGCATTTGCAGGTGCTTCTGTGGCCCCAGCGCGTGACGCACCAGCTGACTCAGGCAGAGCATTGTCGGCCAAGGACTCGTTTGCTGCGTCCGCAACAGCGTTAACGCTATCGACTGGCGCTTGTGGAGGAGCGCTGATAGCAGCTGACGATGGCGCAGGCTCAGAAGCAATTGCCGGTGGTGTCTGGAGCTCTTCGACCGCGTTGGTTTGCAATGGTGCAACAGGCTGCTCTTGCGAAATTAAACTGCTGGGCTCTACTGCAGTATCCAACTGGAAATTGGAGACTGGAGGCTCTTCCGGTGCCGCGATCTGCGCGATCTCCGCTGCCTGCAAACTCTCGCTAACATCTGGTAAGGACTCGTCGCCGGCGGCCAATGCTCCCGGCTCTATCACTTCATCAAACGTGCGATTCGGGTCATAGCTTGCCACGGGAACGTTGTATTGCGAGCCGCCGGAAAACATTCCCAGTGGATCCAAGACCCAGAAACTCAGCCCAGCCAATGGTATCAAGACACACGCTGCGGCTATAGCGATCATGCGCCCTCGATTCTCACCACCCCTAGATTTAGCACTGAAAACCGCGCGTGCAGCCTCGCGCTTGCGACTCTCTAATGCTGCGCCTGCTTTGCGTTCTTGCGTTTCCCCGTTGCGCTTTGCCTCAGCTGCGGAATTTGCCTCATCTCGAAGCGCTCGCATGGGTGAGCGGGCAATTGGCGCGGCTTCTGGCTTTGCAGCTGGGGGGAGCGTTGACGGTTTCTCTGCAAATGATGCTTCCTTGGAGCGACTCTCATCACTCTCACTCTTATTCGCTTTCGGTACAAATTTCTCTATATCCGCTTTCTGTAGATATTGAGCTTCCTCAGCGTGGTCGGCATCTTCAAGTTCGATCCGACTTTCCAGCTCCATTTCACTCTTTAGCTCGGCCTGAGTCGCAGGCGGTTCGCGGTTCTCGACAAGACTCAAAGAAGACGTGGCTGTAGGGGCCGTTTCTTTCTCTTCCTGCAATTCTGGTTCTTCGAGGGAGAAACCGCTCGTGTCGAACTCCACGCTTCGTTCAATGCCATTGTCTTCAACTTCTGGGTTTAAATCTGCGAGTGTAGTCTCTGAGCTACTCTCTTGAGGCGATTCGGCTTTCGCGGCAACAGGCGCATCGAAATCGATACCAAAGGATTCATCGATCTCGAATTCGAAGGCTTCTTCTAAATCGGCGGATTGGTTAATTGCTTCTGGCTCCGAAGACAATTCTTCGGCATCGAACAGAAACTCCTCGACAATAGGCTCTTCAACGACAGGCGCAGCCTTAGTGGCTGCGCTGTTGTCGGGCTTTGTATCCGCACTCGCTTGTTTGGCGGCAAGCTTTTTAGCTTCCTCCGCCTTGCGAAGTGCATCCATCAAAAGACTCATGGAGAATTACTCATAGCGTTTAACGAACACCATTGTCACGAAAGCGCGAGGTCAGAAATCCATCTGATGCCACGCCTGTTTCTGGCAAGAACTCTCGGTAATCCTTCAAATCGCCGTCTATAGACGAGTCTTTGATCACTACCGGGCGAATGAACACGATTAATTCAGTTTTGCGGGCCACTTCATTCTTATAGCTAAACAGCCCCCCTACTCCAGGAAGCTTAGACAAACCGGGCAAGCCGGTAGTGCCTGAATCGAGTGAGTCCTGCATTAGGCCTCCCAGTACAGCGATCTGTCCGCTATACACTTTCAGGATCGATTCGATCTCGCGAATCTGAATCTCAGGAATACCATTGATCACCCCATTATCCGACAGAGAGGGGCTAGGGTCGTTGACATAACGCAGTATGCGGGAGATTGTGGGACGAACATTGAGCGTCACTTGATCGTTCTCGCTAATCTGCGGCGTAACGCTCATTACGAAACCCACTGGCACCGTGTTGATAATACTGGTGTAAACCGCGGGAGTGCCGGGACCATTGTCCGTGGCCGGTGTGCCCTGCTGCACCTCGATGGTGAAATACACTTTGTTGTCGACAACTCTCAGCATAGCGGCTTGGTTGTTCAAGGCCATCAGCTTCGGACTTGAAAGCACGCGGATATTGCCGAACTGGGAGAGCATGCGCATGGTCATAGACACCGCATCGGGTCCCGCGCTCTTGTCGATCGTGAGCATGCTCGAGGGTGCAGAGGAAAGATTCAGTCCCGTCATCGATTGCAGGAAGTCGATCTGGCCATTGTCACGGCTCAAAGCGGCCCAATCGACGCCAGCCTGATACTGATCGTTGAGTGTTACCTCTACGACCGTTGCCTCGATCATGACTTGATACAGAGCACGGGTACTAACATTGTCGATAAACTGCTGAATCTCTCTGTGCTGCCTTGAATTGGCGCGAATAGACACGATGCTGGCTTCGGGATTGCTAATGATACTGCTGCTTTCCGACTCACTGCCTTCCCCCACGAAATCGCGTAAGTTTGCTTCGAGGGTTTCCCAAAAACTATTGCTTGAGCTCTGATCAAGCGAGGCAACGGAGTTGTTGCCTCCCGTGCCGCCGCCAGCTCCGCCAACCCCTGTGATAGAGGTAGACACACTGAACCCAGTAGTGGACGCGCGGGACACGTTTACGTAGTCGACTCGATAGGTTTTAAAGAACGGTGAGTCCAACTCCACCATCAGGCCGTTGCTGTTATCCATGCGCCAGCGAATGTCGACTTGGCGCCCGATACGGTCCAAGATTTGCGGAAGTGTTTGATCGATCGCGTTGAGACTCACGGCACCGAGTACGTCAGGGTGCACATCGATATTGATGCCCGCATCCCGCGCTATCGCAAACAACAACTCCCGCACCGACACGTCCTGCACCACTACCGAGAATAGTTCTGGGGATTCGTTGACCGTCGGCTCTGGCAGAAAAGTCGAAGAGCTCACCACATCGGGTATGTCGTCGCTGGCCACTTCGGCAGGAGGTAGCAGGTGTCGAACCTGTTCGTTCTCCACTGGCAAACTCGTTCCGCAGCTCGTCAACAACCACAAACTCGAAAGTGTAAGTAGCTTGTACAAGGCACTTGGCTTCATGCTGTTTTCCTCTAGTCTCACTAGTTCAGGTCCAACGCTACATTGCAATCTAATCTGCGAATGCTTTGGGCGTATGGGCTGTTATTACGAACACTTGATGGCAGCTCACTGATCATATTGCGCGCTCTATCGGCCGTTTCGAAATCACCAAAGACGACCTTCCAATAGTCCTGCCCTTGCGTGTTCGAAACACATGCGTAGGTCTCACCGATCAGCCCCGCTTGCTCAAGTCGCGTTAGCACTCGCGTTACATACGCCGATTCTGCACTGCTCACCGAGATCAATTGTAGGGTGTAAGTTGCTGGATCGGTTTCAACCAGCCAATCCTGCATTGCCACACTGCGCTCGCGCAGCAATGGGCTAAGCGTACCTAGAGCTACGATCGGCTGGCGCAAAGTAGTACTTGTACGCACTTGAGGCGGCACAGGTTCAGTCTGCTCTTGCACTTGTGCTGGTGCGGGGGCCGCGGCCACATCGACGTTCTCCTCTACCTCTGCTTCTTCTACCTCTTGGGCTATTTGTTCGGGCTCTGGCGCAGGCTCTTCGAGCAACTCCGGCGCCGGCTCGGCGACGGCGGTATCGACTGTAGTGGACGCGGCACTGCCGGAAACCAGACGTGGTCCGAATGGCGTGCCCGCTATTGCAACAGTGTCTCCAGCGTCAGGAGCGTTCACCACCCTAGCGGGCTCAGCGACGGTCGCTGGAGCAGCTGTAGGAGCAGGGGCAGCATTAGGAGCGGCGACTTCGTTCGTTTGGCCAATGGCATCGTTTTGCAATTGCCACCAAGTAAGACCAACGATAACCGCGAGTAAGGCGGCGCCAAAAACTGCAAATTTTGGGGCAGTCCAGAACGCAGGTTTATAACCGCTGTCGTTCATCGCGGCGCGTACATGGCTAGTCTGCACCGCTGGCTGCAGCAGGTTATCGATGGTACGCGGACGCTGCCCTGTGGCCGACTCGGCGTAAGCTGCGAGCATCGCCTTGTCCGCTAGAATATTGATCCGTCGCGTTAAGCCCCCGGAGGCCTTCGCAATCATCTTCTCTGCGGCGTTGCTGAACACCTGTGGTGCTGGGCAGCCTGCGGCTTGTAAGCGGAAGCGAATATAGTCACTGACTTCATCGGCACTCAATGGGCGCAGGTCGAAACTGTGGGTAATACGCTCGCGTAGCTGCCGAATCGATTTGTCCTGCAGGTTCTTGTCGAGCTCGGGTTGGCCGAATAGAACGATCTGCATCAGCTTATGCTGATGAGTCTCTAGATTACTGAACAGGCGCACCTCTTCGAGAGTCTCGATGGGCATACTCTGCGCTTCTTCGATGATGACCAGTACCGTTCGATTCTCCGCATGCTGCTTGAGCAAGTACTCTTGCAGGTGCTGCATCAACACGAGGCGTTGGGTCGAATGATCGACGGGGAGCTTAAGCTCGAATGCGATAGCGTAGAGAATATCGTGAGGAGATAGATTGGGATTCGCTAGATAGACCACTTCCACGGAGTCGGGCAGGCGCTGCTCCAGCATTCGGCACAGCATTGTCTTGCCACTGCCCACTTCGCCAACAACTTTGAGGATGCCCTCGCCGGAGGTAACGGCATAGAGTAAGGCCTCTAAAACAACCCCACGGCCGTTCTCGCCACCCGTATAAAATAGACTAGGATCCGGCGTAATTCGAAAGGGCGGACGGTCTAGGGAATAATATTCCAGGTACATTTGAAAATGTTTATCCTTCTTAAGGGCTTAGGAGCTTCTTTTCACTAAGCGAATTAACTCATAGTTTGCGTTCGAAATACAGCTTCTTATGTGGTCGAATTGTGGACAAATAGCTGTTTTATCGACTTTTATTGCTTTTGTGCCCACTGATACAGCGGGAGCGAACGCGAGAAACACACAAATTGACGCCAAAAAGCTCGATAAAGCACAGTTCTAGAAGCCAGTTTGCTGTGCAAATGAGCGTGTAGGAGCCCATGCCCTCGCAAGGGGGTGCCCTGCAGGCGATTGGGTGCGATAAAAGAAAATCTGTGGAAAAGTCAGTCCGATCGCCTGCAGGGCAGGCTCCTACACAGGCCAGTTAATGAGAGGGGGCCGGCGCCGCTGCTAAAGCTTCGCGCGAGATAGCACCGGATTGGCGTACATTTGCAGAAGATAGGGTCGGATATTAGGAGGGGCTTGGTCTAGTCGTTGCTGCATTGCAGCGATGCTTGCCTCGGTCATTGCCTCAGTCGATGGGGCGATATCTTGGGCAAATTCAGGATCGGTTTCGCGCAGTTTCTCGAGCGCGAAATAATTGCTGGGCTGCAATAGATAATTGCTAACTACCTGTCTATCGATAAGCGCCGCTGCGGCATCCGCATCGTCACTATCCAGGCAAATCTCTTCGCCAAAGGCGACGTGCACATGGCCCTTAAAACCAATCATGCCCTGCACGATGCTGTTGATGTCGCTCTTCTCATCTTTCTGATAGGCGCCAAGTTCCTTCTTTTGGTAAAGCTCATCAGCCTTTAGAGTGTCGCAGGGATCGAACTCATAGGAAATCGACACGGGCACGATGTGCAACGCGCCTAAAGATTCTTTCAAGCCCAGCTCTCTTCGCGCCATAGACAACATTTTCAGCAGCGCGGTATCGGTTCGATCCACGCCGTCTTTCGCGCGACCTTCGCGCTGCGCTATCCAAACATTATCTTTGTTTTCAACCAGATAATGAATGTACTCGGAGAGTTGCTTGGAAGACTTGAGCAGGTCGCGCCCCTTCAAAGAGCGCTTCACGATAAAGCTCTTATTCAAGCGCATGAGGTCCGACACGAAGGGCCGCTTGAGCAGATTATCGCCGATGGCAATAAACATCGTGTTGAAGCCAGCGTGGTAAAGCATGTAGTTGACGAAGGCTGGGTCCATCGCGATATCGCGATGATTGCTGACGAACAAATAGGATTTTTCGCGCGAGAGATTCTCAATGCCGGAGTTGGTCAGTTTCGAGGTAGTCTTCTCGATCATCTGATCCATATAGCTTGCGATCACGCCCTGCATACTCTTAACGGTGTTAACGCCATTGAGCTGTGCGGCAAGCTTACGATGGGTCAAAAACCGCGCCACGGCCGGCAGCCAGCGATACAGTTTTGGCAGTGCAAAACTGGCGATGCTGCTAATGAACTCGGAGTTGTTTAGAAGCGTATCGATGACGGGACGAACTTCGTCGTCGTGGTAGGGGCGAATGTCCTGAAACTGATCCATATAAAGGCACGTGATTTGTTGTTGTTGCGCTGTGTTCGCAGCGTGTCCAATGCACTCTCACTTCCTTTGACCGTGCGGGGCGCGATTCTACTCACTTTGCCCCTGCACGGCAAATACCTACTTTATTAGTTAAAGCTAATGACTACAGCTCTATTGGCTCTGTTTGCTCCCCGGTAGAGAACTGGAGAGCGGCAAGATTGGCGTATAGCGGGCTACTAAGCAGCAATTGCTGATGGGAGCCCTGGGCAACAACTTGGCCGGCATCCATGACCACGATGCTGTCGACATTCTTCACGGTGGCCAAGCGATGCGCGATGATCAAGGTGGTACGGTTCTTCATCAGCTCATCCAGCGCTAGTTGCACCTTACGCTCGCTCTCCGCATCTAGCGCACTAGTGGCCTCGTCAAGCAATAGAATCGGTGCATCCTTGAGGATGGCGCGGGCGATGGCGATGCGCTGCTTCTGCCCTCCCGAGAGGCGTATGCCAGACTCGCCGAGAAAACTGTCATAGCCCTCTGGAAGCTCTTCGATGAAATCGCTCGCGAAGGCGGACTTGGCGGCCTCCATCACTTCTTCATCGCTGGCGTCGGGGCGGCCGTAGCGAATATTGTCACGCACGTTGCCGGTAAACATCGCGGGCAGCTGCGAGACGATAGCAATCTTACTGCGCAGGGTCTGCAATTCTAGCTGACGAATATCGATGCCATCGATTTGCACCGCGCCCTCCTGGGGATCATAGAAGCGCAACAGCAGTTCAAACAGAGTCGATTTGCCCGCTCCCGATGGCCCAACTAGTGCGACACTGGTGCCGGGCTCGATACTCAGATCGAGCCCATCGATCGCGGCAGAATTGGGTCGCGAGGGGTAGAAAAAGCGCAGAGCCTTAATGTCGATAGCGCCGCGGAAGGGCTCGTTGAACGGCACCGGAGCCGCCGGCGAGACGATGGCACTCTGCGCATGCAGCAATTCCATTAGTCGTTCCGTAGCGCCTGCTGCGCGCTGTAGATCCCCTATCACTTGACTGATGGCGCCAACGGCGGAGGCCACGATCACGGCGTAGACCACGAAGGCAGTCAACTCACCGGCCGACAAGCGGCCATTGATAACATCCTGCCCGCCCGACCAGATCATCGCCGCCACCGCGCCGAACACGAGGGTAATGACGACGGTGATCAACACGGAACGCGACCAGATGCGCGCGAGGGCGACCTTGAAGGCCTTCTCTACATGGTCAGAGAAGGCCTGTTCATTCGCGCCCTGCTGGTTATAGGCCTGCACGGTCTTGATGTGCTGAATGCTCTCGCCCACATAGGCACCCACATTCGCGATCTCGTCTTGGGAACTACGGGACAGGTGGCGTACGCGACGACCGAAGATCATGATCGGTCCGACCACCAAGGGGATGCAGAGTAATACGATGCTGGTCAGCTTGGGGTTAGTGATGAAGAGGAAGATTATTCCGCCTACCATCATGAGGAGATTGCGCAGCGCGATGGAGACCGAGGAGCCGATCACGGTCTGCAGCAAAGTGGTGTCGGTGGTGATGCGCGATTGGATCTCGCCGCTCAGATTCTCCTCGTAGTAGCCGGGGTGCAGCGTCATCAGATGGGAGAACACCGCGGTACGAATGTCCGCGGTCACTCGCTCACCGAGCCAAGAGACCCAGTAGAATCGTGCGAAGGTACCGAGTGCCTGCACGAATGCCACGATCAGGAAGCCGACGATGGCAAGGCCCAGCGACTGACTGGAGCCCGCCACGAAACCAACATCGACGATCACCCTAACGAACTGGACCAGAGCCAACGTGACGCCCGCAGTGAAGATCAGGGCGATGGTCGCCAAGGTCATCTGCTTCTTATAGGGCTTTATGAACACGAAGGCTTTGCGCAGGCTGGAGATCGCGGAGACGTCCGGATTGGGGGAAGTACTACTCATGGGCAATTACTCTGATATGCGGAGGTGTTAAGACCAAGTTGGGTCGCGCGCGCTAAAACACAAGCGCCTAACAACATTTAAGTGTCGACGCCCAGCAATTCACGGCCGTAGTTTTCTAAACTCTCTAAGACGCTCTGACTCTGCGCATCCTCGCGGCTGGCCCGTAATGACGCTATCTCAGAGAAGAATTCCTCACGGGGTGCACCGGCACCGCGTTGCTCCAGCGGCCTCTCCATATTGCTACGGCAATAGGTTTGCCAGCGCTCCTGCTCCGGCGGGGTAAGGCTAGCCGGGTAGTTGCGGGCCCGATAGCGGAACAGCATCTCGTTCAAACGCTTATCGACGAAGGGCTGACGCCACACACTCAAGTCTGCAGCCGTCGAGGCACGAATCTGCGCCATAGCTTGCTTGTCTTGTGCCCCGAAGAACCCACCACTGTAGATCATGAAGTCCGGGTCTGGGTTAGGGGCTTCCTCCTCATGCTGGCGGTCGAATGCCGAGGCGACCTTGGCGATTGCCTGGGGATGATCCACTAGGCACTTCCAATAATCCCGCGCCTTGTCCATGTCGATCTGATAGTCCAGCGCCTGCTCCGCGCTGAGCATATTGCTGCCCACAACCACCGGGCAGCGATTCGCATGTAATACTTTTAAGGGGATTCGATCCACGCCCTCTGGCATGTCCTCTGCCCTCGTGAATAGCCTACGCTGAATCTGCTCGACCGTGAGGTCGATCCAGACACGCGGGTCTACCCGCAGGTCGTAGACGATTACGCCATTCTTATCCGTGGGGTGCTTTGTCAGTGGGGCCACTAAGGCCAAACAACCTAAGGTGGCCGGGTACATAGAAGAGACATGCAGAACCGGCTTCTTGCTGATGATGTCCAATTGCGCCTGCACACGCTGTTTAGCTCGCAGCTCATAGACATAGTCATACAGCTTGGGCTGCTTTGTCTTGATCAGCTTGGCCATGGCGATGGTGGCCGTAACATCCGACAAGGCATCGTGGGCCGCCTCGTGGGCAATGCCATTCGCGGCGGTCAACTCCTCTAAACGAAACGAGGGGCTACCATCCTCTTTCTTGGGCCAGATAATGCCTTCTGGGCGTAGCGCGTAACACAGGCGCACCATGTCGATGATGTCCCAACGCGAATTGCCATTCTTCCACTCCCGCTCGTAAGGGTCGAAGAAATTGCGGTACAACAGCTGCCGCGTTACCTCGTCGTCGAAACGCAGGCTGTTATAGCCGGCAACACAGGTCTGTGGCTGGGCAAACTCGCGGTGAATACGATCGATGAACTCCCTCTCCGGGAGCCCCTTGGCTAGGGCATCGCGAGGGTCTATACCCGTGATGAGGCAGGCCATAGGGTGCGGCAACATGTCCGGTGCAGGCTGGCAATACATGACCAGTGGCTCGCCGATGATGTTCAGGTCCTCGTCGGTGCGCAACCCAGCAAATTGCGAAGCGCGGTCCCGTCGCGGGTCTACACCAAATGTCTCGTAGTCGTGCCAGTAAATCGTATTTGCCAAAACAACCTCTCTATTTATCATCAATCTGACCAAATCGCTTGCAGGGCCCCATAAATAGGGTAAACAAGCTTCTACAATCAGTGGTTCCTATCTAAATTGGAAAAATGCTCTGACTGTAGGAGCCTGCCCTGCAGGCGATCGGCCAAAATCTTCCACAGATCCTCCAATATTCGGCAATGGTACAGCATATTATCAGCCCAAGATTCCTAAGCAGCCCCCATTAGTTTAGTATTTGCCCCCAGACTCCACAGGCCAACGACCCACAGTAGAAACTCATATATGCACTTCCCCGGCGCCCACATACTAAGCGTAAACCAATTTGAACTCTCCGACGTCGAACGCCTCTTCGATGTCGCCGACAGCATGGTCCCCTTCGCACACCGCGAACGCATGACCAAGGTGCTGGACGGCGCCATTCTCGGCAATATGTTCTTCGAACCCAGTACGCGAACGCGCCTCAGCTTCGGCTGCGCCTTCAACCTGCTCGGCGGCGAGGTGCGCGAGACCACGGATGTGAAAACCTCCTCAATCTCTAAGGGCGAGTCCCTATACGACACGGCCCGCGTGATCAGCGGCTATAACGACATCATCGTGATGCGCCACCCGCAAGCCGGCTCTGTAAGCGAGTTCGCCAAGGCCAGCCGCGTGCCCGTGATCAATGCTGGAGACGGCCCGAACGAGCACCCTAGCCAAGCGCTGCTCGACCTGTACACCATCCGTAAAGAGTTAGAAAGCAACGGCAAAGAAATCTCTGGCATGCGCATCGCCATGGTTGGCGACCTCAAGCATGGCCGCACGGTGCACTCCCTATCGCAGCTCATTCAGCTCTACTCCGGCATCCGTTTCACTATGATCTCCCCAAGCGAGCTACGGATGCCCGAGGAGATCGTCGAGGAGCTGCGCCGTAATGGGCACACAGTGATCGAGACCGAGGAAATGGAGAAGGGCCTCGAGGGCAACGACACCGTCTACCTCACCCGTATCCAAGAGGAGCGTTTCAACAGTAAGATAGAGGCCGATATCTATCGAGGACGCTTCCGCTTGAACGAGGCGATCTACACGCGTTACTGCGCCCCGAAGACAGTCATCATGCATCCGCTGCCGCGCGATTCGCGCGCTGAGGCCAATGAACTGGACAATGACTTGAATCAGCACCCTAACCTCGCCATATTCAGACAGACAGACAACGGCGTACTCGTGCGTATGGCTCTGTTCGCCCTGACACTCGATGTCTGCGATCAGATCAACAAGAGCGCAAGGGAAGTAAATTGGTATACCGAGAGACGCTTCTAGCGCTCCTACACCGACAAGGCAAACACTATGGGCTTTAAAGATCTGCTGCGTATCATGATCCAGAAAGATGGCTCCGACCTGTTCCTAACGACAGGCGCGCCGCCTAGCATGAAGGCGTTTGGCAAATTATTGCCGATGTCGTCTCAAGCTCTCCCGCCCGGCGCCGTCAAGCAGATCGCTTACCAGATCATGTCACCCGATCAGATTAAGCAGTTCGAGAAAAGCCCTGAGATGAACCTCGCGATATCCGATCCAGAGATAGGCCGCTTCCGTGTCAATATTTTCCAGCAGCGCGGTCAGATCGCCATCGTCGCGCGTAATATCAAAACCGAGATCCCAAGCTGGAAAGACCTGGGCCTGCCAGAGGTCCTGACGAGCCTGATCATGCAGAAGCGCGGCCTCGTCCTCTTCGTTGGCGGCACCGGCTCTGGTAAGTCCACTTCCTTGGCGGCATTGATCGACTATCGCAACACCAATAGCGACGGCCATATCATCACCATCGAAGACCCTGTGGAGTTCGTGCACCAGCACAAGAAGTCGATCATCAATCAACGCGAGGTGGGCGTAGATACTAATAGCTATGAAGAGGCCTTGCAGAATACGCTGCGCCAAGCGCCAGACGTCATCCTAATCGGCGAGATCCGTAGTCAGGAGACCATGGAGCATGCCTTGGCTTTCGCAGAGACGGGCCACCTGTGTCTTTCCACCCTCCACGCTAATAACGCCAACCAGGCGCTGGACCGCATCATCAACTTCTTCCCGGAAGAGCGGCACCGACAACTGTTCATGGACTTGTCCTTGAACCTGCAAGGCTTCATCTCCCAGCGCTTGATCCCCACCGTGGATGGCAAACGTGCGGCGGCGATTGAGATTCTACTTGGCACCCCTCGTGTCTGCGACCTCATCAAACAAGGCAAGGTCGACGAGGTCAAAGAGGTGATGGAGAAATCCGAAAACATCGGTATGAAGACCTTCGACTCGGCATTGTTCGATCTATACAAAGCCGGCAAGATCAGCCTAGAAGAGGCGCTTAAGAACGCCGATTCGAAGAACAACTTACGCTTGAAGATTCAACTCTCCGAGGGTAAGAAAGGCGACGAGGACGACGACGAGTCAGGCCTCGGCGGACTGTCATTGCAACCCAAAGATGATTCAGCAAAGGGCCACTAGCGTTAGCTCCAATGGACCTTAAAAGCATCATCATATTGATTGTACTCTGGCTACTTGTGGTCGCGGTTGCCGTGGCGTTATTCGTTTACCCGCGCTATCGCCGTAAAAAAACTGACGCAACTCCGTTCCCTGCGCCCTGGCTGCAGATCTTGCGGCGAAGCCTGCCCATCTACAAGACCATGTGGCCCGATCAACAGCGCGAGCTGCGCCAACTCATCAAGCGTTTCGTGGACCACAAGCAGTTCGTCGGTTGCGCCGGTCAGGTCATAGACGACGAGGTGCGCATCACCATTGCCGCCCATGCCTGCCTATTGCTGCTGAACCGCCCCAGCCATGAGTATCAAGACCTGCGCGCGGTATTGGTCTACCCTTCCGGCTTTAGGGTGCAGCACGACAAGCACGATGAATTCGGCTTGGTCACTAAGGGCGAACACTTCCTGATTGGCGAGTCCTGGAGCAATGGCAAGGTCATTCTCGCCTGGGACAGTGTGCAGCAGAGCGTGCACAATTTCGCCGATGGACAGAACGTAGTGCTGCACGAATTCGCCCATCAACTCGACCACGAATCCGGCATCACTAATGGCGCTCCCTTGCTCTATAATAAGGGCGCTTATGGCGATTGGGCGCGCATCTTCTCCGCCGAGTTCCTGCACTTACAACACGCCAGCGCGGCACATCAACAGACTCTTATCGATGCCTATGGGGCCAGCAATCCCGCAGAGTTTTTCGCCGTGGTCACCGAGACCTTCTACGAGCGCCCACACGATTTAGCGGCGCGGCACGCAGAATTGTTCGATGAACTGAAATCCTATTACCGAGTAGACCCACGCGAGTGGCAAGCTGCCAACAAGCCAGCGAGAACGCATTAATGCGACTAGATAAATATGTAAGCCACGCCACCACATTGCCACGCGATGTTAGTAAGCGGGCCGTGCGCAACAAGCGCGTGACGGTGAACGGAGAGATGGTCAAGAGCGCCTCTCATCATGTTGCAGAGACCGACGAGATCTGTCTGGACGGCCAAAGATTGCAACTTCCACAGCCACGCTACATCATGCTGAACAAACCCGAAGGTTATGTGTGTGCGACCGAGGATGGCCAACACCCAATCGTGTTGGACCTATTGACTGAAGACTCGCCAGAGGGCTTATCGGTAGCAGGAAGGCTGGACATCGACACTACGGGCCTCGTGCTATTAAGCGACGATGGTCAATGGCTGCATCGAGTTATCTCGCCGCGCCACCTGTACAGCAAGGTCTATTACGCCACGCTCCACGAGCCCGTTAACGAAGAGACTATCGCGCAGTTCGAAGCAGGAATCATGCTGCGGGGCGAGAGCAAAGAGACAGCCCCTGCAAAATGTAAGGCCATGCCAGAGAACGGCGCCGAGGTAATCCTTAACGAGGGCCGCTATCACCAAGTTAAGCGCATGTTTGCCGCCTGCGGTAATCATGTCATCGCACTACACAGAAAACAGATCGGCTCCGTCGTGTTAGACGAACAACTAGCACCCGGCGCATCCCGTTCATTGACGCAAGAGGAGATTGAGAGTTTCCAACCATGAGTATCCATATCGAACATCTGCTTATCGATTTACTCAACGCCCCTTCGGGCAATCCACTAACCACTGCACTATGGATCGCAGACGAGAGCCTTAGCGAACAAGACTTAGTCGCTGCACGCCCCCGTGCTGAGCTCGACGTGCTCACTAATCGATGCGATCTCGGCGCAAGGCTACGCGACATCGGCCATACGGTATTTGTTAGTGATTTCGACTTCTCGGGGTTAGCACACGAGACCTATGACGACATCGTCTATCGCGTCTCCAAGGAGCGTCCGCTGGTGCACCATTGCATCAATGAGAGTTACAAACGCCTTAAGGAAGGCGGTTCGCTGCATCTCATTGGCAACAAGGAAGATGGCATTCGCACCCATGGGCGCAATGCAGAAAAGGTGTTTGCGACGCCAGAGCATGCGAAGAAGCACGGCGACGCCTATCATATCCGCCTACAGAAACCCGCGCCGAACGACCAAACCACTCCCGATTTCCTCGACAGTAAGGACTACGATCATCTGCGCACCTGCACGGTAGGTGAGTTTCACTTCGTCAGCAAGCCTGGCGTTTTCGGCTGGAACAAAGTTGACCGCGGCAGCGCCCTACTGGCCGACTATGTCAATAACTTACTCGCTAAGAAGAAGTCGCTAGGCCCCGTCCTCGACCTAGGGTGTGGCTATGGCTACTTGCTGCTCGCCACCTCTAAGCTGCCCTTCTCCAAGCGACATGGCACCGATAATAATGCCGCCGCCGTGGATGCCGCTAAGGCCAGCTTCGCTCGGGCCGAGCTAAGTGTAGAGGTCACTCTCGACGACTGCGCCGCCCAGCTTCAGGGGGGCTATGACTGGATACTCTGTAACCCGCCCTTCCACCAAGGCTTTGCTACAAGCAGCGCGCTGGCGGAGAAGTTTCTTAGCCAAATTAAGACGCTGCTGTCCCCACAGGGCAAGGCACTAGTGGTAGTCAATCAGTTCATACCGGTCGAACGGATCGCCCAGGATAAGTTCAAGCACGTTGAAACCGTCCTCAATGAGCACGGTTTTAAGGTGCTGCAACTACACTGAGGGACTGGACTCGACGCGAGCGCAGGTCTATTCTGGCGCTTCTTTACATCGCCGCGAGCCATATTGCTGCGTCGATGACGCTCGCAATAACAATAACGATTAGCCCTGCATCCAGGGCGCGAAGGAGTACACGATGAACAAATTCTGCAGCAAGGGTCTATTTCTGACTCTTCTACTAAGCCTCTCAGCTCTCGCCCAAGCCCAAAGCAAGACCTATATGTACGACCACGTGCACATGGCCGTTCCAGACCCACAAGTGGCGGCACAGTGGTATAAGGACAACATCGGTGGCGAATTCGTGGATGGCCGCACCGACCGTTTGCTATTCGGCACAACACGCATCATGTTCCTCGGCGGCAATGAAGACACCCGCCCAAGCGAGGGCGGCGTAATCGATCACCTCGGTTTCTCCGTAGCCAATCTTGAACAAGTTGTAGCGCGTGCGCAGGCTAACGGCGCCACCTTGCAAGGTGAGATCCGCGATGTGCCGGGTCTGTTCAAGCTAGCCTTCATCGTGACGCCCTTTGGTTCACGCATGGAACTGCTGCAAGACCCACAGCATCTTGGCTTCCACCATGTGCATCTGCGCTCCACAGACCCAGAGGCCACGTTCAAGTGGTATGAGGACACGTTCGGCGGCATTCGCAAGAATATGCTCGGACGCCTTGACGGCATCCTCTATCCTGGCAACGTGTGGCTCCTGATCACTCGCGGCGAGAACTTCCCTAGCCAAGGCGCAAGCATCGATCATATCGGCTGGCGCGCACTAGATTCGGACGAGACTATTGCGGACCTGAACAGCAAGGGTGTGGAGTTTACGTCTGAGCCACGAGACATGACGCTGCCCAATGGCATGATCAACTTCTTCTACGTTCAGGGCCCAGAAGGCGCGCGAGTGGAATTAGTGCGCCGCGCACCCGACATGCTATAAGTCACAGCATCGCCAAACTCGCGTCATCACGCGCGGACACGTAAAGGCCTATTAGCGAAACCTTGCTAATAGGCCTTTTCTTTGGCCACTTAGCTCAAATAAGCGCCAGCCCCTTGCCCGAAACGCCTCTAAGCCCGTGCGTTTTCAACTGGCCCTGCTATAATGCGCGCCTTTCATTCACACGCCCACACAATAAAAGCACAGGGTTTCGACTTAACAGGTACCCGCATGAAGAAGTTTCCACCACCCTTTTACCGTTGGCGCCCGCACCCGTGGCACGGCTTAGAAGTAGGACCTGACGTCCCGCGTCTAGTGCATGCCTTTATCGAAATCAGCCCATTCGATCTAGTGAAATATGAAGTAGATAAGGCCACAGGTTACCTGCGTGTAGACCGCCCACAGCGCTCTTCTTCCCAGCACCCGACTCTATACGGCTTCATTCCTCGTACTTACTGCGGCGCACGCGTACGTGACCTGATGGAAGGCGCAGCGCGCGGCGACGGCGACCCACTGGATATCTGTGTCATCAGTGAGCGTCCGATCTCCAAGACCGAGATCATCCTCAATGCGAAAGTCATCGGCGGGCTACCTATGCTCGACGGCGGCGAGGCCGACGACAAGATTATCGCGGTACTCCAGAACGACCCATTGTTTGCGGACCTAGAGGACATCAGCGAGCTACCTCCAGCGCTAATCGAGCGTATGCGTCATTACTTCATGACTTATAAGCTCATTCCAGGCCAAGAGAACAAAGTCTCCATCGGCGCTGCCTATGGCTTCGAACACGCGAAAGTCGTGATTCAAGCGGCAATGGACGACTACGAAACGGAATACGGTTCCTCGAACTAATTCCGCTGCAATGAAAAAGGGACGGCAGGCCTGAGGCTTACCGTCCCTTTTTTATTGTAGGAGCTTGCCCTGCAAGCGATTGGGTGCGATTGAAATCGATCTGTAGAAAATTTTGGCAAATCGCCTGCAGGGCAGGCTCCTACCGTCAGAGCAATATTCAGATCTATAGGTTGATCTCCGATCTTGCTGCATCCTTGCTGTGGCGCACCCTGGTCACCTCGGCCATTACGGATATGGCGATCTCGGCGGGAGTCTTGCTGCCGATGTTAATGCCAATAGGCGCATGCAGACGCGCGATCTCCGCCTCGCTCAAGCCTAGTTCGGGCAGGCGCTGGCGCCGGTTTGCCGAGGTCCGGTCCGACCCCATCGCGCCCACATAGAAAGCAGAAGTCTTCAGCGCCTCCATCAGGGCCATGTCGTCCACACGAGGGTCGTGGGCCAGTGCAATCACGCCACTGTAAGGGTCGCTAAAGCCATCGCGCACGACGTCGTCGGGCAGATCGGCAGTCACGTGCACCCCTTCGACGTGCCAGTTACCTAAATATTCGGGCCGAGGATCACAAAGGGTAACCTCATACTCCAATGCCAAGGCCATCTCGGCGACGTAGCGAGCGACATCGCCAGCCCCGAGCAGGAGCAATTTATATTTGGGGCTCAGGCTATGCAGCATGCGTTTCTCATCGAGAATTACGGCCTCGTCATCGGCAACGTGACGGACACTAATCACGCCGGTGTTCAGATCGACCTCGCGACTGATACGCTGATGGGCATCGAGGGCATCGGAAAGCGCGCCAAACACGGCTTTGTTCTCGGCAGTAGGAGCAATATATTCAAGCAGAACATGGAGTTGGCCGCCACAAGGCAGGCGCAGGCGAGCGGCTTGCTCGGCAGTAATGCCATACTTAACGACGAAGGGTTTACCCTCCACATCGTACTGGCTCTTAATCGAGCCGTCGCGCAGCTGGGCAAGGAAGTCTTCTTCGATGCAGCCGCCAGAGATAGAGCCGGCGATCTCGCCTTCGATGGTACAGGCCATCATGGAGCCAATTGGCCGAGGAGACGATCCCCAAGTCTTGAGAATAGTGCACAGCCAGACGGGCTGAGCATTATTGAGCCACTGGGAAACCTTAACGATGATGTGCTGCTGACCGCTCTGCATAAGATGCCTCTCTACCACTTTTCGCGAGACAGGAGCTTACAGCATCTGCGCGCGCGAGCACAATGTCGCTGCGAGGGGTTCTGGTCGCCTGCAGGCAGGTTTATCGCATCCACAGATCTTCATCAATCCCACCCAATCGCTTGCAGGGCAAGCTCCTACAGTCAGTGGTTCTACCACGTAAATTGGAATAGATTTCTGACTGTAGGAGCCCATGCCCTCGCAAGGGGGTGCCT
>CAJXUA010000033.1 GCA_913060695.1 uncultured Gammaproteobacteria bacterium | reverse complement strand
CATTCGATGCCAGTCGCCTGTTCAGTGATATTCATATGAAACAAGCTTGACTGGCAACAGAGTATCTAGTCAGTGGTTTCTATCCAAATTTAGCCGAAAACCCCCTGTCCCTCAAAACACCCCATGTTATACTGCGCCGCCTATCCGCAAGCCAGACCCACGCAATACCCCCCACCTCTCGCTCCGGTGGCACAGCTGGATAGCGCGGTCCCCTCCTAAGGGACAGGTCGCAGGTTCAAATCCTGCCCGGGGCACCAAATAAGGAAGGGCTGCCCAACGGGTAGCCCTTTTTTATTTGGTAATTCGGGTGGTGATGCCGAACCTGCTGGTTCAACTAAATGCAGGAGCACCTTGGACGGCGCAGCCGCCTAAAGCGGTGAGGGCCATGACTGGCCGTTGCTGAAGCCAAATATCAAAAGGCTAGCACTTAATCTGCAGGCATGAATTCGATAGAGCCTTTCATGACTGTCGACAGCAGGGATGCTGTCGTCAAGCCCACAAGGAAGTGTTCACGGCGTGTCATGGAAGGCTCTATCGAATTCATGCCATACCACTGAGACAACACTTGATTGTAAGCACTAAAACCATAACTCACATCCGCTACTCATAACTCAACTTAGTCGCCTTGCCCGAGAAGATTCGGTAGATGAAGAAGGTATAAATCAAAATCATCGGCACTGTGATCGCAATACCAATAGACGTAAAACGAAGAGACTCAGTCGACGATGCACTATCCCAAATCGTCATCTTATCGATCACGATATCCGGATAGATGCTATAGGCCAGGCCCAAGGCCGACATCAAACAAATTATGATTAGTGACACGAAAATTAACCAGCCGAAGCCCGCCTCTAGAATGCGTTCGTGCCATAGCACCCACACGATTACCGCATAAGCAATCATCGTAGAGATTGGAATAGGTAGCAGCCCGATCGCCGCCGGCAAGGTAAACCACTTGTCCGCGATAATCTCACTGATCAGCGGCGTGGCGATGGAGATCAGAAATATCCCGACACCCATAGGGAAGACTGTCCACCGTGCCCACTGAATCGACTTGCGGTAAAGCGAACCCTCTGCCTTCATGATCAACCAACCGCAGCCTAACATTATGTATAGAGCAGGTAGCGCCAGCGCGATTCCCAGAGAGAAAGCATAACTAAAGAGGCTAGACTCTAAACCCATCACATAGGCTCCTAGCATCCACCCCTGACTCGCAGCGGCAATGAGCGAGCCTAGCGTGAACAATTTATTCCACATGCTACGGTTCTTAGTTTCAGCCTTGGCGCGAAAATCGAAAGATACCCCGCGTAGTACCAAACCCATTAGCATTAATGTGACAGGTAGGTAGAGCGTAGTAAGCACTAGGCCATAGGCGGCGGGAAAGCCGATCATGAGCACCCCTATCCCCAACACTATCCATGTCTCGTTCGCGTCCCAGAAGGGTCCAATAGAGGCGATCATCTGATCTTTCTCTTCGTCGTCGGCGAAGCCCAGTAGCATACCTACGCCAAGGTCGTAGCCATCCAGAATTATATAGACCAGCAAGGAAAAACCGATTACAGCCACAAAAAATAGAGGGAGCCAATATGCCATCTCAATCACCTCCTAGTTGCTTAGGGCCTGTCGCATCGTCGCTCGACTGAAAGTCTCGTCCTTTTTGCTGAAGTGTCGTAATAGAGCGGGCAGGTATTGTTGCCAAGTACCGCAGCGTAAAAATATAAGAGACTAACAAGAATCCATATAACAACAGATAAGCGATGAGTGTGCTCATCATCATGCCAGCACTGTGCCCCGCCACCACATCTTCGCTTTTAAGCACGCCATACACTAACCAGGGCTGGCGCCCGATCTCATTAACATACCAGCCGGCTAGCACCGCCACCCAACCCGAGTAGGTCATTACAGAGATCATCCTCAACACTACGGGCCTGTCCGCCTTACCCCGCCAAAGCAGATAAGCTACGAGCCAAGAGACCAGCAGCATCAACATGCCCACTGCCACCATGATGCGGAAGGACCAGAATACTGGGCCCACCGGCGGGTGCAGGCCTTCAAACTCATTCAAGCCTTGAACCTCGCCATCCAAGTCGTGCGTCAGAATAAGGCTAGCAAACTTAGGAATCGCGATCTTGAAGCGAGTGGTTTGGGTCTCTTGGTCGGGAATCCCGAATAGTGTCAGCTCCGCACCGCGCTGAGTCTCCCAGATCCCCTCTATGGCTGCCACTTTCGCGGGCTGATGCTCTAGTGTATTCAGCCCGTGTAAGTCCCCGATGAATATTTGCAACGGCGCAAGTACCGCCGCCATATAGATGCCAGTTTTCAATACCTTCCAAGTTGCAGGTCCCTCAACATTCTTGAGCACCCGCCATGCACTGATGCCTGCAACGAAGAAAGCGCTGGTGAGCAGAGAGGCCACGAACATATGGGCGAATCGATAGGGAAAAGATGGATTAAAGATAATGGCCCACCAACTCTCGACCATTATCACGTCGTTCTCTATCGTGTACCCAGTAGGTGTCTGCATCCACGAATTCAAACTCAGTATCCAGAATGCAGAGAACGAGGTGCCTATGGCGACCAGTGCAGTCGATAACAGATGCACGCGGTTCGACACTCGATCCTTGCCGAACAGCATAATGCCGAGAAATGAAGCCTCTAAAAAGAACGCGGTTAGCACTTCATAGCCTAAAAGTGGCCCAGCGATATTGCCCGCCCTCTCCATAAAACCTGGCCAGTTAGTGCCAAACTGAAAACTCATGGTGATGCCGCTGACAACGCCTAGGGCAAAGGTCAGCGCGAATATTTTGACCCAGAAAAAATAGGCATACTCCCATTCTTTGTCGCCACTTAACGTGAATCGCGTACGAAAATACATCAGTATCCAGCACAGGCCGATGGTGATGGTAGGAAACAGGATGTGAAAGCTGATATTGGCGGCAAACTGAATCCTCGCCAATACAAACGGGTCGAAGGTCATTACGGACTCCTTACTCAGCTCGGATTTTTAGAATAGCAGGAATGACGGCATATTAGCCCTCCATGTGTCACTTTTATGTAATTCCGATCCAGTTCTGTCATCAAAATCGGCAGAAAATATCAACTATCTGCCCGCCAGTTGCAACATTGCACCGCTACAGTTCTTTCCCGAAGCATAGCCCCAGTGAGCACCACGTCTATTGGCCTCTATAGCCGTGCTTCATCTTCTTGTGTTGATTAAAAAAACATTATCTATAGCCAAACTACTTCAGGCAGAGGTTGCGTATGTTGCTCCAAGATATCCCCTTCAAGAAAAACTCCAGCAAACTAAGCGCGGCAATATTGCTGTGCATGGGCGTTTGCTCGCCCGCTATCGCACAGAACGACGATAGCGAATCTATTCAAGAGATCGTGGTTGAGGGTCAAGTGGTACGCGGTGGCGTCACAGAGCTCGCCATCGATGTCGCTAAGTTCGGTACGCAAGTTCAGCTGATCAGTGCCGACGAAATCAGTACCGGTGGCTTCACCAACTTCGGGGAGCTATCCGCAGGTCTTATCCGCGGCGCCAACATCGGCTACTCGCCAGACGAGGGTGAATTCACTATCCGTATCGACGGCGGCACAGACCGCGACACACTTCTACTTCTAGACGGCGTTCCGACTTTCGACCGCGGCACCCCGTTGGAAAGTCTGTGGGGCGCTACTGCGATCGACCCACGCATGATCGAGAATGTGGAGATCTTCCGCGGCGGCCAGAGCCTCTACTTCGGCGGCAACGGTGGCCTGGGTGTAGTGAACGTTATCTACAAGCGTCCCGAGTCTGGCGACGAAGTTCATGGCGAGATCGGTGTCTATGCAGGCGCCTTCAACACGCGCGAGATGTACGGCAATGTGACAGTTCCAATGGGCAAGAACTCCGACCACTATCTGATGTTCTTTGGTCGCTCATACGAGACTGCCGCCCATGAGATATTCAGCGAAGAGGCCTACACAGACAACGTACTAGCACTCGGCGGCAAGCATGATTTCCCCTATAGCTATAACCTGATCGGGGCAAAGTATCTGTGGGATATCAACGACAACACGCAGTTCCGACTCGGTTACCAGTACTCTACAATCGACTTCCGTGACTCTTTTCCCTCCTTCACGGTTTTCCAACCCAACTACACCGAATTCCCCATGTTCGACGCGAAGTTCCATACCGACTTCAGCGACAGACTCTCGCTAGAATCGGAAGCTTACTTCACCAATCCTCGCTTGTGGAACACAGAGGTCGATGCGCGCGTCTGCAATATTCCGCGCTTCCAAGACTTGCCTAGCGACATACAAGCGATGGCTACGGCACAGGGCATCAGCAGCTTTAAGACCGCATCGCAATTCGAGAGCTTCGCTGCAACTGTACCCGGCCTCCCCGCTGGTTGCGTAACAGACCCCTACGGAGCCAATCAAGGCGCCGCAACGGGCTCGAAGACTGGTTACTACGTAGATGCCAATGGTCGCCCTTACGGGACTCTGGCTAACCCCTTCCCTATCGGCAATCCCATCGGCTACGTGATTCAGAGTACAGCGGGCTTCGGTAATGGTCAGCCGGTCAAAGGCTTCGGCGAGACCGATCAAGCCAAAGCAGGTTATGACGACTGGGGCATCAATAATCGTTTGAAGATGACCTGGACCGACAATCTGGAGACCGTAGTAGGTGTGCAGAACATCAATTACAAAGATGGTTCCGACTCCGTATATGGCATGAAGAAAGACACTGTCAGCTCCACAGGCGTCTACGGCGAGGTGCGTTTCAACTCGATGGCCTTTATAGAAACCAATGTGTCGCTATCTTTCCGTCAAGACTTCAACGATGCCTTCGACGACGAGGACATCTGGAAATATGGCGTGCGCCAGGAACTCCCCGGCGGCTTCTATGTGCGTTCCAATGGCGGCACTTCCTATAGCCAACCCACACTGACCGAGGCGGGCATGACTGGCAATCGCGTCGCCAACCCGTCGCTGCAAACTCAGCATGTGGAGAGCTATAGTTTCGGCGCCGGTATCAACGGGGACATGATGGGCGGCACTTTCAATGTCGAGTTCGGCTACTTCGATACGGTGATCGACAATATCTTCGGCTCCTCCGCCATCGAGAACGTCTGTATCAACTATCCAGACGTGAAGCCCGAAGACATCAATCCGAATATCGTGGTGCCAAGTAGCTTCTGTAACTACGCGCTAGCGAATAATTTCTCTCGCTTCGATGTAGCCAGTTTCAACCGCAAGCTAGAGCAAGACATTCAGGGCTACACACTGGATATCGCATTCGATTTCGACAAGGTGCAAGCTGATTTCTCCTTCACCGACATGGAGTCTTTAGAGCCTAACCCAATCTACGGCCTAGCGGCACTAGAGGACGGTACCGGTCGCGCCTTGAACTTCGTGGTGCCAGGTGACGCAGGCTCGAAAGCTCTGCGTCAATCCAGCGAGCGCGCGGAATGGTCTGCGTCACTTCTGTTGACCTATACCCCAACCCCAGACTGGGTGTTCGCACTGAATACCAAATGGCAGGGACCAGAGTGGGCCTATGGCAACGGGCGCTCTAGCCGCATAGTTGACGCCAATGGCAATCGCACCAATCCCGATAATAACTTCGGCGACTACGTAGTGGTGAATGGCTCCATTCAGTACTTCATGGGCGACGATAATCAGCATCGCTTCTTGCTGCGGGCAGTCAATCTCCTCGACGAAGACTATTTCGAGCGTGCCGGCTTGGGCAATCAACAAGTCAGCCGTGCGGGTGTGCGTGGGGAAGTGACGGATAACGACTCCAGCTACTATTACGACTATGGCTGGAACGGTAAGCCGCGCTCTTTCTGGATGCAGTACGAATACAGCTTCTAAATAGAGGCGAGGCGTTTCGCAGGCGGTGCACTGTTACGCGGTGCACCGCCTGTCTTACTTAAAACTTATTGTACTTGTATAGGAATTCAGCATGACTATTGATCGTCGAAAATTTCTGTCACTCTCAGCAGGCACGAGTGCAACTATCGCCCTTGCTGCCCTGCCCTTGAGCATTCGCAAAGCCTTAGCCGTGGAGGCGAGCATCGATACCGGCACGATAAACGATGTCAAACACATCGTAATCCTCATGCAAGAGAATCGCGGCTTCGACCACTACTTCGGCACCATGAAAGGAGTGCGTGGCTACGGCGACCGCTTCCCGGTGCCTCTAGAAAGTGGCAAGCCAGTGTGGTTTCAGTCCAACGGCGAGCGCGAGATTGCCCCGTTCCATATGGACCCCACAAAGTTCAATGCCTACTTAGCGCCAAGTACCCCCCATAGTTTCTCCGACTCACAGGCGGCGTGGAACCAAGGCAAGTTTGGGCATTGGCCTAAGTATAAAAACGACAACTCGATGGGCTACTATAAGCGCAGCGATATCCCCTTTCAGTTCGCGCTGGCAGAGTCATTCACAATCTGTGACTCCTATCACTGCTCCATCACCTCCGGCACAGATCCGAACCGCATCACCTTCTTCAGCGGCAGCAACTTCAATCCCGAGCTGCGGGCGCAGGGTATCAATAGCACCGACACGGATTCCGAACCTAACAATCTGCGTTGTTGGATTAACGACCCGAAGGTCGATATATGGCCGGAGCCCGGCTATACCTATAAGAGCAACGCCTTTAAGTGGCCCACCATTCCAGACGTGCTGGAAGAGGCAGGGGTCAGTTGGCGCATCTATCAAGACCCGAACGATAACTGGACAGGCGCGATGCACGGCTGCCTCGCTTTCGAGAGCTTCCGCACCGCCAAGAAAGGCTCTGGGATCTATAACAACGGCATGTCCCACTGGTCGCTAGACGATCTCGCCGCCCATGCCAAAGACGGCACCCTTCCCGCCGTGTCCTGGGTGCTTCCTCCACAATCCTTCTCCGAGCACCCCGGCGGCCCGTCCAGCCCGCAGAAGGGCAGTAACTACACCGAGCAGGTACTCAACGCCCTGACCAGCAACCCCGAGGTATGGAGCAAGACGGTGTTCTTCCTAACCTTCGATGAGAACGATGGCCAGTTCGACCATCTGCCGCCTCCCGCTGTTCCCTCTTACAATCTCGACGGCACCCTCGCAGGCGCCTCTACTCTGCCCTTGGATGGCGAATACTTCCACGACGTGGCCCGCGCCTATCTGAAAGAGGACGACACGATATCGGGCAATGTGCGCCCGTTCGGTCTGAGTGCGCGTGTCCCGATGTATGTGGTATCGCCTTGGAGTAAGGGCGGCTGGGTGAACTCGGAAGTGTTCGACCATACCTCGCTTGCGATGTTCATCGAGAAACGCTTCGATGTAAGCGTGCCGGGTATCAGCCCTTGGCATCGTGCTGTGTGTGGCGACCTTAGCTCTGCTTTCGATTTCAGTGGGCACGAGCAAGCCGACCTCTCTCAACTACCCAACACGAGTAACTATGCCGTCACGGATGCCCAGCAGATGACCATGGACCGCTACAGCGTTCCTGAGCAACACCAAGCACTGTACCAAGAGCGTGGCACACGTTTCTCGCGCAAGCTGCCTTACGAGTTGTACGTGGACTCCCTGGTGGAAGACGACGCAACAGTGAGCTTGGCGTTTCGCAACACTGGCAGCAAGGGTGTGGTGTTCCATGTCTACGATAAGTTGCATCTAGATCGCATACCGCGCCGCTACACAGTCGAGGCTGGCAA
This sequence comes from uncultured Gammaproteobacteria bacterium, assembly GCA_913060695.1. Taxonomy (GTDB): domain Bacteria; phylum Pseudomonadota; class Gammaproteobacteria; order Pseudomonadales; family Pseudohongiellaceae; genus UBA5078. The sequence continues at coordinate 22,718 of CAJXUA010000033.1, read as the reverse complement.
GACCCTGGCAGATGTTTGGGATACCGCGCAGGACAATGGCAAGTATGATCTCTGGATCTATGCTCCCAATGGCTTCGTGCGCGCAATTTCCGACCTCAACACAAGCGTTAGCCAGAGCGCCAAACCCGAATGTCAGCTGGACTATGTCGATGGCGATGTCCTCATCTCGTTCCATAACACGGGCAGCACGGCCTGCAAGCTGATGATCGAAGACAATGCCTATCGTAGCGGTGGTCCCTGGCTAGTCGAGCTAGAGCCTGGCGAAACAGTACAGCGAACTTGGTCTTTGCAAGACTCGGCGAGTTGGTATGACTTGAGCGTAAGCAGCGATGTGAATAGCGGTTTCTCACGGCGTTTCGCAGGCCGAGTAGAGACCGGTAAGCATGGCCTCTCGGACCCGATGATGGGCACCGACTAAACCTAGCAGAGCGGCATTGCTCACTGCTAAGTTGCTGTGAGCAATGTCTGTTAGCGCACAGAAGTAAAAGACTATGGGAGCCATCATGGCGCTACATTAATTCTAGGATTATCCGCCATGAAGAAGAAGCAAAAGACCGCTGCACTATCCCGCGAGTTCGACAAGTGTCTCACCGATATCGAAAGCCTGCTTAAAGAAACCGTGAATCTGACAGGTGACGAGCTGGTACATGCGCGCTCCAAGCTGCACGAGCGCATCAAAGAGGGCCGTGGCTCCGTCAACACTATCAGCCACGACCTCGCGCTACGTGCAACGAAGTCTGCCGCCAAAGCCAATCGCAAGGTGCACGATGAGCCTTGGAAGGCAATCGGCGGCGCCGCTGCAGCCGGACTACTCTTCGGCATGCTAATCTCACGCGAATAAAGTCATTTGTACTGGTCTTCTATCTACTGTTAGTCTGAGCACTTTCTATTTTTAGTGCTTGGAATAACTGGAGCCAGACATGACCACGATGCATAAAACGTTAGTCAGCAGCCTTCTTCTCGGAAGCGTACTCCCGCTAGGGGCCGTCGCCGATGAGATGGCCCTCTACGACATAGGGGTAGCGCCCCAAGCCTCCCGTATTCAACGCGATATCGAAACACTCGCGGGCTTCGGCACTCGTCACACACTCTCCGATACCGAATCCGACACCCGCGGTATCGGCGCCGCAAGGCGCTGGATCAAGGCCGAGTTCGAGGCTATTTCCGAGGCCTGCGGCGGCTGCCTAGAGGTCTTCTATGTCAGCGGCATCGTCTCTGGCACTAGTCGCATTCCAGCCCCCGTAGAGGTGGTCAATGTCATCGCCGTGCAAAGAGGCAGCCGCGACACGAATCGCTATGTGATGATGAGTGGCGACATCGACTCCCGCATCAGCGACCCGATGAATTTCACCTCTGACTCCCCGGGCGCGAACGACAATGCCTCCGGCATGGCTGGTGTTCTAGAGACCGCACGCGTACTAAGCCAGTATCAATTCCCCGGTTCCATCGTCTATACCGGCCTCTCCGGTGAGGAGCAGGGCCTGAATGGCGGCGCCATCTTCGCCGAATACCTCCTCGACCACGGCTGGCATATGCAGGCTGTCATCAACAACGACATGATCGGCAATATTCGCGGCGTCAACGGTGTGGTCAATAATTCCACTGCGCGGGTCTTCTCCGAGGGCACGCGGGACGTAGAGACGCCGGAGGAGGCGCAGCAGCGTCGCTTCCAAGGCGGCGAAGTAGACTCCGCCTCCCGCAACCTCGCGCGTTATATCGACTCCATGGCCGACCGCTTCGTGCCTAACCTCGACGTGATGATGGTATATCGGCTCGACCGTTTCGGACGCGGCGGCCACCATCGCCCCTTCAACGAGGTTGGTTTGCCGGCTGTGCGCATCATGGAGACCAACGAGAATTACACCCAGCAACACCAAGATATTCGCGTGGAGAATGGCATCGCCTATGGCGACGTGATCGAGCATGTAGACTTCGACTATGCCGCGAAATTAACGGCGCTCAATGCCGTCACCCTCGCCTCGATGGCGTGGGCCCCTGCCCCTCCCGTCGACGTCAGTATTCGCGGTCAGGTAAGTCCAGACACCACGCTGAGCTGGAAGAAGGTGCCCGGTGCAGTTTCTTATCGATTGCATTGGCGTCTGACCACCGACTCGCAGTGGACAAATTATCGAACGGTTGGGGATGTCGACGAGTTCACACTAGAGAATGTGGTGATAGACAATTATTTCTTCGGCGTCTCCAGCATCTCGGAGACGGGTGTGCAGAGCCCGGTAGTATTCCCCGGGCCCGCTGGCGTGTTCTAAAGATCTGCTGAACTTTGCGGATTAGTGCAGGCCACTGCGCCATTCTTGATGACGGTATTGATGGCGCGCACTTGTGTGATGTCCTCGATGGCATTGCCGTCGAGTATCACTAGGTCCGCCAGATATCCCCGGGCGATCTTGCCTAGTTGATTACCAGCACCGAGTGCATCGGCCGCATCGCCCGTTGCCGATCGCAGCGCCTGGGATGTGCTCAGCCCCGCCTCTACATAGATCTCCAATTCACGATGCAGTGAGTCTGCGAAGGTCACGAACGGCGAGTCCGTGCCCGCCACAATGCGTCCGCCACCGTTCACGATCTTCAGCAGGGTCGCCTTCTGCGCGTCCAAGTCAGAGCTGCGCTCGCTCAAGGCCATGGTTGGCGTGATGATCACGCGGGACTTCGTCGTCAGCTCGATCACATCTTGATAGGCGATATTGAGACGACTCTCCTTCAGGCTATAGCCGCGTCTACTGGTCGCAGCCAAATGCTCCATCTGATCGATGCCATTGGCGACCGCGGGATAGAGCTCGTGCGAGGACACGGGGATGCCGCTGGCATGGGCCAACTCGATCACGCGCTTCTGCGCCGTATAGTCTTGGCGCACATAGCTCTTATACATATCCAGCTTTAGGGCCGTAGACAGGCGCATGGAATCGGCCACGCGCTCCTCACTCTCGACAGTCTCGGAGACACCATAGGAGATGCGTGTGCCCTCGTTCAATGGGCCAGCAGTAAACACTCGCGGGCCGGGGCGACGGCCAGAGGCCTCCGCCTCGCGGCGCTCAACGGCGTGGTAAGGATCATCACCCGTCTCGCGTACAGTAGTGATGGCGTTGCACAGATACAATTCGCCGAGCATCACGCCCTGGTTGATAGACTGATGGGTATGGTTCTCGATCAGACCGGGCATCACAAACTTGTCCGAGGCGTCTATGAAGGCCCCATTGACTTGGCTAAACCCTGCCATGCGCACATCGACGATCACGCCGTTTTGAATCACGATGTCCACCGACGAGGTAGTGCCGTCATTGACGCCGTCGAACAACCGCCCCGCCCTGATCGTGAGAGACTCCGTCGGCCTCACCTGTACCCACTCGGGCTGGATGTCTAAGTCTCGTGTCTGGCCAGAGGCCTTGTCATAAAGTTTTATCGCGGCGCCGTCCATATAGATTAGCTTGCTGCCATCGGCAGACCAGCTCGGGTTCTCCCCCGCGCCGGCAATTTGGCTCGCCTGCCCTAGCGTGCCGTCGTTGTCCATGGGCACGGACCATAATGCGCCATCGACTCGGTAGACTATCTCGCCGCTTGCGGACCAAGCCGGACGATTGTGTTGCCGCCGCCCGAGAGACTTGCCCGGCACAGGGGCCACGAAGAACTTTTCACCGATGCCGTCGGCAGGCAACACATAGAGTTCGTTGAAACCCTCGCGAAAACGACTATTGCCCGGGTCGCGGTGCGTGACCACAATCTTGCTGCCATCGGGCGACCACGCCGGCGTACTGGGCCCAAACATGGGTTCGGAGATAATAGTCTCGCTCGCATTAGCAAGGTCGATCACATTGACGGTGGACGAGACGAACACGCTGTTGCCCTCGTCTTTTAAATACGCGAGCTTGCTGCCATCGGGCGACCACACCGGCGCGCTCGCAGGCTTGTCGACATTGCTGACCTGAGTAGTGCTGCCATCGCTCAGCGTCATGACCCACACATTGGCGATGCCGCCACGGTCCGATACCCACGCGATGCGCTCGCCGTCGGGAGACCAAGACGGGGAGATGTCGATCGCGACATCGTCGGTGAGCTTCTTCAAGACCCCCGTCGCTAAATCGCTATGCCAGATATCACCCAATGCGGCAAACGCGGCTTGGCTGCCATCGGGCGATAGGATGGGGTCAATAATGCCTAGTGCCTTCTTAGGGGTCTGGTCGAGGAAGTCGTAGGTACGCCGTTCATAGGGCGTGCGGTCGAGAGTAACCTTGGCGGAAAAAGGCACCGCTCGGCCTGGCTCTCCTGCCGGGTTCAGCGTTTTAACTTGGCCGTCTGCGGTGTAATAAAGCGTGCCATCGGGCCCTAGACTGGGGCGAAAGGGGAAGATATCGCCGCCTTCGACTAGATGGTTAGCGCCGATGCCATCTAGGGGGACATGGGCTAGAAAGGTCTCGCGCTCATCGACGCCGACGATATACAGCGCGTTGCCATCGGCTGACCAAAGTGGCGCGCCGAGTAAGGGTGCTCGATACAGTTCGCGAAAGCCTTGTCGCGCATTTAGATCGCGCACCACTAAGCGGTTGATTGGCCCATCGATCACCCAAGCCAGGTTATTACCATAGGGCGATAGTGTCGGATAAACAGAATTGCCGTCGCCGGAAAAATAGGGAGTAATCGGGGGCGCATAGCCAGTCTCTCTGGCACTAGTCAATGGCCGGCGCTCGCCACTCGTGCGATCCGTCATCCACACGGCATAGCCGCCGTCTTCATCGCTGGAGTAGAGTATCTGCCGACTGTCGGCCGTGAAGGCTGGGTAGCGGGCATCGGCGCTCGCACCATTGGCAAGACGTGTCAGGTCGCTGCCGTCAGGGTTCATCGACCAGATCGCGAAGGCATCCCCCACGAAACCATAGAAGGCGATGCGTGTGCCGTCTGGCGCCCAAACAGGCTCCTGCGCATCCATCTCTGGCGGAGTTAGGGCCCGCGCATCGCCGCCGGTGGCCGGCAATGACCAGAGCACGCCTTGTAGCGCGATAATGAGGGTGCGCCCATCGGGAGAGACAGCCGCCGCCATGTTGGTGCCCTCGGTCATCACGGCATCGACCAACACTCGCTCTTGGGCCAGGACATTGCCTGCTGCGCCGCTAAACAAAAACAAGGCCAATAGACGAGCGCAAAGCCCCCGATAGGTTTGGGACAGGCTGGCAACGGACATCGGTTCTCTCCTGAAATAAATTTCGCTGTTAGCGAATTTGCAGCAATCGCTTTTCACAAGCAAGAGGCGCAGGCGAATCCATCGCCTTCAAAGGGTTCAGGGGGTTTGCTCGAGGGCGTCCTCGAGCGCCTCACATACCGAGCGGATCACCATCAGGCGCGCCGCCTTCTTATCGTTTGCTGGCACCAGTGTCCAAGGCGCGTTAGCCGTACTAGTGCGTGACACCATATCGTGTACCGCGTGTTCGTAGCCCTCCCACTGCTCGCGGTTACGCCAGTCCTCGTCGGTAATCTTATAGTTCTTCCAGTCCACCTCTTCGCGCTCCTTGAAGCGGCGTAGTTGCTCCTCGGGACTTATGTGCAGCCAGAATTTCTTCAGTACGATGCCGTGTTCGGTTAACTGTTCCTCGAAGTCGTTGATCTCCTGATAAGCACGCTCCCAATCGCGTCTCGGGGTCAGGCCTTCCACGCGCTCCACGAGGACACGCCCATACCAAGATCGATCGTACACAGTAACGTAGCCCGGTCTCGGCAATTGCCGCCAGAAGCGCCAGAGATAGTGATGAGACTTCTCTTCATCGTTCGGCGCGGCAACCGAGATCACCCGCACCAGCCGCGCGTCTATGCCCGCCACAAGGCGACGAATATTGCCCCCCTTACCCGCCGCATCCCAGCCTTCGAACACTAATACAGTGTCGCGTTTCTCCTTCTTCGCCTGCCACGTTAAGCGCCGCAGCCGATGCTGCAATTCCTGTAGTTCTGGCTCATAGGCATCGCGATCCATACGCGAAGTGAGGTCTAAGCTATCCAGAATGGTCTTGCCGTTTCCATCCACGCCATCGCCCAGCTGCTTCGCTACAGCTTTTTTCTTCGGTGCTGACTGTTCTATGTTCTCGCAGCAGCGCGTCATGGCGTCGACCAGAATCTTCGCAACGCTTATATGCTGATAACGCTCGTCGGTCGCCTCGATGATATGCCAAGGCGCGATGGCCAGATCCGTATGGCGAATGGCGCGTTCAGAGACGGTGATGAAACGCTGATATTGCTTAGCGAAGGAGCTCAATTGTGGGCTGGCAATATTAGCCTCGATGTCTTGATCCACGCGGCGGTCTTGCTCCTCCTTAGTGATATGGAACCACAGCTTGATGATCAGTGCGCCGTCATCTATGAGCAGCTGTTCGAACTCGACGATGTGCCGCAACTCGTGTTCAAATTTGTCGATGTCGCTGCGCTCGAATGCATGCTCAACAATCGGCTCGGTATACCAGGAGCCGAGCATCAGGCCGATGCTGCCACGCTCGGGCAGTGCTCGCCAGAAACGCCAATAACGGGGACGCTCGCGCTCCTCATCGCTCAATTCCCAGAACGCATTGGTGCGCACGCCGCGCGAATCGAACCAAGTATTCAAACGATTGACCACACCGCCTTTGCCCGCCCCCTCAACCCCAGAGATGACGATCACCACCGGCACCTGCAAGTCGCGCAGCTGGCGCTGCAAGCTAAGCAGTTGCGCATGCAATTGCGGTTCTTGCGCATCGAAATCGTCCTTGCTTACCGTGCGACCTAATTCAGCGGTTTCGAACATATAGCCCCCTTTGCGATATTGAATGCAGATCAGCAGCTTAGCATTGCTTTGTGCGCTACTGGCATACAACGCGCTACCTACAAATGCGAGCCCTTTCACACTATGATGAGGAAATGTTCCGTCAAGACAAAGTGTCGGCATAGCAGCAGCTATGGCATCATGCACCGCACTCCCAACTCAACAATACGAGCCCACTATGGATGAGAAGCAATTCACACTGAAGTTGAAGCGCATAGAGCGTTACTTATTCCAGCTGGATTTCGGCGAGTTCGGCAATATTCTTGCCGATGAGCCCGAGCCCATGGGCGGCGGCGAAGGTCCCAGCCCATCGGCGATGCTCGCTGCCTCGGTAGCCAACTGCCTCTCCGCCAGCCTGATCTACGCGCTGAGCCGAAAGAAGGAAGACCCGGGCGAGATGACGGCACAGATAACTGGCACCACGGGCCGCGTGGGCAAGTATCTGCGCATCACCAAGGTTAAGGTCGAGCTGCAACTTGGTGTGGCGAAAGCGGATCTTAGCTCACTGGAGGATTCCCTCAAGGTATTCGAGAACTACTGCACCGTGACGCAGAGCGTGCGCGCCGGAGTGGAAGTAGAAGTCGAGATCAGCGACAACACGGGTACAGTCATACACCGCAGCGCCGATCAAACTGAATGACTGAAGCCGAATCACAACAGCCCTCCTTAGTTAAATTCGTCGGCGTCAGCATTCTCACGAGCGTCGTGGTGGTCGTGTTCGCCCGCCTCGCCTACGGGCTGGTATTGCCGAGCATGCAGGCGAGCCTGGGGCTTAGTTTCACCCAGGCTGCCCTGCTTGGCACGATCACAGCGCTAGGCTATCTCTCTCTGGTCTTACCCGCCGGTCTTTTTGCTGCGCGCTTTGGGGCGAGCCGCGCGATATTGCTCGGCACCAGCTTCGCCGTTGTCGGGTTCAGTGGCTTGGCGCTCGCCTCTACATACCCTGCCTTGATACTACTGATGCTGATGCTGGGGGCTGCCACGGCATTCGCCTATACCCCGATGATCTCCCTACTCGGCAGCTGGTTCCCCGAGCGCCGGGGCACGGTCATAGGCTTAGCCAATAGTGGCGTAGGCTCTGGCATGTTTTTAACCGGGGCATTCGTGCCCTTGCTCACGGACGCAGGACAAGGGCAGGAAGATGGTTGGCGCATGGTGTGGGCACTATTTGCGGCCGTTGCCCTTGTCAGCACCTTGCTCGTGTTCTGGCTGCTGAGAGACCCTCCGAAGGCGAAGGCGAGTACGCCGGAACAACGCAGGAAAGACGGCATCGCCAGCGCCTATCGCAACCCCCATGTTCTAACCATCGCCTGGGTCTACGGCATCGTCGGCGTTACCTATATTCTGCAATCACTATTCATGTATAGCTTCGCGCTGGACACGGGTCTTTCGCCCACAAGTGCGGGACACCTCGTGGCTTTAATGGGCGTGTTATCAATATTCGCAGCCCCTGGCTGGGGCTGGGGTGCAGACCGCATTGGTCACGCTAACGCCCTGATGATCTGTATGGCCCTAGCCATGATCGGCACGCTACTGCCTGTCGCATGGCCAATTTACCCCGCCTTCGCCGTGCACTACTTTCTGCTGGGGGTCTCGACTACTGGGCAGTTCACCTCCATTCTAGCCGCCGCTACACGCACCGTTTCGCGCGAGCAGGCTGCAGTGGCTATCAGCTTCGTCACCCTCTTCTTCGCCGCGGGTCAGTTAATCGGCCCGTTTGCAGCGGGCATTCTGCTGGAATACACGGGCAACTTCCGCCTCATGTTCATGATTAGCAGTGCCTTACTCGGCCTTGGTATTTTCATGAGTTGGCGCAGTGGCAAACAGCAATAGGTCGACTTGCTGTATAGCATATTGTCCATGGTATGCTCTTGCCCATAACCGCATCGGCACGGATGCCGCTGTAAAAATACCAATCAAAATAACGCTCAAGGGGAAGTATTAATATGTTCGCCAACAACACACACGGTAAGCACCGCCAAAGCTCCATATTCCTCGCCCTCGCACTCAGCTTGGGTGTCAGTGCGGCCGCCTTCGCCAAGCCCGACGCAAGTATCAGCTCTTTGCAGATGGCAGGCCCATCCGCAGTAGGACTAGACGCCGCAGACGTGCAGGCTCTGCGCGCGGGCATGCAGGCCTCCATCGACGCAGGGCAGATTCCTGGCGCAATACTCATGGTCGCGAACAAAGACCAAGTAGGGGTGTTGGAGACCGTAGGCACGCAAGGCCCGAATGACGCGACCCCCATGAGCACAGAGACCATCTTCCGCATCTACTCCATGAGCAAGCCCATCGTCAGCATTGCGGCAATGATGCTAGTGGAACAGGGCAAGCTTGCTATAGAAGATCCTGTGTCCAAATACATCCCCGAGTACGCACATCTCACAGTAATGGGCGAAGGTGAGCAGGTAAGACCGGCGCTGAATACCATGACAGTTGAGAATCTACTGACCCATGAATCTGGTTTGATCTACGGCGTGTTCGACCCAGATAGCGAACTTGGCAAGATGTATCTCGAAGCCGGCTCCTCCTCTTACGCGATCAGCGCCCTAGAACTCGCGCGCCGCCTTGCCGCATTGCCACTGCGCTTCGAGCCAGGCACGAAATGGCACTATAGCCGCTCGACAGATGTGCTCGGCGCGGTCTTAGAAGTCGCCTCGGGCAAGCCATTGGATGTGCTGCTAGATGAGATGATATTTACTCCCCTGGGCATGGATGACACTAGCTTTTATATTCCAGCCTCCAAAGCTGCTGACCTCGCAGAACCGATCTACGGCAGTGTCACCACACCGCTAGTGAAGGAGCCGATGTTTTCCGGCGGCGGTGGTTTGAATTCAACGACAGAAGACTATGCCCGCTTCGGTTTTATGTTGATAAATGGCGGTGAGTACATGGGGACGCGCCTAATCAAAGAAGAGACGATCGCGCTTATGCGTCAGCCGAAAATCGGCACCGAAGTCGACCGTAGCAGTTTCTTCTTCGGCAATGCTGGTGATTTCGGCCTAGGCTTCGGCTTGATGCCCACACAAATGGGTAAGCCGGAAACCGCCACTTTTGGATGGGACGGCGCAGCAGGCACTGCGTTTTGGGTTGACCCGACCAATGAATTATTCGTCGTGTATATGATTCAAGCTAGAGATGTACCGGGTGGCTTAAATTTCCGCGCTCGCACGGCTCTTTATAAAGAACTTGCCGATTGAAACGCTACTTAAAGTAAGCATAACAAGGAGGACCTTTTCGAAAGGCGCGCTATGCAAGAACAATATTTTAAAGAACTAAGCTGCAAACAATGTGTAAACGCAGCGGAACTAGGTTTCGATTTTAGTTTCGCGTTTCAGCCTATCGTGCGCGCCAGTACACGACAGATCGTCTCTTACGAAGCACTCGCCCGCGGCACCGCAGGCGAGCCCTTCCTAGAGGTTTTCAAGAACGTTACCGAAGAGAATCTCTACAGATTCGACCAAGCTTGCCGAGTGAAGGCTATCCGCAAGGCGGCGCAGCTTGGCATGACCGTTAAGCTCAGCATCAATTTCGCGCCAAACGCAGTCTACAAACCGGAGCTGTGCATCCGCACCACGATTGCCGCGGCGAAGGAATATAATTTCCCGGTTGAGAACATCAGCTTCGAGGTAACCGAGGGTGAGGAAGTTGTCGAGAAGGCTCATCTAATCGCGATTATTCGCGAATACCAAAACTTAGGGTTCACTACCGCCATTGACGATTTTGGCGCCGGCTACGCGGGCTTGAACCTGCTTGCGGACTTTCAACCGGACTATATAAAAATCGATAGGGCCCTCATCGATTACGTCGACCAGAGCAAGTCACGTCAGGCGATTATCAAAGGCATAGTACTCACCTGCTCCCTACTCGACATCGGCGTGCTTGCCGAAGGCGTAGAGCGGGCGGAAGAGTTTATCTGGCTGCGCGAGCAAGGCATCGATCTATATCAAGGCTATTACTTCGCGCGCCCAGGCTTCGAACATCTACCAGTCGTAGACCCAGCCTTATTCGAGGTTTGATTTGACGCATAACACTATGCAATGGCAAGCCCTACGCTTCGACCAGCTAACAACGAGCCTGCTGTATCAGATTCTCAAGATCCGCCAAGAAGTCTTCGCTGTAGAACAAAACAGCGTGTACTTGGACGTAGACGGCCGAGATCTGGACGCCCTCCATGTCTTGGCCATGCGCGATCACGAACTCATGGCCTATTGCAGAGTGCTGCCCCCCGGCTTGAAATACCCTGAGGCCTCCATCGGCCGTGTGCTGACTACTGCCCCGGCCCGTGGCAGTGGCGCCGGTCGAGCGTTGATGGACTACGCGCTCACCGTCAGTACGCAGCACTACCCCGACAGCGGGGTCCGCATCTCTGCCCAGCTCTATCTAGAAGAGTTTTATAGTAGTTTCGGCTTCACTAGCTGCTCTGAGCCCTATGACGAGGACGGCATCCTCCATATCGAAATGCTTAAGCCCTAAGCGCCGCCCTTATTCGCACCCGCCGAAACTGTTAAGCTACACCGCTTAAGTCCTCTCTTTTTATAGGTTCTCGCTCGATGAAGAAATTTACTGTGCTCATTGGCATCGTGGCCATCATCTTATTCGCCACCATTCCCATGTTAGTGGGCTTGTTGATCGATGACAGCAGCACCGCCGCACGCCTGCGCGAGGTCACCGGGCAGCCCGGTCTTACCGTGAATACGCGGTCAAACTGGTTCAATAGCATTGGCACCGTGCAAATAGAATCTCCCGTTGTCGCCGGCGTGCGTTATGAGCAGGTAAGGCTAGATGCCGACTTGGAGATAGTCCACGGCCCTCTACTATGGACCGAGCAGGGCTTTCGTTTCGGCATGGCGTGGGTGAATGTCACCCCCGTGCTGCAAGGGCTAGAGGACAATGACTTATTGCAGACCCTGTTTGCGCCAGACAGCGGCACGCAAGTCTCCTTAATGGCGGGGTTCGACGGCGCGCTGAACGCCCAGTTGCGCAGCGGCCCATTCCGCTATGCCCAGCGCGAGCGGACATTCGATTTCGAGGACCTGCAGGTAGACATGGACATCACACGCAGCGGCGCAGCCACTGTGGGGATGAACAGCACTAGTGTGAGTGTCAGCGAGCCCCTGTATGCCTTGACCATCGACGCGCTCGACGTGGAACTCCATAGTGCCAGCTTAGACGCCTCGCCATTGCCCGGTTCTCTCGCCATTAAGGCCGAATCGGCACAATTCAATGGCGTACAAAGGTTGACCCTTGGCGGCATTAGCATAGACTATGTCGCCCGCGAACAGGCCAATGCCGAAAATGTCCCACCCAGCCTGCTGTTGGAGCAGCGTATACAGGTCGCCACGCTAGAGTCCGAGCTACCCGTTAGCGCTTTTGCTATGCAGACACGACTCGAGGGCGTAGACCTCAATCTAGTGGCTGATTATCTGCGCCTGCAACGTAATTTGCAGATGGGTGATCCAGACACTTCGGCCGAACAGCTAGAAGAAGTCTATATAGAGATGCTGCGCGAACCCTTTACGCAGCACAGCCTGATCACTGCCACCGCCTGGGGCGGTGAACACCAAGCAGATTTAGAGATTATTTGGCCCGGCGAGCCTACCCTACTGACTATGGAGCAACTAACTCTAGGTCGCGTGGTAGGCCTGCTCTACGCGGAACTCGAATTGAGAGCGAATGAAGAAGCGCTGATGGAGAGCATGTTCGCTGCCTCTGTGCGCAACTACACGGCACAAGGAGTGCTGCCGCAGGATAACGGCGATGTCGTTATTACTGCTATCTTACAAGGAGGCAACATAACTCTGAATGAGCAGCTCATCCAGCTTGCCCCATTCCTCAACATTGGAAATGCCGGAACACCATGACACAGAAAGCCGCAACACCCATCAGCAACGCGCCAGCGCGCCACCTCTTCTCCTATCCCAAGTACTGGGCGGAGTGTTATGGCACCGCGCCATACTTGCCGATGTCCCGCGCCGAGATGGACGCGCTAGGCTGGGATAGCTGCGACATCATCATCGTCACCGGCGATGCCTATGTGGATCATCCTAGCTTCGGCATGGCAGTGATCGGCCGCATGCTGGAATCCCAAGGCTTCCGCGTCGGCATCATCGCGCAGCCCGCATGGGACAGCGCAGAGCCCTTCAAGGCCCTTGGCGCGCCGAATCTATTCTTCGGCATCGCAGCGGGCAATATGGACTCGCTGATCAACCGCTACACCGCCGACTTGCGCATCCGCACCGACGACGCCTACACACCCCACGGTGAGGCTGGCAAGCGCCCAGACCGTTCCACTATCGTGTACAGCCAGCGCTGCCGCGAAGCCTACTACGACACTCCCATCGTGATTGGGGGCATCGAGGCCAGCCTGCGCCGCATTGCCCAGTACGATTACTGGAGCGACAAGGTGCGCAAGTCAATCCTGATCGACTCCAACGCCGACATCCTGCTCTACGGCAACGCCGAGCGCGCGATCGTCGAGGTAGCTCATCAGATAGCCGCCGGTCACAGTATGGAAGAGCTGCGCGACATCCGCGGTACAGCCGTACTATTAGACGAAGTACCTGCAGGCTGGACCGAGATCGACTCCACGCGCATCGACTGGCCGAGTAAGATCGACGCCATCCCCAATCCCTATGAGATGAAAGACCCTGAGACGCAGAGCTGCGCCACCAATGACGCCGGCAACCCGGACATCGACGAGCCTAGCCCGATGCGCATCATCCCCATGCCGCTGCACCGCAAGAACGGCCTAGAGCGAGCGACCACCTATATTCGCCTGCCCTCGTTCAATAAGGTGCGCAACGACCCGGCCCTGTATGCCCATGCCTCCCGCGTGCTGCACCAGGAAGCCAATCCGCATAATGCCCACGTGCTAGTGCAGAAACACGACACCAAGGAAATCTGGGTGAACACGCCCCCCATTCCCTTGGAAACCGACGAGATGGACGGCGTCTTCGACCTGCCCTATCAGCGTCGCCCACACCCGTCCTATGGTGATGCCAAGATTCCGGCCTACGATATGATCAAGACCTCGGTCAACATCATGCGCGGCTGTTTCGGTGGTTGTACCTTCTGTTCTATAACAGAGCACGAGGGCCGCATCATTCAGAGCCGCTCAGAGGAATCCATCCTCAAAGAGATCGGCCAGATTCGCGATCAGGTGCCTGGCTTCACCGGCACTATTTCCGACCTCGGTGGCCCAACCGCGAATATGTATCGCCTCAATTGCAAGTCCGAGGCCATTCAGAAGAACTGCCGCCGCTTGTCCTGTGTTTACCCCACCATCTGCCAGCACTTGGAGACGGACCATAAGCACACCACACAGCTTTATCGCAAAGCGCGCGCAGTGCCCGGCATTAAGCGCGTGGCGATTGCCTCTGGCCTTCGCTACGACTTGGCCGTGCGCGACCCAGAATATGTGGAAGAATTGGTGAGCCACCACGTCGGCGGCTATCTGAAGATCGCGCCAGAGCACAGCGAAGAGAACACGCTGTCGAAGATGATGAAACCGAGCATTAGCTCCTACGACGAGTTCAAGGAGATGTTCGATCGCTTCAGCAAGAAGGCCGGCAAGATTCAATACTTGATCCCTTATTTCATCGCCGCCCACCCGGGCACCGACAACAATGAGATGCTCAATCTTGGCCTGTGGCTGAAGAAGAATAAGTTCCGCCCCGACCAGGTGCAGACCTTCTACCCCTCACCCATGGCGCTGGCCACCGCAATGTATTACAGCGGCAAGAACCCGCTGAAGAAGGTGACCTATAAGAGTGAGAAAGTGAGTGTGGTGAAGCAGATAGAACATCGCCGCGTGCAGAAGGCTTTCCTTCGCTACCACGACGAGAAGAACTGGCCGCTGCTGCGCCTAACTCTCAAGGAGATGGGCCGCGAAGATATGATCGGTGATGCGCCGCATCAGCTAGTACCTGCCGATAAACCATCGGGCCGCCCACGCGGACTGAAGTCGCGCAATGGCAAACCAGGCGCGAACAGAACAGCGGCGCGTAGACCACGCAGATAGTTGGGATCAATGGGATGGATCAATGGGGTCAGAGTCGATCAAAGGGGTCAGAGTAATTTGATCATGCCTTCTTCGATCAAAGGGGTCGATCAAAGGGGTCAGAGTAACTTGGTTTTCAAGTTACTCTGACCCCTTTGATCCGCTGCCCCCATTTGTTTCTCCATTTGTCCCTACTCATTCTCCGCCCGCACCCAAACCTGCGGGTCACCGTCACCCCCACTCGTCACCGTAAACACGATTGGGCTACAGCACACCTGACAGTCCTCGATATATTCCTGCTCTTGCTCCAAGGCCTCGATGAGGACGTCGATCGCCTCGCCGCAATACGGGCAGGAAATAGTCGTTTCCGTCAGCTCATTCATTAAAGACTCCTGAGGAAATCGACGGCCTGCGTCTTTTCCTCCAGCGGAAAACACTGCATGTCGATATTTCTAAATATTTTGTCTTCGAAACTTACGATCTTAGACACCCATTGCTTGTCGGTGACTATCGCCACCTTACTAATATTGGATATCCCCATCTCGAAAAGGTATTGAATCTTGTCGATGATCCCCGCCAATTCAACACCCCCGAAGGAATCGATCTGCTCATAAAGCACTATATCGCCATAAGCACGAACCTTGCCTTTCATCTCACTGAACACGAGCTCCATATCTTCTTCAGTCACCTTGCCTGAGATGCGAAAAGCGATGGCATTGTCTAATCCGATATCCAGCATTTTCAACATGATTACTCTCCTGACTGGGGCTACAAATGGGGTCAGAGTAACTTAATTTCCACTCTAAGTTATCCGCCCATTAAACTAGAATTAACTTACTCTGACCCCATTTGTTTTTCGGTCCGTTCGATCTCCTACCAGCCCATGCCCAAATAAGCCCATCGATAGACAAAAGACACAACCACTTGTTGCTAATAGGAATCTTTCTCATTATCATTGCGTCTCCTGATTGATGCCGAAGGCATCGCTTTGACCAAGTAACGAGGATCGACCATGTTATCGCCTACACGCACCGCCCTATTCCGCTCCATAGCCCTTGCCATGATTGGCGCAAGCAGCACTGGGGTGTTTGCGCAGGAAGAGCTCCTGATTATCGGCAGTCGCGAGGACGCGCGCCGTGTAGCTGGGTCTGGCTCTGTAATCGGCCAAGAACAAGTGCGCATCGAGGCAGCAACAGACATTAACCAGCTCCTCAAGACCGTCCCCGGCATTTACATACGCGAGGAAGACGGCGCCGGCCTCAGACCGAACATTGGCATCCGCGGTGCCACCTCCGAGCGTAGCAGCAAGATCACCCTTCTCGAAGACGGTGTCATGGTTGCGCCTGCCCCCTATGCAGATCCGTCCGCTTATTATTTCCCCACCGCGGCCCGCCAGAGCGCTGTAGAGGTACTTAAGGGCGCGCCATTGCTGCGTTACGGCCCGCAGACCACCGGTGGCGTTCTGAACCTCGTATCCACCCCTATCCCTCAGCGCAGCAGCGGCGCGGTGCAGATCAGTGTGGACGAGCGCGGCTCTAGCGATCTGCATGGCTGGTTCGGCTCCGAAAAGGACGGCCTTGCCTGGCTGGTGGAAACCGTTCAGCGCGATGGCGAAGGCTTCAAGGACATCGACCGCGTCGGCGAAGAGGCGGGTTTCGAGATCGAAGACTATGTCGCGAAGCTCGCATGGGAGTCACAGGGCGATGGCCCACAGCAGCGCCTCTACGTGAAGGCCCAGTACTCCGCAGAGACTTCCAACGAGACTTATTTAGGCCTCACAGATGCCGACTTCAAAGCGAATGAGAACCGTCGCTACTCGATGACATCGATTGACGAGATGGACAATCAGCACGATGGCTTGCAGGCCTCTTATAGCATCGACCTGCACGAGAACTTGAGTGCCACCGTATTGGCCTACCGCAATAACTTCCATCGCGACTGGTTCAAGCTCGACGGCGGCTCTGCGTTTATCGACGCCGCCAATAATGGCGATGCGATCGCTAAGGGTGTACTCGAAGGAAAAATCGATCGCAACGGCCTGCGCTACAAACACAATAATCGCTACTACGAGTCCGCAGGCGTCGAGCTCAACTTCGCGCTGCAGTTGCAGGATCATCAACTAAATTTTGGCGCACGCAGTCATGAGGACGAGGTCGATCGTTATCAGGAAGTAGACTCATATGATCAATTCGAAGGGGCCCTCCAATATCGCAGTACCCTACTGCCAGGCAGCAGCGACAACCGTGTAGGCAGCGCCGAGGCAGTGAGCTTCTGGCTCGTCGATGAGTGGCAAGTAAACCAAAGACTAAGTATTACGGGAGCGCTTCGTTACGAAGACGTCGATACAAAGGAGCAGCGCTACAATACACCGAACCGGAGTGTCTTAGGAGCGCTCGCGACCAATAGTGCGGAGGAGTTCCTACCGGGCGCCTCTTTCACTTTTGAACTCAGCGATCAATGGCAACTACTTGGCGGGGTCCATCGTGGCTTCTCACCACTGGGTGCCGGTGCGAAAGAGATCGATGCGCCAGAGACCAGCACGAATTGGGAGACAGGCCTGCGCTACGCGAAGAACAATTGGTTCTTAGAGGGCATCGCCTTCTATAGCGATTTCTCGAACAAGTCTGAGAACTGCTCGCTGGCTAGCCCATGCAGCAATGGCGAGACATCTGGCACTTATAAGACAGGGGCTGCCACTATCTCTGGGGTCGAATTACAGGCCAGTACCTCGTTCGCAACACGCAGCTTTAACATCCCTCTCGACGTTGCCTACACTTGGACCGATGCCCAGATCAGCGGCGACAATGCCGCCACTGGCGTGCGCAGTGGCGACCTGCTCAAGGATGTACCAGAGCACCTGCTTAGTGTGCGCACCGGGCTCGAACACCGCAGCGGCTGGAACAATTATATCGTCGCGAAATTTATCGACGAGCAATGCGTCAGTGTCAGTTGCAACCGAACGACAGGACCGCGCTCCACGACCGACGCACTGTTCGTGGTAGATCTGATCAGCCGCTATAGCTTTACGGAAAAACTAGAGACCTTCCTGAAGCTGGAAAATGTACTCGATCAACAGGAAATCGTTTCTCGTGACCCAGACGGCGCACGCCCTAACAAACCGCGAACCGCCTCACTTGGCTTGAACTATCGCTTCTAGGATATAAATGGGGTCAGAGTAACTTAATATCCACTCTAAGTTACTCGCCCCATTAAACTAGAATTAAGTTACTCTGACCCCATTTGTTCTGTTCACCCTACCCCAACACCTGCGGATTAAGATGCCAAATAGAATAGTTCAATGCTGCCGCAAAACTAATCCACAGCAAATAAGGCACAAGTAGCAAGCCAGCCAATGGGCGAACTCGCCAGAAACATACGATGGTTGCGACCACTAGTGCAATTAGAAACAGAATATCGATAAACGCCAACGCGCCCAAACTCCACGCAAAAAATAACCAACTCCATAAAGCATTCACTGCCAGTTGTGCGAGGAAAAGAGCAATGTCCACGCGCTGCTTCTGCAGCCCTCCAGATTGCCAAACCAACCAGACCGCAATACCCATTAACGCATACAGTACTGTCCATACCGGACCGAACACAGCGGCTGGCGGCGCCCACGCGGGCTGCATAAGCTCGCCATAGAATTCACTGGCACAGATTGTCGCCACCGCCCCTACAGCCGACGCCGCGAAACTCACAACCAACCATGCGGCCAGCCCGAGAAATTTCTGCTTAGTAGTAATTGCTGTCATGGCTCTCCTCTTAAATCAATGGGATCAATGGGGGATCAAAGGGGTCAGAGTAACTTGGTTTTCAAGTTACTCTGACCCCTTTGATCCCCCATTGATCCGACTCCGTTTGTCCGTGCTCCGACCCAATCTTTCGACAGAAACGCACACTCATTGGGCGCTACCGAAACGAACATGCACAATGCCGTGCATTGGGGCTAAGAAACTTCGCACCATCTATGTGCAGAAAAAATTCTGCTATATGCATAATACGCCTCACATACACTTGCGGACTTATCCGTAACACAATGAAAGCTAATTCGTTTTTACTTTCAGCACAAAAACTCTGCAACACTCACAAGCACCCAGCAGCCATGCTTGGTACGCTTTCTGCTTAAGCCTTCGTGTTCCGTCTCGCTATCTAGCCACGTGTTCCGTTATTGAACGACGAGCAGTCAGTTGCTATGCGTTGATGAATTTTCGCCAAACGAGCATGCCATTCATTGCTCCCACTGTACTTTCGATTTACTCGACTGCCGTCAAAGGAGAGAAGTGACCATGATGAAAAAATTCAAGCAAATACCTTTGCTACCCTTACTCGCGAGTAGCGCTGTATTGCTCGCTGCGTGTAGCGAAGATCCATCACAGAGTAGCGCGTCAAGCACAATGTCGACTAGCACAGCGTCCGCGGCGGCGCCTGCACCGGTAGCGAAGCCCCTAGGCATTCGCCCTCATGGTGACACGACTGCAGATATCGATATGAGCCTAGTCCACAACGACGATCTCAAAGAGGTGTTCGCCTATATCGACGAGAACATAGATCAGCATGTCATCAATCTGCAGAAATGGATACAGCAACCTAGCATCTCCAATACGGGCGAAGGCATTCAAGAATCCGCCTATATGGTGGAGGGTTTCTTCGACCAGCTCGGCTGCCAAGAAACCACGGTCTATGACGTAGGGATCACCGAGTGGGGCCAGCAGGGCAACCCTGTAGTCTATGCAAAGTGTGACGAGGGTGCCGAGAAGACTCTGGTGGTCTATTGGATGTACGACACCATGCCCATCACACAACCAGACCTGTGGAAGTCACCCCCCTTCGCGGCAGAATTAATGCCACAAGCTCCCTTCCCCCTCGTGATGGTAGGCCGTGGCACGGCAAACTCAAAGGGCCGTCAGATGGCATTTTGGAATGCGATGATGTCCATCAAGGCGACCACCGGAAAATTACCCGTGAATCTTATTTTTGTTGCCGAGGGTGACGAAGAGCGTATGTCTATTGGATACCGCAAATTTGTGCGTGAACATCCGGAGTTGTTCGCCGGGGCAGATGCCATGTGGGGCGGCGGCGGGTCCGAAGGTTGTGTATTCGTAGAGCTAATCACCAGCGGCGAGAGCTGGGGTCGTGGCCCCAATTACAGCAATATTCATGGTGGCAATAAGCGCTCTGTCGATGCGCCAGCCTGGCGTCATATTCAGATGCTCAGCACTCTGGTGGATGAGACCGGTAACAAGGTTATGATCGATGGCTTCTACGACGACATCGAGCCCCTGACCGCTGCGGAAGACGAGCGCCTACGCAAGTCGGCTGCGAACTTCAATGTCGATGTGGCCGCCACTAACTTAGGTGTGGCACGCTTCATCGCCGATGACCCCTACGAAGTCACGAAGATGCGCCGCTATGGCACCTCGATGAACCTCGACGGAATCTGGGGTGGCAATATGTTCGAAGGCGGCTCAGGCGCCATTCTGCCCAACCGCATCGTGTCTAAGCACAACTTCCGTTACCTGCCAGCACAAGACGGAATGGATATCGTAGACAAGCTACGCACCCACCTCGATAAACATGGCTATGAAGACGTCGAGATTAATGTGGTCGGCGACGTACCCTGGGCGAAGGTCACCAACGACAGCGATCTACACGTGGCCGCAAATGAGATGCGTGCCGCATTCGGCATGGCACCGAATGAGCTGTCCTCGGATGAAACCATGTTGGGTGGCTATTGGCCCGCCTATCTGTTCTCTGGCGACGTGCTCAACATCCCTATCGCCAGCGGCATGGTCGGCAGCGGTGGCAACTCCCACGCCGCGAACGAGTTCTATGTAGTAGAAGGCGCCGGCGGCACATGGGGAATGGCTGATAGCGAAAAATCAGTCGCCATGACCCTATACAGCTGGGCAGGCCTAAACAAACCAGAATGATCAAAGGGGTCAGAGTAACTTGATCAATAACTGATCAAAGGGGTCAGAGTAATTTGATTTTCAAGTTACTCTGACCCCTTTGATTTGTCTCAGGCTTTCTTCTTCCACGCATACTTCTCAAACACCTTATCTACCGGCGTATTGGCAATGTGATTGACGTAGTTGCTAATGACTTTCTGCGATAAACCCAGAATGATCTCCAGCAATTGTCTCTCTTCATAACCTGCCGCAAAGAACGCAGCCACCTCTTCGTCACTCAGATAACCGCGCTTTCGTACTATCGCCAAGGTGGTGTCGTGCAATACCTGTAACTTCTGCGTTGGCATCGCGGTACCGTCTCTAAGCGCATCAATCAAGCCCTGATCAACCTTCATCATATGGGCGATGCCAGTATGAGCGGGCACACAGTAATGGCACTCGTGCTCCACATTGATGGTTTGCCACACAACTGTGATCTCGTCGGTATTGAAGGACGAATCCACAAAGAGCTTATGCAAGGTCTGATACGCTTCCAGAAGCCCAGGTGCGCCAGCCATCACCCCATGCAAACCGGGAATGCGGCCATTGGCCTTCAAGGAGGCTTCCAATAATGGCTGGCTCTGCTCGGGCGCGCTGTCTAAATTATGTATGGTCAATTTTGTCATATCACTCTCCTGCTAGGGTGTATTTGGGCGTTTCGAATGGCTGGCAACGCGCCTGCCTTAGTCGAAATCGACTTGAACACTTGTTCAATGCGGGCCATACTAACTGGACTTGAGCGTTTGTTCAAGCTAATATTGAACGACCGCTCAAACGAGTGCACAGAGGGTATACAAATGAGCTCGGCAAGACACGACCGTCAAGAGACTATTAAGAAGGCAACGCAGCTATTTTGGGAGAAAGGCTTCCACGCCACCTCGATGCGGAATCTTCAGGATGTCATCGACCTGCGCCCTGGAAGCATTTACGCGAGTTTTGGCAGTAAAGAGGGGCTTTTTAGAGAAACCCTACAATGTTATGCAAATTCCAGCCTAGAGCGACTCGCCAAGCACGCTGCATCTTTGCCACCTCTCGATGCGCTAAAAGCATTTATTACAGAAAGTGTAAGCACAGCAAAAGGAAGCAGCCCCAGCGATATGTGCATGCTCGCAAAAACAGTCGCAGAATTGACCCAGGACAATGCCGAACTCTTAGCCGAGGCCAAGCGCTTATTGAAAACCATCGAGGTAGCGTTCACAGAACTCGCAGCTAAAGCACAACAACAAGGTGCACTCGACAAAGACAAAGACCCCCAGCGCATTGCAAGTTTTCTGCAGATGCAGTTGATGGGCCTGAAGGCATACTCCAGAGCAACAGATGGTAAGGCGAATATCAAAGCCCTAATCGACGATGCCTTCGCCGGCCTAAGCTAAAAATCAAAAGGACCGATCAAAGGGGTCAGAGTAACTTGATCGATCAAATTACTCTGACCCCTTTGATCGCTCTCTCTCACTTTGCTCGTCACAGGCTCAGTGCGCGCTTTGAGCTGGTCGTTGCGGTAATACAAGTACTAGAAGGACAATCGCGAGCAGCAAGACTCCGGTGGCAGTGTAACGACTCCACTCCAAGCCTCCTTCCAGTAGTGGCTTGTCTAAATAGTCTCCAACTACCGCGCCTAGTGGGCGCGTAATCACGAAGGCTGCCCAGAACAATATCGTACGGGACACTACCTTAGAAAAATATAATCCCACAATAATCAACAAAATAGCGCTGAAAATGGCCGCTGCTCCAAGATAACCTAAGCCTGCCGTATCCGCTGTCCAGTCACCCAATGCGGTGCCTAGAGTCTGAGAAAACATAATGGTTAACCAATAAAAGAACTCCGCTCTTGGCGTGCTAATCGAAGCCACATCGATTCTACCCAGCGTCTTGTGCCACACAAATAGTGAACCGAGTAGCAGCACTAGCAGTAGACTCGAGCCGCCGGTGTAGCCCTGTCTCTTATACACATCTGACGCTGCCGACGATCTACTCTGTG
>CAJXUA010000032.1 GCA_913060695.1 uncultured Gammaproteobacteria bacterium | reverse complement strand
GCGCTGATTGTAGGAGCCCATGCCCTCGTAAGGGGGTGCCCTGCAGGCGATAGGCCAAAATCTTTCATAGATCTATATAAATCGAACCCAATCGCTTGCAGGGCAAGCTCCTACAGCCAGTGGTTCTACCGAGTTCTAACCGCGCCCGCATCTTCCAGAATCTCAGCATAGGCCGCCGACTTGCGGTGCCTTGATACGTGATCGAGGAAGGTGCTGCCATCCTCCAGCTTCACGTTGATGTCATGACCTGCCTCTATAAAGAAGGGCACGAAGCGCTCGAAGGCATCGGGCAGCATGCCGCGATAGGCTTTCAATAGGATGTGGTAGTCGGCTGGTACGCCCTCCGGTGGAAGGATGCTCAGGAAGCCGTGTACGCGCTCATCTGTCCAGAATTCATCGCGCACAGCACGCTGGGTGCGCTCGGCACCCTTTTTCTTTTCGGTCATAGTAATACTTAGCTCTTATCTAATTCGTTTCAGGCTTTTAGCTTCTGCTTAAGCAGGGCGTTCAGCTGTTCGGGATTGGCTTTGCCGCGTGATGCCTTCATCGCTTGGCCGATGAAGAAGGCGAAGACTTTCTCTTTGCCGGCGCGATACTGCTCAACTTGCTCTGGATTGCCGGCAATCACTTCGTCGACGAGTTTTTCGATAGCGCCGCTGTCCGTTACCTGCTTTAGACCCTGACTCTCGATGATTTCGTCCGCAGACTGCGACGAATCGAGCATGGCCTCGAACACGGTCTTGGCGATCTTGCTGGAAATGGTCTGGTCCTTGATGCGGGCAATCAGCTCGCCGAGGCGCTTGGCGCTGATAGGTGATTGCTCAATTTCGAGGTCTTGTTTATTAAGCACTGCCTGAAGGTCTACGGTCACCCAGTTAGAAGAGAGCTTGGCGTCATCACAGATGGTGACGACCTCCTCGAAGAACTCCGCCATCTCTCGGCTGCTAGCGATAACGCCAGCGTCGTATTCACTGAGGCTATACTGCGCAACGAAGCGCTCGCGTTTGGCGTTCGGCAACTCTGGAAGCTCGGCGCGCACCGCCTCGATATAGGCCTCGTCGATGACCACTGGCAAGAGATCTGGCTCTGGGAAGTAGCGATAGTCGTTGGCTACTTCCTTGCTGCGCATGGAGCGAGTCTCGTCGCGATCCGCGTCATACAGGCGAGTCTCTTGAACAATGCGCCCGCCGTCCTCGAGGATGTCGATCTGGCGCTGCGCCTCGTGCAGAATCGCCTTCTCAACGAAGCGGAAGCTGTTGATGTTCTTGATCTCGGCACGGGTGCCTAGCTCGGTGCTGCCAGTCTTGCGCACAGACACGTTGGCATCGCAGCGCATAGAGCCTTGGCTCATATTGCCGTCAGAGATGCCGAGATAACGAATTATGGAATGCAGCTTCTTTAAGTAAGCAACTGCCTCTTTGGCGTTCGCGAGTTCGGGCTCGGATACGATCTCCAGCAAGGGTGTGCCGGCACGGTTCAGGTCGATGCCGGTCTGGCCCTGGTAATCCTCGTGAAGCGACTTGCCCGCATCCTCTTCGATGTGCGCGCGGGTAATGCCGATGACTCTGGTGCTGCCGTCCTCGAGTGTGATCTCGAGGCTGCCCTTGCCCACTGTGGGGAAGTCGAGCTGGCTCACCTGATAGCCCTTGGGTAGGTCTGGGTAGAAATAGTTTTTACGATCGAACACGGAGCGGCGACCGATCTCCGCGTCAACGGCAAGGCCAAACTTCACCGCCATGCGCAGCGCTTGCTCGTTGAGCACGGGCAGTGTGCCTGGCATTGCGAGGTCGAAGACGTTTGCCTGTGTGTTAGGTGCGGCACCAAAGGTGGTGCTGCTGCCAGAGAATAGTTTGCTGTGCGTGGCCAGTTGCACGTGTACTTCTAGGCCAATGACGGTTTCCCAGCCCATGACTTAAACCTCCGCTGTTTGCTTGTGCCAGTCAGTATTCAACTGGAACTGATGCGCAATATTGAGAACCTTCGCCTCTGCGAAGTCGCTGCCAACGAGTTGTATGCCTATGGGCAGGGCCTTGCCCGACTCGTTGGTGCTGCCTGCGGGAATCGAGATGCCCGGTAGGCCAGCGAGGTTTACGCCAATGGTGTAGATGTCTTCAAGATACATCGTGACCGGATCGTCGCTCTTCTCGCCTATCTTAAATGCTGTATGAGGCGTGGTAGGTCCGATGATGACATCTACCTCCTTGAACGCAGCGTCGAAGTCTTGTTTGATCAGGCGGCGAATCCGCTGTGCCTTCAGGTAGTAAGCGTCGTAGTAACCAGCCGATAGTGCGTAGGTGCCTACCATGATGCGACGCTTCACCTCGTCGCCGAAGCCCTCGCTGCGCGAGCGCTTGTACATGTCCTCGAGGTTCACTGGTTTGTCGCAGCGATAGCCGTAGCGCACGCCGTCGAAGCGTGACAGGTTGGCCGAGGCTTCCGCTGGGGCGATGACGTAATAGGCAGACACTGATAAATGATTGTTGGGCAGGTCAATTTCTTTAACCGTTGCGCCAAGGCTTTCGAATACCTTGAGTGCTTCCTGCAATGCCTTCTCTACCTCAGCGCCTAAACCTTTAGTGATGTGCTGGCGCGGAACGCCGATGCGCAGACCTTTCAGAGGGTCGTTAAGAGTGGCCATGTAGTCCGGCGCTGCGCCGTCTACGCAGGTGGAGTCCCGTGGGTCGGGCCCAGCCATCGCATTCATCATAAGCGCCGCATCCTCGGCACTCTTGCTGATCGGGCCTGCCTGATCGAGACTGGAGGCAAAGGCGATCATGCCCCAGCGTGAGATGCGGCCGTAGCTGGGCTTGAAGCCGGTTACGCCACAGAAGGCCGCGGGCTGGCGGATGGAGCCGCCGGTGTCGGTGCCTGTGGCGATAGCGCATAGGTCCGCCGCGACCGCCGCGGCCGAGCCACCGGAGGAGCCGCCGGGCACACGCTCGCTATCCCAAGGATTGCGCACGGCACCGTAGAAGCTAGTCTCGTTAGAGGAGCCCATGGCGAACTCGTCCATATTGGTCTTGCCTAGGGTCACTGTGCCGGCGGCATTAAGGCGCTCGACCACGGTGGCGTTATAGGGCGCAATGAAGTTTGACAGCATCTTAGAGCCACAGGTGGTGCGCACGTCTTGAATACAGAAGATGTCTTTGTGGGCAATGGGGATGCCGGTCAGCGGGCCATGCTGTCCCTTAGCACGAAGAGCATCGGCTTGTGCGGCTTGGGCTAGGGCGAGCTCTTCGGTGACTGTGATATAGGCATTGAGGCCCTTGTTGTGCAGGGCAATGCGGCTTAAGTAGTCTTGAGTGAGTTCTACACTGGAGAACTCACCCTTCGCTAAAGAGCGGGAGAGTGCGGCGACTGTGCGGTCAGACATGCTATTAGGTGTCCTTGATCGTCAATATTGTTTGATTTAAAGGGTGTCTCGTTGTGGCAGGCCAGCGCGAGGCTAGGCGAAGCGCGCTCTGCTCACTCGATTACCTTGGGGACCAGATAGAGACCATCTTGTGTCGAGGGGGCGATCTTCTGCAGGTACTCGCGTTGATCGATCTCGGTCACTACGTCTGGGCGTAGGCGTTGAATGGCATCAAAAGAGTGTGCCATAGGCTCTACACTTTCGGTGTCGATACTTTGCATTTCATCGATCAATTCGAGAATCGAAGAGATGCGTTTAGCTACCTCGGTAGCTTCCTCAGTACTGACGTGCAGACGTGCCAGATGGGCTATTTTTTCGACGTCTGTTTGTTCTAATGCCATTCCCAATCTCCTAGTTTCGCGCTGCTAACACGAAGAACATATGTAAGGATTCCGACGCTAGTTTGTGAGGCAATCACTGAATTTAAGCAATTATCAAATTGACTCTTGCCCTATATCCTTGCCGTTGTTAGAGTGCGTGTCTATTCGCCGGAGAAGCCGTGATTATACGGGAAAGAGACCGGCTTAGGGCAACAGTTTCAGGAGCTGAGGGTAAATAAGCAACACACCGTCAGATTCCACCGATTTATCCAACCCCTTGTACGAACCCTAGTGCGTAAGCTGAATTCTTGCTTCAAGTCTGAGATCAGATGCTCGCTCGCAAGTCCGGGGTGGATTCTCCTTTGAGGTTATGAAGTCGATGTTCAAAAAATTCCGGGGCATGTTCTCCAATGATTTATCAATAGATCTGGGTACCGCTAACACTCTTATCTATGTACGCGGGCAAGGAATTGTGCTGAACGAGCCTTCCGTAGTTGCGATCCGTACGCACAATGGTCAGAAGACCGTAACCGCCGTAGGTGCCGATGCCAAGCGCATGCTGGGTCGTACGCCGGGCAATATCACTGCTATTCGCCCCTTGAAAGACGGCGTTATCGCCGACTTCCAAGTTACTGAAAAAATGTTGCAGCACTTCATCAGCAAGGTGCATGAAAACAGCTTTTTCCCCCCTAGCCCTCGCGTTTTGGTCTGTGTGCCTTGTAAGTCCACTCAGGTCGAGCGCCGTGCTATTCGGGAATCCGTGCTAAGTGCCGGTGCTCGCGAAGTGCGTCTGATCGAGGAGCCAATGGCTGCAGCGATCGGGGCAGGACTGCCAGTTGAGAAGGCCAGTGGGTCTATGGTTGTCGATATCGGCGGTGGCACTACTGAGATCGCCATTATTTCTCTCAATGGCATCGTCTATGCAGAATCTGTGCGTGTTGGTGGCGACCGTTTCGACGAAGCGATCATTACCCATGTGCGCCGTAACTACGGCAGCCTAATTGGCGACGCGACAGCAGAGCGCATCAAGAAAGAGATCGGCTGTGCCTATCCTTCCGATACTGGGCTACGCGAGATCGACGTACGCGGGCGCAATCTAGCCGAAGGCGTGCCACGCAGCTTCACACTGAATAGCGACGAGATCCTCGAGGCGCTGCAGGAAACCTTGTCTGCCATCGTGCAGGCGGTGAAGAGCGCGCTGGAACAATCGCCACCCGAATTGGCCTCCGATATCGCCGAAAGTGGCATGGTATTGACCGGCGGCGGCGCATTATTGAGAGATTTGGATAAATTGTTGTCTGAAGAGACAGGGCTGCCCGTCATTGTCGCCGAAGACCCGCTCACTTGCGTTGCCCGTGGCGGCGGCAAAGCAATGGAATTGATGGACGCCAACGACATGGATTCGTTAACCATTGAATAAACGGTTCGAGGTTCCATCATCAAGACCTTATTCATTAAAGGCGTGTCACTTGAGTACCGCGTTGCGGCCTTCGTGGTGCTCTCTGTGGCTGTCATGTTCGCTGACAGCCGCTTCGACTACCTTGATCGACTGCGCTATAGCTTAGGTTTCCTTACGGCACCGGTCTATTGGGTTGCCGATACCCCAGCACGAATCTCTTACTGGATAGACGATGTATTCGTCTCCCATGGCGATCTCATCGACGAGAACGAGCGCCTGCGCGAAGAGCTACTCTTTGCGCAGCGCGAGCTACAGTTATTGGCCGGACTCGCCACTGAGAACAACCGCCTTCGCGCCTTGCAAGAGGCCTCGGCGAATGTCGACGGTCGCGTACTCACCGCCGAAATCATCAATATCTCCTCTAGCACTGGCTCGCGCCGCGTCCTCATCAATCGCGGTGCGACCGATGGCGTGCTGGAAGGGCAAGCCCTACTGGACGCCCATGGGCTGATGGGGCAAGTCGTCGAGGTGCTGCCCTTCACGAGTTGGGTGATGCTCATTACAGACTCTCGCCATGGCACACCGGTGCAGGTGAACCGCAACGGCGAGCGCGCAATCGCGCGAGGTAGTCGAGGCGAGGTGCCGGAGTTAGAGCTCGAGTATGTGCCCGACACCTCGGATATCGAAGTGGGCGATCTGCTAGTCAGTTCCGGCCTTGGGCAACGCTTCCCGAAGGATTATCCCGTCGCCGAGGTCACCAGTGTGGTGCACGACCGCGGCCAGCCCTTCGCCACTATTAAGGCAAAGCCGCTCGCGCAGATGGATAGGACTCGCCACGTGATGTTGTTGGCCTTGGCTAGCAATGAACTCGAGCGTTCCGGCCAGTCAGGCATCGCACCGGTGTGGGTAGACAATGCACTCAGCAAGGGCGATAAGCGCCTCGGCATTGAAGAGCAGATCGACGAGTTAGGCGCCGAGCCCCTCGAAGAAGTCGTTAACCCAGCCCCGGAAACGTTAGGTGTGGATGAGCCTGTGCCTTCGGAAACGGGAGACACCGTGCCAGAAGACCCCGCTGCAGGACAGGAGTAAGCGATGAATCAACGTACACATGGCAGCTGGGTTATCTTCTTGAGCTTCTTCGTCGCCTACTTGTTGGCCATAGTGCCTTTCCCTGAGTGGGCGATGAATTACCGTCCACAATGGATCGCGATGGTGCTTATCTATTGGGCGATGGCCTTGCCCTATCGCGTGGGCATCGGTTTTGCTTGGGTAGCGGGTCTGTTGATGGATATTCTCGAGGGCTCACTTTTGGGGCTCAATGCGCTGGCACTAGCGATAATCGCCTATATCGCCCTTAGCCTGCATCAACGCCTACGCATGTTCTCGTCTCTTCAGCAGAGCGGCGTCGTCCTAGCCTTGATCGGTTTACATTTAATGATGACCCATTGGATGAAGATCGCTGCCGAACAGGCCGTAGCCTCCAATCTGTTGTTTTTGCTAGGAGCCCTGTCCAGCGCCTTTATCTGGCCTTGGATGTTCGTGTTGCTGCGCCAGATGCGCCGCAGTTTTGGAGTACGCTAGCCAGGGAATTATCCCCGCAGCGGCCAGCCTGAGGAAACATGTCCTACCAGTTCGATTCCATAGTATTAGCCTCTGCCTCGCCGCGCCGCCGCGAGATCCTCGCTCAAATGGGCGTTGCCCATAGCCTCGCCGAACATAGTGTCGATGAGGTCGCGCATGTGGGCGAAGCCGCCGCAGACTTCGTGCAGCGCTTGGCGCTGGAGAAGGCCCTGTCGGTGCAGTCATCGAATCCGCAGCTGACTTTACCGATACTAGGATCCGACACTATCGTGGTCTGTGATCAGCAAATCCTCGGCAAGCCCGCAGATCGTGCCGATGCACTGCGCATGCTGTCACTGCTTTCGGGGCGGCAACACCAAGTCTTGTCGGCCGTAGCCCTATGCTTGGGCGCACGAAGCCAGGTCATACTCTCGCGCAGCGATGTCAGCTTTAAACCACTAACTCAGCAGGAAATCGACTTGTATTGGGCTAGCGGCGAACCCATCGGCAAGGCGGGCGCTTATGCCATTCAGGGCCTAGGTGGCATGTTCGTTAGTGCTCTCTCTGGTAGCTTCAGCGGCGTAATGGGTTTGCCCGTGTTCGAGACCGCGCAGCTATTGGCCGAGTTCGGTGTTCGCACTGGGATGAGTGAGGGGAGTGCCATATGAGTGAGGAGATTCTCATCAATGTCACCCCCATGGAGACTCGCGTAGCGCTGATCGAGAACGGCTTGTTACAGGAGGTATTCGTCGAGCGTCCCCATAGCAAGGGTCATGTTGGCGATGTCTATCTAGGCAAGGTGATCCGTGTGATGCCTGGCATGGAGGCAGCCTTCGTCGACATCGGTTTGGAGCGCGCTGCGTTCATTCATAGCGCGGATATCTCACCCATTAGTCCAGAGGGTTTCGAGGTGCGCAACGAGACTCCGCTGCCGATTCAAAGCCTGGTGCGTGAAGGTCAGCTCATCGTGGTGCAAGTCATCAAGGATCCCATCGGCAGCAAAGGCGCTCGGCTAAGCACCCATCTTACCCTGCCATCGCGCAACCTCGTCTATCTGCCCCGTAGCGCACATATGGGGATATCGCAGCGCTTAGAGGACGAGCAGGAGCGGGCGCGCTTGAGCGGGCTCGTGGAACAATGCATCGCGCAAGAGGAGATGGGAGGACAGGGCGGGTTTATTATTCGCACCGCGGCAGAGGGCTGCAGCGCCGAGGAAATGCTAGAGGATGTGCGTTTCTTGAAACGGCTGTGGGGCGCGGTCGAGCGCCGGGTCAATGATAGTCGAGACGTCCACATTCTGTACCGGGAGGTACCGCTTTACATGCGTGCGATGCGCGATCTCATAACACCGGACATCGAGAAAATTCGTATCGACACGCGCAGCGCCTTCGAGGAAATATCGCAGTTTATCCAAGACTTCATACCGGAGTTCCGCAATAGCGTGGAATGTTACGCTGGTGAGCGCCCCATCTTCGATCTCTACAGCATCGATGATGAGATCGACAAGGCGCTTGGCCGCGAGGTCAAGCTCAAGTCGGGTGGCGACTTGATTATCGATCAAACCGAGGCGATGACCACTGTGGACGTCAATACCGGCGCGTATTTGGGCAGCAAGAACCACGCGGAGACAATCCTTAAGACGAATCTGGAGGCGGCCACCGCGATAGCGCGCCAACTTCGAATTCGCAATCTTGGTGGCATCATCATTCTGGATTTCATCGACATGGTGGACCCAGAACATCAGCGCCAAGTTATGCGCACTCTGACCAAGGCCTTAGAGAAGGACCATGCCCGCACCTCGGTGAGTGTCATGTCCGAGCTCGGCCTAGTCGAGATGACCCGCAAGCGCACGCGAGAGAGCCTGGGGCAAATACTGTGTAGCGCCTGTCCGGTTTGCGAGGGCAGGGGCCGGCTCAAGACTCCCGAGACAATTTGCTACGAGATTTTCCGCGAGATTTTGCGTGTGGCAAGGGTGTACGAGAACGACGTGATTCTGGTCATGGCGTCGCAGACAGTCGTGGACAGGCTGCTCGACGAGGAATCCAGCACTCTGGCTGATTTGGAAGAATTAATCGGTAAGTCGGTCAGGTTTGAGGTGGAACCAATGTATACTCAAGAGCAATTTGATGTCGTGTTGTTTTAGGGCTTTGCATCTAGAGCCCACAACGCCTCTGGCCTCGGGCCGAAGCCGCCATGATCCTGACACTACTGAAAAAGACTGTTTCGCTGTTACTCGCAGCGTCCCTCATCCTCCTGTTGACCTTGGCGGTCTATGTCAGTCTCGGGCGGCAGTTGCTACCCTATGTCGGCAATTATCATGGGGAAATCGAGACCAGGCTCTCAGAGAGTCTTGGCCAACCGCTTCGCTTCGCTAGCATCGAGGGTGGTTGGAACCGTTTCAACCCCATCATTACCCTACACGACGTGGCGATCGCAAACCCGCAGCCCGGTGGCGAAGAGCGCCTTGTGGAGGTGGACACCCTCACCCTAGAGCTCAATGCTTGGGCCAGCCTCCTGCAGCGGCGTTTGTTACTTGCCTCAATCGACATAGAGAAACCCGCCTTCACTCTTGAAGAGGACGCGGACGGTCGTTGGCAGTTGTTCGGTTTCGAGTCTGACCCTTCCGTCGCTCTCGACGCTGATCAGGCCTTGGACTTAATTTCTCGCGTGAGCGACCTGACGCTTAGTAATCTCCAGCTAACTCTACGCCGAGCCAGTGGTCATACTCGCAGTTTCGAGCGCAGTCGCCTGCGTGTGCAGAATCGCAACGAACAGCACTATCTACATCTCGATGTTTGGCAAAGTGATGTAATCGGCCCCTTGAGCATCGCCGCGGAGCTTAGCGGTCAAAGTGTTGCAGAGCTGCAAGGGCTGCTCTATGTGCTACTACCCGATACCGATTATTCCGAAATCGTCTCTCGCGATTTCAGCGATAGCGCTAGCCTCACCACGCTTGAGGGCAATGCTGAGATATGGGTATCAAT
Source organism: uncultured Gammaproteobacteria bacterium (assembly GCA_913060695.1). Lineage (GTDB taxonomy): Bacteria > Pseudomonadota > Gammaproteobacteria > Pseudomonadales > Pseudohongiellaceae > UBA5078. The sequence continues at coordinate 20,793 of CAJXUA010000032.1, read as the reverse complement.
TAGCGATGGTCAGTTGCGCTCGGCACAGGGCAATATCAACTTGTCGCGGCTTGGTCTGAGTTTGCCACAGCCCTATCTAGTTGAAGACTTGGGGGCGCAATTTTATGTGCAGCGCACGGGGGCTGATCAGGCCTGGGAGCTGTGGTTAGAGAAATTCGGTTTTAGTTGGAACGAGTCGCAGTGGAGCGAGAGTAATATTTACGCAGACTTCTCGGCAGGGGAGCATTTCAATCTAAAGGCCGATCGCCTAAATCTCGGTATCGTTACCGGAATGCTGGGGGCATCGAATTTTCTACCGGAAGAAGGTAATGCTCAGCTACTCGGCCACAACCCGCGTGGCGAGCTCGAGAACTTAGATCTGGAATGGTCGCTAAGCGATGAGCCAAGCGACAATGCAGCGATGCGCTTGGTCGCCAATCTGAACGATGTCGCGATGAACGCCCGTGGCGGGGTGCCAGCCATATGGGGTATCGATGGCTACACCGAGCTGAACTTCGATATTCGACAACGACGCCTAAGTGGTTTTGCCGATGTCGAGTCTCGCCGCCTGATGTTTCAATTGCCGACCATGTTCAACGATGTTTGGGTCTACGACCGTATCAACGGGCGGGTGAGTGTCGATCTCGATGTGACAGAAGGCATGTTGCTCACTCTTAGTAGTAGCGTGATCGTGGCGGAGTCCGAGGCTGTTACAGGGCGAGCACAGTTTTCGCTATTTACCAAGAAGGTCATGGACGAAGACACCGTTGCGAATCTGGAATTAATGGTCGGAATTAGTCGCGGCGACATCAGTCAGAAAGCGATCTACTTGCCTAACGCACCGGAGGTGAAGGAAGGCCTGCGCAGCCTCATGACCTGGCTTGACGGCGCAATCCTCGATGGTACCGCCGTCAATAGTGGTTTGATTTACCGAGGCTCTGTGCTGCCCAGCAGTAAGCCTAACGACCGAACCCTGCAGATGGTGTTCAATGTGGAGAATGGCACGCTGCGCTTCGACCCGCAGTGGCCAACGTTAGATAGTCTAAATGGACACGTGATTATCGGCGATCGCAATGTTGATATCCAAGTGAGCACGGGGCAATCATTCGGCATTGGTTTTGATTCGACAGTCGCGGCGATTCGGCCGAATGAAACGGGATCAGGCAACTGGCTGACGGTCACTGGAAAAGGCTCTGGTGATACGCAGCAAGCACTAGGCTATCTACAGCAGACGCCGGTCACCCGCGGGTTTGGAAACTATATTGCAGATTGGCAGGGGCAGGGCGAAGTCGATCTGGCCTTAGATCTGCGCATTCCTTTGGGCATCGCGGGGTCGACGCCCGTGGTCGATGTGGCTCTGCAGCTACGCGATGACACGCTCTATATTCCGGAGTTTGAGCTGCGTTTCGACACTGTAAATGGCGCGCTACAGTACAACAGCAGTACTGGGCTGACGGGCGAGGGTGTCACCGCCACGCTTTTCGACGAGCCAATCTCGATGAGTCTGCTCAGCAGTGTTGATGGCGCGCGCACCACCAATACCCGTGTGGAGATCGAGGGTGCCGTCGAGGTTACTGCTCTAAGGGCTTGGCCTAAGCAGAGTGGCTTTGTAGTGGATATGTTGGGTCGTACTAGCGGCAAAATGGATTACATGGCGCTTCTCGAGATTGCGCAACCCGCCGAGTCAGCCGCTCAAGCCGCTGCGACGGCGCCGCGGCGCAGACTTACGATAGACAGCAAGCTAGAGGGCGTAGAGATGAACTATCCAGCGCCCTTCAAGAAACTCGCCGATGCCGCGATGCCAATGCACATGACTATCGACTTCCTCGATACCCGAGAAGATCTGCACGTCACCTTGGGGGATATCACTTCGGTCAATATTGGCCTGAGCGATGGGCAGATTCGTAGTGGTTTAGTCTTCCTTGGCAAGCAGAATGAGGGTGTGAGTGTTAGGCGTCTGAATGCCAATGCGCCGGGCCTCGATGTGCTCGGCACCTTGCAGCGGTTCGACTACGAAGAGTGGATGGCGGCCTTGCGCGAGACGGCGACAGGAGGTTCTGCAAGCTCTAATAGTGGCAACTTCTCGAGCCTACGCAATGCCATCAACGCGGTGGATGTCACTATAGCGGATGCCTATGCCTTTGGGCAGAACGCCAAAGATTTGAATGTCCAGATTGCTAGCGAGGCGCAATACTGGAAGCTGTCGCTAGCCAGCACTACCGTCGAGGGCGAGGTGCAGGTCCCCTACGCGAGCGATGAGCCCCTAGACGTCAATTTCAACCGCCTAGTTTTCCCGGCGCCGCCGGAGCCGGAGGAAGGCGACAGTTTGGCGAGCAGCTTCGATCTAACGCTCATTGGTCCGCCGCAAGCAGACGACGCTTACTGGTTAGAGCAAGAGCGCGTCGATATTCTCGCCGATGTCGATCCGCGGGATTTTCCCTATATGAATTTCCGCGCGGCGAATGTGCAGCGAGGCGATGCGGACTACGGCAACTGGCAGTTTACGATCGAACCTAATCCGAGTGGGGCTGTATTCAGCAATCTGCTGGTCGAGACGAGAGGGGTGCGTGCCGGTAAACAGGGCGAGGAGGGCCGCTTCATGTGGACCTACGATGGCAGTGATCACCATAGTTACTTTAATTCTGTCCTAGAGGCAGGCAATCTTGCCACGGTATTGAGCAATTTCGGCTACGCGCCAAGCCTTGAGAGTAGTAGTGCAGAGTTTATTACCAGCGTCGATTGGGCCGGGAGTCCCGCGTTCTTCGCGGTAGAGTCTCTCAGTGGCGATGTCGATTTGAAGGTCTTCGAAGGGCGCTTCCTACAGAGCAGTGCAGGTGCAGCCAATGGGGCGCTCAAGCTGATCAGTATCATCAATTTCGATGCCTTGGTGCGGCGCCTGCGTTTTAGCGATGATTTGCTCAGGCGCGGTTTATCTTATGAGCAGATCAATGGTTCCCTGAGAATCAATGACGGCATTGTAGATATCGTGGACCGACTTCAGATCATCGGGCCAGCTAGTCTATTTCAGGTCAGCGGGCAGCTCGATTTAGCTCAGCAGACGATCGATGGCAATCTCTATATCACCCTGCCCTTGAGCGATAATATTCCGTGGATGAGCGGCATCGCGGTATTGAATAATCTCATTAACTGGCAAGTCGCTGTAGGCGTATTCCTGTTCGATCAGATTTTCGGGGACCAGGTGGACAGCCTCACCAGTGCGCAATACACCCTTAAAGGTCCATGGGATGGCTTGGAGCCACGCCTCAACCAAGTATTTGGGACTCCCGGCGCTCCCGCGGCACCGCCTGGAGGCCGAGCCGTGCCAGCGACGAACGGACAGAGCGCGCCCGCTAGCAATGGGGCCGCTGTGCCCGCCAGCAACAACTAAGAGGAGTCTCACTTTGAGGAAGCACACTGTAGCGGTAGTGCAGCTAGTCAGCACAGAAGATGTTCAGCGCAATCTTCGAGCGACAGAGGCGCTTATCGGGAAGGCAGCGGCAGCGGGTGCGAAGTTGATCTTGCTCCCGGAGAATTTCGCGGTCCTCGACGGCGGGCCACTAAGTCAGTTTGCCGAGCGCGAGGGCGATGGCACGGCCTTACTGCAAGGTTTCCTGCGTGAGCAGGCAATAAGGAGGCAAGTGTTTCTAGTCGCGGGCACTATGCCGATGGCGACTCGCCCGCTGCGATCTGGAGAGACTGAGGTGCAGACCATTAACGATGGTCGAGTGCGCCCTGCGAGTCTGGTCTACGACCCAGCGGGCGAGGTAATTGCCCGCTACGACAAGATGCATCTATTCGATGTGCAGGTGGAGGATAAGCAAGCCCAGTACTCGGAGTCCGAGAGCTTCGAGGCTGGTGATCAAGTAGTTTGGGCCGATACTCCCATGGGGCGCCTAGGTCTGAGCATCTGCTACGATCTGCGCTTTCCCGAGCTTTATCGCCGCCTACTCGGCGGAGGAGCAGAAATACTGACAGTGCCCTCGGCGTTCACAAAGGTGACGGGCGAGGCGCATTGGGAAGTGTTGCTAAGAGCTCGCGCAATAGAGAATCAGTGCTATGTGTTAGCCGCGAATCATGGCGGCGTGCACAATGCGAAACGCGAGACCTTCGGCCACTCTATGATCGTCGATCCGTGGGGTCGGGTATTGGCGCAAGTTGACAAAGGCGAGGGTTTCGCCTGCGCTCAGATCGACTTAGACGCACTGCACGAGCTTCGCGCTAAGATGCCGGTACAAAGCCACCGCCGCCTGTAGCAGCCCCCGTGTTGTTGAATAGGCCTTCTGTTTTCCCTTATTATGCGCGCCTCGCGCACAGCAAATTAGGTTCGAATGTGAATATTGATAAGAGTTTAGTGACGAATATTGTGGCGCTAGGGCTAGTGCTAGCTGGCTTGCTGCCTTTCGAGGGCGCCCATTGGTTGTTGACTATGGGCCTGTTCGCCTTGTCCGGCAGTGTCACCAATTGGTTAGCCATTCACATGCTCTTCGAGCGCGTGCCAGGATTCTATGGCTCTGGCGTAGTTCCCCTGCATTTCGAGGAGTTCAAGAATGGTATTCGCAAACTCATCATGCAGCAGTTCTTCAGCCCAGAGAATATCGAGAAGTTTTTCAAAGAGTCGGGTGGCATTTCCCATAGTCTCGACGGCGAACTGCTCAAATTAATCGACAAGCTGGATCTGGAGAAAGCGTTCGAGTCTTTGCTCGATGTCATCATGGCATCCTCGTTTGGCGGCATGCTAGGCATGCTGGGCGGTCGTGATGCCTTGAAGTCACTGAAAGAACCCTTTGTCACGAAGATGCGTGATTATTTTCGTGCCGTAGTAGATTCCGATGCCTTCCGCGCCTCTATGGCCGAAGGGCTTGCCAACGCAGGCGAGGGCAAGGCGAGTCTGTATACGCGTATCGAGCACATCGTTGAGCGCCGGCTCGAGGAGTTAACCCCGCAGCTAGTCAAGGAGATCGTGCAGACGATGATCAAGAAACATCTCGGTTGGTTGGTGGTTTGGGGCGGTGTGTTAGGTGGCTTGATTGGCTTGATAGTAACTGCTGCAGGGCTGTGATTGTCAGCTCTGTGAAATCTCAAAATAGAACGGATGTTCTTTCTAGGCTGCCGAGCGTGGCAGTGTGATCGAAAAAGCAGCAGATTCCAGAATCGCTCAGTCTGAACTATTTACGATATCGTTAGGTTTTTCAGGAGTTTAGCGTGTCGGCTATACTGGCTTAATTCATTATGTGATATCTGCTGTCTCATTGTGCGAATGGGCAGCGACACAAATGTAGTATTTTGTATCAATAGATGTAAAAAACTGCTGCCTATACTACAATGCCGCCCGACTAAACCCCCTGCTGATTGACGGTCAACATAGTCGATCATTCCTCAATTACCTAGATTAAGAGACTGAGCATTTATTATGGCAAGACCAGTTGAGTTTGAGTACAACGATGTATTGAACAATGCAATGGAGCAATTTTGGCGCGAAGGATTCGAAGCCAGTTCCGTACAGAAGCTATTAGATGTAACCGGCATCAATCGTGGTACGTTGTATAATTCATTCGGTGATAAGGACACGTTTTTCAAGGCTTGTCTGGATCAGTACAACAAGCAAATTGCAAAAGACTTGGACGCCTCTTTAAATAATGCAGACTTGGCACCTTGGGCTGCAATAGAGAAGTACTTCGACTTGACCGTGTTGTCAGTGAGCAACAAGCAGCGCGCTATGGGTTGCCTACTTGTTAACTCTTTCTGCGAGAGCATTAATTACGACAAAGATATCCAGAAGATCGTTCGCGCATCTTTTGCTGTAGTTCGCAAAGCCTTAGTCAAGCGCCTCAAAGAGGCTGACAAGGACGGCAAGCTGAAGAAGGGTGTTAGCGCCGAGTTCGCTGCCGATGCATTGATGAACTCTCTATATGGCCTACGTGTGAACTCCCGCGATGGCAAGACTGCAAAGAATCTCGCTGAACTGGTTCAGTTTACGATCTCTTCGCTGCAGTGATGGCTTAGACGTCTCTGGCTGGGGGAGTGAGAGACGTCAATCCTGCTTGCGCCCACTTTCGGTGCGTGGCAATGCCTGCAAAGAAGGTCGATTATCGGTGTATTGCGGGTATTGTGGTCAGACTATTATCGGGTATACTTGGGCCTTCAAGCAGCCTCAATAGGCATCCAGAAGCGTTGATCAGCCCCTGATTTTCAAGAAGCGATCACTAGAATCACGTTAAGGTAGACAGTAATGAGAAAACTCGCAGGCACAAGAAAAAACGACGAGAGCAATGTTGACCTCACCCCAATGTTGGACGTGGTGTTTATCCTATTGATTTTCTTCGTAGTAACGGCAACATTCCTTTCCGAAACTGCCATCGATGCGGCGAGTAACGAGAACAATGAAACGCCTCCTGAGCAAGATGACGATAAGAAGAACATCCTTATCGAGCTCGGCGCTAACAACGACATCATTCTGAACGGCGAGCCACGCCCGATTCAGGAAAGCCAGATTCGCTCTAACATCGACCGTCTGAAGGCCGAAAATCCAGCAGCCTCCGTTATCGTCAAGCCTCATGTTCGCTCAAGCGTGAACACTCTGGTTTTGGTTATGGATTCTGCCCGTCAGGCCGGTATCGCTAGTATCTCCATCGTAGAGCCCTAAGCTTTCGATTTGTGACAAGCCATTGATTCGTAAGGATCTGGCAACAAAAACGCACCCTCGGGTGCGTTTTTCATTTCTAAGACAGTAATCTGAGAAGAGGGGCCTATGTTGAGTCAATGGAATGCAGAGGATGCAGAGCGCTTCGCCAGCGATAGCCACCTTGGGCTGCGCGTCTATAGCTCTCAGCTACTTGGCCGCGATGCCGACCTCGTGCTCCATGGCGGCGGCAATACCTCCGTGAAGGGAGAGCAGCGCAATGTCTTTGGAGAGATAGAGCAAGTGCTCTATGTTAAAGGTTCGGGCTGGGACCTGCAGAGCATCGCAGCAGGTGGCTTCGCGCCCGTTAGATTGCAGCATCTGCAGGCCTTGGCAGAGCTCCAGTCCTTAAGTGATACCGACATGATGCGGGAATTGCGCCTAGCCTTGCTTGATCCTGCGGCACCAACCCCCTCGGTCGAGGCCATTCTGCATGCCTTAGTGCCACTGCGCTACGTCGATCATACACATGCCGACGCCGTGGTCGCGATTAGCAATAGCCCCAACGGTGAGTCTGCGCTGCAGGAGATCTACGGTGATGAGGTATTGGTGCTGCCCTATGTCATGCCCGGCTTTATCCTCGCCAAGCAGGTGTGTGAAGCAACCCGAGACGTAGATTGGTCGCGTTTGCGAGGCATCGTGTTATTGCACCACGGCATTATCACCTTCGATGATGACTGCAAGACTAGCTACGAGAACATGATAGAACTTGTGTCTAAAGCCGAGGATTATCTGCGCCGGCAAGGCGCGTGGGAGCAAGTGGCGACCGCGCAGTACACGCCAGCAGTGGAGGAGTTTCAAGCGCTTGCAAAGCTGAGGCAGCAAGCGGCGAGGCTGCTGGGTCGGCCACTGTTGCTCCGCTGGAACTTCAGTGAGGAGGCCGTTGGTTTTGCCACGCTGAGTAATGTCGAGCAGGTCGCAACGCGGGGACCGCTGACCCCTGACCACAGCATTCATACTAAACCCTTCTCGGCCTTATTCGATGCCGATCCGAGCGCTGGGCTGGAGCAATTCGGCGAGCGTTACCAAGCCTATTTCGACCGTCATGCGGCGGACTTCCATACTTGTCTAGATCTATTGCCGCGCACCGGAGTCTGGCAAGGCAAGGGTATGCTCTATTTCGCGTTTGAGTCGAAGCGTTTGAATATTGTGGCTGATATCAGTGCGCACACGGTGAAGGCGATTCAGTGGGGCGAAAAACTAGGAGCTTGGACCGCATTGCCTGGGCAAGATCAGTTCGACTTAGAATATTGGGAGTTGGAGCAGGCCAAGCTCAAGCGTGCGCAGTCGCGCTCGCAGTTCGAAGGTAGAGTAGTGCTTGTCACTGGCGCAGCCTCGGGAATAGGCAAGGCATGTGTGGAGAGTTTCAAGGCCCAGGGCGCCGCAGTAATTGCATTGGATATTAGCGCGACAGTGCTTCAGGCCTGGGACTCTGCGCAGGTGTTTGGAGTGCAAGCGGATGTCACCGACGAGCAGCAAATGAGACAAGCTATACAGCAAGGCATAGCGCATTTCGGTGGCATCGACATCCTAGTTAGCAATGCCGGTAGCTTCCCGCCGAGCCTTGCATTGAGCGAGATGAACGATACCGTGTGGGAGCACTCACTGACCTTGAACCTCAGCTCCCATATGCGCCTGTTGCGCAACTGCAGCCCTTACCTCGCCAATGGTCTCGAACCCTCCGTTATTTTTATAGGCTCGAAGAATGTGCCAGCGCCGGGGCCTGGGGCGGGCGCCTACTCCGTGGCTAAGGCGGGCTTAGCGCAGCTGGCGAGAGTGGCTGCTCTCGAGCTTGGGGGGCAAGGCATCCGGGTCAATACCATTCACCCGAATGCTGTGTTCGATACGGGGATATGGACCGATGAGGTATTAGCGCAGCGCGCCGCGCACTATAAGCTCAGTGTCGACGACTATAAGAAACAGAATGTGCTGGGCAAATCTGTTAGTGCAAACGATGTGGCCACATTGGCCGTTGCGATGGCGGGTTCGGCATTCGCCTGCACTACCGGCGCACAAGTCGCGGTGGACGGCGGCAATGACAGGGTCATTTGAGGAGACGCCATGCGCGTAGATGGGCAGGCATATAGGACCATAGCTTTCGATGCGCAAGAGCAGTGTGTACGTATTATCGACCAGACACGGCTGCCACACCATTTCGAGACCCTAGCACTGACAAGCCTCGACCAAGCCTGCCATGCGATTACGAGCATGCAGGTGCGCGGCGCTCCATTGATTGGCGTAACGGCGGCCTTCGGGGTCTACCTAGCACTACGCGGGGGCGAGCATAGCCTTGCATTGATCTATGAGCGCTTGTTGGCGACCCGTCCTACGGCGGTGAACCTGCGCTGGGCGCTGGAGCGTGTAACCGCGCAGTTGGAGGCTACGCCGCAATCCGAACGTGTCGCCGTGGCGCTGGAGCTTGCTCAACGCTTGGCGGACGAGGATACCGAGGCCTGTAGCGCAATTGGCGACCACGGCTGCGTTTTACTAGAACAAGCATGGCAGGCGAAACTCGCGCTAGATCCTGACGCGCATTGCCTCAATATCCTCACCCATTGCAATGCCGGTTGGCTTGCCACGGTCGACTGGGGAACCGCGCTAGCACCAATTTATAAGGCACATGCCAAAGGCATACCAGTGCACATATGGGTGGACGAGACTCGGCCGCGCAATCAGGGCGCGTTCTTAACGGCTTGGGAATTACAGCAGGAAGGCATTGCGCATACTGTCATTGTCGATAATGCGGGCGGTCATCTGATGCAGCACGGCGAGGTGGATTTGTGCATCGTCGGCAGCGATCGTACTACCGCGAATGGCGATGTGTGCAATAAGATTGGCACCTATCTAAAGGCCTTGGCGGCCTTCGATAACGGGGTGCCTTTCTATGTGGCGCTCCCGGTGTCTACGTTCGACTTCACTCTTGCCGATGGCGTGCGGGAGATCCCCATCGAACAGCGCCATGGCGAAGAGGTCTCCCATATGCAGGGGCTCAACGCGCAGGGTGAGCTGACGCGTGTGCAGGTGATGACGAGTCACAGTGCCGTGAATAATTTCGGTTTCGATGTCACGCCTGCGCGCTTGGTAAGTGCCTTGATTACGGAACGAGGAGTCTATAGTGCGAGCCGAGAAAGCCTGCAAGAACTCGCGTCTGCGCAAGGGCTTTCTTAGCCCGGCGGCCAACTCATCTGACGGCCCGCCAGTAGGTGTAAATGCAGGTGGTGAACTGTCTGCCCTCCATCCTCCCCTGTGTTCAGAACGCAGCGGTATCCCGATTCAGCTATCCCCAGGTCGATAGCCACTTGCTTCGCCGTGAGCAGCAGTTTGCCCATGAGTTCGCCGTCTTGCTCTGCAAGGGCCGCCACACTTTGAATGTGTTTGCGGGGAATCAACAGGATGTGCTGCGGTGCCGCTGGGCTGATGTCGCGAAACGCGACAATATGTTCGTCGCTATAGACTTCAGTCGATGGAATCTCGCCCGCTGCGATCTTACAGAATAAGCAATTCTCACTCATTTTAGTGTCCTTATGCGCGTTGCTTGTTCGGGGCAACCGCGTCGAGTTGTGATTGATAAAGCGCAATCTTGCGTTGAATCATATTCAAGCTAGCGCGCGTTTTTTTGAGTTGGGCCTGCACCGCTTCTTCATGAGACTGCAACAGCCCCATGCGCTGCTGAGCAGTGTGTTCCCCGCGTCGATACAGGTCGATATAGTCTTTGATGCCATGAATCGACATGCCTGTGGCTCGCAACGCGCTGATGAACTTGATTGCCGCGATTAGCTCGCGTGTGTAAAAGCGTCGGCCCCCACTGTCGCGCGGAACCTCGTACAGCAGCATTTCTTTCTCATAATAACGCAGGGTATGCGCACTAAGGCCCGTCTCGGCGACGGCTTCGGAAACACTTAGTTGGCTCATGGGATACGCTCATTTGTAGTGGGAGGGAAAGCTTGACTTAGAGCGCACTCTAACATGCATACTGTCATCCTAGAAAGTGCGGCTAAACAATGCCGTGCAATGCGCGCAACTCACTACCGGAGAGAGCTATGTCAAAAATCGTTGTGATCACAGGTTGTTCCGCAGGACTCGGCATCGCAATCGCCGTACAGGCCGCACAGAAGGGGCATAAGGTCTACGCCACCATGCGTAACATTAGTAAGAGAGCTGCGTTAGACGAGGCGGCCGCCGCCGCGCAGGTAACGCTGGAAGTACTTCCTCTCGATGTCGCCGATACTGCGAGCGTGAATATCTGCCTTGAGAAGATTTTCACAAAAGAAGGGCGTATCGATGTGTTGATCAACAACGCCGGGTCGGGTTTCGTGCGCTCAACAGAGCAGGCGAGCGAGGAGGATATAGCCTGGATCATGAACGTCAACTTCATGGGGGTGGTGCGCACGACTAAGGCGGTCATTGGGCATATGCGCGAGGCACGCTCTGGACACATCATCAATATCTCCTCTGTTGGTGGCTTAGTGGGGCAGCCCTTCAACGAGGTGTATTGCGCTTCGAAGTTCGCAGTGGAAGGGTATACAGAGTCGCTAGCCTGCTACGTCCAGCCTACTTTCGGCATTAACTTCACAAGTGTAGAGCCCGGTGGTATTCGTTCGGAGTTCGCGAATGCGGCCCTTGCCCATGTGCAGGCGTCTGGTGGCATGTTGCAGGATGAATACCTGCCGATTATCCAGAAGTATATTGGAGGCGCACAAGCGCGAGGGGATTCTGCCTATCAAAGTTGCGACGAGGTGGCTGCGGTTGTGATCGATTGCATGGAGGCGAAGAATCCGCCGATACGCACCAGAACCTCGGACTGGTCTAATAAGTTCTGCGAGTTAAAAACCGCCGCAGACCCCGATGGCTTGCTCCTTCAGAAACAAGTCTATGACACGTTCTTAGCGTAGTGCGAGAATTTGTGCCTTTATGGTGATTGATGCGGTTTGTGCGCTGAATTGGCTAGCGATATAAAGGTGGGCTTCTTTCGCGGGTATCTTGATTGCGCCTCGTCGCTAGCGTAATTTAGGGCTTCATCAGCGCGCTAAGCTTGCGCTACTAGCTTCATCTGAATAGGCATTGATAGTGAAATCGTTTTTAAATGTAATTGCGTTGCTACTTTTCTCACTGCCCGTCGTGGCAGAGGTGCCGATCTATGATTATCAGATTGTGGCCCGCTATCCCCATAATACTGCCTCGTTCACTCAGGGCTTAGAGTTCCATGACGGTTTCTTATACGAAGGCACTGGCAAGAATGGCCGCTCAACACTGAGCAAAATCAATCTTGAAGATGGACAGGTGCTGCAGAGTAAGCGCCTCGCGAGTCGTTATTTCGGAGAGGGCATCAGCATAGTAGGCGAGCGAATTTTTCAGCTCACTTGGCAATCCAATATCGTGTTTGTGCATGATCTCAATAGCTTCGAGACGATCACCTCCCATTACCACCCTACCGAGGGATGGGGTCTTACTTTCGATGGCGAACAATTGATTCTGAGCGATGGCAGTGCCACTTTGCAGTTTATAGACCCGGAGACTTTTCAAGTATCGCGCACAGTTGAGGTCACGCTACAGGGGCGCCCCATTCGTAATCTCAACGAGTTGGAGTACATCAACGGCGAGGTCTGGGCGAACGTCTGGATGACGAACGAGATTGTGCGCATAGACCCTGCTAACGGCAATATCAATAGTGTGGTCGATCTCAATGGACTCATCGACGAGACTACTGTTGGTGGAAGCGATGGGGTTCTCAACGGAATCGCATGGATCCCTAGCGCGGACCCAGAGGCCAGTGCAGGAAGTGGCCGGCTATTCGTAACGGGTAAACTTTGGGCCGATCTATTCGAGATCGAGATAGCTGTAGCCGAATGAGAGTCGGGGGAGTCACGCTAGCAAGGCTCCTGCCCCGGGCATTACTCGCGGCACTAATTCTCGCGGTGCTTGTCTCCTGCGAGACTATCTCCTACTACGGCCAGGCTGCGCAGGGCCAGTTATCGCTATTACTCGGCCGCAAAGAGATTCAATCTTTGTTAAGGGATGAGAGCCTTGCTCAAGAGACTCGCAGCAAGCTCGCTCTCATTTTAGAGGCGAGACAGTTCGCCGAAGAGCAGTTGTTGCTAGACACTGGTAGCAGCTATCTAAGCTATGTGGAGCTTAACCGTCCCTTCGTGGTGTGGAATGTCTTCGCGGCTCCTGAGTTCTCCACCCAGTCACAGACTTGGTGCTACCCAATTGCAGGATGCGTTTCTTATCGCGGCTTTTTCTCTGAGCGCCGCGCGCGCGATTTCGCAGACTCTCTGGAGCGTGAGCGACTGGATGTCTACAGTGGCGGCGTGGATGCCTATTCCACCCTAGGCTGGTTTGATGATCCCATCACCAGTGCCGTATTGCGCCGCTCCGATCATGTTCTGCTGTCGCTGCTATTTCACGAGCTAGCCCATAGGCTCGTGTATCTGCCGGGCGACACTACTTTCAATGAGAGTTTTGCCACCTTCATGGAGCAAGAGGGGCTGCGCCGCTGGTTGCAGCTCCACCCACAGCCAGGGCTAATGGCCCAACTGGAACGTGAGGCCCTCATCGACAAAGCCTTCGTGGCGTTGGTGAGTCGCTACCGTGAGAAACTCGATGCATTGTACGCAGGGCCTTTGGAAGAAGAGGCGATGCGCGCGGAGAAGGCGCTCGTGCAAGAGGCATTGCGTGTAGAGTATAGAAGTTTTCGCGAGGATTGGGACTATAGAGGCTACGACCGCTGGTTCGCGGGGCCTTTGAACAATGCCCAGCTAGGCACCGTGGCCTCCTATAACGATCTAGTGCCCAGTTTCGCGGGCCTGTTAAGAGAGTCGGAGGGTGACCTGACGCGCTTCTACGCCAAGGTCACCGAGCTGAGCAAATTAACTGTCGAACAGCGCTCGATCTTACTGAGCGAGGCGAGTCTCTAGCCCCATCACTAGGTCGCGGTAGAACTGCGAATCTGGATTCAACTCCGCGGCTGCACGGTACTCTAACAACGCTTCCTGTAATTGGCCTACATCTTCGAGCATGCGGCCTAGAGAGCGGTGTATAAAGGCGTCGTTTGGAAAGACCGTGAGAGCTTTCTTGTAGATGCGCACTGCATAGTCTGTACGACCTGCATTGAAATAAGTGTTCGCCATCACATACACCTGAGAGCTGTTCTCGGGGTCGTGTTGTATTGCCAATTCGTCGATCTCGATGGCCTCATCAAAGCGCTGCGCGTCGCGTAGCAACTGACCCAATGTGTTGTACGCGGCGATCTTGCCGGCGGTTGTCTCTTTCTGCAGAGTGATGAAACGCTGCAACAAGGGAATGGTTTCTTCGTAACGTTCCTGGAAATAGAAGATGTTGGCGAGATTGCGCACGGAGTCAGCGAAATTAGGGTCGGCAGTGATCGACAGCTGGTACTCCTCTATCGCCTCGTCGTAGCGCTCCATATTGTTGTAGGTGTTGCCACGACGGTAGTGTGTCTGCGCCAATTCCGAATCGATGACCGCTGGTGCTCGCGCCTGCGCGAAGCTAGGCAAGGAAAGGCTGCTGAGCATGGTGAACAGTGCGATGCTGAACAGGGCGGGTAAGCGTGTCTTCATAATGATCTACTCGAATTACGATTCATATACCCAATTAGCAAGGGCAGATTTGGATGAAGTGCGACTATACCGTAAGCGCAGTTGGAGAGCCAATTGCCACCCTGCTATCAATCCTCTAACAGCACGCTAGCACTAGGCTGGCCGGTACTGATGACTCGGCCTATGCATGCGGCGTCGGTGTAGCCACTGTCGTGCAATTGCTGGACGCAGGCGGCGGCCTTCTCTGGCGCTACGCTGCATAGAAGTCCTCCTGCCGTCTGCGGGTCAAACAGTAGGGGAAAGCGCGGATGCTGGGCAAAGTCCGTCTCGTTGCGCAGGAGTGTCGCCTGCTCCGCGTTGTCCGCGTGAAGCGAGCTAAATATTCCCTTCTCGAAGCAGCTTAGTGCACCGTCTAATGGGGGCAAAGCGCCGAGTTGTAGGCTCACCTCGCAACCTTGAGGCAAGATCATCTCGCCGAGGTGCCCAAGTAAGCCAAAGCCTGTGATATCGGTGCAGGCGCTGGCGCCATATTGTAAGAACAAGTGAGCGGCCATCTGATTGGAGCGTTGCATCTGCGCAAGAGCATTGGCGATCCAGCGGTGTCGGGCTCGGTAACGCATATCCGCCGCGAACAGCGTGCCGGTGCCAAGTGCCTTACTAAGGATTAGCAGGTCACCCGCTTGCATGCCCGTCTTACGTAGTAGTTGCTCCGGGTCGGCAAAGGCATTAACGCTAAGGCCGAAGCTGAGGGATTCCGCCTCACTCGTGTGACCGCCGATAAGGGCGGTGTTGTGGACGTTGAGCACCTCGGTGCAGCCTGTCATCACCTGCAGAAGTTGCTCTTCCATTATCTCGGTTGCGCCATGGGGCAGACTGACGATGGCCAGTGCCGAGTGTGCCGTTGCTCCCATGGCATGGATATCACTTAGGCTATGGTTTGTTGCGATGCGCGCGAACAGGTAAGGGTCATTGATGAAGGCGCGCAGATGATCCACGCTCTGCAGGAGCACCCTTTGCTCCTCGAGCCTTATGATCGAGGTGTCCTCGACACTGCCCAGTGAGGATTCTATGTCATTGTGACTGCAGCTATGCAGATCTCCCAGCACTGCGCTCAAGCTGCTGCTGGGCAGCTTCGCCGCGCAGCCGGCGCAGCGCAGTATGGGGGCGGGCTTTTCACTTAAGATCTGGCCAGAATGCTTGACTGCTGCAATGCCTGGGTCGGGTAACTTAGAGTATTTGCTGACGAATGCGCGGTCGATCATGTCCTTCCAGCGTGACACCCAGCGACCGTGCAGGGCGAAGCGCCCACGTGAAGCGATCGCGCTGCCATCGCCTAGGCTCAGCAGGGCCAGCGCCTGTTTCTGAGGTCGGTATTTGTGCAGGCGTTTGCCAAGCGCGAAGCGGCGTAGATTCTTGGCCAGTGGCAGACCTTGTCTGACGGCGTAGACGCCAGATTTTGGTCGAGGGTGGTTAACGATTGAGGCAATGTCACCTGCTGCAAACACCCAGGAATGGCTCGTCGATTGAAGCGTTTCATTGACCTGTAAGAAGCCCTGATCGTCTAATGCTAAGCCGGTGTCTGCAAGCCATTTCGCTGGGCTAGCGCCAGTGGCGATAACGCAGCAATCGGTTTGCATTACTTCTTGCCCAGTCGCGCTGCGCAGTTGAATATGCTTCTGCTCGATAGCGGTGACCTCGCAGCCACTACGTACGGTGATACCCTTCTTAGCCAAGCTCGCCGCCGCAAGCGCTTGGGCTTTTTTGGAATGTCCGCTCAAGATTGCGTCGGCGCTAGTAATTATGTTCAGTTCTAGATCACTGTTGTTAACTTTGCCATCAGCAAGAATCACCTGTCTAAACGCGCAGGCCATCTCGACACTCGCAGGTCCACCGCCCACGATGTTGATTGCATAGCGCCTGGACTCACTTAATGCCAGCTGAGCCGCATCGCGAATCTTTTGCCACTGCTTAAGGAAGACATCAATAGGCTTAACTGCTAGGGCGTGTTGCTGTGCTCCGGGTATGCGGCTAGTGTCTGGTCGCGACCCGATGTTGATAGAGATGAAGTCGAAGCAGACAGGCGGTCGCCCAGGGCAATGGATTTTTCTCGCCTCAAGATCGAGCTGCTCCACCTGGGTTTGGATGATTCGGACACCTGCCATCACGGCGAGTGGACGTAAATCGATGTGCAGTTCGTCCTCGCCATAGCTGCCCGTGATATAGGCCGGCAAGGCGCCAGAATAGGGGGTTTCGATGTCTCTGGAGACGAGTGTGATGTCTAGTCCCGGTAGGGGGTTCTTGGCCAAATACATCAGCACGGAGAGATGGCTATGTCCCCCACCGAGTAGTACTAAGCGCTGTCGCGCTGGGGTTGGGAAAAGCTGTTGCATACCGGACTCGCTGCGACCTTCGCTGGGCCTGCAGTATAGCAGACCCTAAGAATGCGAGCCCGGTGCAGGCTGTTATAGTGAGCGGATAGCAGGGCCTACGTAGAGCGCACTTGGGCGCATGATGCGATTGTCGACGCGGGACTCTAGGAAGTGTGCCAGCCAGCCAACACTGCGCGACATCGCGAAGCCTGCGGTGAAGTAGGGTGCGGGTATCCCAATGGCGAGATTAACAGGGCCCTTATAGAACTCTAGGTTCGCCCAGACTTCCTTGCCCTTCTTCTGCATCTCCGCATTGAATTCCTTCTCTATCTCTTTCAGCGTGAGGAAGACGTTCTCGTACTCGGTTCCCTTGCACAAGCATTCGGCCATTGACTTAAGGATGGCAGCGCGTGGATCAAGCTTCTTATACTCGCGGTGGCCCATGCCCATCAGGCGGCCCTTATTGGCGAGTAAGTCTTGAACATAGGCTTTTGCCTTTTCTGGGGAGCCTACTTTGATGGCCTCGTTTAGCGCCGCTTCATCGGCACCACCATGCAACTTGCCGTAGAGTGCGCCGACTGCAGAGGATAGCGCAGATTCGACTGGCGCTAAGGTGCTAGCGGTGACGCGGCAGGTGAATGTGCCGGCGTTGAAGCTGTGCTCCAATTGTAGGATCTGTAATTGCTCCAGATAGCGCACATGCTCTGGATTTGCATCTTGGCCTAGGAACATCGACAGGAAATTGTCGAGGTAGGCCTTGCTGCCGTTGTAGGCGGGTATTGCGTCGTTATTCTGCAGCCGATAAAACGCGGCGAGTAGGGTTGGAATTTTCGCCACAACGGCGAGGCCGTTGTAGCCTTCATCGTTGTCGAAAGGCAGTTCCTTAGGACCGACAGGCTTGGTGTCGAGTAGTGGAATCATCGACTGCAACATGCGCATCGAATGCAGGTCGCGGGGCAGGCTGTTAAGGGTATCTAGTTCGTTGGTGGCGACTGCGCCGTTGATCTTCAAGAAATTCTCTAGGCTTGTCTCTTGCGCGTTAGTCGGCAGCTCGCCGAAAAGTACCAACCACATGACTCGCGTAAAACTTAAGGTCACGAGCTCTTCGATGGGGTAGCCGCGGTAACTGAGCCGGCCAACATCGCCTTCCACATTACAGATGCTTGTTTCATCGGCGACAACGCCCTCTAAGCCTTTTGAGTACTGATCTGACATGGTCTTACCTTCTTTAATAGTGTGATAGGGGTCTTGGCTAGCGCGACAGGGCTGTCGCGGCCGTTTGCGGCAGCAGGAAGAGCTGTGCGCTGCGCCGTATTCGAAGTTTTGGTGGCGCGTATTATAGAAATCGCTAAAATACGCGTAAAATTAGCATTGCTAATACATGATTAAGCACTTCTAATAGCGGGGATTCCCCTTTCGAGTCAGAACACAGCGCAATGATTATCTCGACCCATCTAGAAACGCAGGAAGTCCGTGTATTCAAAACGGTCTGCGATACCGGCGGCTTCAAGAGCGCGGCAGACAAACTGTTTGTCACACAATCCGCGGTTAGCCAGGCCATTGCCAACCTTGAGCGCAAGCTAGACACCTTGCTGATCGAACGTGGCAAACCTATAGCCTTGACCGAATCCGGGCAGCGTCTGCTGGCCTATGCGAATGTGGTGATGCACGAGGAGCACGAGGTGCTCACCGACATCGCAGACATCCGTCAGGGCGTAGCCTCTACTCTTGAGATCGCCATGAGTGGCTCAGTGAGCCAGTTATTCGGCAATGAGTTGCTGGAGGACTATTGCGACAGCAACCCCCTGACGCGACTCAAGGTCGACGTGATGCCCAGCCGTAAAATCATTCAAGGGGTGTTGGCGGATACCCTCGAACTGGGTTTTGGTCCCTTCCAGCACCAGATGCCTAGCCTGTTGGAGACCATCGCCCTGTTCAGAGAGCGACGCAAGTTGGTGATCAGTAAACATCATCCTGCTTTAGCTCGTTTGCGCGCCGACCCAGAGGGTAGCCTTCAGGAGATACCTTTGATGGTGTCCCATCTTGAAGATCCCGATGTGCGGCCCGCAATTGAGAAACTGCGTAATGAGTTCGGCACAATATGGGAGATCAGCAACCTTTCACTACGTCTTAATATGGTCTCGAAGAATATAGGCATGTGCTATGTCGACGAGCGAGTCCTGCGGGCCAATGCCGTATGCGCAAACTTCGTGCAGCTAGAGGGGCTAAGCTTCTCTGATATCGACCTCACCTTCGGTCTGTATTATCGTAAGCGCCGGACGCTCTCTACAGGCGCTAAACAATTCATCGATATCTGTCAGTCCTTCGAGTTCGATCGCAGGACAAGGAACTAAGAGCAATGGGCGCACTGGAAGTCTATGCGGGGCCCACCGCCCTAGCACAGGTGCAAAGGGAAGGGGTGAAGGCCGCGAGTTTTAACACTATCGTGGGGGCCTCTGGCGGGCCGAAATGGTTTGTACTCTATGGCCTTGACCGCTACTTGTTTGGTGAGTTTTTCGCCCATCGTCGGACTCCACTTGTCACACTTGGCTCCTCAGCGGGAGCCTGGCGTCTTAGCTGTTTGGGCCTGCACGACCCCGTCGCTGGGCTTGACCGCCTGGCAAAACACTATTCGGGTCAACGCTATTCGGCGACACCAACGGTTGCGGAGATTAGTCGTGAGGCGGCGGCATTAGTAGACATCGTCTTAGGGGAGAACGGGGCGCAGGAGATTGCGGAGCACAACTTTGTGCGAGTGAATATAGTCGCCGACCGGGCGCGTGGATTGCTTGCCTCCGAACGCCGCTCGACACTAATGGCCGGACTAGGTGTTAGCGCGTTGACGAATCTTCTTAGTCGGCGTCTACTCGGCTTGAGTTTTCAGCGCATAGTGTTTCATGGCGGTCCACTGACCAAGAGCGTGGGCGAGTTAGAAGAGTTTGCCACAGAGTTTGTACGCCTGCGTACTTCTAATGTGCGCAAGGCTTTGCTGGCCAGCGGTTCTATTCCGCTAGTATTGGAGGGCGTTCGCGATATTCCTGGCGCTCCCGATGGCGTATACAGGGACGGCGGCATCACCGACTATCATTTTGACCTGCCCTTTCAAAGCGGCGAGGGGCTAGTGCTCTACCCGCATTTCTATTCGCATTTCATTCCGGGTTGGTTCGACAAATCCCTACCTTGGCGTAGGCCAAGGCCCGAACACTTCCACAATGTTTTGGTGCTGGCGCCATCGCGTGATTTTGTTAGTCAGCTACCCTATGGCAAGATACCGGACCGTAAAGATTTCGAGACGATGGATTTCGATACCCGTGCAGCGTATTGGCAGACCGTACTAAGCGCGAGTGCTGCGCTAGGCGATGAGTTTGCCGAGATGGTCCGCAGCGGTGAAGGGCTTGACCGGATAAAGCCGCTATTTGCATCCACGAGGAAATAAGTATGCGTATACCCAGAGTGTTAACACTCGCCCTGCTGAGCCTGATGCTGAGCGCCTGTCTTGGCACGGTAGTAGGTACCGCGGTTGATGTGACCCTGGAAGTTGCGAAGGTGCCCTTTAAGGTTGCCGGCGCGGTAGTAGATGTCGCCACCGACGATGATGACGAGGACTAGAGTCGCCATGAACCCACAAGATTATGACGTACCGACACAGTACCGACATTGGGCGGGAGACACTGCCGAGGATCGCATCGGTCCCTTCTTCTTCCGCATCGAGCAGGGCGTGATTCACAGTGCCTTTCGTGTGCAGGCGCAGCATTGCAACAGCCATGATTCAGCCCACGGTGGGTTGTTGATGGCGTTTGCGGATTACACTCTGTGCATAGCGGCGAATGAGGGCAAGGAAGAAAGTGTGGCAACCGTTACCTGTAATAACGAGTTCGTCGGTCCTGCGGTGGCAGGGGACTTAGTTTGCGGCGTCGCCGAGGTCACCCGTCGCGGTGGCTCCCTGGTGTTTGTGCGCGCGGTATTGAGCGTAGAAGATCGAGTGATCCTTACATCTAGCGCCGTCATCAAACGCCTGCGACCGAAGCATTAAAAATATTTGTTAGTGCTCCGTAGGCCGGGCGGCTCATGGTCCTGTATCAAAGCACCCCGAATTGCCCCTCTGGTTTTGTAGATATGTTTAGGTCTTGCGTACATTAGTGCTCCGTAGCGCGAGTGGCACTGCGGCGTACTTCGCTGCTGGACACGCCGTGAATACATCCATGTA
>CAJXUA010000031.1 GCA_913060695.1 uncultured Gammaproteobacteria bacterium | reverse complement strand
CGAGATTTCTGCCTGTCTCGTGGGCTCGGAGATGTGTATAAGAGACAGGCTCTAGACAGTGCGGCTTCCACTTGTCGAGTCGCTAACTGCGTGAGGGAGGTGGGTGGCTGAGAGGATAAACCTAAAAGGTTGAGCTGAAAAATTTAGGTTTTGATCGTTTAGAGGTTAGACATAGGTTAGACACGGGAGTATTATGATTCTCGAATCGTGTCTAACCTATTGATTTATATGGTAGCTATGCGTGGATTTGAACCACGGACCCCAGCATTATGAATGCGAGGTCACTACGTTTTTCAGTATTCTCTACAAGTCTGGCTATTCCTAGCTGCTCCTCAATAACATGCTGTAATTATTGTGTTTAATTCAATATCTATATCTTTTCTGTAGTCACTGGCTGTCACTGAAGGTATGCTTAAGTCATGTTTATTTGGACTTAATGTGGACTTAAGTTATGAAAGCTCGTATTACAGCAACACTTCTTAAGGATGTTGAGGTTAAAACCGAGCCTTATGAAATCGTCGATGACCTACTGACCGGTTTTCTTGCTCGAGTCCAGCCAACAGGGAAAGTGACGTTCTATTTTGCCTATAGAACGTCCGATGGACGACGTCTAAGAAGCAGAATAGGTGCATACCCGGCGGTGACTGCGCCCAACGCGCGACTTAAAGCAGAGAAACTATCAGCAGAAGTAGTTCTCGGGTCCAATCCACAGCAGGAGAAGCAAACTGAGCGAATTAAGCGGCAAAGGGCTAAGCATGAGTCGCTGGCGGGCTTTATAGAGTACAAGTACAAAGATTGGGCGCTTTCTCACCAACGGCGAGGTCAAGAAACCTTAGATCTACTTCACCGAAATTTTAAACACCTCTACGTAAAGAACTTGAAAGACATAAGTGCTTGGGAGATTCAGAAATGGCGAACAGAGCGATCTAAGGCAGGTCTATCGCCATCCACGATTAATCGATCTGTGACGACCTTAAAGGCGGTTCTCAACAGAGCCTTGGAATGGGGTGTCATTGAAACCAACCCTTTGCAGACAATTAAGCCGCTTAAATTAGATTCTAAAGGTGTTATCCGATACTTGTCTGTGGATGAAGAGCATAGGTTGAGAGCTGCTCTGGATGATCGACAGCAAGAGCTTGTCGACAGTAGAAATTCAGGCAATGCCTGGCGAGAAGCTAGGGGCAAAGAAAAGTACCCTGAGCTAACTGGGGCACTAGTAGATTATTTGAAGCCGCTAGTACTCGTTGTATTGAATACCGGGCTAAGGCGCGGTGAAGCGTTTAGTCTTAAATGGGAAAATGTGAACTTCGAGCGAAAGAGCCTTGTGGTCATGGGTAGTACTGCCAAGTCGGGGCATACAAGACATGTGCCCCTCAACACTGAATCGATCACTATATTAAGAGAATGGTTCGAGAAAGCGGAAAATGAACTTGTTTTTCCTAGCACTGTCACAAAACGAAAGTTGGTAACGGTACAGAAAGTGTGGGCTCCGCTAATGCGCCGTGCAGGTATAGAGCGCTTTAGGTTCCATGATCTCCGGCATACTTTCGCGAGTAAACTCGTTATGGCGGGTGTTGATTTGTACACCGTTAAGGAGTTAATGGGGCACTCGACAATTCAAATGACTGAGCGTTATGCCCATCTAGCTCCAGAACATAAAGCAAGTGCGGTGGAGAGGCTGGTGAAGTCTAATCGAAAAAACTACTAGCGGTTTGCACCGCTAGATAATTTAGTCGACTCCACTAGGTGCTTTAGAGAGTTGGATACTCAGTCAATTAGAGTTTGAAGTACCAAGCATCGTGGCAATATAGTCCCTGCCGGATTCATGCATAAACAACACGTGCAGAAACTCCCACTGCTCTACGGTCAAGCCACGATCCTTAACGGCCGCATATCGCGTTGGTGTAACGATGAAACTTTCTAGTGTGAGGTTTTCATCCCCCAAACGTGATTCAACATCTTTAATCGTCTTATGGAACTGCACTTTTGGGTGATCGGGCCCTTCGTGAGAGATGCCGTGTGGCTCAACGAAGATAATTTTCTGCTTGTCGCCGTTTACCAGCCATAACAGGAAATCTGGATAGAAATTACCCGCTTCAAAAAAGCCGATTCCACTGCCCCGCGATTTATTCCGTAATAGGTACAAAGAAGTTCCGGCATCCTGCAAGGCTTGTTCGTTGATTTCTAACCATTGCATCAACGCGATCACAAAATCTTTCTCGCTGTCATTGAGCGATACCGGCGCTACAGTAATTGAGGCGCCTTTCTCCGCGTATAGTAGGGGTTGGTAGAGATGGTTGCCTAGGATGCAGGCTTTCAGCAGTCCGTGCTCTATTAGGCTACGGCGGGTTTTAGCCTGCACTTGTTTATAGATTTCCGCCTGCATTTTCTCAATGTCATTGATCAGTTGCTGCTCACTGGCATCTACGGTGAGTTGATAGTGTTCGTCAGCGTCCGGCAGATTGGCGTCGCTGGGTGTCAGTTCTCGCACTTCCAAGCGTGGCCTTATAAAGGCGTCAGCCTCGTAGAGGAAATATTTTTTGCAGTAGCGCTTGAGCAGTTCCAGCGCTATCTGATTCCACACGCGGACATGGGCATAGCTATCCAATGCCATCAAATGCGCAGGCACATACAGTAGGTACCAATCGTGACGTTGCAGAAAGCTAGTGATCAGTTGAGGCAGGATAATCAGGCTATACAGGTTCTCCCGTGCCTTGTATTGCTCTAGGTCGAAGTACAGTTGCTTGATGTCCAAGAAGGCAATGTGTTCCGCGCGAAGCTGTACTTCGTCGCGCTGGATTACAGCGGCAGCGCCAGGGCCAATCTGATTGGCCACAATGGATTGAATCTTGGGATACCAGTCCACCTCTACTCGATTCTTGGTGAGGTAATCCGGTACACCGCCGAACAAGGGCATGGCGCCGTCCCGGTTAAAGTTGTACTCACGCCCGGTGCCATCTTTGCGCTTGGGACGTATCACCTTGAGTTGTTGTCCAAAGTCATAGGTGACATTCATAGGGATTTGAAACACCTGCTTACTATCGTTGCCAGGCAAGCCTTCTTCTTTCAAGAAGTCGCGGAACTTTTCCATGAAATCTGCTTGTACACCAAACACATTCAGGGTTTCGATGTACTGAATATATTCAGGTTGATTCACGGGAGTAGCAGCGCGAGATCTTTTCAGCGTCCAGTCATAGCCCTTCAGGCGCACGCCACGTCCAAACAGCTGAATGATCTGCGAGCCTTCGCTACGACCGACACGCATCAACCCCAAGGTGCTTACGCGCCAACAATCCCATCCTTCTACAAATTTCTTGGCGCCCATCAGTAGGTTGATTGGAGAGCTGGACTCTCGCACGCTATTGAATTGAGCGGCCTGAAAGTCACTGTCGTCGACGGTGATGGCAGGGCAACGTCCACGGCTGCATTCTTCTTCCACGTGTCTGGCCAAACCTAGCGCGTCGCCCACGTTGATCAAGCCGAAGTGCTGGTCACTATTGCCAGCGCGCAGCAATAATTCGCCGCTATCACCCTTTAGGCGTAAAAGCTGCAACTGTCCGCCCGCCTGGTTGTTGAACAGGGTACGCAGAATATCTCCGTGGATATCTGTCGCTGTTTCTCCCGTCGTTTGACGACTGCGTAGAAATAAGAAGGCGCCGTGGAAGATGTCGATGCCATTGCCATCGACCAGTCCTGTGTCCTTGCCCGCTTTGTTCAAGAGCGTGTCGATTGTACGAATGGCCAAAGCAGGCTCTGCTAGGAAGCGAGCAATAAACCCCAACACCTGCACAATATCAGAGGCGGTCTCGTCAACCTGCACCACCTCTTTGCCTTTCAACTTCTTGCTGGTGACAGCCTTGCTGACACTGCCTCCGACAAACACCCATAGAGGCTTCTCCAGATTGTAGGGGGCGTATTGCGTCTTGCGCTCTTGATACAAGCGCAACTGTTGATAAAAGCCCAATAAGCAAGCCGTGAGATAGAGAAACTCATGCTCTGCCTGTGACTTAGGAATATTGAAAATGCGGTAGTCTTTGCCATAACCATCCTCGTAGAAGAAACGATAGGAATAGTCGAACAACACCGCCTTGGCATAGGCTTCTTCGATCCGGGAATTGTTCGCGGCCTTCACCGCCTCCTTGAAGGTGGCAGAATACTCGAAGGCGAAACCCTTTTCAGTGAGGCGTTCGCGTTGACGGTACCAGCCTTCTTCTTCTGATTTGCCCATACCGCGATGGCCTTCGTCTACCAGAATCAGGTTCTGATCGCCGAGATTACGAGTAGCGATGGTCTTGTCTCCATCCCTTTCCCCCAGCTTGGTGATCTCGATAAAGTCCACACGCGTGAGCTGACCGTGCTGGCTGGAAAACATGTCGTTGTTGTCCATGACCAAGCGGCTGACCTCAATGCCACTTTCCTTCATCTCGCGTTCGTGCTGTTCGCTCAACCCTTCGTTTGGCGTAATCAGTAGCGTGCGAGTAAGTGCTTCGTGATGGCCATGCTCGTTGGCGTAGTGCTGAAACTGCCGGTAGTTCACATGCATCAACAAGGTTTTTCCGGACCCCGTCGCATTCTGCAGGCAAAGTTTATTTAGCTCCTGCTCGGTATACGGCGTAATGCCGGTGGCAAACTGCTTGGCCTCCCAATGCGCATTGAAGCGGGTGACATAGGCGTTGAGTTTATTCAGCAATCCCTCGCGGTCACTGAAGTATTGGTGCAGATAGATTTCGGCAAAGAGTAGTGACAGCCATTGATAGTATTTCCACACAATCGGCCGCTCTCGACCTAGGTTAAGCCAGTGTGTGTGCTCGACGATATTCTGTTCGTATTGTAAAAGTGCGGCAGGGCTAAGCTTTGCCTGTGGCTGCCAGTGAATTTTCATTTGCTGATAGAGATGATGCAGGTTGTCCTCGCCCAGCCCCTCTGGGCAGTCGCGCAAGGTGCGAGCGAGGACGTGGAAGGGGCGCACGGCGCGGCCAGATTGTTTATGCTCCGCCAATGGGTCGATGCCCAGCAGCGACAGTATCCATTGGTTGAGAACTAGCTTGTCGGCGAAGGGCAATGTCTGCCCCGCTTTAGTTCTGCTCTTTCTTGGAATCGCCATGCTTACGCCTCCGCCCACATGGCTTGATGGAAGGCATCTTCGGTCAGGCGCACCTTGGTCTGTTCACCCTCCACGACTGGGTTGGGTAGGGTATGGCTGCCGTTGACGTAGATCACCTCATAGGTTTTCTCACGAGTCGAAACACCGATAGTTTCCAGATACCTCTGCAGGGCTGCATTATCCTTTTCGGCATCGTCAGTCAGCTTGCGCCAGATGATGAGCGTGAGAATTTTGGTGCTGTCATCGCCGGGCACACGCAAAGTATAGCCCTCCACCAAACGGAACCAGTATTCGCCATTCGTCTCTACCCGCAAGCGTTTGCAGATTAAGCGAGTACTCTGATCGCCGGGTAGGTCAGGATCGGATTCCCGATCGAACTCGGCACTGAAACTCTGCGGGGCGGCCAAGTGATCTACCCACAGGCCGAGCAACCAGTTGAAGGTTTCGATCAGGTCAATGTTTTGCAAAACCTGTTCATCACTGCCTGGCTTCTTGATCCACATCTTGTAGGCGGTAGGGTCGCGGAAATCATAGATATTGAGCAAGCTCTGGCTGCCGTCGGTTTCTACATCGAGGAAGTAGTTGAGAAGGTAGTCGCGTTGCAAGGTCGGACTATTTGTCAGTACAGCGTCTCGCCTTTCGTCAGGCATTAAGATTAGGTTATTGAGGCTATCTTCGTAATTTTCTAAACGCAGATATTTAAAATGATGTGAGATACCGCTATTTCGAGTAGTAGGCAACCCGGCTTTCCAATTATCTGAATAAACAACCTTCGATATACGAGGCCTTAGGGCAGTGTCAAAATGCTCGCCCATCTCTATAAGAAGATATTTTCGATTGCCTGGATATTCTCGATTGAGAGATAACAAACCATGGGCAGCTGTTCCAGATCCAGCGAAGCAATCTAAAAAATATCCTGATCTCTCTTCTGTCGAGTAGAATATCCATTCTGCTAGTTTTACAGGTTTGGGATAATCGACCAATCCAGATAGACCAAGATTTTCCAATTGCATACTTCCATCGCTTTTGAGACTAACTATAGATCTTAATAAGA
The DNA here is from genome assembly GCA_913060695.1 of uncultured Gammaproteobacteria bacterium. GTDB lineage: Bacteria > Pseudomonadota > Gammaproteobacteria > Pseudomonadales > Pseudohongiellaceae > UBA5078. Next base: position 24,930 of record CAJXUA010000031.1, on the reverse strand, counting down.
AAGATTCAACGTCTCTGAGGTATGTGATGGAGCTTGGTTGAACAGTGTCTTTTGACGAATACCATATTCTGCCTTTGACTATACTGCCATCTGGCAATTGAAAGGTAGGGCCATCATTCTCTGCATCTCTAAAAGTTTCCTCTTTCCATCTCCATCCTCTATCTGGGATAGGGGCAGGCATGCCGGTAGCTGGATTTATTACTTCATATCGAGGCCCCTCTGTCTTTGCGTTAGGCCAGGACATGTTGATTTTTCCAAATATTTCGTAATTTGGGTCAAGCTCGGAATATAGCGTAATGCCCCTATCAAAACCTTGTTTCTTGTAGAATTTTTTAAGCTCTCTCTGAGTTTCTTTCAAGTTAGTGCGCTTTTTCTTTTCTTTCGCAATCAGTTCATATATTTCTTCTAAAGAGTCTTTGCGCATAACAAATCCTCGCTCAGAAGCTCTGCGCATCTTTTGATTTTTAGCAAAAAGATAAATATACTCGTGAATATTACCTATGCCCTTATCATTCTTTGGTACTCTCTTATTCCAAGTAATGGTTTCGACATGATTGTCTTCTTCAAATACTGAGCGCAATACGTACCCAAAATTTAGAAACTCATTTTCATCACAATTTGCAAATAAAGACCCATCTTCTTTGAGAAGGTTGTGTAGCTTGTGTACAACTTGATTCATCATGCTAGACCATGACGAAGATTTGTATCTATCTTTATATACGAAACCATCATCACCAGTATTGTATGGAGGATCAAAATACACGCAACTGATGCTAGCTTGGTGGCGGGTTTTGATGAGATTTAAAGCTTGAAAATTTTCGGAATTTAAAATTAGTCCATCGCACTGTTCATCGAGGTTCTGGATTTCATTCAATAATTGTGCTTTGAAAAAGTCGTCGAAGAACACCGTGTCAATCATCAGAAACGAGTTTTCTTTTAGGAAATCTACGCTACGTTGGCTGGTTTCCTGATTTATTTTCGAGATAGTAAATAGCCTTTCCCACTCTTGGTACTGTGCTTCGTTCGCTGCAATCTCTGGATAAAAGCTTTCCGGTATTCGATCCAGCGTGATGCAGTGCTGCGTCTCGGTGACAAACTTCTTCTTCAGCCACAGTTTCTTCTGAAAATTCTCCAATTGTGCTAGAAAGGCAATCAGTTGGTGGGCGATGCGTCGTAACACCTTAATTTTGGCGAGATACTGCTCCACTTTAGGTGCTTCTGCGTTCTCGATGTCGTCGAGGCGCATGATCTCGTTCTTGATGTAGAAGTCCAGCTCACGGCGCAGGAAGCCGCCTAGGTCCTTGTGAATAAAATAGTCCATGGTGTTGCGGTTGCTGTACTTTTGCAGGTGTTTGAGCAGTAAGGTGCGTGTTTTCTCAGCGTCAGTGGGTGCAGGCAATTGCAGGGGCTGCAAGAATGCGCTGGCGTCTGGTAAGGCTTGCAAGGCTGCAACGATGGCCTCTTGGGCTTGGTCGAGACGAGTCTGTTGCCACTTCTTGTCCTGTCCGCTTTTCTCGGTGTCGATACGGTATTGAAACTGAATCACCAATTCGCCATTCTCCAGTTTTACCGGCTCTTCGGCATGAATGATGAAGAAGCGCTTCTGGTCATTGCCCGCCTTGATGTTGCTGTGTTCGCCTTCACTGGCCCCTACGATACGCAGGTGCACCTTGCGGGGTGTGGCGTTGTTGAGATCGTCGAAATCGAATGCAGCTGTTTTGCTTTGCCCTTGCTTCTGGCGTTCCACTTCTTTACGGATGGCCTCGTTGAGCTCGAAGGTGTAGTTGGTGAGGTATTCGCTACTCTTGATGTAGTACTGGTCTTTGTTGGCCCAGTGCAGATACACCTCGCGACCATCGTAGGGCACGGCATAGGGGGCGGCACGGTTGTCGCTCTCGCGGGCATAGTAGCGGCGCGACATGAAGTCGCCGTTGTCGTAATAGCGCTCGAAGAAGCGGTATAAGTGATCGTAAATTTCCGTCTCGGCATTGCCCCCGTCTTTCGCGTTCTCATAGGCCGCTTTCGCTTCCTTTACGCCGTCCGTGTTTTCGGGGTCTGGCGCACCAAATTTCTTCGCTTGTTCTAGTGCTGCGTCATAGGCTGCCTTGGCCTGCGCAATGCGATCCCCGTCGGCCTTGCCAAAGGCTTGTTCTATTTCCTTTAACAAATCGTTCTCTAGAAATTGGCTGATCTGCACGCTCTTGGCGTGCATGATTTTATAAAGGCCGAAGTCCAGCTCTGGTTGGTCGAGCTGGAACAGCTCCTTGAGCAAAGTGATCAGTCGGTTACGGTATTTGTCGGTGGACATCAAAAGCTTCCTTTGGTGTTTGCAGGGTGTGACACCCAGTCTTCTTGTTACTTTGTTGTAAAGGCGTCGCGCACTAGCGCCTCTGCCTGTTCTAATTCTTTATCCTGTAGCCATAGAAAATGACTCTTGCGCTTGTTAGCAGACAGTTTCCACTGAGTGTGGTGCACCAGTCGAATGAACAAGTCCTCACTGTGATCTGGCCAATCCAGCAGTGCATTCAGCGCTTGCTTGGCACGATCAAAACCCAGCAGGAAATCAATCTCGTGGCGCAGGTCCTCCGTGACTGTTCGCTCCAGTGCGTAGTACAGAAATTCGGCCTGGCGCGTTAGGTCTGGGTATCGGAAATACACCGCGTCATTGCCCGTTGCAGGGACTTCTGGAGTATCTGGGTAGTAGGAGCTGCGTTGATTCAGTGGTCTTGAGAAGTGCTCGAGTGCATCGGTGTACTGGTTTAGATTCGCCAGAATCACCGCGGATACCGGCAACACAATACCCTTGGGTGTGAAGCCTGCTTTTGCTAGCACATCATGAATCAGGTAACGGTGAATGCGCCCATTGCCGTCCATGAAGGGGTGTATGAATACAAAGCCGAAGGCAATGCAGGCGGCGGCGACCACTGGGTCAAGGTTATTGCTTTGGCGTTGCGCTTCGGCCATGGCTAATAAGCCTTCCATTAGGCCTGTTACATGCTCCGGTCGGGGTGGGACAAAATCGACTTTCTGGCGATAACCTAAGTCATCCCCCAGCCAGTTCTGGCGGGCGCGCCAGGTGAATTCGTGAAAACGCGGGTCCAGCACAGCGTGCTGCAGCTCCATTAATCTTTCTTCTGTTAGCGGCATTCCGGTATCGGCTTCACGCAGCAGGTCTGCAAAGCGCTGCGCTTTGCTGGCCGAAGGGGTTTCGCGCTCTAGCTCGAAGCTGGATCGAGTTTCTTTGAGGTAGAGCCAAGCGGCCGCACGGCGCAGGATCTCCTCATCGTACTCAGCCAATGTGCGTCCGGTAACATTGCGCAGGTCTTTGGCCAATATGCCTTGCAGGTAATCACTTTTGCGCACCAGTGGGCAGTAGGCTGGAGTTCCCGGAAGGTTATTCAGAACGCGGAAGCGGCTGCACTTTTCGCCCGGCTCGACAGCGAATTGCTGGCGGGCATCAAGCAAGGCAACATAGCCAGCGCGCTCGGACACAGGGTCTGCCATTGGTAATGAAGATTGGGTCAGCCATTCGTAGAGGAAGCAGGCCCTGCGCGCGTAGAGCGATGCTGGGCTATTTTGCAGCCATGTGCATAGTGAGCTCTGTATTTGCTGGGTGTGCGCGTGTTCGTCTTGTGTGAACAATAAGCTCAATATTTGGAGATTGACGCCCTCGTAACGCAAGGCAAATTGGAGATGGCCAGCTAGGGAGTCTTCCGGTTGATACTTAGGCTCTACCAGCAGGCGCAACTGCCTACCCAAAGGGCGCAGTTCGCGTCCTCGGATGGCGGGGTCCACGCTAGCTTCGATGTCCAGCGGCAGCGCTTGCAGGCTGTATTGCTGAATCAGGTGGCTGTAACCCAAGCTTGCTCTTGTCATGGTCTTATTCTTGTTTGGTCGCAATGGTATTCGAAAATTGGCCGGTAAATCTGAACAACAACCGGATAAGCCTCTAAATTGAGAAAAACGTCCGGGAATTGGTGGTGGTCGGAGTTTAGCGGACGTTTTTCTCAATTAAAAGCGAGTTTCCGGCTTTTTTTCTCGAGTCGCGGCTGATTTTCTCATGTCAGCTTAGTTTCCAGCGAATGCGGAACAAGTGATGAGTGGAGCTGCGCTGGTGCATTCGTCGCTCTAGGGCGTCTATCAACTTGTCACGCTGGGCCTCGATATCATCCTCCACCTGAAAAATCTGTTGGCGCTGCTGGCGCTGGCGTTTCTCCAAGGCTTTGATTTCTTCTTGCGCCTGTTTCTGTTCCTCTGGCGTCAGTGCGGTACGCGCACGCCGTTTTGCATCCTTGATCCGCTCTTTAGTGTCCTGCAACTCCTTCTCGGCGCTGTGGATACGGTCTTCCGCCCAAGCCTCCAGTTTGTCCCGTTCCCGCGCAAAATAGCTATTGTTTTCCTCTAATGCTCTAGACAGTGCGGCTTCCACTTGTCGAGTCGCTAACTGCGTGAGGGCGGTGGGTGGCTGTTCGTTATTGGCGGCGACTGTGGCGGTGAGATTGAACAGGCGCTCGCAAGCTTCTTGATCGAGGTATTCCCCGGCATCGCTGATCGCCGTGAAAACCAAGTGCTCTTCCTGTTGGAAACTCTCCAATTGCAACAGATTGAGCTCCAACCAACCATCACTGGACTTGAGTTGCTCCAGCACCGCGATGCGGGTCTCGTGATCAGAAAGTTTGAAACAGAGCGTGCTCAATGGTGCCGGCAGTCGCCTACCGCTATCCAACACATATTCACCCAGGGGGTGAGTGAGTCGGTAGGTGTAGCAATGCTCCGGCACCTCTCGTCCTTTCTGAATCAATTGGTAGTGACCAGTAGGCGCGCCATCACAGGGACTGCTTGCCAGCGTGAAGCGGAGATCTTCGTCACTGAACTCGGCCTGATCAGCAAGCTGGTGCTGGGTTAGGCGCCAGAAAATGCGGCCAATGCGATCAAGCTGAGCCTCGGCTGATTGTTGGCGAATGCGCAGTAGTTCGTGAATCTGCTCATCGAAATGGTCCAGTAATTTAGACTGGGTTTCTCGCATGCGTTCATCGATGGATTCACCCATTTCATTCTGCAATTGCGTAAACGCCTCTTCTATTTGCTCGGACGTGCGGCAGGTATCGTAGATGGCGGCGATCCGTTTCTCGAAATCAACTCCCGATTCAATCCGCCCCAAAATCTCATCAGAAGCACCGAACATGCCTTCAAACAGATGGAATTTTTCACTGAGCAGTTCTAGCACACGCTTATCTGCCGCATTGCGTTGATTGAGAAAGTTCACAACGACTACATCGAACTTTTGACCATAGCGATGGCAGCGCCCAATGCGCTGTTCAACCCGTTGCGGATTCCATGGCAAGTCGTAATTGATCACCAGATTACAGAACTGCAAGTTCACCCCTTCGGCTGCTGCTTCGGTGGCTATCAATATCTGTGCGTCGTCGCGGAAGTGATCGATCAGTGCTGTACGTCTATCAATGGCAGGGCTGCCCGAGACTTTGTCACTGCCCGCGTTCTCGTGCAGCCAGCGCTGATAAATACCCGTAGTTGCTGGGCCGCCCGTGCCACCGCTAAAACTGACAACTTTCCCTTGAAAACCATGTGCTTCCAGAAATGCTGACAGATACTCTTGCGTTCTTCTGGATTCAGTGAAGACAACGGCCTTGCGCGGTGCGTTCATCTCATTCATGCGCGCAAACCCAATACTTAGTGCCTGCAGCAAGCTATGGGATTTTGCATCTTCGTGGATGTTTCGCGCCAGCGTCAGATAATTCTCTAACTCGGCAATTTCTCCGCGCAATTGCGTGATATTGACTGGATCAGACTCAATTTCTTCCGAATTGATCAGCTCATACTCTTGTGAAGCCTCGGCAGCTTGATCGAAAATCTCGTCCAGGGCATCGGTTTCGATTTCCTGATCTTCCATTAGCAGTTGTAGCCAGTCTTCCTCTCCTTTCTGTGATTCTTCGAGGTTGCGCAACCGTGACAGCATGGACTCGAGTGTTTTTATGATTGCGGTTGTAGATGATGCCAGCAATTTGCGGATGACCAAGGACACTAAATGCCGTTGTTGGTGAGGCACTCCGTAACTCACATCGCGCTGCAAGTAGGCAGAGACAAGATCGTAGAGTCGTTGCTCCGGCTCGCTTGGTGTGAAAGGCACAGTGACAGCCTTGCGTTCGGTATAGCGCACGTATTCCATGACATCTTTGCGAAGCGTGCGCTTGGAGAACTCCTCGATCCGCTCTCGCAAGCCTTCTATGTCGTTGCCGTTACGCATATACATGCTGCGAAAACTCACAGCATCGCCAAACAGTTGTTCATCGATGACAGTCGAAAGCCCATACAACTCCATCAAGGAGTTCTGTAATGGTGTAGCCGTCAGCAACAGTTTCTTTGAACCTGCCAAGGCACGCTTGATTGCCTGACCGGTGCTGTGACTTTCGCGGTGCGCGTTGCGCAGTTTGTGTGCTTCATCGATCACCACCAAGTCCCATGGGCTTGCCCCTAGTTGCTTCTCTACGGCAGCTGCAAAATTGAAGGAAATTATCGTGATGAGTGGCTGCTTAAAGGGTGAGTAGACCCCGCCTTTACGCAAGTCCTTTACCGTTTTGGCATCAAGTATCTGAGCAGGAAGATGAAACTTCTCGGATAACTCTGTCGCCCATTGTTGACGCAAAGCTGCAGGACAAATAACTAGAAGTCGGCGACGCCGCTCTGCCCAATATTGGCAAAGCACCAACGCAGCTTCGATGGTCTTGCCCAAGCCCACCTCGTCTGCTAACAGAACGCCTTTCGCTAGGGGGTTTTGCAAGGCAAAAAGTGCTGCATCAATCTGGTGTGGGTTTAGGTCTACAGCAGCATCAAACAAGGACTGCGAGATTCGATCAATATCTCCACCACGTCGTTGTCGCGTGAGCTCATAGGCGAAATACTTGGCGTGATAGTCAGTGATTTCGGGATCTTTCTTGGTAATCATACCTAGTGTCCTATTTACTATTTTCACCACCTACAAGCAGCAAGGTGATTTATATAGACTTTTTACAGTGCCAAAGCTACACCCTTTGATCGCAATCGAGCGACAACTTCATGCACTCTTTCAGGAAAAGGAAAGTGAGAATCGAGCCAAACAGAATAGATGAAAATATGTTTAACCCAGCCATCCTCTATCCTGAGGTAGGTTTCTGACCATAAGCGAGTGGGATTGTTTATGGAAAGGGAGCAACAAACAGGAGTAGTCACGCCCTCCATATTCTTTCTCTCCGCAAGTACAATCACTTGAGTAAGCGGACTGTTAGGCTCATCGCAGTGCTGACGCTCAGTAAGATGATTCTCCACGGCCACGTTTCCTTTAACGTTGCACGACTTTGTTACTAAGGAAACGGATGGATGCAACGCAGTAAGAAAACGCGTTGATAACTCTTCTCGGTTTACAAAGGCCGCATATGCCCTGCACGCTTGAGCATCACTAACAAATGGGCCGATGCTCATAGTCGTAAGCCTCTTTGATCAGGGGCCCATTTTGCTAGGTTAATCTGGGCTACTCCTAGCCCCAATCCGCGCACCCATTTGGCGCAAGTATCTAGTGTGCTCCAAGTCTTTATTGCGCCAGCGACAGTGGTTGCTGTTACTGTGCTGGTCGGAGTATCAGCCTCGACATGAAACACGCTGCCGTCGGCGATTATGCGAAGCTTGCGGATAGCGCCAGCCTCGATCAGAGCTCTCAGAGTTTTTTCATTCATTGCCCGTTTGCTCAAATAAGGCTTGTTGCTCGGGGATGGATATATCGTTTTCTTCGCAGTGTTTGCGAATCAGTACCTCGATTAAATTGGCAATGGAGCGGTGGTCACGTAGTGCCGCAATACGTACGGCTTCTTTGAGTAGTGGGTCTATACGCAGATTAAGGGTGGCAGTCTTAGAAACGGTCATAGATATATGTCAGTTATGAGTGTGATTGCATTGTAACGCAGTTGTGCGCATTCGCAACCTTGAATTTCGACCAGTATGACAGCGATATAGATATGCAAAAAATCGGGCTATTCACCAACTCGAAATGAAAGCTGTTGGGTTGGCGGTGAGAGACTGTAAATACGATGGGTGTTTATGTACCATCCGCATCCCCATCCGGATCTACAGGCTGACCTATGTTTATCAAAATGCCTTTAAAAGATGCCTGTTCGAGCCGATGATACTCCGCCATCAACGCAGAAAATGTTTTCCAGTGCATATGTTTAGGCTTTCCCCATTCTCTTCCATTTAATATTCCAGGCTTCCATCCTAACCTAGCGCGGATTTTTTCGGCTCGTCGCGCTAAGCGATCGACCTTCTCTTCGCGCTGGCTGCTGTAGGCTAAATCAAGACAATGACGGCAAGCAAAAAAACTGCTCGCATAAAGTATGGCCACACGCCTTCCACAGCCCTGCAAAGGACAAAGAAACCAATGTCGAGTGCCGCCAAGATGGCAAACTGTGCGATCGAGTTGTACAGAGTACTGACGGTTGCGCCACTCTTGGTTGGGACCACTTTGATGCATGTAGCTTAGAGTCAATTCGTGTTTGGCTACCCATACCCTAATAGAGGCTTCGTGTGTTGTATATTGGTTCCAGGTCCAGCCAAATTTGCAGCCTTCAATCAGCAAACCTTCGCGCTGTAAGTGTCTAACATCAAGATGGCGATAATCAGATGTGATGCTCTTGGAACCAGTATGCCAACGTCTTCCGCTACCATATCCTCCCATGTTGCCTCCGATATTTTTTACCGAAATCATTAGATAAATAGAGAAATAAGAAGCTCATGAAATTTCATTCTCTGAGAGAGAAATATTTGAACTTCAACTTAGCTATTGCACGTTCTCGGCTTCAAACGACTGAACGAAAAATCATTGGTTGCGGGTAAACGATCTTTTTTCGTGCTTGTTTTAGCGAGATAACTTAAGTGATAAAACACATCCTGCAGCTTTTGCTCGTCAAACCGATTTAGCATATGTGCAAGCGTAAATGACGCGATTGGATAATTCCGGCTATCAAGAATTTCATTTATTAGCTCTTGTACTCTGCCGCTCCATCGCACTTTGTTGCCATCGAGAAATAAGGCTACGTGATAATGTTGAATGCCCGACTTACCGGTCTCCCGTACCCAGCCCCCAGATACGCGGCACTTGCCATAGCGACTAAAGAGCCTTTTTTTGAATACTGCCATCAATCTTGAGACTCCTCTATTTTGCGCTTCATGTTCGTGGCAGTGGACTACAAACTGCACAATAAACACTTTGCAGTGGTAACTCAGCATGGCGGAAAGATTGGCTTCGATTGCATTCAGAATTTCTACGAAACATCCTTTCTTCGTGGTTTTTCTGGTGTTAATTCGAAATTCGCGCCCTGCTATCCGGATAGAGTTATCCAGCGTTACTCGCTTCACTGAATGTTCGCTCAAAGACCACATCCGTGTAAGTCGTTGAGAAAAGCTCTAGGCATATTGGATAGATAATATTAAAAACCGAGTTCGGTAGGTTTCTATTGTTTCGATCGTGGCCTTGCCATATGCGGCTAGAGCGATACCGAGTCAAACAAAAACAGGGGTAGAATTTCAGGTTGAACAATAGTCTTTGGTTTAGGAAGGTATTACTTCTCATCTAACCTCCCGCACTCCTCACTGCCATCTTGGTTTGATGGGTTTTCGCTATTTTGAACAGATTTAAGCGATTTGCTGACTGGTCTTGATGCCTTGGTAGTGCGAGGTCTAAATGGGTAGAGGTTGCAGCCTAGATTGCTGCATTTTTCAGTTTGCTCTCTCCATGTTCCAGATCCTGCATATCGATCGAAAATACACTCTTTGCAATGTTTCTCGATTGCTGTTTTCCGGCTATTCATTTGACCTCCTGGGCGCAATGCGCTTCGGCGGTATTCTGAAACTCAGGAAATTGGTCGCGAAATGTGAGGAGTGTAGATAACTTGTATTTGGCACTGCGCCCCATTTTTATAAATTTAGGAGCGGGGCGACCGAAAAGTTGGCCGGTATAGCGTGATTGTTTCATCGAAGCGGGAGTAGAGTCTAGGACCTTGGCCGCCTCCACATCGCTCAGGATTGGGTCAAAAGACTCTAAGTATGGGTGGTCATTCATCGTGATTCTCCGTCATTGATTTGACGAATCGAATCCTATGAATGACTCAATGAGTTTTCGTGGGAAACATTACTTAGAGGTTGGAAAGAGGGGCTTTCAAGTTTGAGTAACGCTTCCAGATCGCCTTGGTGGCTTCATAGGAGAGTGGGCGTTTGAACGTGGTTGTGTACACATCAGATACGATGTCGGCGCCGCTGAACTCATCGGTTTCATCATTTCGGGTGGGGGGAATTCCGGCAAGCCTCAGGTGTAAAATGGACATGCTGATATGAAGATCGCGGCCCCAATTGCTGTAGGGCGACTTTCCATGTTGACGTGGGCGTGTCAGCGAACCCTCCCGCACTTTCTGTTCCCATTCTACGAATTCCTCAGGCGAGCGGAAATAGGACTCAGTCCTTATCCATTCCAACAGCTGTATTGCAGCGTCGAATGCTTCTGGTTCAAACTTTGTGCTTTCTAGTAGGAGGGTTAGGCAGAATTGCCAATAGTCAGAGTGATCGCCTAAACCCAAGGAATGGCCGGCACCAATAACGCGGCTGACCCACAACTGTGTCAGCGCCATTTCCCCAAACTTAAACCATTTGAGTATGCCCACCTCTTGATCTTGCCCCGCCAGATCCTCGCCATGCTGCAACAAATATTTTTGAATTGATGGCTTAGCGTGCTCAATCAGGTCGTCGCGATGAACAAGCAAAAACCATCCTGGCAATTCCTCAGTTTCTAGTGTGGCAACCTGCCCATCCGAAAGCCTCTCCCAAATACCTTTGCCATTGAAAGTTTCTTCTACAGCTTTGGGATCTACGTACCGCCAATTGCAGGGCATGAACCAATCAGACTGATGTTCGTCTGGATCGAACCGATTGGAGTACAGCAAGAGTTGCTGCGGTTTCTTCAGGGGCATACAGGAATCGACTTGGTGAAAAGTTCGATTAAGAGAGTACCAACTTGTCGGCGGAATGGCAGCTCAAAAGTCGGAGTGCCAGACAATTGTGGCATCCCGGTATTTCGAGTATCTGGACTTAATGTGGACTTAAGTATTTTTAAGGGGAATAAAAAAAGGGCCTACCTTGCGGTAAGCCCTTGATGTATATGGTAGCTATGCGTGGATTTGAACCACGGACCCCAGCATTATGAATGCTGTGCTCTAACCAACTGAGCTACATAGCCATTAAACTATCGGTGCAGGCGCAAAGTCCTGAGCCGTTTAAAGGATGCGAATTCTGGCGATTTCCCTGGTTGTTGTCAAGAGTGTTGTCTACTCAGACATTGAAGCGAAAGTGAACCACATCGCCGTCTTTCACGATGTATTCCTTGCCCTCTAGGCGCCACTTGCCGGCGTCTTTCGCGCCTTGCTCACCATTGTACTGAATGAAGTCGTCATAGGCCGTTACTTCGGCACGGATGAAGCCTTTCTCGAAATCGGTGTGGATCACGCCAGCGGCCTGTGGCGCCGTTGCGCCTACTTTAACGGTCCAGGCGCGAACTTCCTTAACTCCCGCCGTGAAATAGGTCTGTAGGCCTAACAGGCTGTATCCAGCACGTATAACGCGGTCTAGCCCTGGCTCTTCCATGCCGAGGTCTTGCAGGAACTCGATCTTCTCCGCGTCGTCTAGCTCGGCGATCTCGGACTCGAGCTTGTTGCAGATAGGGACTACCGAGGCGTCTTCGGACTTGGCAATCTCAATGACTTTGTCGAGGAAGGGGTTGTTCTCGAAGCCATCCTCGTCCACGTTGGCGATATACATGGTGGGCTTGACCGTCAGCAAGTGCAGGCCGTAGAGGGCGTTAAGCTCATCCTGCGGCAGCTTAAGCGTGCGCACGGGCTTGGCCTCGTTAAGGTGTACTTGTACGCGCTCTAGCAGTGCGGCTTGCTTCTGGGCGTCTTTGTCGCCACTGCGGGCGAGTTTGGATGCGCGGTGCAGCGCCTTCTCTACGGACTCGAGGTCGGCGAGCGCCAGTTCTGTGTTGATTACTTCGATGTCGGCCGCGGGATCGATGCGGTCGGCGACGTGGATGATGTTGCTGTCTTCGAAGCAGCGCACGACATGGGCAATCGCGTCTGTCTCGCGGATATTGGCGAGGAATTGATTACCAAGGCCTTCGCCTTTGGAAGCGCCGGCAACCAGACCCGCGATATCCACAAACTCCATGGTAGTGGGGAGTATGCGCTGGGGCTTCACGATCGCCGCTAGTTTGTCTAGGCGTGGGTCGGGCATGGGCACGAGACCTGAGTTCGGCTCGATGGTGCAGAAGGGGAAGTTCTCCGCAGCGATGCCGGCTTTGGTCAGGGCGTTGAACAAGGTCGACTTGCCCACATTAGGGAGACCTACGATGCCGCATTTAAATCCCATGTTCTGTCATCCTTAAGGTTTGGTATGTAGTTCGTGCATCGCGCTTTGCCACTCGCCCTTGACGGCGTGAGGAAGGCAGCGGATGGACTGGTCGATATCGCCCAGTATCGTTTCCATCTCCGACTTGGAGGGGTCGCTTAGCACATAATTCGCAACTTGCGCTTTGTTGCCGGGATGTCCGACGCCTATGCGCAGTCTGTAAAATTCTTTTTCTCCGCCGAGTGCGCTAATGATGTCGCGCATCCCGTTGTGTCCGCCGTGCCCACCGCCGTGTTTGAAGCGAGTGGTGCCCACATCGAAATCGATCTCGTCATAGGCCACCAGCATATTGGCCGGGGCGATGTCGAAATATTTGCAGAACGCAGAAACGGATTGGCCGCTGCGGTTCATGAATGTGGTGGGGAAGAGGAGTCGAACGTCTTGGCCAGCGAGCGTGATACGCCCAGTCTCGCCAAAGAATTTACTCTCACTGCGTAGCTCGCCGTGATTATCGGCGGCCACGCGTGAAAGAAACCACGCACCTGCGTTGTGCCGGTTATAACGATATTGTGGGCCGGGATTTCCCAAGCCCACTATCAGTTTTAACGCGTTGCCTTGCATAGTAATAATTCGCAGCGCAGGTGCAGGGGTATTACTTACTCAGCTTCAGCTTCTGAATCGGACTCAGTATCGCCTTCGTCAGTCGCGCCGCCACGTGGAGGCAGTACGCTTACGATTGCGTTATCGGCATCTGCGCCGTGAGTCAGGTCAACGCTGGTCACACCCTTAGGTAGAGTGATGTCAGAGATGTGCATCGCTTCGCCAAGGCCAAGAGCGATTACATCTACTTCGATGAACTCAGGCAGATCCTTAGGTAAGCAACTAACTTGCAGTTCGGTCATCGCCTTGATCAAGCTACCGCCGCCATTCTTAACGCCCTGACACTTCTCTTCATTGATGAAGTGCAATGGAACTTGAACAGTGATGGCATGGTTCGCACTTACGCGCTGAAAGTCAGCGTGCATGAGGCGTGGCTTAGCAGGGTGACGCTGCAGGTCTTTGATCACGACTTGCTCGGACTTCTTACCCACAAATAGGGTGATGATGTGCGAGAAGAACGCTTCGTTGGACAGTGCTTTAGCCAGATCCTTATGAGGGATGCTGATATTCACTGGGTCTTTGCCTTCACCGTAGATGATGGCTGGGACTAAGGCGTCAAGACGGCGCAGGCGGCGGCTCGCACCTTTCCCCAGATCCGTTCTGACTTCGGCGTGTAGCTCAAATGCATTTTCTTTAGACATAATGTGTCTCCGTTAACTGATGTTTCTCAACATCTTCAAACTTCCCCCGGTTTGCGACCAACCGAGTTCAGCGTTAAAAAAAGACCCTATAGACGACAACGCCACTTCTATAAAGAAGAGGCGTCATTGGCTAGCGGGTCTTTCGAAATACTCCGCAGGAATGCCTGCGAAATAGCCTCAGCGTGATGAGCTACCCTTAGGTATTGTCGAACATCGCGCTGATGGATTCTTCGTTGCTGACGCGTCGAATCGACTCGGCCAGCAGTTTTGCCATGCTTAGCTGGCGCACGCGCTTGCTCTTGGCAAATTCTTTGGTCAGAGGAATCGTGTCCGTGACCACCAATTCGTCGAGATCAGAATCGGTAATATTCGAAAAAGCATTGCCCGATAACACTGCGTGCGTACAGTAGGCAATAACGCGCGAAGCGCCGTGTTCTTTTAGAGCTGTCGCGGCCTTGCACAGTGTGCCGGCGGTGTCGACCATGTCGTCAACGATGATGCAGGTACGGTCTTTCACTTCCCCGATGATATGCATCACTTGGGCTTCGTTTGCCGCGGGGCGACGCTTATCGATAATCGCCAGCTCTACATTCAGCTGCTTAGCGACTGCGCGTGCACGCACCACACCACCCACATCGGGAGACACCACGGTCAGGTTCTGATACTCCTGTCTTTCGATATCTTCGGTCAGCAAGGGTGAGCCGTAAACGTTGTCTACTGGAATGCTGAAAAAACCTTGAATCTGTTCTGCGTGTAGATCTACTGTGAGTACGCGGTTAACACCCACGGCGACGATCATGTCAGCGACTACCTTCGCGCTAATGGCAACGCGGGAAGAGCGCACGCGGCGGTCTTGGCGGGCATAGCCGAAGTAGGGGATCACAGCGGTAATACGATTTGCAGAGGAGCGGTGGATGGCGTCTGCCATCAGCAGCAGTTCCATCAGGCTATCGTTAGTTGGGTGGCAAGTTGGCTGAATAATGAACACGTCTTTGCCGCGCACATTTTCCTTAATCTCGACGCTAATCTCGCCGTCGCTGAACTTGCCAACTCCTGCATCGCCGACGGGAATGCCGATGTGCTTAGCGATCTTGTCTGCAAGCTCTGGGTTTGCGTTGCCCGCAAATACCATTAAATTGTTTGCCATGCGTGTCGTACCCTTGGGAGGCTTAATGATGCCGGGTCTGATGGTGGTGCTGTTTAAGCTTAAGATATGCTCACCGCCAATCTCTTCGGGATTGCGTGGACTCTTTTTAGAGTCTTAGGCTAGGTCGTGTACTGCGAGACTCGTCCCAACGGATGAGTCAGAAAATGGCTGGGGTGGCTGGACTCGAACCAACGCATGCAAGGATCAAAACCTTGTGCCTTACCAACTTGGCGACACCCCAAAAAACTCGTGCATTTTAAGCGAATGCGATCGCGATTGCATGTTCAACATGCCGGACTTAACTTATTGGACCAAGCTCTGTGCTGCTGGAGAGCCCTCGAGCTACAAATCCGTTCATTCCTTCAGGCAGTTGATCGAGAACCTGCTGTGCCTGCTGCGCCGAATCAAACGCGGCGAATATGCTTGCACCGGTCCCAGTCATTCGCGCTTGTGCAAATTGATTCAGCCATAAAAGGGCTTCATCGACAGGCGGATAGAGGCTTCGAACCACATTTTCACAGTCATTTCTGGTGTGCCCAGCCAGAAAGGCGGCCATTTTGATGGCAGTTGTGTTCCGTGTCAATTGTTGATGCGAAAAAATGTCCTGTGTGGAAACGTGACAATCCGGACAAATCACTAAGTAAGTTTTACTGGGCAAATCCACTGGCGTGAGAATTTCGCCTATGCCTTCGGCCCAAGCACTGCTACCACGCACGAATAAAGGCACATCGGCGCCAAGCTTTAGCCCTATCTGCGCAAGCGTATCGATGTCGAGCTTGCAGCCCCACATTTGATTCAGACCGAGTAGGGCACTTGCGGCATCGGAGCTGCCACCTCCGAGACCGGCACCCATAGGGATGCGCTTGTCTAAGCGCATGGAGGCCCCCTGTGAGCTGCCGGTGGCCGCGCGCAGGGCAAGGGCTGCACGCAGCACTAGGTTGTCGGGCCCGGTAAGCGCGGCATCGCTGCACTCTAGCGTGATGGAACTGTCGTCTACGGGGCTAAGGCTCAGGCTGTCGCAGAGATCGATAATCTGAAACAGCGTTTGCAGGCTGTGGTAGCCATCGGCTCTGCGTCCTGTGATGTGCAGGAAGAGATTGAGCTTGGCGGGGCATTGCAGCGTTGTGATTGCGGTCATAGTTCTGGTTTTAGGGCTACAGGGTCCAGTCGAGACGCACGAAGTCTAGGCGCAGAGGCGCTTTCTCGATGCGGATGCGGGTAGGGAGGGACTCCGTGTCGTAGTTGGTATAGGCCAAGTACTGCACGGACCAGCCGTCCTGCTCTAGGGCAATCAGGTGATTCTCTTCATTAAAAGAAGGTGCGCCGACGCTGCCTGGCGCCGGCATGCCCTTGATCCAGTAGCGCAACTGCGTAACAGGCAGATCGTAGCCTAGCTGTTCATACACTAAGCCCTCGGGGGTTGCGGCCACTAAGGGGGCCTTGCCCTCTTGCTGCAGAGTTACGAGGCTAGGGCTACCGGTGATCTCGGTTGCGCCGGCATTGAGGGTGCCCCATAGATTAATGACGTAGTCCTCATCTTGTTGTTGCCAGCGAATGCGTGAACTATGAGCCTCTTTGCCGTCGCGTACGCCGATACGGCCGGTGAACTCCCACGTGGTGATGGCGGCCAACACATTGCGGCGAGCCTGCCAGTTCTCGTTTACGGGGGCGTCCATGCGCGTGCTCGTGCAGGCGCTGATAAGAGTACTCGCCATGATGATGGCAAGAACATTGATGCGAGCGTTCAAGTTTAGGAGCCTTGGCGCGAGCGTAAGCGCTCTATGGTGTTGATGATGATCTGTGCGTTAGGGTTCTCGGCGAGCGAGGCTTCCCAAACGCGGTTCGCGTCGCGCTGGCGGCCCATTGCCCAGAGGACTTCGCCTAAGTGAGCGGCTACTTCTGGATCTGGAAAGGCGGCATAGGCGCGTTGCAGGTTAGCCAAGGCTTCCTCGTAACGGCCGAGTTTGTACTGTGCCCACGCTAGGCTGTCGATAATGGCGGGGTCATCGGGCGAAATCTCGATGGCGCGCTCCAGTAGCACTAGAGCCTCATCGTGTCGGTTAGGGCCGTCCGCTAGGGCATAGCCTAGCTGGTTGTAGGCTCTAGAGTCGCCGGGTTGTAGCTCGATGATGCGGCGCAATGCTTGCTCCGACTTGGCGGAGTTGTCCATGCGGTCGCTTAGGAACGAGCGAGCGAAGAGCAGGTCCACATTGTCTGGGTTCTTGCTGATAGCGTTATCGAGTAAGGCCTCTGCCAGGTCGAAGTGGCCAGTGCTCATGAGTGCGTCGGTCTCTACGGTGACGAGCATGAGTTCGAGATCGGGGCGACCGGCGGATAGCGATACTGCCCACTGATGTGCCTGCTCCAGCTCGCCTTGCTCCACTAGGAGCCGAATCACTTGGCGCTGAGCATTCAAGAAATTAACCGAATCCGTGCCGACTTGTTTGAAATGCTCTATCGCCTCGTCGTCATTGCTCTGGTCCTGGCCGATGTAGCCCAGATAATAATGTGCATCGTTCATGCGGTAATTGGCCTGAAGTAGGCGCAGGAGTAGTTGTTTCGCTGTATCTGGAGAGTCTAACTCCAAGTCTAGTAGTGCTAGGGAATAGAGGGTCTCGTAATCGTCCGGTGCCATTACTGCCAATAGGGCAAATTGCTCGCGAGCCTCTTCTAGCCTGCGGATCTGTACCAGAATGCGTCCGTAGTTGAAGCGCAGTAGTCGGTTCTCAGGATAGGCTTCGATGCCGGAGGCCAGTATTGCGACGGCATCGTCTAGGCGCTCGAGTTTGAGCAGAAGCTGAGCCTGCAAAAGCATGATGCGTGAGGAATTGCCGTTCGCCTCGCGGTAGATCATCAGCTCGGTCATGGCCTCTTGAGCCAGGTCGCTCTGCTCCAGTAATTGAATCAGGCTGTAGTGCACAGAGCGCTCTTGCGGAAACTTGCTGTGTAACTCTTTAAAGCTTTCTATCAGGCGCGCCCGAGCGCCGGGCGGAAGATACTGGGTGCGCGAGGTGATCGAGGTGAAGTCGACATTGCCGCCGAGCGCCAGAACACTGCCAATATGCTCCATGGCCTCTTCGAGTCGGCCTTCCTCTAATAGCTGGAAGCTGATTAATAGATGAGGCTCCTGAGCTCTAGGGTCTTTCTCCATCCACAGTCGTGCAAGCTCGATGACGCGGTCTGAGTCATTGTTGGCGGAGGCAAACTGAGCCGCTCTGCGGATGATCGCGAGATCTCGGGTCTCTTTGGCGAGGTCATAATAGTCCTCAGCCGAGTCGGGCAGATGGCCACGTTGGGCGCCCAGTTCATTCAAAATAGTGCGATTTAATTGGTCTTTAGTGAAGGTGCCGTAGACGATAGGCGCCGGGGGAGCGGGCGGCGCAACAGGTGTTGGCGCGACAATCTCGTTGGCCTGCGGGGCTTCGGTAGTGCTTGCATCGGGGCTGGGCAAAGACTGGCATGCGGCCAAGGCGAAGCCGATGGAGCACAGTAAGAGAAAACGACGGGAATAATTCATGCGCTAAGAGTCACCAGATTAAGACGTCTAGAATATGGGGTGCCGCACTCGCTAGTCATCGCGATTTCCTGTAGCAGAGCAGCTTGTCTGAGTGTACCTGCAATACGCTAAATTTAACAACTTCGCACCCTTGCCTAGTGGCAGGGTATGCGGCGGCGCTACAATACAGGACCGGGTGTCACAATGACCCATTCCCGTGGCGATTGACCACTGTGCGATTATCTTATTGGGAACTTATGCGCTTATTTAGTAAGATGGCCAGCTTTTTTCTCAACTCATTGAATTGAACTGTTCCTGCGCAGCCCGCAGGACGACGTTTTGCTTGGAAGTGTCCGACAATATTGTCTGGCAGGGGATCTATGGCGCTGGTTTTACTCGGAATCAACCACAACACCGCGAATGTCGACTTTCGCGAGCGTGTGGCATTTCCTCCGGAAAAGGTGGGGGACGCCATTCATCGCGCCGGCGAATTGCCGGGTGTGCAAGAATTGGTGATCGTCTCTACCTGTAACCGCACCGAGGTCTATGCCTATATCGACATGGGCGAGGGCTCTCCAGACCCAGAGACACCCATAGCTCAAGAACTATTGCTCGACCAGCAACAGCATCTGCTGCATTGGTTAAGTGAGTATCATGGTCTGGATCAGGCGGAGCTCGCGCGCTGCAGCTATTTTCACTGGCGCGAGGACGTGATTCGACACCTTATGCGCGTGGCCTGCGGGCTAGACTCCATGGTATTGGGCGAGCCACAGATTCTAGGGCAGATCAAATCCGCCTACGCCGTATCGCGAGAGCTAGGCGCCGTCAGTGGCGCGCTTGGACGAGTGTTTCAAGAGGCTTTCTCTATTGCCAAGGAAGTGCGGACCGATACGGCCATCGGCGAGAACCCGGTATCGGTAGCCTATGCGGCAGTGTCGCTGGCCGAACAGATCTTCTCCGACTTGGGCAGTCTCAACGCGCTGCTGATCGGAGCCGGGCGCACCATAGAGTTAGTGGCTCGCCACTTAACCGAGAAGGGTGTGCGCAAAATCGTTGTGGCGAACCGCACGCTGCAAAATGCCGTCGAGTTGGGCGAGAAATTTGGGGCCGAGGGCGTGCTGCTCTCCGATATACCCGAACAGTTGATCAAGGCGGACATCGTGGTGTCGTCCACCAATAGCCAGTTGCCGCTGCTTGGTAAGGGCGCGGTCGAGAGCGCGATCAAGAAGCGCCGCCACAAGCCGATGCTCTTAGTCGACTTGGCGGTGCCAAGGGATATCGAACCGCAAGTAGGCGATATTGCTGACGCCTACCTTTACAGCGTGGACGATATTCGCGACGTGATCGAAGACAATGTGAAGAGCCGCGCCGTAGCGGCTGAGCAGGCCAGCTCCATCATCGAGCGAGGCGTTGCGGAATTCATTCGGCAGATGCGCTCGCTCAATGCAGTGCACACCCTGCGCTCCTTCCGAGAAAAAGCGGAGACTATTCGGGATGCAGAGGTGCAGAAAGCATTGCGCGCCCTAGAGAAGGGCGGCGATGCCCAGGCCGTAATGGAGTCTCTAGCACGCGGTCTGACCAATAAATTGATTCATTCTCCTAGTGTGCAGATGAAAAAAGCGAGCGCCGATGGTCGCGACGACCTGCTCATGCTTACCCGAGAACTGTATGAACTCGACCAGCAGGTGCTAGTTATGCCTTTGCTGCCCCCAGAAGACGAAACCGATTTGTCCGATGACTCTTGAACGCCTGTGTGGCTCTAAACTCTTATGAAAGAATCGATAAAGAATAAGCTTGCCAACTTGCAAGATCGTTACGAAGAAATCGCCGCGTTATTGAGCGATGCCGAGGTCATTACGAATCAGGATCGCTTCCGCGCCCTGTCCAAAGAGTATGCGGAACTAGAACCCGTCGTGAAGGCTTTCGACCAATTCGAGCAGGTGCAGGAGCAGCTCAAGCAAGCGCGTGAGATGCAGAAAGATGGCGACAGCGATATTCGCGACATGGCCGATGAAGAGGTTAAGAGCATCGAGGCCGGCCTAGACGAGCAGGAGCTGGAGCTCCAGAAACTGCTACTGCCAAAAGACGAGAAAGATAGCTGCGACATCTTCTTAGAAATCCGTGCCGGTACCGGCGGAGATGAGGCGGCGATCTTCTCTGGCGATCTTTTCCGCATGTATTCTCGCTATGCGGAAGTGCAGGGTTGGCGCGTTGAGATTCTGAGCGAGCGTCAGGGCGAGCACGGCGGTTACAAGGAAATAATCACGCGTATCGAAGGGCGCAATGTGTTCGGTCAACTGAAGTTCGAGTCAGGCGCACACCGCGTTCAGCGCGTGCCCGACACCGAAACTCAGGGTCGAATTCATACCTCGGCCTGCACCGTCGCCGTAATGCCAGCGATGGATGACTTAGCAGAGATCGAGATCAATAAGGCCGACCTGCGTATCGATACCTATCGTTCCAGTGGCGCAGGTGGGCAGCACGTCAACAAGACCGACTCGGCTATTCGTCTCACGCACATCCCGACCGGGCTAGTGGTGGAATGCCAGGACGAGCGCTCCCAGCACAAGAACCGTGCGCGCGCGATGTCATTGCTACATGCCAAGCTAAATGACCAGGCGCAGCAAGCCGCAGCCCAGGAAGTCTCCGACACGCGTCGCAAGTTAGTGGGCAGCGGCGACCGCTCCGAGCGCATTCGCACCTATAATTTTCCACAGGGCCGCGTGACCGATCATCGCATTAACCTCACGCTCTACAAACTTGGGGAAGTGATGGAGGGCGCCTTGGATTCAGTAATTCAGCCGCTGATTAACGAGCATCAGGCTGACATGTTGGCCGAACTCGCGGACTCCTAAGTCTATAGTGGAGGGCTGCAGTGGACGGCATCACGATCAAGCAAGCCCTGCGGCAAGCCCAACATACACTCTATGGTAATGAGAGCGCGCAGATAGATTCCGAGCTACTCCTTGCCTGCGCATTAGGTTGCACCCGCACCTATCTCTATACCTGGCCCGAGAAAGTCCTAAGCACTTCGCAACACTCCTATTTCGAGAGCCTTCTTGACCGCCGCGTGATGGGAGAGCCCATCGCCTATGTCACTGGCGAGCGCGAGTTCTGGACTCTTACCCTCAGGGTGAGCCGCCATGTACTAATCCCAAGGCCCGAGACGGAATTGCTAGTAGAGACCGCGCTGAGCCTACTGCCTAAGCAAACACAGAGAGTCGCGGACCTTGGCACCGGCAGTGGCGCCATCGCCCTAGCGCTAGCGAAGGAGCGCCCGGACTGGCAGATCTATGCCAGCGACCTAAGCCCAGATGCGCTGCGAGTAGCAAGCGACAATGCGCTGAATAATGAGCTAGGCAATGTGCAATTCGCGCAAGGCAGCTGGTGCGAAGCACTACCCGCCGAGCCACTGCACATGATCATCAGCAACCCTCCCTACATAGACCCGCAAGACACCCACCTAAGCCAAGGCGACCTACGCTTCGAACCACGCAGCGCCCTAAGCTCCGAGGAGTCCGGCATCGCAGACATCCGCACCATCATCACCCAAGCCCCAGCCCACCTAAGCCCCGGCGGCTGGCTCCTCCTAGAACACGGCTACGAACAGGCCGATGCGGTGCGTGCATTACTTGAGTCTAGTGGTTTTCAAGATGTGCGCACATTACAAGATTTGAATGGGTGTGATCGTGTCTCTCTCGGTCATATTTGAAAGTTGAATGTACTCCGAATCCCGCACTGAGCTGCACGGTATGGGGGTGCTGGAACCGCCAAAAGGCGCACATCCCTGTGCAGGCTTGACGCCCGCCGTCCTGGCGGTCGACATTCCTGCACCCCCACACCGCACATCTCATTGCTAACTAATGGGTAGCGTCGAGATCTATTTTATCTATCGTGTATTACTGATGTTCTACCAAAGCAGCGATGTGGAGTGGGGGGAAGTGTTTCAGGACCGTCAGCCGCCAGGGATGGCGGATGTCGAGCCTGCACAGGGATGTGCGTCTTTTGGCGTGTCCTGAAACGCTTTACCTCGCTGCGCAGCGCGAGCTACGAAGCACCAAGCCAGAAACACGCTAAGTACAAATTGCGGTACACTGCCCCGCAAGAAAACCACAGGTTTAGAATGATGCAAGACGAAGACTTACTCCGTTATAGCCGCCAGATCATGCTCCCCGAGATGGATATTGCCGGTCAGCAGAGGCTCCTAGATGCTACCGTACTCATCATTGGTATGGGCGGGCTAGGCTGCCCCGCCGCCATGTATCTTGCAGCGGCGGGAGTTGGTCATCTTATTATTGCCGATGACGATATTGTCGAGATTACTAACCTCCAGCGTCAGATCGCCCATAGTCAGGCCAATATCGGTCAAGCCAAGGTCCAATCCGCACTCGCCACTCTGCAGGGTCTTAACCCCAATGTCCGTATCACAGCATTGAACGAACGACTCGACCAAGCCCGCCTAGCCCAGTTGCTACCCGAGGTCACCGTCGCCTTAGACGCCTGCGATAATTTTAGTACACGCTTCGCCCTCAATCAGGCCTGTGTCGACCAACGCGTGCCGCTGGTCTCCGGGGCGGCTATTAGAATGGAAGGCCAGGTCGCCGTCTTCGACTCTCGCGACGACTCGAGCCCTTGTTATCAGTGCCTTTACCGGCTTGGGGACGACGAGCAAGCGACTTGTGCAACCAACGGTGTTATGGCCCCCGTGGTCGGTATTATTGGCGCCGTGCAGGCGATGGAGGCTATCAAATTGATCACCGGCATCGGCAGCCCCCTGACCGGCCGCCTGTTGCTCCTCGATGCCAAAAACCTGCAATGGCGCGAGATGCGCCTGCCCAAAGACCCTCAGTGCAAAGCCTGCGGCGGGACTGGGCACTGAATCGGCCAGCGCTATTGATGTTAGAGCGCTTGCCAGCTATGATTCCCGCGCTAGCTGATACGAGCGCATAAGTTGCAGATTTATAAGAAATTTAATACTCATTTCAGGCCTGACACGAACCCTTAGAGGGTAATTTATCATCGGCATAATGCCAGCGGCGTAGTTCCTTATGGATAATGAAGCAAGCGACCAGAGGCTCAAATTTGCAGCTTTCAATCTGGTTGAACCACTCAATAAAGCGATTGCAGATCTCGGTTTCGAATACTGCACACCAATCCAGGCGCAGAGCCTGCACTACACACTCAAAGGCAACGACGTCACAGGCCGCGCACAAACCGGCACGGGCAAAACTGCCGCCTTTCTGATTACCATCATTAACGACCTCGTCAGCAATCCTATCGAAGAAGAGCGCTATGTCGCAGAGCCACGCGCGTTAATTATCGCGCCGACTCGAGAGCTGGTGATGCAGATCGCCAACGATGCGCAAGACCTGAGCAAGTATGCCGACTTGCACGTTGTCACGATGGTGGGTGGTGAGGATTATCAGAAACAGCTGCGCGCCTTGGACAAGCGGCCCGTGGACATCGTGGTGGCCACGCCTGGCCGCCTGATCGACTTCGTTCAGAACGATCAGGTCTATCTTGGGCTCGTAGAGCTAATGGTGATCGACGAGGCAGACCGCATGCTCGACATGGGTTTTATTCCTCAGGTCCGCAGCATCGTGTCGCGCTGCCCTGCTAAAGAGTGTCGTCAGACCCTGTTGTTTAGCGCCACGTTCACTCCCGAGATACTAGAGCTTACCAAACGCTGGGCGATGGACCCAATCATGATCGAGATCGAGCCCACTCAGGTGGCTACCGATACTATCGATCAGATCGTCTATCTCGTGACTACCGAAGATAAATACAAGCTGCTCTATAACTTGATTGCTGAGGCGGGTGCCGACAAGGTCATCGTTTTCAATAATCGCCGCGATCAGGTCCGCAAGTTGGCGGACAGTCTGCATCGCAACGGCGTGAGTTGCGGTCTGCTCTCAGGCGAGGTGGCACAGAATAAGCGCGTCCAGACTCTGGAGGCATTTCGCGAGGGGAAATTGCAGGTCTTGGTCGCCACGGATGTTGCCGGCCGTGGTTTGCATATTGACGACGTTTCTCACGTTATCAATTACAGCCTGCCGGAAGAGGCTGAAGACTATGTGCATCGCATCGGCCGCACTGGCCGTGCCGGTAACATCGGTACATCGATTAGCTTCGCCTGCGAAGACGATTCCTTTCTACTGCCCAATATCGAAGAGAAATTGGGTAGAAAGCTCAACTGCATTCACCCCGATGAGCATCTGCTAGCCGAGCCGCCCGCGTTCGAGCGCGCCTCGCGTTTCAAGGCGCCGCCGAAAACGGGTAATGATCGGAAAGATCGAGGCAGCAGTAGCAGGCCGCCGAGAAGGCGGTAGATACTATCCAATTCGGGACAACGCGCTGATTGTAGGAGCCCATGCCCTCGTAAGGGGGTGCCCTGCAGGCGATAGGCCAAAATCTTCCATAGACCTATATCAATCGAACCCAATCGCTTGCAGGGCAAGCTCCTACAGATGGTGGGTTCTCTCAGAATTGGGGTAATGCGCTGATTGTAGGAGCCCATGCCCTCGTAAGGGGGTGCCCTGCAGGCGATAGGC
>CAJXUA010000030.1 GCA_913060695.1 uncultured Gammaproteobacteria bacterium | reverse complement strand
TTTCTGCCTGTCTCGTGGGCTCGGAGATGTGTATAAGAGACAGCCATTTTATCGTGTAGCGCGAACAGGTCTTTCAACGCTTCTTTTACTAGCTCCAGATCGATAGGCCTGCCGACGAAATTGGCATGCACTATCACTTTCTTGAGGGCGCCTTCCAACTCTCTAACGTGTGAACGCAGTCTCTGGGCGATAAACATCGCTGCATCGCTAGGTAGGTCAATATTACTCTGTTCTGCCTTATTAATCAGAATGGCGGCCCTTGTCTCCAATTCCGGTGGCTCTACACCAACAGACAAGCCCCAACCGAAACGCGACTTCAGCCTTTCTTCTAAGCCATTGATTTCCTTATGATATCTGTCGCTTGTAAGGATAATCTGCTGCCCACCCTCAAGCAGCGCGTTGAAGGTATGGAAGAACTCCTCTTGCGAGCGCTCTTTACCAGCGAAGAATTGTATATCATCAATGAGCAAGGCATCTACGGAGCGGTAATAGCGCTTGAATTCGTTGATCGCATTGAGTTGCAATGCGGTCACCATCGTTGCAACGAAGGTCTCCGAATGCAGATAGACCACCTTTGCGTCTGGCTTACGCGCCACCAGATAATTACCGATTGCATGCATTAGGTGCGTCTTACCTAGACCAACGCCCCCGTATATAAATAGTGGGTTATAAGCGCCACCAGGATTCTCGGCCACCTGCATAGCAGCGGCTCTTGCTAGTTGGTTAGATTTGCCTTCGATGAAGTTGTCGAAAGTGTTCTCAGGATTCAAGCTACCCTTGTGGCGCAACTTGCCATCGATGATCACTTCCATATTTCGTGAGCTGCGACGCACAATAGGGGCGCTGCGAGAGGACGCAGGGATAATCACTCCGCGCTTGGCCTGCTCTGTAACTGCTTCATGAACGCCATTGCTATCGAGGGTATTTTCCAGCTTGGAGGCTGACTGAAGATTATTCGCACCTGGTACTTGCTGGGGGGTAGCTTGCCGCGCAGAGCCTATCTCGAAGACGAGATCTACATTGCTCCCACTAGAATGTTCTGAAAGCAGCTCGCGAATACGCTCCAGAAACTTCTCCTTCACCCAGTCGAGCACAAATCGATTTGGAGCATAGAGTCGCACTTCATTTGGGGAAGTTTCTGCGTATAGGGGCCTTATCCAAGTATTAAACTGCTGGGAGGGCAATTCATTTTTTAAACAACTTACACAACTTTGCCAATTCACCGAATCCACTCTTCTTATTACCTTTCATAATGCACTTGGAGTTTTAATAGGAAAGGATTTTAACGCGCCTACCAAGAGTTATCCACACCCTACAAGCGCAATTAACATATTTTCTTGTAAATATTTATATATATAATTCAATATCTTAAATAATAATCCTCTTTAAAACACGATGCTTTAACACTTTACAGAAGTGCGCTAACAAGACAAGATAAGCTGTGGATAAGTTGTTATTAACAACGTATAAAACGTAAGTTGCTGTATTTTTTGAAATATATTAAAAACCGTGCTTTTACGGGTTTTTCTCCTCTAAGTAATTGCAATAAGCGATTGAAACCTCTAGAATTCGCGCTCGGTTAAAATCCGTCAAATACACTTTACAGCAACGTTTCGGACATCATCATGAAAAGAACCTTTCAGCCAAGCTTAATCAAACGAGCTCGTACCCACGGTTTCAGAGCGCGTATGGCGACTCGTGGCGGCCGTCTAGTCATCAAGCGTCGTCGTGCATGCGGCCGAGCAAAGTTGTCAGCGTAAGTAGGCTCTCTTCCATCTGCGGTACTCATGAAAAGAAGAACCTGTGTCTGACTTTGGCTTTAGCAAGAAGCTGCGTCTACTGGGTGCCGCGGATTTTCAACCTGTATTCAAGAACGCCCGCTACAAAGTCTCTTGTCAGCAACTCCTCCTATTGGCTTACGACAGCGATACTCCGTTTCCCCGTCTAGGCCTTGTTATCGCCAAAAAGAATATTGCCAAGGCTGTGCAGCGTAATCGTGTAAAACGAATACTTCGCGAGTCTTTCAGGCATAATCAGAGTTTGCTCCCTACGCTGGACATCGTTATTCTAGCGCGCAGTGGTTTAGGCGCACTAACGAGCGAGCAGATAAGGAAGAAGATCGAGAGACACTGGGTCGATCTGATCCACAAGGCTGGCAAGACATCCGAGACACGGGATAACGAGAATGCTGGATAAATTTGCAATCAAGCTGATCACCCTCTACCAACACACCCTCAGTCTGTTGATCGGCAATCAATGCCGTTTCTATCCAAGTTGCTCACATTACACTCAAGAAGCGATACAAAAACACGGACTAGTCCGTGGTATCGGCTTAGGCTCTCGGCGTATATTGCGCTGTCATCCTTGGCACCCAGGTGGAATCGATCTTGTACCCGACGCCAATTCCCCCATCGAACCCTCAAAGTCACCAACTCTGTAGTAGCTAAACATGGACTCAATTAAATATATTATTTTTGGTGGCTTGGCCGTCGTTTCATATTTGCTGCTCTTAGCGTGGCAAGAAGACTATCCGCGTGTGCCTGCCGCACCGGCAAGCCAGGCCCCGCAGATCGAGTCGAGCGTTCAAGCTAGCAGCGACGTGCCGAGTCTGCCTATTAGTAGTAGCGCTTCTGCGTCGAACCTAGATGTACCAGTCGTGCAACCGCTAGTAACAACACCGGTGGCCGCACAGACAGATACCTATGTGCAAGTAACCACAGACGTATTGAACGTCACGCTCGATCGCAACGGCGGCGATATTGTTTCTGTCTCCCTCCCAGAATTTAAGAAGAACATCGATGTCGAAGACGATCCCTTCGTTCTCCTCCAGCGCGACGCTCTCGGCCTATATGTCGCAAAGAGCGGTCTAGTCGGTCGTAACGGCATCGACTCCACTAGTCGGGCCTTATATCAAACCGACGCGAGTAGCTACTCGTTGACGCAGAACGCGAACTCTCTCGTGGTGTCCATGAACTATAGCGACGAAAATGGTGTCGTTGTCATCAAACGCTTTAGTTTCGAGCGCGGCAGTTATCTCGTTCAGGTCGATTTCGAGGTACAGAACAATAGCGCATCTACGTGGAGCGCAAACCTATTCGGACAGATCAATCGCACTGACTTTCCGGACCCGAGCGCTGCCGGTGGAATAGGAGCCTCATCATTCATTGGTTTCGCGGCAACCTCCACGGACGATCCCTATTTCAAGGTCCCTTTTGAAGACGTCGCCGATGGCATGGAGCCTTATCAAATCCAAGGCGGCTGGATCGCCATGAGTCAACACTATTTCCTATCGGCATGGGTTCCTCCTGCCGATGCGCTCAATACTTTTTCGATGCGCACTAGCCCACAAAATTCAAACGAGTATATCGGCGGTTTCACGAGTTCGGAATTCACCGTCGCTCCAGGCGGCAATTCAACTCAATCGCTAGAGTTCTATGCGGGTCCTAAAGACCAGTACACTCTAAGGGATATATCGCCTAATTTGGATCTAACGATCGACTACGGTTGGCTCTGGTTTGCCGCATCGCCTATTTATTGGTTGCTCCGTCAAATCGATTCGATAGTTGGCAACTATGGTTGGTCTATCTTATTACTGACCCTCACTGTAAAAGCAATCTTCTACAAATTGTCGGCCACCAGTTATCGTTCTATGGCAAACATGCGCCGCGTGATGCCTAAGATGGCACAGTTGAAAGAGCGTCATGGCGACGACCGCATGAAACTCCAGAAAGCAACGATGGAGCTTTATCAGAAAGAGAAGATAAATCCATTCGGTGGCTGTTTACCCATGTTGGTACAAATGCCGGTGTTTATCGCCTTGTACTGGGTCTTGATGGAGAGTGTAGAATTACGTCAGGCACCTTTTATCCTCTGGATAAATGATCTATCAGTAATGGATCCTTTCTTCATTCTCCCATTACTAATGGGCGCATCGATGTTCGCACAACAATTGCTAAGCCCAGCACCTGCTGACCCAATGCAAGCAAAGGTGATGCGTTTTATGCCCGTAGTAATGACTATTTTCTTCCTGTGGTTCCCTGCTGGACTAGTACTTTATTGGTTAGCCAACAGCGTGCTTGGTATTGCTCAGCAATACTATATTACGAAGAAGTTAGAGAAAGAATACGAAGCAAAGAGCGCCTGATTTTTCCAATACCGCTATCTGCGTAAACGCTATGTCCTTAGCTACTGACAGCGACACTATCTGCGCGATCGCCACACCTCCTGGAAGGGGAGGTGTCGGTGTCGTCCGAGTATCTGGCCCTCTAGCTAAATCGATTGCTAACACCCTTCTTCACTTCGATCCCAATCCGCGTCACGCTCACTACTCTAGTATCTACGATGCAAGTGGCGAGCTGATCGATCAGGGTATCGTTATATTCTTCCCTGGTCCCAATTCATTTACGGGCGAAGACGTCTTAGAACTACAAGGTCACGGCGGTTCATTCGTACTAGATCGTCTATTGAAAGAAACAGTTCAATGCGGAGCTCGCCTAGCAAGGCCTGGCGAGTTTTCTGAGCGCGCCTTCATCAATGACAAAATGGATCTTACACAAGCCGAGGCCATCGCGGACCTTATCGAGTCTAGCAGTGAAGAGGCCGCTAGGAGTGCAATGCGCACTCTACAAGGCGAGTTCTCATCTCTAATAAATACACTAGGCACCTCTATAACAGAGCTTCGAGTCTATATAGAAGCCTCTATAGATTTCTCAGAAGAGGAGATCGACTTTCTAACAGAGGGCAAGACCAACGAGACTTTGCAGGGAATAATAGAGCAGACCGACGCCATCCTCGCTCAAGCCAAACAAGGCACAATCCTTAGAGAAGGCATGTCGGTGGTAATAGCTGGCAAACCTAATGCGGGTAAGTCTAGTCTACTGAACTCACTTGCGGGCAGAGACGCTGCCATTGTCACAGATATTGCCGGCACCACGCGCGACACCCTAATTGAACAAATCAATATCGACGGCATGCCGGTACATATTACGGACACGGCAGGGCTGCGCCATAGTGAAGATGTAGTAGAGCGCGAAGGCATTAAGAGAGCTATGAAGGCCATCGCTAGTGCCGATAGGATCTTGCTGCTAGTCGATGCAGCTAAGGATCCGGTCACACTAGAGACACTAGCGACTTATCTAACAGAGATCGGCTTAGAGACGCTCCTAGAGGAGCATCAACTAGATCGACTGAGTATCATCTACAACAAGATCGATATTCTCTCAGAAACGCCCAGTATCGTTCACCTTCATGATGACAAGCACAGCATCGTCAACATCAAACTCTCCGCGAAATCACAAGATGGCTTAGACCTATTACGCCAACACCTCAAAGACTGCATGGGCTACTCGCCCAGTGGCGAAGGGGGTTTTATTGCGCGCCGTCGACACCTAGATGCCATGCTCCGTGCGAGGTCTCATTTAGTAGATGCCCAGAACCAATTGCTGGGTAGCAGAGAAGGCGAATTAGTTGCAGAAGACCTAAAACATGCTCATCGCTGCCTCGGTGAAATCACCGGAGAGTTCACGACTGACGATTTACTTGGCAAAATCTTCTCTAGTTTCTGTGTGGGCAAATAAATTTTTGCTCTGTATAAGCTCATAACAAGCTGTGAATAAACCGCCTTTTCCAGATGAATAAGAAGTGGATGGAATTAGACCTGTTTTCGGCCTATGTATAAGTAGCTGTCTTGTCCACATGCTGTGAAGTGCTTCTAAAGAGCTTAAACATAAAGGGTCCACCGGCTTATCATTCGTGTAACTTATTGTATTTGATAGTTTTAAAAGACTTCTCCACACGAAATTGCTTTACCATCATTAACATCAGTATCTATATCTTTAAGTATTTATTAACTATAAATACTAAATACCTAATTATTTTTAAAACCCGTGTTAGTCGTTTTTCTTAATAAAATTAAATACTTCAAATTTAGAATCTAAGCCTTATACTTATCGACCCTTTGCAATAGCCCACATCAGGTGCTCCATGGAATTCTCGAAAAAGTACGATGTAATCGTCGTCGGTGGTGGCCACGCCGGCACTGAAGCCGCTCTGGCAGCGGCCCGCATGGGCGTGCGTACTTTGCTGATTACCCATAACATCGAGACCCTAGGCCAGATGTCCTGCAATCCCGCTATCGGCGGCATTGGCAAGACTCACTTGGTTAAAGAAATCGACGCCTTGGGCGGCGCTATGGCCCGAGCTACCGATCTCGCGGGCATCCAGTTTCGAGTACTCAACAGCAGCAAGGGGCCCGCAGTTCGTGCCACCAGAGCACAAGCTGACCGAGTGTTATACAAAGCCGCTGTACGAAATATATTAGAGAATCAAGAAAATCTCGATATTTTTCAACAAGCTGTGGATGATCTTATAGTCGACGCAGAGCGCGTAACAGGGGTCATCACGCAGATGGGATTGCGTTTCTACGCGCCCCATGTCGTGTTAACTACCGGGACTTTCCTAGGCGGTAAAATTCACATTGGCCTAGAGAATAGCGCCGGCGGCAGAGCGGGGGACCCACCCTCCATCGCCTTAGCTGCGCGTTTACGCGAACTGCCGTTCCATGTGGCGCGTTTGAAAACTGGTACGCCTCCAAGGATTGACGCGCGTTCGGTCGATTTTTCCGTTATGCAGGCCCAAGCAGGAGATACGCCTATTCCGGTGATGTCTTATCTCGGTAGTGCTGCAGACCATCCTGAACAAGTTAATTGCTATATCACCTCGACGAACGAGCGCTGCCACGAAATCATTCGCAAGGGCCTAGATCGTTCACCCATGTACACTGGGGTTATCGAAGGCTTGGGGCCACGCTATTGCCCATCGATTGAAGACAAGGTGATGCGCTTCGCAGACAAGACCTCTCATCAGATCTTTGTCGAGCCAGAAGGCCTGAATACTCATGAGCTGTACCCGAACGGAATCTCTACGAGCCTCCCATTCGACGTGCAGATCGAATTAGTGCGGCAAATTAAGGGCTTCGAGAATGCTCATATCACTCGGCCCGGTTATGCGATCGAATATGACTTCTTCGACCCACGCGATCTGAATTACTCCTTAGAGACCAAATTCATCAAGGGTCTGTATTTCGCAGGTCAGATCAATGGCACTACTGGCTATGAAGAGGCTGCGGCCCAGGGCCTACTTGCTGGTTTAAACGCAGCGCTCTCTGCACAGGGTAAGCCGAGCTGGTGTCCGAGACGCGATCAAGCCTATATCGGCGTGTTAGTCGATGACCTCATAACTCTGGGCACGAATGAGCCCTATCGCATGTTTACCAGCCGCGCGGAATACCGATTATTGCTCCGTGAAGACAATGCAGACTTGCGTCTTACCGAGATTGGCAGAGAGCTCGGTCTTGTTGACGAACACCGTTGGCAGCAATTCAACATCAAGAGTGAAGGCATAGACACAGAGCTAGCGCGCTTGAAGAAAGTCTGGATCCATCCGAATACTCCAGAGGCGCTGAATATCAATGCGCTGCTAGAGAAGCCGATGTCTCGCGAATATAGCCTCGCCGACCTTTTGACGCGGCCAGAGCTAAATTACGATGCACTACAAAGTGCAGTTGCCGATTCCACGGGCCTTACAGTGCCCGCACAGATGACGAATCAGGTGAAAGAACAGGTCGAAATTCAGATTAAGTACAAGGGCTATATTGATCGTCAAGAAGAGGATATCCAGAAGCTTCGTAGACAGGAGAACACCTCGCTACCAGCTGATTTCGATTATCAGCAAATGCAGGGTCTCTCAAACGAGCTGAAGCAGAAGTTACAGAATGTGCGGCCTGAGAACATCTCGCGCGCGTCGCGAATACCGGGAATGACCCCTGCTGCGATATCGCTGTTACTCATCTACCTGAAAAAATATCAGGCAGTGCGTGCCAGGTCCGCGTGAAAGCACGGGGCAGTGATGCAATGACGAGCGATGCAATTAGGGCGCAGTTAGATACGGGTTTAGAAGAACTAGGTCTTTCACTTAGCCAAGTACAGAAAGATAAGCTTCTTGAGTATTTAGCGTTACTTCTCAAGTGGAACACAGCCTTCAATCTTTCAGGTGTAAAAGATGCCAGCGAGATGTTATCGCGTCATATACTCGACAGCCTGACTCTGCAGCCCTATATGCAGGGCGAGCGTGTCTTAGATGTTGGCACTGGCCCAGGTCTTCCGGGCATACCCTTGGCAATTTGTTTTCCAGATAAGCGTTTTGATCTACTCGACAGCAACGGCAAGAAGTCACGCTTTGTCTTTCAAGCCAAGCTACAACTGGGTTTGAACAATGTTACTGCCCAGAACGAGCGCATCGAGCACTACAGGCCAGACATAGCAATCGATGTCATAGTAAGCCGAGCGTTCTCGTCGCTTCCAGACTTCGTAGAGTTGACTAAACACCTAGTGCAACCGGGCCGGACGCGACTGGTCGCGATGAAAGGACTGTATCCTGAAGAAGAATTGGCCTTGTTACCTGAGGGTTTCGTGGTGAACAAGGCACAGAAAGTTACCGTGCCGGGTTACACTGGCGAGCGCCACATTATTGAGTTGAGTGCAACATCAGCGGAGTAGTATCCAATTGGCTAGAGTATTAGCGATCGCAAACCAGAAAGGCGGAGTAGGGAAGACCACTACTTCCGTCAATTTAGCGGCATCGCTTCAAGCCACCAAGCGCCGTGTACTCCTTGTTGACCTCGACCCACAGGGCAATGCCACGATGGGTAGCGGTATTAATAAGTCCGACCTAGAGCTCTCCATATACGAGGTGCTCCTGCTGGAGTGCAGCGCCGCCGATGCAATTCTGGAGACCCCGGGGGGCTTCCATATCCTCCCTGCCAATGGTGATCTTACCGCTGCAGAAATAGCTCTGCTCAATGCAGATAATCGAGAGATGCGCTTAAGGGAGATTATTCAGACGATCGATGCCGATTACGACTATGTCGTTATAGACTGTCCTCCGTCTTTAAACATGTTGACCATCAACGCCATGGTTGCGGCCCATGGTGTGATTATTCCCATGCAATGCGAGTACTACGCGCTTGAAGGATTATCCGCTTTGGTCGAGACAATCTCGGCAATAAGCTCGACCCTGAATCCGCAATTGCAGATAGAAGGCATTCTGCGCACTATGTATGACCCGCGCAGTAAGCTCACTTTAGAGGTGTCTGGACAATTGTTCACCCATTTTGGAGATAAGGTCTATCGCACGGTTGTGCCGCGCAATATTCGCTTAGCCGAGGCGCCAAGCTACGGCGTGCCTGTACTGCAATATGACCGACAATCAAGAGGGGCAGTAGCCTATCTAGCTCTAGCGGGCGAGATGCTGCGCCGTAACGAACAGCGACAGCAAGCTCAATAAGCACCGCGATTGACTATAAAAAAACGGAAAAAACATGACGTCTAAGAAGAAACTGGGTAGAGGATTGGATGCGCTACTCGGCGGCAACAAGCCAAAAACTCCGACGACACTTGCAGATCTACCTGCTTTGTCTTCGCGACGCCAAGATAAAGATGGCGAGCTGCGCAACATCCCGATAGAACTAATCCAGCGAGGCAAGTATCAGCCGCGCACGGACATGCATGAAGAGGCCTTGCAGAATCTTGCGGCATCTATAAAGGCGCAAGGTGTTATGCAGCCCATCGTGTTGCGGCCAATCTCCGACACCCATTACGAGATCATTGCTGGCGAGCGCCGCTGGCGCGCCACTCAAATCGCTGG
Source organism: uncultured Gammaproteobacteria bacterium (assembly GCA_913060695.1). Taxonomy (GTDB): domain Bacteria; phylum Pseudomonadota; class Gammaproteobacteria; order Pseudomonadales; family Pseudohongiellaceae; genus UBA5078. The sequence continues at coordinate 23,888 of CAJXUA010000030.1, read as the reverse complement.
TCTAGATACAATTCCTGCCATCATCAAGCCGGTCTCTGATGAGTCCGCAATAGCGATGGCCCTTATTGAGAATATCCAGCGCGAAAATCTTAATCCAATTGAAGAGGCGATGGCGCTCAAGCGCCTGCAGGAAGAGTTCGAACTAACGCAGCAGGAGGTCGCCGACGCGGTAGGCCGCTCGCGGGCCTCTGTTACTAACTTGATGCGCCTCATTGCGCTGAATCCCGATGTACGACTGATGCTGGAGCATGGGGATCTCGAGATGGGCCACGCACGTGCCCTTTTGTCTCTTTCAGAAGCACAGCAGAGCGAAGCGGCGCAGATTGTTGTAGGCAAAGGCCTGTCAGTGCGTCAGACCGAAGCTCTGTCACGCAAGATGCTAAGTGATGCCGGAAAGAGCAAAAAAGCCGCTATTGTGAGTGACCCAGACATCCGCAAACTTGAGGAAAGCCTGTCCGAGAGGCTTGGTGCTAACGTGCAAATCCAGCACGGCGACAAGGGCGCAGGCAAATTGACATTAAAATACAATAGTCTAGATGAACTAGAAGGCATACTTGCCCACATCAAATGAGCACTCTGTGCTGTTGATAAGGCTAATTAAAATCCCTATAATGCGACCCTTTGGATGGCAGCGAAAGCGCCGTGTAGAGCGCGTTAAGGGAACTGAAAGAAGAACTTAACAACAACGTGTCAACCATTAAAGCTCCTCCCATCTATAAGATAATAGCCAGCCAGTTCATTGCTGTTGGTTTCATAACAACAGTCGGATACACGACGCTGGGCTGGATATGTGCTTATTCTTTGCTGTTAGGTGGCATGATTTGCGCGGTACCGAATGCTTACTTTACGGTAATAGCGTTCCGGTATAGGGGTGCAAGAGCAGCTCAGAAAATTGTCAGAGCGTTTTACCAAGGCGAGGCGATCAAGATACTTTTGATGTGTGCCGGTTTTGCTTTGACCTTTGTTTACGTAGAGCCTTTAAGCTCCGGAGCGCTGTTCGCAGGCTTCATATTAGTATACTTAACTGGTTTGCTGGCAACGTCTCAGCTGATCGACAAACGATAACTAACCACAGTGAATTCAAAAGACTAATTCATGGCAACTTCACACGAAACAGTTGAAACAGCACAAACCGCAGCAGATTATGTGGGGCATCACCTTGGTTTTCTGACTTTTGGCCAGCATGCAGATGGTAGCTGGGGCTTTGCTCATTCTATTGATGAAGCACGTGAAATGGGCTTTTGGGCCATCAACGTAGACTCAATGCTGATCTCCGTGCTTTTGGGCATCATATTCGTCGCTGTGTTTCGCTTCGGTATTAAGAATGCCACTAGCGGAAAGCCCAGCGGCTTTCAAAACTTCCTAGAAATTATTGTCGAGTTCGTACAAAGCAACGTGAAGAACAGCTTCTACGCGAAAAATGAGCTCATCGGTCCTCTCGCTCTCACTATCTTCTGCTGGATCTTCCTAATGAACACTATGGACTTGGTTCCGGTAGATTGGATTCCATGGTTAGCACAGACGGTCGCCGGCGACTCGCACCTGTTCTTTAGGGCCGTTCCTACAGCAGACTTGAACATCACACTTGGTTTCGCGATTAGTGTTTTCTTCCTGATCATTTTCTATAGCATCAAGATAAAAGGTCTTGGCGGTTTCTTGGGCGAATTCGCATTCCACCCATTCGGCAAATGGGCATTACCCCTGAACCTCATTCTTGAATTGCCCGGCTTCCTTGCGAAGCCTGTATCCCTTGCGCTGCGACTATACGGAAACTTCTTTGCAGGCGAGCTAATATTCCTGGTAATTGCCTTGGTTGGTTATTGGCAACTGCCACTGCATTTTGGTTGGTCAGTGTTCCATATACTTGTAATTACCCTACAGGCGTATTTGTTCATGATGCTTACCATTGTGTACCTAAACCAGGCGCACACGACTCACTAAACCCTTTAATCACAACTGTAAAATCTTAGTAAAACTTGGAGATATAAATGGAAACTGTACAGGCTTTTTCTTTGATCGCTGCTGCAATCATCTTCGGCATCTGTGGTGCTGGTACCGCTGTAGCGTTCGGTAATTTGGGTGGCAAACTGATTGAGAGCTCCGCTCGTCAACCAGAGCTAGCCCCTAAACTACAAACTCAGTTCTTCTTGGTCGCTGCATTCGTGGACGTAATCTCCATCATCGGCGTGGGCATGGCGTTCCTGTTCATTTTCTCGAACCCATTCGTATAAAATCGAACGGATAGTCGGAGCCGTTAACACTTTAAAGTTAACGACAAACTAATTTTGAGGTACCTACATGATTCTCAACGCAACCATAATCGGACAATCGATAGCGTTTTTCGTATTCGTCTGGTTTTGCATGAAATATGTCTGGCCTCCGATCACTTCCATTCTTGAAGAGCGTCAAACGAAGATCGCCGAAGGGCTCGAAGCAGCTGATCGTGCCCAACGTGATCTTAATCTTGCGCAAAACAAAGCGGCGGAAGAGTTACGTGATGCTAAACAGCAAGGTGCGCAGCTGATCGAGCAAGCCAACAAGCGAGCTAATCAAATCGTCGACGAGGCGAAAGATAAAGCACGCGAAGAAGGCCAGCGTCTGATCGCCGGTGCTCAAGCTGAGATAGAAATGGAGCTGCAAAGGGCGAAAGAAGATCTTCGCGCACAAGTGGCTGCAATTGCGGTGGCTGGCGCTGAAAAGATTCTGGAAAACACGATCGATCAGGCGGCTAACGAAGAGCTTATGAAGAAGCTCGCATCCGAGCTATAAGGCGATAAGTAATGGCAGAGTCAATTACATTAGCCAGACCGTATGCCAAAGCAGCATTTGAAGTTGCTCTGGCTGCCAATGAGCTTAGCGCCTGGTCTCAGGCATTAAGCTTACTGGCCAACGTGGCAGCGAGTGAGCAAGTGCGTCGACATTTACTGTCGCCAGCACTCACTGCAGCGCAGCAGTCAGAAACGCTGATCAGTCTTTGCGGCGAAGAGCTTTCACCTAAGGTGAACAAGCTCATTTATTTGCTTGCAGAGAATAAGCGCCTGACCTTGCTAGGTGAAATATCCGAGCTATTTGAAGCGCTCAAAGCGGCACAAGAGTCGACAGTAGATGTAGAGCTGTCGACCGCGTTTGAACTGAACCAAGAAGTTGTGAACAAAATTACCCAGGCACTCAAGACTCGTTTGAACAGAGATATCAAGTTGCAGACTCGAGTTGATAAGCATTTGATCGGTGGCGCAGTTATACGCGCAGGCGATACCGTTATCGATAGCTCTGTCCGGGGAAAGTTGACCAAATTAGCCGAAGCAATGAATTCCTAGAAGAACTGGGAATGAGGGAAAAAGCATGCAACAACTGAATCCATCAGAAATCAGTGAAATCATTAAGCAGCGTATCGATAGTCTCGATGTTTCCGTGCAAGCGAAAAACGAAGGCACGATCGTCAGCGTTTCGGACGGTATTATCCGCATCCACGGCCTAGCTGACGTGATGTATGGTGAGATGATCGAATTCGACGGCGGCATCTTCGGTATGGCGCTGAACTTAGAGCGAGACTCTGTTGGTGCGGTTGTTCTCGGCGACTATAAAACACTGGCCGAAGGTCAGACAGCGCGCTGTACTAAGCGAATTCTAGAAGTGCCAATTGGCCCAGAATTAGAAGGCCGAGTAGTTGACGCGCTAGGTAAGCCAATCGACGGCAAAGGCGCGATTAACGCAAAACTGAGCGCACCTGTTGAGAAAGTAGCCCCAGGTGTAATCGCGCGTCAATCCGTAGACCAGCCAGTACAGACAGGCCTTAAGGCAATCGACGCCATGGTGCCAATCGGCCGTGGTCAGCGCGAGTTGATTATCGGTGACCGTCAGGTAGGTAAGACTGCCGTAGCGGTTGACGCGATTATTAACCAGAAGGGCAAGAACGTTAAATGTATCTACGTTGCTATCGGACAGAAGCAGTCCTCTATCGCTAACGTAGTACGTAAGCTGGAAGAGCACGGCGCAATGGAATACACCATCGTCGTCGCGGCCAGCGCATCAGATCCAGCGTCTATGCAGTTCATCGCGCCTTACGCGGGCTGTTCAATGGGCGAGTACTACCGCGATCGCGGCGAAGACGCACTGATCATTTATGATGACCTTACTAAGCAGGCTTGGGCCTATCGCCAGATCTCCCTGCTATTGCGTCGTCCACCAGGTCGTGAAGCATATCCCGGCGACGTATTCTATTTGCACTCACGTCTTCTCGAGCGCGCATCCCGCGTAAACGCTGAGTACGTTGAGAAGTTCACCAACGGCGAAGTGAAAGGCAAAACTGGTTCTTTGACAGCACTGCCGATCATTGAAACACAAGCTGGTGACGTATCTGCATTCGTACCAACGAACGTAATCTCCATCACCGACGGCCAGATCTTCTTGGAATCGGACCTGTTCAACTCCGGTATCCGTCCTGCGATCAACGCGGGTCTGTCGGTATCTCGAGTAGGTGGTGCTGCACAAACTAAGATCATCAAGAAGCTTGGCGGCGGTATCCGTATCGCACTAGCCCAGTATCGTGAACTAGCCGCTTTCGCACAGTTCGCCTCTGATCTGGACGAAGCAACACGCTCACAACTCGAACACGGTCAGCGTGTCACTGAGTTGATGAAGCAGTCGCAGTACTCTCCTCTGTCTATCGCAGAGATGGGTCTGGTGCTGTTCGCGGCAAACGAAGGCTTCTTGAAAGATGTAGAGCTAAATAAAGTTGTCGCCTTCGAACGCGCACTGATCTCTTATGCAAACAGCGAGCACGCAGCACTGTTGGCGAAGATCAACGAGAAGGGCGATTACAACGACGATATCGCGGCAGAATTGAAAGCGACTATCGAGAAGTTTAAGTCTACCCAGACCTGGTAATTGATATTTAAACGGTGAGATATGGCTGTTGGCAAAGAGATTAGAACAAAGATCTCCAGCATTAAGAACACACAGAAAATTACCAGCGCAATGGAGATGGTGGCTGCGAGCAAGATGCGCAAGGCACAGGAACGCATGGCGCTAGGTAAGCCGTATGCCACACGTATTCGTGAGGTTATCGGCCACGTGGCCAATGCGACACCTGAGTACCACCACGCGTATTTCAATGAACGTGCAGTCAAGAACGTAGGCTATATCATAGTCTCGTCTGACCGCGGTCTTTGTGGCGGCCTGAACATCAACGTGTTCAAGGCCACTGTGAAATCGATGGCGGCTTGGAAGGCGCAAGGTGCGGGTGTTGAGTTGTGCGCTATCGGCGCGAAGGCAACTTCGTTCTTCAATAATTACGGCGGTAACGTAGTAGCCTCAATGCGCGGCATCGGCGAAGCTCCACAAGTTGAAGACGTTATTGGCGCTGTAAAGGTGATGCTCGATAAATTCGCAAGCGGTGAGATCGATCGACTCTTTGTTGTTGGTAATAGCTTCGTGAATACGATGACGCAGTCACCTGTTGTAGCACAGTTGCTACCGCTGGAGGCGTCTACAGATAAGTCGATGAAGCATCACTGGGACTATATTTATGAGCCCGAACCACAGGAGCTACTCGACGCCTTATTGGCACGTTATATCGAGTCTCAGGTGTATCAGGCTGTAGTCGAGAATAATGCCTGTGAACAGGCAGCAAGAATGATGGCCATGAAGAACGCTACCGATAATGCTGGCGATATCATCGAGGACCTTGGATTGATTTACAACAAGGCGCGACAGGCATCAATTACGCAGGAGCTTTCCGAGATTGTGAGTGGTGCAGCCGCCGTATAAGGCGCAACCACACAAAGCGGATAGCAATCATTTAGCATAAGAATTCAGCAAGATTTTGGATTTAGACCTTAAGAGGAACCGAACATGAGTAGCGGTCGTATCGTTCAAATTATTGGTGCGGTTATTGACGTACAGTTTCCGAGGGAATCAGTCCCCAAGGTATATGACGCTCTGAAAGTAGAGGGCAAAGAAACGACACTAGAAGTTCAGCAGCAGCTGGGCGACGGCGTCGTTCGCACCATCGCCATGGGCAGCACCGAAGGTCTGTCCCGCGGTCTAAATGTCGTTGACTCCGGCGCGCCTATCTCTGTACCTGTTGGTCTAGAGACTCTAGGTCGCATCATGGATGTACTCGGCAGCCCAATCGACGAGCGCGGAGCTATTGGTGAGAAAGAGCGCATGCCAATTCACCGTAAAGCACCTGCTTACGATGAGCTTGCAGCATCTAACGAATTGCTCGAGACCGGTATCAAAGTTATCGACTTGATCTGTCCTTTCGCCAAAGGCGGTAAGGTTGGTCTGTTCGGCGGCGCCGGTGTTGGTAAGACAGTTAACATGATGGAGTTGATCAACAACATCGCTAAGGCACACAGTGGTCTGTCTGTTTTCGCAGGTGTTGGTGAGCGTACTCGTGAGGGTAACGACTTCTATCACGAGATGGCAGAATCTAAGGTTATCGATCTCGACAACCTTGAGAACTCTAAAGTAGCCATGGTTTACGGCCAGATGAATGAGCCGCCCGGTAACCGTCTGCGCGTTGCATTGACTGGTCTTACTATGGCCGAGAAATTCCGTGATGAAGGCCGTGACGTACTGTTCTTCGTAGATAACATCTATCGATACACACTCGCCGGTACAGAAGTATCCGCACTGCTAGGCCGTATGCCTTCTGCGGTGGGTTACCAGCCTACGTTGGCAGAGGAAATGGGTGTACTACAAGAGCGTATTACCTCTACTAAGACGGGTTCTATTACGTCTATCCAAGCGGTATACGTACCTGCGGACGACTTGACCGACCCGTCGCCAGCCACCACCTTCGCTCACCTTGACGCAACAGTGGTACTGTCCCGCGCGATTGCCGAGCTGGGTATTTACCCCGCGATCGATCCACTAGACTCGTCGTCACGTCAGTTGGATCCTTTGGTCATAGGCCAGGAACACTACGACGTAGCTCGAGGCGTACAGTCTGTTCTTCAGCGTTATAAAGAGCTGAAAGACATCATCGCGATTCTGGGTATGGACGAATTGTCTGAAGAAGACAAGCAGATCGTATCCCGTGCTCGTAAGATCCAGCGCTTCCTTTCCCAGCCATTCTTCGTGGCAGAGGTGTTCACCAACACTCCGGGTAAGTACGTGCCATTGAAAGACACGATTGCAGGCTTCAAAGGCATTCTGGCCGGTGACTATGACCAGATTCCTGAGCAGGCCTTCAACATGGTTGGCAGCATCGATGAAGCTGTAGCCAAAGCGAAGAAGCTGTAATCGTACTAAGCACTTAAAGAGAAAGACGAAATGGCTATGACTATGCACTGCGACATCGTAAGCGCTGAGGAGAAAATCTTCAGTGGACTAGTCGAAATACTGGTCGCTACAGGCACTCTAGGTGATTTGGGCATCGCGCCAGGTCACGCGCCACTACTCACGGCCCTTATTCCTGGGCCGGTACGAGTCGTGCTGCAAGATGGGTCCGAGCAGATCTACTATGTCTCTGGCGGCTTTTTGGAAGTGCAAAGCGGTGTTGTCACGGTTCTTGCCGATACTGCATTGCGTGCCGACGACGTCAATGAGGCTGCGGCCTTAAAGGCGATCGAAGATGCGAACGAGGCTATCACTAATAAGACTAGTGAGTTTGAGTACTCGCGCGCTGCTACACAGCTGGCCGAGGCGGCTGCACAGCTGCGAGCGCTGCGGCAACTGCGCAAGTAACACGACAGAAGCAAGTTGGAAGTGAAAAAGGGTAGCGAGAGCTGCCCTTTTTTGTTTGTTTAGATTCTTGATGCCCCAAAACCCCCCGATTCTCAGTTAAACTACGCCACTGACCCCAATAAGAAGCGTTTTCAACATGAGCTCACAATCAACTGATCTTCTCGAAGTGATTATTCTAGCCGCCGGTAAAGGGACTCGCATGTACTCGAGTACTCCAAAGGTTCTGCATCGCATTGGGGGACACACTCTACTGGCTCATGTGATTAACAGCGCTACACAACTTGGCGCGCATAAGATACATGTAGTAATTGGTTATGAGGGTGAGGCGGTACAGGCTCATTTCGCTGAGGCAGATATTGTCTGGGCCACACAAACCGAACAACTAGGCACTGGTCACGCCGTCTCTCAAGCTTTACCGAATATTCCCGATGAGCGCACAGTGCTGGTGCTCTATGGTGATGTACCTCTAGTCCAGCCAGAAACTTTAAAGGCTTTAACCGAGGCCTGCCATAGGGACTCGATCTCCGTTCTCACTGTACTAAGCTCAGATCCTACTGGTCTCGGTAGAATTTTGAGAGATGAGAAAAATCGGGCTGTCGCTATAGTCGAAGAGAAGGACGCGGATCTACAACAGAAGCTCATTAAAGAAACTAATAGCGGCATTCTTGCCGCACCGGCTGGTCGGTTGCGAGGCTGGCTCGCTGCGCTTTCTCCTAAAAACGCGCAGGGGGAATATTATCTCACCGATATTATCGCGTCCGCCGTTGCGGATAATTGCGAAGTAGCCACCTTGGTTCTCGAGGACGAACTTGAAGTACTTGGCGTTAATAATAAATTTCAGCTCGCGCAATTGGAGCGACATTACCAGGGCAGAATTGCAGAGCAGCTTATGTTCGCAGGTGTTGGTTTGGCTGACCCTGCACGCATCGATGTGCGCGGTACTTTACAATGCGGCCGCGATGTTGAGATAGATATCAATGCTATATTCGAGGGGCAAGTGACGCTAGGCAATGGGGTCCATATCGGACCCAACGTCGTGATCAAGAATAGCGATATTGGTGACGGTACACATATCTACGCAAATAGTCATATCGAAGAATCGAGTATCGCTGCAAACTGTGCGATAGGACCCTTTGCAAGGCTACGAACCGGCACGAATCTAGCCGACAGCGCCAAGATCGGAAACTTCGTAGAAACCAAGAAAGCGATTGTTGGCAAAGGCTCCAAGATTAACCACTTAAGTTATTTAGGCGATGCCATTGTTGGCGAAAAGGTCAATATTGGCGCGGGCACTATTACCTGCAACTACGACGGCGTGAATAAACACCAGACCATAATCAAAGATTTAGTATTCGTCGGCTCCAATTCCGTATTAGTAGCGCCAGTTATGATTGGTAAAAACGCATTCGTCGCAGCAGGCTCGACAATCACTCGAAATATAGATGATGACGAGTTGGGAGTTGCCCGAGGTCGTCAACGCAATATCGATGGCTGGAAGCGACCTAGCAAAAAATAATTTAAGTAGCGACTGGGTAAAACCCCTATCGCCCTAAGGAGATTTCTATGTGTGGAATAGTAGGCGCAGTTGCGCAAAGGGATGTGTCTGGAATTCTCCTAGAGGGACTCAAGCGCTTAGAATATAGAGGCTATGATTCAGCGGGTATGGCGTTGATAAGCGCGCAGACCTCAGAGATTGATTGTATTAGGGCATTAGGAAAAGTCGAGAAACTCGAAGAGGCGATGAGCAAACGCCCATTCGTAGGCCAGATAGGGATCGCGCACACGCGCTGGGCAACCCATGGCGAGCCGAGTGAAAAAAACGCTCATCCCCATATTTCACAGGCAGAGATCGCACTTGTACACAACGGTATCATCGAGAATTTCTCAACTTTCCGCGAAGAGCTTACCGAAGCTGGTTATCAGTTCGAGTCTGAGACTGATACTGAGGTAATCGTTCATTTAATCCACAAGATAATTAAAGAGAAAGGCATTAGCTTGCTTGATGCCGTAAAAGAAACCGTGCGCAGACTACACGGAGCCTATGGCCTCTGTGTCATCAACCGTAACGAGCCAGATAGGATTATCGTCGCACGTAGTGGCAGCCCACTGGTCATTGGGGTTGGCATCGGCGAGAATTTCGTGGCCTCTGATGCCTTGGCCCTTGGTCAGGTAACTGACCGCTTCATGTATCTTGAGGAGGGTGACATAGCGGAGCTCACTCTCAAAACTATAAAGATCTGGAACGGCGACAAAAAAGTAAGCCGCCCTATCACGCATATCACGAGTGAAGCGGGTGAGGTAGAGAAGGGCGAGTATAGTCACTTTATGCTCAAGGAAATCTATGAGCAGCCTAAGGTTATCAAAGATACTCTTAGCGGCAGAATCAGCGATACCCATGTACTTGAAGAAGCCTTCGGTGTGAAAGCCAAGGCTATCTTCGACAAGGTAAAGAGTGTGCAGATTGTCGCCTGCGGCACGAGTTTTCATGCGGCGATGATCACCAAGTACTGGCTAGAGAATATCGCGAAAATGACGTGCTCGGTTGATATCGCTAGTGACTATCGCTACCGGAATATTATTGCGCAACCAGGCACCTTATTCGTAAGCATCTCACAATCCGGTGAAACCGCAGACACCATGGCAGCACTGCGCTACGCGAAAGAGCTTAATTATGTTGGCACGCTTGCGATTTGCAATGTGGCGACGAGCTCTCTAGTGCGCGAATCCGATTTCTGCCTTTTGACTACGGCGGGTCGAGAGATCGGCGTAGCCTCAACGAAAGCCTTTACTACTCAACTATGCGTTCTATTACTCCTAACGTTGGTGTTAGCACGACGCACGGGTATGGCAGACGAGCTAGAGAGACAGTATGTCAGTGACCTCAATAAACTGCCTGCTCTAGTTAATTTGACCCTCGAGTTAGATAACGATATTCGCAATATCTCTAAAAACCTCATGGATAAGAATCACGCCTTGTTCCTTGGCCGTGGCATTCAATATCCAGTAGCGAAGGAAGGCGCCTTGAAGCTCAAGGAGATTTCCTATATTCACGCAGAGGCCTATCCAGCCGGGGAATTGAAACATGGTCCCTTGGCGTTAGTGGATGACAAGATGCCTGTCATCGCGGTTGCCCCGAACGATGAACTGCTCGGCAAACTGAAGGGTAATCTTGCAGAGGTGAGTGCCCGTGGCGGTAAGCTATTCGTGTTTGCCGACGAGAGTGCCGGGTTCGAGAACGATAGCGGTTGTAAGGTCGTCAATATCCCTTCTGTGCCCGATATTCTTGCCCCGATTATCTATACGATTCCATTGCAGCTATTGGCCTACCACGTTGCTATTTTCAAGGGTACAGATGTCGATCACCCTCGCAATCTTGCAAAATCTGTGACGGTCGAATAACGCAATTGCTCCGGATATAAAAAACCAGAGAAAGGAAAACCTTTCTCTGGTTCGATGTTTTACTCGAGCTCCTAGGAGCCGTTATTCTCTTACGTTAACCGTTAGATACTGATCGGTGAAAAGACCACCATCATCCGCTCGTCCCCAAAGCACATAGGTGCCTGGCTCGTCGAAAGTAACGCTTACTTCAATTATTCCATCTTCAGGCAACTTTGGTGGCAACCACAACCAACTCCAAGGAGAGTTAGCCGATGGTCGGGTATCTTCCCATGGCTTAACCTGTGGTGGATAAAAATGCACGGATTCTTGAACGTTGCTTAAGCCTTCTGGCGCACGGTAAACATTCCAAGACAGGTATAGGCCGTTATTTTTGGCTACCGTTGGCTTCGGTGGCGGCATCTTCATCATCATGTCGCGAACCACTTCAGGCGTAGCGAAAGCCGCTGCCGCGCCGCCCAGAAGCCTGACGCGTCGCATAGGATCGAAGGGTTCTGGTACGCCATCGTCGCTTAATAGAGTCTGGAAAGTGAGCGTCTCACCTACACTGACGGTTCGGAACCCGTCACCGATTAATTCTGAAGACGGAGGGATATTGGCCCTAGTTGCTTCATCGGAGGTGCCTGCACCCAGTGAACCGGTTTCAGACATAATGGTGACGTTGTTTATTTTGTAGTCCGCACGAAGAGTGCCATAGGCTGCGCGAGTCACACCATTCGGAGAAGTTAGCTCCCAAACCAGTTCCTTATCTCCGAAGTCTTCAGGCACGATGACCTCAAAGGTGAAGCGGTTACGTCGTGGTAGGAAATGGGTAGGCTGACCGCGGTCTGGCTCGCCTGTAGTGAAGCGGTTGTTCTCGCCAATTGGAATATCGAGCTCTTCTTCCCAGTTGTGGTTGAAGTAGCCAAAGGTCATGGTTATCGTGCCGTCTTCGTTTTCTTCCCAGCCCTCATAAGCCACTTCAGCATGCTGACCGCTCAAATATGTGTGCTTGGCGTATTCGTAATCCTGCTGTGCAAACACAGTGGTCGACGTGAGCGCCAGTCCACTGATCAATATAACAAGTGCTGATTTCGCTAAATCTTTGAACTTAATTTTCATATCTAGTTTCTTGCCTTTCCAGCAAGATCTCCGATAAGTGAACATTTTAGGGCACAGAGAGGCTCGATATCGAGCCTCTCTTGTTCATTGTATAAACGAGGGGTAGTTAATCTAACTAATGTTAGTTTCCAGCTACCTTGTCATCCAGTTGCTCGTTAGCATTGGCTGAGTCTGACTCGAGTGGCCATACCAGCGGTGCTAGACATAGAGGACAACCAATCACATGGTCGTTTGGACCTAGGTTCAGATTGTTACGGCGCGTCTCCATCTCTTCCTTGAACTGCTCGTCAGTCATGGTTACGCGGATGCCCAAGTCGATAAACATATTGGTTACCGAGCGGTTACCAGAACCCTGCCAGTTGCGTGGATCAGGAACATTGGGGTTGGCCTTGGTATTGTCGAAATAGCCAGTGATGTGAAGAATGGTGCCCTTTGGCAGCAGTGGTGTGTAGTTATCTTCGAAACCGTATCCTCTCACCCAATTGTGGTCATAGCCCACGCAGGAAATAGTCTCCACAGAATAACCCCAGATAGCCTCAAGACACATACGCTCGCCAGGGGCGTGTAGGTGGGGCTCAAAGGTGATGACCTTGGTATTTTGCGTTAGTACTTGATAGGCATGTAATTCCTGATCCTTAGCATCACCTTCAACACTGATATCCACGCCATTGCCTAGGATACTAATGGAAGACTTGTACTTGGGCTCATAGCCTCTCGGGTGGAAGCGGAAGCCAATCTCCAAATGACCAACCGTATCACGCCCATTCGAGTGCATATGCACCGAATCGGTGAAGAAAGCGGAATTCGCTGCCAATAAGGGGCCTGCTTCCGGGTCGAAGACATCGCCATTGCGACCCACTTCGTGAACTGGGAAAGAAACAGACTGACCAGGAATTATTTTGCCATTCTCGTCTACTACTTCTGTACGCCAGATCATGTGGTGGAATATATACAAACCACCTACCGTATCGGACGCAGCGACACCTTCATTCACGTCGTTTACTTCAATGATTTCAACAGACTTCACGTAGCGGTCTTCGGTCATGCCAGTGCTAACACTGGGAAGCTCGCCCCACCAATCGGGTCGCCCACCTTCCATTAGGAAGTCTTTGAGTTGCACAATCTTGTCTGGCTCGCCCAGCTTCCACTTGGCATTATTATCAAAGACCAGCGGCGCCGGAGCGTCGGCTGCATCGCCTTTTGGTGCGCCTGAACGCGCCCAAGTTGAGATTGCGGCGAGCTCCGCATCAGACAGTGAAGGGTCATCCTTGATGTGTTGAATGCCTATATTCTTCTCTGCATAGAAAGGCGGCATAGCGCCGGCACGGTCGCGCAGGCTCGTCTTATACTCAATCAGCCCAGCGAATGGAGCCGTCTCGTCATAGCTTACCAATGGCATTGGGGCAACGCCGCCATCCCTGTGACAAGTCTGACAACTACGTTGTAGTATCGGCTCAATATCTTTGTGGAAAGTCACTTCCTGGGCACTTAACACTGGCGAAATTGCCAGACCCGAAAATGCCAGTAGCAAGCCTTTTTTAATGAATGACGAAAGTCGCATGTAGTTCTCCTCCAATCTGCTTAAAGCAGGGGTTTTATTTCAGACTGACCGTGCAAAATACACAGTAAGCTGAATATTCGTGTTCTGGAAACAAGAGTAACGTATTCCCAGCTAGAAATGCTTCCTGATTAGTTGCTAATACTGAGCGTTTTCTGCGAATTACAATGTTTTTCAAAGTTTAGCATTCGAATACCCGCGTCTTTGCCTAGTCAACGGAACAAAGTGACCAACGCAGGAAATCACAATTAGCGTTTTTGACCTAGACAGATCTCAATGCCAACAATAGAGAAGAGCTCAATATCCCTTTGTCAGGGCTCGCTATTTCCCAACTACTCCTGCTCATTGAGACTCCGTTTAACGATATAATCGCTCCACTCGACTTACTAATCTAGAGACAGCTAATACTCACCCCCGCCTATGGGCTAGGGCTCACAGATGTCTACTTCATGCTGCAAACGCTCTACTCTGTACTGAACTATTTAAATGTCGATACAGGAATGACGAGTTACTATTACGCGTACTAAACTTCTTCATTTTGAAACTCTATTGTCCGGCAGGAATAAGTCATGTCAGTTTTCCAGACTTTTAAGTCTAAGCCCGCTATTTCGACTACTTTCAAGAGAAAACTAATCTCCATGTTGTCGAATTTGTTGCCCGAGACTTTCACGAATATTGCCTTCGATAAGCTGACTAACCCACAGTTAATCAAGCTGCGAGATAGCGAGCAAGGCGTGCTGGATTTAGCGCAGCAGTCCGACATCGCATTTCGTGAGTTTCGTATTCGCACCTATCATTGGTCTGGGGAGGGGGAATCCGTCCTACTCATTCATGGTTGGGAAGGGCAGGCTGGTAATTTCTCGGATTTGATTGAGAAACTCATTGTGAAGGGTTTTAACGTCCACGCATTTGATGCCCCCGCGCATGGCTATAGTAGTAAGGGGGCGACTAATCCAATTGAGTTTTCCGATCTTGTCGCAAAGTTGCTGCACGAGTTGCAGGTAGATTCGACTATTAGCCACTCTTTCGGTGGCGTAGCAGTGAGCTATGCGCTGTTTCAAAACCCCTTGTTGTCGCTCAAGAAGGCAGTGTTGGTCACCACTCCAGACCGATTCGTGGATCGAATCAGTGACGTAGCGCAGCGAGTTGGTGTCTCAGACAAGGTACAGCAGCGACTAATTGAGCGTCTAAAGGCAGAGAATATTGACGTTGAAGCCTTCAATGTTAGCGACTTCGTTAAGTCAATTAAGGTCGAGAGCGCACTTATATTGCACGACAGAGACGATAGAGTGATTCCAATTCACCAGTCAAAAAACGTACACTCAAGCTGGCCACAAGCTCAGTTTGTCGAGATAGAGGGCACGGGGCATTTCCGCATCCTGCGAACACCCGAAGTGCTAGATCGTATAGTCGCATTCGTTCACCCCGATGCAGCCCCCTAGTATTAAAGGGCATACAACAGTCAAAGCGGTTGAGGGGTCTCTGGGCGATGGTGTAGTATTGGTCTCCTTGATTTTTGGAGTGCATCACCCCCCTGTATGAGTTTGCTCATCGCGTTTGTCCTGATTTCCGTCTCGATCTCTTTTCTATGTTCCTTGCTAGAGGCAGCACTGCTAAGCATAACGCCCAGCTTTATTGCACATCTTAAGGAAGAAGGCTCGCCTCGCTATGAGAGCCTTAGGCAATTAAAAGATCGAATTGACCAGCCCTTAGCGGCGATTCTTACCCTTAATACCATCGCCCACACAGGCGGGGCTGCCGGCGTGGGTGCGCAGGTGACGGTACTCATGGGCGATGGCTATCTCGGTATTGCCTCTGCCGTGATGACTCTGATAATCCTCATTTTCTCGGAAATCATCCCGAAAACGCTGGGCGCGCGTTATTGGCGCAATTTTGCAGCCTACCTGCCAGTTATCCTGAATCCCATGATCCTGATCCTTAAGCCCTTCATTTGGCTCTCAGACCATATCAACTCATGGATGGGAGAGCGCAAGCCAATTTCGAATCTGCGCGCGGAGATTAAGGCCATGACAAGCCTTGGCCGCGAACTCGATGAATTGGACCAAGACGAGCAGCGCGTAATCGCGAATATCCTCGATCTGCACGATATCAAGGCGCGGGATATCATGACGCCCCGCACCGTTTGTGAGTATGTCTCGACCACCACCACTGTGGCGGAGCTGATCGAGCAGTCCCGTAAGGATCAGTTTTCTCGCTACCCGGTCTTAGATGAAGAGGGGCACCCCCATGGGGTCGTGTTCCGTTCTGACCTAGTGGAGGCGGAGCCGACACAGCTCGTCAGTGAGCTCATGAAGCCACTTAAGGTTATAACCGATAACGAAAGTGCAGAGAATGTGCTGACCAGCCTGCTCAAAGAGCATCAGCATATGAGCCTGGTTTACGATGACTATGGCACTTGGCTTGGGTTGCTAACGATGGAAGACATCATCGAGACGATACTCGGTCAACCGATTATGGACGAGACCGACGACATCCCGAATATGCGCCGCTTCGCGCGACGTCGCTGGGAACACCGCATGAAGAATATGTAGGAGCGCTTGCCCTAGCGATTAGCTCTTATAGGTTCGCAGCGTTCTCAGGTTCTTATTCATCCGCTTCAGGTGATCCTTCAGTAAGGCCTTGCGATAGCGCGCCACTCCCATCGCAAGCACGTC
Source organism: uncultured Gammaproteobacteria bacterium (assembly GCA_913060695.1). GTDB lineage: Bacteria > Pseudomonadota > Gammaproteobacteria > Pseudomonadales > Pseudohongiellaceae > UBA5078. The sequence goes on along the minus strand of CAJXUA010000030.1, from coordinate 7,463 downwards.
AATTACTAGTAGATGAGCGATTCGAGACGACACCGGGGTAAACTCGTGTTGGTCTTCCTCGACGTTCACATGGATGGCGATGCTACACAGCTCGCTCAAGGGCGTGTTAGCCGGAGCAAGCCCAATTACCGTTGCACCTGCCTCCATCGCGAGATTCACACTTTGAATCAAGGCCTTAGTGCGGCCCGACTGCGAGATAGCGACGACCACGTCTTTCTCTCCCAAGGAGATCGCCGACATCAGTTGAATATGTGGGTCGGTATAAGCCGCTGTCGAGACTTGTAGACGGAAGAACTTGTGTTGCGCATCGGCCGCCACCGAACCGGAGGCCCCGAAGCCATAGAACTCTACTCGGTTGGCGTGGCTAAGCTTGTTAATAGCCGTTTCTAGCACCGTGGCGTCGAGCTGGTCTCGCACCGTGAGTAGCGAGCCAATAGTCGAATCGAACACTTTGTTGCATAGGTCTGCGGCTGTATCTGCGTCGTCGACGGAGAACTGCGAATAACTACTGTTAGTGCCAAGATGTTGGGCCAGTTGCAGTTTAAAAGATTGGAAACCGTCGTAGCCAAGCGCGCGGCAGAAGCGCAACACGGTTGGCTCACTGACCTGAGCGCTTGAGGCAACATCGACAATCCGCATATTGATCAACGCGGCACTGTTGTCCAGAATGAAGTCGGCAACCTTGCGCTCAGATTTGCGCAGAGCGTCTCGGTGTTCCTTGATTTTATTGATCGGGTTTAGCGATTCCACGCGATATCCTTTGGCACGAATCAGCCCGCAATATAGCAGGAAATACAGGCATCTAACTACCACGAACGCGTCTTGAAGACGCTAGGGAATCGCTTTGGCAGTAAGCTTAGAATTTCGCTTTCATCCGCGTATAGCCGATATTCCGAGCGGAACATGGAATGCGCTGGTCGATAAAGCCAGCCCGTTTCTACAACACGAATTTCTTCTCGCTTTAGAGAGTAGCGGTAGTGTTAGCGCGCGCACCGGTTGGCAGCCTCATCATTTGCTAGTTCTGCGCGGCCACAAGGCCGTTGCCGCACTGCCACTCTATATCAAGGACCACTCCTACGGTGAGTATGTATTCGACTGGTCTTGGGCAGATGCTTACAGGCAGAACGCTCGACACTACTATCCTAAATTACTCAGCGCTGTGCCGTTTACACCAAGTTATGCCACTAGGCTCCTTATCGCCCCCGACGAGGACTTTGATGTTATCGCCAAGGCCATCAGCATGGCTGTGATCGAAGAGGCGAAGCGTCTCGGTATGAGCAGCTGGCACGTGCTATTCCCAACTAAGACGGAGAGTGAACTGCTCGCCACGCAAGGCGCGCATCAGCGCATCGCCACGCAGTTCCATTGGTTTAATCGGGCTTACACATCCTTCGAGCACTATTTAGAGTCCTTCAATTCGCGCAAGCGCAAGAACCTGCGTAAGGAACGACGCGCCGTGCAGGAGGCGAATATTCAGTTTGAACGCTATTCGGGCGCGCAAATCAGTGAGTCTATGTGGGGGATTTTCTATCAGTTCTATCAGAACACCTATCATGTGCGCGGACAGCAGGCCTATCTCGATTTATCCTTCTTCACAACTTTAGGGGAAACCCTGCCAGAGCACTTATTGCTTGTACTTGCGTTGCACGAAGGCCAGCCCATTGCCGCTGCGCTGAGCCTTCGAGATGAAAACAAACTGTATGGCCGTTATTGGGGTTGCCAGCAGGAGTATCAGTTTCTACACTTCGAGACTTGTTATTACCAAGGCATCGAATTTTGCATAGACAATGGTCTGCAGTCTTTCGACTCGGGAGCCCAGGGCGAGCACAAGATCCAGAGAGGCTTCGAGCCGATCACGACCTATTCTAACCACTGGATAGCCGACCCGCAGTTCGATGTCGCTATTGCCAATTACTTAGAAGAAGAACGCGACTATATCCATCAGTACCGTGACCAAGCCAGTACGATGCTGCCCTTCAAGGCGCCCTAGGGGGAATTGCGCAATTTAGGCCTCGACACTCATTTTACTCATGTCGTCACGCCAGCGGATTGCGGCACTCGAAAGCCAGAGAGCAAATTTTTCCAACACGCACTCGACTAATTGGGCCTAGCAGCACAAGACTGTGTCATGATTGGAGACAACTTAGCAGCAGGCATAGAACCGGCTATGGCACTCGGTTAAAGGGTTTTCAATGTAGAAGCCCGACAGACGCAAGTCTATCCACGATGCCTTGAATGTCATCCAAAACGATACATCCACACACTAAACATCTAATCGAAAGAGGAAAGCATGAACGTTATTGTGATCGAGCCTTATACGTCCCACTACCCGAACCCTATTAAATTCAAGAAAGGTGAAGCCATAGAGTTAGGGGAGATGGATACCGAATATCCTGGTTGGATTCTCGCTAAAGCCAAAGATGGTAAAGAGGGTTGGGCGCCAGTGCAGTATTTCGATCGTGAGGAAAACAGCAACACCGGAGTGGCCAATATGGATTACAACGCCTTCGAATTAAGCACGACTATGGGGCAGAAGCTCAAAGTCATACGCGAGCTAAACGAATGGTATCTATTGGAGACCAATGAAGGTCAACTTGGCTGGGTGCCTGCTAAGACTGTTAATTTTGGTGCGAAAATATAAGCGCAGTAGCAGGGAGGGAGAGAGTAATGGCAAAGACCGTCATGATTACCGGTGCTTCGTCTGGTTTCGGGCAGGCCGCTGCACGCAGGTTTGCCAAAGAGCAATGCGCGTTGGTTCTCGCCGCGCGTAGTCTCGATAAGTTACAAGATTTAGCGCAGGAGCTGAGCCCACTCTGCTCGGTGTATTACGCGGCAATGGATGTGAGCAGCGCAGACTCTGTCGCTTCTTTCTTCGCAGATCTCCCGGAACAGTTTCAACAGATCGACGTACTAGTGAATAGTGCCGGTCTCGCCCTAGGTGTAGAGCCTGCCTATGAAGCAGATTTCGCGAACTGGGAAACCATGATCGATACCAATATCACTGGCCTGCTACGAGTCACGCGTGCCGTACTGCCATCGATGGTCGAGCGCGACACAGGGCATATCATCAACATCGGCTCTACCGCGGGAAACTGGCCCTATCCAGGTGGCAATACCTATGGTGCAAGCAAGGCATTCGTGCAGAATTTTTCTCGCGCATTGCGGGCTGATTTACTCGGTAAACATGTGCGAGTGAGCAATATCGAACCTGGCATGGCGCAAACAAATTTCTCCAATGTGCGTTTCAAAGGCGATGCTGAGCGAGCGGACAAAGTTTATGCTGGCACCAAACCTATGACGGCCGAGGATATCGCCGACATTATTTATTGGGTCACCTCAGTGCCTTCCCACGTCAATGTGAACACGCTAGAGGTTATGCCAGTATGCCAAGCGTGGAGTGCTTTGACCGTGAATCGAGATATGGAGAATGACTAGCCCACTATTTTTAAACCGCAAAATCTAATAGCAATTACAAGATCGACTCTATGATACCCATCGACTCCTTGATTAGCTTTCTAATCGCAGCGGTACTACTTAGCTTAGCGCCCGGCCCTGACAATGTATTTGTACTAACGCAGTCAGCATTATATGGGCGCGTCTCGGGTTTGTTGGTCACACTAGGTCTATGTACAGGCTTGCTCGTCCATACCGCAGCGGTCGCATTGGGTATCGCGGTGATTTTTCAGACCTCTGCAGTGGCTTTCACAGTCTTAAAACTAGTTGGTGCTGGCTATCTGCTTTATCTTGCCTGGCTGGCGTGGCGCGCCGCTCCGGCGTCTTTGAGTGATGTGACTAGTACTGCACGCTCCTACGGGGCTCTGTACCGCCGCGGCATCTATATGAATATTACTAACCCAAAGGTCTCGATTTTCTTTCTAGCGTTTCTTCCGCAATTCGCGTCTCCGGACCGAGGCTCTGTCGTTATACAAATGATGATTCTTGGCGCACTTTTTATTTGCGCAACACTAGTAGTGTTTGCTGCGATCGCTGCCCTCGCAGGGACCTTAGGGGAGCGACTGAGTCGTTCAGAAACGGCTCAACGCAATCTGAACCGAGTCGCGAGCGTAGTGTTCGGCACATTGGCAATTAAACTGCTAAGTACACAACAGTAAGCGTCAAGCTAAAAGGATGTACTACATGCCGGAACCCATTAATCTTATTCCCTTCTTGATTGCCGCTGTGGTCCTAGCTTTCACGCCAGGGCCGAGTATTCTGTATGTTATGGCGCGTACTGTGGCAGGGGGCAGAGTCGATGGCATCGCCTCGACACTAGGAGCGGCAACGGGTGGGCTTGTACATGTGGCGATATCGGCCATTGGTCTCTCAGCCCTACTGTTGGCCTCGGCAGAGGCGTTTACATTGGTCAAGTATTTAGGTGCCGCATATCTTGTTTATCTTGGGGTGCGCACCTTGCAGCAGGCCAAGTTCTCTATGCGTCAACTTCCTGTGCAGGCCTCAGGCGGCAGACGAGTGTTCTTGGAGGGCGCCTTTACTGAGATCTTCAATGTGAAGACGGCTCTGTTCTTTCTAGCCTTCATTCCGCAATTTGTGGATCAGAGCGCAGCGTTAATGCCGCAATTTCTACTGCTGGGCTTGATCTGTGTGCTATTCAATATGCTGGCAGATTTCACTGTAGTGTTCGGTACTACGCGCCTGATGCCATTTCTAGACAATAGCCCTCGGGCCGCCCGCAATATGAATAGAGGCGCAGGGGGCATTATGATCGGCCTCGGCGCATTTGTTGCGTTCGATCATGCCCGCTAATCATTCAGTTAATGCGGGAATTTAGCTAAGCATGAAAAAATTAGTGGAGAGAACAAATGATTAAGGTATACGGAGATATCCTGTCCGGGAATTGCTACAAGATTAAACTTCTATTGGAATTTTTGGGTACCGAATATGAATGGCTCCACGTGAATATTCTTGCGAAGGAAACCCATACCGAGGCATTCAAACGGTTGAATCCAAACGCGCGTATTCCTGTGCTGGATTTTGGAGATGGCAAGACTCTATGGGAGTCTAATGCGATTCTCAACTACCTAGCCGATGGTACGTCGTTTCTACCGCAATCGCGCTGGGACAGGGCTAAGGTACTGCAATGGATGTTCTTTGAACAGTATAGCCACGAACCCTATATTGCTACGGCCCGCTATATCAAAAAATACCTAGGTCTACCTAAGGAGCGAGAGGCGGAGTACCACGGCAAGCAAGAAGGCGGTCATAAGGCCCTAGCGATCATGAATGAACAGCTATCTCGGCAGAACTATATTGTCGGTGAGAACATTACAATCGCAGATATCGCACTCTATGCCTATACACAGGTAGCTCATGAGGGTGGCTTCGATCTCGCAGGCTACCCTCACATATTGCGTTGGTTTAGGGACATAGAGAAGCTCCCATCCTATGTGGCGATGCCAACGCAGAGTGAATAACACGATGGATAAATACATCGCGCTGCTACGTGGTATTAATGTCGGCGGTAAAAACATATTACCCATGAAAGAGCTCGTGTCTATATTCCAGTCTCTGGGCGCGAGCGATGTAAGTACATATATTCAAAGTGGCAATGTGGTTTTCACAAGCGCAATTGCGCTAAGACAGGATTGGAGTGAAAAGCTCACGCAAAAGGTTCAGGAGTTGAAGGGATTTACGCCGCAGCTGCTGTTGCTGAGCAAGGCGGACTTGACTAGGGCAATAGACAATAACCCATTTCCTGTTGATGATCCTAAAAGCATTCATTTTTTCTTTCTCGCGCAAGATCCAGAAACGGACAAATTAGTAGAGCTAGCGAAAATTAAGACAGATTCAGAGCAGTATCATTTAAAGGAACGTATATTCTATTTGTATGCTCCAGATGGGTTTGGGAGATCAAAACTGGCTGCGCGTGTGGAGAAAATCCTTGGAGTGCCCACGACAGCGCGTAACTGGAATAGCATTGTAAAATTAGCTCAATTAAGTGAAATCTGATTTGGGCAATTAGAGAAACGCTTCTATGGACAAGCTAACAGAGACAGTCAACACTTTCGATAAGTACGCCAAGCCTTATCAAGAAAAATTCGCAGCGTATGAGCCCTATGCGAAGACTTACGAGAAACTAAGCACACTAATCGCGGATGGTGCGAGTATTCTTGATGTGGCCTGCGGGCCAGCAACTATTAGCCACTATTTGCTCGGCCGTCATTTGAAGCTTCGAGTCCATGGTACAGATCTGGCTCCTTCTATGCTGGCCCTTGCGCGAGCAGCTATTCCTTCGGGTGTTTTCGAACTTCGCGATAGCCGCGACATAGTATCGATAGGCAAACACTTCGACGCGGTCATCGCGGGCTTCTGTGTGGCCTATCTAGACAAAGCAGAAGTAGAAAAATTTGTAAGTGATGCGCGCTCCATGTTGCGAGCCGGCGGTATTCTATATCTCAGTACTATGGCAGGAGACTATGCGGACTCTGGCTACCAAGATCCAGAGCGCGAAGATCGAGTGTACACCTATTTCTACAACGAAGAATTTCTGCAAGACCTTCTAAATAAAAATGGTTTTGAAATACTAGCGCTTGAACGCAAAGCCTACCCTCAAAATGATAGGGCAGACACAATCGATCTGTTCTTCTACGCTAAGGTGATTTAGTAATGACATATCTGCAACTAGCCTATGTTCATCTAGCCACTGTAGTGCCAGCATTCATCATCGGCACGTTTCTGTTGCTTAAGCGCAAGGGTTCGCCACTGCACAGGGTGCTGGGCAAGGTCTACATGTTGTTGATGCTGTTTACGGCCTTTGTAACTCTTTTTATGACCGCAGAGGTTGGTCCCCAGCTCTTCGGGCACTTCGGCTTCATTCACCTGTTCAGTGTTCTAGTGTTGATAAGTGTCCCTAGAGCCTATTTCGCCGCACGCAGTGGCAATATAAAGCTACATCGCGGCAATATGATCGGCCTCTATGTAGGGGGGATACTGATCGCAGGCTCATTCACTTTCGCTCCAGGGCGCCTATTACACAGCTGGCTGTTCCTATAGGCAGTAATTCGATCCTAATAATATAAGTGATCATGATGGACCAACCTATACTGCATAGCCCGCGACTACTTCTTCGGCCCTTCACTCTGGACGATGCTAAGCGTGTACAGATGCTCGCTGGCGACAAACGAATCGCGGATATGACGGCGGCTTTGCCCCACCCCTACCTCGATGGCATTGCTGAGGAATGGATCGGCGGCCATGTCGCGGCATGGAACGCGCGAACATCTGTCTCCTATGCGATTGTCCTGAGACAGACACAGTCACTCATTGGCGCTATTAGCTATGTTGCCATGCGCGATGATGAGGCAGAGTTCGGCTACTGGATAGGTGTGCCCTACTGGGGCTGTGGCTACTGTACTGAGGCTGTAGCGACACTAATCGACTTCGGCTTCAACACACTCGGCCTGTCTCTTATACACATCTGACGCTGCCGACGATCTACTCTGTGT
>CAJXUA010000029.1 GCA_913060695.1 uncultured Gammaproteobacteria bacterium | reverse complement strand
AGGAGCGGACGGCTTCCCCGGTAACTGCCTCAAAGCTTATCAAGTACTGCAGCGTGAACATACCTCATTCGCGGGCAAGCCCCCCATGCTAGGGCAAGCGCTCCTACGGAGTTAACAGGTTCAGCTTGCGATCTTGTTCTTCGCTACTTCTTCTCTGCGGCGCTTCACGGCCAAAGTTTTGGCCTTCTTGTCGCCGTACTTGTTGATGGAGAAGTAGGCATTGCGTTGACGGCGCTTGCCGTCTGCGTTTTCCTGCCAGGTGGCAACCCAGGCGTGATCGCTCTCGGAGTAGCTAACGCCGATTTCGCCGGAGGAGTTGAGGGGGGAGACCTTGCGGGGGCTGAACTTGGTAAATGGCCAGTTTTCGCCGTAGATCTTCTTGCCTTCTTCGTCGCGCTTTTTAGTGGCGGCTTTGATGGCTTTGTCCTTTCCGCCGTATTTCTTGAAGGGAAAGGACTCTTGGAAGCTTTTTTCGTCGTATTTAATTCGAACCCACGCGCAGTTGGTGCCACGTGATTCGATGATGCTGATGTGGTGAAGCGGATCCAGTTTTTTCACAAAAACCTCTCTCTCGATTCAATAACCCATCGCTATAAGGGTCTTTTAAGTTTTCCCCGAAACTGACTATTTAACTAGGGCGTGTATGCCTAGAGCCGTTGGCCCATGTGACAGGCCATATGTTGAATCACGCCAGGCTTTTGGCAGGCGATCTTCGAAATCTTGTACTCGTACTCCTTTGCTGCTGGGTCTAGACCAACAGCTTCGCCAATGGCGGCGCTTAGGTCTGCCTCTGCCGCTTGCCTAGTAAGGTAGGGGCCGGAGATGTTTACCTGCAGTGTAGGCTCGTTTGGTGCTGTGGCAATAATATAAAAGTTTTCAACGTTCATTGCTGTTACAGGTCTGATCGATGCAAAGGTCGGGATGATGCCTTTGTGTATGGCTGCGGCTTGTAGCCAGCCCGAAGATCAGGTTTTTACTCCTTCTGGAAGTGAGAACGGCATAGTGGCCGTTTTCTTACCCCGCGAGCGTTAAATAATTAAAAGCGATCCTTGCGCCATGTACGGATAGGATCAGTCTGACTTCCTCACACTTAACCCACGCTTAACGCGCTTAAGTACGGCGTGTTTCCTACCCCTTGACAGGGCGCACATTATCCTGCTTTCGCTTTCAGGTTGATAGCCCTTTTGGGGTTGAAATTGGGTTGTTTTAGCGCTTTTGTGCGCTTCTACGCAGCTTTTGTATCTAGAAGTGATCGGAGTCACTCTTTAAAGCGAGGCTTGGGCAATTTAGTGGTGCTTTTGCTGGTGCCCCGCGAGTGTAATTTATTGGTGGCTGGCATAGAATCCTAGGCACACAACGGGCGAGGCCAAACCGGCACGATACCCGTTTCATTCCGCAGCTTTGCCCTCGAGTAGCATGAAGAAAATCAGCATTATCATCCCCGTCTTCAACGAGGCGCAGGCCCTCGCCACCCATCTGCCGCTTCTGCAGGATCTGCGTGAGCTTGGCCATGAGATAATCGTGGTGGATGGCAGCGGCGATGCGGCCAGCGCTGCGCGCTGTGCGCAGTTGCTAGATCATTGGCTAATCAGTGAGCCTGGCAGGGCGCGGCAAATGAATGTTGGGGCAGCGAGCGCCAGTGGCGAGATCTTTCTGTTCCTGCATATAGACACGCGCCTACCGGACGACGCCATGGAGCTGCTACAAGAAGGGTTCGCGACAGACTCTATACTCTGGGGCCGTTTCGATGTCAGGCTCAGTGGGCAGCGCTGGGCCTTCCGGGTGATCGAATACATGATCAACTTACGCTCCCGTGTTTCCGGAGTAGCGACGGGCGATCAGGCGATCTTCGTGCGGCGCAGTGTCTTCGAGAGTATAGGTGGCTATGACGCCCTACCTTTGATGGAGGATGTCGCCATCAGCAAAACCTTGCGCCAGCATGCTCGGCCCCTGTGTCTACGCAGCAAGGTGATTACGTCTAGTCGGCGCTGGGAGGCGCACGGAGTTGGGCGCACAGTCTTGCTGATGTGGTGGATTAGGCTGCTATACAGCCTAGGGGTTTCCCCTCAAACTCTACATGGCATGTACGTGAAGAAGGCTAGGTAAGCTTATGAATCAAAAGGATAAAACTAATTATCGATATGGGCGTGGAGTGGTCGCACTGTATGCCAAGGAGCCAGTGCGGGGCAAGGTAAAGACGCGTATGGAGGCGCAGCTCGGTCAGGACGGCGCCTTGTCATTGCATAAGGCTTTGATTCGCTACGTTTTTAGCAATCTGGCTGAATCGCAACTATGCCCGGTGCAGCTGTGGGTAGCGCAGGCGCACGCGGCATCTGAATCTAATAATAGAAGTGAAGATTTCTTTCTATCTATTTGTAATAAAAGAGATATTACTTATCAGAAGGGCGAGAGCCTAGGCGAGCGAATGGCGCACACCGCGCGGGAGTTATTAAAGGATAGCGAATACGTGGTGTTGGTGGGAGCTGACTGTGCATCGGTGGATGCTGCCTATTTAGAGCAGGCTCTAGAGGCTTTGGAGTCGGGCGAGCATATCGTGTTTGGACCCGCAGAGGATGGGGGCTATGTGCTGCTTGGTTTGCGCATAGTACCAGATTGTCTGTTTACGCAGGTACCCTGGGGCGAGGCAGAGGTCATGGCGAAAACCCGTCAAAATCTTAAGGTGGCGGGTTTGTCTTGGTTAGAATTAGCGCCGCGCTGGGATGTGGACAGACCACAGGATTTGCCAAGATTGGCGAGTTTGGAGCCACACTTTCCGGAGTATTAGGGGGGGGTTAAACGAGCTCTTCGCGCTGTACGAAGGTCACGAAACGGTTCACGACTTGCTGAGATGCTCGTGGCAGGTCGATGAAGCGGCAGCCACATAGGGTCTGGTTACGCTCTTTGCTGTATTGAAAATAGATGATCTCTAGCTGGCACTCCAGGCTAGTTTCCTGTGCTTGAATATCGATCAGGGCGTTGAATTTTTCCATGGGTCCAAGCTCTGGAAATACCTCGCCGGGAAAGCCAACACGTATGCCGGTAGCAGACATATTCAATATTCGGCCAAATAGTGATTCTTCGCGCTCTTCGGAGCTAAAGCGTGCGGTCGTTTTCATGCTGCCGGGCACATAGGCGCGGAACGCTTCGCGGCGCTGCATGTAGAGCATCTTGGCGGGAAAGGGGATTTGGTAATAGATGCCATCGGCATTGTTGAGCGTGCGGGCGCTCACGAGGTCTTTCGCATGCACCTTTATGCCGTGGATACTGGCACGGATGCTGAATTTGGAACGCTCGTCGATCTTGCGATGGCCATCGCGTGGGGTCACCTCATCGATGAGAAAGTAACGCTCCTGCAGGTTCGCATCTAGCACCATGGTGTTGTAAAGCTGCGCGCCGTCATCGAACTGTACGTTCACTAGACTGCGTTCGGTTTGTAAAGCCCTTAGGACTCCGAATATGTCCCCAGCACCGTAGTAGTAACGATCTGGTCCGTCATTTAATGCCATTTATGCTCTTATATTGATCAGGCCTTTGCGATGGCTCTTGAATCGGAAGTAGTGATTGCATCGCCATGATTGCTGTAGACACCGGGCTGAGAAGACTTTCCCTGCATGATGTCGAGCATCTGGCGATTGCTCAGCTTACTTCGGTGCACTATTGCACCATTAATATTGGTCAAATCCGAACACTGCTGCAGGCTACGAAGCAGATCTCTATAGAGTTCCTCCATACCTTCTTGTTTACAGTATTCACGCAGCCCACTATTGTCGACGGACTTGTCGAAAGATGCCAGTATTTTTCGACGTGCATCGTCATTCGCCTCAATATCCGCGAGCAATTGTGCCTTCTCTATTAAGGTATTGCTCAACGCGCCAATATTGCGCTGTTGTAGTTGTTCCCGCTCAGTTTGTAGCAAGTTCTCAAGATTAGTGCTGTTAATCAAGTCTTTTTCAAGCAGTTGACGCATGGTTGATGCGCTCATAGGAGCCCCCAGGGGCAACAAGGTAGTTGCCGACCAATGTAAACACACGAAAATCACGGCATGCGCTAGCATTGCCGTGAAGACTAATTTGGACCGAATGTTTCGAGTGCGCCAGTCTCTGGCTTACAGCTCAGCCTCAAGTCCGAGAATTTTTTCCGCGACTTTATCGAAGTTGATCTGGTATTGGCCGTTGGCAATTTGATTGCGAAGCTCAGTCACACGAGACTTGTCCGCATCGGGAAGTTGGCTTATATGAGCCTCGAGGCCCCGCAGATCGATAGCTTGCGAGCTGATATGCACGGTGTCATTGCCCGCAGATTTCCCCGATTTCTGAGCGCCTACGTCGCTAATGGATACAGGCGAAACGCTGCCCGTGCCGCTAGTACGCTGCTCTGTCGGAGTCTGTGTTGCATTGCTGCCTATAGTGCTTACAGTCATGACTTCTACCTTGATTTGCAGGGTGTAGATAAGTTGCGACGCCCACGTGTTGGGCTATAAACATCGTAATCTTAAATACTCTCCCTGATGTTGGCGACCAGTTACAGAAAAACTTTAGTAAATACTTCGCTTTTTAATGAATTTAAAACCCTACTCGTGCCTCGCCAAGCCCTGTTACCACGGCCTGTACGATTTGATCGGAGTTGGTATTCCTAACATTTATGCGTTTGCCTAGTTCGCCGCTTTGCATCGCGACGCCTTGCTGGCGAATCTCCACTGTTCCAGCCTTAGCGCTGAGTACTACCGCATCCCCGCGTTTAACGAGGGTAGGGGCCACTAAGGCCTCCTGTACTATCGTAGTGTTGGTCGACAGAGAGCGCTTAGCCTCCATGCCTATGGCGTGTTCTGGTTCCTGCATATAGCTATAACGCAGTAGTGATACTTCTGTATCGACCAAGGCGAGATCGGCTGCAGTAAGGGTTTCACCTCGGGCAATCGGCCGCGTGGTCACTAGAACCTTCTCGTAAACTCTAATGCTTACAGGCACATATTTTGTCCAAGGGGCTGAGCCTTGGCATTCCACCTTAACATTGATGCGGCCCATGGGGCGCTGGGTCTGGTTCATCGATGCAATGAGGGGTTGCTCGCAGACGCTCAGGTTTAGGCGTGGGTCGATGGAGCTGATGTCGATCTCTACGCGGCGGCCAAGCTCTTCTGCATCGCGATCGGCACTTGGGTTCAGTTCGTTGGCATCGAAGAAGGACTCCACGAACTCTGCCACGCTGTTGTGGAGTTGCTGGTGACCCGTCTCGGCATGCGCGGCCACGCCAAACATCGCTGCTAGGCATAGCGAAGCGCCGCTCAGTGTCTGTGTTGCTCTTGCCTTAATGTGCCAAACTTTCATGCTTTTTTCCTATGCCTTGGTTTCAACCACTGCCTTTGGGCGGAAGCTGCGTCAAAATAACAGCGCAAATAGAGTGGAAATCGCCGTTTTCATGCCTCTATAGCGCTTTCGACTAAAACTCCCCATGAATAAAGCAATTTGCGTGCCGTTTAGTCAGCGCTGGAGGCTTCAGAACAAAGGCTGCGCTCGAGCGCCTCTACTAAAGGGCCTCAAGAACTGTTGCAACTACTTAGAACTCCCCTTCCTTAGCAAGCCCCGCAGCCCAGCCAGCTTAGGCTAACGAAGCCTTGCCGCTATTGCGGAAATGCCTTGCCGATTTTCACGTGGCAACTGGATTGAGTTAAGTAAGCTATTGATTATATTGAGTTTATAGTTTTGGCATGGGTATTGCTCAATGCTCTGCAAAGCGCACTTTATGTGTGGCAACGGCAAATAGCGAAGGCAGCACCATGGCAATTAGTTTCTCAGATGCACTCGGGGTACACGAACAGGCTCTCGTCCTACGAAGCCAGCGTACGCAGATCATCGCCACAAACATCGCAAACTCCGACACGCCTGGCTACAAGGCCCGCGACATGGATTTCGCCAGCGTGCTGCGCGACCGCATGGGCATGAGTGCTGACACTGTAAGCCTGCGCACTACCAATTCACGTCACATTAAAGACCAGAACGGTACCGGCACTGGCATGGTAAACGAAGACACGCTGCTGTATCGCACTCCGCTGCAACCATCACTGGATGGCAACACGGTGGATGAGCAGCTAGAGAACGCCAATTTTGCGCGCAACGCCCTTGAACACCAGGCTAGCTTTCAATTCTTGAATGGCAAGTTCACCGGCATGATGAAAGCGCTGCGAGGAGAGTAATAATGAGTTTAATGTCCGTATTCGATATTTCCGGTTCAGCCATGAGTGCCCAGACGGTGCGACTGAACACTACCGCGAGCAACATGGCGAACGCGAACAGTGCCGCGGCGAGCCCCGATCAAGTCTACCGCTCTCGCCAGCCTATCTTCGCCACCATTCAGGCGGAGATGCTAAACAGCAACAACGCAGACGCATTCAACTTCGATGGCGGCGATGGCGTAGGCCGCGGTGTACAGATACTAGGCATCGTCGAATCCGACGCGCCGTTCCAGCAGCGTTACGAACCCGAACATCCCATGGCCGACCAAGAGGGCTATGTCTATTACCCCAACGTCAATATCGTGGAAGAGATGACCAATATGATCTCCTCCTCACGCTCGTTTCAGATGAATGTAGATGTGATGAATGCCGCACGCACGATGATGCAGCGCGTTATGTCACTCGGCCAGTAAGGCAAATCGAATTTTATTTAAGAGTAGAGCGTCATTAGGAGACCCTCATGAGTGAAGTCACAAACAGCAGCGCACTAAGCCAAGTACTTTCGGATTACTCGCTTACCAAGAAGCAAGACGAGACCCAGAAGAATAATGAGATGGGGCGCAACGAGTTCTTGAAGTTGCTAGTAGCACAGTTGGAGAACCAAGACCCAACAGAGCCACAGGACAACGGCGAGTTCGTGGCCCAGTTGGCGCAGTTCTCCTCTTTGGAGGAGGCGCAGAAGATGTCGGCCAGTTTCGATAACTTCAACACCGCTTTCCAGTCTTCACAGCATCTGCAGGCTACTTCTCTAGTAGGGCGTCCGGTCCACGTACAGGCCGATACGACCGCTCTACTGAGCACTGGCGCGGTGAGCGTGATCGCGGACATGCCGCGCAGTGTCGAGGGCGCGACTCTTAGCGTGTACAACCAGGCCGGCACCTTAGTGGACAGCTTCAATCTAGGTGCGCAGCAGTCAGGTCGGCAGGAGTTCATCTGGACAGGCACTGATGCCAATGATCAGCGCTTCCCCTCCGGCGAGTACACCTTCAAGGTGGCGATCGCCGATGGCGACGGCGCAACACAGGTGCCTACTTTCTTGAGCGCCAACGTCAATAGCGTGACGATTGAGCCAGGCGGCTCTCTCACACTGAACCTCGCTGGCATTGGTCCGAAGTCGCTAGCGGATGTAATCCAGATTAACTAAAACAATCGATCAAGTAATGACTAAATTAATGAGTAAGTCTTTCGAATACGGGGTGAGAAAATGAGTTTTAACATCGGCTTGAGCGCACTGAACGCAGCACAGGAAGAGATTTCTGTCACCGGTAACAACATCGCGAACGCCAGTACCAATGGCTTCAAATCCTCACGCACAGAGTTTGCCGATGTCTACGCGGCCTCGGTACTCGGTGGCGGCGAAAATCAGGCCGGTGGCGGTGTTGGCGTACAGAGCATCGCGCAGAATTTCGGGCAAGGCAATATCTCGTTCACCGATAGCACATTGGATCTTGCTATCAATGGCAATGGCTTCTTTATCCTAGGAGCTGAAGGCGGCAATGTGTATACCCGTGCCGGCGCTTTCGGAACTGATAAGAACGGCTATATCGTTAATAGTCTTGGCGAGCGGCTGCAGGGTTTTGCCGCCACTTCAGAAGGCAAGGCAACTGGCGGTGGTCCTTTGACCGATCTAATTGTGACCACTGGTGAGATCTCGCCGCAGGCCACAACATTGGTTAGCAGTCGCATCAACTTGGATGCAACAGCGGCACCATCTTCGATCATAGGTAGCAAGGTTTTGAGTAATGGCGGTACCTCTGGCAGTGCGCAGTTTGGCTCTCGTGTCGCTCAGCCCGCAATCGTGGCGGGTACGATATCCGTCGATGGTACCGATTTCTCCGGTACTACTGCGGCGAAAACCACTGGCTCCATAAACGTATCAGGTGGCATCGATTTCACGGCGGGCGCCGGTGCGCAAAGTTTCTCCCTCAGTGTCAACGGTGGCGCATTCGCCGCAATCAATCTGGCGGCTGTTAACGCCGCAGATGGCGCGGCAGTAGTTACAGCGATAGACGCAGCACTAACGGCCGCAGGCTTCACTGGCAATAACGCCGTAAATGTAAGCTTAGAGAACAACCGTGTGGTACTTGAGACGGCGGCAACGGGCGACTCTTCGCGCATCACTATCAGTGCTGTACAAGGACTAGCGGCGAGTGTGGTATCGGCGACCGACGTTAAGGGCAAGACTGCTCCTCCCACTGGTTTCACTTTAACCTTAGGCGGAGTTTCTCGCGACATCATTATCAATGAAAACTTCACCAACTCCGGTGCCGCGGCACTAGCACTAGGGGGCGGTGCAGGCTCGGGGAACGAGGCCTTAGAAGATTATATTCAAGCCCAAATCAACACCAACGCGGGCTTGTTGGGTAAAGTCACTGTGGGTATCGACGCAGATGGGACTTTCAAGTTTGAGAGCACCGCTGCGTCCGATGTGAATTTAACAGTGAATCCATTGACCTCGGTTTCTGGCGGCGTGAATTTTAATCAGGTGGTAACTTTTGCTACTACGCGTCGTTCCGGTACGCTGGACGTCGACAAAGTTGATTTCTCCGTTGATAACACGCGCTTCAATGTCACTGTGGATGGACAAACGTTGCAGATTACCTTGGCCGATGATTACTCTCCCGATGGAACACCTGCGAAAAACCTTGGTACTTTTGCTTCCTCTGGTCTTGAGGCCATGGAAGATGAGATCCAAAGACAGATCAATGCGTCGACTCTCCCTGGCAAGGTAAAGGTCTCGATCGCCGCCGATGGACGCTTCGTTTTCGAACTCAACGACCCTGCGTATAAGTCCCTGAAGGTAGAGTCTGACAGTACTCCTGCAAGTACTACTGGTACCTTGAACGTCAATAGTGGTTTCGATTTTGCGACTACTAATTACACTCTGACGATTACTTACGATACTGGTACTGGCCCTGTTACTTCCAATGTCATTACCTTGGATCAAGACTTGGATACTGGTAAGAAAGTTGTAGATTACATTCAGAACGCGATCAACACCGATACCAACTTTGCTTTCCCGCTAGGTCAGGAACAAGTGCGAGCGCGCCTAGACCCAGCCACTGGATTCGTCGTGATTGAATCCGTGGCAACCGGTCCGGATGCAGATCTAATCGTGGCAGTTACACCCGCACCACCGGGCGACTTGGTAATAGCGGACACGGCTGGCACGGTCTCGGGTACAGGAGTAGGGGTAGACTTCGCGAGTATCGCCACCTTTGTTGGCAGCGAGTTGAATAACACTGGCAAGAAAGCGGTTGGCAATGGCTATGCCGCAGAGACTGTGAAAGTGTTGGACAATACCGGCACGACTCAATACGTGAATGTGTTAGCCGGTAGTTCCGCGAACGCGGTGGCGCAACAATTCTCAAATATCTCCGGTATCACAGCGACAGCCAAGACCGTTGCCTATATTACCGCGACCAATAGCGGTGACCCAGAGAACATTGGTGCAGGTACTGCGAACGTAGACGCAAACTTGCCCTTGAAGTTCACGATCAATGGCAATAATTTCGAAGCAAGGCAGACGGCTACAGAAGATCGCTTGAATGAGTTGAGTGCTTTGATCAATCAATCTGCCGGCAATCTTAGCGCGCGCGTAGTTGGCTCCGGTGCCTCTGCGATGCTCGAGGTAACAGAGAATAATGGCGCGAACCTAGTATTCAGCGGTGGTGCCGCTGGCTCGGGCTCCATCACTATCGGCTCCTCGGTTCGCGATTCAGCGACTGGCGAGACGGTTTACAATAGCTCTGTGCCAACGCAACAGATTGCAAACCTTGCCAATCTTAGTAATGACGGTGTGGTAGTGGGCGGCGTGGTCGAGTTCACCCTCGACGAGAACGTAGTCTTAAGCGATACCGACACGAATGCAGCCGGACAGGCCGTCACCATCACCACGGAGAGTATCTTCGGTGACATCAGCGACGACGACGCTTTATTGGGCACACAATTCGAGCTCAATACCTTCGACCCACTGAACGCCGATACATACTATCGTTCCACCGCTGTCGCGATCTACGACACAGTGGGCATTCAGCACACACTCACGCAGTACTACGTGAAAGAGCGCCCCACCGCCACCAATCAGAGTGGCAGCGTGTGGAGTGTCTATTTTCAGGTGGACGGCAAGGATATCGGCTATAACGCAGCTACGGCAGACACAGCCCCCACTTTGGCGAAAGCGTCGCTGCGCTTCACCAGCTCGGGACTCTATGACCCGACGCAGGAGCCGATCTTCATCACAAACTGGACGCCGTTGGATAGCGCCGGAAAGCCCTCGGGTGCAGGCCCAGTGCCTGGCAACACGACTGTTGTCGACCAGACTACCAACTCAAACTTCCGCATTGATCTTACCCAGTTGAGTCAGTTCGGTGGCGACTTCTCTGTTCAGTCCAACACTCAGAACGGTTTCGGTAAGGGTCAGCTGACGGGTCTGGATATCAACGACCGTGGTGCGATCTTCGCGCGATTCTCTAACGGGCAATCCAAGATTCTGGGCGAGGTGGCACTAGCCAAGTTCGCCGACCAATCCAAGCTAGCCAATGCGGGTGGTTCGCGCTTCTCCGAGACTGCTGCATCGGGCTCTGGTACACCCAGTGGCGCGGGCACGGCAGGTCTGGGTGTGATTCAGTCCGGCGCCCTCGAGGATTCCAACGTGGATCTTTCCGAGCAACTGGTTCAGCTGATCGTGTCGCAGCGCAACTTCCAGGCGGCGGCGCAGATCATCGAATCAGCAGATACGGCAACACAGACCATCATCAACCTATAAGACTAAGCAACGAGCCTAGGCTTGAGAAGAGGGTAGGACAATGGATAAGGCACTTTACGTAGGCATGAACGCAGCGTCGCAGAACATGATGGCGCAGGCGATCAATGCCAACAACTTGGCCAACGCGAGCACGACGGGTTTCCGCTCTGACTTTGCGCAGACCATGGCCTTGCAGGTGGTAGGCGACGGTTATAAGTCCCGTGCCTATAGCCAGACCGAGTCTCCTACCTCCGACTTCGCCCAAGGCCCATTGCGTCAAACGGGTAGAGATATGGATGTGGCCATCGAGGGTGATGGCTGGATCGCAGTGCTCACGGCCGATGGTAGCGAGGCCTTCACGCGCACTGGTGAATTAAGCCTGACCCCATTCGGCGAGTTGATCACTGGAAATGGCTTGCCAGTGTTGGGTAACGCCGGTCCTATCGCACTGCCTCCGTTCGAAAAACTGGAGATAGGCGGCGATGGCACTCTCTCCATTCGTGAACTCGGCCAGGGCGCGCAGGTGATGTCGGTGCTTGATCGCATCAAACTCGTGAACCCCGATGTTCAGGATCTAGTGAAAGGCGAGGACGGCCTGTTCCGTCGCCGCGATGGCGAGTTCGAGATTGCCGATGGCAATGTTCGCGTCGTCTCTGGTTATTTGGAAGGCAGTAATGTGAATGTGGTCGACGCGATGGTCGAGATGATCAGTCTTACGCGCAACTACGAATTGAATATTAAATTGATGCAGACAGCGCAGCGCAATTCCGAAGTCTCTTCGCAGCTACTGCAAATTCAGTAAGTCGAATTAGGTAAATAAAGGACACCATCATGCATCCAGCTCTCTATGTCTCCAAGACCGGACTAAGTGCTCAGGACAAACAACTGACGAGCCTGTCGAACAACTTGTCGAACGTCGCGACCAACGGCTTTAAGCGCGACCGCGTTGTGTTCGAAGACCTGCTCTATCAGATCTATCGTCAGCCAGGCGGTAACTCGACGCAGGACACGATACTGCCTTCTGGTTTGCAGATGGGTACCGGTGTGCGCACCGTTGGTACTCAGAAGATGTTTACCCAAGGGGCTCTGCAGACTACAGAGGAGACACTCGATGTCGCAGTCAATGGTCGCGGTTTCTTCCAGATTACGATGCCCGATGGCACCGCCTCCTATACTCGTGATGGCCAGTTCCAGTTGAGCGCAGAAGGGCAGTTGGTTACCACCAATGGTCTGATCGTAGCGCCAGGCATCAGCATTCCAATCAACGCGAACACGGTGACGATCGGCACCGACGGCACTGTCACGGCGGTGATCGCGGGCGACCCTGCCTCTACGCAGGTGGGCAATCTGACTCTCGTGGATTTCGTGAACCCAGCGGGCTTGCAAGCGATGGGCGGCAACCTGTTCAGCGAGACAGTGGCCAGTGGTAGCCCACAGGAGTCCACTCCAGGCACCAATGGTCTGGGCATGATAGAGCAGGGCATGTTGGAGAACTCTAACGTGGATGTAGTGGAAGAGTTGGTCAATATGATCACTACGCAGCGCGCTTACGAGTTGAACTCCCGTGTGATCTCGACAGCTGACCAGATGCTGCAATTCATTAGCCAGAATCTCTAAGATTAAAAAATACACAAAGTTTTTCAGGAGTATCACGATGATCAATCGAACCATAGCGAAGACGGCACTAGTACTAAGCTTGCCATTTCTTGCCGCATGCGCCACTACGCCGGCTGACTTCGCGGAGCCAGATGATCCGCGTTATGCGCCAGTGATGACTCCTACCCCAGTATCACCGGTGCAGTACACAGGCTCCATCTACACACGCAATAGTGCTGTGGATCTGTATCAGCGCCGCGCTCACCGTGTGGGCGATGTATTGACCATAAGCCTAAACGAGGCCACCACGGCAAGAAAGTCATCCGGCACCTCGATTTCGAAAGACAATGCCACAGCGCTTGGAAATAACAATGTGTTGGGCTCAGGGTTTCTCGGCACTGGCCTCGATCTCAATGGCGATATTAGTAGCAGCGTCGACTTCTCCGGCAGCGGTGCGAGCGACCAGAGTAATCAACTAGTGGGCAGCATTACCGTTTCAGTGGCGAACGTTCTGCCTAACGGCTTATTGGAAGTGCGCGGCGAGAAATGGCTGCAGCTGAATCGCGGCAAGGAATACATTCGCATCAGTGGCCTTGTGCGCAAAGAAGACATCGCGCCCGATAACTCGATACTCTCGACCAGAGTAGCCGACGTGCGTATCGCCTACAGCGGAACTGGAAGCTTGGCCGATACGAGCGAGGCAGGCTGGATGACCAAGTTCTTCGTTAGCGATTTGTGGCCGTTCTGATAATCAAGACCACAAAAAAAATATTCGATACTCGCGTTTTAAGATATAGGAATCATTATGATCACCCGCATGCTGAAACTGACTAAGAACCCCGTGTTCGTTCTGCTCTTAAGCACTGTGTTGAACGCTTCGGTTTTTTTGACACCTGCACACGCAGACCGTTTGAAAGACATCGCGAATCTAGAAGGCGTGCAGGCTAACCAATTGGTAGGGGTAGGCTTGGTAACGGGTCTTGACGGTACCGGCGACCAAACCACTCAGGCGCCGTTCACCGCCGAGTCATTCCGTGCCTATTTGAATCAGTTCGGCATTCCGCTGCCCCAGGGTCAGAGCTTCCAGTTGAACAATGTGGCCGTAGTATCGGTGCAAGCCGAGCTGCCAGCCTTTACAAAGCCCGGTCAGAATATCGACGTGACGGTATCGTCTTTGGCTAACGCAGAAAGCCTGCGTGGCGGAACACTAGAGCGCACCTTCCTACAAGGTGTTGATGGCGAGGTTTACGCGATCGCTCAGGGCAACCTGATCGTGGGGGGATTAGGCGTAGGCGCCGCCGATGGGTCGAGCATCACTATCAACGTGCCTAGCGTCGGGCGTATTCCTGGCGGTGCAACATCTGTGAGAGAGGTGGTGACGGGCTTCGGTTTCGGCGACAGCATTACCTTTAATTTAAAGCGCGCCGATTTCACTACAGCCAAGCGTGTGTCCCAAGCGATCAATGAATTCCTAGGCGAGGGTTCTGCCAATGCGCTTGATGCCGTCTCCATTCAGGTCTCGGCTCCAGCGGACTTACAGACGCGGGTTGCGTTTATGTCCGAGTTAGAGAATCTGCAAGTTGATCAGGCTATCGCTGTTGCCCGTGTAATCGTCAACTCCCGCACTGGGACTATCGTGATAGGCGAGCAGGTGAGAGTATCGCCCGCAGCCGTTACCCATGGCAGCCTAACGGTAACTATCTCCGAGAGCCTGCAGGTAAGTCAGCCTAATGCCTTCGGCGATGGCAACACCGTGGTGGTGCCGCAGTCCGATGTGGGCGTTACACAAGAGAGTAACCGCATGTTCCTGTTCGACCCGGGCGCTACGCTGTCGGATATCGTGCAGGCCATCAATGCCGTTGGTGCGGCACCTGGCGATCTTACCGCCATACTAGAAGCCCTCAAGCAGTCTGGTTCTCTAAAAGCAGACCTCATCGTTATCTGATTGTGCCGGAAACTGCGTTTCTGGCATCCCTCTTGCTATACCTACTATAGGGTGACAACGAAACTCGTAAACGCTGCATTTGCAGCGCTTGCGGGGGCAAAAACTGCCGCTTCTGGCGAGTTTTAGCGGATTTGTCGTCTTGCATCAGGCAAATGTTTGCCGCGTTGCGAAACCCCTTAAACAAGGTTGGGAAAGATGGTCAGTAGTGTCGAAAATCAATCAGTTTATACCGATCTTTCGGGACTTAACTCGATCTCCAAACTCGGGCGTGAAAACACCCCCGAGGCGCTGCGCAAAGTCGCTCAGCAGTTCGAGTCTGTCTTCCTCAACATCATGTTAAAGGCGATGCGCGAGAGTAATGCTGTGTTCTCGGAAGGGAACTACCTCTCGAGCAATGAGATGGAGTTCCATCAGCAGAATTTCGACAATCAGCTGAGCTTGTCGCTGAGCGAGGGCAAGGGCCTAGGCCTAGCGGACATCCTCTACGAGCAGATGATGGGGCAGTACGGTGTATCGGGCACCTCGCGCCAGCCAGTGGAGGCGCAAGCACTCAATGATGCCAGTGGTCCCGCATTAGCCCCGCGCAGTCCCGCAATACCCCAGGCCAGCGTCGCGAGCGAAGACTATGTGGGCCCGATAGCGCAGACACTGCAGCAGTTGCAGAGCGGCGCCAAAGTCTTTGGTACTGGCACTGGTACGGAGTCCCGCAGCATCTCGCGCGCACGGCATATCGAGTCGCCAAGAGACTTCGTGAAGACACTCTATCCAATCGCCGAAGAGGCGGCCTCGAGCATCGGGGTTGATCCTCGTGTGTTGTTGGCGCAATCGGCGCTGGAGACTGGCTGGGGCCGCAAGATGATCGCCATGCCCGATGGCAGTAATTCGCACAATTTATTCGGCATCAAGGCCGATGCCCGCTGGGCGGGTGAGCAAGCTACGGTAAAGACCGTGGAATTCCGCGACGGTGTGGCGGCATTGGAGAAGGCAAGCTTCCGCTCCTATGGCTCCTACGAGGAGAGCTTCAAGGACTATGTGAAGTTTCTGCAAGAGAACCCACGCTACCAAGAGGCTCTGAGCCAGAGCCACGATGCGAATAGCTTTACCCAACGCCTACAGGACGCCGGATATGCAACAGATCCCGTCTACGCGAAAAAGATCGCGCGCGTTATGAACAGTAAGACGATGCGCTTCGCCCTGAGCGAACTGCAAAGCGCGCCACGCTGAGGATATGCATAAATGGCTAACTTAATAAACACGGCGATCTCTGGGCTCAAACTGAGCCAGTTGGCACTGTCCATTACTGGGCAGAACATCGTCAATGCCAATACAGAAGGCTATAGCCGCCAGTCTATTACCTCTGTGACCTCTACGGCCCAGAAGACCACGGCAGGTTATGTGGGCACTGGGGTTACGGTCACAGACATCTTCCGTAACACGCAGCAATACCTAGTGGATCAGGTTGGGCGCGATATCTCCGTGTTGAGTAATTACGATACCTTTCTTAGCAACATCAGCCAGACCGACAATCTACTCGCGAACCCTAATAGCTCACTCTCAACGAGCATGGAGAATTTCTTTGGGGCTCTTAACGAGGCGGCGAATGACCCCGCTTCTCTGTTAGGGCGCCAATTGCTCCTCACACAGACGCAATTGCTCACACAGGGCTTCCAATCAATGGAGGCTAAGCTCAAGAGCCAGAATACCGCCATCAATGATCAGTTCGACACGCTTGCCGCCAGTATCACGAGTCTTGCGCAGGACATCGCCAGCTTGAACGAGGCGATCAGCAATACAGTCAGCATCACTGGAGCCCAACTCCCTAACGATCTACTCGATAAGCGTGACCAATTAGTGCGGGATCTCTCGGCGCTTGTGGACGTGACGATTACGCAGCAGGGCGACCAGAGCATCGACGTGTTTATCGCCGAAGGGCAGGGGCTGGTCATTGGTACTACTGCTCGTAAGGTCGTGTCTGCCGCTGGCACTGCGGAGACCAATCAGCGCGAGCTTTTGTTCGTGGCGGGCAATACTACGCGGGTGATCACGGCGCAGGTATCGGGTGGCGAGATTGGCGGCCTAACTCGGTTCCGCAATGAGGCCCTAGACCCGGCTCTTAGCGCTCTCGGGCGCATAGCCCTAGCGGTAGCCGATGGCATCAATCAACAGCAGAAGCTAGGAATCGATCTTGAGGGCAATCTCGGTAGCCCAATTTTTACAGATATCAATGACCCAAAGATGCAGACCAATCGCGTACGCGCTGATGGCAATAACCGACTGCCTAACGACCGTCAAGTCACGGTGCATATCGACGATGTGAGTAAGCTGAAGGTCAGCGATTACAAATTGAATTTCGAAGGCCCCGGACAGCAATATACCTTGATACGCGAGTCCGACGGCAAGATGATGGCCGAGGGCGTTTTGACCGAGAAGCTGCCTTTAAGTATCTCTGTCGATGGTTTCACGCTGACATTAAAGTCTGGCTCTTTTCAACCGGGTGACAAATTCAGCATCCTGCCGACCAAGGTAGGCATAAGCGATCTAAAAGTGTTGATCACGCGGCCGGAGGTCTTCGCCTTCGCCTCGCCAATACGCACAGTGGCCGGTGCCGGTAATTCCGGCGGTGCCTATATTCAGCCGGGTACGGTGCTCGACATCACTACACCAGCGTTCACCTCTAAGCCTGGTTCGCTGTCGCCACCGATCATGATTCGTTTCACTTCTGCCACGACTTACGACGTATTGGACTATTCGGATCCGGCTAACCCTATTTCATTGAAGCCGCCACTGAATAATCAGAAGTTCTCACCTGGCGCGTTGAATCAGATTTTCCCATCTGACCCCGGTAGCACGACTGTGAGCACTATGGGCAGTTCTGCTGGTCGTATCAATGTTGGCGACATTCGCAATGGTTATGCCGAAGAAGTTCTGACATTTGTGACAACAGACCCCTTAACGGGTTATTCAAGTGAACAGCGCTTCAAGGTCGAACAGAATCAGTCTGCCTATGATATTGCGCAACGCCTATCGAATATATCCGGCGTTAAGGCGAACGCGTCTAGCCAGTTACAGCTTTCCGATTTCAAGAGTGACAATGTTGGTGCGCCCCTTACTGTAACGCTCAACGGGGTGGATCTTACGGACCCTAGTTTTGTTTACGCTGGCGAGTTGACGCCACGGACAATGCCAGACCCTATGACGCCCGACTTTTTGCGCAATCGCATCAATGCCGATGCGACCCTCAAGGGGCTGGGAATTACGGCGACCAGTGATGGCCTCGCCCTTACCGTGCGTTCTAGTACTGGTGTAGATTTGAAAGTTAAGGTCGGAGGTAATGTTGGGGATTCCGTCGCAGTCCGCGATGGCGACTTGCGCACAGTGCATGGCAAGAAGTCTTTAGCATTTGGCACCACTATTGGGGCAAGTACGGGCTTCAATATCGACGTGGGTTTTGGCAGTACCTATGTGGGCCTTACGCCAGCCACGCTAGCTGCTAGCGAGGTAGCTGCGGCGGTACAAAGCGACATCGATGCGACAATAGGCAGAGGGGTTGTCAATGTCACTCTCAATGCCGATGGCAAATTAGAGATTCGTTCGGTCGGCGATGCGCGCACAGTAAACATCACGAATGCTACCGGCGGTGACCCATTAGGCTTGTCGCTGACTCGCATTTCAGGGCCAGACAAAGGTCCGATCGCGGCGCAGCTTTCCAATGGCGCTAGCGCCAGCGCCGCTTACGACTTCAGTGGGGCTAACTCTTCCACATTCCTTCTAGTAGTCGATGGCAATAAGGTTAGCAATATCACCCTGAACACGAACTATCCGGCAGATAGCGGCGCGACGATAGTGGCGGATATTCAAGCCCAGGTCGATGCCTCGGTAGGCGATACTGGAATCTCCGGCAAACTGATAGTCGACATAGGCCCAAATGGCGCACTGCGCTTTACCACGACTACCACGGGCGAGTTGGCCATGGTAAGTGTCGCGGCCAATACCTCTACCCAGGGGCTGCTGAAGACAAGCAGCTCACTAGGCAAGGACACAGGTGGCGAGAATGCGACCCTTTTAGGCAATGTTTCCTTAGGCAGCGGTTTCAATTTCGATAGCAACGGCCCTCATACTTTCAATATTGCGGTCGACGGCAACCCTGCGGTGGCGGTAACGCTCACTGGGGATAGCGCGATACCGGCGACATTTACCGGTAATCAGGATATCTCTGCCGGTATCAACTTCTTAGCCGGTGCCCATAGTTTCGATGTGGCAGTGAACGGCGGTGGCAGCTCGACGGTGGATTTGAGTGGGGTGAATACGACGTTGGCCGCAACGCCTGACAGTGTTTCTCCGCCGGGCATCTTGACCCATATTCAGTCGCAGCTCGATGGCATATTCGGCGCAGGTGTCGTGACAGCGGGGCTGGATAGCAATAACTACCTGACCCTAAGCACGGGACAGAAGGGCGACACGGCCAGCCTCAACGTTAGCAATGTGGTAGGCGGTGCGGTATCGATGATGCCGGTGACCGGGGGCAATGTCTCTGGCACGCAGACAGGTGCGGCCGGGGTGGCCAATATTATTCGCGAGGCGATCAACACCGCCTTAGCGGCAGAGGGCATTGGGCCGATTCGCGTAGGGGTTTCAACCGAAGGCTTCCTAACGCTGGACTCTACTACCTACGGTGCGAACTCCCGACTAGCCGTGACCGATGTGGTGGGCAGCTATGGCGCCCTGTTTCCTCGTGTAGATAAGGGCGAGGCCTTCATGAATGACTTTACCGTAGGCGGCGCCATAGATGTGCAGTTGGCTGCGGACATGCAATTGAGCTCGAGTCGCCGCGACGGACTGTTTGGGTCCGAGCCTAAGGCAGTGGGCAATTTCATGGGTTATCAGGTCAGCATTGGCAGTGGTGATGGAGTCAACGGCGCGCCTCAGGCAGGGGACTCCTTCGTGATCACTTATAACACCGATGGCACCGCCGATAACCGCAACGGCGCAGCAATGCTGGGCTTGAATACCGGCCTAACCTTGTCCGAGGGCAATCTAACCTATCAAGGTGCCTATGGCCAATTGGTAGAGAATCTCGGCATCTTGACCAGCCAGGCACGCCTGAGCCAGGCCGCGAGCGAAACTTTATTACGCCAGTCCATGGACTCGCTGCAAGGCGTCTCTGGCGTGAACGTAGAGGAGGAGGCGGCGCGGCTGATTCAGTTCGAGCAGCACTACAACGCCTCGGCGCGCCTGATCACCATGGCGAAAGACATGTTCGATACCTTGATCGCAATCTAATCGACGCCCCATAGACTAAGGAATATGCAATGACCATTCGCCTGTCCACATTCCAGATACACAGCAAGGGTCTCAATGGCCTTTTGGATATGCAAAAGGCCGTGAGCAAGACTCAGGAGCAGATCGCGAGCAATAAGCGCGTTCTCTCCCCAGGGGACGATCCCATTGCGACCACGCGCATCCTAGCCCTGAATCAGGAGCTGGCGCTGAATAAACAGTACAACAGTAATCTCCAAACCTTGAGCAATCGCCTGAACCGCGAAGAGGCGGCCATTGGTGGGGTGAGCGACTTGATTCTGCGTGCGCAAGAGCTCGTGACGCAGTCCGGCGACGGCGCGCTGAATAAAGAGCAGCGCGGTTTCCTAGCCATAGAGTTACAGGCCACGATCGACGCGATGGCGCAGATGATGAATAGCCGCGACGCCAGCGGTGAGTTTATCTTCGCCGGCTATCAGGGCAAGAGCGAACCCTTCGTGCGTGGCGATGACGGACGCTATCGCTTCACTGGCGATGAAGGGCAGCGCAGCATTCAGATCGCCGCGGCAACCTCGGTAGCCTCGAGTGATTCGGGCAAGAAGCTGTTCGTGGACGTTAAGAGTGTCGAACCGACTATTGCCGCCCACGCTAACTCTGGGAACAGGGGCACGCCCCCTGCCACCATCGGCAAGGAGACTATCACGGACCCAGAGGCATTTGCCAAGCTGTACCCAGAGGACGTAGTGATTGAGTTTCGCCCACTAGACGAGGCGAGCCCGCCAAGGCTCACCTATAGCATTCGTCAGGTGTCCGATGGCCGAGTATTAGTGCAGAACGAACCCTATTCCTCAGGTGATCAGATCAAATTCGGCGGTGCGGCTGTCACTATTTCCGGCTCACCGGCGGTGGGGGATACCTTTATAGTGGAGTCGAGTGACCGCAAAGGCCTATTGTCCGGTCTCGAAGACTTTGTGGCGGCACTGCATAAGTTTGGCGACAACGTCGCCGATAAGGAGGCCTTAGCGTCGAAAACGGCCAATGCCCTGACTAATTTGAGTAATGCCCAAACGGCCTTGCTGGAGACGCGTAGCTCTATAGGCGCGCGCTTGAACCTAGTGGACAACACCCTTACGGCGAACGAGGATTCGAACCTCGCCATACAGACGGCGCTCTCGACATTGCAAGACTTGGACTATGCCTCGGCGATTAGTCAGTTGACGCAGGAGAGTTTCATTCTGGAGGCGGCACAGGCGAGTTTTGCGCGTATAAGTAAGCTGTCGATCTTCAACTATATCTAAAAGCTCTATAAACAGTAGGTGGTAGCGCCTACTGTAGTTCCAGCCTCTGCATCTGCAATTGGTAGGCGTTAACCGTCTGCTTGGCCTTCTGCAGTTTAATCAGCTCATCCGCCAGTAATTCCCGGTTCGTCTTCGTCAACTCTACAATAAGCCTGTCGTTTTCCTGAATCATCGCGATCTGCTCGCGCAGCTCCTCATTGCGCGCCACCGAGTCACTCTGCGTGAAATACAGCTTCAGCAGCTTGTCACGCGCATCCATCAGCCCCGTTAGCGAATCCCAGTCCCGAATCTCCGCCTGCTCTAGCATACGCGTGGAGAGCTCTAGGATAGTGCCCCATTGTTCGCGTTCGGTTCGGGTGGGTGATGTCATCTTCTATTCCTGTCGGTAAGGTGGTTTCTAACTAATCTTGTATATGTCTCTGCCTGTAGGAGCCTGCCCTGCAGGCGATCGGCCCCAATCTTCCACAGATCCGTATCAATCAAACCCAATCGCCTGCAAGGCAGGCTCCTACAATCAGCGGATTCTCTCGAGACTGGAAAGAGGCTCTGCCTGTAGGAGCCTGCCCTGCAGGCGATTAGCCAAAATCACCCACAGACCTTTCTAACAATTTCCCCCAAACCGCTAAAGCCATCACAGAACTCGCCGATAGCTAGGGTTCTTAGCGCTCCTCATACATAGGGTGTGGGGGGTATACTTGGCCGCAAAGAGCTTTGATCTGCGTGAAATTTTTTTACATTTACGCTAAAGCTTTGTGCAAATTAGTCGTTAACCCTGATAACGCATAAGGCGAGCAGTAGTTTTCCTCTTCGATATGCGACTCAGTTTAACGTGTACAATCAGGAGTATCAAAGCATGCCTCAGATCATTAATACCAACATCGCTTCATTGAACGCTCAGCGTAACCTGAACAGTTCTCAGGCGGCCACTAACCAGGCTCTTGAGCGTCTGTCTTCAGGCCTTCGCATCAACAGTGCAAAGGACGACGCAGCCGGTCTAGCGATCTCCACGCGCTTTCAATCTCAGATCAACGGTCTGAACGTGGCAATCCGAAACGTCGGCGACGGTGTTTCTCTGTCACAAACCGCGGAAGGTGCACTGGGTGCGATGACCGACTCCCTGCAGCGTATCCGTGAACTGTCTCTGCAATCTGCCAACGGTACAAACTCCGACGCAGACCGCCAGGCACTGAACTCCGAGACACAGCAACTGATTGCTGAGATCTCACGTGCTGGTTCGCAGACTAACTTTAACGGTTTGAATCTGCTCGACGGTAGCTTCAAATCTGTATTCCAAGTAGGCGCCAACTCTGGTGAGACCATCAGCGTCAGCATCGGCAAACTAACTGCCGATACACTGGGCGTTTCTTCTAAGTCTGGTGTTAGCGCAACTGCCACTTCTAGCGCACTTGCTGGTGGCGACTTAGTAATCAACGGCATCAGCATCGGTGCAAGCCGTGCATCAGACGATTCTGCCTCTACTGCTAATCAGAGCTCTTCTGCAATTGCGAAAGCAGCTGCAGTTAACCGCTCTACAGCGCAGACTGGCGTAACTGCAATCGTCAGCAAGACCACTGCTTCGGGCTCTGCCATGACGGCGTCTGTGACTGCAGGTACTGTAACTGTCAACGGCACGGCAATCTCCGTTGAAACAACTAATGATGCAACTTCCTCTCGAGCGGCTGTTGTCTCTGCAATCAATGCACAGTCTTCATTGACAGGCGTAACTGCGATTGACAGCGGCGACGATGCACTGGGTGTGAGCCTTGTTGCAGCCGATGGCCGTAACATCACTACTTCCCTTTCAGGTGTTACGACTGCAAGCACGGGTCTCGGCGCTGCTGGCACAAAGACTGGTGGGTTCACTCTGGTTGCAGGTAGCGACACACGCGAGATCACAGTAGCGGGTGCGAATCTTTCTAATGCTGGTCTATCAAGTGGTACATTCACTGCTGGTGTTTCCGGTGTTAGCTCTACTGCTCGTGTTGCGACTGCGTTCCAGGCTGCTACCTCTGCAGTGACCACTGGCACAGTGGCGTTTACTTCGAACAATTTCAGTGATGGTCCTCAATCGATCGCAGCTGTAGTGACAGGAGCTGCCGATAGATCAGCTGGTGGCAACTTTTCAGACGGTAATGCACTGAGAACCGGAACTGTAGATCTAACTAGCTTCTCAAATGACTTTACACCAACGGGCACTGTTGCTGAACTTACGGGTACTGTTGCGCTTGCGGCAACCGGTACCACTTTCGCAGGTGGTGCACCTGACACCAGCTTCCGAATCAGTGTTGTCGATGGCGGCAATGCAGACATCGTTATTAATAGTGATTACACAGACGCAACCGTAGGTGGCGGGGTCGGTTCAGGTAACCAGGCGTTGCTTGACGATATCAACACACAATTAGGTGCCTTGGGTGTCACAGCTAGCTTGAACTCCAGCCGTAACCTCGTTTTCACAGAAGATTCTGCAACAGGAAAAACGATCATATTCACTGAGCTAATTAGTGGAACCGCTGGTAATGAAGCTAATACGGCGTTTGGTTTCTCGGGTGCGAATGATACGGAAACTGGAACAGCGGGTACTTCACCAGCTAAGTTCAATATCCGTTTCGACGACACTATTGATCAAGTTGTAACGCTAGACTCTAACTACACTTCTGGTTCGCAATTGGCTGCTGCAATCAATTCACAATTGACTGGTGGAACTGCGACCTTGAACGACAACGGTCAACTAACGTTTAGATCAGCCACTACAGGTATCGCGAGCGAGATCATTCTATCTGACATCCGCGGTCCTGCGAACACTGGAACATTGTTGGGTATCAGTGCGGGTACAAGTACTGGCGCTGCAGCAACTGACGTTGCATTCGATGTGGACGTATCTGGTACTAGTTACTCTGTTACGCTAGATCGTGATTACTCTGCCGACGCTACTGGTCTGATAAGCAAAATCAATTCGCAACTAACTGGCTCTGGAGTTACTGCAGCGCTTGATGGTTCTGGATTCCTAACATTGACCGAGAACGTTCAAGAAGGTAAGACAATTACTGTTACAGATGGTGGTGGATCGGTTCTTGTCACTGCTGCTGGCGCGTTTGGTGCAAGTATCACTACCGCCGATACAGGCGTGGCTTCATCTGGTGCCGATAACGCTACCTTTACTGTGTCAGTGGATGGTGGCACTGCAGTCAACGTAAACGTGAACGATGACAACACAACGTTTGCACTCTTGAAAGCGGAGATCGAAGGCCAAGTAAGTGGTGTTACTGTTTCTCAAGACGCCGATAACAATGTTGTTTTCACATCGAATGCGACTGGTCTTGCAAGTTCTGTACAGATTTCGAATCTTGGCGGAAGCGCAGCCTCAGTTCTAGGATTAGCTGCCGGAACGAGCACAGGTGTAGACGCAGTTGCAGCGTCGCAGAAGGAGCTAGTTTCTGGGGATTTAGTAGTCAATGGTGTAAGTATCAATGCTGCGAAAAATTCTGCTGACTCTGCTTCCTACGTAGCTAACTCCAGCAGCAAGAAAGCCTCTGGTATCGCAATTGCGGCTGCCATTAATGAGTCAACCGGCTCTACTGGTGTGTCTGCGCAAGCAAATGCCACAGTCGCGAAGGGGTCGTCTGCAGCGACAGATGGCACGCTAGGTAACACTGGTACCCTGTATCTTAACGGCGTAAGCGTGAGTCTAACGACACAAAGCGGAGCAGACGCCAACCGTGCGTTCTTGGTAAGCCAAGTGAACTCGGTTGCGGGTCAGACCGGTGTTTCGGCGGAAGACAATGGTAGCAGCGTTACATTGACTGCAGCTGATGGCCGCAATATTGTAATGGCTCTGGACACCAATGGTAGTGCAGTTTCTGCGGCTAACTTCGGTTTGGCAGGCGCTGGTGTATCTGAGACCGATTTCACCGATGGTGGCCTAACTGGTATCACACGGGCTAATGCAGACGCGCAGACTACTTACTCTACTGTGTCTTTATCCTCCGCTGGTGAGATCAACCTGTCTGGCGGCACCAACGGCAACAGCGCATTGGCAAGCCTCGGCCTGTCACAGGGCTCATTCGGTGGCGGTATCGCGGGTCAGTACCTAAATGAGATAGATATTTCCACTCAAGACGGCGCAAACGCTGCGTTGACTGCGGTCGATAACGCTCTAAACGCTGTGAACGCAGCACGAGCCGACCTCGGTGCGATCCAGAACCGTTTTGAGACTACCATCTCTAACCTAGCGGTAACTTCTGAGAACCTCTCAGCTGCAAACTCTCGAATTCTTGATGCCGACTTCGCTGCTGAAGCGGCGGCTCTGTCAAGAAGTCAGATTCTGCAACAGGCTGGTATCTCGATCCTCTCGCAAGCGAATGCTGCTCCACAGCAAGTACTGTCACTGCTCCAGTAAGCAAAGACCTGGTTTGGCCCTCGACTCCTTGAGTCGGGAGGCCAAAGCAGATAATCTGCAACACTGGTTTAGATGATTGAGTAATTTTAGAGACGCGTTTTGGAGGCATACCTTGACTGACATCAGTATAACAAGATATCTGCCGACGACTGTCTCGAGAGACAAGGTTAATTCAGTGCAAACCGAGAATAATGATCAAGGCCATTCCAGCCTGTTTTCCGGAGGCGGCGAAGAACGTCAACACGCTGCGGAGAAGAACGGAAACCTTGATGCAGTATCCCAGGAAGAACAAACGAGTGAGCAAAAACTAGAAGTAGCAGTCGCAAGATTGAACGACTATGTTCAAACGATACAAAGGGACATTATTTTTGGCGTTGAACTGGGCGCAGCCGAACCTTCGGTGACCGTTGTGGACAGAAACTCTAGAAAATTAGTACGGCAGTTTGGTGGTAAAGAGGCGTTAGAGTTAGCTAAAAAACTAGACGCACAGGAACCGATCTTTTTGTTCAAGGCGCAAGTCTAACTCTAAGATAATACTGACCAACAAACGAACTCCTTAAAACCCTTCAGGCACGCTTCTTAGCGTGCCTTTTCTTTGGTGTAGAATTTATCTAAATTTGGTTTCAATCGAACCCAATCGCTTGCAAGGCCCCATAAATAGGGTAAACAAGCTCCTACAATCAGAGCGCTTTCCAGCATTTGAAAGAAACCGCTGACTGTAGGAGCCTGCCCTGCAGGCGATTTGCCAAAATTTCCTACAGATCCTTATTAATCGAACCCAATCGCTTGCAAGGCAAGCTCCTACAGGTCATTGGTTTCTTTTATGGTGTCACCTAGCACCACCTGACCAGCCTCAATCACCGCCGCGCGAATGCCAGCGCGATGCACTAGATGGGGTAGCACTAGTCGATTCACCGTTCTCGCCAGTTTGCTGCAAGGCTCACAAAGCTCCATTCCCTCACACAGGGCACTGCCGATGCGAAAGCGTTTGCCGACCAAGGCATTCAGATCGATGTCGTGGGTGATGATGTTGCGTCGGAAATCCCCATAGGGAATATTGAGCTCGAATTTCGCATTGAAGGCATCGAGCTCATCCGCGCTGATGATGCTGATGTCTTCCTTACGTCTTGGCGCGTCATCGATCACTAAGGCCTGCTGTGGCAGGAAATGACGATCTCCTACTATGCCGTGACCAGCCTCTAGCTGCACGCTTGCTTGTGGCTCTGCTGGCGTATCGCTTTGCGTCGCGATGTGTATCTCTATTACACGTCCTGTCATTAACGTTCCTCGGCAACATTTCATTGAGACTTGCCGAAAGTAAAGCAGCCGCTGCGGATAAGCAAGACCGCAGGCAGCGGCAAGGCCTTGCCATTTCGAGTTGCTGGCAGGCTTGCGAAGGTCAAGAAACCTCATGGCTTGCCGATAAACTCTATGTAAGACATACGCTTGCGAATCTCCTATCGAGCTGGCACACAACTTGAATAGTCTTGGCGTGAGATTCGCGCTGTGCATAGGCATTGCCGCGTTGCTCTTTACGTTCGTCTCCAACGCTCTCGGGAGCATGCATGGCATCAATACAATCCCTCGGTGTAGGCTCTGGCCTTCTTACCTCTGAACTCGTCGAACAAATCATCGAGGCAGAACGCGCACCCGTTGCGGCGCGGCTAGACAGCAAGCAGACTATTGCCGAGGCGAAGATCTCCGCCTATGGGGAGATAACGAGTGCGCTCTCTAGTTTCGATGCTGCGTTGGCGGCCCTAAAGCTGCCCTCTACATTCAATGCGAGTACCGTGAGCAGCAGCAGTGAAAGCACTGTCACCGGTACTGCGAGCAGCCTGGCAGTTGCCGGCAGCTATACTGTGAATGTCACGCAACTTGCTCAATCTCATTCCATAGCTAGTGGGGCCTATGAAGAAGTGACCAGCACGGTAGGCACGGGAGTGATTAACTTTCGTTTCGGTACTACTACCTACGGTGGCGGAGGCAGCTACGACGGTTTTACACTCAATGCCGACGCGACTTCCAAAAGCATCGTCATTAGCTCGGCTAACAATACTCTTGCAGGTATCCGCGACGCCGTGAACAAAGCCAATTTCGGTGTGCAAGCGAGTATCGTCGATGATGGTAGCGGTTACAGATTAGTATTCGGTAGCAAGAGTAGCGGAGCGAAAAACAGCATTGAAGTGACCACTTCAGGCACGGATGGGCTCAAGGCACTCAATTACAATCAAAATAGTCAGAACGCATATCTCGTCGCTACTACGGCTTCGGGCTCTCTTGATCTATCCACTGGCGGTGGGCTCGACAGTGCAAGCCTGGCGTTCAGCCTTAGCTACCAAGGTGTCGCAATGAATGTCGTGGTGCCATCCAATGGCAGTATCACCACCACTAACGATGCCATAGCCGCTGTACAGAGTGCGCTGAACACCCAGCTTGTCGCCAACGGCTTCGAGTCCGGTGATGTGCTTGCAAGTGCCGACGGAGACTTCCTTTTCTTCGAGACGGCCAGCGCTGGCTTCGATCAGGAGCTCGAAGTCCTTACCGACGGTGTCTCGGCACAGGTGACAGGTGGCACAACTTTATCTGATGGATTCGATTTCAGCGCGAATAATGCCACTTTCAGCATTGCTGTTGATGGCGGAGCAGCGTCCAATATTACAATTAATACCGTGTCGGCCTCGCGGCAGGGAACCGTCGATCTAGTTAATGCGGCACTTGTAACCGCCGGATTGGATTCCGATGTGGTTGCCAGTCTAAGTGCTAGTAACGAACTGGTGTTCACGCGGGTGAGTCCAGGTGCTGCCAGTAGCATTCAAATCAGTAGCGTCGATGCCAGTGGCACTGCAGCTTCTGCCCAGCTTGGTTTGTCTGCCACAGATGTCAGTGGTTTAGATGGTTTTGGCTTAGACGATTCCGAGGGAATGGTAGAAGGGTCGGTGCGTTTGAGCGAAACAATCGTCGCACAGAACGCCCTGTTCTCTGTAAACGGCCTTAACGTTAGCCGCGCTAGTAATTTAGTGACCGGGGTAGTTACCGGTACTACCATTAACCTGAAAGGCGTTACGGCAGGGCCGGTTACCTTGTCGGTGAGTAAAGATGCATCGAGTATCTCAACCCGCATCGAAACATTTGTAGAAAGCTACAATCAGTTGAAAGCACTCTCTGATGAGCTGACTGCGTTCGATACCACGTCGGGAAAGAACGGTCAGGGGAGCTTGCTAACGGGCGACTCGACACTGCGTCTGGCTATGTCCGAGATCAATCGAATCCTAAGGACCTCTGTTACGGGTTTAACGGGTAATGTTAGGTCGCTCTCAGAAATTGGCATCACTACGGATCAAAACAACGGCTACCAACTACAGTTTAGTAGTAGCAAGTTTTCGGAAAAGTTCGCGAGTAACTCCACTGATATTCTCGCTATGTTCGCCACAGCAGGTTCCACCACAGACTCGCTGCTGACTTACAATAGCGCCACATCTGTAACCAAACCTGGGACCTACGATGTCGTCATCTCCCGACTAGCAACTACGGGAACCTTTACGGGACAACAGGTAGCCTCCTTAGCCAGTGGCAATATCGTGATCGATGACGACAACGATGAGTTCACGGTATTACTCAATGGTGTTTCGGCGGATATAGCCTTGGTGCAAGGTACCTACAGTACTGCTGCGGCATTGGCCGAGCATATTCAAACGAGGATCAACAGCAATACCGATCTCAGTTCAAATAACCATCGTGTTGCAGTCACCTATAATAGCGCGGAAACACGTTTCGAGCTGGCATCGAATACCTATGGTTCAAGTTCGGCAATAGGGTTCTTGGATGTCGAGAATGGCATGGCTAACTTGTTAGGCTTAACCTCACCTTTTCAAGGCGACTCGCTGGGCAATCAACTAGGTGGCTTAAGTACACCCAACGGTCTGTCGAGTGAAAATTTTGACACGGCTGTGACGCTCAATGCAGACACGAGCTTTGTGTTCAACGTCAATGGCATTAGTAGCAGCCTGTTAACTATACCGGGTAGTAGCGGCAGCCCGGTGGTGTATGACAAGCCCGATGACCTTATCACGGCCCTAAGCACACAGATTAACTCCGATCCGAACTTTGCCTTTACACCCGCCCAAACTGGCGCAGGCAGCATCCTCACTGCGGGGCAGAATTTTGCCACAACGAATTTGGCGGTAACCTTAAGCCTCGACGCAGGTGGCACAGAAACAGTAGTGCGCGTGACAGGGGATGCAAGCTCTGTCTCGTTCGGAGGCGAAACCCCAGGCACTATCGAGAATACACTCGCTGCGGTGCAGGATGCGATCGATGCCACTGCTTTGAGTGGGCAGGTCATCGCGCGCTTGGACGGCAGCAATCAAATCTATTTCGAGACTGTTGCCACAGGCGAAGATAGTCAGATTCAAGTGACTGCGAACGGTCTACCGGCGGCAGTTACGGCCGGGTCAGCAGTTAATGGTGCGGGCTTCGATTTTGCTACTAGTAACGCGAGCTTCGATATCGACATTGGCGGTGGTCCTGTGTCTGTGCTGATTGATACGGCAACGGTCAGTGCGGCGGACACCTTGTCAAAAGTACAAGACGCGTTGACAGCAGCGGGGCTTGGTGCGCAAGTCACCGCTACTTTAGACGACAACGATCAGTTGGTGTTGACCTATGCCAGTGGGTCTGGTGCCGCTACGCAGATCGAGCTACTCAATGTTAACGCAACTGCCATTGCCGAGTTGGGTCTGTCCGACCAGACGGTCAACGGTGCCGATGGCATGGCAATTGCCACTACGAACAATACGGGGGAGGACGGCCTGGCCGTCATCGTCTCCTATGAATATAACGAAGACACAGAGCTGGGTCGTTTCGTATTTTCAACTGCGAATTTTTCGGACCAGATCACTTTTAGTACTGTGTCCGTCAACGCTGGTAACAAACTAGGGCTAGTGACGGGGACCAATCCGCGTGAGACATCTGTCGATGGCTTGAACGTGGCTGGCACGATCAACGGAGTGGAGGCTGTCGGTATCGGGCAATCATTGCGGGCAGGCTCAGGAACGATCGAGGCCGCGCCGGGTTTCTATCTGAACACGGCCTATGGAGATTTGGCTAGTAGCACTGTTTTCGACAGTTTCAAGATCAACGTAGATGGCATCATTTCCGACTCGATCACGCTTGGTTCTATCAGCAATACGAATCCCACCGCTGTCGCTGCGAGCATGCAAATCGCGATTAACAATAGTCCTAAACTCGTAGCCGCAGGCGTTTCAGTTAAGGTTGAGTTTGATACCAATACAGGGGGCTTTGGCATTATCTCCAATAGCACTGGCACGAGCTCGAAGGTGCAGATAAGTGAGCTGCAAGGCAATGCGGGATCTATTTTCGGTTTTATCACCGGAGCCGGTGCGGTAGGTAAAACGGGGACTAACGCAACCGGAGAGGCCGACGCTGCCTTTGGTATACGGCTACTAGTCACAGGTGGCGCGTTGGGTGCAAGAGGTTCCGTGAGTTACATCAAAGGGGTGGCCGAGAACCTAAGTGTATTGATAAAGGGGTTTCTCAATAATGACGGTCTCTTTGCGGCGCGTACGAGCTCATTAACGCAGGAGTTGGAAAGTATTGCCGAGAAACGTGTGGCCCTCGATGAGCGCATCGCCCGTTCCGAGGCGCGACTAAGAACCTCTTTTCTAGCCAACGACAAGATCATTTCACAACTTAATTCGACGGCTGATTTCCTGACTTCCCAACTGGAGGCGCTAGAGGCACTAGCCAGTAGTCAGAGCAATAAGTAAAAAATTCTGAATTTAACCTAGCAACTTTTATATAGTATGACTCAACCTTGGAGAGTTTTATGTACGCAGCAAAAAGCGCATTAGCCCAATATAAGAAGATCAATACCGAAAGCGCGCTGGAAGGCGCTAGCCCGCATCAGCTCATTCAGATGCTAATCAATGGCGCCCTAGATCGCCTGTCACAGGCGCGCGGCGCTATTCAACGCGGAGAGACAGCCCAGAAGGGGCTTCTGATTGGTAAGGCAGTCTCTATATTGGGTGGCTTGCAGGACAGCCTCGACAAGAGTGCAGACGAGCAGATTACCGATAACCTCGATAATCTCTACGACTATATGCAGCGCCGCCTTTTGGAGGCAAATCTGAAGAATGACGTTGCAATGCTAGACGAGGTATCTGGCTTACTTCTTACGATCAAGGAAGGCTGGGACGGCATTGCGCCAGTACCCGCACCGATTATCGAGCAAGAGCAGGCCCAGATTGACTAATACCGTGTGGCGTTGTCTAATCGACACTAGTCTGAGGTGAGCTCTTTTCGTTCGAGAGCGCCCGTTCTCGTACATTCTCACCCGTGACCAATTAATTCGAATTGTGCCCCGCGGCTCGCTTTTGCAGCCGCGGTGTTAGCAATCGGAGCTAAAGTCGACTTCGCATAGATGGAACCGCACACGTTGAATATCGCCGATCAAGGGAAAATCCTATTAATTGATGACGATACAAAGTCTTGCGACGATCTGAAAATCGTTTTGGGTTTTCTGGGTCAACAGGTCACCGCCACGTGTAGTAACAGCTGGCAGGCAGCCGTCGCGGAACAATTCGAGTCTCCTAGCCAGATTAAACTCGCGCTTATAGGCCCCTTCTCCAGTGAGATATTGCAGACACTTATCGATGCCTTAGCGGCGCTCGATCAGGGTCTGCCTGTGGTAGTGCTAGGTCTAGATGATAGTGCTAAGAACCTCCCCGAAAACCTGCTAAACGCGGTTACCGCCACGATCCCCTATCCCCTGAGTCATCAGCCAGTGCTAGACGCACTGCACAAGGCGGAAGTCTATCGACAGCATTACCGGCGTCTCAGCGAGGCGGGCAATGTGCGGGACTATAATATGTTTCGCTCTCTCGTCGGCAAGAGCGATGAGGTGCAGCGTATTCGACATGTGATGGGGCAGGTGGCAGACAAGGAAGTGACCATTCTCATTACCGGCGAGTCTGGCACTGGCAAGGAAGTGGTGGCTAGAAATTTGCACATGAACTCCCAGCGTGCACACAAGCCCTTCGTCCCTATCAACTGCGGGGCTATACCGCCGGATTTGCTAGAGAGTGAGTTGTTCGGGCATGAGAAGGGCGCCTTCACCGGGGCCATCTCCACCCGCATAGGTCGCTTCGAAATGGCCGAGGGTGGCACGCTATTCCTCGACGAGATCGGTGATATGCCATTGCCGATGCAGGTCAAACTACTGCGTGTGTTGCAGGAACATTGCTACGAACGCGTTGGGGGTACACGCACCCTGCAGACCGATGTGCGTATCTTCGCCGCTACCCATAAGAATCTCGAAGAGATGATCGAGGTAGGAAGCTTCCGCCAAGACCTCTATTACCGCGTCAATGTCTTCCCTATAGAGATGCCCTCGCTACGCGAGCGGGCGGAGGATATTCCCTTCTTGCTCAATGAGCTGATTAGTCGCTTAGAGAATGAGAAACGCGGCTCCGTGCGTTTCAATAGCGTGGCCATCGAGTCCCTATGCCGCCACCCGTGGCCGGGCAATGTGCGCGAGCTGGCCAATCTCGTTGAGCGCATGGCGATCCTACATCCCCACGGCATCGTGGGAGTTAACGATCTGCCCATGAAGTTTAGACATGTGGAGGATGAAGAGATTGCTAGCCTGCAGAACTTGCCTCAGCCCGATGCCACACCTGCAGCGCCCCAGAGTAATGGCGCCTCGGGTCAGGCCTTACTGCCACTGAATGGTTTGGATTTGAAAGAGTATCTGGCGAATCTAGAGCGAGACTTGATAGAGCAAGCCCTAAACGATTGTGGGGGAGTGGTAGCACGCGCCGCTGATAGGCTGAATATCCGCCGCACGACACTGGTAGAGAAGATGCGCAAATACGATATGCAGCGCAAGAATGAAGACGAATAAGGCTTAAAGCCCTTTTATTGGCTCGCCACCCATGGTGCCCGTGTCGATCGACAACTCGGTCTCGGTACCAGAGCCTGATACCTGTTCTAAACGCACCAGCAAATAATCCCAATCGCTCGCCAGCCACACTGTTGTTCTACGGCGACTCTCGCTCGAACGAATGCGTTCTATCTTCACAGTATTGAGTTTTCCCAAAGGGGTGTCTAACACTTCCCTAGCCGTGATCTGGTACAGGTGATCGTCGAATTGATTCTCGTCTAGCACTTCATAACGAAACTCTTCGAGGTTCTTGCTCAAGATGTCCTGCCCAATCTGCACACTGTAACTTAGCTTATCGAGTACGCCGGGGCTAAGCTCTAGCTGCCAGGACTCGTCATCGCTACGGCTATTGGCAAGGCCATTTTCCCAGTCGAAATCGACACTCTCGACACTCGCGCTTAGGCCTGTCTGTGCGTATTCATAGTGTAATGGCACGATAGTGCCATCTTCCCAGCGAAACTCACTGGTTTCGCTTACGCTACCGACATTGGCACCTAGTACGGTGAGAGAGAGGCTATTCTCTAGAGTGAAATGCTCGGGGGACGTGAGGGTCTGGCGGCGAAACGCGGTTGCGGAAAAACCCAGCGCCTTGGCAGTATAAGTTACGTCATAGGGACGAGGCTCGCTGGCTTGGGCCGAACTGGCTAGCAGGCACAGAAGCAATGTGTACGCCCCGAATAATCTCATGCGCCTATCTCGCGTATGCCGGAAACACCTAAGCGCTTGCCATCAAACTCTACTGCCTTTTCGTTCATGCGCAGTCTTCCTGCGGCGAACCACGCGACTGCTTTGGGGTAGATGCGGTGTTCCTGCTTGAAGACGCGTTCGGCGAGAGTGATGGCAGTATCGTCGCTGTTGACTGGCACGGTGGCTTGCAGCACGACTGGTCCGCCGTCGAGTTCTTCGGTGACGAAATGAACACTCACGCCGTGTTCTTTCTCGCCAGCCTCCAATACTCGCTCATGGGTATGGGTGCCGCGATAGGCAGGTAGAAGAGATGGATGGATGTTCAGAATCTTGCCCGCGAAATGCTGCACGAACTCGGGGCTAAGAATGCGCATGAAGCCGGCGAGTACGACGAGTTTGGGACTAAAGCTATCGATCTCTTCGATGAGGCGTTGGTCGAAGCTGAGGCGGTCCGCATAGTCGCGATGATCGATCACGCGGGTTGGAATGCCGGCCTTACTGGCGCGCTGCAGGCCGAATGCGTCGGCCTTGTTGCTGATGACTGCGCAGACGCTGTAAGCGCCTTCATCGCTATGATCCATCAAGGCCTGCAGATTGCTGCCATTGCCAGAGATCAACACGACGATCGGGCAGGGCGTTTGACTCATCGAGGCTGACCCTCAAGGACAACCGGTGCTGCGTCTGCCCCTGCGCTTTGAATATAGCCCATCTCGAAGGCGCCCTGATTGTGCTCCTTCAGGATTGCGAGTGCAGCCGCGCAGTCTTGCGCTGGCACACATACGATCATGCCGACACCACAGTTGAAGGTGCGTAGCATCTCGGAGTCGGCAATATTGCCCTCACTCTGCAGCCAGTTGAAAACCTCTGGGCGCGCCCAGCTGTTCAAGTCGATCACGGCCTGTGAGCCCTCAGGTAATACACGTGGCAGATTCTCTACGATGCCGCCGCCAGTGATGTGGGCGAGCGCGTGGACGGTGGCCTTGCCCTTGAGTGCTTGGAACGCCTTTACATAGATCTCGGTTGGGGTCAGTAGTACTTCGCCCAGTGTCTTGCCTGCAAATGGGGTAGA
This sequence comes from uncultured Gammaproteobacteria bacterium, assembly GCA_913060695.1. Classification (GTDB taxonomy): domain Bacteria; phylum Pseudomonadota; class Gammaproteobacteria; order Pseudomonadales; family Pseudohongiellaceae; genus UBA5078. The sequence continues at coordinate 874 of CAJXUA010000029.1, read as the reverse complement.
GAGTGGCGTGTTGCTCACCTCTAGGACTTTACGAATCAGGGAGTAGCCGTTGGAGTGTGGGCCAGAGGACGCCAAACCAATGAGCTTATCGCCTGGCTGGACGCGCCCCTTCTCGATGATCTCGTCTTTCTCGACGATGCCCACGGAGAAACCGGCGAGATCGTAATCGCCTTTCTGATACATGCCTGGCATCTCGGCGGTCTCACCACCGATCAGTGAGCAGCCTGCCAATTCGCAGCCAGCACCGATGCCCTCTACCACCTGAGTAGCTTGCTCAACATTGAGGCCAGCAGTGGCGTAATAGTCTAGGAAGAACAGTGGCTCGGCGCCGCACACGATAAGGTCGTTGACGCACATAGCCACCAAGTCGATGCCGATGGTGTCGTGCTTGCCGGTCTCGATGGCGAGCTTGAGCTTAGTGCCGACGCCGTCAGTCGCGGAGACGAGAACTGGGCGCTTATAACCCTCTGGAATCTCACATAGAGCGCCGAATCCGCCAAGGCCAGAGAGCACTTCTGGGCGGCGAGTACGCTGTGTGACAGCCTTAATTTTCTCTACTAGCGCGTCTCCTGCGTCGATATCGACACCGGCGTCTTTGTAGCTAAGTGAGGGCTTCTGGGCTTGATTCGTGGTTTGTGTCATGAGGAGGGGGTCCGTGTGCTGGTCTTCAGGAGAGTGAATTCTACCAGTTGCGGGCTTTTCAGGGTAATACTTCTAGTGGATTAGTGGTGCTAGTGGGTACTTTTGTGGTCGTGGTCGTGGTCGTGGTCGTGGTCGTGGTCGTGATTTGGGTTTGGTGGTATTAGTACAGTGGTATTGGATCAGTGCTGGAGCGCGCTGCACGGTAGGGGCTGCTGAGAGACGCCGTGAATAC
>CAJXUA010000028.1 GCA_913060695.1 uncultured Gammaproteobacteria bacterium | reverse complement strand
TATCAAAGGGGTCAGAGTAACTTGATCGATCAAGTTACTCTGACCCCTTTGATAACCCCTTTGATCCTAGAACTCGTCGATTTGGTCAATGCGCCTCTGATGACGCCCGCCTTTGAATGTCGCATTCAACCATACATCTACAATGGCAATAGCTAACTCCTTCGACATCTGTCGCTGGCCTATGCCGATCATATTGCAGTCGCCGTGCTCTTTGGCCAGGCGAGCCGTTTGCTCGTTCCATACCACTGCGCAACGAATTCCGCGCAGCCTATTGGCAACAATGGCTTCGTTTCCACTTCCACCCAAGATAATGCCAAGGGTCTGACGCCCCTGCGCTACGGATTGTGCCGCCGCTCGTACGAACTGCGGATAATCTACGGGCTCAACCGAGTTGGTCCCCAAATCAACAACTTCGATCCCCTTGCCTTCGAGATGGGATTTAATAGCTGATTTGTACTCGAAACCTGCATGATCACTGGCTATAGCTATGCTCATCATACTTTTATATTCGCTTTGAAAGGACTTATCAAACGGTCAACCAACGGGGCAGCGATCAAAGGGGTCAGGGTAACCTGATCGACCAAGTTACTCTGACCCCTTTGATCGGGCATATTCTTTCGCTATCGCGGCGCCGATTTGTGCTATTGCCGAGTTTCGATCATCGAATGAGGCCTCGGTCTCTGTGATGTAGACCGTGGCAACAATTGGGTTGCCAGAGGGAGGCCACATGATCGCGGCAATAGAGCGAGAGCCATAACCACCCGCGCCGGTCTTATCGCCGATCTCCCAGCTTATGGGAATGCCCGCTCTGAACAGTGCATCGGCCACTGTGTCACCTCGCAACCATGTCTCCAATTGCGCTCGAGACGAAGCAGTCAACACATCGCCCAGAACCAAGTTCTCCATTGCTTTGGCCATTGCGTTCGGGGTAGTGGTATCGCGCAGGTCCCCTGGCAGGCCTTCATTGAGTTGCGTTTCCATGCGGTCTAGGCGTGTGACATTGTCGCCTATGGAGCGCATAAATCGCGTAAGACCTTGGGGGCCATCGATGGCGCCTAGAACCAAGTTACCCGCGGTATTGTCGCTGACCGTTATCGATGCATCGCAGAGTTCGGCTAGAGTCATTCCTGCATCAGCAAGCCGCGTCTCCGTGATAGGCGAGTAAGACACAATGTCTTTTGCCTCTATTTTAACTACTCGATCAAGACTTTCCTGATTAGAATCAACACGATGAAGCAATGCTGCACAGGCCAGTGTTTTGAATGTGCTGGACATCGGAAAGCGATCATCAGCATGGTACTGCCAGCGCGTATCGGAGCCGACGGAGTATGCCGCTACGCCTATACGAGCGTTTAGCTGAGCCTCGATCTGAGTGATGGTCTCAATTAGGTCGCCATCTTGCGCTACAGATGCGCTAACAAAGAAGATATAAGTAAGAACAACCGCAGCGTTTAAACCCCGCGATTGTTTCAGGGCTTTCAGTAATGACTTCAATTAACAACACTCCAACAGAAAAACTCGCCAAGTGGCACTAATAAGTAATTAGCTCTACGTATTAACCTTCATTCCTAAAAGCATAGAATAAACCATCCCATAGAAGCTAAGTTAAGCTTAGGAAAATAATTAAAGGTAGTACAGGATTTGGAGCAGATAAAACTGAGGGAACAACGCAAAAAAGAAGATAACCGTCGTAGGCTTAGCCGCAGAGGTTTTGATACTCATGGGGATTGCATTCAAAGAGACTAATAACGCATCAAGCAGCGCTGGCGAGGCCAACTGCCTGCCTGACTTGTTATTTAGTGCCGTTTAAACAGCAACTACTTTGTTCGCACATGGTCCTTTCTGACCTTGGCCAACTTCGAATTCAACAGCCTGGCCTTCGTTCAATGTTGCGTAACCACCGCCGGCTTGAATTTCTGAGTGATGAACAAACAAATCTTTGCCGCCATCTTCAGGTGTAATAAAACCGAAACCTTTGTCGGCATTGAACCACTTAACTGTACCATTACTCATTTTCTTTACTCATAGTTTTGGTGAGATATAAAAAATTGCATACGAATCCACCAGTTCGAATACAAAGCTGAAACTTTCTAAAACCCTAATAGCGATCCTTTCAAAGGACACTACAAACGGCAGATTGCTCAGTATGCCCGCTTTCTAGGGCGACTGAAACCAATCATAACTGTCTAATTAGACAGCCATAATACGTTGTTAACTTAGCTTGTAAATTGATAAAACGGCGTGGAGTAGTTTAACTGCTGGTTTTGATCGCTCTTTAGCCCTAAGCCAAAGCACCTAAAGACCCGAATCTAAGGGCTTCAAGGCATATATTGCCCACAAAAGACTCCTGCAGAGCTTGGCTGAATTATTTCTCAATTTTTGAGACATTTTTGAGACTGAGTGCCATATGTTGCTCCGTTGTGGCGAGCCCAACAGGCAATATTACACTTTTGCCAAGGCCCGTAAGCTTAAAACCGAGCTTCTCGTACAGCTCGATTGCTGCGAAATTAGACTGGAAGACTGTAAGCTCTATCACCTCGAACCCATAACGCTTAGCGTCGTCGATTGCGGCTTGCATGAGCTTACGGCCGATCCCCTTGCCCCTATATACCAAAGCGAGCTGAATCCCCAGATAGCCTCGCCGATCGGCGTTCTCGTCGCTGAACCCACACAGCGAGCCCGGAAATACCTCTACCGCCCCAACTAGCTCTTGAACATCTATGGCTACGAAATTGGGAATCTGCTCTTTCACTACCCGCTCGACGACTTGCAGCACTAGGCTCTCAGGAGGAGGACCCTTCGACAAAAAGGCGCCTTCTGAATACACCTTCGCCCACAGCGCCAGAAAATCAGGAACATCGTCTACTTGAATTCTGCGAATTTGCAAACTTAGTCCTCAAACATTGTAAGCTTCTGCTAGTCGACGCAACTCAACTAAAAGGAAGCGGCACAGATGCTAATTACCTAAGAATATGGTTTGGACTTTTCGAGAGGTCGCTATCGTGTCGCCAAATGCGGCACCAGGAGAGTGCAGCAACCATGGCCTAAACAGAACCAATCTATTGTATTTGTAGGGTATGGAAAATGTCTTTTCCCACAGCGATTCATCGAGCCCTTCTGTTTCAAGAAACTCCTTGAGGTCTTGAAAGGATTTCCAGCCATACTTCGCGAAACCTTCTACAGTATTTGGTGCTATCTCCAAACCGGTGCGCAAATGTCTCCAGAAATTTGTGCCATCGGCCTTGGGGTGGTCTTTGGAGAGGTAAACAACTCCAGCCCATTTAGTTTGCATGTCCACATCGTAATGAATGTGGAATTTAAATGTGTCGTTCTCTTTCGTAAATCTAATTCTTCCGTTCGCGTTTGTTGAAGAATTTATAGAGGGCTCTAGCGTTAATTTTTGAAAGATGTCTCTTTGCGCTTCACCTAAAAAAGCCTGGGTGGTCATGACCCCAGCATAGCCGCCAGTGGGAGAGTCTTCTACTCTTAAGGTACTTTCAGCGACTCGAACCAATTCATCTGGGTCGTTATAAAAATCGTCTACGATTATATATCTATTAAGCATTGAAGCACCGCTCGTAACAGACCAATGACCCTAGAGCCATTGCGGCGTGAGGGCTTAATCTTATTGTTGTGGGGAGTAACTTAATCCTACTTATCATATTCTGCTTATCTGAAGAATAAAAGGTATCTACTAAGCGAGCTCATGTCCAGTTTCGTCATCGGCAAACTTTGCCGCCCACAGCAACGCCTCCTGCTCTAGCTTTGTAATAATTGCTGACTTGCTCTGCGCATAGGCGTCCGGAGAATCTCTAAATTCCTTGGCGGCTGCGAGTTTAACGCTCTCATATTGCGTTGCCGCCACCCTATTCGCCTTTAGGTAATCTCGAAAAGCTATATGCCGGTGTATATCGGGATGTCCCGATTCATAGGCATGAAGATGATGTGTACGTTGCTCGCCCCCCTTGCGGAAATACCTACGACCGGCCAGGCCGAACTCACCAAGGGCCTCGTAGCCCAAGTTTTCTAGTAAGTGAGCGGATCGGTCTAGCTGCTCTAGCGAAGATACTTCGAGAAGAATATCGATTATTGGCTTCGCGGCAATGCCAGGAATCGCTGTGCTGCCGATATGATGAACTTCGACCACTAGCGCCCCTAATGCCGCGCGTATAACGGCGGCATGCGCTAGAAACTCAGCGCTCCAGGCAGTCCTTCTTTGTAGCTCAATTATTCGCATGCGGATCAAAGGGGTCAGAGTAGTTTGCTTCTAAGCCATTTCCATATTGATTGTGTAATCGTACCAGTCGACGATCTTGCCGTCCCTGATGAAGAATACCCCAACGCCGTGCCATGACTTAATAGTGAAGTCGGAGAAGTGGTCGACCCGCTCGTTGATTACCATTGGGCCTCTGGCGAAGCTCTCTAGCACCTCGAAGCGGTCGACATTATTGATGATCGTTTGTATACGGGCGGACACGGCGTCACGACCGTCGGCCAGCGGGGTCGTCTCCGTCATCCGATATGCTCCGTCGTCTGCGAAAAACGCCATTACTTTATCTAGATCGTGACTAGGCCATGCAGCGCAGAAGTCATTCACGAGTTGGATATTGGACTGCTCATCACTCGTTGGTTCCGCTGCACTCGCAAACCGGGCCACCCCGGCAAGGGCAAGCGCCCCACCACCCGCTGCTAGAAAACCGCGTCGGTTCATTTCAGGTCCTTTCGTTGGCATGTCTTAACCCCTTTTCTACGACTACAATTTGTCAAAATATTCGCTGATAACTTTCCATCAGGATGCAGGACCCCAATACAATTTCTAGAAGCTTGCGCAAGATCTACTATCTCACATCAATTAAGTTCAAGCTCTATGTTGGCTTGGCGAAGATAATTGGCGATGAAATACTGGTCTTCAGGTGGCGAAAGCTCTATGGCAAATTCTAGTTGAACAACGGCCTCTGCCCAGCGTTTCTGGTCGTAGTAAACCTTGCCTAGCTGAAACCTCGCTTCGCCATTGTCCGGATAGCGCGCCACGATCTCTCTGCGCGCCTCTAGCCACTGATCCGGTTCACGGGAAATCGTCGCAATCGCCTCTAGTACTGCGAGGGAATCCAGACCAAATTTCACAAACTGTTCCAACTGTTTAACCCGCGGCGTGTTGTAGTCTGGGCAATCAACCATACAATGCCCACCGCCATGGGCCTGCATCCCTGTCGCAGCCGCGTCTGCAAGTGTCTGTGCATAGGCGCTATCTGGCGCATCAAGTACAGCCTGCACAGCGCTTTCACCGGCGCGCAAGCAAAGTTCATTGCCAAAAACATCAGTCAAACTGCAGGCAGTTTCCAGCGCATCTCTCACAAACCGGGGCGCAGAGGTTGGGTCTTCGAGAATTCGCGACACAAGATTCCACTTGCTATCTCGGCGCACACGCGCGACAAACTTATCCGCAGCCCTGCTGTCGTAGAGATTAGGATATTGAAAATTTATAGACTCAAACGTGGCGTAAGCATAACTCGCGCTGCGCCACTTTTCCTTACCTGGCGCAGCTTTCGAATATGCAGTTTGAACCACCTCGATCGCCTCTGCAATTCCGTCTGCTGTGCCGGTCCTTACTAGGTTAGTCGCTAGACTATTTGCCCATTTCTGATCGAGCTCAACGGCCTTTCGCTTCCAAGCCAAGCTTACTGCGGGCGAGTCATTGTCGATGACTGAAAGCATCAGATAGGAGTTAGCCGCGGATTTGTCTTGAGCGATGACATCTAAGAATATCTCACGGGCTCGCGCCCGGTATTGCTCCTCAACGTCTTCGGCGCGGGCGAATAAAGCCATTTGCGCCAAACGATAGTAGACCTGCCCGAGGATATCTCCAACCGCGGTTGTGGGTGTCAGTTGTCTTTGAGCCAGAAGGTCTTGCGCGAGCGCTAGGCAACTTTCGAAACCCGTACCGCGATCCGCGCAATGCATGTAGTAAACATTCTCTAGACAGCGCGCTTCGTCTACTGAGCAACCCTGAAACTGTGGAAACGTATTTTCACTGGCAGAACCAAGCGGCACGTAGAGCATCGCGATGCTTATGCAGACACTCCAATACAATGCTAATTTACTCATCACCGCTCGCTCATTGAAAATATCCGGAACCATTTAGACCCGCGCAGTTTAACTGCTCACACCGCGCCATATGACCTCTAGTCCTTGATTTATGAAGCTCCCATCTCCAAGCCACGCCAAGTAAGAAATTGCCGCAATATTCAAAAACACCATCAGCCAAAACACGAACAGAAACTCCTTCTTGCTGGACTTGTGTCGCAATAGTCGTTGCGCAGCGAGCCCCCCAGGCCACCCACAGAGAAAACTCATCAGTTGCAAGGTAGACTCAGCAGTACGCCACCTATCATTTCGCGCCGCGGATTTATCCCAAGCATAGGCGACGAATGTAATTACACTCGCCGCTAAGTAGATCACGAGTACTAAGTAAGAGAGCCGGTTAGTAAGGGCCGCAAGAAGGAGGAGCCCCATGTAAAATGAGACAAGAGTTCCCGCGAATGAGCCGCCCTTTTGTTTTGTAACTGTTTTTTTATTAGCTTGAACTCGATCCGAGAAACGAACGTTTGTGGCGCTCGACTTTCCGTTCTTACCCTCACCAATCTCATAAGTGACTATATCTCCAACTATAGGTCGCCGAGAGCCGCGTGCGAACGACTTGATATGCACAAAAACCCTGCTTCCATCGCCATGCCACGAGATAAAGCCAAAGCCTTTGTCGTCATCCCACTGTGTGATTCTTCCCTGTAATCGCATATGAAATACTTTTCTAAAGAAATCTGAAGCATTTAATCATTATTATGTAGCTGAGAGTTTATACCACCCCAGCGACTAGAGTCAGTGGCTAGCACCTCTACCGCCCCAGTCTGACTATTGCGCCTGAAAAGTAGGCCCGGCTTGCCGGACAAAGTACGCGCAGACACCACGCTGCCATCTGGCAGCTTCACTTTGGTTCCGGCAGTAACGTATAGACCCGCCTCGACAATCGAGTCGTCCCCAAGAGAGATGCCTATGCCTGCGTTGGCACCAAGCAAGCTGCGCTGACCTATTGAGTTCACCTGCTTACCACCACCGGACAAAGTGCCCATGATGGAAGAGCCAGCACCAACGTCGGATTTCTCACCGACCACTACCCCCGGCGTAACCCTGCCCTCGATCATGCACTCACCCAAGCTGCCTGCATTGAAGTTCACAAAGCCTTCGTGCATTACGGTTGTGCCAGGCGCCAGGTGTGCGCCAAGCCTTACGCGATCAGCATCGGCTATACGCACTCCAGGCGGAGTAACGTAGTCCAGCATCCGCGGAAACTTATCGATGCCAAATACAGACAAGTGATGGTGTTCACTGGATACCTGTCTACGCAACTCTTCCACCTTCGCCGGCAGTACGGGCCCAGCGGAAGTCCAAGCCACATTGGCAAGAAGGGAGAATAGCCCCTCTAGATTGGCCTCGTTTGGCTTTATCGCACATTCGGACAATAGATGAAGCCGCAGATATGCATCCTCAGTACTTTTGGGCGCTGCAGCTAAATCAGCGATCTCAACCTCTACGAAGTCACTACGAATAAGCCCGCATTTCTTAGCAAGGCAACTGCGCTCGATTCTTTGATTGTCCCGCGCGAACCAACAATCAAGCGTTAGCCCAGGCTCGGAGTCTATATAGCGATGCCCTATTCTTTTTATACTCATTGATCCTCGCAGCTTAAATTACTAATTAATTTGTCTTCGGCGTCGAGTAACTCTTCGCAGTTAAACAGCATATCCTCTTCGCAAAGCTAAGGGATTAGCTTAAGATGCGCCACCCCAAAAATCTGCACTTAATCGACTAGGCCAAAATGTCTACCAACGCACTGTATACCGACTTGTCTAGCTACTACGATCTGATGTGTGCGGAGATCGACTATAAAGCCCAAAGCAACTGCGTACATAGACTACAGCAGATTTTCGGTAATAACGGCAAGTCACACCTCGACCTAGCCTGTGGAACCGGCCCGCATATTCGTCACTTCACCGACTTTGGCTATCAAAGCGCCGGTCTAGATATCAATCAGCCAATGCTAGATATCGCGAAAACTAGGTGTCCTGAGGCGCATTTCTCTTTGCAGGACATGAGCAATTTCACGGTTACCGCCCCCGTAGACCTAATCACCTGCTTCTTGTATTCCATCCATTACAGCGACGGAGTGCAAAAGTGGAAAGAATGCATAGCAAGCGTGCATCGAGCGCTAAAACCGGGGGGTGTTTTCTGCTTTAACGCCGTCGACAGAAAACAGATCAACAATGACTTGTTCATGCGGCATACAACGCAGCACGAACAATGCTTGTTCACTTTTCGCTCGGCGTGGAGTTACTGCGGCCAGGGTGAGAAAAAGTCGCTAAAGCTCAGCATAGAGAAAACCGGCCTCGATGTAGCACAAAGATGGGATGACGAGCATTCTATGGTGGCTTTAAGTTTTGACGAACTGCTAGATAGTTTGCAGAGCTTGTTTGAGGTGCATGTCTTTGAACATGACTATGAGAAAATAAGCCCTTGGAATAAGAGCTCCGGCAACGCCATTTTCATCTGCGTGAAAATTTAGTACGGAGCTCTATCTTCACAGCCCAAAGATCCATTGGATCTCTCGGTAGCTTAATCCATAAGGAGGCTTAGTCTTTCGTGATGCTACCAATGGTTGTAGCGCCAGCGATAGAGACTTCTTCGTCCTGGTTGCCTCTAACGCCGCTTGCAGTAACCGCGCCGACTAACTCGCCGCCTACGTAAACTGGCACACCGCCTTGGAAGGTAACACCGCCTTCAATCTCTTCGATCTCACCGGCTGCAAGCATTGCGCCGTACTGACCAGAAGTGAGGCCTGTTTGCAGCACTACAAGAGCCTTGCTCATCACGATATCGAAGGTGCGTGCAGACGCGCCATCGATGCGGCGTAGCATTACAGGGGTACCATGCTGGTCGGCAACTAGGATGGTGACATTCCAGCCTTTATCGCGGGCATAAGCCTCCGCGGCTTCCATTGCGGTTTCCGCCATTGCATAGGTCATCTTGCTAGCATCGTCTTGGGCCGTTGCGGCGGCCGAGAACAAGAACATCAGTGCAATCATCAGACTTTTAGTTAGTTTTCTTGTCATTTGCATATTTCCTTATTACGTTTATTGAACATGAACTTAAAAGACAGAGTTGAAAGCTATTATATTTCAATGGGTTTCGCTAGCAATCGTCGCAAATGAGCAAATTTACTGGCGAACACAGGCGCTACGGGGCGTTGCGTTGCGAAGGGTCTCTCTTGAGGCTCTAAAATAGTCCAAGGCATCTATTGGTTGGGAACACAGTGCTGCACCGGCTGGCGTAAAGCTTGCTTTATCTCAGTTTGATTCCTGCAGTATCTCCTCCACCTGTGCCAACGGACCACGGTAATCTTTATAGTCCAGCACTATGCTGTGCAACTGATCATCGCGCTGCAAAACCATAGAAGGGAAGCCTTGAATGGGTAAGCTGTGCGCGAAGTTTAATTGCTCTACGAAGGCTTGCTCCAAGGTCTCTGAATTTAGGTCACCGATGAATTTGTCGACATCCAAATTTAACTCCTGCGCTAACAGTCGATGTATGGACTGATCAGAGGGGTTCAGAGCGCGTAGGTAATAGGCATGTTGCAATGCCGAGATCATAGGGATTTCAGCCCCCTGCCATGCCGCGGCGAGCACAGCACGACAAGCGGGATAGGTGGAACGGCGCGGCGTGTTCTTGATCCAAAAATCGTGATTAAACTCCGTGCCCAAAAGTGACTCTATTTTCTTCCAATATCCGGAAATGGCCGCTATCTGCTCTTTTGGCATAGGCACATCGCTGTCTGGGGCAAGCCCCCCCAGAACATACTGTACCTTCACATCCAACTTAGCTAAGGCCTGCTCGAGTAGCGCCCATTGTGGGCGGTGTGCCCAGCACCAGCTGCACATAGGGTCGTGTACATAGTAAAGAATGTTTTTAGCCATAATGTATTGTAATAAAGTGACGTATATCAGAGGGTTGCATCCACCAGCCCGAGAGATTAGTCAAATTCCTCTATTCAGAACGAAATGGGGCATTGTGCATGAATTATGCTGTCGCTGCTCGGGTGCTCAAAAAACAACTCACTAGCATGTAACATCAATCGATTCGCCATCTGCTCACTAGTCTTGCTTTTATAAAGATCACAGCCAAGAATGGGGTGCCCCATCTCCCGACTATGAATTCGCAGTTGGTGAGTACGCCCTGTATGCGGAGTAAATTGCACCAAGCTTCTACGCGGCCCGTCGAAGCGACTTAACACCTTGTATTCGCTAGTCGCCTCTTTGCCGGAGCTGTGGCAGATTCTCACTAGTGGAAAATTCTGTCTATCTTTAGCGATGGGCGCTGTAACCGACCCTTGATCTTGGACAACCCAGCCCTCGAGCATTGCAACATAGCGCTTCTGCACTTTGCGCGCCTGAAACTGCTTATTGAGGTGTTGAGAGGACTGCGCATGCAGGCCCACCACCATAATGCCCGAAGTCCCGAAGTCTAATCGATGTGGCAGCTTCGCCTCTGAAAACGCCGCACTAATCCCCTCTTGACCATATACTAAACGATGGTGCACCGAATCCCAGTTAAGAGGATTCTTTCCCGATAAGCTAAGCAGCCCACTGGGTTTGTTGATCAGCAGGATGTCTTCATCTTGATAGAGAATTTCCACAAATTCCGCACACAGTGTTGCCACGAAGTCGTCAACTATACCGTGGGACAGCGAGTCCAGAATTTGCATAAAACAACCTTCAAATTTGAATGAAATACGCTAGCAACAATCAAGTCCCGAAACAAGTTGTGGTCGGGATTTAATCATAGGCAGGAAGTTTATTGATGGACTATTAAGGTGTTGATAGGCCTAGTTAACATTTGCCAAATACTAATGCTGTATAAGAAAAATATGACTAAACCGGTTGCTACTCATGGGAACCTATGACGATTTATAGAGAGAATACAAGCTGGAATTGAGCAATCCATACCCTTACCCTTACTCCGCACGCTTCGCAGCGCCGCTTACTAGACGCTCCGTTTTTACAACCGCACGAGTATGAGTCCCATTCCCCGCCTCACCCGCGGGGTCGAATAATGCAACACTGAATTTATACAGCTTACCCTCCATTCCTAAGAATGTTGCAACGGCTCTTACCTTAGCATTAATAGGCGTAGCGGCTAGGTGATTTACGTTCACGTTTACACCGACAGACAACTCGCCATCTGATAGCAAAGGTTTCATTAGCCGCGCCGCGGCAAGCTCCATAAGTGCCACCATACGAGATGTAGCAAAGACTTCGGGGAAGTCATCCTGCGGATCTAGTGATAATGTCTTAGCGAGATCGCTCGATTGGACTTGGTATTTAACTTCGGTCTTGTCTCCAACATTCATTTTTTCTCTAGCTCCAACTATTCACTAAGTCGTTATGTTTGGTAGGTGTATCCCATACCTTCAGTGGACTTAACAGTATCGTATGTAGCGATCCATGGATCGAAGATTCTGTCCTTAGCTTTCAAAGGAGGATGTGCATGCTGATTTCTCGATTGCCATACGCTCCATATCCTGTCAATTTCAGCATGGTGCAGCCAGAATATCGGATCAGTGGGAGAATAACTCGGATTTGACATAATACCACCAACCCAGTCATGAACATGATTGTGAGATGGGAGACTTGAACCATCAGGTCTTCTACCCCACCCCTCAAGCGCCCAAGTAAAGCGAACATAATCAGCTACATTTGGGTCAGGAAAGTTGGTATCGGGCAACTGATCTCGGAACTTATCGATTATTAGAGTCACATCCTTGCTCGTCGGCTTCTCAGGAGGGGAGTTTTTTACCCGTGCCGAAACGGCGGCTCCTGTACCTGGGTGTCTAGCAGGAAGATAGTCTTCCAACCATTCAGGAAAGGGATCATTCCAATTCCAATATGGAAGATAAAGGCGATCTGTTGCTGCAGGCCTAAGATCTCTATCAGCTGCAATCAGTAATTTTTCAAACTCCATTAAGTATTGCCTATGCCATCCAAGGAAACGCAGCAAGCCTGTATCCCCCATTGATCCATGCATGTTGTGTGACATATCGACATGCACCAGCACTAGGCTAGCATAGGTCCCGTCTTGTACCATCTTATTGATGGCCGCCTTGAATGCAGTTTTCTGCGAAGTGGTGAATGCGCTTTGGTTCCGTCGTAATTGGAGTAGATTCGCTTCCCTGCCCGCTAACGCTTCTTCCCTTAGAAATTTCAACTCGCTTGCAAGCTCAAACGCTTCCATCGATGGAAGAGACTCCAATTGATCGCGCACCGCACTTTCCGGCAATTCCACAGTAGTGAAACCTGAATCGGGATGATGTCCTTTTGGTAGATGTGCCCAAGTCGCCATTGCTTGCTCCTTTTGTTGTCTTACTATTCTCTAGTGCAAAGGGTATTTTCTACTTCCTGATCGTCATATATCTAAATCAAGGCAAGACAAGCAAGTAGCTCGGTTTTCAGCTCTTCTTGCGTAATTAGGAATTCCTTTAAAGTGGAGTCCGCAGTGGTTTCTTGAATTCCCTGTGTCACACCAGAGGCTTCTCTCGCTGAAGTCAGCAATTGGTTTTGGATATCTAGAGGGCTTGCTAGCGAAATTTGAGCATCCAATTTATTCTGCGATATCTCGAGCGCGCGAAGGTAGGCCTCCCGTGCGCTGTGTACACTACTCGCGTAATATCCGTCTACATTATCAGTAAAGCCTTGTAGATTTAGATCATCCATTACCGCAAAACCAACAGTAAGCTTAGTGCTATTCGCTTTTGTAGCGCTATCACTTAACTCTTGGATTGCCTGATTGAGACAGTAAAAAGAATTGGATGAATTGTTTAGCAATTGCAAATAGGCAGCAGGAGAAAGCCGTTGCGATAAAGCAACATGTGTTGCCCCTAAGAACCCCGCGCCTAAAAGCACGTCGCTATGAACGCTAGAAAGAGCAGCAGCACTGGCTAATAATCCTGCTCCATAGTTCCCACCAGATGAACGATCTAAGTTTTCTCGATTCTCTGAAATCAGTTCTTGTATTCTTGCGCGAATACTATTCCCAGCATTTTTTAAGCTCGTCATGTCGCCTGCAGCTATGATTGCCTTGTATTGCTCCTGGTTAACATCTAAAACTGGAGGCTTAGCGTACCAAGATGCTGGAGATTCAAGAACTGAACAACCTACGCTCGATATAAGAAATGATAGCAAGAGGAGTAATTTCAACTTCTTCATCTTTTTCTCCTTTTCTCTTATCTAAAAATTAGAGGTACATGCTATCTATATCTACTGTCAGCACCCTCCAAAATGTCACAAGGTCCCGTGAAATAGATTGTGAAAACTCGTCGTATAAGACCTGTTATTGGCGCTACAGTACTAGAAAAACGGAGAGCCGCTATCTAGCAATAAATTAAGCTTTCTCTTCTTTCAGAACTTGCTTTTAGCTTCTCTTAATTCGCTATGAAAGTGGATGCTCCCGAAGCCTTGCCGCCTTACTGAGGAGGAGATTGATAAATTTTAGCTTCTAACTATTTTGTAATCTAAGTGCGTAGGTGTAGCATTCCCACACCTCTCCATCAACGCAGGACGCAAGATAAGGAGTTCCAAGTGTTCGACATCTCATTCAAGAACCTCAAGAGGCTTTTTATTCCCGTGATTATTACCGCCGCAAGTAGCAGTGCCGCCGACGACTATCAATGGCTGGAGGAGGTCTTGGGTGAGCAACCGCTGGCGTGGGTGGAGGCGCAAAATAGCCGCTCGGTGGCGCATATCACTGCGTACCCGGGTTATCAGGAGCTGTATGAGAACACGCTGGAGATTCTTAATTCGGATGCGCGTATTCCCGATGTCAGCAAGCGCGGCGATTACTACTACAACTTCTGGCAGGACGCGGAGCACGTGCGTGGCATCATGCGTCGCACCACGCTGGAGGAGTACCGCAAGGAGAGTCCGGCTTGGGAAACGGTCTTGGATCTAGACGCACTGGCAGCGAGTGAGGGGATGGCCTGGGTTTACAAGGGCGTAGATTGTTTGTTTCCGGATTACGAGCTTTGCCTCATCGACCTCTCAGTTGGCGGCGCGGACGCGGTGGTTACCCGCGAGTTCAACATGACTAGCAAAAGCTTCGTGGAAGGTGGCTTTCACGTTCCTGAGTCTAAATCTAGAACATCGTGGATGGACAAGGACACGCTATTTGTCGGCACAGATTTCGGGGCCGGAAGCCTTACTGATTCTGGCTACCCACGTATCACGAAGATCTGGCGTCGTGGCACGCCGCTAGCCGAAGCGCAGACTCTCTATGAGGGCAATGCCGATTCTGTTTCCGTTACTGCCTATACGCTGCGTGACGGCGACAAAGCGCACTATGTGGTGCAGGAAACTCCGTCGTTCTTCTCTACCCAGCGCTGGGCCTATCGCGATGGCCAGATGATCAGCCTCAACATACCACTGGATGCCTCCTTGCTCGGCATATTTCAAGACGACATCTTTATACAGCTCAAGAGCGACTGGCAAGGCATGCCCCAAGGCGCCATCATCCATGCGCCCTACGATGCATTGATTGGTGGTAGCGCAGAGTTCTCACTATTCATCGCACCAGCCGAGCGTGCTTCGATAGATGCCATCAACTTCACTGGCTCTTCGATACTCGTCACATGGTTAGACAATGTGCGTAGCCGTGTCGAACGTTATCGTCGTGTGGATGGCCAGTGGCAGGCAAGCCCTGTGGAGTTTCCAAGCAACGGGGCCATATCCGTATTCAACACAGACAGGGATAGTGAAGACTTCTTTGTGCGTTATCAGGACTTCCTCTCTCCCCCTACGGTGTATCGCGTTGATGGCAGCAACCTGCAGAACGAACGCCTCAAGGGCTTGCCTGCGATGTTCGACGCCAGCGGCTACGTTGTGGAGCAGTTCGAATCCACGTCTACCGATAGCACGAAGATCCCCTACTTCGTCGTGCGCGGTAAGGACATCACTCTCGATGGCAGCAACCCCACACTGATGTATGGTTACGGCGGCTTCGAGATATCCTACGGGCCTAACTACTCCGCGACTACCGGGCGCAACTGGCTCGACCGAGGTGGCGTATATGTACTGGCCAATATCCGCGGTGGGGGTGAATTCGGACCCAAGTGGCATCAGGCTGCGCTTCTGCACAATCGCCATAAGGCGTTCGAGGACTTCGAATCTGTCGCCGAAGACCTAATTGCGCGCGGCATCACTAGCTCGCCTCATCTCGGCATGCAAGGCGGCAGCAATGGCGGTTTACTAGTGGGTTCGGTGTTCACCCGCAGACCAGAGTTGTTCAATGCCGTAGTGTGCCAGGTGCCACTGCTAGACATGCAGCGCTACAACAAGCTGCTAGCGGGCGCTAGCTGGATGGCGGAATATGGCAACCCCGATATCGCCGAGGACTGGGAATATATTCAAACCTATTCTCCCTACCACAACGTGAAAGCGGATGTGGAATACCCGAGAGTGTTCTTTACCACCTCCACGCGTGATGACCGAGTTCACCCCGGACATGCCAGAAAAATGGTCGCGAAGATGACCGACATGGGACACGACGTGCTGTACTTCGAGAACACCGAGGGCGGCCACGCCGGCTCCGCAAACAACGAACAACGCGCACGCGTGACCGCGTTGATGTACGCGTATTTGTGGGAAGAGCTGCGCTGATCAAAGGGGTCAGAGTAATTTTCAAAGGGGTCAGAGTAACTTGATCGCGGAGCTTTCAAATTACTCTGACCCCTTTGATCCTATTCATAGCGCAACGTCGTTGCCGGGTTTCTACGAATGATGCCCCACATCTTTGCGGAAATAGTGAGTCCACCAAGACACAGCACCAGTAGTGCGCCTTGCACGAAATAGCTTAGCTGGGCATCGATTGGTTCTGCGAAATCGGCTAGCCATAGATTGACTAGGATGAACCCAACGGGCCATGCGATAAGGTTCGCTATCAATACTAGCGCGCCGTACTCTCGAAGGAGCAGATTGAATATATCGCCACTAGAGGCTCCAAACACCCTGCGGATACCCATCTCGCGCGCATTCTGATTGGCGGAGAATGTCGCATGGCCGTACAGACCTAAACAGGCGATGAGCATGGAAATAAAGGTGAAATCGAACAACTGAGAAGCAAATTCCACCTCGTCATCGATCAGACCTTCGACTCTGTCGCTTAACATTGTGTATTCAAAAACGTTATCAGGATAGATACGCTCCCAAGCGTCTCTAAGCTTTACCAGGCCCGACGACATACTCTGTGGAGCGACACTTACTATTAGCCCCCATGCCGGCTGCGTGTTGTAGTGAAAGGCCAGAGGCTGCACGGCATATTGCGGCCCTCGGAAAAGGGCATCCGCTACTACTCCAACCACGCGATAATCTTCGCCATTGCCGTGCCGAAGTATTTTACCAATAGGTGAATCTGCCCACCCGAAACTGCGCACCGCCGCTTGGTTGAGAATTATAGGTTTGAGTGCGGAGTTACTCATTGTGACGTTAAAACTCTGACCTTCGATTAGATCGAGCTTAAGCGTCTGAATATATTTCTCGTCGATGCCAACAGAATCGATCAATACCTCCACACCACTTTGCCCTCCCTGCTGAGGGGTATACCCGGACTTTCCCCAAAGCCCACCGGGAAGGAGGTCGCTGTTCGTGAATGAGCTAAACTCTGGAATGGACTCTAGCTCATTCGCCAAGGTCTCGTAACTACTGAGCATGGATTGTTCCGGGAAGTCGACATAGAGAAGATCATTCGCATCGAATCCAAGGGATCTGTTTTGCAAAAATCCAATCTGGGCATTGATCACTAGCAAGGCAATTATGACCATGGTTGAGATCGCTATCTGCACCGTTACCAAAGCTCGGCGTACCACTATGCCTTTTTTACTCTTCGCAAAACTTCCTTTCAGCCCTCCAATGCTCTTCTGGGAACTTAATACCAACGCTGGGTAAATACCTGCGATTAAGGCGACGCTGACTAAGGCTGCCAGAAACACAAACACTCGGGTGGCATTGGCGAAGAGGTAGGCCAGCTGATTCTCAATAGCCGGTAGCGCTGTCCACGGGGAGATTAGCTCTATCAAGATCAGGCCGAGAATGGCGGCAGAGCTCAGCATGATGAATGACTCGATAAGAAACTGCCTTATCAACTGCACACGGGAGGCTCCTACTGTTTTACGAATGCCTATTTCTTTCGACCTTGTGACCGCTTTCGCGGTAGAGAGATTCACGAAATTACAGACGGCAATGACTATCAGCAACCCCGCCACACCGCTTAGCACTAGCATCTTGCGGTAGTCCATCTTGTTCGCATTAACCTCAGCCTGCACCTCTTGAGAGTGAAGATGAATATCTTCCAAAGGCTGCATACGCACAGAGATATAACCCGACCCCTCGCGTTCCTCCATTAGCCTCTTAAGCTTCTGCTCTACCAGCTCTGGATTGCTGCCCGGATACAGTTTGATGTAGGACTGCATAGAAATACTGCGCCACGACTCATTGCGCTCTGCGAACGCCACCGACCACGATGGATCTGGTTGTAGGGAGAAAATGAGTTTGGATTGAATATGGGAGTTTTCTGGCATGTCCGCTATCACCCCAACCACGCGCATATCGCGTGTGTTGAACAAGTTAATCACCTTGCCTATAGGGTCTTGCTCCCCGAATAGCTGATTAGCGAATGACTGCGAGATAACAGCCGTGTTGGGCTCGCTTAGCGCCTCGCCACTGACGCCGGCGACCAAGGGAAAATTGAACATGCTGAAAAATTCCGGATCCGCTATCAACGCCTCGTCTAGGTAGCGCAGCGTATTGTTCACGCGCACCGCAACTGACAATGAAAACTGAAATCGCGTGGCCAGCTCTACTTCTGGGATCTCACTTCTTATCGCCGGTATTAGGGCATTGGTTACCATCCCCGCAGGATTGCTGTCTACTTGACTGGTGTCGATTGTGAGCAATCGATAGATTCGATCCGAATCTTTGTGAAAGTTAGCGAAGGAAGAGTGATAACTGACGTATATGAAGATAATCAGGGAGCAGGTGGTCGCGACAGTCAGGCCCAGAAGGCTGATCACACTGAAGGATTTGTCCGCCCGAATCTGGCGCCAGTATTGTGTGATGAAGCTCATAGTAATCCCTATCCTCCGCTTATTCTGAGTCAGGACTAATCTGGGGTCACTTCAGATCAATCGAGAGTCGCTGTGTACGATCAAGAGCACCTCAATGAAAAGGCGTTTCCATCATAGATTGCAAATCCCGAACCAATGCTTATTTATTTTATAATCAATGCCTTACGAATAAACTTAATAACCGAACCAGCACTACTGTGCCGAACTGAAACACCCCTCTGTTCCAAAACGGCACAGCTGCCTTGAATCAAAGGGGTCAGAGTAATTTGATCGGTGTTCTTTCAAATTACTCTGACCCCTTTGATTCGCGCTATGTTCTACGCGCAATGATGAAGACGCCAATACCCTTGGAGCCGTGGTGCCACTGCGTCTCGATTGTGAAGCCGGCGTTGCGGATCTCTTGCGCT
This sequence comes from uncultured Gammaproteobacteria bacterium, assembly GCA_913060695.1. Taxonomy (GTDB): domain Bacteria; phylum Pseudomonadota; class Gammaproteobacteria; order Pseudomonadales; family Pseudohongiellaceae; genus UBA5078. The sequence continues at coordinate 17,538 of CAJXUA010000028.1, read as the reverse complement.
AGCTCAGACTCGGTCATGATAAACACATCTGGCATAATCCCCAGAAATTTGCCTAGAGGTACGAGCAGCTTGATGAAACGAAGGTAGGAATTGCCGAGACAGCCAGTGCTACTAACAAATATGCCACCAGGCTTGAGAATTCTAGCGACCTCCGCAATCACCTCATGTCTATTTGGAACTAGATGAATCACGTTCAAACCGAGTACAGCATCAACGCTCCCTGCCTCTGCATTGAATTCCGCCAACGTGCCTTGAGTGAAGCTAATATTGTCGACATTCGCCTCTGCGGCCCTTTTTCGACCTATCTCGAGCATCTTCTCGGATACATCCACTGCGTCTATGTGTTGCACGTGTGGCGCGTGCTGCACAGCCGTAGCTCCAGTGCCGCAGCCAAACTCTACGATACGCATATCGGGAGTAAAAAATGCTTGGGTCTCGGCGAGTTTGCGCTGATAGGTATCTTCATCTGAGATCTTGCTCTTGGCATATGCCTCTGCCTTGCTATCCCAAAACTTGTCTGACTTACTCATAACAACTCCTCTCAAGGATCAACGGGGCCGATCAAAGGGGTCAGAGTAATCTGATCGCGTTTCGATTGAAAGTGAGCGATCAAGTTACTCTGACCCCTTTGATCTTCTATAGAAGCTCTAGAAATCGGTCCATCTCTTCTTCTGCGTTGAAGAAGTTTGGACTTACTCGAACCTGGCTTCCACGCAGGGAAACAATCACGTTGTGCTTGCTCAATTTCTCAAAGCAGCGTTGATTCGCAGCTTCAGAGCCCATAGTAAATGAGATAATCCCCGAGCGTTCGTTTACAAACTCAACAGGCGTTGTAATGGCAATATTCTTAGAACGTAGGCCGACAATAATTCTGTCGGTTAACTTCAACACCTGGGTATGAATATTCGCTATGCCAATTTCCTGCAAAAGCTCTAAACCAGCCGTCCACGCGTGGAAAAGTGAGTAGGCAATCGTACCTGTTTCGTACTTACGAGCATCCGGAAAATAGTGTAACTCGCGTAAATTACTCTCGGCAGAGAACATTCCCGGCAGCACTGGATTTATTTTTTCTTGTGCCTTTTGGCTGATGTATAAAAAACCCGTGCCATGCATCCCTAACAACCATTTGAAACCGCCACAGGCAAGAATATCAATGCCATCGTCGACCACTTCGATAGGAAATACTCCTGCGCCTTGGATGCCATCTACCATCAAGAGCGCCCCCTTGGCATGCGCTATTTCGCTTAACGATCTAAGGTCAGCACGAAAACCAGTATTGAAACGAACAGCCGCGGTTGACAGTATGCGAGTGTTCTCATCAACCATACTCGCTATCTTATCTAAGTTGACGCGCTGATCTTCTCCCACTTCCACTAAACGTACTTCCACGCCCCGTTCGCGCAAGGCCAGCCATGGAAATGTATTGTTCCAGTGCTCATCTATAGGCACAACAACATTATCACCGTCTCGCCATTGGTAACCGGAAGCGACAATGTTGATTCCTATTCCAGTGCTAGTGACAAGCGCATATTCATCTGCGGCTCCACCAAAAATACTAGAAAGCTGCTGGCGTAGAGGGGTACGAACCTCCGGCTTGTTCTGCGGCTCTTCGGCTACAAGCTGCAGATATTCTTTTAGCCTTTGATGAACCCGTGTATTTAGAGGTGATTCTGCAGCATTGTTTAGATAGATCGATTTTTTAGTTACCGGAAAAAGTGTGCGATATGTTGATCGTTTCCCTTCCATCTCAGTTTCCTCAAACCCCATATGCTGTAGCTGCCAGACAAACCAAGCCGGTGCACTTCTGGCCGGAGTCTTTTTACATGCTACCACTAAGCACTCTGTAGTAGACAATCGCGGCGATGCCAGCAAGCACCAACACACTGATCAACAGCTTCACAAAGATGAATTTCATTGATTACTCCCTAAATCAAAGGGGTCAGAGTAATTTGAACCTTTCAAACTACTCTGACCCCTTTGATCTACACCACCTATTTCTTAGCCGTTAGCAAAAACACCGAATACTCTCCATGGGGTTTACGGACTGTACTTGCATCTACGACTTGAATATCTCGAAACCCGGCTTGCTTCGCCGCTTGCGCAATTGAATCTCTCTCGAAACCAGAATGGAAAACGCCCGTATCTTCTGTGTGGAAACTGCCATCTTCACTATCAAGATCAGATATCGCGATAAATCCGCCATCGTTTAGTAGAGAATGAAACTTAAGGAACATTGCAGCAACATCTTGCACGTGATGCATTGTCATGGAAGATATTACGCCATCATATTTTTGGCTAACATTAGCAGTCGCCAAGTCAATCTCGAGAATTTCTACTTCACAACCAATACTCGCTTGCTTCTTGGCAAGCTGAGCATTCATTGATTTTGAAATATCGACAGCCGTAATCTTGTTTACTAATGGCGCAATGCGCTCCAGCAACAGCCCCGTACCGGAACCAAAATCCATCAGATGCATGCTTCGATCTAGGCTTACGCTTGCGATGATAGAATTTGCGATGTTCTCCACGTTTGAAACTCTATTATCATCCTTTTCGTACGTACCAGCTTTATGTTCGAAAAAATCTTTGCTCACCTCACCACCTCGACTTTTAACTCGATTAAAGGGGTAGATCAAAGGGGTAAGAGTAATTTGATCTAAATCCCGCGAAAGCAAACTTTCAAGTTACTCTGACCCCTTTGATCCCTCCGTGGCTTTGGTAGCAAGCAACTGCCATCCGTTCGGACCCAAGGTAAGCGTACGAAACTCACAGAAATCGAGGCTAGTGTCGCCAAAGGTGCCAGTAGCGGCATGCTCGGCTAAGGCAATGACATTGCCGTGAGCACACACTACTACGCAGCGGTTCTGCTCCTCCACACTCTCTTGCTCGACGATTTTATGGAGTGCCTCCATGAAGCGGGCTTGCCCCTCGCGGTTGGATTCTCCATTCACCAGGGTATAATCAAGGTCTTTCCACCCCCTACGATAATGCTCCTGCATCTCATCCATGGCGGGCAGAGGCCATGTGAGTCTCCGCTCGCCTAGGTCACGGAGCCGCCTCACTGTTAGTCCCGAGCACTCAGCATAGGGTTGAATTGTCTGGAAGGCACGTTGAGTCTCGCTGCACCACAAACTATCTGGGCGTAGCTTTGCCAACTCATCCACGAGATCTGCGGCCTGCTTCCGCCCCGTTGGCGTCAACGGCCAGTCCACGTCTGGCGTCTCTCTATCCCAATCCTGCTGCGCATGTCGAAGCAAATGGAGCACAATCATGCGGCAGGCACTAATTGACTAGTTTTCAAATTACTCTGACCCCTTTGATCTTGGGAACTTCGAGTTGGTCGTTCTTGCACTCGATCTTGGGTATTAGTGACGCTATCATTTCGGCAATCCGGCACTTTTTCAAGCTGCTCATTTCTTAGCCGTACCATCTCAGATCTACTGTATATACCTTAATCCTTTGGACAATAAGTAAACACTCAATGCGAGCTCTGCTATCAAGGGTAGCAAATAGATTACTTGCATAGTGTCGATATAACTTGGCAACATAAAACGCGTATAGCTCCCTGCCAAATAGACTATAGCCGCTGCTAAAAGACCATATCCAAAAATGCGTGGAATATACTGCGATTTGATAATCAAATAAGCAAGTATGAAGTTGGATAATGAAAAGAAGATCAAGCCAAGGTCATAACCGTGACTATGGATATCCAGAACAAATGTAGCCATGGCTAGAATATTCTCATCATTTTGTAAGGAAAAATAGCTCCATTTACTTAGCAAAAGAATTGCAGAGTAGTAAAACAGCAAATTTACGCTAAGGATTACAGCCTGTGTTAATCGAAATGCAGCGGCTAGCAGCGAAAGGGTCTCGTTTACTGGCCTAAATAGAACATAAAAGACAACAGCTAGTGCTATATCACACATTAACATTATGGTGTCAGCCAGAAACCCAAACCGGAATAAGGATTCATGGTTCGAGATATTTCTGGCTGTTGCTACTGGGTCAGTAAAATCAATATTAGGAGCTCGAACCAATAACTCAGATGAAACTCCAAATACAATGATCATAAGATAAAGCAAGCCAGCAACTCTTGCAGAAAATAACGGGTTAACTTCTCTGTAGGATTTAATTGTCATTTTTAACTCACAAAGTGTATTGAGTTTAGAAAGGGATAGCGAGTGGACGAATTGGTGCTGCATCAGCACCTTTGAACTTAATTGGTCCACCAATAAACGCAAATTCAAATACTCTGTCTTGTGAAAGACCTTCAAGGTCTATCAGCTCAATGATAGGCGAACCCTGTTGTGACAACAGATAGGTATGGACTGGCACATAGTCTGTCTCCAATTCTGCTGGAAATGCTTCAAAACTTAGATTATCCGCACCTACTATCATTGCCCCCGCGACTTCTACAAGATACTGTGCGGCATCCAAACCCATTCCTGGGGGGTTGCTCATGTATTTTTGGGTGTTCTGGTAATCCTGCATTCTGCCAGTTCTAATCAATACTACATCGCCGGGATGTAACTCAATCTGCTGACTAGCTACGGTCTCGATTATATCTTGCCGCGTTACCCGGTAACCTGCAGGCAACATATCAATCCCTTTTGCCGCTGGAATATCGATTAGCACTCCACGCGCAATGATAGGAGGAATATTCTCTACACCAGCTACTTGCCACCCCTGATCACCCAGATACTCATCAGCACGGTAGCCATTCCATATTTCTCCATTTAGACCGAAATGATTTAGCGCATCGATGTGGGTCCCCATATGGGTATACATCGACACTGCAGCTCCCGTATAGCTAACATGCTTGTTGACGCTTTTGCCAACATTTAGAGGATCATCAATAACGCTTCCTCTAGGAGTATGTGTCATCCATATCCTATAGTGTGGATCGCCGGCTGCCTGCCAACTCGGCATGCCTATAAAGTAATCCACTGAAAGGTCGTACACTTTCCCACCTGAAATTCTAGAGAGAATTGCAGATGTAGACTCTGGAGTAATAAGGTTCAACCTGCCGATTTCATCTTCTGCACCCCAAGGACTAATGCCTACAGATCTTTGCTGCGCTACACTATTAGCCACTATAAGAAGAGCCGCAATTAGCAACATGGTTTTCTTGAACATCTCACTTTCCTCCTGTTGAAACCGAATATTGGATTCGTCAATTTTAGATCGTTACAAGCATTTCAGATTCGTCATAGCGAACTTTCTTCAGCCCTGCACTTTTATCTTGTTGAGCACGCACACCTAAAGCACAGACCATCGATGTTTCCAGATTAATCGATTTAAAATTGAGCGTGTCATCATAGGCACGCGCGTCAATTCCACCCATCGGGCAGGTATCAATTCCCAACAATGCCGCACTAGTTAGCAGGGTGCCTAAGGCAATATAGGCTTGTTGATGGGCCCATTCTCTTTTCTGTTTATCACTCTTATTACTGAGTGCCGCTTTTATATGATCTGCATAATCTCTTAGCTCTGTAATCGGAATTTTCCTGACGTTAGAAACTTTTCGAATGTAATTATCAACCAAAGAATCGCCAATATTTGTTTGCGCTGCGAATACAACCAAGTGTGAGCAGTAGAGTACTTTCTTCTGACCAAAAGAGAACTCCAACAACTTTTTACGTAACTCCTTATCGTCAATAACCATTAGTCTATAGGGCTGCAGACCGTAAGATGTAGCGGCGAGTCTAGTTGCGTCCAAAAGTGTTTTTAATGATTCATCACTGATTTTTTCATTTGAGAATTCTCTTACGGCATACCGCCAGTTAAGCGCTTCTATTACACTCATCTCTAACTCTCCTCCTGTTTTTACGTATTTTTTACGAAACAACATTCTTCTTCTGCGACCAAGTTGTCATCAGAACTCCACCAAAGACTAGCGCTATGCTAATTAGGTCATTCGAATGGTATTGCTCATCCCAAAATAGAATTCCGGCTAATATAGTGACAACAGTGATGACATAGCCCATTTGGCTTAAGTAAACAGGACCACCCTCTTTTAGAAGCAGAAAAGAACTTATGTAAGCTGCACCAGCTAATAGCGATAGAACCACTATCAAAGGGAGCACTTGGGTGTTCTCGAACATATTCTCGTGAAAATTTCCAAGCCACACATTCACAATCAGCAGAAGAACCCCATTAACCGTTAGCATGCCCATAACTATGGAAATCGCTTCGCTTCCAACAGGCCAATAACGGCTACGATAAATATTGCTAACGGCTAGTGTCAGAGGAATCATTAACGCCAGAAGAATGAATATCCAGTTGGTCGATTGATCAATCGATTCGCCAGAAGTGATGAGAAAGGCAACTCCCGCTAGCCCGACAATCAATCCGACAATGCGCAGCATACTTGCCTGCTCATAGCCTATGATTCTTGCTAGGAAATAAGTTGCAATAGGTGAAAGCGCTGTTAGCAATCCAACCAACCCAACCTGTAGGTGCTCTAAAACCACGAACACCAGAATGAATGGAATAGTTGTGCCCAGTAGCCCACCAATCAGATAGTACCGTATGTGTTGCATATTCCAGATTGGAAAATGTCGAGACCTAATTGAGACGGTCAAAACAACCAGAGCACTGCCGAATAATTGCCAGAATAAGAATAGTGTTACGGGAATCGACTCCGCGCCTGCTAATTTCCTTAGCATGTATAGTGCAGCTGTCAGTGAACCAGAAAGTATCAGAAGAAGTAGCGCTTTCATATTTCACCGCCACTGTTTTCGACACTGTAGGTAGCAGATTGCACCGTTTGTGTAGACTGCGTAAATTCTATGACATTTCTGTCAGGATCACGGATGAAGATAGAGGTCTTTCCGTCACTAAAGCTAACTGGCCCTTCTGTAATTTCATGGCCTAGGTTATTGATATAATCAACTGTCTTAGCAATGTCCTGAACAATAAGCGCGATGTGGGTATAACCCGTATGTTTAGTCTCTTCGTCCATCAAGACGTTATGTATTGCCCTAGTCTTAGTGGTAGAGTCGAGTAGATTCAGAGTTGGTCCTTGTTTATGAGCCAATACTCTTACGCCCTCTTCGATGTCAGCTCTCTGTAGCTCGAAGCCGAATGCCTTATAAAATTCAATTGAACTCTCGAAATCGCTTACTCTTATTCCGATGTGATCTAGCCCTTTTAGATCTCTCATAACCTCTCTCCAACTTGCCCTGCCAGATTCAATTTGGCCGAAATTTCCTTAATTACTGCGAGAAGAAGGATAATAGTTAACATTGGAAAGATAATTAGCTATATTCGAACAACACTGTTCACGTATCTTTACTAATTATGGACAAGCTCACCGATATCGTCGTATTCGTTCAGGTAGTACAAAGTGGTAGTTTCACCAAGGCAGCAGAGCGTCTTAAACTTTCTCGATCGGTGGTGAGCAAATACATTAGCCGGCTTGAAGATCGGCTTAATGCGCGATTGTTGAACCGAACTACCCGAAAATTAAGCCTGACTGAGGTAGGAAAAGTTTTTTATGAGCACACACGACTAGGCCTTCAAGAAATTGAAGATGCTGAAAGTGAGGTAACACGATTACAAGATAAGCCGCGTGGAGTTTTGAAGATCAATGCGCCGATGTCTTTTGGGGTATTGTACATTGCACCTGCGCTAGCAAATTTTCGGCATCAATACCCAGAGATTATAATAGATTTACATCTCGATGATCGGCAAGTAGATGTGATCGAAGAGGGGTTCGATATCTCTGTGCGCATTACTGCCGAACTAACTGACTCTACACTGATAGCGAAGAAAATAGCTTCTTGTAAGCATGCGATAGTCGCAACGCCTAAGTACCTTAAACAATACGGTAAGCCCGCATATCCAAGTCAACTAACGAGCCACAATATTCTTAGCTATCAGCATCAAGACCATGCTCTTGAATGGAAGTTTAGAGATATTAACGGCGAGGATGTTCTGGTTCAGTTAAGCAGTAGCTTGCAGATAAATAGTAGTTTGGCGTTAAAGGAAGCCTTGCTTAGTGACATGGGTATCTGCAGAATGCCAACTTTTATGGTTGCCAATGAAGTCAACAAAGGAAAGTTACAGGTTCTCTTTGATGACTATAGAATATTAGAAGTTTCTATTTATTTGCTTTACCCACAACGGCGGTACTTAAGCCCAAAGGTAAATGCTTTTATCGATTTTTTCTCTAAAAATATCGCTGAGAAAGCTAACTGGGATTAAGCATAGTGGTGCTCCGGTATATTATTACTAACATCCACCCTGTGCAGCCTGCAACCTAGATTGAGTGCCATATACGTCGAGAAGCAGTGTAGTTACCGAGTCTTCCACTACAAAACTAAATTGATGCCCTGGTGGAACCCTCATGAAAAACTGTTTTGTGGTTTTGGCAAAGAGTTCAAAATCTTGCCAATCGCTATGCCGACTGTAGAGCCGGCCATTTTCCAAATAGACGGCGTAACTATCGTCTCCCTCTCCATAACACCCCACTAGGCTCCGGGCATCCTCTTCACTTAGCTCAATTGGGTGGCGAAGCAACTCTATTTGTTCGAGATATTGGTTTGCATTGCCTTGCCCATTGATCGCTGTGGAACTAATGTCATACGCCGTTCGATATACTTCAATGGCTTTTTCTACATTACCTGCCAAGACATAGGCGTTAGCGAGCCAATCGTAATAGGGTGCATACTCCGGGTTTCTTTCTGCATTAATAGTGAACACCGTAACAGCGCCATTGAAGTTAGCATTCTCTAGCAGATAATTTGCCAGCCCGACATAGATCTCTGACGTTTGCATAGCGGTGCTGCCATACTTGGCTCCTAAACTTTCCTCCCGTGCTATGAACGCATCGCTACTAAAGTTGCTCCAGCTCTCTTTGAGATAGGGAATATCCGAGAAAACAGAAAGCAAACCATCATAGGTAACTGACATTGGGGCTGACATATGGCCCTCCCCGCTATACTCCCTATGTTCGAAACGAACTTGGTCGTTGCCCGATGCCTCAATGGAAGCGATATAGCGTAGAAGCTCCTGCTTCATACCATAACCGTCGAGCTCACCAATACCAAAATACGCCGTTTTGCTTTTATGTTGATTTTGCTTGAAGTTTTGCTTGAAGTTTTGCTCTGCAATATCCAGTATTTCAAAACCGTTCCACCACAAAGAAGGGGCAGTGATGATATAGGCATTGAAGAGACTACTTGCGCCCATCAGCTCGTTTGCCGCTAACAAGCCAGATAAAGAATGTCCGGATAGAATTCGAAAAGGATGAGTTCTGTAATTGGCATCGATGTAGGGAATGAGCTCTTTTTTTAGGAAAGCCATGAAAGGCTCACCACCTCCACTCTGTTCCGAATAGTTTACATCTTGCGTAGGGGTAAAATCGCGAAGTCGATTGGTACTGGGAATTCCTACTATTATCAACTCGGGAATACCGCGCCATTGCGCCAACATTCTAGCGCTAGCAACGGCATGCTCCATGTTCTGATCTGCATCTAGCAGATACAACACGGAATAATGGTGTTGCGAGTTATCATAGCTCTGGGGCAATGATAAAAAGAACTCTCTGGTTTCAGACAATTGCTCAGAATCAAGCTGATACCTTTCTGCGATTGAAAGTGAACCTAGCCAAGACACTTCAGCCCCGCCCTCAAAATCTGCCGCTATGCATACAGCACTCAGCGATGAAATTAGCAGGATTAGTAACGCTCGGACATTTTTCATTGCGACCCCTTAGCAATATCTACTGAACGCGATAAAGACTAGACGTAGCAAAGGCAGGAAAAGTTTAGAAAAAATGGAGAAAAGTAGATTTTTTGCAATTCGATGTTGATAAGCTAGCGCCTCAAAATTGTTCACCGCCCTATAAAGTCATGTCGCTCCCAAGCTCAAAGCATAACTCACTACATGTGCTGTAAGATGAGCGATTATCGCGGCTTCCAAGCCATAGCGCCAATAGAGGTAACCGAACAACAAACCAAAAATCGCGTTCGCGCCGACAACAAATAGCGCTATGTACGCAGTCAACTCCCCTACCTGAATAGCGGCAGCTGGCAGATGACCCGCGCCAAACAGCAATGCGCTCACGATTATGGCAAACCAAATATAGATTTGCTTTGGAGCGCCTCTCCCACTCTGGAGGAATCGCCAAGACAACCAGAGTAAGACCGTCATGAGTCCCCATCTTAAAAGCAGCTCTTCTGTTACGCCACCATAGAGCACGCGTGCGAGTAGCGGAACGGTGAACTGTTGTTCTGCATTTGCAAGGACTGCTGGCGAGGCGTAACCGCCAATTGCGAAGAGTCCAACTCCTCCCAACACACCAGCGACAAAGGCGGGTAAGAGTTGCGGCCACAGCGCTAGTGAGATCGAGCCCGAATTAACAGCAGCCTCAAAAGCGGTAGCGCGAAGTCCCACTTTTGGCGCAAGCACTACGCCCAACCAAACAGCGAGTGCAACAAGCAATGCGCTCTGCACACTACTCACCAGCATCACCACCCACGTGGTCACGGGAAGCGCCATATCAGCCATGAGCTGAGGCACCACCGTCACTGTGAGCACGACCACACCCAACATGCCTGCAATCCACATGTAGCCGAAAAGCCGTAGTCGAGATTTGTTAACGGGCTCTGACATCGCTAATTGTGCATCCTTTGGGATAACTCGTTTGCTCAAAAAATGGATCTACCTTGACGACGAAACGGTCAGCAGCCAGAAAAATTGCAATTGACCTTATCTATCTAGACCCATCTTCGCACCGATTTTGTGTACGCCACATAGTCATCGCCGAATAGAACTGTTAATGCCTTTTCTTCGGGCTTGATCTGAAACTCGGTTAAGTAAAGGACAAAAACTATCAACATAAGAGCCGAATACAGACTGAATAGATACACAGACCAAGCAATAAGGATAAATAGCAGACCTAGGTACTTAGGGTTACGGGTGAACTTGTAGATGCCGACAATAACGAGTGACGTCGCTCTCTCTGGTTTTAATGGGTTTACAGTGGTTGCAGCTCTTCTAAAGGATAAAATCCCGGAAACCGCGATAATAATACCTATAATAGCGATCGTAGGGGCAATAAAAAGCCTCAGCGAATTCTCGTTTGTAGTAGGAAAGAGCTCAGATAACAACCACATCAACACAGCTGAAATAAGCAGAACTAATGGCGGAGGCACTTTAAGTTTTAGCATGTTATAAATGGGGTCAGTGTACATTTTCTTAGACTTTCTCGCTTTACCTTCCGCTAATCTTCAAACACAAAGCGCCTCAAATTTATCGACGAAGTAATTACTGCCTAAATTAAATTAACACTGACCCCATTTATTGCCATTTATTGATCTGTTCAATGAGTTGCTTGGCAGCAATGATGGATTGCCGATTGAGCTTTGCGCGCAACTGCCCTTGCCTGGCGCCTGGCACATTGCTAAATACGCGCATGTTCTTGCCCTGCAATACCAGCTCGGCACTCCACAGTTTTTGCTCGACGTTTGCCGAAGACAATTCGCTCAGTGAGATCTCAACCACCTTAATGCCGGATTTTAATACGCCCAGTATTGCATCAATGGTCTGATATTCCAGCAACAGTTTGCCTTCTTCTAGACTGAGCATGCCAGAGGTTTCAGTCATGCCCATAGAGTCGCTGGTGCTAATGAGCACTCGGTCTTCGCTGTCTGGCATTGCTTGCTGTTTATAGTCCATCAAATTGCGCGTGCGCTGCATGGCCATCTCTACAAACTGAGGCGCATAGCGCAGCCCGGCATAGTGGCCCAGCAGGAACAGGCCCCAACCGAATGTGACGTACATGGCCCAGAAACTAGTAGAGCCACTAAGCAGGTTGACGGTGATTAATAAAAGATTGATGGCTGCGAAGAGTTGAGCATGCCCCTTGAAGCGCGCCCACAAGGCTCGCTCTTTGTCTCTAGTTTGCAGCTCCTCTTCCAGTAGATGCACGGCATGATCAATTCGATCACTATCTACCCCTACGTCTTTGGCAATTGCCAGCAGCTCTGCGTAGTCAACGGAGTTGTCGCTTCTCCTGCGACTCTCATCCTGCAGGCTCAGGCGAATAATTTCGGCCACTTCGTCGCTGCTGTAACGGCGGTCCATGGCACTTTGTTGCTGTTTGCTCTTACTGGCATCCATCTATGGGGTTCTCCTGCGCTAGGTCTCTTCTAGTTTGTAATGTTTTGTACTCACTAGAAGAGTTAGCAAAAACTTTGCCAGCCCCAGCAAATCGCGCTACAGCCCTTAATCTACGCTTAAATCCACTCTATAGCTGGCTTCAACCCAAGCTATCTAGTTAGCGTAAACATCGAATTAGTAGTGAGAATAACACCCCATCTATCGACCCTATTCAGCCGCAATACACTCAATCTCCACACGGGTGTCGCCACCCAAGCTGATGCCGACGGCTGTGCGGGCTGGCTTGTTCACCGGAAAATACTCGGCGTAAACCTCGTTCATGGCGCCCCATTCGGCCATGTCGACCAGAAATACCGTGCATTTCAAAACGCGATCCATCGAAGAGCCGAAGCGCTCCAGTGCGTCCTTTATGGATTCTAAGGCGCGCCGTGTTTCGGGCTGCACACCGGATTCGCCAGCACCACCAGTTTTGCCGGCCAGAAAGATTAAACCACCATAGCGAACAGCCTCGGAATAAGGCGCACGTGGGTTAGGATTCAGATATTCGGGAGCAGCGGGCAGTTGGTCTGCTTCGGCGGCACTAGCCGTGGGTAGATTGGGTTGACAGGCGAGTAAAACACTGGAAAGAGCGAAAGCGACGATGAGCCTAAACATGCTGTTTCTCCAAGAATTATCAAAGGGGTTATCAAAGGGGTCAGAGTAATTTGATTATCAAAGGGGTCAGAGTAATTTGATTAAGACACTACAAGCTTAAATTTTCAAGTTACTCTGACCCCTTTGATCAGAAGCGGAAGGTGTAATTCAATTTTAGGGCGCCGCCGCTTGAGAGTGTGGAGAAGCGGCTGTCTCGAAGTGGGCCATCGTCATACAGCCAGTTGTTGCTCCACACTAGGAAGACGTCATTGCCTGGCTGAATTATCCAACGTAAGCGGGCGTACACGCCGACAACATTCGACAGGTCATCGTACTGGACGTTGCCTGTGATTGCGGTGAAGGGGCTCAGATTCCAGGCCCAAGATAAACGCAGGAGATTGGTGTCGAAGTCGCCCTGTGGCAAAGACACCTCGTTGTGCTGATAGTTAGCGGTCAGCGACATGCCTCTACGTGAGCGAATGGTGCCGGCCAGATCGACGCTTTCACGGTCACCGCCCCAAAATTCAGAGCGTTCGTAGTTCGCGCTGCCGGACAGCATGCGTCGTCCGGCAGTACTAAAATTGACAGACCATTTATCGGATTCATATTCGCCGGGCTGGATGTGAATGGCATCGTCGCCGCGGCTGTAGATGGTAAACGCGCTATCCAAGCGTTCAAAGTTACGCCCGCCTTCAAAGGAGAAACGATCGCCGCTTTCGAAATTCACCTGCAGAGGCGTGATATCGACATTGCGTGTCAACAGCCGGTCGTCCAAGTCCGTTAGGTATTCGAAGTAAACTTGATGTTCAGTTTGACGAACGTACTTCCAGTTCTGGGGGCGCGGCGCAATTGTCAGTGTGGGTTGATGACGCCTAAATCCACGCCTCTCCACAAAACCAACCGCAGGGTTCCACTCTTCACCGAATTCTCGGTGTGATGAATGCACACGAATCAGGTCGTTGGGGAATGACCAGCGCACACCGCGAGAGCTGCGCTCGGACGCGCTCAGTTCACCACCGGTGACCGGGTCGGTATGGTAAAGCACGAAGCCTTCAAATTGAGCGTTGTACTGACCCAAGAATTGCGAGGTATAGAAGTCAAAGTCTGCCCCCACTGTATGACGATCAAACAAATCGACATCGCCGGGGGCAGCCTCCGAGGCTCTGCGTGTATAGATCATGCCAACATGTGACTGCTGGAAGAGGCGGCGCTTCACCCGCGCAACCGTAAAATCCTCGGCGCCCCAGGGACGCACAGTCCCATCTCCGTTCTCTAGCGTGGTATCGCCGGTTCGCACCTGATAGACGCCCAGCTCATAGTCCCCCACTTGGCCGCCCAAGCGCGCACCAAAGTCGATTGGGACCTCTTGTCCTTCCACCAGACCAATGCGGCGACTGAAGAAGGGATCGGCCCAGTTGAATGAGAACACCCCTGAGCCTTCAAGAAAGAACTCACGTTGCTCCGGGAATCGCGTTGGGAAACGCGTAAGGTTTACTTGTCGACTATCGACCTCTACCTCGGCAAAGTCGGTGTTCAGTGTCAGTGCCGCGCGCAGGGATGGCGTAAGTGAATAGGTAATATCAATGCCTGTTTTGGCATCATCGCCAGCGGTAGCACCCGCGGCAGGGCCACTGCTTGTCGATACATTGACAAAGGGCTTGAGCTCTATGCCACGGCCCTGGCTGAGGCCGTTCAGGCCCTGCAGCTCCCCCGTATAGATGGGCCGGAATAGCCCTTCGGTTCGACGCCAGCCATTCCACAGAATCTCTTCGTTATGGCGGCGTATAGTGCGCTGGAAATTAATCCCCCAGGCACCCAGCGCGGGATCGAAGTTGAGCGTTGAAAAAGGGATGCGTATTTCCGCGGACCAACCATCGTCCTGAATTGCGGTTCTGATATTCCAGATGCCGTTCCAGCGTTTGTTGAAGCCACCTCCGCCCTCGATAAGGCCGTCACCTAGTAGACCGGCTGGGTTGGTTTCGAAGAAATAGCCAGTGCGGTTGTCGTCGAAGGTGCTGATGATCCACATAAAACGGTCATCGGTGCCCAACCCCGCATCACGCTGTAGCTGGTACGAGAGGATGCCAGAAGGATCAGAGTCGTACAACATTGCCCCGATATACAGGAATTTGTCGTCATAAAGCACACGGATCTCAGTGCGCTCACTCGGCACGCCCCCTTCCACCGGTTCCTGCTGGCGGAATTCCGTAATGGGCTGAGCCTGTGCCCACACTGCCTCATCGAGGAGGCCGTCAAGCTCGACACCCGCTTCACCGGCTGTGCGATATGCCAGCATGCTAGGGCGGACCTCGGTGGTGCTAATGGTATTCTGCGCAAGGCTAGCCGGTGATACAAATACCAGTGTCAGCAGCAAGAGTACTAATGAGGTGAATCGTCCTTTGTACATTCATTCTCCATAAAAACTAATTGGGGTCAGTGTACATTTTCCTTTTAAGAAAAATGTACACTGACCCCATTTATTGCATTTTCCTTTTAAGAAAAATGTACACTGACCCCATTTATTGATCCCATTTATTTGTTACAGCCCGCCGCTCGCGCAGCAGGTAAATATTGATCTATCCCTCCCGCATCGACAATACCGCCCAGGGATGGTGCTAGGCCAAATAATGTACGGCCGCGAACAGCTAAATAACTATCGCCGTCTGCATAGTATCGGAATTTGTAGGCGTCGAGGCGGTCCGTAGGGGTGCCTGCACCTGGGAAGATTTCCGGATAGGAACTTGCCACCCAATTCAAGATGCACTCTATATCATTGGCCCGTTTCTCGCCGGCTACCGGCAAATAAGGCTGCACCGGTCTTAACACATAGTATGTGGACTGGGTAGCATCCCCTTCTACCATCGGCCATCTCTTCAGCGGCCAACCCATCTCTACAAGAAATGACGCAATACCATTGCCATCTAGGTCGATGGGAAATAAATACTTGGTGTCAGAAAAGCCATGCACTTCTCCTTCCCAACTGGCAAATTCGGCGACATGAAAATCCTGCAAGATGGGGAGCTCCGTCATTGGCATTCGTGCGAACACACCGCTGCCATCGTTCACTAGAATTGCGGAATCTTTCACTGCACTCCCAGCTTGATCCACGATATCCAGATGGCCATCACCATTGATATCCAGAATACGTATCATACCTTCTCCCCAAGCATCGGGCCGGTTACCAGCCTCTAGCCGGGTCGAGGTTTCGTCAACAAAAACACCGTTGCCATGATTCACCAGCAACTGCAAACTGCGGCCTTCGTAGTAGGGAGTTCCTTTTGTTTGCCCGATGAGGATGTCTAGGCGACCGTCATTGTTGATATCAGCCAGCCGCATACTGTTGTGCTTGGTATTCAGCAGCCCGTAAAGTCCATGGGGTAATAGTTGCTGCGTACCCCCACGTAGGCTTCCGGAACCAGCACTGAGAAAAATCCAGCCGCTTTGGGGTTCGGGTTGCCACTGGCCGTCTGCAATTCCGATAACCAGATCGCTAACCCCATCATTGTCGAGGTCGCCGATAGCACTGGACATCAAAAAATGGTTAACGGTTGCGTCGAGTGTGGCTTCTACAGGCAGCAAATCATTGCGAACTTCGAACTTACCTGTACCATCGCTAACGAAAAGGTGCCGGCCTTGGTAAAAATCCGCTATACCATCGCCGCTGAGATCCCCCACGGCCAAGTCATGCGCATAGGTGAAGGCTCCGGGCAAGCCTCCAAGCTCCTGACCGGCGATCCGCGCGGAGCCATCCGTCATACCGTCGGTGCTGCTGAGCATCAAAGGAATAGGTTCGAAGGTTTGGGTCAGGGAGCCATCGTCATTGCGAAAATGAACGCCCCCTGAGGCTCCAACAACGTCATCGCGCCCGTCGAGATTAAAATCTGCCGCCCCTGCATGAAAAGCAAAGATGCGTTCTGGGGCAGTTGCCATAAAATTTGCCGGCGGCAACTGCAGCGCACCGTTATTGTTCAGCAATATCGTGGGAGCAATCGGCGGGTGCACGAGAACGTGGGGAAAAATGCTCCAGTTGATCACGACGTCCTCGTCACCGTCACCGTCAAAATCCCCGAAGTCCACCTTGTTGGCAGCAACACTGAAAACACCCGCTGGGTTAACATCGTTATGGGTTGGGTAGAGCCACTGCTCGTGCCAGAGCGTGGAGCTCATGGTGAAGATCCCGAATTGCTCCGCCCGGTAATAGTCTGTGCTCAGGTTTTTGCCTCTATCGGATAGGGGCAGAGGCGCTCCTTCAGAGATTCGCCAAGTGTCATCGGCCAAACTAAAAGAGCTGGTAAAGGACACAGTAATAACAAGGGAAAATAGCGATGCACGTTTTTGCATGATTCAACATCCTCGTTCAAGCAGAATATTTTATCGCCGTAAAGGTGACTTAAATTTTGTCCAAAACTGTGATCCTAACACACGTTTTTTGCTATTGTGAGAAATTATCCGCTACTTGAGGG
Organism: uncultured Gammaproteobacteria bacterium; assembly: GCA_913060695.1. GTDB lineage: Bacteria > Pseudomonadota > Gammaproteobacteria > Pseudomonadales > Pseudohongiellaceae > UBA5078. Next base: position 313 of record CAJXUA010000028.1, on the reverse strand, counting down.
AAAGTTTTACACCAATTGGTAATACTAACAAGTGGAAAATGGCCAATGCAGCTAAATACTAATGAATATGAGAATACCCAAATAATAGCTCCAAATTGTCAGCCAAAATGGAGCAAGTACGTAGGGTATGTGGTTGACTACTCGAAAGTGGGTAAAGGCACAAAATATTTTCTGGTGCAAATTAATTCAGAGTAATTTTATCACTACAGCTCAGCCCCATCCGAATCAGGATCAAATCCCTCTGACCCCATTGATCCTTTGCCCCGATATACAGGAATTTGTCGTCATAAAGCACACGGATCTCAGTGCGCTC
>CAJXUA010000027.1 GCA_913060695.1 uncultured Gammaproteobacteria bacterium | reverse complement strand
ACCAACGCAAGTAGTTGACAGGTTAATCCATATCAGGAGCCTGCCCTGCAGGCGAATAGGTACGATTGAGGCGATAGCAGCTTGTGACATAGTGTCGCAGGCGCTTGTATTGCGGCCACATAGTAGGATAATCAAGCCTGTAGCCTGCTTGAGTTTAGCACTTAGCAGAATTTGTATTAGGAGAAACCGCATGAAAACTACCGATGGCTTGAAACTCGCCTCTTCCGCCGCTGCACTATTGCTTGCTTCAGCAAGTTTTAGCGCTAGCACTCAGGCAGATGGTGTCGCCGAGCCGGTAAAGATCAGCCAGTGCGAGGGCCTTAGCCCCGACGGCAGCATAGTCTCCTTCTCCAGCGGCCACGCCATGGTCTCCAAGAGCTTCTGCGATAAACTTGGCGGTACTCAGATTGGCGCGATCTCTGCCGCGGCACAGGCCCCAGTAGTGGCTGGCGTGCAAGTGGCTTATTGCAACGACCTGTTCAGCTGCAACACCTTCAGCGCTTGTAAGGGCAACGGCAACGACTCTTGTGCCGGCCTAAACACATGCCATGGCATTGGCTTCGTCGCCATCGCTACTGGCGATATGAGCCTGTCCGAGCAGCTATGCGGCAAGCTCGGTGGCAACCTAATCTCCGAGCTGTAATAGCGCCCTCAATGCGCCCTAGGAGTTCGTGATGCTCGGCTATGGCATTGGTCTGCGCAGCGTTCACTACGACTATGTGCTGCGCAATCGCCCGGCCGGCGTCGACTGGTTCGAACTCATCACCGAGAATTATCTAGCCCCCGGCGGCAGGCCGCGCAGCATCTTGCGCGAAGTGCGCGCCGATTACCCAGTGGTCTTGCATGGTCTCTCCTTCAATATCGGGACCGACGAGGCACCAGACTGGGACTATCTTGCCCAGCTAAAGGCCCTAATTTCCGAGACTGAGCCCGAGTGGGTGTCCGACCACCTATGCTGGACCGGCATCAACGGCCTCAGCTCCCACGACCTTCTGCCCATCTCCTATAACGAGCACAGCCTGCAACGCGTCGCCGACAAAGTCGGGCAGATTCAAGACTATCTTGGCCGCAAGATAGTGCTCGAGAACCCCTCGCTCTATATTGGCTTTCGCTCCGCCACCATGAGCGAACCCGAGTTCCTCAATGCCTTAGTGACCCGCACCGACTGCGAGATCCTGTTGGATGTGAACAACGTCTATGTCTCTGCCTTCAATATGGGCCAAGATCCTTACGCCTATGTCGATGCGCTAAATCCTAGCGCGATCCGCCAGTTCCATTTGGCCGGCCACACCAACAACACGACCCATATCATCGACACCCATGACCACCCGGTCTGCGACGATGTGTGGAAGCTATACGGATATGCCTGCGCACGTTTCGGCCCGGTTGCCACATTATTAGAGCGTGACGACCACATCCCCGAGTTTCCTGAACTGCTAAAAGAGTTACAACAGGCCCGCGACCTGCAAGAGAAAGCTCTGGCCAATAGAAATTCCACCGCTGTCCAGCGAGACGCCTCGTGAACTGGGAACAGGAGCAGGCGCAATTCTGGGCTTGGATTAGCAAACCCCAAGACCTGGAGCAGAACGCCGACGAGATCGCCGCCCTGCTTGCCCCCCACAGCCAGATTAGCCAGGCCGAAGCACTAGGCATCTATAACAACGCCTACCATCAACGCCTTGTAGAGGTCTCCAGCGCCCTTTTCCCCGTGCTGTTCCACACCCTCGGCCGGGATCTCTATACCCGCCTATGGATCGGCTATATGGGCGCCTACCCACCTCGCAATGGCCCCATACACAGAGTTGGCGAACGCTTACATACTTATGTGAGCGAACACCCCAGTTTCGCAGGGCTGCCCGCGGTTGCCGACATCGTGCAGCTAGAGAGCTTACTTACCTTGTTGTTCGACAAGGTCGACGAGACACCCTATACCCTCGCGCAGCTGCAGGCACTTCCCCAGGACGACTGGCCCGCGATGCGCTGGCAGGCTAAACAAGACTGGGCCATGTTCTATAGCCGTTTCGATCTGGAGCAGTATTGGCGCCTGATGCAGGACTACATCTCTCAAGGAGGCGAGCCGGGCAATACGGGCTTTGCCATCACCGGCATAGAGCCTACCCCCTCGCCAAAACTGCCTAACTACTTGGTACTACGCCAAGAACAGCGCATGCAGTTTCAGATCATTCGCCCAGAGATGGCCGTGTTTCTTGAGGGCGTGCAGGCACAACTAGATTTCGCCAGTCTGTGTGTGGCGCTGGCCGAGGCTTTCCCCGAGCAGGAGATTCCGTCCCTTAGCCTGCGGCTATTACTGCGCGCACTAGAGCTGGAACTGCTCTGCCTGCCCAAGGCCTAGAGTGCCGCTCAAGCCTTGTCGGCGCTGCCTCTTAGTGCTATCTTTGCCAGCCCTTGCAGCCTCAAATGTAAACTCCTGATATTTAAACAATTACTCATTACTCAATAGCCAAACGCTCCATTGGCGTATTGAAGGCCTAACCTGTGTCCCACATCCCTCGACTCCTGAAACTCCTTAACACCGCCGCGCGCTATAGGCTCGACAAGATATCTCCCCATGTGCGGGCAAAGGGTCTCGCGGGCTTTATGTTCGGCGTATGGAGCCTACCCTGGTGCCTGCACTCCACGCGCAGATTGCCGCCCGAGCTGCGGCTGCGCCAGGCACTAGAGGAGCTAGGACCCATCTATATTAAGTTTGGGCAGCTGCTATCTACGCGCCGCGACTTCCTGCCACCCGAGCTGGCCGACGAGCTGGCCGGTCTGCAAGACAAGGTGCCAGGCTTCGACTCACCCACAATTCAGACGCTAGTAGAGACAGCCCTCGGCATGCCTTGGCAGAATGCCTTCGCGCGCTTAGATACTCAGTCACTCGCATCAGCCTCGGTGGCACAAGTGCATAGCGCCCAGTTGCTCAATGGCGACGAAGTGGTAGTGAAGGTAATACGCCCCGGCATTGAGAAGACCATTGTCGAGGACATCAAGGTCTTGAAATGGATCGCGGGAATGGTGGAGCGCTACCTCCCCGACGGCAAGCGCCTGCGCCCTCGCGAGGTGGTAGACGACTACGAGAAAATCATCCTCGACGAGTTAAACCTATTGGCCGAAGGTGCCAACGCCACACAGTTACGCCGCAACTTCGAGCATTCCCCGCAGCTGTATGTGCCCAAAGTCTATTGGGAGTTCAGCCGCACTAATATGCTGGTGATGGAGCGCATCTACGGCACCCCCGTGGCCGATATTGCCGCGCTAACCGCACGCAACGTGAATCTGAAGAAGCTAGCAGAGACCGGCGTGGAGATCTTCTTCACCCAGGTGTTCAACCACAGCTTCTTCCATGCCGACATGCACCCCGGCAATATCTTCGTGGCCCTGCATAGCCCAGAGAACCCCCAATACATCGCCATCGACTGCGCCATCATCGGATCACTGAGCCGCGACGATCAGCAATACCTAGCACGCAATCTCTTGGCCATCTTCAAGCGCGACTATCGCAAGGTTGCCGAGCTACATGTGGAGTGCGGTTGGGTGCCCAGAGACACCAAGGTGCACGAGTTCGAGTCTGCCATGCGCGCCGTGTGCGAACCCGTATTCGAAAGACCCCTGAAGGACATCTCCTTCGGCTACCTGTTGGTGCAGCTATTCCGCACCGCGGGGCGCTTCAATATGGAAGTGCAGCCCTCCTTGGTCTTGCTACAGAAGACGCTACTCAATGTTGAAGGCCTAGGGCGCCAGCTGTACCCAGAGTTAGACCTGTGGACCACGGCCCTGCCGTTCCTCGAGAACTGGCAGCGTAGACGCATGGAGCCAAAGACCCTAATCAAGGCGCTACGCGAGAACGTGCCGGACTGGATAGAACAGCTGCCCTATCTGCCGCAGCTGATGATCGATACCCTGACTCAGGCGCAGCAGCTCAGCACGATCAACGAGAACCTGCGCGAGCGCCTCGAGCAAGAACAACAGCAAGAAAGAACGCGCAAGCGATCGAACAGAACCGCAGGGCTTGGCCTATTGGCGCTGAGCGTGGTGGGGCTGCTCACTCCACTGAACGAGAGCCTCAGTATGCTGCCACTATGGGGCATTGTGAGTCTCAGCGGCGCTGTTTACCTTTTGTGTTTTAGACGCTGACATAGCATACTAGCGCGCATGAAAGTAGCAGCAGATACAGGCTCTCAGAGCCCTTGGTTAGAACAAGTGAAGTGGAGCGACGAAGGCCTTGTGCCCGTCATTACACAGGACTACCGTAGCGGGCGGGTACTAACCCACGCATGGTTAAATCGCGAGGCTTTGGCCTTGGCAGTGAGCGAGGGCCGCGCCATCTATTGGTCGCGATCGCGCAGCAAACTGTGGAGAAAGGGCGAAGAGTCCGGTCATATTCAGAAGCTACATGGCGTTTACTTAGATTGCGATGGCGACACCGTATGCTATCAGGTCGAGCAAGTGGGCGGCATCGCCTGTCATACCGGCCGCGAGAGCTGCTTCTATCGCAAGCTCGAGGGCGATGACTGGCTCACGATCGACCCGGTGCTTAAAGACCCCGACGAGATTTACTCCGGCGCGGCACACTAAAAGTCGCCGCACCTAAGCAGCACAGCTAGCGAGTCATAAATGAGTGATATATTGATCGAACTTGGGCGCATACTGGAACAGCGCAAGCAGGCCGACGCGGCAGAGTCTTATGTTGCCAGCCTGCACCACAAGGGTCTGAACAAGATTCTCGAGAAAGTGGGCGAAGAGGCCACCGAAACGATCATCGCGGCCAAAGATTACAATAGTGCAAAGCCAGACGATTCCGTAGTCAAAGAGACTGCCGACCTATGGTTTCACACACTAGTGATGTTGAGTCATCTGGAGCTTGGCCCAGAGGACGTATTAGAGGAATTACGTAAGCGCTTCGATATTTCCGGGCACGTGGAAAAAGCAGCGCGAACACAAACAAAGTAACAGAACAGACCCTACTAGGCGCATCTTGCGCGCACGTAGCAAAGTCTTTTGGAGGCAGTAATGGGTTTAGGTGGAATCGGTATTTGGCAACTAGTCATCATCTTGGTAATCGTCGTGATGTTGTTTGGCACGAAGAAGCTGCGTAATCTTGGCTCCGACTTAGGCGGCGCACTGAAAGGCTTTAAGAGTGCCATGAAGGACGACAACGCCAAAGACAAGGACGAAGAAGAGGAAGACGACAGCGTTAAGAAGGCTACCAACGCTACGACGATGAACTCTGAGAAGTCCGACACAAAAGATTGATTCAGCCAAAACGCCTGAGTCATTGGATTTATCCTGTCTTATTTAATCACCTCACGCCGGATGTAACGGATGTTTGATATTGGTTTCATGGAGCTGTTGTTGATCAGCGTTGTGGCGCTGATTGTCATCGGGCCAGAACGACTTCCCGGCGCAATCAGAACGGCAACGCTGTGGATTGGCCGCGCCAAGCGCAGCTTCAATCAAGTAAAGGGCGAGATCGAGAAAGAGATCAACGCCGACGAGATCAAGCGCCAGCTGCACAACGAGTCCATCCTCTCTGACTTGAAGAAGGCCAAGGGCAAGGCCGACCAACTCTTTGCAGATACCCGCAAGAATATCGATAACATCAACACAGAAGTGAACGAGACACTTAAGGACGAAGAGGCCCAGCTAAAAGACGCAGTGGCCGATAAGCCCACGCAAGTCGAAACAAAAATAGCGAAGGCGAAAGAGCCCGCCGCCGCCCCTGTTGACGACCCGTCCAGCATCGACGAGCCAGAAGAGCCTAGTGTCGCAGCAAGCGAAGAGACAGAGCTTGCCGAGGCAACGGAGCCGGAAGTAAAACAAGGCCCAGTCGAAGACTTCTATAACAATCCTTCTTCGGAGACAGTGAAGGTAACTGGCGGCAGTTTGCGCCCCACCTCCTCACTAGACGATGAGACAGACTCCGGACGCCGCTCATGAGTAATAAGCCTAAGTATGGCTCCGGCGGCGAGCTGACGATTGTCGACCACCTAATCGAGCTACGCGACCGCATCATGAAATCGCTTGCCGCGATTCTGCTGCTCTTCTTATCGCTGTTCTATTTCTCTAACGACATCTACACCTTCGTGGCCACACCATTGATGTCGGTGCTGCCCGAGAACATGGGCATGATCGCGATCGACCCGACCTCGCCCTTCTTCGCCCCGTTCAAGCTTACCTTCTATGTTTCGCTGTTCTTGGCCGCGCCCTATATTCTGTATCAGCTATGGTCCTTCATCGCCCCCGGCCTCTATCAGAACGAGAAAGCACTAGCGATACCGTTGTTCATCTCTAGCGTGTTGCTGTTCTACGCCGGCATCGCCTTCGCCTATTACGTACTGTTCGGTTTTGTATTCGCCTTCTTCGTCTCCGTGGCCCCCGAGGGCATCATGGTGACCCCCGACATCAATAGTTTCTTGAGCTTTGCCCTAGCCATATTCTTCGCCTTCGGCCTAGCCTTCGAGATCCCAATCGCTGTGTTCCTTCTCATCTGGGTTGGCATAGTAGAGCCAGAAGACCTGACCTCGAAACGCCCCTATGTAGTAGTGGGCTGTTTCGTCATCGGCATGCTATTGACGCCGCCCGACCCTTTTACCCAGTCGATGCTCGCACTGCCCATGTGGATGCTGTTTGAAGTTGGCATCGTGTTCGGTCGTCTGATCAAGCGCAGACAGAAAGCGAAAGAGGCCGAAGAAGAGAAAGCAGACGACGCACAATAGTCTTGGTCTTACACTTGCAGAGAGAACGTGACCGGCCCATCGTTCTCTAGCGCCACCTTCATGTCCGCCCCGAATTCCCCAGTGCCTAGCTTAGCCACGCTCTTCCCCGCCTGCGTGACCATATAATCGTAGAGTGGCTGCGCAAGCCCAGGGGGCATCGCGCTGGAGAAGCCCGGCCGCAGCCCCTTATCCGTTGTCGCCGCCAGCGTGAACTGCGACACCAAGAGCAAGCCCCCTTCAATATCTAACAGCGACAGATTCATCTTGCCATCCGCATCGGCGAATACTCGATAATTGAGCAGCTTGTGCAGCAGCTTATCCGCCTTGCCCTCATCGTCTTCCTTCTCTAGGCCCAGTAGCACCAGCAGCCCCTTGTCGATCTGCGCGCGGGTCTCGCCCTCTATGCTGACCCGCGCCCAGTTCACCCGTTGTAGCAGTGCGATCATTGCGACTTCTCGCTCTCGATTAATTTCGCCATCGCAATCGTCGCCAGAATCAAGGCATCGGTATTGCCCGGCTCGAAGGCCGAATGCCCCGCCTCGCGGATGATATAAAGCTCCGACTCCGGCCACCGCTCGTGCAGCGCCGTGGCATTGTCTAGTGGGCATACGATGTCGTAACGACCATGCACGATGAAGCCAGGAATGCCCTTCAAGCGGTCCGCATCGTTCAGTATTTGATTCTCCTGCAAGAACGCATCGTTCATAAAATAATGCGCCTCGATGCGCGCCATCGCCAAGGCCACATGCGGATCCTCGAAATGCTCCGCCAGCGCCTGATTGGGACGCAGCGTAGAACACAACCCCTCCCAAACCGACCACGCCTTTGCCGCCGACATGCGCGCAATCTCGTCATTCCCGACCAACCGCTGATAGTAGGCCGCGATCATATTCTTGCGCTCCGGCTCCGGAATATGCTCCAGATAGGTCTTCCAGTAATCCGGGAATATGCGCCCCGCCCCCTCCTGATAGAACCACTGCAAGTCCTGCGGTCGACACAGGAAGATGCCCCGCAGCACCAAGCCCATAACCCGCTGCGGATGGGTTTGCGCATACACCAGACTGAGCGTAGAGCCCCATGACCCGCCGAACAACACCCAGCGCTCCAGCTTCAGGAACTCTCGGATCTTCTCCATATCCTCCACCAGCGCCCCGGTATGGTTGTCCTCTAGCTCCGCGTGTGGCGTGCTCTGCCCCGCCCCGCGCTGATCGAACACGATGATGCGATAACGTTCCGGGTCAAAGAAGCGTCGGCTCTGCCCGCTAGTGCCGCCCCCGGGCCCTCCGTGCACGAATACCACCGGTATCCCGTCGGGGTTGCCAGACTCCTCAACGTACAGGTCGTGTATATCGCTTACGCGCAGGCGATGCGTGGCATAGGGTTTAATCTCGGGATAGAGGACGTGCATGGAGACTCCTTGTGGTTTGCTGCAGGAAACTAGAGAAAGGCGTTGGGCTAATATTAGGCGAGATTTAGTGTGGTGGCGAATGCTTGGGGTGGTTTTGTGCGGAGGGAGGTTTGGATGCACGGTATAACATACTAGTGCGGCACGAAAACGACATAGGGAAGAGGCAAAGCTTCTAAATTTCAGATGTTTATGCGTGGGGTACTGGAGATAGTGAGAAACGCGGTATCTCGACAATGCGTGCGTGCGCGGTTTGCCGAGATTGTTGTTGCGAGGGTAGGACCTTAAGGCACTGTATTTTCGGGAGGAACCGGCTTAGACTCCCGTCAATTACCAGCGTTATGTGTGCGTGCACACTATATAAATGTTAGTGCTAGGAGGTGGTCTTGAAAAGGGATTGGGAACTCGTTCGCGTCATACTATGCCGGTTAGAGGATATGGACACGACCAATGGTTCGTTGGATGCCAACGATGTCGAGGATTACTCACCAGAATTCGTCTCGTACCATATGAATCTTTTAGACGAGGCGGGTCTGATTGAGGCTAATTGCGCGAAACCACTTAGCGGACCAATGCAATGCTTCGCATTCAGTTTAACGTGGGAGGGACATGAGTTTCTTGATAAGATCCGTACTGAAACTGTTTGGAACAAGACCAAGGACCTCATTCAGAGCAAGGGCATAGATTTGTCTTTCGATGCCATAAAGTACGCAGCCTCGACTGTATTGAAAGGTATGTTGGGATAACCGCACTAACAATTACATCAAGTACACGCCTCTCGGCGCCGGACGCGGCTACGCCACGCCGCTTATGAAAAGGCGTTAGTGGTCGATATGTCCCAGTGTGCACTTTGTAAAATTGACTCGAATTTATGCGATTCGCATATAGTGCCCGAATTCGTCTTCAAGGGTTTGTACGACGAAAACCATAGGTTTATGGGGGTAACTGGGACTGGCAATAAAGGCTGGAAGTACTTGCAAAAAGGCATCAGAGAGAAGTTGCTATGCCAAAATTGTGAGCAATTTATTAACGAAAAGTATGAGATACCTTTTCAAAATGAATGGCTCAATAAACAAACATTTCCGGATAAAGTTAGTGAGTCTTATTTTGCAAAATATGACTACGCAGTACTGAAGCTATTCCATTTAAGTGTTCTTTTTCGAGCGTCGGTTTCAACCTTGCCTACATTTAGGCAAGTTTCCCTCGGAAAGCATCAGGAAATAATTCGGCAGCTACTCTTATCAAGGGATCCTGGGAAGCTGGATCAATATCCCATAGTGGCATTTGCTGTGTTGAATAACATTAAGGAAGTTGAAAAGCGCTTGATAACAATGCCGCTGGCAACGAAGGTAGACGGCCACACAGTTTATGCTCAAGTATTCTGCGGGGTAATGTGGTGGATCTCTGTATCATCTCATACCAATAGGTTCTTCCAGGAAGCAGGATTGCGAGAGTCTGGCGCGATTACTTTTATTTCCATACCATGGAGCGAAATAGGTGTAATGCAGGAGGCTAAGAATGCTCTTAATCGTTCCCACCACTAACAAAGTCTTTCAGTCGGACCAAAGCCTGTCGTCACGCTTGTTGCTTGCGCAACAGTCGCGCCAACAGGCTTTGGCCGCTGAAGGAAGGCGTTAGTTGGCAACGAGAAAGAGATCACTTTGACGACCGCGATAATTGTTTCAGGAGCCCCAGCGTCGGGAAAATCAGTTCTGTCAGGTTGGCTCGCAAAAGAAACTGGACTTCAGCTATTGTCCAAGGACTTCATCAAAGAAGCACTATTTGATGAGTTTGGTTGTGACACAAGAGAAGAATCGAAAGTCCTGGGTAAGGCGAGTTTTGAAATGCTCTTGGATAGGTGCCGACATCTTGCTCTCGCTCGTAGAAACTTCATCGTGGAAAGTGCGTTTAGAAGCAGTGACGGACTAATGCTTTCCGCTGCGTTTCAAGGTTTGAACCTCATCCATGTATGTTGCATGGCACCGGAGGCGGAAATTATCGAAAGATTCGAGCAACGTGCATTGAGTGGCGAGCGCCACACTGGTCACTTGGATTCAGGAAATGTGTTGGAGCTATCCAGCATGCTTAAAGGCGGCACTTTTGACATAGTAATTCCTGGCGCCATAAGGATTGACGTGCACACTACAGACTTTGGTTCCCACATGTACACAGCAGCTAGAGAGAAGATTCTGAGTGCGTATGCCAACTAACCAACGGTTGCAGGTCGTTCCGGCCTGCGGCCTACACTCGACGCGGCGACGCCGCGCGCCTGAACACGGGCGCTAGCTGCCCCGAGGATCAGGCATGAATGGGAACGAGATAGAAAAGCGAATTGAACAATTGGGCGGATATAGTACTGCGCTGATTGCTGCGATTCGTGTTATGGACCAAGGCAGATACATTCTCTTGCCCTTACTGGAGGATGAGGCACTAAAGGATACTCTTGCTGTCAGACTCAAAAATACTCACGGTGCCTACGCTTACAATCACTTGGTTCCAATACTTGCGCATGACCTTATTAGAGATTGCTCTCGTATATTCTTGGATGCCGGCGACAAGGCATGCAGTTTGTGTAATCTGCATAGAAAGGCAGCCAGCAATGATGTCTTAGATGTGTTGCGGAGCAAATTTCGAAATATTCCGGATCAGTTTAGTGAGGTACGAATTTATGACCTGAAACTAACTGAGGATGATCAAAAGAAGTATTTCGCCAACATGAGAGAAGATCAAAAAAATAGATATGAAGAGGACTTTAAGTCGGCGTGGGCTGATCTTTCAGCGTTTGTAAGTGGGCTAGAGAAAAACGAAACAGCTTTGAAAATCAAAACATTTAGAGATAAGTACTTTGCTCACCTAGAGATGCAGCCACTAAACCAAGAGCCTGCTCCTTACAATGTGGAGAATCTTGGTCTCAAATTTAACGATGTATTTGCATTCATGGATGAATGCATAAAATGCTGCGTGAACTTAGTCAGGCTCATTACGGGTACAACTCATGTGGTCGGCAGTTTCGCCGAGGTGCATAAAAAGAGAGGAGCGAGCATGTGGACCGTGTTGATAAATGGTGGGAAGTAGCAGCTAACAAACAGTTCCTGAGCGACCAAAATATGTCGTCATGCCTTTTGCAAAAGGCGCAAAAGCCACGCCAACATACTTTGGCGCCAGAACATGGGCGTTATGAATCCACCACCCGGGAAGATCGAGAATGACCGACGATAAAGAAATCGAAAAAAATCTTGTGGATGTAAATCATGAGATTGAAGTTTTGAGCGAAAAGGTTCAAAGCATTGAGAGGATTGCCAGCACAATTGAATCTCTAGCTGAGTCCGGAGTAGAAGCGTTCACTAAGTACATGGAATCTAAAACAAAGAACAAAGAGAAAGAGCTGAACCTAAAACTACACCAACATGAGAAAGAACTAGAGCTCCAGGACAAAGCACATAAACGAATGGCAATTGTACTAGTCATTGTCCTAGCTTCAATTGTTGGCCTATTGCTTGCGGCGATGCTTACAAACAGAGACGAGCTAGTGGCAATTATCTTGAATTCAAGTTTAGCAATCGGTGCTGGCGCGGGGCTTACGAGCTTGTTTAGAAAGAAGGATTCATAACAATCAAATCAACGAGGATAAACCGCTGCGCGGTTTACCTATTATTACGGGCGTTTTAAGGCATCACAAGTGAAGTGCCACATCCATACGCTTGTGGAGCACTCGAATAATTTCGATTTTTGAAGATGTACCGAAACGATAAAAGATCAGATGGCTTCCTACTTGCTTTTTTATGTAGCCGGCTCTGACATCGTCGCATGGGCTGCCGAGTTCATGGTTATCGGCCAGAGTGTAGAACATCGAATCAAGTTTTTTGAGGTAAAGCCGCCGTTGTTCACGCCCCCAGGTTTTCTCGGTATAACGGGCAATTCCAACCAGGTCGTCCTTGGCCTTCTTGCTTAGCTTAAATGGGGGCATCAAGGCGATTCTTTATCCAGCTCTTCCATAAGGGCATTATAGTCGTAGTCAACAAAACCGCTTCGTTCACCTTCGACAAGCAACTGCCGCAGGTTTTGACGACGGGTTTCGGCTTCCTCCAGCATTCTGAGGCCAGTGCGCACAACCTCGGTGGCAGAGCCGTATCGACCGCTCTGGAGCTGTTGTGCAATGAACTCGTCAAAATGAGCGCCGAGGGACATGCTGGTGTTCTTGGCCATGGCAGCCTCCGTATACCAAATATTGGTATCAGATATTACTGCCTCATAACCATTAGATCAACTTCGCGCCTAAAGGCGCCAGACACGGCCTCTGGCCGCGCCGGTTATTAAAGGCGTTATGTGTAAATGAACATGGAAGAAATATTAGATAAATTAACTGAATACACACTGGCATTGAAAGCAGGCCTTGATACTACAACTCAAGCTAATGAGCGGCCATTAATCACAGGCCGCTTAGCAGCCGCTGCTGAAATGTTTGCTTTACTTCATGACGCAGGTAGTTTGGAGTCTGTGCGAGAGCTCGTAAAGTCGGAGGTTCGTGCACATGGCTGGTCTTTTATATCGGGCAAGGCCGGAGAAAAAACAGCTTTAAAGTGGGTGGCATTTACAAATGCAATTGGTGTACAGCAATAAAACATATAACAAAATGGTCAAGTTCACTCCGGCCCTACAGGCCAGCGCGGGACAAATTAGGCTTCGCTCAATTTGCCCCTTACCACAGGGTTATGTGCTTTGATACGTGCCACAGTTTAAGGCAAATTGACAATGGAGCTACGAATGGGCGTTAAAAACCAATTGGCAGTTTTAGCTATATCATTTTTCCTGAATACTTTCGGAGGCTATGCTGAAGCACAAATATCAGGAACCACGCCGAGTGCAGATCCTTTGTATCAACCTTTTTTCGTAATAGATCCTCGCGAGGAGGACAATTTACAAACAGCACGAGGCAGATTGCCAGAGCAAAGAGGATGTGGAGCTGGATCGATGTCTTGGAGCGAAAATGACTTCCAAGAAGTGCCTGGGATTTATTGGGCTAGCCTAAAAACGTATTGTAGAGATGGTGTTGAGATCACGATTTGGACGGATTTCGAGAGTAGCTTTTTTGGTGGTACAGAACGGGCAAAGTCGAATGGAAGGATGATAGTTGATGGCGACAGTTTTCAGGGAGTGGATGGAAGTAACCGTGTTATTACTGGAAGGCTAGAAGCAACTGCTAAAATTGCTTATAAATTTGAAGTATTTGGCAACGATGAAGGAATCGGGCACATCAATGAATTTGAATTCGATTTGAAGAACGGAGGGCTTTTCCTAATTGCCAGTAACGGGAACGACATAGTGATTAAGCAGGTCCAATACAACACCGCAGGTAGTTCCGCGCAGGATCTTCAGTTTCTGGCAATACAACATGCAGTAATCAGAACGTTTTACGAAAACTATCATCAATAAGTTTGGATTGAGTAAGCCAGCACATAACTAACGAAAGCAGGCAGATGCTTCGCACTGCTGTTTCGAGCGTTATGTTTCCTCCAGCACCGAGACCAAACCAAGATAATCCACAAAAGGAATAAAATCACGTTCAAGGAAGAGCAGCGGCATTTTCCGCTCGATACAAAATGTAGCGATAATGACATCCGTTGTTTTCCGAATGGTGATTCCCTTTTTCCGAAGCGCACGATAATTTTCGGCGCACTTGTCAGGCATGCCTTCACCAAACATTTCAATGCGACCCAGTGTCAGCAAAGTTTGTTTGGTCAAACGGTATTGCCGATCGTCCCGAATTCCCTGGAGGATTTCCAGAAAAATCAGATCACCCATGCCAAAAGAGCCTTCGATTATTCCAGCGTCAAGAGTGTCTGTATGCCTGTTCTGGACGCCATTGAGGTAGTCGATCCAAACACTGGTATCTACCAGTATCATTTGCCGCCCCGCATTTCGTCCAGATCGCCCTCCCATTTTACTCGGCCGCGCAGTTTGCGAATATCCTGTTGCTGGCTGCGCAAGAGAAGCAACTTAAGCCCTTGTTCTACCGCTTCTTTTTTTGTGCTACACCCTGATGCTTTGAGAGCATCGGTCATGAGTTTGTCATCGATAACTATGTTGGTTCTCATAAACCACCTGTGTGTATTGGATTGCAACTTGTACACACTTTATCGCCGACAAAGAAACATAACAATCCGCTGCACAGCGACAATTTCTCCTCTGCCTTGCAGCTCCAAAATTGCGCGTGGGAATCAAGGGGTCAGGTTCTTTGAATTTTATATTGGATCAACGAACCTGACCCCATTAACCTGTGAGTTGGACGTTATATACCAGACAGCACAAAATCGACTGCAGCGATAATGTCTGAGCGATATACGGAAAGATCACACGCTTGAGCACCGAGTTGACTGCGATCCACGCCTGCAATGTCTTGCGTCATTGCAGTGAAACTCTCACCGTCGAGAGAGAAGGCAGGATTTAGCCTTGATAGGCTTATTGCTGCAACAACCTTTGAAGGCGTGAGAGGAATAACGATGGTTGTTCTCAGCCCACTTAATAAATCATTTTGTATATCCAGCAAGTAAGGATATTGGGCGTTTGACGCAGGGTTAGGGTTTCTATATGCAATGAACTGCCCCATCAGAACTTCCTCACGCTGTCGCTGAAAGTGCCGTTGGTTTCGACAAACTGGTTGTATGCTTGAATGGCATCGGCATTCTCGCGCAGCCATTGATCGCTCTGTTCAATACGCAGTTGCTCAGCCAAAGCCCGCTCCAGCGTTGCCGAAAGATTGATATTCAGAGCTCTGGCTTTTTCAAGTAAGTCGCTGTTTATACTGACGTTAGTAGGCTTTTTTGTGGCTTCGGAGTTGTATGTATAATTCATGACGGTTGCTCCATATACATTATGCGCATAGCTTATGCGCATATCGGGTGTCGAGCAAGGCATATAGCAATCCACTGCACGCGACCAGCAAAGTTGGCGCGTGAATGAATCTAGGGGACACTGATAATTTAATAGCTTAAGCGCCTCACTAAGTTATTAAGTTATCAGTGTCCCTGCTCTTTTAAAACCGCAGCACAAAGGACTCAAGACTATGCACTATATACTTTTCTATGAATACGCCCCTGATTATCTAGAGCGGCGAGGTGAGTTTCGGGACCAGCATATGGCTCTAGCGAAAGCCTCAATAGATCGAGGTGAATTATTTCTTGGAGGTGCATTTGCTAACCCCGCAGATGGAGCCGCGATTGTTTTCAAGGGGAATACCCCAAAAATTGCAGAGTCTTTTGCTAAAGCAGATCCTTATGTCATTAATGTTCTAGTCACTTCTTGGAATGTACGTGAATGGACAACAGTGGCAGGAAAAGACGCTGAACAGCCCATTGTGACTTAAGATAAATGGGGTCAGTGTCATTGCCGTCCCAATTATTAGCGGAGCGTTAGGCAGAACATGCAAACCTCGTCTCAACCATTACTTATCGTGGCGATACCGCCGATTCTAGGAAGCCTTGTCGTTCTTTCAATAGCTGATGTTGGGATGAACGTGTGGATAACTCATCTACTAGCGATTTCCTTAGGCTGCTGCCTAGTCTTTGTTGGCAGTTATTTGCGCCGCCTGAGTAACCGCAAAATTACGGCTTTTACGATCATCATCCTGACGCTGCTCGGTTTGACCACGTCAATACTTGGGAGCGACTCATCGGAACCAGAGCGCTGGATTAGTGTTGGACCGGTTAGGCTGTATATCGCACCTATGTTATTGCCCTCGTTTATCGCAGCTTGTTCGGTCATTATTGCCAAGCAGCAAATGCTTAGCTTCACTGCTGTCCTCGCGACCGCGCTCTTGCTGACTTTGCAGCCAGACGCGTCTCAGGTTCTGGGCCTGACGGTCGCTTCGGCTGTTGTCGTTGCACAGCACCGCCTTGGAGTATTTCGTCTGGGTGCTGTCGCTTTTCTGTTGGGCGCCCTCACCCTATGGGCGTTCTCTTTACCCGATCCCCTAGAGCCGGTACCGCATGTAGAGGAGGTCTTTGCTTTGGCACTAAGTCACTCCTTATTTGCAGGGCTTGCCATAATTGCTAGTGCAGGCGCGTTTATCGTCGGGTTGTGGATTCGATCGCGTAATGGCCCTTCTTGGCTCGCCGCAGTAGCGAGTTACTACATGGTTCTATTTGTATGCTCAACTACAGGAATCACGCCAGCTCCTTTGCTTGGATATGGTGCTGGGCCTATCTTGGGTTTTGGTCTCATGACTGTACTACTCGGGTGGCTTGAGCATCAAAACTTGCCCAACAAATCAATACAGCCGATTGCTGACGCGACGGGTGATTAAGGTGTTATGTATTTCAAACTCTGCGATATTGTCGAAAACCTCATCATTTGAGAGATTTATGTATAACTGTCGTGTAAATGCCGTGGGGGTACGCAGTAGCATCTTGTAATCAAATTAGTACGATTACAGGAGTCCGGAGAACAGACATGAAAATTGATGCGAAAAGACTGAAGGCGCTGCGCCAGACACAAGCCTGGACTCAAGAAGATTTGGCTGAGAGGGCTAACGTCCACCCTAGGACGGTTCAGAGAGCCGAAGCCAGCAGTTTCGCTTCAAGACGCACAACGAAGGCATTTGCAGACGCTATGGATGTAGAAATAGGCGAGCTGATAGTTTCCGTTCAAATACCTTTCGGTACCGCGATTGTTCTAAATGCCATTATCTGGGCTGCAGTTATGCTGCTAATAGGTATTACTTTTCATGATCAGCCAGAAAACAATAAACCAATACAGCAAATATTGTCCTTTGCCGCGCCCTCGTCAATGCTTCTACTTTGCTGGCTTTCACGTCGCTACCGTCGACAATCCAGCACCAGATAAACTGGGTCAGTGTACTTCAGCTATCGAATGCCAGAAATAATGTCGTATTTAAGTGAAGAGATTATTTTTCACGTCCAATCCGAGCCCACATTTACAAAGGCAATTTTCAATGTCGAGACTATCAGAATACGAAATCAATATTAAAATAAAGCTTAGCGCGCTATGGGCATCGGCTATGTCTTTGTATATTTATTGTGATTACTTCGAACTATACACTCCAGAGAAACTGGAAGGCATGATAGACGGCACTACTATTTTCGGCTCAGGTGACCAAGGAGTTTTACTCGGCTTATCTTCGATAATGTTCGTCGCCAGTTTAATGATTTGCCTATCCATACTATTGCCAGCGACGATTAATAGAGTTTTAAACATTCTTGTGGGTTCGATCATGACACTAATGCTAGCTTTTCTTACCTATGCCGCTGGCTGGTATTTTTACAAAATGTATGCGGCAGCTGAAGCCATTTTGACTATGCTAGTTGTTTACTTCGCATGGAGCTGGCCAAAAGAGTCAGCTGAATCAAGGGGTCAGGTTCTTTGAATTTTTGATATTTATATTGGATCAACGAACCTGACCCCATTATCCGGTCAACAGCTGAGGCTACTTGATCTAGTAGCCTCAGCACCTATTCCTGCCGTAAACTAGCGAGATCGATTTATAAGCACTAGATACGGACGATTAGACTCGACCAGAGGATATAGATGAGAATTTGTGGAGTAGATTTAGTAGGCAACGAGGCAGTTATTTGCTTACTTGAGCAGGAAGGCCAGCAGTTTACCTTGCCGGATTGCCGAGTACGCAAGCTAACCTTGCCGAAAGAGCATAGTCGAGAGGATCTTCAACAGTTTCAGTTTTCATTTGCCAAACTGATGACGGATTACAAGGTCTCAAGGGTTGCGATACGCGAGCGTCAGACAAAAGGTAAGTTCGCCGGAGGGGCAGTCAGTTTCAAGCTGGAGGCTGCCATTCAGCTTATTTCAACTCTGGATGTACTTGTACTTTCGCCTGTGACAATAAAATCAGCCCTTAAGGACAATCGCTTACCCTTGTCATTTTCTAATACGGGTCTAAAAGTGTTTCAGGAAGGCGCGTTTATCGTGGCGTTCGCCGCGCACAGCATCGCCAGTTAATATTTTTGGAATATAGGTTCGAAAAGACACAATGTTTGAATTTTTTTGGCGGCTTAAACACATTTGTCTGTAGCCGCCCAAATTGCCTACTACCCGTTTGTTCTGTATAAGCAACAATAAAAAGCTTGCAGCGGACACTAGAATCCGCATCGCAGAAAAGGGAGATTCATGCATGTTTGCCAATTATCTCAATATTGCGCTGCAAACAATCCGTAAGCAGCCCGTCTTCGCCGCAATCAAAATTCTTAGCCTTACCCTTGGACTAGCCTGTAGCATATTGGTGCTTTTACATGTGCAGTTTGTACAAAGCACTAATAAATACATCGACAATTGGCAGAATACCTACCGTCTAGTTACGCACATGATGGTCAGAGAAACTCAAACCCCTTATAGAACCAGCGCTACTGCTGACCCTTATATTCGTTCGCTGCGCCAGGACTATGCCGATCAGATAGAGCATATCGCTCTTATCCGCGGTGGCGATGGCTTGTTTAGCCAAGGCAATCAGGCAACTCAGAATAACTTCCATTGGGCCGAGCCCGACACGGTATACCTATTTGACCTAGAGTTCCTTGCGGGTGACCCTGCAAGCGCGCTCACTGCCCCCAATACCATGGTGCTATCCGAGTCCACTGCACGAAGATACTTTGGCAATGAAGACGCTCTAGGGAAGGTACTGCGTTACAACAATCAAGTGGATATCCAAGTGAGCGGTGTGGTGCGTGACGTGCCTGAGAACGCCACGATGCAGTTTGAGATGCTGATCTCGGTGCCTACGGGTAGGCAGTTGTTCGGCGACGCCTTCATGAATGGCACCGGGTGGATAAGCTTTAGTGGCTCTCAAACCTATCTTAGCTTTCGCGATAAGGCCTCTGCGGATCAGTTAGCAGGGGATCTGCTTAATTTCATCGACCGCAATCTGCCCGAGAACTCGGTTAGCTATGCCGCACAAAGCAATTTTGGGCTCTCCATGCAGCCTATCGATGATATATACCTGAACCCTCTAACGAACTTTGGATCACCAGAGGCCTCCGAGACCCAGCCTGTTTTAATCGGATTGATTGTATTTGCGGTGCTAATTCTAGTTTGTTCCTGTATCAACTATTCCAACCTGTCTTTGGCGCAGATTTCGCAACGTAGAAAAGAGATTGGCATACGTAAAACCTTGGGCGCAACCCGTGGTCAAATCGTATCTCAGTTTCTGTTCGAGTCTTTGCTGCTAACGGTCATCGCTTTGCTATTTGCGGCTCCCATTGTGATATTCGCAATTCCCGTATATGCCAACCTCACCAGCATCTCCATTCAACTTAGTGATTTACTCGCCTCGAGTTTTGTAGTTGTACTTGCATTACTAGTGCTGGCCGTTGGCGCTATCTCTGGCATTTTGCCTGCCCTGTCTGTATCCCGCTTACAGGCAGTTACCATCATGAAGCGCACTAGCAACCAAAGCAGGATAGGCAGATTGAGTAAAGCCACGGTCACGGCGCTGCAGTTTTGCTTCTCTAGTGCACTTATCCTTCTGGCAATTGCCATCTATATACAAACAATGTTCTTACAGAACTTGGACGTAGGTTTTAACAGGAACAATTTGTTGATTCTTGATAGCCGCTACAACGGGCAGGAGCCCAATGCTTTTAGTTATACCGGCATGATCAACGACCTAGAACAACATCCTGGTGTTTTGTCTGTGGTGGGCTCACAAGTTAAGCCACCCAGTACTGGCGGCATTAATCCGTGGCGCCTTCCTAGTTATGGCCCAGACGAGTCGATTACTGTGGCGCATGTTGGCGTAAGCGAAGGGTTTATCGAAACCTACCAGATGCAGCTGCTTGCCGGCCGTGCATTCTCTGAGGAGTTCGCAACTGATTTCTTCCCCGACGAACCAGTTGAGGACCAGATATACGGCGTTGTGGTAACGGACGTGCTCGCACGTCGCTTTGGCTTTAACACGCCCGAAGAGGCGCTGAATCAGCGCTTAGATATATTCAACTTTAAGACCTATGTGATCGGTGTTGTTAAACGCTTTCAGTTTAGCAGCGGCATGGAGACCGATGAGCGCTCCATTGGCATACTGCGCTCGACGCGCTCACCTATGCGCTTTGTCAGTATCCGCATCGACCCCCTACAAACCGAATCGGCGCTGAGCCATATTAACCAAGTGTGGGAGCGTCATCGCCCAGGCATCCCTTTGGATCTCACTTTCTTCTCACAAACCTTTGATGACATCATCGAACAACGCACCAATGGTTTAAGCATAGCCGCACTGATGGCCAGCGTGATTACGATATTGATTGCGGGCTTCGGTCTATATGCGCTTGCCTCTTACTCCAGCTTGCGACGAACAAAAGAGATAGGCATCCGCAAAACCCTTGGCGCTAGTTCTGGTGCAATAGTGATGCTATTGAGCTGGGACTTTATCAAGCCGGTCTTAGTCTCATGCTTACTGGCATGGCCACTGGCTTATTTCGCGATAGATCGCTTCTACGGTAGTTTCTCCGCACAAGCCTCATTCTCCATCGCCTATTACATCATCGTGGCAGTTGGGGTTATTGGCGTTGCCTTGCTCACAGTGGCGGCCCAGTGTATTAGAGCCGCCAATGCAGACCCAGTGCGCTCTTTACGATATGAGTAGAATAAATGGGGTCAGTGTACATTAAATCTCACTACCAACTGTTTGATTGTATGTCGACAAACGCGTTGCACTCTTAGGTTGCAAGAAGTGCCCCTGCACAGAACTAAGAATTTAGAAGAACAATAATGGCAAGCAAGTGGAGATAGAAATGACAGAATATGAAGCTGCAGATTTAACTTTTAGCCTCGTAGGTTACGGTATGACTGCAATGGCTTTGTATTTTACAGTTGTAAGCGGTTACTTGATTGGTGCCTACATGGTGGGATCGAACCTCTCAAAATCACAAGTATGGATCATCACCTCTTTGTTCGTGGTTTTCGCATTAGGCCTCGTGTTCGGCTCCTATAGCTTTTTTGCAGCGGCAATTAATTTTGGTGGAAGTTCGAGTAACTCTATCGAGTACTGGCTTGGCCCTGTGATCGCTCTGGCTGAGCTTGTGGGTATTTTTGGCGCGCTCAAATTTATGCTCGATATTAGGAAAAGCGAGAGTTCTGTAGAATAAATGAGATCAGGACACATCTGTGCAAGTTGTATCTCTTAGCAAGGACCCAAGTCATCGCTTCTCTAAGCAGCCCTGCGACTCTTTAGTTCTCCTCGAGGGGCTTGGTGTCGAAGGGGATGCCCATTGTGGTGCGACTGTAAAACATCGATCACGCGTTAAGGCCGATCCAACACAGCCGAATCTGCGACAAGTCCATTTGATACAAACCGAACTGCTCTCTGATCTTAGGGCGCAAGGCTTTAGAGTTGAGCCGGGCGCTATGGGAGAGAACATCCTCACAGAAGGAATAGACTTACTTTCTCTTCCTAGAAACACCCTTCTCGAGATCGGCAACGAAGTTGTTCTTAGAATCACTGGACTAAGAAATCCATGCGCTCAACTAGACAACTACCAGCAAGGACTTACTCAGGCCGTGTTAGATCGTGATCCCGATGGTAATCTGTTGCTAAAGGCAGGGGTTATGGCTGTTGTAGAAAGTGGTGGCCCTGTTACCCTAGGAAGCCCGATTTCAATAAACCTGCCCAGCAAACCTTATGAGAAACTGGAACGAGTGTAATGGTGAGAACGTGCTAGTTGAATTGATGAAACTCGAAATAGAATTGCACCAGAGTCCAGTGCGCAAAAACCAGGATCGACTCAATCAATTACTACATGATTCTTTCTTGGAAATTGGTCGCTCGGGCGAGATCTACGACAAGTCTCGAATATTGAGTTCTCTGCAGGCTGAGTCGAAGCAATCGATTTGGTCTCAAGACTATGAATCTCAAACTATCAGCGAGGTCTTAGTTCTTCTTACCTATAGAAGCGCCCATATAGGGCCCGAAGGCGCGCTTTCTCGGTTCTCGCGAAGATCGTCGTTGTGGGAAAAGACAGGCAAAACATGGAAACTAAGATTTCATCAAGGCACACCGACTAATATGTTTAATAGATCAGCAAAGCACTCACAGTGAAGATCATCGGCGTAGCTTTATTGGCTGCTCTTCTATTCTCTTGCAATGGCGAGAATAGGGAGTTGTCAGAAGACTCAATGCGCGAGATAGAGCAGGAAATACGACAGGCATTTTCTAGTCTAGTGCAGGCCTCAAAAGCGTTAGACACCGCACGCTATTTCGAGCATATTGATGCTGAAAAATTCGTGGGTCTTAATGCTGATGGCAGCAATTGGAATTCGTTCTCCGAGCTCAGAGAGCTGATCGAACCTAGTTTTAACTCGGTTGGGAATATTGAGTCTTTAGTATTCACCAATGTCCGAATCTCAGTAATTGACCAACATACTGCGGTACTGGTCAATGAATATGAACAAGAAGTGAGTATGAAAGATGGCGCGCGTTTCAGCGATGCGGGCGGAGGAGCGCAGGTTTGGTCTAAAGCAACAGGCAAATGGTTACTTGTCAGTATTTCCGCAAGCTCAAGACCCTAGAGTTTTTCAGGACACATTTAGTTTTTACAGTTTTTCCCCACTTGCGGATTTGTACAATCTAACGGTTTATACGAAAGATACGGGTTCAAGCCATTGGCTAATCCAAACTCATTCATAGAAGTCTGGAAACCCGATGTGTATCAAGAATTAGCCACGTTACAAATATTCGGAACATTCAGTCACAAGGAGCTAAGAGTGTTATGGTAAGGATAAGCCCCTATTATCCGGGGATAGAAAAAAAGCTCTTCGAGGTCTTTCGAAGCGCTATCACTCAGGTGTGCAGCAAAGATTACTCTGAGGAGCAGATTAAGGCCTGGGCCCCTGTGCAGTATGAGCACGCGAAGTGGAAGAAGAGAATCGACGCTATCAAACCTTTTGTGGCAACAATAGACGGAGAAGTAGTTGGATATGCCGATATTCAGAACGACGGTTACATCGACCACTTCTTTGTTAGTGGAAGTTGCCAAGCAAGAGGTGTTGGCAGGGCTCTAATGAACGAGCTTCTCTCGCAGAAAATAAACGGCGAGAAAGCTTATTCAAACGTAAGCATTACTGCGAAACCGTTCTTCGAGAAACATGGCTTTAAGGTTGTGACGGAGAATGTTGTCCAAATTCGCGATATAGGCTTAGTCAATTTCACGATGGAGAGGAACTTATGAAAAACGTACTCGCACTCATATTATTGGCAGCAAGCATAACGTCCCTTGCCTCCCATGCAGCAGAGGAAAAAACGATACTGGCCGGGGGTTGTTTCTGGTGCATGGAGTCGGATTTCGAGAAGCTCGAGGGAGTTACAGATGTAATCTCGGGGTTCACAGGCGGTACCCATGATAATCCAACCTATAACGGCAGCCATGATGGTCACTACGAGGCTGTAGAGATCACCTACGACCCCGACAAGGTGAGCTACAGGGAGTTATTAGATCACTTCTGGGTCAACATCGACCCATTCGATGGCATCGGGCAGTTCTGCGACAAGGGTCCAAGCTATCTAAGTGCAATCTTCGTGGCGAACGAAGAGGAAAGATCAATCGCGCAGCAAACTAGAAGAGAAGTTGTGGCGCAATTTCCAAACAGAAAAGTCGTGACCCCGATTCTGGACGCGGCAACTTTCTACCCTATCAAGGGCGATGAAAGTTATCATCAGGACTACTATAAGAAGAGCCCACTTCGCTACCAGGCCTATCGCTGGGGCTGCGGTCGCGACAAGCGGCTAGAAGAGATCTGGGGCGACAGAGTAACTCATTGATAAGTCGGGTCAGAAAAAAATGGGGTCAGTGTACATTTTCCTAATTTAGGAAAATGTACACTGACCCCATTTTTAGAGCCAGCTTCAGTAGTATCAGCCGCCTCGAGCCGCGCCACCACGAGCCGCGCGCTTACGCTCGCTCTCGGTAAGAAGCTTCTTTCGCAGACGCAGGTGGTTAGGCGTAATTTCGACCAACTCGTCTTCTTCGATAAACTCCATGGCCTGCTCTAGCGTGTGCTTCACGGCTGGCGTCAGCACGATATTCTCGTCTGTGCCTGATGCACGCACGTTGGTCAGCTGCTTGCCCTTAATTGGGTTCACTACTAGGTCGTTGTCACGGCTGTGTAGGCCAATGACCATGCCTTCGTATACTTCTACGTTCGGGTCGATAAACAAACGACCCCGCTCTTGTAGCATCCACAGAGAGTAAGCCAGCGCCTTGCCCTTGACCATAGAGACTAGAACGCCGTTCTTGCGCGCGCCGATGTTGCCCATTTTCACAGGACCATAATGGTCGAATACGTGGTTCATCATGCCAGAGCCGGAGGTCATGCTCAGGAACATAGAACGGAAACCGATCAGACCACGGGTTGGGACAACGAACTTCAGGCGCACACGGCCCTTGCCATCCATAGTCATGTCTTGCAGGTCTGCTTTGCGCTGGCCTAGCTCTTCCATCACGCTACCCTGGTGCTGCTCGTCGCAGTCGATAACCAGTGCTTCGTGGGGCTCCTGCATAACGCCGTCGATCTCTTGCTGAATTACTTCAGGTCGAGAAATCGCTAGCTCGAAGCCTTCACGACGCATGTTTTCAATTAGTACGGATAGGTGCAATTCGCCGCGGCCGGAGACGCGATATTTGTCTGGTGTCTCGCCCTGCTCTACACGCAGTGCCACGTTATAGATAAGCTCGCGGTCGAGGCGGTCTTTGATATTACGCGTAGTGACGAACTTGCCATCTTGACCAGCGAAGGGCGAGTCGTTCACCTGGAAAGTCATGGAGATAGTCGGCTCGTCAACGATCAACGGCTTCATCGCCACAACATTCTCTGGGTCGCAAAGCGTGTCAGAAATGTTGAGCTTGTCGATACCGGTGATACAGATGATCTCGCCGGCGTGCGCCTCAGCTACATCCACACGCTCCAAGCCTAGGTGGCTCTTAACCTGAAGAATCTTGCCCTTGCGCGTGCCACCATGGCGATCGATGATCACGACCTGCTGGTTCACTTTGGCGATACCGCCAGTGACGCGGCCTATGCCGATAACGCCGACATAGCTGCTGTAGTCCAAGGCGCTGATCTGCATCTGGAAAGGCGCATCCACTGCTACGGGGGGTGGCGGCACGCGGTCTACAACTGTCTGGAACAGAGGTGTCATGTCATCAGCCATCTGGTCTAGCTCTAGGCCAGCAAAGCCGTTAAGAGCCGAGGCGTAGATAACCGGGAAGTCTAGTTGCTCGTCTGTCGCACCAAGGCGGTCGAATAGGTCGAATACTTCGTTCAACACCCAGTCAGGGCGCGCGCCATCGCGGTCGACTTTGTTGATGACGACGATCGGCTTCAGGCCTTGGTCGAAGGCTTTCTGCGTAACGAAGCGAGTCTGTGGCATTGGGCCGTCTACGGCGTCTACTAGAAGGAGTACGGAGTCGACCATCGACATTACGCGCTCTACCTCACCACCGAAGTCGGCGTGCCCTGGAGTATCCACGATGTTGATGTGGTATCCCTCCCACATAATCGCAGTATTCTTTGCAAGAATGGTAATACCACGCTCGCGCTCTTGATCGTTAGAGTCCATTACACGCTCAACCGCTTTGCCGCGATCTTCCAAGGTGCCGGATTGTTGCAGCAATTTGTCGACTAGTGTGGTCTTACCATGGTCAACGTGGGCGATGATGGCGATGTTACGAATTTTCTCGATCACGAGCGGATACCTGTATGGTGTGCAGTGGATGTACGTTAAGAGGTGCCTTAAGAAAAGATGTGTCCGTGTCCGTTCAAATGAGCACGGCAAAAAGGGGCTGGATTATACACTACTCGCCACACAGTGACTACTTATAGCCAATTTTACGTGATGTCAGTGAAAATATGCGGGCTGCAGGGGTTTTTTACCTGCGCCAGAAGGCAGGGCTGAATAGAACGATTATGGTCAAGAACTCGAGCCGGCCCATGATCATACCTAGACAGAGCAGCCATTTTGCCACTTCCGACAGGCTAGAGAAGTTGCCTGCGGGACCAACCACGCTGCCTAGGCCAGGCCCTACATTCATCAGAGCGGTGGCGGAACTAGTAAGGGAGGTCACGAGATCGAGCCCAGTCAACGCCAACAACAGGGTCATGACCACTAGGCTGATCACCATCACGAACAGGAAAGCCACTAACGAGGTGAGGATGTCATCGGAAACGCGCACACCATTATAGGTTCGTGCCATCGTCGCCCTAGGGTGGATGGCGCGGGCAATCTGCTCCCGAATGATCGTGAAACAAAGCTGTACCCGGAATACTTTCACGCCTCCACTAGTGGAACCGGAACAACCACCGATGAACATCGCGAAGAAGAACAGTGCAACTGCAAATCCTCCCCACAGCGAGTAGTCATCAGAGGCGAAGCCGGTAGTCGTAATCACGGAGACTAGGTTGAAGGCGACTTGGGTAGTTATCCGCCAGAAGCCTTCGCCGAGGCGCAGGTAGAGCTCAAGCGCAAGCACGAGGGTCAGCAGCGCCATAATGGCGAGCATGCCGCCGAGTTGCTTATCTTTGAACAGCGCGAGATTGCGATGCTTGATGAGCCGGATATAGAGATAGAAAGGCGAGGCACCGAGGATCATGAACACGATGCAGATCCAGTGCAGCACTGGCGAACCGAATTGTGCAAAGGAGGAGTCCGAGGTCGAGTAGCCGCCGGTAGAGATAGTAGTGAACGCATGGTTGATGGCATTGAACCAGTCCATCCCAAACGCGAAATAGAGGAAGGCACAGGCCGCCGTTAAGCCTAGGTAGATGAACATCATCTGCTTAATGAGCTCTTGGGTGCGCGGCAGCGACTTGTCGGACCAATCAGAAGACTCGGTTCGGAACAGTTTCATACCCCCTACACTAAGGAAGGGCAGGATCGCGATTGCCATGCCAATGATCCCCAAGCCACCAAACCATTGCAGGAGGGAGCGCCACAGCAGTAGATCCTTGGGCATCTCATCGAGATGGCTAAGCACCGTCGACCCAGTAGTGGTCATCCCGGACACAGCCTCGAACACGGCATCGGTGAAGGGTATCGATTGAGTGGAGAGGATAAAGGGCAAGCTGCCGAAGATGGGCAGAGCGATCCAGGCGATCGCCGTAATCAGGAACATCTGCCGCGGCACCATAGTAGGAGTACGGTTCAGGTGGCCAACACTCATGGCCACTAAACCCACGCCACTAGAGATCGCGGCACTGAGGAAAAAGGCGCGCTCATCACCTGTGACCAGCACGATACTCAATATCCCGGGTATGAGTTGAAACAAGGCAGCAATATTCAGAATTGCGCCTAAAACTAGCAAACTCGGGCTGAGAATTTTCATGCACGCAACAATAGCGCCTCGGCCCCAAAGTCTCCATCTAAAATCGCGATATACGGCCTATAAAAGACCTAAAAAGCTCTACTTGCGCAAAGCAAATTTCGCCTTAGCTCGAAATGTATGCAATTTGCAGCATTTTCCCATTTCTAGTGCTCGGATTTAGGTTTTTCTTCGTATAGGGCTATAGAATCGGCGCATTTTGTTGCCCGGCACCTTTTTCTAGCTCAAATGAGGTCTACCCCCTTGAAGAGA
This sequence comes from uncultured Gammaproteobacteria bacterium, assembly GCA_913060695.1. GTDB lineage: Bacteria > Pseudomonadota > Gammaproteobacteria > Pseudomonadales > Pseudohongiellaceae > UBA5078. Next base: position 10,551 of record CAJXUA010000027.1, on the reverse strand, counting down.
GTAATACTACCTATCGCGATACTTGCTTTCGCGATCATCGTTTTCGTTGTCATCATTCGCAATCCAGAGCGGCTAGAGCCTAGCTCTCCAGAACAGTCGCTTGCGACGGTTCGTGTGGCGCAAGTGCAGCCAGAGGCGGTCACTCTCCAAGTTCAATCCCAGGGCAAAGTGCAGGCGGCTAGGCGCGTAAACCTATCTGCGTCCACGTCGGGCCAGGTTTCTTGGGTTTCACCCTCCTTTGTATCCGGCGGCTTCTTTAATGCCGATGAGGTGATTCTGCGCTTGGATAGCAGCGACTTCGAGAACGCCTTGGAGCGCAGCCGCAGCACCATGGAGCAAGCCCAGACAGAAGCGAACTATGCCAGCGGCGAATTGGAACGCTACCGCGAGCTCGCCGAGCGTCGCCTAGTCAGTGAGTCCCAAGTACAAGAGTTACAGCGACAGGCAGACATAAGTGCTGGCCGCCTTCGCGATGCCAAGGCCCAACTTGCGCAAACCCAATTAGACCTGCGCCGCAGCGAAGTGCGAGCGCCCTTTGCCACTATCGTAGAGGACACGGCAATCGAGCTCGGCCAGAACGTTAACCGCGGCCAGTCTCTAGCGAACCTTCTCAGCGCAGACGATGTTGAAGTACGCCTTCCTCTTGCACTCTCGCAGTTGGGCTACCTCGATATCCCGCTAGGCTACCGTGGTGAACTGCCCGATGAGCTTGCACCAGAAGTGACTCTTAGTGGCATGTTTGGTGGACAACTCCACCATTGGCGCGGCAAATTAGTGCGCACCGAAGCGGGCATCGATGCATCTAACAACGCAGTACAGGCGATCGTGCGCGTAGAGCAATCTGCAACACAGAACCCAATTCCTGGCGAGAGTACTCAGTCCATTCCGCTGCCCGTTGGCCTCTATGTGGAAGCGAGCATCCGCGGCAAAACAGTAGACAACCTCTATGCCCTGCCTCGCGAAGTTATTCGCAGTGGCAGCCGCGTTCTCATCGTCGATGCCGAGAATAGACTGCGCTTTAGAGAAGTTGAGATCTTGCGCCTAGAGAACGAGCGCGTGTTGATCGCCGGCGGTTTACGTCCGGGTGAGCGCATCTGTATGTCGCCCATACAAGCGGTAGTCGATGGCATGTTGGTGCAGGTTGCCGAGCTATGAAAACCATCATCAATTGGTTTATCGACAATACAGTTGCCTCTAACCTGCTGATGATGGTGTTCATCGTGGGGGGCATTGTGTCCTTCATGAACACGCGCCAAGAAGAATTCCCCAGCATCGAAACGGGCACCATTCAGGTGAACGTGCCCTACCCAGGCGCCGCGCCTGCGGAAGTAGAACAGGGCATCTGCCTAGCCCTAGAGGAAGCACTAGAGACCGTTGAGAATGTCGAGCGCATGACCTCCACCGCACGTGAAGGTGCCTGCTCGGCAACTGTGGAGGTCGCCTCGGGCGCAGAACTGAACCGCGTCTTGAACGACGTGAAGAGTGCGGTGGATGCCATCGTCACTTTCCCCGCCGATATCGAACAGCCAATCATCGCCTCGTTCTCGCCCTCGAGCACCGTGATGTCTTTGGCACTCGCTGCCGACACCGATGACGCGAGCCTCAAGGAAATTGCAGAGGGCATTCGCCTCGACCTTATCGATCTCGACGGAATCTCCCGGGTGGAGGTCAGCTATATTCGCCCTTTTGAGATATCAATCGAGATCTCCGAGTTCACGCTGCGGCAGTACAACCTCACACTGAACCAAGTGGCGAACGCGATCAATCGTTCCGCAATGGATATGCCAGCGGGCACCCTGCGCACAGAAGGTGGCGAGATACTATTGCGCAGCAAAGGCCGTGTCTTCGAAGGCGCCGAGTACGAGAACATCATCGTGCGCTCCATGCCCGATGGTTCGCAGTTACGTCTCGGCGATATCGCAACAGTGAAGGATGGTTTCGAAGAGGGTTATCTAACGGCACGGGTCAACGGCAAGAACGCCGCCATCGTAGACATCTACCGCGTTGGCAATGAAGACACCGTGGCCTCTTCTGCGAAGGTAAAGGAATATTTCGAGGCCCAGCGCTCACGCATTCCCGCTAGCGTCGACTTTATGATTCTAACCGACGACGCCGAAGGACTTAAAGAGCGCATCGCCACCGTGGCAGGCAATGCCTACTCCGGCTTCTTCATGGTGCTTCTAGTCTTAACACTATTCCTGCGTTTCAAGATCGCCATCTGGGTTGCCGCCGGCATCCCCATCGCCATCTTGGGCGCGCTGAGCCTGTTCCCGTCCCTTGGCCTCACTATTAGCTCGCTCACCATCATGGCCTTCATCCTAGTGCTCGGGATTATCGTCGACGACGCCATCGTCGTAGGTGAGCGTATATTCGTATTCGAGCAAGAGGGTTACTCCCCGCGCGAGGCGGCCTCGATGGGCACGCTCGACGTGTTCATCCCAGTAATCTTCGGCGTGATGACGACTATCGCCGCCTTCCTACCATTGCTAATTCTCGACGGCCCGATGGGTGCGTTCTTCAATGTGATCGGCGGCGTCGTGGTGCTCTGTCTCGTGGCCAGCGTCATCGAGTCTCAGCTAATTCTGCCAGGCCATCTCGCCCATAGGCGCACTACCGGCTATTGGTTAGAGGGCTCCGCACTCGTGAATCGCTGGTTACTATTGCAGAAGCGCATCGCCTACGGGCTCGAGTACTTCGCTACGCATATTTATCAACCTGCACTGCGCAAGTGCTTGAAGTATCGTTACGCCACTTGGTCATTCGCCACCGGCATTATCCTAATTACTATTGCGCTACTACTCAGTGGCCGCGTGATATTCCAGTTCTTCCCTGCTGTAGAAGGGGATCGTATCTATGCCAGCATTCAGATGCCCGAAGGGGTTGCGGTAGACGTCACCGAACGCGCGTTGGCGCAGCTTGAGGCGGCGGCCATAGAGCTGCAGTTCGAACTCGACGAAGAACTCACCGACATGATTGCCTCCGGTGACGCACCGGCAATGCCCGGCAGCGTAGTAGACAAGACTCTCACCACACTGGGCGCGCGGGTGAACCGTGGCGGACCGCCCTCGGGTCGAGGCACTGCCGGAGGCAGCCACATCGCAGAGGTCGTGATGATCCTGCACTCCTACGCGGCCCGGGGCGAGATAAGTGCTAACGATATCCGCGATCGCTGGCGCGAAAAAGTGGGCATCATTCCCGACGCATTGGAACTCAGTTACACTTCCGACTCTTTCTCAGCTGGCCAAGCATTAAGCTTCCGCCTAGAGGGACGCAACGAAGAGAACTTGCAGATCGCCACCACGGAACTGCGCGAGGCCTTAGGCCGCTACCCTGGCGTGCTCGACATCAGCGACTCCTTCCGCGCGGGCAAGCAAGAGGTGCAGATAGAGATCCTGCGTGAGGGCGAAATACTGGGCTTCACGCTCGACGATATTTCACGCCAAGTTCGACAAGCTTTCTATGGTGCCGAGGCGCAAAGAATCCAGCGCGGCGGCGACCAGATCAAGGTCATGGTGCGCTATCCAGAAGAAGAGCGGCAATCACTTGGTAACTTAGAAGACATGATGCTGCGTACGCCCAACGGCGGCGAAGTGCCGCTATCGAACGTTGCGAAACTCTCTCTAGGCAACGGCTACTCGAGCATCAACCGCGAAGACGGTCGTCGAGTGATTACGGTCAACGCGGACATCGATAGATCCGTCAGTGTGCCGGAACAAGTGACTAGCGAGATCTATGCGGAATTCGCGCCTAAGTGGTTAGAGGAGTATCAGATCTCTCTCGCCCTTGGCGGCGAGGCAGAGCAGAGTGCGCGCTCTATGGGCGGGCTGTTCGCGAGCTATCCATTAGCGATGCTGATTATCTATGCCTTGTTGGCAATTCCCTTGAAGTCCTATAGCCAACCACTGATCATCATGAGCGTTATTCCATTTGGGGCAATTGGCGCCATCATGGGTCACTTCATCATGGGCCAGGAGCTGGTGTTCTTCTCATTGATTGGAATCGTGGCGCTTGGCGGGGTGGTCGTAAACTCGAGCCTCGTGCTGGTCGACTACATCAACAAGGAAGTGCATCTTGGCCACTCCTTGCCCGATGCGGTGGCGAGTGCGGGGGTGGCCCGTTTCCGGCCGATCTTCCTAACCTCGATGACGACCTTCATCGGCCTTGTGCCGCTCATGGCGACACCGACTCCAGCAACGTTCTTCATCGTGCCTATGGCGATCTCCCTCGCCTTTGGCGTGTTGTTCGCAACGGTGATCACGCTGTTCCTACTGCCTAGCCTGTATTTGATTCTCTACGACTTCACGACACACCGTGCCCACGTCGAGGACCATAGTACAGAGGCATACGTAGACCCGGCCGCCAATCTGTAGAAACGCGGGCTATTTAGAAAGCCTAAACACGCTGACGTTTGCATGCCCTTCCTCTTGTAGATGAGAGGCATGCAAACGACTCATGACACCGCGCTCGCAGTAAAGAGCGTAGCGCATCGATGTTGGAAGCTCGGCGAAACCCGTACGCAGTTCGTAGAAGGGAATCTTAAGAATCTCTCGCCCTGGCACCTCAATGCCTAAGGGATTTTTCTCCTCTTCCTCTGGATGCCTGATGTCGATAATCGTGACATCATCGCCAGCTTCGCAGTACAGCAGAGGGTCTTTGTTGCGCCTATCGATGCCCTCGATCACGCGATCGATCATCTGAAACTCTGCGTTCGCTATCGCCTTATTGAACAAATCTTCGTCGACCAAAGCCTCCTGCGTCTCTATTCTTCCTAGGCGTGCACGGGTGGTGGGTTTGACAGAGATCACGCTGCAGTATTCGGGCACGTTCTTCACGAAGTCTTCCGTGCCGATTGCGCGCGCAACATCGATGATCTCGCGCTTATCCATGGTAGCAAGCGGCCTGATGACGAGCTTTTCTGTTGCTCGGTCTATGACGGCGAGATTCGCGAGGGTCTGGCTAGACACCTGCGACACGCTCTCGCCGGTCACCAGAGTCTCTATCTTTAAGGTATCCGCGATGGCGGTTGCGGCTCGGTACAATAGGCGCTTGAACACAACGCCCATCTGCGAGTTATCCACCTTGGCAACGATGTCATCGACCACTTCCTCGAAGGGGATGGTAATGAACTTAACGCGATGACTGGCGCCAAACTTGAGCCATAGATACAGCGCCACTTCCTTAACTGCCAACTCGTGTTCGGCGCCGCCCAAACGGAAGAAGCAGTAATGGGTCAACATGCCCCTCTTGATACAAAGATAGCTAGACACTGTCGAGTCGAAGCCGCCGGAGATCAGCGACAACACCGCATCTTGCGTGCCTAGGGGGTAGCCTCCCAAGCCTTTGTGTATGCGCTCGACTATGGAGACCTCGTCGTGGTGGATATCGACCCTCACCGGCACCTGCGGATGATCGAGGTCTACCCGCGTATCGACCACGTCCAGCATGAGTGCGGAGCCAACTTGACGCTCCACATCCATCGAGGTGAAGGAGTGCTCCCCTACCCGCTTGCAGCGCACACAGAAGCTCTTGCCCCTGATAAGCGGCGCGTTGTGGGCCACGCACAGTGCTATCACTCCCTCGAGGTCCACCAGCGGATACTTGCGTACCTCTAGCACCTGATCGATGCCAGGCGTGCGCGTGAGTAGGTTTACGATGCGCGCCTGCATATCCTGAGAACAGCCTTCGACGTCGATATTAAGACTATCCCACCCCCCCGAGATCGTTGCGGGGCTATTAAGTATCTTCAATTGCGTGCGCAGGCTACGGCGCAGCACGGCGATATAGCGCTGCCTTACCTCGCGGCTTTTGATGATAATTTCGGGGAAAAAGCGAACTACGTAAATCATGACGAAGCCTAAGGGGTAATTTTGTGCAATGGACGAACAAACGCACCATATTGGTGCCTTGTTACTTTTAAAGCACCATATTGGTGCGCATAAATGGGGCGTAGTGATAGCGAAGAAATGACAGGGCCTATATTTAAAGGGCTAGAGCTCATCTTTCGACTGGCATATTTATTGCTCCTACCCCTGCACACAAGGCCCAATTGCGCGCTATTATAGCGCTCAGAGAGCTACTTGTTGAGCAGCAGCTGTTATATGCTTGGCAGCCATTAATTAAAGCAAGCAAGGTTTTACAAAGGAATATCGAATTTCTCGATGTTTCAAGCCACTAACCCGTGACCTAAGCCGTCACATTCTCGATCGCACGGAGGATCAAGAATGTCCGAAAAGACTCTTAAACTTATAAAAGACAACGATGTAAAGTGGGTTGACCTCCGTTTTACAGATACGAAAGGCAAAGAACAACACGTTACATTCCCAGCGAGTGTCGTGAACGACTCTTTCATGGAGGGCGTTATGTTCGACGGCTCTTCCGTAGCTGGCTGGAAAGGCATCAACGAATCAGACATGATTTTGCGCCCAGACGACTCTACCGCCGTACTCGACCCTTTCGTTGATGAGCCACAAGTAAACCTTACTTGCGACATTATCGAACCTAAGACTATGCAAGGCTACAACCGTGATCCGCGCTCTGTTGCGCGCCGCGCTGAGGCTTACCTCAAGTCTACTGGTATCGGCGACGAGGCCTTCTTCGGCCCAGAGCCAGAGTTCTTCGTATTCGACCAAGTGAAGTGGAAGACGGAAATGAACCGCTCTTTCTTCGAGATTGACTCCGACGAAGCGGCCTGGTCTTCAGACAAGGCTATCGAAGGCGGCAACAAGGGCCACCGTCCTAAGGTTAAAGGCGGCTACTTCCCAGTTGCACCAGTTGACTCCCTACACGACCTGCGTTGCGCAATGTGCGACACAATGACTGAGATGGGCCTGGTTATCGAGTTGCACCACCACGAAGTGGGCAACGCGGGCCAGCTCGAGATCGGCGCTAAGTTCAACTCACTAGTGAAGAAGGCTGACGAAGTTCAGATCCTGAAGTACTGTGTACTGAACACTGCCGATGCCTATGGCAAGACTGCGACCTTCATGCCTAAGCCCCTAGTTGGCGACAACGGCAGCGGCATGCACGTCCACATGTCTATCTCTAAGGAAGGCAAGAACGTGTTCGCTGGCGACCAGTATGCTGGCCTGTCTGAAGAAGCCCTGTACTACATCGGCGGCATCATCAAGCACGCGAAAGCACTGAACGCATTCGGCAACGCTTCTACTAACTCCTATAAGCGTCTGGTTAAGGGCTTCGAGGCACCAACTCTGTTGGCATACTCCTCGCGCAACCGTTCTGCTGCGATCCGTATTCCTTACGTACTTGGCGGCAACCCACGCGCCATCCGTGTTGAAGTGCGTTTCGGTGACCCCACGGCGAACCCTTACCTGTTCTTCGCCGCCATGCTGATGGCAGGCCTTGACGGCATCAAGAACAAGATCCACCCTGGCGACCCAGCCACTAAAGATCTTTACGACCTTGAGCCAGAAGAAGAAGCCTTAATCCCACGCGTGTGCTACTCCCTAGACGAAGCTCTGGAAGCACTAGACAAGGATCGCGACTTCCTCAAGGAAGGCGGCGTATTCTGCGACGACCTGATCGATGCCTACATCGAACTGAAAGAAGCAGACTGCACACGCTTGAACAGCTCTACTCACCCTGTAGAGTTCGATATGTATTACAGCTGTTAATGTTGCAATATTGAACATTGAAAAAACCCGACCTCGCGTCGGGTTTTTTTTGCGCCAAATTCGCGCAATGCGAATTAGCCCAGCCCTATTGTGTGACAACTCACAATTGCGCGACGCACCATTTTAGTGCATTGTTGGCGCAAGCCCCCGTGTTTACTAGCCCAGCAGCCTTATATCAATGACGCTATCGGTTGGTTTACTTATTGCATGTCCCCCTTTAACTAAGCAGAAACCTTCCCGTTTCCGCACTCGAATAGAGCAGTCCTGTGAGCATAAGCAATTTACATAAACGACTACTGGATAATCTGAGCACTAGCGTCCTAGTTTTTGACCAGGACCTTAAGCTTATCTACATCAACCTAGCGGCCGAGAGCCTCCTAGCGATTAGTGGTCGACAACTACAACATGCGTGGATAGGCGACATCTTCTTCGACGCCGAGCAAGACGTGACAGAGATTAGTAACGCGAAGAGCACTCATAGCAGCTTCACGAAGCGCAGGACCGAGCTACACCTCTCTCAGGGCCGCACAATAGTAGTGGACTACACGATCACGCCTCTACTCGACCTCGAGGATGCCCATATCTTGATGGAGCTACAGGCGCTTAATTATGCCGAGCGTATCAGCAAGGAGGAGGCCCTTATCTCGACTCACGAAACCACGCGTGAGTTGGTGCGCGGGCTAGCACACGAGATCAAGAATCCTCTCGGCGGTATTCGCGGTGCGGCACAGCTACTGGCACGGGAACTACCCGATAACGAGCTAAGCGATTACACCAACGTCATCATCGAAGAGGCCGACAGGCTGCACAAATTAGTAGACCGATTAGTGGGTTCGAAGAAGCTCCCCGAGTTTAAGTCGATCAATATCCATGAAGTACTCGAACGAGTTCGCAATCTGATCGAAGCAGAGATCCTCGATAAAGATATTCACATTGAGCGCAACTACGACCCAAGCATCCCGAATGTTTTTGCGGACTCCGAGCAGCTCATTCAAGCGGTGCTCAATATCGTGCGCAATGCCTTACAGGCACTAGAGAGCCCGAATGTGCGCCATAGTAGCGGCACCATAAAGCTGACTACTCGGGTGCTGCGCAACGTCACCATTGGCGCTGCCTTTCATCGCTTAGCGGCACGCGTTGAGATTGTCGACGATGGCCCAGGCATACCGGAAGAACTCATCGGCAGCATTTTCTATCCTATGATTAGTGGCCGGGCCGATGGCACAGGACTAGGACTTTCGATCGCGCATTCCATAATTAATATGCACAAGGGCATGATCAAGTGCAGCAGTAAACCGGGACAAACACGCTTCTCCATTTATATTCCGGTTGAGTGTAAAGAAGATACTAAGAAGTTAGCAATGCCATAGGATATTCGGGTCCTAAAATTCATGCCCGAGTATATTTTTCACACATAGGATCATAGGCTATGAGTAAGCATAATTCAGTCTGGGTGCTCGACGACGACAAATCGATCCGTTGGGTATTAGAGAAGTCACTGTCACGCTCGGGGCTGTCTACTCAGTGTTTCGAAAATGGTGAGGATCTTCTACACCGTTTAGAGAAAGAGAGACCAGACGCCATAATCAGCGATATTCGTATGCCGGGTATCAACGGTTTGGATTTGTTGTCGACAGTGCACGATCAATACCCTTTGCTGCCTGTCATCATTATGACGGCGCACTCGGATTTGGATAGCGCCGTGTCCTCCTATAGCCGTGGCGCCTTCGAGTATCTACCCAAGCCCTTCGATATCGACGAGGCCGTAGCAATGACGGTAAGGGCTCTGGAGCACGCCCGCGAGAAGAACGTCGAACTCCCTTCCCCCATATTGGAGAGCCCGAAAGATATAATCGGCGAAGCCCCCGCGATGCAAGAGGTGTTTCGCGCCATCGGCCGGCTCTCTCAGTCCAACATCACCGTACTCATTAACGGCGAGTCGGGCACCGGTAAAGAACTAGTGGCCCATGCCCTGCACCGCCACAGCCCACGCAAGAAGAATCAGTTTATCGCACTAAACGTAGCCGCGATTCCGAAAGATCTTATCGAATCCGAACTCTTCGGCCATGAAAAAGGCGCCTTTACTGGAGCAACGGCTCAACGCACCGGGCGCTTCGAACAGGCTAATGGCGGCACGCTTTTCCTCGACGAGATCGGGGACATGCCGGCAGACACACAGACTCGTTTACTGCGCGTACTCAGCGACGGCGAGTTCTACAGAGTTGGCGGACACACGCCCATCAAGGTCGATGTGCGCATCATCGCCGCGACCCACCAAAACTTAGAGCTATTGGTGAGCAAACATTTGTTCAGGGAAGACTTGTTTCACCGCCTCAACGTCATCCGTATACACATTCCACGATTACGGGATCGTCGTGAAGACATTCCACGCCTAGCACAACACTTCTTAGCGAAGGCCGCGGAAGAGTTAGAGACAGAGCCAAAGGTCTTTCGACCCGAGACAGAGAAATACCTAACAGGCCTAAGCTGGCCTGGCAACGTGCGGCAGCTGGAGAACTTCTGTCGCTGGATTACCGTCATGGCCTCGAGCCGTGAGGTCCATATCGACGATCTTCCGCCCGAGCTACTAGAGGCGCAGGCGCAGGTCAGCAGCGCTGGCAGCTGGTCACAGTTGCTCTACAATTGGGCCGATCAGGAGTTGAATCTAGGACACCGAGAGATCCTCAATCAGGCAACGCCGGTATTCGAGCGCACGATGATCGAGGTCGCGCTCAAGCACACCGCCGGGCGTCGCCGAGACGCGGCGATGCTACTAGGCTGGGGGCGTAATACGCTTACTAGGAAGATTAAAGAACTAGAGATCGAGAGCGACGACGAGGCCTGAGACTAGGTAGATACTCTGTCGCCAGTCAAGCTTGTTTCATATGAATATCACTGAACAGGCGACTGGCATCGAATG
>CAJXUA010000026.1 GCA_913060695.1 uncultured Gammaproteobacteria bacterium | reverse complement strand
CCGGATTCAAAATCCGGTTCTAGTGATAGAGTGCCGGTTCAAGTCCGGCTCCCGGTACCAAATTTTTCGGTTGATTCGAACCGCGAAATTTGAAAAATTCCTTTCGATTCTTCCACTTGCTGACGACCTCGTCCTCGGCCGGACTTCGCGTGTCCGGCGTTTGGGTTCGGTTATGGCCAAAAGTGCCGGACTGGGGTTCTGTATAGTCCGGTTCTCGGGACACCGCAGTGGCCATTTTTCGCCCGGGGAAACTTTTCGGGGTCACTCGACGCACTCGACGCCTCGACGCCGGGCTATGCAGTTCGAGGGGCTGGGCCGACGTCGAGTCGTCGGGTGGGGTGTTGAAAGTTTATGCGGCCCTTTTGCCCCCCCCCACCACCAAGGCCGGTCACTCTGGATTTCGAAACTGAGCAGTCCGATATGGCCTCTTATCGTGTTCGCACACATGGCCGAGCTGTCATCCCGAGTGCTGTGGAATTAGTTGTTGTAATTTATCCCTAAATATCATTAGATCCCATTCAAATAACGGGAGATATGTGCCCGCACGCATATCTGAGAAACCGAGCATGCACACTATACAAATGTTAGATCAATACGAATTTCGAACATCCGATCGGATCACCCGACAAAATTAAGGAGTGCTTCATGCCAGTCATAAAAAGCTACGCTGTTGGTGCGGGTGATATGTTTTATATTCGACATGGGAGTGACAATTTTACCATCATCGACTGTGACCTTTCTGATGAAAACCGGGATGAAATAATTCAAGAGCTTAAAGAGGAAAGTAGAGACAAGGGAATCAGACGATTTATATGCACCCATCCAGATGAAGATCATTTTGGAGGTATTCACTGGCTTGATGACTCATTGCCAATCTACAATTTTTATGTCGTGAAGAATCAGGCTGTCAAAGATAAGGACACAGAATCTTTCAAAAGATACTGTGAACTAAGAGATAGCGATAAGGCTTTTTATATATATAGGGGGTGTTCAAGAAAGTGGATGAACATCGGTAATGACGAAAGAGGAAGTGCTGGCGTAAATATCTTATGGCCAGATACTGATAACGCACACTTCAAAGAAGCATTGAGCGCTTGTGATGCTGGCGAAAGTTATAACAATACCTCAGCAGTAATTAGATATAGCTTTACCGGAGGCGCGAGTTTCCTGTGGCTTGGGGATCTTGAAACCCAGTTCATGGAAGATATTGTAGATGAAATTGAACTGGAAAAGACAACAGTTGTTTTTGCTGCACACCATGGTAGGAATTCAGGGAAAATACCTAACTCTTGGCTGGAAAAGCTTGATCCTCAGGTTATCGTCATTGGCGAGGCACCGTCCCGTCATCTCAATTACTATACCGGATATGAAATACTTACCCAGAATAGAGCGGGGCACATAACGATGGAATGTATCGGTAATAAGATTCATTTCTACTCATCGAATAGCGATTACTCAAAAGACTTTCTAGATTATGAAGGGGGCACGAGCTACCCCAACTACTTCGGTAGCCTTACTGTAGAAACCGAATACACACTATAAGAGCTGGCTGTCGTTAAATGAGTGAATTTTCAAAGTATTTCGATGAATATAGCTTCAACGCCAGGGTAAAACCGGCGTTATTCCTAGTTTTCCCAATTTTTATTTCTTTGCTTGTCCTCTTTGAGCCTTCGCGAACATGGACTGGATCTACCGTGACATTCCTTGTAGCTTTCGGGGTGATAAATTTTGCTGCCAATCAGATGTCAGCAAAAGGTAATGTTCTTCAGGACAAGCTATTCAAAAAGTGGGGGGGAGCGCCCACCACTATTGTGTTGAGGCACGCCAATAAAACGATCGACAGTGTAACCAAATCACGCTACATGGAAAGGCTAGCCTTACTTATATCAAACTTCACACCCACCACAGCCGAATATGAGCAAGCGAATCCAGAAAAAGCTGATGAGCTCTATTCGTCTGCTTCAAATTACCTCAGGGAGCATACTCGGGATACGACTAAATACCCCTTAGTCTTCAAAGAGAATATTGCATATGGTTTTTCGAGAAACATTAGAGCATTTAAATCATTGGGAATTTTTATAACTGTATTTTCGCTGCTGGTTAGCTCGGTTGTCACCTATCTCGGTTCGGAAACCCTCGAGAGCATGTCCCCGATGGCCGTCATGCAGGAGATTCCATTTCCCTATCTCGGTCTTATAGCTATCCATCTTTCGATGATCTGGGTTTGGATTTTCCTGGTGACGGAGAACTGGGTGAAAGTGAGAGCGTTTGCGTACGCAAAGCGTTTATATTCTGCTTGCGAAAAGATAACTGTATCCTGAATATTGCAATAAATCCGATAAAGACGGATCTAACAAAGCGCTGCTGTCGGACAAATTTCCGCTGCGCTTCAAGTATGCCGCGGAGCGCGGCGTTAGTTGCCCAAAGGAGATACCGTGGCTATTCAAGAACATTGGGAATGCCCATATTGCAATAAAAGCTGCACCCTTGGAGATAGGGACATTCGTTTCATTCAGGCTACAACCTGGATGGCTGAAGATATTGGTTACTTAAAAGGAAATTATAAGATTTATATCTGTCCAAACCAGAAATGTAGACAGTTATCTATTAAAGGGAATATTTGGGAATCTGATCGGGATAACAATACTGGCAAAAGAATATATGAGTGGCAATTAGTTCCAGAAGCAAATGCAAAGCCATTTCCAGAATTGATTCCTCAACAACTTAGAAGTGATTATCACGAATCATGCCTCATAAAAGACAAAAGCCCCAAGGCTTCTGCAACTCTTTCAAGAAGATGCTTGCAAGGCATAATTAGAGATTTTTGGGGAATAAGTAGGAAAACTTTATTTGAGGAAATAGCAGAGTTAGAAGATAAGGTTGATGCGACTACTTGGAATGCTATCGATTCTGTTCGGAAAGTGGGCAACATTGGTGCTCACATGGAATCTGATGTGAATTTAATAATTGATGTCGAGCCAGACGAAGCCTCATTGCTGATTTGGTTAATCGAAACTCTTTTCGAAGAATGGTACATCGAAAGATTTAATCGAGAACAAAAAATGCAAAGAATTTCTGCTATTGCTCAAAAAAAGAAAGATGAGCTGGAAGCCAAAAAAAATGAAAATAGTGGAAGCAGCTAACAAGGCAAATCAATTCGCAGCTATGCTGCCGGACGCGCAAGCGCGCTGTTGTTTGCAACGTTATACGACGAGAGCAAGTTGAGTCCTATGCCGACACGATCAATCTACGATGAATTGCATGACAATCTATGGAGTGCAGATATTTGCAAGTCCGGAACTCGATACGAACGCTTAACCGCATTTGTATTCAAATCACTTCGAAAAAACGAAACTGTCATTCATGACATTAAGTTGGTCGGCGAATCGGATGTAAAACATCAGATTGATGTCACCATTGAAAAGGACTCGAAGAAAAAGCGAATCTTAATAGAATGTAAGGACTTTGACGCTTCCGGTAAAAAAGTTGGGCTTGGAATCGTGCGTGATTTTTGGGGTGTAGTTGACGACGTACACCCAGACGAGGCGATAATAATTACGTGCAACGGGTTCACTGCAGATGCAATGAAGTACGCGAAGAGTAAAAGAATAAAACTTGCAGTACTTCGAGAGTTCAAGGAATCAGATTGGAAAGAACGGATAAAAACTATCTGTATAACGATGCATGTGCTAGCGATAAGCGAACCTAGAGTGCAATTGTATTTCGATAACCAAGAAATGATTGATAAATTTTATGCGGATTTAAAAAACTCAGGAATAGGCGGCAACGGTATTTGGAAAGGGGCGCCTGTATATCTAAATTTCAAAAATGAAAGAATTCAATTCAATGAGCATATTGAGCGCATCACAAATGCTCACCCTAGGGAAAACCCAGGCCCAGTCAAGTTGAAAGTCGATCTCAGTGAGGCCTATATTGAGGTCGAAAATCGCGGACCAGTGATTTTGCCCGGAATCCTAGTTGAATTTGACGTCTTGCATGGTGAGGAATATTTCGAAGTTACGTCCAACAAAGTCGCCAAACTTATACTTTCAGACATGGACGAATCAGACATCATCATCTTTGAAGAAGACTTAATCAAGTTACAGGTTGAAGAAGAAAGTGGAGAAATCGTCGTATAACAAGCGCTTGCAGTCTGACGCCAACGCCTACACCATTTCGTGTTACTCGCTGCGCTCAAGCAATAACACAAAAACGCTACGGCTCTGGCGCGGCTGAAGCGAACGTTAAGTAACTCCTTCAGGAAAGGCTTAAACGGATGAATCACACCTGGTACGAGATCAAGATCGCTGGCTTAGAAAGCGCTCCACTCAATGTCTTTCGACAGTATGAGAAGACTGAAATGGTTGTGGGGCCTCACACTCGACCGTCAGGGGCCCATGGAGGAGCGATGATTGAGTCAAGAGAGCTTGCGGTCTCGTTCGCTGAAGCGTTGAAGCCAGTTTATGTCAGAAGATATGGTCAGGGTGCTGAGCTTGCTGTTGTTGAGTGCTCAGGATCTTGTAGAGGAAAGGATATTCAGAAGATTAGAACCCATTCAGACATAATTCGGGCTCGATTATCGTCAAAGAATTTCGTACCCAACAAACGTGTAATCGTTACTTAACAACTCGAACAACTACGCGCCTGCGGCGCAGGACGCGACAAGCCGCGCCGGTTTTTGAGGCGTTATGCGTCAAGGAACGAGAATGGACTTCCTAGTAATTGATGTAGAAACTGCCAATCCAGACCTAGGAAGTATTTGCCAAGTCGGGGTCGCAGTATTTGAACAAGGAAGATTTTCAGAGTCTTGGTCGTCGTTGATAAACCCAAACGACTATTTTGATGACTTTAACGTTTCCGTACATGGAATATCGAAGGCAATGGTATCGTCTGCGCCAGGATGGCCTGAAATTCATGACAGAATAAAGACGAATTATTCAAATCAGATAGTTGCTAGTCATACTCCATTTGACAGAACGGCAATCCGAAGAGCTTGTGAGAAGAATGGGACAGATCCATTCGAATGCCAGTGGCTGGATACCGCACGCGTCGTTCGGCGCACTTGGAGTGAATTTTCAAAATCCGGATATGGCCTCGCCAATCTATCAAAACACTTCGGATTAACATTCAAGCATCACGATGCTGAAGAAGATGCGCGTGTTGCAGGCGAGATACTTTTGCTGGCAATTCAGACAAGTGGAAAAAGTGCACCTGAATGGTGTACGCAGTCACTAAAATCGTTATCTACAGCAAGGTCTTACACCACGTTAGAAGCTAATCCAGAAGGCTCATTATTTGGGAATGTTGTTGTATTTACTGGATCTCTCTCAATACCGCGTCAAGAGGCGGCTAAGCTTGCTGCATTTGCGGGCTGTGAAGTTGGTGCCGGCGTGACAAAACATACAACTTTACTTGTAGTCGGCGATCAAGACATTATCGCTCTAGGTGGCGCTGATAAAAGTTCAAAGCATAGAAAGGCGGAAGACCTTATGGCAAAAGGGCAAGCAATTCGAATAATCGGCGAAAGTGATTTTGAACGTCTCATAAACGGATAGAATTAGGCAAATATTAATATCAAGAAACTTCATTTTATAATTCACATCCCTCCTCTTCTACACTAAGAAAGACAAGGCAAACAATGATTAGTAAGGGCAATCGCAACATTGAGACACTTACTGATTGGGAAATATACGCCGGGCCAAAATCAGCAATCCAATGGAAAGACGGGCGAAGTGCAAAAGAGGCGGCCAAATACTGGCTTCGCTCTTCTAGCAATTTCCCATTGGAAATTTCGAAACTACTGGCCGCTCACCGAAACTTTTCAACACCCATAAGTTGGCAAGCAGAGCCCGAGTCAGCAGTTTGCTTCGATTCGTTTCGCGGTGAACCCGCAAATATCGATGTTTTAGTTCGCTTTATGGACAGGTTTGGCGACGCCTTGATACTTGTAGAAGCAAAGGCAGATGAAACCTTCGGAGCGACCATTCGTGACCAACTTAAAGCAGCTCTTAAGCGCTTAGATGGCAACCCTAGGTCTAAAGGTGTAGCAAGAATTGAGGGGCTTGCTGGACGAGTGTTCGGAATAGATTCTAGCAAAACTGATGATTTTGCCTATCTTAGATATCAGCTTTTAACTGTAACAGCTGCCGCCGTTTCAGAAAGCGAAAGGACAGGAGTGGACCGAGCCTTAGTTCTGGTGCAAGAGTTCGTCACTGATCTCACAAATGACGATAAACATGCATCCAATGCGAGTGACTTGAACAATTTCCTTTCGAAACTTGATCTTCCTGCATTGAATTCAGGAGATATTGTGGGGCCGATGCGTATTGGATCCACAGATATCTATTTCGGGAAGTTGACGCACAATCTGAGAATGGATGAATTTCGAAGCTAATTAGCTCGGAAACACAAAGTGTGGCTGAATAGGAGATCCCGGAACTCGAAGTCTCGCCGTTTTGCAAGGAATTATGCCTCTATGGGTGATCATTGGGATTGGGAGAAAACATCTCAGAATGTGTTAAGTGTGCGCTTTCCAACCTAACAACCACCCCTTAGCGCCAGCAATATCAAAAACTCGTCTTCCAAATCCAACAGATAACAAATTTTCTGGCAAAAGATGGTCATATTTTTCAATTTGCTTCTGCTCAATCGGGAGGATTTCCGCCAGTTCTTCTTCTGGAGGGAGCGCACTATCAATTAATCCCAGCAGTGTTTCTGATAATGTTTTCGTAGAGACATCCCGCACTTCAATTACCCCCGCAAAAACACTGGCTTGAAAGCCCTCACGTACTAAGAGCATATGCAGTGTATTCACGACCCTATCGCCCATCCACGTAAGCAGATAGCAATCTTTTCCTGTTTGAACTATGGATTGCTGCGCCATATCAGACGAAGCAAAAAACTCCGCTCCTTCTCTAAAAAGTTGTCTTGCAGTAGTATCAAGAAAATCAATCTTCTGAGACCCAACACTAATCCTATAGTCACCGTTTTTGTATATGTTAAACATTTCTTGACGAACAACGTTGTGTACTGACATACCGCCCCCGCCAAATCGCGGAGGCCTTCCGCCTTTTGAGGCGACAACATATATAATCTTCTTGATCTCATCAATATCTTCTACCTTCCACCGTCGTCCGCCGAAAACTATGTGCTGATCTTTGAGAATAAGAGAATCGACTGGTAGTGTTCCCAGCGTCTTATTACTTACAACCACTCTGTATTCCTCAGGGGTTTTAAAAACTGAATAGAACTTGTACGAGCTAGTGATGTGCTCTCCGCTAATACCAATCACCAACTCACCGCTTTCGAGCTGTTGTATCAGTAATTTAGAACTCATGTGAGAAAGTAATTCTTTATAGTAGGATGGAGTTATCGTACCAAATGGCCCATGACCACAAAGTATTGAATAAAGCTGATCTACTCGAATACTTCCCCATTGCGCAATTACCGCTAGTATTTGGTGTAAAAATGTCGAAAAATAAAATTGACTATTATCGGCAGGTTCAAACCAATTGCTTATAATAAGCAGTCTCATCATTGCAAGGGATTGCACTAGTTCTAGTCGCAAATTATCAAGAATGTTTGAATGCATGCTTAACTCTTTTTCAGTTATAAGCATGCTTAGAATTGCTGGTGAATTTCTACGTCCAGAACGCCCTAAACGTTGACGCAAACTTGAAACAGAGTGTGGCGCAGTAACCTGAATAACTGATTGAACTTTGCCAATATCGATCCCTAGCTCGAGAGTCATCGTACAGATTGCAGTCGTGGGCAAGGTCGCCTTTTGAAGCCTGGCTTCCAGCTCCTCCCTGAGTTCCTTAGACAAAGAGCCGTGGTGAGGAAAGAACTCATTGGGAACCACATCCTCCTCGGAGAAGTCAGCTAATTGCGCAGCAATGCTCTCCGTCCTTTTGCGACTATTGGCGAATACTAAATGTGACCCACCCCTACAGCGTCGATATATTTCTTTGCATACCTGAAATTCTGCAGGCTCTTTTGTGCCATCTACGAGCGGGTCAGCGGGATCGACATAGCCTTTGATCTGTACTTTCAAAGTGCTATGGTTTTCACTACTTGTAATCGTTGAGCAGGGCATACTCGCATTTGGCCTTAGTAATCTTGGCACTGCCTCCAATTCACCCAATGTCGCACTTAAGGCAACTCTAGGTATTGGGTCATCTAACCGGCCTAAAAGGTGCTCTAGTCTATTTAGCAATGACAGTAGATGGCGCCCTCTCTCTGCACCGATAAATGCATGGAACTCGTCAATGCAGATATATTTCAATTCCGAGAACGACTTTTTGATCCACCCTGGATCGCGCACCAAAAGGGACTCTAATGATTCGGGCGTAATTAGTAGTATTCCAGAAGGGTTGGCTATAGTTTTTTTCTTCATCGACTGAAGACTGTCACCATGCCAAGGAGTGACTTTCATATCGAGCATTTCACACAGATCTTCAAGCCTTCGATATTGGTCGTTAATTAATGCCTTTAACGGGCTTACATACAGAATTCCGAAGCCTTCCTCTTGCTCTGCAATTACGGTACAGGCAGGTAAAAAGAACGCTTCAGTTTTACCTGCAGCAGTGGAGGCGCTTATGAGCACGTCGGAATTTCCGCTCATTATTGGCTGCAAGGCCTTTGCTTGAATTTCGCGAAGCTCAGTCCAGCCTTGCTTAAAAAGCCATTTCTGCACCCTTCTATCTAGCTTCTTGTACTCATTTATCATAGTTTGAAAGTAGCTAGATCGTCGGAATCTACAAGGCCTTCATTGTTTTCGCTTAAAATGTCATCAACATCACTTGATCGTTCCTCGTCAATAGATATCTTGGCGATTAGATCGGTCCATTTCATAGAAGGGTTTTGGTCTAGGACTGCCAACAAATCAAGAAATGCCTTTATAGTATTTCTAGGTGTACGAAAATAGGCCTCCCCTATCGTTTGGCTACAGTGATTTAAAAACGACTTTAACGCTTCATCTGGCACTAAGTAAGCAGATGACTCACCGTAGGCAAAGACATGTCGGATATTCTTTAGGAGAATATATAACTCTTCTGGTGTAAGACTGGCTAGATGTAGCGCGGGAGAGGAATAGTCGATAACACCAGCCCTTTGGGCAAAACTGTTTTCCGCCAATCTCGACTGAAGGGCTTCATAACTGTACAACCCTCTTCTTGGATCAAGAAGGAACTCAGGCGTACCGCCCAGTACAAAGCCAAGATACTCCGCTGAGCCTTGTAGGCAGTCGTTCAGCATCCTCAAAATCTGCTCGTAATTTGATGTTCTTGCCTGAGTATTTCCTAATTTATACAAATTTACCATCTCGTCAAGATTGACTAACAGACCTTCATAGCCCGCTTGCCTGACAAAAACACTCATCAATTTCAAAGAATCATAAAATGAACTGTCCGAAATAATAGTTCGAACATCAAGATCTTTCCTCGCATCCGTCTTAGTAGTGTACTCTGCACGCAGCCAGCGAAGTGCGTTTGACCTCAGCAACTCATTGTCCGTCTCGTGGCCCTGCCAATAGGAATTAATTACCTTCGCAAAATCATACCCACCTACGAGCTCGATAAGAGGTTCCAATTTTTCGTAAATAACCGTGGATACCGCCTCGCCTCGGTCTGAGGCGTCTTTCCTTGCCGTTGTGATGAATTTCTCAACGATGCTAGCTAAAGCGTTACCATCAGGCTTAATTCTCGTTGACAAGTTTCGCATTAGTTCGGCATATAAATTTCTTGCTTGCCCAGATGTAGCGTGAATTCGTCTATCTGGCGACAAATCGGCATTCACTGTCACAAGCTTCTTTTCAAGAGCGATCGACCGGACAACACTCAGAAAGAATGTCTTGCCTGAGCCATAGTCACCAATCACCAATCGGAACGTAGAGCCACCCTCAGATATTTTTTCAATATCCTGAAAAAGCGCTTTCATTTCGTTTATTCGGCCTACCTGAATATGTTGAATACCAATTTTTGGAGTTACGCCAGATTTTAATGACTGAATAATGGCGTCTCTTTCTTTAGAGCGAATTTTTGTTTCCATATTTCTAGCCTTCTAATTCTTCAGCTATTTCCTGATCGATATATATAGAGTCGGAACTCTCCTCTAGAACAGGCTGGCCTGTCTTCTCAAAAGCCCATTCATTGATTGCCTCAATAGCCCCGCTTGCCATAAGCCCCAGTTTTTTGCACTGCTCATCCACCTCACTTAGAGACCACATATTCTTACTAATTAGAATCTCATACAAACCGTAATGCATGGCATCTATGCCAAGCTCTTCTTCCTCAACACTTTCGCTTTCAGGCGGGAGTTCTTCTTCTGGCGCCTCATCCACAAATATCGCGCTTAACAAGGATTTAACATCTTCAGTTTGAGATTCATGAACAGCCAATATGCCTTCATCAAGCTGGAATTCATTCGAATGCGCTTTCGAACCAAGATTTATTTTGGAGGCTGCTTCGATATTAGGGCTAATGACTTCTGTACGAAGAGTATGTATATCCCCTGACAAGAGTGTTTTGTCCAAACCCAGCAACACATACAATTTTTCTAGTTGCTTGATCTCGACCGTATCTATTTTCCCATCCGCCAAGGCTACTCTTATCAATACCTTACTGACCAATGCTTTGGCTTTTTGACTTAGGTTTTCGAGCGCCGCTTTCAAACCGGAGATATTCGGAGGAGAGTTTAGACGCCAAGTAAGATAGGCATTCATTGACTCTTTCTCAATTTTTGAAAGTCGATTATCAGAGTCTATCAGGGTTCTAAGTAGGTGAACCTCAGATTCATGAACATGTGAATCGATTGTGGCAACAACCACTCCAAGCCTTAATATCATTCCAACCTCATTGAAGGAATCGGACGGATTGAAAGCCTTTCCATGCCCGTTTCTAAACAGAACTAGCTTACCGTCTTGGCTCGGCTTTGCTTGGTGATAGCGAGCATCCGGTGCAAGACCAAAACCTGACTTATCAACCATCGCTTGAATAAAATCCGTTTCTCTTTTTCCAACTTTCACCGGAAGTGAATTACGAGTGAACTGCCATAACTCATTAAACTCAACAATTCCATCGTCTTTAACAATGCAACTCTCTGCCCATCTCTTGAACTTCCCAAGTCCTAGTGTTTCTCCAATATCGCTTAGATCATCCGGCAGCAATAAAAGTGCAGCAATATCTGTTCTCGAAGTATGTTCTTTTCCAAGGTAGCGACTGTACCCATCAAGCGCCTCCGTACACTCTTCAGCGAGCTTTATTAATTTTGATGTCGGCGTCTTGAGGTTAATCGGATCGGGAAGATTTTCGTGAGGAATTTTAACGCCGCGCAACGAAGAACTTGCGGGCCAGTATTCGATCTTTAATCTGGTCTTATTCGGCTTAACGACAATGCCATTTTCGTAAACTTTTGAATATCGCCGGAAAAATAGCTGGCCGAATTCGTAAGCGCACCTGCGCGCGGGTTTTCTCATGTTATATGTAGGAATAATTTTCAACCATGCTAACGCAATAGAAGCAGAAATTGGCTCTCCTTCGTTAACAGCTTTGGCTATCCTATATTTTACGAGTAGTGAATCTTGCTTTGGATTCTTTTCTAAATCTGGATCAGATACTACGCCAGGGCGTAGCAGACACATTATTTCTAATAGGTGTGTTGAATAGTTAAGAAATGAACGATTACCCCCATATATATTTTTAAGCCTAACGATTTCTTCAAATAGACAAGTAAACTCCGAGTCCCCTACTTGGTTCTTTACAGAATCAACTAAAATTCGTCTTTCTAATCCATAAAAATAAATAAACACATAGCCAGTTGGTACTTGAGGATCATCCCTTCCGCTTGCAAGCCAGCTTAGATAAGCACCCCTGCAGCCTTTTGAAATAGAATTATATTTGGGCCAATATCCTAGGCTTTCATCCTCATAAGTTACGGGCTTTTTTACTATAGTTAATGAATTGTCGACTAGAGAAGCCTCTGTGCCGTAGCCATCTAGCGACGAGAGTCTTCCGCCAAAATAGAAATTCCCCTTTGTGACTACGTCACCATTAATAGTTACACTTTCGTTTGCAGGTACCCATCTGCCAGCTGATTTATTCTTACTTTTTGGTTCTTGTCGACCATACGAAATGGTGAAAGTTGCGAAACCATCGTCATCGTCTTCCTCATCGTCGTCAGGGTCTCGAACGGAAGCCGTTCTAATGTTTACAGGGGATTGATTGTATTTCGTTTTATCCACCGATCTAGAATTCTGCTCTTTCTTTTCAGAGGGTTGCTTCATCGCCTTGATAACCAAGTATAAAATAAATCCGCCCCCAAGAATCAGCCAGAAACTCATGAAACATCCTCGTTGTACACAGTATGAATTCGCAGAATCGCTAATTTACAGACTGCAGCTTTTTTGCCACCTTACCTGAGGACCTATAACCTCCAGTCCATATAAGGAGTTAGCAATGCCCGTCAAATCCAAGGCATTACCCAAGACTATATCTAAAGCCCAGCCCAAAGTAACCCCTCCAGTACCCCCTCCGCAGATACCCCCGATATCCTCCCCATCCGCACAGGCCACTGCCCAAGCCTCAAGGGCCTCAGTAAGTTGACCTATGAGCTCGGAGGCGGCACCGATGACGCCATCCTGCTTCGCATTACTGACAACAGTGGCGGCGGTCACTCAGACTAAGTATTCTTTCTAGCTAAATCACTGATTATTCACTCTATATAGATCAATAATCTATTAAGCTCTCCACGATACATTCTAGACAGGGTCTCTAGCCTCTATCTAACTACCTAACTACTTTAATAGTGCTGGAACAAGGAGAAAACATCGAGGAAGACGTTTTCCTCCGGCGCCACCTGGTGGCTGAAAAGTATAAACTTCATTCTTTCCCGACAACAAAATACCTTTAACTATAAAGCGGTTTATAAGCTGTGACGCCAAATCTTTTCTTCCAACCAGAGCCTCAAACTGGCATCTAGTTACCGCAAAAACCTCCTGCCCTCTAAAATTAACTATAAATCCAAGAGCGGACTTCACTTGGGCATCAGAAAGCTCCCGACTCGAAACCGTCAAATCGACTAGATGTTTACGACGGAAGCTTTTTTTAACTCGATTATGAACATTCTTCAGTGCTTCTTGGGGTGATAGCGGCCTCTCCTCTGCAGATAACTTGTACAAGCTAAGAATTGCGCGACCAATCTGCGCCTTACTGAAATCTAATACCCCCAATTCGGCAGCAATTACGCCTGCAGCGTAGGTCAAAGCAAATCTTTTCGCGATACGTACAGCCTGTCCATCTGATGGATCCAACTTACAATTGCCCAAAAACTTTTCCATATGCAGGTCTATATTCGTGCGCAAGTACCCCGGTTGCTTGCTCTCTAGTTTCAGCAACCCTTTAACAAAAGCTGGCTTCGCGGTACCAAAATACTTCTTCGACTGTCTTTCTACATGCTTCGCCAACACCGACGACTTGCTAAACCCTTCTGGTAGAGAATCAAAAACACCCCACTCGGAACCTGTATTACACGAAATATCAATACACCTGACTTCAGAGCCGCCCATTCGGTTTGATCCGCCCTCTCTCGCAATAGTCTCCAAACTTTTTTCGCCATTACTTAAATAAACCACACGCCAAGATAGTGCTTCTTTTTGATAACTAACCGCACGCTGTTTTCCAATACCAGACGAAAGCAGGTAGACAAGCTTTTGAACTAGCGTAGCCAATGCACCAGCGTTTTTACCGCTATCCTCCAATAGTTTTATATCATCAAGTAAGTAAACGTTGTCATTGTGCTTAGACGCCTCTTCCTCGACTGCGGTCTCTGTTGTAGACCACTTACCAACATATTCAGCACTGCCACAGACAGACCCAGCCGCGATGAAAATAGTTGATTTACCTGTTGAGGATGGCCCGTATAAATGGAACCCACCGTTTTCCACATCGGCAAAGTAAAGCAAAGCTCCAGAGAGACTTACGCAGAGGCATAACATCAATCGATCACTGTGTTCGGCAAATGCAGCGACATTCCCTTTCCATTCATCTAGTGTGCCGTGGCTGTCTTCATGGATGTCCTTCAGGTTCAGCTCGGGGACCAGACGACACATAGAGGTATCTTTACCAAACACACGCCCTCGAGAATCCAAGTAAACGCCTTGATGATAGCCAAGCTTGCTAACTAAATTGAACTCTTTAGAGATTGGTTCAATTAGTTCCTCTCGAAGATTCTTCCAATAACTGTCATCACTGACAGGCGGGTGCCCTTTTATGCACAGGTAACTGCGTAAACTCTGCCAGTCAAGAAGAGGCTCTGGACCTATGATTACTTCAATTAAGTCACCACGCTCGTCTTCCATATTCAAAAGACGGTAGCTCTTGCTCATAACGTCATTTTTATGTCCAATTCGCTTTTTACTAGCTTTCGGAATATATATGGCGACGGCTTTCACTTTTGGGGTATTTGATCTTTCTTTAGTCATTTTCTTCTCCAACTAAAACAATAAATGAGAGGCGGATTTAGACTCACTATTCAGCACCTTGTGAAAACTCAAAAACTCAGAAAACTCAGCGATTTATGAGTAAGTACTCTTTGTGCATTAAGATGCGATCTAAACTGAAATTAGTCTTTCCAGATCTATACAGTGTTCTTAGCCAATATTGATCGATTGACGGTTTCAATACCCCAAGAGGTACTTTGATACCCTCGTCCGCATACTTTGATCTAGCCATCGTTGACATTTTCCATACACAACGGATGCCTGAATCTCGGCACTCCAGAACTGAACCTCAAGCCACTGAATCCAGACCTATCCAGTGCTAGGAGTGCCATTGCATGGCGATCTGGAGACAATCTGTGCTTCTTTGTTCGATATTCCTCTTTACCAGACTTTTTCTTACGATATTCCTTCTTTATTGGAAATCGCTTTCGATCCTCCCATATGAACTTGTAGATGTAGGTGATCAAGTCATCAAATTTCTTAATCTTGTCTACTCGCAAAGGCTTATGTACTCGGTCTAAACTTTTCAGGACGTTTTTCTTGAGAAGGAGGCTGCGAAGCGCTTCTATCTCAGCACGGGTTGCAAACACAAGAAGGTGGAAATGTGGCATCCAGAGCCCTATATCGGACTGGTAATCAAGCTCAAAGGAGCCGATTACCTCGCACTTCAATCCAGCCCTATGTAGCTGCTTTCTAAGGCGGCTTTTGAGCGAACCTAGCTCCAAATTCGCAAGCTGGGCATCGGTCATTGCATCTTGGAAATATACGATGGTGACTAGAAAACATGGCAGATTACTCGTCTCCAAGAACCTCTTTGTTCTGTTGAAAATCAGTATTCTGGAAGCGCGCGAGCAAAGTCGGCAGGCTACACTTCCACAGGGGTAATTCTTGGTGCATTCATCTATTTTTAGGGCCAAGATACGACCCTCTTCCTTACCCTCTTTCCTCAAATGTTTCACACGGATGTTGTTCTCTTCCTTGCATTTTGCGACCGATTCAAACTCCTTTGGTAGCTCATATTTTCGAAGTGACAGGATCATCTAAGCACTCTCCTTAGCCACTAATCCCGCAAACATTAGAGGGGCTGTGTCTTCGTTTCTCTCTATCTCCAATAGGATATATATCGAATTGAAACTTGCATAAGCGAACCAACTAAACTTCGGGATATTCTCGTACTTGTTCATAACTACTCCTCCTGCATATCAATTTACATGGAATAAAATAGGTGTATTCTGAGATTAATACTAGATTATTAATCGTTAGGTTTAATTGATTATATCCATTAGATCTACTCAATCGAGAACCACTGTATTCGAATAAAAACCACAATTGCAAAGGCTTTATTCGAGAATAAAGACATTGAGACTTAGTGAGACTTAGTGAGACTTAGTGAGATTATTAATTCGAACTGGGCTTCCAATACACTGTATTTTTCGAATCAGCATAGGCTTCAAAATGACTATTAATATTCAGCCTTCTGGCCATTCCACTTGTAATGTACGGAGGGATTTTTGTTCTAACTCCATGTCATAATTGCGAGTTATGATACAGACTGAGTTAGTTGCGCGACAAACAGAGCATAGGTGTGGTGAGGAATATCTAGCCCCCTAGTCATTAGAAGGGGAAAGACCGTCGATGTAGATATAAGAGATAAGGCACATCTAAAGGAAGCTTGAATAGGGTTGCGTAGATGGCTACTAGCGCCTCTTCTGTAAATATTTGTCATTTTTTCGTTTAAAAGCTGCGGTTATGCCCTATTTTTTCTTTTTTTCAGCAGGCTCCTCAGAACATCAAGCGTTCTTCGTCAAAAGGGCAGAAAAATGTGAACATAAAAGTCATTTTGGGCTTAGTTTCACGTGACCTTAGCTCTTTTTCCTGGCTTCGTGGACGCCGAGATACTCGTTTACCTATGCCTTAGAAATTTCGGTCATATTTCTGTGGTTCAGATTTGAAAACTCCTTGAGGGGATCGGCTAAAACAGTGAATTTCCTGCAATATAGCTCTCTATTGTTCAGTAAAAACGTACTTAAAATCCGTACTCTGCGCCTTTTGAAGCACGCAGAGCACAGAACACCTCCTGATCGAGAGACAAAACGCCCTCTTTGACTTAGATTTCGACCGTTATCGCACTAGCAGCTGTCGATTTCGGCCGTTTATGTGGAATATTTCCTTAATCTTTTTTTGCAAGTCGTTCTTTTTTTCGTTCTTCTATCCATTCAATAACTTCTGCCTCTACAAAAGCCACGGCTCTACCTCCAGTTAGAGACACTGGCGCTGGGAATGCTCCCTTCTTTATAAGCCTATATAAAGTAGGTTCTGAAAATGGGCACAACTCTAGGACTTCGGGCTTCTTTATCAATTTATGGTTCAAAGTAATTTCCTCTTAATTGTTGCAGTTATGCATACACACATTGCATGCGAAGCACTTTACAACTTCGGAATTTACAAAATTGCGAACCGTAGAACTCTCGAAATGCTTGCCAGGCTAAAGGATTTGTCATTACTTTAATAAGCGTGAGTATCACACTTACTATTAGATAACTAATTTACTATTTTTAAAGCGTGAACCTCACGGCTTAAAGAATATTTACACCTCTTCTAATAGTTTCTATATATCTATTGCCAAAGAGGGAATTTGCACTTAACTTGCGAACCAAGCTTATTCACTTATACAAAGGTAGTAATAATAGGAGCGTTACAAATGGCCAGACCCAAATCTAAGACCCCTGAAGAACTACGAGAGAACGCTAGAGAAAGAAGGGAAAGGTTTGTTAAGAAAAGAAGCGAGTCTGGATTACGCGAGCTTAAGGTCTATATAGACGCAGAAACCGTTAAAGCCTTAGATGGGCTTTGCAAAGATATGGGTTATACGAGCTCTAGTGAAGGAGAAAGCGTAACTAGAGGGGAGGTACTAGCTAATGTAGTCGGGTATTGCATACGCAAGACTGCTGGATGTACTAAAGGTAAGTTACCCGAATCCACCCTAGTTCCTTACAAAGCTCAATCAATTTTCAGAGTCATTCAGATTCTGAAACACCGGAGAATTGAGAAAGGCCACTCTAATCATCGCATTGCCCGGTTTATGACTGAATTCAATTACCCGACACTAGACACTTTAACTATTAAGGAGAGTTCTAAACGGGTTGTCACTAAGTGGAATAGCAAAGATGTGGAATTCGCTCTTGAGCCAAAGAATTACCGTAAAATACTAAACCCTAAGTAGACGACTACCAAGTAAGTCCTTGAGTAGCTCTAATTAGCGCCTTTTCGCCCCTAAAGTCATAGCTTGCTGTGGTGGCTATATTGGCATGACCAGCTAACTGTCTAACGGTGTTGATATCAACCCCTCGATCTAGGAGTTGAGTGATGAAGGTGCGCCTTAGATCATGAGGAGTGAATCTGGCAACTCCACTTCTATTAGATAAATTAGTCAGAATGTCAGCAACCCCAGCCTTGCTCAGTGCAGATGGCACAACCACCCCTGCCTTGGTGACTCTGCAGAATAAGGGTCTCTCTAGCTGGTGTCGTGTCTCGATTCGGTGCCGCGTTTCTAGCCATGGTTTGAGCGCCTTAACGACACGCTTCGATAGGTATAGCTTCCGCTCTTTACGCCCCTTCCCTCGCTTGATGTGAATAGACCCGCTCTCTACGTCGAAATCCCGTACTTCAAGAGATACCAGCTCCGCTACTCTAAGTCCGCTCCCGCAAGCCAGTAGCACGAGCGCAGCATCCCTGCACCCGCGATTCTCACAACAATGCCCCTTAGCAGCTCTTAAAAGCTTCCTAACCTCAGCAACTGTCAAAGAACGTCCTTTACGTAGAACCTGCCCTCGAACCCGCTTAACCGCATAGACCCTAGCCATCTCATCAGCGCTATAGATTCCGAGATTGAACGCGACTTTAACCAGCCCCTTAATCGCTGAAAGTGCCAAATTAACCGTCGCCACTGCATATCCTCGCGAAAGCAGCTCCGCACGTACTTTAGATGCATCCGCAAAGTTGAGTGTTTGCCAAGGATAGGTAGCGCTATCGAGCTTCGGGTCTAGGAGCCTGGCGCAGGTGTTGAGCAGACTCTTTATACCTGAGCGGCCAGAGGGGGCCAGGCTGTTGAGATAGATTTCGTAGATTGCATGTGGGGTGTGTTTCTTTACTAGTTTTAGCGGAGGTTTGCTGATTTGAGAGAGCTTGGGGAGATTTGTAGCTCTAGATCTAGCCATCGCTGCTCTCCAACATAACGAACATAATGCATATTAAACCAAGTAACATTTGGCCCCTAAAAGTGCTCATAACAGCCCCCTTTCAGCAAACGATATAACTTCATCACCACCCACCACCAAGTGGTCAAGCACCCGAATATCCACGGTATCCAGTGCAGCTTTTAGCCGTTTGGTAATGTTGATATCTGCATTACTTGGTTCTGCGATGCCACTAGGGTGATTATGCGCAAAGATTACTGCGGCTGAGTTCAGCTCTAATGCCCTTTTCAAGACTTCTCGAGGGTAAACTGCACAACCATCGATCGTGCCCTGAAACAGCTGCTCAAAACAGATAACCCGATGTTGGTTGTCCAAATACACAGCGCAAAACACCTCGAAGTGATACTGCGAGATCTTAAGCGAAAGGTACTCCTTAGTAAGCTGGCTAGACGTGAGTACAGTCCCCCGTCTGAAGCGTCTGCCAATTAGAACTTGAGCGAAGCTAATGAGCTCACTAGCCGTAACTTCACCATCAATCAGATAAGCACGCCCTCCTTTAATACTCTTAAACCCCCTCATAGCTCACTCTCCTTAGCCCGCTGAATGTAATAGATCGACTCCTTGTGGAGCACCCGCTTGCCATTGGTGTGTTTAAGCGTGAATGAGCTCAGCCGAGCCTGTTGATCACCTGTACTATCGAAGAAGTACACAAACTGAGCATCGACAGCATGAATTACAGACCAATGAATGGTTGTACCTATTAGCACTACACGGACAGTTTTAGAGCTGTTTCGTCCTATATAGCGACGAATCCTGATAAGCACTTCTTGGACATTGAGATTGCGGTCTTTTAGGAATGGCTTACTAATCGTTATTGGATACTTTTGATGGAAATACCCTCGCTCCATAACTAAGTTGAGCAGCATATCCATCTCCCACGTATCCAGGCCTCCAGTGACCATGTCTTCTAGTGGCCCCCAATCCGCATATGCCTTTAGTAACGCGTTCATCAGCGCTCGTCGTTTGAAGTGAGGCCTATCTTTATAGAGAAACGCCACAACGTTCACGACGCTGTAAACCCCACAAAGACTGTCTAGCTGCCCCTGCTGGGAGGGTTTTATTGAGCTCTCGTTCATATTGGAAATACTCCATTTTAGTTGTTTTAAGCCCCCCTCCCTTTATTCCAGACATGCGAAAACCCACAGCAAGTTGAACTGAGTTCGAACTGAAATGAGATCGAGCTCAGAAGTGCTGAGTTAGGAAGTTCTAGAGGGTGTTTTGCGTGGATACACGCTTAGAGTTCGCTGGCTCACGAGATTACGCCAAGAGCCAAATTATGGCCAAAACTGCGCCATGATCAAATAATACCACTTTTTATGGAAATATCTACCATTTTGCGCGCTTTTAGCGGTTTTTAACGTATTTTGATGCCATTTTTAAGCTTTTTAGAGGATTTTAAGTGAAATATCGAATTGGGCACGCTATTTTTGGTCTTAGAGCACTATTTACCAAGATCAATCAATTCTCAATGGAGAACTAAATGAGACACTTAATCAACAGTCCAGCACACTTCAGATACCCTATAGATGCTATGTTTTTTGCAATTAATACCCTCTACTTTGCCATTGCTCAGAAAGAACAAATCCATAGTAAAGAGACGCTCGAAGAACCACCTAAAGAAGACTTAGTCGCTTTCGATATCTCATCTCGTAACATTGAAAGACCCCACCAATTCCTTCAAGTTCTACTAGATGTCATCCGGATGAACTACGAACCAGAACCCCTTGGTACCACACTCCTCAACTCGAATATCTGCTTTCTATACGACGCAATACCATGCCAACCATTTGAGCTAGCTTACTTATCTTTAGTAAGCGAGCCTGATGAAAGTTTTGGAGATTTTTGGGAGAAAACTATCGAACCCTATGCCAGAGCACTTGGCTGTGATCTGAATGGCGCGGACTCGCTGTTTGTCATTTGCTCAACTGGAGAAAAACGCTATCTAATAAGCCTAGTCACAGAAACTAACGAAATATTACATTGCGTGCCTACGGTTAAGGAGTTCGTGTCCAATACCGTCTCTATAGTTGCTGACCAACCAACCTTGGATAGTAGAGAAAACTGCTGCGCGGGGTTCTGTTTAGACAACGCGCTTGGTAGCCGATTGAGGGTTTCGCTTTGGGCGTATTTGCCCTTGTAATTAATCGGTGATCTTTTTACAAGAACTCAACTCTTTTATATCGAGCTGCATCGTTCAAAGACTTTGTTCAAAAGAGCACTTGGATCTGTCACTAGTTCGTCTGCAGTTCAAATACCGTTGGCATAGCAGTCTGCTAGCGGCACACCTCAACATCCTGCAAAAACCGGAATGACAATCAAAGACTTTTAATGGAAATGCTCCCTCCGATCCTCTGGTAGGGAGCATAACACCTTAAGCATCCACTTTAATTTGCTTTGATGTACTCATGCCATGTACAAGTCGATAAAGGGCTGGTAGCACGATGAGCGTTAATAACGTGGAGGAAATGATGCCCCCTATCACAACTGTTGCTAGCGGTCGTTGCACCTCGGAACCAATGCCAGTATTCAGTGCCATTGGGACGAAGCCGAGCGATGCCACTAGCGCTGTCATCAACACGGGACGCAATCTCCCCAGTGCCCCCTCCATAACGGCGTCATTAAGCGGTCTACCTTGATCACGCAAATCCCGAATGAATGAGAGCATGACAAGGCCATTGAGCACCGCTACACCAGAAAGGGCGATGAAGCCGACACCTGCCGAAATGGATAAAGGTATATCTCGTGCGACCAAAGCAAGCACCCCGCCAGTAAGGGCTAACGGAACCCCAGTGAAAATTATCGCCGCATCCCTGAATGAGCTAAGCGCCATCATCAAGAGAACGCCAATGAGGATCAACGTCACTGGAACCACTATTAACAATCGTGCTGTCGCAGATTCGAGCTGCTCGAAAGTACCACCGTACTCAATCCAATAACCCGCTGGTATCTCTACATCACGCGCCACTGCTTGTTGAATCTCGCTAACGAACGATCCCAAATCTCGACCACGTACATTGCCAGTGACAACTACACGTCGTTTGCCATTTTCGCGGTAGATTTGATTGTAGCCATTACTGACACTAATATCGGCAAGCTCGCCTAGTGGCATGTAATTACCATCAGGGGTGATGATGGGTAAGTAATAATAGCCATCTGGATCGCTTCTCAGTCGCTCTGGGAGACGCACCACAATATCCGAGCGCTGGTCACCCTCGAAGAACTGGCCCGCAACTCGCCCACCCAGTGCCATTGAGACAGTGTCCTGTAGCTGACCAATGCTTATCCCAACCCGCGACAGAACTTCGCGGCGAGGCTCCATAGTCAGAACTGGCAGCCCGGTGGCTTGCTCCACTGCAACATCAGCAGCTCCCGGAATACCGTTCACTACCTCTTCAATCTGGCCACCTAGCGCGATCAGCTGATCGAAATCATCGCCGAAAACTTGAATTGCTAGCTCGCTACGCACTCCCGCAATCAGTTCGTTGAAACGCATCTGAATGGGTTGCAGAAACTCATAGCGGTTTCCCGGCACCGGAGTCACGATCGCTTCGAGTTCCTCAACAATCTGCGTCTTTGGCTTTAGTGGGTCTGGCCAAAGTTCACGTTCCTTCATGATAATGAAAGTGTCGGCCACACTTGGTGGCATAGGATCGGTCGCCACCTCTGCGCTGCCGATCTTGGAGAATATCCTCTCCACTTCGGGCATTTTCGTTATCTCTTTCTCAAGCTGAAACTGCAAGCCAATTGCCTGTCCGAGCGAGGTTCCCGGAATGCGAAGAGCGTGCATCGCAATATCGCCTTCATCGAGATTGGGGATAAACTCACTCCCCATACGGCTAACTAAACTTGCGCACACGCCTACGAAAACAACTGCAAGCAACACTACTAGCCAGCGGAACCGAAGTGCCAAAGTGAGTAGCGGCTTGTAAAGACTCTTGGCTGCGCCAACGATAATGTTTCTACGCTCAATGACAGGTTCCTTGAAGAGTAGAGCGATACAGGCAGGAATAAACGTAATCGAAAGCAACATACCGCTGAGCAATGCGATGACAACGGTGATTGCCATCGGATGGAACATCTTGCCCTCTATGCCTTCCAGAGCGAAAACGGGAATGTAAACAGCTGTGATTATGAACACGCCGAATAGTGCAGGCTTCATCACCTCACGTGTTGCAGACGAAACTACTTCTAAACGCCGTTGTAGTTCCAACCTACCGCTCGAACTTGCCTCACTTAATCTACGCAAGCAGTTCTCTACAATAATTACGCTGCCATCTATGATCAACCCGAAATCCAGCGCCCCTAGACTCATTAAGTTCGCACTCGTACGAGTTTGCACCATGCCGGTAATCGTCATGAGCATCGCAATCGGTATGACGGCAGCAGTTAGAATCGCGGCGCGAATATTGCCAAGCAATAGGAACAAGATCACTACAACTAAGAGCGCACCTTCGATTAGATTCTTCTCGACTGTTCTGAGTGTCTTGTCGACCAATGTCGAACGATTGTAAACAGCCGTTACGGTGATCCCCTCAGGTAAGCTGGCCTTGATATTCTCAAGTTCCACCGCTGTGTCGTTAGCAACCTCACGACTATTTGCGCCAATCAACATGAACACGGTGCTCATAACCACTTCACGGCCATTCTGTGTCGCAGCGCCTGAGCGTAGCTCTTGTCCAACATCCACACGTGCAACATCACGCACTAACACTGGCACGCTTTCATGCTGAGCAATTTGAATGTTGCGCAGATCCTCTAAGGTGAGCGCTTGCCCCGACATGCGCATCAGTAATTGAGAGCCGTTGTTTTCAATAAACCCCGTTCCTCGATTGCCATTACCTTGCTCAAGTGCTGAGAATATGTCCGCATAATCTACACCGAAAGCGAGCATTTTCTCTGGCTCTGGCGCCACAAGAATTTCTTTCTTGAAACCCCCTATAGGATTCACCTCCACCACTCCAGGAACCTGAAGAAGTTGCGGGCGTATGATCCAATCATGCACCGACCGTAGATCAGTGGGTGTGATCAACGAACCATCCGGATTAGTCGCACCCGGTTCAGCGTCGACGGTAAACATGAAGATTTCACCTAACCCGGTCGCTATTGGCCCCAAGCTCGGCTCTAAACCTTCTGGCAACATGCCACGGACCGTTGTGATTCGCTCGCTGACTTGTTGGCGAGCAAAGTAAATGTCAGTGCCCTCTTCGAAAACAGCGGTAACCTGTGATAGCCCATAGCGGGAAACGGAACGCGTATAGGACAAGCTAGGCATGCCACTTAAAGCAGTCTCAATTGTGAAGGTAATGCGCTGCTCAGCCTCCAACGGGGTGTACCCCGGCGCAGGAGTGTTTACCACTACTTGCACATTGGTAATGTCGGGCACTGCATCTATAGGTAAGCGATTGAAATTCCATATCCCTAAACCCATCAGTAGAGCAACGAGCACTAAGACTAAGCCACGTCGAGCCAGCGCTGTATTGATAATATATTCCAGCATAGTAATTCCTTAATGATCGTGGCTTGCGCCAGATTTTTCGACGTCGGCTTTTAGAATGTAGCTGTTTTCCGTCACATAGGTGGTGTTTGCTGGCAGGCCGCCAAGCACTTCAATCCACGTATCATCTTGACGCCCAAGTTCTAGCATCCTTACTTCGTATTCATCGCCCACCTGTGCGTATACGACGGTGAAATCTCGGAACGATTGCAGCCCAATGCGTTTCACTGCGAGTGGGACTTCGTACTCATCTACATGGATTTGTGCATTAGCCCACATACCGGGTATTAGAAGGCCGTCCGGATTGTTCAAAACCACTCTTGCCGTTACGGACTGATTCACTGTCGCCGTTGGCAAGAACATTGCCACACTGCCATCGATTGGCTCTTCACTCGTGGGTACATAGATACGCACCGGAGCACCAACCGCAACGCGGGCTAAGTCACCGGGAAAGATGGCAAGATCTACCCAAACAGAGCTTGTATCCAAGATGGTGAATAGCTCCCTGCCTGCAGTTTGTTCGCCCGCCTTTGCCTGTCTCTCAATTATCGTTCCGCTCGAAGGCGCAGTGATGGTGTAAGGAGTTAGGCTTTGATTACTGTCCACTACCGCCAAACGGTCACCCGCATTGACCTTATCGCCCAACGAGCGGTAAACATTGCTGATTTGGCCTTCGAATCGCGCCCTCACCTGCACCTCGTTCTCTGTATTGCTCACTATTTTTCCGAATGCGGGCACAGACTCTTCTATGACTGCAGGACCAGCGACTTCCGTAGTGATACCTAGCGCCTCTCGCACCGCAGGCTCAATCATGGTTCTGCCTTCGAAGCTGTCATACTCCCAATGGTAAGAACGACCGTTGTGAGCAGCGTTGACGCTGACGCTAAAGGAATGCGGTTCGTAGATCGTCATGTCACCACGTAGAGCATCACCTTGAGGGGAGAAGCCAATCGAATCGACAATGCCCCCTAGGCGGGTCAATTCAACATTAAGGGTCAAAGCATTCGGGGGTAGCAGCTCATCGCTTACACGTCCCCACGCTCGATACTCTGGTGGCACACCCGTTTCAAAAATGGCTAGCTCAACAGAGAAGTCACCGTCTCGAAGCATGAACCCGTTGTTCGGACCGCGCTCCTCTGGTGGCAAGTTATCAGCAACCGGAGCGATAGCTTCCATCGGCTCGCTGTCACTGCAAGCAACGCATAGCAAAGCAACTAGAAAAGCTGCCAAAGGTTTAAAGATTGGATTCATAATGCGCCTCATTGTGTAGAGAGTGACTGTGCAATTCGCAAACCAGTCAGCCGCTCGATTTCAATATTTTTAAGTTGTGCTTGTAAGCTTGCTTCAATCACGTCGCTGCGAGCCTCAAGAACGCTCTCTTGGATCTGGAACCATTCAATATAGCTAGCAGCACCAAGTTCATAGCTACGACGCACCTGTTCAAGCGCCTCTTGGTATTTTGGAATCACGGCGCTGCGCAGCACCTCCGCACGATGAAGGCTGTGTTCTAGCTCTTGGTAAACCACAAATAAATTTGTCTGGATGCGAATCATCGCAGCCTCTTTCTCAGCGGCGGTTTTCTCGATTGCGGTTCGCGCTTCTTGGATTCGGCCTTGATTGAGATTGCCTCGGTTCAATGGAATGGTGACCCCGGCAACAAAGCCCGTGTCGCTGGAACTTTGAATACGCCGTATACCTGCATTGAAACGCCAAGGTGTTTTGCGTTGCGCCAACTCTAGTTGCAAAATAGAGTCCTGTAGCCTTTGCTCTGAGAGAAAACGACTTATGTCGGGGTTCTGTTCAATGAGTGTTATGAGCATCGGAAAAGGCTGAAGATTGGGCAGCTCGGTAATATCGCCTTCAACAGATGTAAACTCGGGGTACAGCTCACCCCACAAAGCCGCAAGCTGGTGGAAGACTATTTCAAGCTCATGATTCATACCCTCGCGATAGAGCAAGAGTCGCTCTAGCTCTGCCTCTGCCCGTGCAAGATCTGCGGCAGAACCGGTTCCCGCCTCAACCCTTTGCCCTATAGTCGAAACACTCTCAGTCGCGTATGAGATGCCTTCGCCGGCTAACTGTTTATGTAACTGCAGCGCTAGCGCTTGCATGTAATACCGCGCCACTTGGGCAGCAGTAT
Organism: uncultured Gammaproteobacteria bacterium; assembly: GCA_913060695.1. GTDB lineage: Bacteria > Pseudomonadota > Gammaproteobacteria > Pseudomonadales > Pseudohongiellaceae > UBA5078. The sequence continues at coordinate 19,415 of CAJXUA010000026.1, read as the reverse complement.
CCAGACGCATTACTTCTGCCTCTGCAGCCAACGAGAGCGAACCAGTTCGCGCCACATCGACACGACGCTGCGCTAAGCCGCCTTCCACAACCCACGCAATGCTCAAGGTAGTTTGAGAACCCGAAAACCCTTGAGCCTCGCCTGTCCCTAATATGTCTTCGATGTTGACGTTCAGTTCCGGCTTTGGTTTCAAGCCCGCTTGAATGATTCGCGCGTCTTGAATGCTCATATTATAGCTAAACGATTTCAGCTCCGGATTGTCATTTATTGCAGCACTAATTGCGCTCGCTAGGGTCAAACTTTCGGCCGCAGAACTAACACCACTGCAGGCGAAGAATATTGCAACACTACACCCTATCGCCTTCAGTGCTTTCCGCCTAAATCGATCTTCTTCTTTCGTGTTCATATGAAAGCCTTCTACATACATTTGTGTTTTCGTTGGGGGCTGCAAGACAGCCCTCGCGTTTACCTACACGACTCAATGCAATTGTTGAATATCGGTATACGCACCAGTGGTTCTAAGTGTAATCGTCACCGCCGTGTCCGTACGATTGCGCCAGTACCACCCGTGATGCCCATCGAAAGCAGCTTCAACAGTGCCGCTCTGACTCTGCTCTATGCCTTTTCCGTAGCTGAAATAGCTAATATCTAGAGCCGCAGAATCTCCATGAGTATCGAAGTTCACCGCACCGCCGTTAGACTCCCAAGCAAATTGCACGCTCTTTCCCTTTGCGAGGGTGACCTTAACTTCGGTGGCAGCATCTGGCGCTAGGGTCACTTGCATCTCATCACTGCGCTCACCATTTGCTAGCGTTGGTTCGGCAATCTCTGCAACTACCGTGCTGCTAGGGCTGGCAGTCTGCACCACCTCGGCCGGAGGAGTTGGCGCTGTCCCATTGATAGCGCTCAGCAAAGCTTCCTCGTCCTGCGCGGCCTCTTCGGCAAGCAGCACCTTGATTTCACCCATTCTCTTTAAGCCAGTCACACTGCCTACCCCGGTTGGGTCTATGCCATATTCCGCGGGCATAACAATGACGAGCAATAACAGCATCGCCACAACCGCCGCTATAGCAGTGGATTTCAATAGCTGGAAAGACGATGGAAGCTGTACATCTGCTGGTTGATTTGTATTGTTCATAGTGAAAATGTCCTCAAACTAAATTGATTGGCCTAGGCCACGAAATAACCGGTTATTTGGTAACCCATAAGGAGGAACCCAGCGCTCATCAACGCGACCTGGGCTAGATAGGCCCGTCGATAGAAGCTCTTAGACTGCCGCAGGTACCCTATAGCGATTAGAATCACGCTCAAGGCGAGCAGCTGACCTAACTCAACGCCTACATTGAAAGCGATCAAGTTTGTGAGTAATCCATCGGGTGAAATTTCGTAATCTAAGATCTTGGTTGCGAGTCCGAACCCATGAAATAAACCGAACACCATCGTGGCTGCTTTAGTATTGGGCTGAAACCCAAACCAGCGCTGATACGCCCCCATGTTGTCTAACGCTTTGTAGACGATAGAGAAGCCAATCACCGCATCGATGAGATAGGGGCTGACACCAATCTCTAGGAATGTGCCTAGCAAAAGAGTGATCGTGTGCCCAAGCGCGAATAGGCTCACGTATAAGCCAACATCACGGAACCTGTACAGGTAGAAAATAACCCCGACCAGAAACAGCAGATGGTCATAGCCGGTAACCATGTGCTTAGCACCTAGATACATGAACGGAATGACAAGTGCGCCAGAACTTTCTTGTATGAAACCCTTGTCTCCTGCTGTCACCCCATGGGCGAGCGCGTCTGGAGCAAAGCCAAAACTCGCTAAAAGTAGTATAAAAATTGCCACCAACACCGCATATGGGTTGCTGATAAGCAGATGCTGCAATTTGTGCATCACTTAATCCTCTAGAATTTCATTTGCCTAATCGAAATCAGGTCGATGCCACATAGAGTTCTAAAGGGAGATTGTTTCAAGAACAAATACCCACACACGGATGCGCTCGCTAGAGTTAATTCCGCAAAGAGAACAATGGCAAATTTATGAAACTTAGAGGTTGGGAGGGGGAAGTGGAGGAGTATAAGTAGGGCTGAGAACTGCAATTGCTGAACTGATCTGAATTGCGTTTGTGCTAGTCACAACTGCAAATGAATAAGACTTCGGAACCTCACAATTCAACTGCGTATAGATCCCATGCTTGTGAGAGTGTTCGTGATCGGAGTCAGTCTCTGTTGTCGCGGTACTATGCGAATCAAGTGCATGCTCAGAGTTCGCGTGGTCACCCGTATGGCCATGCTTGTGACCATGGCTGTGCTCAATCTCAATGACATTCCCGCTGGCATACTCAGAGTCAAACGTACTGCTGGCGTGAACTCCGCCGAACAATGTTGAGTTATTGAGTATAACTAACAGGATTATAAGAATATTGATATGCACAGGATGACGCTCTGAAAAACCGTTACTTTGCAATATAACAGCATGATGCAGAGTGGGTCAATCCTTCACTGATTCAGTTTATTAATGTGTTGAGTTAGCTTAACAATAATGAACCTTTTGAACGAGTTATCGCCCTAGAATGCAGGTATAAGACTTTGCTAGTTTAACAAAGGCTGTTTTCGATTCCTATCGATCATCTCGATTCTAATCGTTAAACTCAAGTACTAGGGGGGGTGTGGAAGCCATTCTATCGACTGAAGGACATTTGCGAAATTAAGATCATAAGCATCATCAAATTTATTGATATTTAAGATAATCGATTCACCATCAGATTTATCGGTTTTAAAGGCTAGAATTACTATATTGGTATGACCTTCGACTTTTATAATGGCGGTTACGGCAAATATCTTTCGCAGTATTATCAAGGTATTGATTAGTTTTTTTTGATTCTCCAGCACATAGTTGATCGCAATGAGGCCATTTTTAGATAGCGCTTCCCATAAGTTTGTAATGAAGTCATTTGAGAGTACCTCGTTGTAATTACTGCGAACATCAAACAAATCACAATAAATAATATCCTGTTCTGGGATTTTACGAGATATAAACTTTGATGCATCCTGAACAACTATCAAACTACTTGAGCTAGGGCATAAATGAAAAAAACGTTTGACTTGCTCAAGCCTTGTTTGTGACATTTCAACTGTGGTCAGTTTAACTTGTGGAAAAACCTCACCAATATAGCGTTCTATAGCGCCAGTACCGAGACCTAAATTTAGTACTTTTGTAGCTTCAGGCTTAAGAATATGAGCAATTAGCATTGACCTTACATAAGGCACTAACGGAACGCATGGCTCCTTTAGTGACATGGCTCCGTGAAGCACACCATCTTCACTCATCATCCATCTTAGATCTGCATTTTCTCTTACTTCCATTCTACATAAGGAACTTGTTTCCTTATCTAGTACTAACCCCTTATTTGGATCAAACGTTTTGAAATCAAAATACATAGTAAAGCCCAACTAAGATAATTAAGGTCCATTTTTTATGTTCATGTCGATGATGCAAATCAGGCCAATGCGGATGCTTGTACTCTAGTGCTTCATGCTCATGAAAATGGGTATGCCTTACAGATTCATCCAAGCCAATATGGCTGTGGTTATGATGATTGTCATCATGTCGATGAGAATGCTTATGTGCGAGTTTTTCATGTGTATGAGAATGCGCATGATTGTCTAGCATAAGCAGTGTAATAGCAATGACAAACAGTCCTCCGGCGAATATATGACTGCCTGTCAGTTCTTCTCCCAACAACACAACAGATAACAAAAGGCCAGAAAAAGGTGCACTTGAGAAAATAACCTGAGATCTTGTCGCACCCATTACTTGCGCAGATTTTATGTAGAGAACAATACTCGCACCATACGACAATGCCCCCACAAACAAAGCACTTACTATTACTGTTGAATCCCAAACAAAAGGGTCAAGAGTAATGCCAATTAATAAATTAACAAGGCCAGCAACCAGGCCTTTCCAGAAAGTACTTTGGCTAGGTGTAATCCCATCAATGGTAGCTGTTAGATGGTTATCTATTCCCCACATTAAGCAAGCCAATAAGACTAATACAGATCCAAGCCACTCAAATCCTAGCAGTGAGAATGTGAATAGCGTGGCGGCTATAAAAGCAGTAAAGATTCCAGCCCACCCTGAAATTCTTAAGTGATCACGAAAGAAAAATACACCGATAATGGCAGTCGCAACAATCTCAAAATTCAGCAGTAAGGATACCGATTCAGCTTGCGACAAAGTTAAGCCAAACATAAGAAATATCGGCCCCAAAATACCGCCAAATAAAATAACCCCTAATAACCTCAGTTTGTTGGGCCTGTCATGCATTGGAGGAAGTGGCGAAGTGCCTTTCCAGATGGACATTGGCATTACGGCTAAGGCCGCTCCTAAATACAAAAGTCCAGCTAACTGAATGGGTGTCAAACCTAAAAGAAGCCATTTACTTGCGGGGGTTGCAGCTTCAAATAGAGCTGCAGAAAGGATTGCAAATAATACAGAATAATTACGCAGAAAAGTCATCTAGAATGCGCCTAGAGTACGAGGAAATTATTTTAATCGTGGCTACGAATATATTCCTTTTTCTTCTCACCATCATCACTACTTTCTTCGTGACCATGTTCTCAACAAGCACTCAAAATGCCAAATAAACCTGCAATAATAAACACTTTTTTAACAGCCTAAAAAAACTCGTATATCAAACCAGAATATATAAGTTGATGAAATAAGAACTTCATATTGTAACCACCCAATTACCAACTGACCTTTAAAGTAAAGGGCTAAACTGCTAGCCGGAATCACCTTGGAGGCACTCACCGAATCGCAGTATTCGGCCTTTCGTTACTATCTTGCCATTGCCACTTCGTAGCTAAACTTTGTGCGTGATCTAGACTCACAAAAAAATAGAGATCCAGCCATTTATGCAGCGCAGTGCACTGCAATTAAAGCGTTCTGTGTGGGGATATAAATCGGCGTAATACGCTTCCTTTTCGCCCATGTCACTAGGCCAGCACTGAAGTACTCGGAGCCATAGTACAACAGCGACGCACTTTTTGCGTGGGCGGAGAAGTGCGGGATTACGTAGATGCACATTCAACTTGGCAAGCCACAGCAAAACGCTTATCTGGAACGTTACAAACGTAAGGTAAGATACAGTTGGTTGGCGCAGTATAAGTTCGATTCGATAGACGAAGTGCAGGAGTTTGCCACTCGATGGCTATGAGCTTATAACAACGAGAGGCCTAACATGACTCTTCGAGGATTTACCCCGAAACAGACGTTGGCCATTGTGGCCTGATCCTACTGATGACCTCTGTTTAAAATGGGGGATTACCTACTATTCGAGAATTTCCCGGAAAAAAACACCTAGTGTAAAAGATCAAAACCACGATTTCACCTAAGAACTGCAACCCAAACCTTGTAGGGCGAGTGCATCCTTAAAATCTATAAGATTAGAGTCGTGAGATAGGCCCTGTAAAATACCGCATGATTCTATAGTTTGCGCTCCAGCACATTTCTCGCGCAATGCGATCAAGTTCGATTTCAATTGGGACAACTCCTCTACCCGAGTTTCAACTTGCTGGATATGTTCGTCCAACAAAGCATTGATCTGGCTGCAATCTTGATTAGGAGTATCTCTAAACCTTAGCAGAGCCCGAACTTCAACTAGCATCATACCCAAAGACCTGCAGTGGCGGATGAAATTTAAGCGCTCAATATGAGCTTCACTATACAACCGGTAATTGCCGCTGCTACGCATAGGCTTAGGCAACAACCCCTCTTTCTCGTAATAGCGGATAGTCACAGTTTGGCAATCAGTACGTGACGCTAGCTCGCCAATTTTAATATCCATTTACGACCTCATAAGTAATAAATACTTGACCCTATAGTAACTATAGGGTTTTTAATCCATAACACCAACCTATTTCGGATAAGGATTTATTATGAGCTACTGTAATTCAGAGGAATGTAGCACCCCCTTTACTTCGACTTCTTCCTTAGCTCCAAAAACAACCGAATTGAGTGCGGCGACGGCTCTATACCGAATCAACAACATGGATTGTCCGACTGAAGAAAAACTGATCCGCGATAAGCTATCGAAACTAGACAATGTGACTGGGATGGATTTCAACTTAATACAGCGCACATTGTTAGTGAGACACCAGATGCAGTCTCTAGCGCCAATAGAGGAAGCTTTGTCATCCATTGACATGCGAGCAGTTAGGTTGGATGGATTCGAGGCAGAAGAGCTTGAACCGACAACTCAGGCGACGACATCATTACGTCCTTCACCAACTAACTGGTTACCCCTTGCGGTGTCTGGCGTGGCGGCAATTTTAGCGGAGGTAGTTTACTGGCTCAATGGGGCCAATAGCTGGGCAGTTGTCGCGCTTGCACTCCTTGCGATTACTCTTGGCGGCCTTCCTACCTACAGGAAAGGTTTAATCGCACTCAAGAATCTGAATTTAAACATAAACGCCTTAATGTCGATTGCGGTTACTGGCGCGATATTTATTGGCCATTGGCCAGAAGCCGCTATGGTAATGGTTCTATTTGCGCTCGCAGAAGTCATAGAGGCCAAGTCGCTGGATCACGCAAGAAACGCGATACGCGGCTTGTTGGAGCTTGCACCAGAAACTGCAACCATCCAGCAAAGTGACGGAAGATGGGTCGATGTTGAGGCCAAAACGGTTGCGCTGGGTAGCCGGGTACGCGTCAGACCGGGAGAACGGATCGCCCTTGATGGTGAGGTGATTCAGGGTCATTCAACGGTTAATCAGGCTCCAATCACAGGCGAAAGTCTGCCGGTCGAGAAGACTGAGGGGGATCTGGTGTTTGCTGGCACTATCAATGAATTGGGCTCGTTCGAGTATCGTGTCACGGCGGCCGCAAGCAATACTACGTTGGCTCGTATCATTCGAGCAGTCGAAGCAGCGCAAGGAAGCCGTGCACCCACTCAACGTTTCGTCGATCAGTTTGCCCGCATTTACACCCCCATCGTGTTCGGGGTCGCGGCAGCGGTGGCGGGACTTCCGCCATTGCTACTAGGAGAGGCGTGGCTGCCATGGATCTACAAGGCATTGGTCTTGCTGGTAATCGCGTGTCCATGTGCCCTCGTCATCTCCACGCCAGTAAGTATCGTTAGCGGTTTAGCCGCAGCGACGCGGCGCGGCATTCTGATCAAGGGAGGGGTGTATCTAGAAGAGGGGCGAAATCTGACGTGGTTAGCGCTCGACAAGACAGGCACGATTACACATGGCAAGCCAGAGCAAACCGACTGGGAGGTCTGGGAAGATGCGGATTTCAATGAGTCTCGGGTGCTTGCCTATAGCCTTTCCTCACGATCCGACCACCCAGTCTCTAATGCCGTAACCCTCGCCGCTCGAGCCGATGGGGTAACAATACGCGAGGTGAGGGATTTCACCGCCTTGCCCGGGCGTGGCGTGCGTGGCGATATTGATGGCACGGTCTATTACCTGGGTAACCACCGCATGGTCGAAGAGATTGGAGCGTGCTCTCCGGAATTGGAGGCGAGACTCTCGGCACTCGAAATCCAAGGCAAAACTGTTGTGATGCTAGTTGATAGCGACCGTGTGCATGCTTTGTTCGCAGTAGCCGATACCATCAAGGACAGTAGTCGCCACGCTATCGCCGAATTACACGCACTAGGTATAAAGACAATGATGCTGACCGGTGACAATCCGCATACCGCCGAGGCGATTGCCAGCCAAGTTGGCATCGATCGCGTCATGGGGAACTTGTTGCCAGAAGACAAACTGCGTGAGGTGGCGCGAATGTCATTGAATGGCAAGATCGGAATGGTTGGAGACGGTGTAAATGATGCACCAGCATTGGCGCGGGCCAATATCGGATTCGCGATGGGCGCCGCCGGTACCGACATTGCCATTGAAACTGCCGACGTGGCGTTAATGGACGACGACCTGCGCAAGATTCCGATTTTCGTACGGTTGTCCCAAGCCACAGCGAACGTATTGAAACAGAATATTGCGCTCGCACTCGGCATCAAGATGGTGTTTCTAGTGCTGACCTTCACCGGTCACGCCACTATGTGGATGGCAGTGTTCGCTGATATGGGTGCGAGCCTGCTTGTGGTCGGAAATGGCTTGAGACTGCTGAAGAAATGAACTTAAAGTTACTGGTGTACGATTGAGCGGATAGAATGGTGCATTTTTTTGAGATAGGCAATCACAGTGCTCTAAATTTTCCGGCCTTTGGTTAAGAGTTTCAACATCCTCTGAGAAAGCCAATAAAATGCCCCGCTGGTACAAATCGCCTACTTAGGTGATGGTACTGCGCAACTACAATTCGAATGGACATGTTACGAAGTGTGCCAATATGGATCCGACTATCGATATATCCTTGCCATACATAAAGAATTGTTTGTAGATGTTATCTACCTAAAATATTTTCTAGACCCGCGTCAAGACAGCTATGAAACTGCTAAATATCACACAGTGAGGTAGACTATTTCGAAGCGCGGTCAGCTTTGTCGCAGTCACATTCCTATTATTTAGTAGCATCGCACATTTACATGTTCGTTACTGTCTTGACTGCAACGAGCCAGCCGTATCATTACATTTCGAGAACGAAAACTCTCACGTCGAAATTGCTCATTTGAAGCAAGAATCTTCCGACATCGAGAAAGAATTTTCCCTCGATACAGTACTTTCTAAACGTAAACTTAGCTCCGTAAGCATTGCCATTCTAAGTTCGCTCTATTATCTGTCGTCACCTAATGATGACGGTATGCTTGCTATTCCCGAATTTTTCCAAACTAATCACACAGGTATTCCTACCACCTTATTACCCCTTCTCAAGCCCCCCTGGCATAGCCTAATTAACGTATCGAGCAATTCCACTCAGACTGCACGTCTGAGCTAGCTCAATTATATTCGCTATTACAGGAGCAACTTTAATGCACTTAAAGTGTTAACTTTTAGTGGTATTTTAACTACCACAAGTCCGCTTGCTCGGGCACAACAGACGCTTAACGGCACCATTACGCTAAAGGACGAAATCAACGCGACGCTGGAGGCTAACCCACGATTACGCATCTTCCCCTTGCTCAACGAGGCTCTCGCGGGAGAGCGTGAAACAGTAAATCTAGATCCGTCATTTAGGGTCAGTTCCAATGTTGAGAATGTTTTAGGCACAGAAAGCATAAGCGGCATCTCCGCTACTGAGCTAAATCTTAGTTTGTCTCAAGTAGTGGAGATGGGCGACAAACGCACAATTCACGTCAATGCCATAAATCGAAGATTTGATTTGTTGAACACGGAGCGAAAGGTCGCTGAGCTCGACCTACTCGGCGAAGTAGTCCGCCGGTTCAATGATGTTGCGAGCGCCCAAGAGCGCTTGGGATTGCAATAACAAGCCACCGTGATTAGCTCTCAAACCATCGAACTTCTTACACCACTAGTAAATATAGGACAAACTCCCGCACTTGAACTCAACCTGCACAGACCGCTTCAATGTAAGGAAACTCATAAGGTGAAATCCGGGGCATTGATTTTGTTAGCACTATTCTAGTTAATGCTTCCTCTAGATTCACCGAAAATAATCCATAAATTGATCAAATCCATTTTAATAACCCATTTTTCATTATTCCGCTTATAAATCAGCATGTTGTGCGATCTAAAATTTTCTGCTCGCCCACGATGGTCGGAGCTTTCCACTGTTTAAGGAAAATTATTCGAACGGTATGGGTGTCTAAGTTGAAGCTCACTCTTTCCGTTCACTCTCGCTGTTGACATCGTGCAGGATGCTGCTCGCCCCTTTGAGAGCAATCGCCGCAACAGCCAGCCCAACAACCAGATCGGGCCACGCCTGCCCCGTCCAGAGCACGAGCCCTCCGCCGATGAGTACCCCCGCATTCGCGACGAAGTCGTTGGTACTAAAGGTCGTTGCCGCGCGGACATTTACCTCGGCATTTCGGATTTGCTTAAGCAGCCAGACGCAAAGCGCATTCACTGCCACAGCAATCACTGCCATCACCATCATGGTGTAACCTAACGGTTCAGGATCGCCCAAGAACCGGCGGCCCACGTCAAACAGGATACCTACGGCGAACAGGATCAGCAGTCCCCCGGAAACGCGCGCGGCGGCGCGCTTCCATACAGGGGGACGACTCAGCGCCAGCAGCGTGATGATGTAGACGATGCTGTCAGAGGCGTTATCAAGCCCGTTGGCGATCAACGCGCTGGAATCCCCGTTCACGCCCGTAATCAAAAACGCGATTGCCAGCGCCACATTGAGAGCAAGAACTATCCACAAGATTTTTCGCTGGCTTGCAGTGCGTATCTTGAGATGGTCATCACTCATGTTGCATTTTCCCGTTCTTGTTCATCCGAACTCCAACCTACCTAGTGTTTCACTATGCGCTTTTCGCGACCATGAAATATCCGATAAAGCGCCGGCAGCACCAGTAGTGTCAGTAGTGTCGAAGAAATAATTCCTCCGATTACCACTGTGGCGAGAGGGCGTTGCACTTCTGCACCAATGCCTGTATTCAGCGCCATCGGCACGAACCCGAGACTCGCCACCAGTGCAGTCATGAGAACAGGACGCAGGCGGATCAGTGCTCCTTCGACAATCGATGAGACGAGATCGCCGGTATCCCTCACAAGGTCGCGGATAAATGCCAGCATCACCAGTCCGTTGAGCACTGCAACGCCGGACAAGGCGATGAAGCCGACGCCTGCGGAAATAGACAGAGGCATATCTCGCAACCATAAGGCCAGCACGCCACCTGTCAACGCCAAAGGGACCCCTGTGAAAATGATCAAGGCATCTTTCATAGATCCAAAGGCCATGACCAGCAAGCCCAGAATCAGAACAAGCGTCAGAGGAACAACGATCGATAGTCTCTGGCTCGCAGATTCCAATTGCTCGAAGGTACCTCCGTATTCCAACCAGTATCCTGCCGGTAGTGTGACCTCATTGAGGACCCGTTGCTCAGCTTCCGCCACAAAAGAGCCCAAGTCGCGGTCCCGCACATTCGCGGTAACAACGATGCTGCGCTTGCCGTTTTCTCGGCTGATCTGATTGGGTGCCGGAGCAATCTCGAGCGTAGCAATCTCTGCCAGAGGAACATAACTTCCATCAGGCAGGGGCACCGGCAACGCGCCCATGCTATCAATATCATTACGCAGCGTCTCAGGCAGACGTACTGCCAGTTCGAAACGACGGTCTCCTTCGAAGATTAAACCAGCCGACTCCCCGCCCATGGCCATCGAGACGTAATCCTGTACGTCTGCGACGTTCAAACCGTACCGCGAGATGGCCATCCGTTTGGGATGAATCGACAACATGGGCAGCCCTGTCACCTGTTCCACGCGTGCGTCCGCCGCGCCGTCTATGGTGGTCACGACTTCGAGAATGCTCTGAGCTGATGCCAGCAACTGATCAAGATCATCACCAAAAACTTTGATGCCAAGATCCGCGCGGACACCCGAAATCAGCTCGTTGAATCGCATTTCGATTGGTTGGGTGAACTCGTAGTTATTGCCCGGTAGTTGTTCGAGCGCCTCCTGAACTTGAATGAGTAGCTCATCCTTGGTTTGGGTCGGGTCAGGCCACTCCTCAATAGGTTTCAGCATGACAAATGTGTCTGCGATATTGGGCGGCATAGGGTCTGTCGCAACTTCAGGCGTTCCGATTCTGGCAAATACTGTGCTGACCTGCGGAAACTCCATGATGCGCGCTTCGAGCATTTCCTGCATGGCAACCGACTGTTCAAGCCCTGTGCCAGTTGTTCGCAGTGCCTGTACTGCGAAATCACCTTCATTGAGTTGGGGAACAAACTCAGAACCAAGTGTCGTGGCCAGCCATGCTGACACTACCACCAGTGCTGCGGCGACGGTGACCACCAGCCACCGCAAGCGGAGTGCAGCTGTAAGCAACGGTTTGTAGAGCCACTTGGCGCTTTTTATAATCGGGCTTTCCTTCTCGCTGACTTTGCCACTCATGAAGACAGCGATCGCGGCCGGCACCACAGTGAGTGACAGAACTAATGCGGCCAGCAACGCCATGACGACCGTTGCCGCCATCGGCTGGAACATCTTCCCTTCCACACCGGTGAGCGTGAACAACGGAATGTACACGATGGTGATAATGAGCACGCCAAACAGGCTGGGGCGAATGACTTCGTTGGTGGCGTTGAAAACGACCTCCAGCCGTTCGTCCAGCGGCAGTTTTTTACCAGAGGGCGGTTGGGCCATGGAAAGGCGTCTGATGCAATTCTCCACAATGATCACGGCGCCATCGACGATGAGACCAAAATCCAATGCACCAAGACTCATCAGATTAGCCGATACTCCGGTGCGCACCATGCCCGTGAGAGTTGCCAGCATGGCGAGCGGAATGACCGCGGCTGTAATGAGTGCCGCTCGGAAATTACCAAGCAACAGGAAGAGGACGACGATGACCAGCAACGCGCCTTCGAGCAGGTTTTTCTCCACAGTGGCAATTGCCTTGTCCACCAGAATAGTCCTGTTATAAACCTCTTCAGCGACAATTCCCTCGGGCAGGGATTGCTGTATAGTTTTCAGACGCTCCGCAACGGCGCGCGAGATGGAACGTGGGTTCTCGCCCATCAGCATCATCGCTGTACCTAGCACTGTTTCCTGACCATTAAGCGTTGCTGCTCCGGTACGCAATTGGCCCCCGATGGAAACCTCGGCAACATCCCGTATCTGGATTGGCGCCCCACTGCGATTTGCCACTATCACCTGTTCGATGTCTGTCATCGTGGCCAATTGGCCTGGTGAGCGAATCAACAGCTGCTGACCGTTGCGCTCTACATAGCCGGCGCCGCGATTGTCGTTGTTGGCGCGCAAGGCAGAAACAACATCCTCCATGGTCAGGTCATAGGCTAGAAGCTTGGCAGGCCATGGCGTCACGTGGTATTGCTTGTTGTAACCACCGATGCTGTTGATCTCGACAACCCCTGGTACGCGAGCCAACTGCGGTTTGATTATCCAATCCTGTATCTCTCGAAGTGCAGTGGGGTCGTACGGCTCGCCGTTTGCCTGAACGGCGCCGGGCAATGCCGAGACCGTGTACATGAATATCTCCCCCAGTCCAGTGGCGATTGGTCCCATCTCAGGCTCCAGCCCAGGTGGCAGGCTGCTTTTGATGGTGCCGAGTCGCTCGTTGATCAGATTGCGCGCAAAGTAGGGGTCAGTCCCATCCTGAAAGACTACTGTGACCTGCGACAAACCGTAACGCGATATCGAACGTGTGTAATCCAAGCTGGGTAGACCAGCGAGAGCCGTCTCTATTGGATAGGTAATCCTTTGTTCCGTTTCCAGAGGTGAATAGCCCGGGGCATCGGTATTGATCTGGACCTGAACGTTGGTGATATCAGGCACTGCGTCGATCGGAAGTTGCTGGAAGCTCCATACCCCCGCTCCAAGCAATAAAAATATCAATGACAAAACCAGCCACCGCCTCTCAATAGAGAGGCGCAATATTGATGTGATCATGTTGGCTTCCTTATTAGTGGGCGTGCTCGGCGCTGGATTTCTCCAGATCGGCTTTGATCAAATAGCTGTTCTCTACAACGTACAGCTCCCCTGGCTCAAGGCCACTTAGTATCTCAGTCTGCTCAGCGTCTTTGCGCCCAAGCTCCACCGTTCGGCTTTCATAAGTAGCGCCCTCCTGTACAAAGACCACCGGGTTGTCCTCGAAACTCTGAATGGCACGGTTATCCACAGCGAGTGCGACCTCAGTCTGACCAATTATGATATCTGCCTGCAGCAACAGACCCGGACTCCAGCGACCATCACTGTTATCCAAAGTGACACGGGCAAGAACCGCAGGGGATTCGCTCGAACCAGGCAAAATATGCGATATGCGTCCTTTCATCAGTTCGCCATCTGCTTCCAGGATCACTTCTTGTCCTGGCTGGATGCGTCGTGCATTGGACGGAAAAATTGTGAGCTCGGCCCACAGTTGGTCATAGTTGATAATCGTGAGCAGTGGCTGATCCCCAGTCGTTTCTCCTGGGTTCGAATTGCGTGACACCACTCTCCCGTCGATGGGTGACTGAATCCGATAACGCTGCAAACTCTCGTTGGACTCGATCTCCGCTATCATTTCGCCAGCAACCACAAGGTCTCCGACTTCAGGGTTAATCGCAACCACCAGACCAGGGAAGCGGGCTCGGACCTCGCTTACCCCCTGAGGGTTCATGGTTGTCCTGCCATACACCGTAATGGCCTCACGTATAATGCCTGTGGAAGCTAATGCGGTGGTCATACCTGCCTGTCGCGCCATACTCGGTTCAATGACGACGCTGTCAGCATGCTCTTCCTCAGCGTGCTCTTCTTCCGAGTGTTCTTCCTCAGCATGCCCCTCTTCTGCATGCATTTCTTCCGCAAGCTCAACGGCAGGAGGTTCGTGATCATGATCGGAGTGCTCATCCGCGTCGGCGGCCTGCGCAGTTGCACCAGTGAGAGACAGCGACAACAACAATGCGTGTAGCAGCTTTATTTGACGGTTCGGTTTCATGGTTTGATCCTGTTAGTTGGTCTGATCAATCAGGGGAGAGAGCAGGGGCTCGGCGGTTAACTGCTCGATGTCTGCGCCGTGACGCAGAGCAGCGGTTGCCGCATCAATGAGCGTGCTACGCGCACCGATTAGCTCTTGTCGGGCAGTCACCCACTCCAAGTAACTGTAACGCCCACTCTCGTATGCGGCTTGAGTCTCAGAAAGTGCCTCAGTCAGCAATGGGATGGTGCGAGTCTGCAATGTATCGATGGTGATGAGTGCCTGCTGCCGGTTCTGGAATGCATTGAACAATTGGGTGCGCAGATTGAGTAACGCCACTTCTCGTCGCACTTCCACTTCATCGCGCGCTGCGATTGCCGACCGCACGGCCCCACGGTTGCGCGTCGCGCTGAACAGCGGAATGCTGAAGCCAGCGACCAAGCCTAAGTCGCCACCTTCCTGGAACCTTCTGGCACCAAGGGACCAGCGGGGGTCGGCTGTTGACTGCGTTCTTGCCAGGCGCACTTCTGCCTCGCGCATGCGCTCCTCGCTAGCGAATATCTGGATGAACGGATTCTGCTGAACGCGCGAAAAAAGGTTCTCAAAACTAACCGTCTCTTCGATCTGGTAAATATCTCCTGTCACGGATTCGAAAGTAGGGTTTGTTTCGCCCCACAGCTCAGCCAGCGCAACCTGGGCATACCTGAGTTGGTTCTCTCCGGACGACACGAGAAGTTCGGCCTGTGACAGCGCAGCCTCAGCCCGCAGCACCTCCACATCGGGCGTGGCGCCTGCTGATGCCCTGTCTTGCACAATTTGCAGGGTTTCGCGAGCGAGGCTCTCTGCGTCCTGTGCCAATGAGAGTCGGTTCTGTGCGGCCAAATTCTCAATGTAGCGACGGGTTACCTCGCCTAGCAGGTCAAGGGCATCAACTTGCATTTCTGCATTCAACTGGCCGCGTCGGGCGCCGATGGATGCCATTCTTGCCTCGCGCTTGTTGCCAAGCTCAATCACGGAAGAGACAGAAACCGTCAGCTCGGCACCATCAACGCCTTGAACGTTGCCAGTGCCGACGATGTTTTCAACATCGGCCCCAATTTCGATCGCAGGCTTGAGTGCCGCAGTTTCGGCCTGCCCCCGAAGCGCCTCATCGCGGAAATCAAAAACCCGCAACTGCGGATTCTGCGTGAGAGTGAGCTCCATGGCCGTTTCGAGTGATAGGGTACCTTCTGCCGAACTGGCCAGCGCGCCATGGTTGAAGAGAATTATGCTGACAAACAATGGCTGCAAACGCTTCCATAGCCCTAGCCGCTGCGGTGAATTATTGAACATTGGATGCAGAAGGCAGCCGCGAAGCAGCCTTGCATCTGAAATTTTTTTCATGAGCATGAACTCCAGTCATCGGCTCTCTGAGAGAACCGAATTGAAAATAGGGAAATTTTCGGAAGTTCAGCGGGTGGGCGGTGGAATTGGAGGTGAGTAGGTCAAATTGGAGTAAGAGAGTTTGTGATTTTTTATGAGCGCTGCAACGACAAGCTCCGCACTGATGTCAATGCTGACAGGGAGTGCAAAGCCTAGATGCACATGGGCACCGTGCTTGTGATGTTGGTCGTGAAACTCGTGACCGTCGTCTGGCGAGTGTTCCGGAAGTTTGTCTGCGTGGTCGTAATCCACTGTATGGCCGTAGGGATGTTCGCTGTCGGGCATATGTGCAGCCTCCGTCACTCCGAACATCAGGGAGTAATTGAGAATAAGCAGAAGTGCTATGACGAATTTCTTGTGCACGTAATTGATCCTAACTATTAGTGCGAAGACTCTACCACTGTAGTTGAAGAAGGGTCAAGTAGATTAGCTCCATCTTGATCACACACAAAGCGCTGATGTAGTGCGCTGGCCTCCCGAATGATCTGGATCACAGAGTGCATCACGATGGCGGTGATCAGTGTACCGCGACTAGCAAACTCGGCTAGGCCTGCCCCGTACGGCTGACCAAGAGGGCTGCGATCATGACGCCAACGTTCGCCCTCATGCCATTGCGTGAACATTTCCAGCTCGCATTCAGATTGATGTCGCTGCTGTGAAAGCGCTACAACATGGCATCCTATCGTATGGGGATTCCTTACGTGGCCAGAGCCGCACTGGGTGACTTACTCTTGCGATATAGCACAGCTTCCTGCTTCAACGAGTCGTCCAACGACGTCTCTCCACAGGCTAAGTCCTGCCGTCCTCGGGCTAAAATATTAATCGCCGCAATCACATCGGCATTGCCATGATGCCCGCTAGAGCGCCAAAATCTTTACTTGTGAGCCTAATAAATACCCACTAACCATTTGAATTAAATAGATATTTAATACACTTTCTGGGCGCGGGCTGCTAACTATCGTCAACCCAACCCCAGATATTCAGATGTCAACTTATGGGTTATCGGTGCAACTTATGGGTTTCCCCACATTGATTAGAGCACGCAACGCTGAACAAGCCGCCACCTATTTGGAAAGCTGTCGACTGCGCCTATCTAACATGGAGGCGGAAAATAACCCTCGATTTGAAGGCGCATCCTCAGAGCTACTAGCTGTGGCGCAGTCGAGTTCAATCGAGTCGTTTTTCGCTGACGTGAAATCTAACCCCAACATCTAAATATTCACCGACGAGTCTCGATTATTAGAAGCTGAGTTGCGTCAAGCTCAGGAAAAACAGCAAAGTGATATTGAGTGGACGGCAGGGATTAGACACCTACGTGAGTTCAATGAGACAGGATTTGTGATCGGCGTATCGATCCCACTTATGAGTAAGTCCAGAGCCTCTGGAAGCATCAGGACCGCGCAGGCTAATCTTCAAGTAGTCGAAATCAGACGAACTACGAGCGTAAACAGACTTGTTGGCGAAATCTCCTCAGTACACAAAGAGCTTCAGCAAGCTATCTCCGAAGTCGACAGCCTTCGATCAGAAGTGATCCCCCTACTTAATAGCGCTATGCAAGATACCAGACAAGCTTACCTTGCAGGTAGCTACAGTTATCTGGAGCTCATCAGTGCACAGCAAGAATACCTAGATGCACAGTTTGCGTTGATAAACAGCGCAACCAACACCCACAAATTCAGAACGGAAATTGAGCGGCTGAGTGGTGTAAGCACGTAGCCAAGCAAATTTAACAAGTATTTTTACTACTTTTATCCGCCATAACAAGTAAAGGCGCAAAACCACCACCCGGTGTGCGAAAATTCGTTGCTTGCCCTTCATACAACCTTGCAGCGCCAATCAGTACGTTACCTTTATAGGTGTAGAGGCGCACATCAATCTTAAGAAATTGTTTCTCTCCATTCACTACAACCAAACGTTTGGACGGCGGAATATAGGCCTGAGCAATGTAATCACTTGTGAGAATTTGTTCATAGGTTCCCTTTGTGAGCTTGCTACCACGATAGACACCTTTACTCCCATGACCTGCAACAGGTTTAAAGAACCATTCTCGCCGTTCTTTCCAAAGAGACGCGGCATTGCTTGATGTCACTAGTACCGAGCGAGGAACACCTAGACGAAGTAATTCAATATTTCCAGCTGATAACCCCCATCTGTCGAGAAGAACTGCGTCAGTCAATAAGGACAAATTACGCTTGTCTGCGAAAAGAGCGTGGACCAATGGGTTAGGTGTGATAACGACACTTCCTGTTAGCCATGCTTGTCGTAAAGCTTTATGACTCGGGTCATCTAGACTAAAATCCACTAACCGGTTATAGACCATGTCGATAGGTTTACCGTTCCCATAGAGCACCTCGTTTTCATAATGCAAATCGCTCGGTGAAAGTATTACAGCCTCTATCCCGTTTCTCTGTATAAGCTGTCTTGCCAATTTGAACTCAGGATAAAGATATTGTTCGGTTGGTTGATCATCAACTATTGCAATAGTCGAAGGTCTGCCTTTACCATTTTTTTTCAGCCACTCACTTTCAAATTGATCGATGACTCCCTCATCAAAATCGTCGGCCCATTCAGTGCTTACTGTTTCACCGCAACATTGATGTTGCCCGCGAGACAATACTGCATTTAGGAAGGCCCCTCCCGCATTGGTGTTAATTTCAATGAGCTGTGGTCCATGTTCACTTAGATGGAAGTCATAGCCCATAAACACACCGGCAGCCTTGGAGTCGGATTGAGCTGTGCTTGGGGCCCAGGACATCACTTGCTCGCGATATCCGCTGAGCATCGAAGCCTCTTCGATCGCTCGTACAATGGCTTGCATTTTATCCAGATCGCGTTTTGGAACGAATACCGACGTGGAAGAAAAATATTGTTGCCAAGCTGGACTTTCCAGCATTTCCTCTGCGTCATCGCCTAACTGATTCGCAAGGAAGCCGATGAGCAATTCACGATCTAGCGTAACGCAGCTACAATGTTCGTTTAACTGCTCTAAAATAGTAGGCTCTATGTTTGTCACTTCGTAATTTTCCTTTTAGGATTTTCAGCGTTTGTTGAACCATTTCTGTATCAAGTATTACATTGTGTATAAGTCAGAAAACAAAAAATGCGAAAAAAATCGCCTCTTGACAGCAACTTCAGTGTGTAGCTGTGCCGTCAATCAGTAATTAGCGAAATTGACGTTGTAGAATTCCTAAGCTGAACTATCTTCAACCCACTGTACTCAGCTCATCTTTCAACTGCCAGCGTTGCCAGACAAAATATACCGCCGGCAGCACTAATA
Source organism: uncultured Gammaproteobacteria bacterium (assembly GCA_913060695.1). Taxonomy (GTDB): domain Bacteria; phylum Pseudomonadota; class Gammaproteobacteria; order Pseudomonadales; family Pseudohongiellaceae; genus UBA5078. Next base: position 208 of record CAJXUA010000026.1, on the reverse strand, counting down.
GCGTAAGAACGAGTGTGCTGATCATGCCGCCGATCATCGGGGCCGCGATGCGCTGCATGACCTCTGAGCCAGTGCCGTCACCAAGCATGATCGGCAACAAACCGGCCACGATGGCCGTCATGGTCATCACGATCGGACGCAGTCGCCGCAGCGCTCCCTCGCTGATCGCATGCCGCAATCCCGTCGCGGTGAGGCCTCCCTCCTGCCC
>CAJXUA010000025.1 GCA_913060695.1 uncultured Gammaproteobacteria bacterium | reverse complement strand
ACCTTCGACAGCAGGGTCGATGAATTGCTCCTGCATTCTCGACACTCCCGCCATCCATGGCGGTCGGATGCTGGCGAAGAGCCCCCATGGATGGGTTCACGGCGTGTCTGACACCGCATATCCCCGACGATTGCCGAATCAAGATCCGAAGCATTAGATCTACTTACTTAGCAGAATTAAACAAGACTTGAAATTGGCATAGCACATGAGTGAAAACAGATTCGGTACTGAAATTAATCCTGAGGATATTTTAGAGGCTTTGGACTTCTTTGATTCTTGGGAGGATCGTTATAAGTATATTATTGACCTTGGGAAGGAATTGCCCCCCATGGATCAAGCCCAAAAGACAGAAGAGCACCTCGTGCGCGGCTGTCAGAGCCAGGTTTGGCTTGTTGCTAAGCACGACGCCGACAAGCTCTATTTTGAAGCCGATAGCGACGCCTTTATAGTCAAAGGCCTGCTCGGTGTCGTGCTCGCCGCCTATAATGCCAAGACCCCCACGCAGATTACCGCCTTCGATATAGACGCCTACTTCGAGCAACTCAATCTGCTCAAACACCTTAGCTCTACCCGTGGTAACGGTTTGCAGGCCATGGTTAAGAAGATTCAGGCCATTGCCGCCCGCTAGGGTAGTGTTACTTTTCGTCCCAACGCAGCCAAACATCCCCTAGTCCCACCTTGCTTTGTGTGTCCCTCACTCTTCTATACAATCCGCGATGTTTAGTTTGTTTAGTTGCGACTGAACAAAATGAATGTAAATTTGATCGCAATTCACTATAGAGATGGTTCATGGAAAACAGTTTGCCTGACGAAAATGCGCTCTTTAATAGTAAGCCCAGCCATGAGGCTGCGCTGTCTGCCAACGAAGAAGACGGCATTGGCCGCTTCATTGAGCAGATGGGACTCTATGCTCAGGGCGATGGCGTTGCCCGTATTGCCGGGCGGCTCTTCGGTTACTTCATCGTGCATGGTGGGCCGGTTAGTTTTGCAGACCTTGCAGAGGCATTGCAGGTTAGCCGCGCCAGTGTGAGTACGAATGCTCGCACCTTGGTCTCTATAGGCATGATCGAACGTGTCACTCGGCCAGGCGACCGTCAGGACTATTATCAACTCGCCGAATCGCCTTTCTCACGCATGATCGAGACCTATATCGCGCGTATGCGCGCAATGCAGGAGATCCTGCAGCAGGCAGATCGAACTATCCCGCAGAACATGGCCGCCACGCATCGCCGGCTTGCCCAGATGAGCGACTTCTACAGCGTCGCCGTGCAAAGTAATGAGCAGATGCTCAAGGAACTTGAACAATGAAAAAAATCATCATACCTATCCTCATCGTGGCAGGGGCAGGTGCTATCACGGCCGCTATGATCATGAACCGACCGAGCCCTGTTGTGAATGCTCCCGAAGAGCGTGTCACATTGGTGGAGGTGCAGACCGCCAATGCCCGCGATATGTTGTTCTCCGTCTCCTCGCAAGGCACTGTGGAGCCACGCACTCAGACCACGCTGGCCGCGGAAGTTTCCGGCCGTGTGATGTCAGTGTCTGAGAAATTTGTGGTGGGTGGTTTCTTCCGCGAGGGCGACCTGCTGTTGAGCCTAGACTCGGCAGACTATGAAGTGTCCGTGCAACAGGCTCGCGCCAATCTATTAACCGCTCAGGCCCAGCTTACTCAAGAGCAGGCTCAAGCGGACCAGGCCGCAAGGCAGTGGGACTCCTCCGGTCGCGCCCGTGCCGATGCGCCACCACTTGCGCTGCGCACGCCATTCTTAGCCGAGGCTAATGCCCGAGTCTTATTCGCCGAGGCGGACCTAGCCCGAGCAAACCGCCAGTTGGAGCGCACCAAGATTCGCGCGCCTTATGACGGGCTGATACGCGAGAAGATGGTGGATATCGGCCAATATGTGGGCACTGGCACCCAACTCGCACGTACCTTCGCTGTGGACTTCGCAGAGGTCCGTTTGCCACTGACCGATCGAGATATTGCTTTTCTTAACTTGCCGCGACCAGGGGCTCCACAAAATATCGCGAATGCCTCCAGCAGCAATGCCTGGGGTGCTGATGCGCGAGCCAATGGCACAAGTGGCACGCCGGTGACGCTTACGACGACTATAGGCGGTAAGGCGCTGCAGTGGGATGCGCGCATAGTGCGTACCGATGGCGTTATCGATAGCACCACACGTGTGTATTATGCCGTGGCTCAAGTGCGCGACCCGTATAGCTTGCGAGAGACTAATGATGGCAAGCCCGCCTTGTCCATCGGTAGCTTCGTTAACGCGACTTTGCAAGGCATAACCGCCCATGGCGTCTTTACGCTGCCCCATAGTGCCGTGCGTAACTCCGACCAAGTGATGGTGATGGACAACGAGCAACGCTTGCGCATGCGTACCGTCAATGTGCTGCGTACCGATACCAACTCTGTGTACGTAGACGGTGGTCTGAGTGATGGCGATCGCGTGATTGTCAGTCCCGTGCCGGTGCCGATTGAGGGCATGCGCGTGTCCACTGCAGAAGGCTTCGAGATGTCGACGGAGAGCACACTATGAGGCTTCCTGAAACCACCTCTAAGACTGGCATCATCGCCTGGTTTAGTAGCAATGGAGTCGCTGCAAACTTGTTGATGATGTTCATTCTCTTCGCTGGCATCGCCTCAGCGTGGACGATTAAGATTCAGATCTTCCCAGACTTTGAGACCCGCACCGTGCAGGTGAGCATGGCTTATCCCGGTGCTGCGCCAGAGGAAGTGGAAGAGGCTATCGTGATCCGCATCGAGGAGTCTTTGCAGGGTTTGATAGGCATCAACCGCATGAACTCGGTAGCGCGTGAGAACGTAGGCACTGTGACCTTGGAGATATCCTCCGAGTACGAGGTAAGCGAGTTACTCGATGAGATCAAGGGTCGCATCGATAGCATCTCTACTTTCCCTGCTGGGGTAGAGCGCCCAACTGTCCGCGAGTTCGAGATCACCCAGGCGGTGATGAATGTGTCCATCTACGGCGACTTAGACGATAAAGCTTTGAAGACTTTCGCAAATGATATTCGCGAAGAGATTCTTGCGCTTCCCGAGGTCAGCCAGGCCAATATTCTTGGCGACCGCGACTACGAGATCGCCATAGAGGTGTCGGAAAACACACTGCGTTCCTATGGTCTTACGCTAGAGCAAGTGGCTAACGCCGTGCGCGCCTCATCGATCGATATGCCCGGCGGTGCCATTCGCACCGACACTGGTCGCATACAACTGCGCACTAAGGAACAGGCTTTTACGGGGGCAGATTTCGCCAATATCGTGCTGCGTACTAATCGCGATGGCACGCGTCTATTGGTGAGCGACGTGGCCACCGTGACCGATGGGTTTGTAGAATCTGAGAGCTTCTCGCGTTTCGATGGCAACCGCTCGCTCAGCGTGCAAGTGGTGGCAACGCGTGAACAGAGCGTGCTGGAGATCGAAGAAGCTGTTGTGGCCTATATCGAACAACGCCAAGGCACCTTGCCCGCCGGTCTCAATGTAGACAGTTGGGGTTCACAAGCCTTCTACTTAAAGAGCCAGTTAAACATGATGCTGGGCAATCTAGCGATGGGAGCGGTGTTGGTATTCCTAGTGTTGACTACCTTCCTACGCTTGAATATCGCGCTGTGGGTGATGGTAGGTATTCCCATTAGCTTCTTCGGCGCTCTTTGGCTGATGCCGATTGGTCCATACCCCGTCGACATCAATATGATCAGTCTGTTTGGCTTGATTCTAGTGCTCGGTATAGTAGTGGACGATGCCATCATCACCGCCGAGAGTGTGCACTCGGAGGTGACCGAACACGGGCATAGTCTAGACAACGTGATTGCAGGGGCGCACCGCGTTGCCGTGCCTGCAACCTTCGGCGTTTTGACGACAATAGCAGCCTTCGCCCCAATGCTCTTGGTTGGGGGGCAAGTGGCGCCTTTCTTCGAATCAATCGGTGTGGTGGTGATACTCTGTCTTATCTTCTCTCTAGTCGAATCCAAGCTGATTCTGCCCGCTCACTTGGCCCATGCACGATTAGTGACTAAGAAGCGCAAGCCAAGTCTGTTGGAGAGATTCCAAGATAAGGTGGCGGTGCATTTAGATCGCTTTATTAATACCAGCTATCGTAATTTTCTCGAGAAATGCCTAAGGAATCGCTACACCACAGTGGCAGTATTCTTGGGAATGATGCTTATCTCCATCGGCTTAGTCGCAGGCAACATCGTGCGCTTCGAGTTCTTTCCTAATGTGCCTAGTGACTTCATACAAGCAAACTTGGTGATGAACGATGGGGTATCCTATGAAGAGCGCAATACGGCACTTGCCAAAGTCGAGGATGCCATTCTTACATTAAACGACGACTTTCCCGACGAACAGCCTATCGATCATGTGATGGTATTCACCAATGGTGATGACGGTGGTGGCGTGACGGTGGAACTGACCAAGGCCGGCGAAGGGCGCACGATCAGTGCCGTTGAGATAGAGCAACATTGGCGCGACAAAGTGGGCTTTATCGCGAATACCCGCGAGCTACGTTTTTCCTCTAGCACCAATGCCGGTGGCGGCGCGAAGATCAATATGCGTCTAACGGGTACGCAATACGATCAACTGGAGCTGGCTGCAGCGGAGCTAGAAGAAAAACTTTCCGATTACGCCGGTGTATTTGACGTAACCAACTCCTATAGCCGCGGCAGCGAGGAGATAACACTGCGCATCAAACCCGAAGCGGAACACCTTGGCCTAACGGCGACCTCTTTGGGAAGTCAGGTTCGACAAGCTTTCTATGGTGATGAGGCGCAGCGTCTGCTACGTGGACGAGACGAACTCAAAGTGATGGTGCGCTACCCAGAGGATGAACGTGCCTCTATCGCCAACTTGGAGGATATGCGCATACGCACCCCTCAAGGCGAGCAAGTTCCTTTTGGGCAGGTAGCAGAGGCACGTATCGGTGAGGGTTTTGCCCGTATTAATCGCATCGATCGCCAACGCACCGTGACGATTACATCTGACGTGGACGCTACGGTTGCGCAGTCGGCAACGGTGATTCGCGATGTTACCGAGAACTTTATTCCGCAGTTGTTGGCCAAGTATCCTAGCGTCAACTTCGGGCTCGGTGGCGCTAGTCAGGAACAGGCCGCGTTGATGACGCGCATCGCGATCTTCTTCGGCGCTGCGATGTTCTTGATCTATGCGCTATTGGCGATTCCCTTGAAGTCTTATATTCAGCCGGCCATTGTGATGGCGGTGATTCCCTTCGGCATGATTGGCGCGTTGATCGGCCACATCATCTTCGATACGACACTCAGCATGATGTCGCTGTTTGGTCTGGTCGCGCTCTCTGGCGTAGTGGTGAACGACAGCCTGATTATGGTGGACTTTGTGAACAGGGGGCGCCTAGAGGGTAAGAACTTGCATGATGCGGTAGTAGACGCTGGCACTAGCCGGTTCCGTGCGATCATGCTGACCACTATGACGACTTTCTTGGGCTTGTTGCCGATTATGTTCGAGACGAGCATGCAGGCGCAGTTAGTGATTCCGATGACGCTGTCCCTTGGCTGGGGGATCTTGTTCGGCACCGTGCTCACGCTGCTAATGATTCCGTCCTTATACCTTATTCTGGACGATTTCCTGAGCCTGTTCAGCGATTCAGATGAAGACGATGAGCAAGGCGTCTTTACAGGTCCAGGCGCCAGCGAGCAAATGCCCCACGCGCCTCACTAAGCTGTTCCGGCGTCATCTTCGCCGCTAGCGTTTGCAATAGGGCAGGCGCATCACCGAACTCGTTGTACTGTGATGCGCTAGCCCAGAAATGCGCACGCACTAAGTCCATCGGCGTGCCTTCCCCAAGCTCATACATCGTCGCCAAATTGTACTGAGCCTCGCCGTGCTGACCTTCGGCCGCGTTTGTATACCAGTAAAGAGACTTCTCGAGATCGACAGCCGTGCCCGTGCCGGTATAGTAAAGCGCGCCTAGGTTGAACTGCGCGTTGAGGTGGCCCTGTTCGGCGGCCTTTGTAGTCCAGTGCAAAGCCAAGGTGTAGTCTTGCTCGACTCCGCGGCCAGTGAAATACAGTATCGCAAGATTATATTGGGCCAGATCTAGCCCCTCGTCTGCCGCCAGCTGAAACTCGTGCAGAGCGGTAGCATAGTCGCCGTTCTGCGCGGCCGTGACTCCTTCCTCGTAGTCTGCATGTACGGCCGTGTTCAAAAGGGCGCAGAGCAGGGCGGGTAGTAGGCGTTTAGGGCTCATTGCGCTCCTGCACGTATCGCCGCGGCGTTCTCTTCCATTGCGCGTTTCTCGTTGAAATCTTCTACCCATGCCGTGGCCATACGCTGCGCCTCGACGATCTGCCTGTCGCTCATTAGCTCTTGATATAGCACGACATTCGCCGCAGCGGCCTTATGTCCGCCAGAGGCGGCTATGGTAAACCACATATGGGCTAGAAGAGGATCTTGCTGCACGCCTTGGCCATTAGCATAGAGTGTAGCCATGGTGAACTGAGCCGGCGCGTCGCCCAGATTTGCCGCCTTGAGAAACCACTCGATAGCCTCCGGCAGGTCGGCAATCACGCCCTTGCCCTGCATCAGCATGACACCGAGATTGTATTGCGCATTGTTCTCGTCTTGCTCTGCCGCCTGGCGGAACAGCCGTGCCGCCTCGAAATCGTCGGCTACCACGCCGTCGCCATAGAGGTAGCGATTGCCAAGCTCGAACTGCGCTGCACTATCGCCAGCCTCGGCTGATCTACGCAGTTGCTCGAGCTCGCTAAGGGCTTCTTGGGCTAGCGTACAAGTACTTACGAGAACGAGGAGGAGGGCAATTAGGCGCAGTGCGCGCGTTATATTGATCATCGTCGTGCACTCGTCCAAGCTACTACCCTTTGCTCGGCAGCGCTTATCTCGTCGGGCTTCATATATCCGCGCAGGGTTGCGATAACCTTGGCAGCCTCTACATCGCCGTTATTATTAGCGATCTTGTACCACATATAGGCCGACACTAAGTCTTGCTCTTCCATGCCTAAACCCTCGAGATACAAGCGGGCTAGGAAGGACTGCGCAGGCACGTCCCCTTGCTCTGCCGCTAGTGAAAACCACTCGCGTGCGCGCACATAGTCGCGCTCCACCCCATTGCCAGAAGCAAAAGCGATGCCGACACGTGCCTGAGCCTCACGGATACCATTCTGTGCCGCGCGCACGAACCAGCGCACCGAAGCCTGAATATCGGGCGCCACGCCCACGCCGTCTTGATACATGATGCCCAGATTGAACTGCGCATCCGCACTACCATTCTCACCGGCAGCGAGGAACCATTTGTGGGCTTCCTCCGCATCAGGGGGCGTACCGAAGCCATTGGCATGCATCACACCCAAGTTATATTGCGAGTCGCGATGGCCCTGTACCGCGGCCTTGCCATACCAGAAGATCGCCTCGCCGTAGTCCTCTTCCTTGCCCTGGCCGTAGAAATTCATGGTACCCACCGCATACTGCGCAGCCGGGTCATCCTGCTCTGCCGCCATCTCGTACCAGTAATACGCCTCTTTATAGTCCTGCGCCGTACCCTGGCCGTTGTCGTACATTGCCCCCATATAGTATTGGGACTTAGAAACACCCTGCTGGGCAGACAGCGCAAACAGTTGCATAGCCTTCTCGAAGTCCTGATCGGTACCCAGAGCGGAGTAATACATCAGCCCGAGATTGTACTGAGCAAGCGCCACACCGCGCTCTGCGTCGACCGTGAACTCGCGCAGTGCCGTAGCGTAGTCTTCCTCTTCAAAAGCCTTGAGCCCCGCGTCAAGATCCGCCAAAGCACTAAGAGGCGCGCCCAGCGTGGCGATAAGGAGGGAGGAGAGTAAAAAATGTCTATTCATGTGCGTACAACCTAGCTGCTTTACAGGTTTGAATAATGGCCCCGATGATTAGACCGGGAAATGCCCTGATCTTAACATGCAAGCCCAAAATTGTAGAAATACCCTAAATTCAATTGCAAATACCCCTTTGCATTGGCGTCAATTTCTATATAATACGCACCTCTTTAAGCGCCCGTAGCTCAGCTGGATAGAGTACTTGGCTACGAACTAAGGGGTCGCACGTTCGAATCGTGCCGGGCGCACCACACGCAAAGAGAAAAAAGGTCTGCATTTATGCAGGCCTTTTTTTTTGCGTGTGGTGCGCCCGGCCGATTCAGCGTGCTGTTCGACCGATTGCGTCGCAATCGGGACAGCCGCAGGCTGCCCGAAGGGCTATTAATTTGGCTAGGCCAAATTAATAGTCAATCGTGCTTCCCAATGTGTGGCTCTGAAATAGAATGAAGAGAAGGTCTGCATTTATGCAGGCCTTTTTTGCGTGTGGTGCGCCTGGCCGATTGATTCACATACTGGCTAAGCCAGTATGCTCACCACCTCTACGGGGCAGCTAAAGTCTACCAGCAGAGCTATTCAATTGGCTTAGCCAAATGAATAGTCAATCATGCTGCCGCTAAATGTGAGGCATAGAGATAGAACGAAGAGAAAGGTCTGCAAACATCAAGTTACTCTGACCCCTTTGATCAAAAATTTTACACTGACCCCATTTATTCGCTTACTTAGTAATCCAGCGGCTTTTTCACGATTAGACTAAAACCCTCAAACTGATATGTATGATTACCACTATCGCCAATAGTACTAGGGGTGCGACCGTCCTGAACTGCCAATGTTGCGGCATGAAGCTTGGCCAAATAGCTCGCTGGCTGCATGGTTTCATTGTGGCCTGGTAGAAGAAAGTCTACATCACTCCGATACTTCAGCATCGTTTGTACTGAATTCGCATAGTCACGGAAGCTTGAGGTGGCAGAATAAACATACAATGGCGCAGGATAGAAACTGTCGCCGGTCATCATCATACGATTATTTTTATCGATTAGAACTAGACTGTCTGGTGAATGGCCGGGAGTAAAAACGACCTCTATCGGTCGGTCACCAATATCGATAATCTCACCATCACTAAGGTATTTGCTGATCTTATATGGCTTGTTTTCGTAAGTATCAGCGGAGAAATTCTCGGGTACATTTTTCCAAAAAGTATCGGCTGTCATATTTCCAGCATTCACTGAATGGTCATGGCCCTTGGCGTTATCTAGCGTGAACCTACTATCCATGCCATAGATGTTATCAAACTGATAGTTGCCACTCACGTGATCAAAATGGCTGTGTGTGTTAACTACAATCACTGGCAAGTTAGTGAGTTGCTCCACTACCGATTTTAAGTCACCGATACCTTGCAAGGTATCAACCAACATTGCCTTTTCAGACCCTATTAACAAGTAGCTTATTGCTTCTTGCCACTGATATGGCTCGTAAATGGCGTAGGTGTTCTCGTTTAGCTGGTAAACTTCAAACCAATTTTGTTTGGTATCGATTAAGTCGTATTCTGACCATGAAGCTCGAGGCAGAGCATCATACCAATGAGTATCGCTTTGTGCTCTTGAGGCAGGAGTGCATGATGAAACCAAGGATATAAAACAAAGCAATAAGGCTAATTTTTTCAACAATTTTACTCCAATATATTTAGCTAGTTTGTGTTCATTGCAAGCTATTCGCGGTTTGCCGTTCAATCTCGACTAAAAGGGGCTTTTCTTTTAGAATTAGATTTCGCAGATGCTTTTTTCTTTTTCTGATCAATTGTAGAACTTATCGCGACACCAAAACACAGCCCAAGCGCTAGCCAAAGTCCCACGTTATCAGTTGCTGCGCCAACAACAATCCCAAGGCACATACCAATAGCAATCCATCGGCTGGCATTAGTGGACACACTATCGTCTTGTGAAAGTGGGTCCTTGATTTTGCGCTTGGGGAATCTCACTTCACTCCACCTATTTAATGGCCTTAATATTATTGCGATAAACAATCTCGCTTCGGTTGAAGTCGGAGGCGAGGGGCGTGTAGTACTTGCAACCCTCGAAATAATAATGCGTGACTTGGCTAAATCTGGTGGAGCCAGTTTCCCGTAGAGGATCTCCGCCGTGCAGTAAGTTCGCGGACCAAATTAGAAGGTCGCCCTTCTCAATGCAAAGCGTCTTCTTCTTGATGCCAGAGATCTCGATTAGCTCTTTGATGGCAAGCTCATACTTCTCGTATATCTTCTGTGCTTTTGTTTTTCTAATATCATCGAACTCATAGTCGAGGGTAACTCCCGCGTCTTCCATTGTTAACACGGGTAGTCGGTGGCTGCCAGGATAGTAGTGTAGAGGTCCGTTCCCATCAGCAATGTCCTCTAGAGCTACCCAAACCCCGCACATCCAACGTTGTGGGTATGAATGAAAGTGTATTGTGTCGCTATGGGTGTTTTGTACAGTCCCTATTGGGAAGTTAAGCGTCTGAAAAGGGATTGGGTTGCGACCGTAGAGTTCCTTTAACTTCGCAAGTATAAATTCGTTACATGCCAACTCTTTGACCGCTGGCATACTGCGCCATTCGTCTTGGGCCCTTACTGATGTAACGTTTCCTTCGGAATCGAAAAATCGTTCTCGAGTCCACAGTGACAACTCATCGATAAGCTTCATATCGAACGGCTTTTTAATAATTAGATAGCCATCACGCGCAAAGGTATTGAAATCGTCGTCGCCAATTCCGCTGGCAACCTCAAACTTCGGTATGGATAAATGCATTTCCTGGCTCCCTTAACTTCTATATCTACTACTAAATTTGGGTCATATTGTAACTGACAATATCTGCCTTTGGGTTGCTTCGTAAGCTCACCGGGTAGTTTTTTGAGATCCATGTATGTTTGCAATTGATTCGCAGCCCCTAAGCTATGCTGACTGAGTGTCTGGTTTTACAGAGATAGCTCCATAGGCGCCGAGCGTGTGTTAATTGCTTTAAATATCAATAAGATAACATGCTTTTTGCACTGCTTAAAAAAGGCTTGTTCCTGGGGGTATCTAGTCCGTAGAGCTCTAGCCTTTGCTCGTTTTCCCCTTTCAATTGTTAAAACTAGAGAGACATTTGCTCCCGTCATAGCAGTAATACATGGGAACACGGTTTTCACGTATAAGACACGAGCTCGAAGAATTAGCGAGGCACGGGCGCTTTAAGTTTCGCCGAAATGGCTCGGGGGCCATTCAGCTTTACTACAGCATTTCCAAAGTTGATGCGATGCGCTGCAGATTGAGACGGCGTTTGGCATAGCATATATGGGTTACGTATCGTAGTATTTGAACAAGATACATAACCGATGGAAGCGAGCACGTGCAACCGTTATATGAGAATTCTGAGCAGATTGCCTTAGCTATAAGCCAAGGCGATAGAAAAGCCGAGTCAATTTTACTCGAGCGGTATTACCGTACAGTGTTTTTTATTCTAAGAAGAAGAGGCAATGATGAGGACCAAGCTCGCGACCTCTGCCAAGAAACCTTCCGTATCACGATTGAGAGGTTACGGGAGAAACCCCTCGCGGAGCCCAGTAAACTTGCGGCGTTTATGCGTAGTATTGCCGTGAACCTCTGTATAGCGGAGAACCGTAAATCAGAGCGGCGTCAGACATTTACGAACAGCGATGCAGTTGAGCTAGCTGCCGAGCAAGGCTTGGATCAATTAGCGAGTTTAGCTAAAGAGCGTGCTGCTGCGGCAATTAGGCGCTTGTTGACCGAACTAACTAGCGAGCGAGATCAGAGAATATTGTATCGATACTATATCGATGAAATTGATAAACAGGACATCTGTACAGAACTAGCGTTAAACCATAGGCATTTTGACAAGGTAATCTCGAGGGCAAGAACGAGATTCAAACAGTTGCTCGACGCTAGTGGACAAGAAGCTGTACTGGAGGTGGTTCGTGGAGGCTGATATGAATATCAGAACAAATGAGTCGGATGACGTGATTGACCAGTATTTGCAAGGGCGTCTAGACACAAAGGAATTAGAAGATTTTGAGCTGCGCATGCTAGAGGATCCGCAGTTCTTCAAAAAGGTTCAGCAAGTGGAGCTGATGCACACCGCATTCAAGGACCAGAAGCCTCTGTTTGACGAGACATTAAAAGCACATAGGTCAGCTAAAGTGTTGCCATTTACTCTTTGGATTAAACAGCCAATGTCACTTGCAGCGTCTCTATTAGTTGCAATTGGCTTGGCATTTAGCGGCATGAACTATATTCAGCAGGTCGATGAGAGTAATACGCGAGCGGGCTACGCTGTGAACTCAGTCGTCAATGTAGGGCAAATGCGCAATGCTTCAAATGATATCGTTTTGACATCAGGTGTGCATTTATTGCAGGTGGATGTAGGCATAGATGTAGAGCAAACAGCCTATTTGCTGAGTCTGCGCCAAGACGGCGAAGGTGCGAGCCAAGTGTTTCGCACAATGCCTGATGGCAATGGCATCGTCAGGCTACTTACGCCAAGTGGTTTGAACGGTCGCTATCAATTGACTGTACAGAAGGAGAATGGGCTGGAGCCAGTAGTAAGCTACCAGCTCAGGTTCGAGTAAACCGTTTTTACCCTACAATAAGAATATGGGGATAGACATGAGGCAGCTAATAAATAAGGGCAACCGAGAAAAAAGTGGCCTGTCTCCAGACGTTATTCTTTATACATTATTCGATAACAAAATCTCTCAGGCAGTTTTTAAAGAACCGCCGATGCATGCCCTGGGCGATGCAATGTCCGAAATCGTTGTCTCGGGAGCCTCGACACTTTCAGGTTATGCGTATCTAGGACAATTTCTTGCGCACGATCTAAGCCGTTTACGGGGAAAAGGTCATAAACTAACCATTGCCGCACTCGTGAACGATCGCCTTTACAGCTCTGTAACTTCCCAGCTAGACCTAAGTAGTGTCTATGGTGCTAATCCTAGCGCGTCTAATCGGTTTAGACAGGAAGGGTCAGCATTGATGCGCTTAGGCGCGGCATTTGTAAATGAAAAATCAGTACTAGCAGACTATGATCTCCCAAGAGAAAATGGGAAGGCGATAATAGCCGATGATCGCAATGATGAGAATTTGATTGTCTCGCAATTACATTTACAGTTTTTGAAACTTCATAATTATTTCGTAAAAAATATATGTTGTGATGAACCTGGATTGTCGACTGATGAATTGTTTGAAGCCGCTAAAGAGCAAGTGATACTGCACTATCAAGAAGTTATTCTTTATGATTATTTATTTGAGATTATCCACCCTCAAGTGTGGAGCGCCATAATAGAAAATGATCTCAGCATTCTTTGGAAAATTGAACCAGGTGAACCATCGGTATTGCCGATAGAGTTTATAGGTGCTGCTGCTAGGTTTGGGCATTCCATGGTACTAGATGAGTATGCCTTGAATAGTAATGTATCGGCAACGCTTGATGTTCTTTTCTCCATGACAGGCGAAGGAAAATTTGGCGGAAAATTTGATAAATTGCCCGTGTCACACATTATTGACTGGATATATTTTTTTGATTTCCCATCTATTAAAAGAACTGCTGCCAATTCGAAAAACAAGGCACGTAAAATCTCTCCACGTGTACTAATAGAGCTTCAAAATACTACTACACTGGAGAATTCTAAAGTTACTAATCTTGCCGTAAGAAATCTAATCAGGGGAACCCAATTAGGGCTCGGAAGTGGTCAGGAAATTGTCGAATATGTTACCTCAAATTATTCCAAAGAACTTTTAGAAAGCGGAATTTCTATAAATCCGCTGACAAGCGAAGAGTTGAATCTGCACAAGAATTATCCTCCACAAACACTCTTGGGAATAAAATGCCCAGAATTGCTGGCTAAAACTCCACTTTGGTACTACCTAATGGCAGAAGCTTGTGTAGACGTGCCAAAGGATTTTGGTAGGCTTGGTCCTCTGGGTAGCCTTATTCTGGCGGAATCCATCAAAGGTCTTCTGAAACTTGATAAAAAATCCTATTATTTTTCAGCCGAAAGGCGACAAGACATAAGGGCAAGTAAAGAGATAGTGCAAGCTGGAGGTAAGAAAAAATATTTCTTGCAGATGAGTGATCTGATTCTAGCTGTAAATCCTGAACTTCCTGACCCGGCCCAATTTAGTCAACCCAAGCAAATATAATGTTTAAAAGGAGTAAGTTATGACGCCAGAGGAATTCTTAGAAATTCTAGTAACGAAAGATTGGGCTTCCAGCGGGGGAAGTACAGTTGAGAATGAGTCCTACAATAAGGATTACCCGAAAGGTGTTTGGCAACGAGATGTAATCAAAAAGAACGGACAATACTATCCGCCATCCGGAGTGAAGGTTGATATTATTGCGTTGCCAGACATTGTTAAGGACGCTTATTCCGTGCCGCACAATGGTTCTACTGTCAACGTGCCAGCTACAGTTATGAAAGCGTTTAGGATGGAGGTCACGGGGCCTGACTTTCAAGGCAGAGAACCTTTGAATTCGGCGCGCTTTGTAATATATGGTGATAAGGCTATTTCTAGTTCAATCAGTATAAGTGCAACGAAGTCTATCGTGGTTCATGTAGGTTTGCGTGAGATAGATGGACGTCAAGTCATGGTTAATGAGATCGTCTGGAATGTACAACCTAAAACGTCGGACGTTGGAAGTGAGAAATTTTACGACATCCAAAAATGGTACTGCTGCGGATATCCATGAAACGATTTAGAGCCTATTGGCTAGCTCCCCTGTTGTATTTTCTCTGCATTACTGCACAGGCTGCCTGTGTAGATGATGCAGAGAGGGTGCGCGGTGAATATCTTGTTTCTCTGGCGCCTTCGTCGGGTGTGTTGCTGCGCATTGAGCAGATAGAAGAAGAGCTCAGTGTGTTTATCTCAGACCAGCAGACAAGCATGCGCATCGCGCATCCCGGCGGCGCTGGAATAGACCACTATATTTTGTTGGAGAGTGGCGAGGCAGCGAGAGTGTTGGAGCTTTGCCTAGTTGCTCGGTACGCACATGCTCAGCCGGGCACATTCGATATTCTAGAAATACCCACCGGAAATTTTTCAACAGCAGAGCTTACTTTGCTTCGTGAGATGACTCAGGCCTCTATGTATTGGGGAGAGGACAATCCCGCGTCGAGATTAGAAGCACTGCAGATCTATCTGAGGGTGGGGGCTGCTAGTTTGCCCGCAGGTAGTCCAATTACCGAGAGGGCAGGGTTATTTGAAGCACTGGCGTTAATGAGTCGGTCTGAGCAAAGTGTGGCCATAGAGCGTCTCAAGGCTTTGTTTTCGAGCCAGATAAAAGACCCCACTACATTATACAAGGCCTCCTGGACGCAAGGCGAAGCCCTGCTGCGGCTTAGGCAAACTGACGACGCAATTGCGAGCATCGAAAACGCAATAAGTATTATTGAGGGCGAGTTACAAGGCAGTGCGGGAGAGGCTAGCAGAGATCTCGCTGATATTCGTCTATTACTTGCTGAGGCATACCTTGAGCAGGGTCGTTCTACCGAGGCTGATCAGATGATCAAAATCGCCTCTATCACTGCAGAGAAAGAGTATAGACTTTTAGGTCGTGTCTACGATGTTCTCGGTTACTTAGAAATCATCAATAGCCAACAGCCAGGGCTGAGTCAGTCGCAGAGTCGAGATATTCTAGGTCATTCAATTGATGTTATGTTAACAGGAAGGTTTTTCTCGCAATCCTCCTTAGATAGAGTCACCCAAGCCGCTTTTGAAAATAATCTTGGTTTTGTCTACGAACGTTTGGGCGAGTATCCCCGTGCATTCACTCATTACCGGCAAGTGCTAGATATGGTAACGGAAGACGAAGACCCCTTGGTCTATCGCGTAACCTATGCCAATTTGGGTAGGCTCTATCAATACACCGCGGATTATCCGCGCTCAGAAAGTTACTACCGCCGCTCTGTTGAGCTGTCTGAACAGGCCAGTGGGGTAACGTCGACTAGTCGTTGTCCATTGGGTACTACTCTACGTTTGAATGGTGATGCGCAGGCTGCGCAAGCGGAGCACGCGCTTTGTCTTCAGCAGTCAGAAATAACGAACAATCTTTCCGCAACCGCGCTGGCTCGTTATGAGCTTAGTGAGGATTATTTGGAGCTAGGCGATGCAGATGCAGCGTGGCGCTTTATTAGCCTAGCATGGGAGCAGGGCGCAGCAGGTGTACCCTTGGCCACGCGCATTCGGATTCAACGTAGTTACGCATGGTTTCTACAAAAGAGAGGGGATGAAGAGGCGGCAAGTGCAGTGATGAGTGAGGTATTAGCTCAGCATGAACATAATCAAATGCTACCAGTAGATATGATCGATAATCATGCGATGAGTATGCGCATAGCCTTGTTGCAAAGCGATCATGAACTAGCCGAAACCCATGGTCTATTGGCAGTAGATCTTATTGAACAACAGTATGAAAAGCTGGAGTCCGAAAGACTAGGGCCAAGCTGGAGCTCAAGAACACACGAGGTCTATGTAAAGTTAGCCGAGATGTACCTCAATATTTATCAAGACAGCGGCGATGAACTTGCACTAGATAAAGCCTTTAATATGACCGAGCGCTCTAGAGCAATTAGTCTACGCCAGCAGTTTGCAAGCCAATTGGAAAATATTTTGCCTGTTCACGGTGTATCACCAGGGGTTAGCACAAACACAGAGGCTGAGCGTGCCCAAATAAAGATGATTAGTCAGATCGCCAATGTCTATGCAGTATCGAATTCACTCGATGACTCTGAGATTAGTCTTCCTACAAGTTATTATCGACATCAAGATTTGCTTTCTCTTTATCGCCTGCAAGGTTTAAGAGATCTACCTGTACCAGCGGCAATGACTCGAAAGCAGATTCAAGCGAGATTGCTGCCGCAGCAGGCGGTTCTTTTTTACCTAATGACAGAGAACAGTAGCTATGTATTTACGCTTACATCCCAACAGCTTACAGTCAGGCGACAAGACGATCGTGAAGGAACCGAGCAACTGATTGCTGAAGCTCGCTTAGCACTTGCGGATCCTAACGCTTCTCCATATAGCACTCTAATGCAACTTAGTGACCGACTATTGGGCGAAATTCCCGCACTTAGTAATGTCAATGAGCTATTTATTGTGCCACATGGCTCACTCCATACATTGCCGTTCTCAGCATTGCCACTTCCAGGTAGCACGCGTTATGAGCCTTTAGGCAACCGTTTCGCACTGCAACAACTACCATCTGTTAGCACTTGGTTGATGGATAAAACTGTGAACGAGGATATAGGGAATACCGATATTGCGATATTCGCAGATCCAGTCTTTAACAATGGCCTGTCAGTTCAGCAGTTAGCCACACTTGAGCCTTACAATCCGTTAGAGCTGCGTAGCTGGTCTGGAGATTTAGAACGTTTAGCAAACACGGCAGTCGAGGCTGAAAAAATTACAGCGCTTTTCCCGGAGGAGCGCACTGTTTTGCTGACGGGCGAGTCTGCCTCTAGAGCAAATCTTGCCCGTGAAGACATTCGCCACGCGAAGGTTCTGCACATAGCGACCCATGGCTACTTTAATGCAGCCAGTGATGACAATGTGGGTTTGGGCTTCTCAGTGGTTGATGAAAACGGTACGCCTGATTCTGGTTTTGTTACATTGCCAGAGCTCTTCTCACACGACTTTTTCAATGAACTGGTACTGATTAGCGGCTGCGATACCGCAATGGGACGGCCGTTAGCAGGTGAGGGCATGATGGGTATCTCGCGCGGTTTTGTTGCGCAGGGCGTTAAGCACGTGATCTCTACACTTTGGCCGGTTTCCGACAGGGCCTCTGCTGACTTCATCGCGATTTTCTATCGACAGTTGCTGGATCTTGGCAACGTAAGCTTAGCCTTACAAGCTACACGCAATGAGATTCAACAAAACCCCTCCTATCGTAATCCCTTCTACTGGGCAGCCTATGTCCTGACATCCGTTAGTCAAGATCAGGACATAGCGTTTCCACGCGCTCAACTAAGCCAGAGCTCTCTATAAATCAAAGAGTGATCAAAGGGGTCAGAGTAACTTGATCAAAGGGGTCAGAGTAACTTGATCCTTTTGGATCAAGTTACTCTGACCCCTTTGATCTATCTACCCCTTTGATCTATCCTTTGATCTTACTTCGCCTCATCCACCATCTTGATTGTCGCGTTTTCAACTTCTATGGCTATCTCACCAAGTTCCTTGCTGTCAGAGAGGGCGGACAGCATCTGCGCTGGTTTGATTAGGCCAATTTTCGTGACACCGTTCTCGGTGAACACCGAGATCCGGCAGGGCAGCGCCATGTTCAGGCGCATATCTGTTGACATCACCTTCGCAGCCTGTTTCGGGTTACACACTTCAAATACACGACACTGTTCTGCAAACTCAACGCCTTTACTGCGCAGCGTTTCACCTAGGTCATGAATATGCAATACGCCGAAACCGTTACGCTTTACAGCAGCGTCTAGGTCATCGGATGCCTGTTTAAAGGATTTTTCAGAATCTACTATGTAATACATTGCATGCCTCTTTATAAAGTTTTGCTTAGGATATTCAAAGCAATGGGTAGGGGCGGTATAAAGTACTCAAGAACTGCCGCGCCATCTCATTGAGTACCAGAGTATCCCCCTCAAGCAAGCTTTAGCTAGGAGAAGCGTTCGCAGGCCCAGATTGAATCAACATATGGACGCAAGTCATGCGTCACTCAGTATTGTGTTGATCTATTCGTACCTTTTGCCACTCGTAAGAGGCATATACTCATCATTTGTATCAAAGGGGTCAGTATCAAAGGGGTTATCAAAGGGGTCAGAGTAACTTGATCCTTTAGGATCAAGTTACTCTGACCCCTTTGATACTGACCCCTTTGATCCCCCTTTGATCTGCTAGAACTTATTGCTCAGCCACAGGCTTTGGTAGGGCTGAAGCTCGATTTGGCCTGTGTGTTCGTCGAACTGGCGGCCGCTGATCAAGTCTTGCCAGGTGTCTGTGCTTACTAGGTTGAGGTCTGTCAGGCTTAGTAGCTGAGGCTGTGCTGTCACGTTGTTAATCGAGAAGATGCTCTGTGCTCGGCTCATGCTCTGGCGCCAAAAACCGAAAAGGCACAAGCCCAGGTGCATGGTGAACTGTGTCGCGTTGGGGTGAAACGCGGGCTGCTTGCGGCGCAATTGAATAAGACGAGAAAGCTCTACGAAAACCTTGCTGTGATGGGAGTAGGGGTTCTCTAATTGTTTCTCAAGATCTTCCACCTGCCACTGATGACGATTGATGGAACGGGCGCGGCCGGTATGAGTTACGCGTTCCTGATCGTTCTCTGTTCCGAACAGGCTGTGGATATAGAAGGCCGGTATGCCCTCTAGGGCGAGCATGATGGCATGTGCGCAGATGAAACGCTGGAACTGCCATTGGTCAGGCCCGCTCTCTGTGGTGCCTTTCAGGGCGTCGTAGAGGCTGATGTTCATCTCGTAGGGGGAGTCGCTGCCATCCTCTAGGCGTCGCATTGTCAGCTGGCCACCGAAACGCTGCACGCTGATCACCATCGAGAATTTTTCTTCAGGTGTTAAATAGCCATCGGCGGGGCGCAGGCCAATACCGTCGTGAGAGGCGATGAAATTGAGATAGGCCGTACCGTTCTGTGAGGGCGGCATACTCATCATCCAGGTCTTCAGGTGACGACAATTGCCGGTGAGCAATGTGTGCAACAGCAGCGGGGGCAAGGAGAAGTTATAGATCACATGTGCCTGGTTCGCGTTGCCGAAATAGGTCAGGTTCTCGCGGTTAGGCACGTTAGTTTCGGTGATGATCACCGCGGAGTTGTCGCGATGCTCGATCAACAGGCGCAGAATCTTGATGATCTCGTGTGTCTGATCTAGATGGATGCAGCTAGTGCCCATCTGCTTCCAAAGAAAGGCCACAGCATCCAGTCGGAAGATGCGCACACCCCGTTCCATGTAGTGGCGAATGATGTTGACGAACTCCACTAAGACCTGTGGATTCCCAAAGTTAAGGTCTACTTGGTCTTCGCTGAAAGTGCACCATACATGGCGCTCACCATCCTCTGTCGTGACCGGTACTAGAAGAGGGGAGGTGCGCGGACGCACTACTTTCGACACATCGCTAGATGGGTCCGCCTCGAAGAAATAGTCTTTACCCGGGTCGATCCGTTTCTTGAAGTTGTCGAACCAGCGACTGCGTGCCGACATGTGATTGATCACAAGGTCAGACATCAACTTAAACTGCCGTGCGATGCTCTCTATGTCTTCCCACTCCCCAAGTGCCTCGTTCACCGCTAGATAATCGGTGATCGAAAAGCCATCGTCCGAGGTATAGGGGAAGAAGGGCAGTATGTGCACATCGTTGATGGTATCGGCGAGCTTGTCCGACATGAATTTCTTCAAGGTGTGCAGGGGCTTCTCGCCGTCCTTTTTAAGCGTATCACCATAGGTGATCAATAGAACGTCGGCTTGATCCCAGTGGTTCTGATGGGGCTTTGGACTCTCATCGCCTGCACTAATCCCCATCGTCGTTATTAACGTCTGCGCAAGCGTGTCGACGTCTTGGGTCGGGTAGATGAATCGTAAATGTTCTCTTAGTCGTGGACTCAGATCAGCGGCCATACGCTATAGCCTCGTTATTTAAAGTATTGTTTGTGGTCGGCCTCTACGGCGTCGACTAATTGTTCCCCGATGTCGGGAATTGCACTGATCACGCGATTCCAGCTCGGTATAAATGGCGTGTCCATCGGATTGTCTAAGAAGTGTGAGCCAGCCGACATCACGTTCTGTGCGAACAGCTCTACGGTTTTCTCCTCGGCATGGCGGTCAAAGCTCAGCCCGTTTATGGAGGCATCGTTTGCATAGGTCTCTATGAAGTCGAGTGCGATGCGGTAATAGGTTGCCTTGATAGTACGGAATTTTTCGTTGGAGAAAATCTCTCCATTAGTAGCGAGTTTTCGGAAGATTGCCTTGGAGATATCGATACTCATCTTCGATAAACCCTTACTAGCATCCTCTGGCGAGAGTACCTGATGCTTATGGTCGTAATTGTCTGCGATGTCTACCTGGCAGATGCGATTGGTGGAGTAGTTGCGCTTCATCTCCGAGAGTACACCAACTTCTAAACCCCAGTCGCTCGGAATGCGGATGTCGCTGATAACATCGAGGCGAAATGAGAACTCGCCAGCCAATGGATAGCGAAAACTGTCAAGAAACTCTAAGAACTCACTATTGCCACAAACCTTCTTTAGGGCGCGCAGCAAGGGTGTTACTAGCAAACGTGTGACTCGGCCGTTCATCTTGCCATCGGCAACGCGGGAGTAAAAGCCCTTGCAGAACTCGTAGTTAAAGTTTGGATTGGCCACAGGGTAGATCAACCGTGCCAGCATGTCCTTCGTGTAAGTCTTGATATCGCAGTCGTGTAGGGCAACCGCCTCGGAGCGACCGGAGGCAAGCACGTAGCCAAGGCAATACCACACGTTGCGTCCCTTACCTAGCTCCGTTGGCGCTAAGCCGTTCTTAGCTAACATCTTATCTATGGCCTGCAAACGGGGGCCTTCGTTCCACAGAACGCGGTGGTGTTGTGGAAGTTTGGAGAAATATTGCAAGGCGTGCTCATACTCGCTCTGGCTTGCACGGTCGAGCCCAACCACGATCTGATCGAGATAGGGCACTGTAGTTAGCTCGTTTACAATATTGGCGAGTGCATCGGTTTCCAGCTCTGAATAGAGAGAGGGTAATACTAAGGACATGGGGCGCGATTCCTTGAATCGCATTAATTGCTCTTCGCGTTGTGCCTCGGAGCGATTGGAAAGATTGTGTAGGGTAGTGATTACTCCGTTCTGATAAAAATCGCCCATGTTTCGTTTCCTTATCTATGCGTGGCTTGCGTGGTTATTATTCGTGCAACAGCCTTAGTAGCTGTTCGTTCCAGCCCGTAGGGCCTTGTGCGCTCGAGAATCGTGCGTGTTTAGGGTGTGTAAGAATGATCTGTTGGCTGTGGGGGCTGCTAATGACAATTGGCACGTCCACAGTGTTTAGCATTCCCTCATCGTTATGGCTGTCTCCTAGGGCTACCGACCGTATCGGTGTAGGCGAATACTTTTTGCGGTATGCGTCTAGCAACCAGTTCACGCCGCCGGCTTTGTCGTAATGGCCCATGACATGGAGGAAGCGCCCGCCTTGCACTGCCCGTAGTTGTTTGCTGGCTAGGAACTCTATAAAACTTGCTAACTCACCCTCA
Organism: uncultured Gammaproteobacteria bacterium; assembly: GCA_913060695.1. Taxonomy (GTDB): domain Bacteria; phylum Pseudomonadota; class Gammaproteobacteria; order Pseudomonadales; family Pseudohongiellaceae; genus UBA5078. The sequence goes on along the minus strand of CAJXUA010000025.1, from coordinate 23,873 downwards.
AAAAGGAGTGGCTCGGAGCCGATGCGTTGTTTGGCCATGGTAGCGTTCGCCAAGGGCAGGCCGCACAGTTCGGCCAACTGTGCTGGGCTCCAGTCGGAGAAACCCGCGAAGTCGAATCCTAGCGCCCTGGCTTCTGCTAAGGCCTGCAAGATGTGCTCGTGTGGTTGGCTAAAGCGCTTGATGCAATAAGCCTCAGCAGTGTCCTCTGCAGATAGTGCCTCGAGTGACTCCATAGTATCGAAATAGTCTTTGGGGAGAATAACCGCTGCACCGTTCTCCACCACGAAGGGGTGCCGGTTGCCTAGCTCGGCGCGCAGCGACAGGATCTCGGCGACAGTCTTACTAGAGTTCAGTACGAGTGGGATGTTGTGGACTGCTATGAATTTGAGAGCCGGGAGTGCAGGGGTGTAGGAGTAACCCTCGCGCTCTAGTAAAGTCCCATCGAGGTCCGTGAATATCACCCACTGCACATTCATGGCTTGGCCTCGTGTGCATCACGATAATGGGCATCTACTATGCGGTGTTTTTCATCTAGATTGAGCAGTACATTGGCATATTCAGGCATGGTCTCTAGCATGGACCTGGTAAGACGCTCATAGTGCATAATGAACCAAAGTAGTTCGTCCTTATTCATGATGCCCTTATTTGGTGCATCAGCCCCCGTTGGGCTGTTGCTGGCCTGTGCAGCGGCCTCCACCTTTGCGATCAGTTTCTCTTCCTGCAATGTGCGCCACGCAATGATGCACTCCATGGAGGGCGCCTTCAGCATTAGCAGTAGGTCTAGTTGCGTAAATAGACGCTGATAATCCACTAACTGTGCCTCTACATAGCGTCGCCATGTGCCATCGGCGTCGTGGCTGCGCTCCAGCTCATTGATTGGGTTTCCGGTCAGCTTGCTAGGCAAAGCACCAACACACCAACCCTCTAGAACTATTACGTCCACAGGGCCGCTATGAACAGGCCAATATTGGCTTGGACTGCGCTCGTCCTGTGCCTTGTCGAAGTGGGGAATAGGGATCAGGGTATCGCGCGTGGCGGCCTTGAGTGCGGCGATAAGGTTTAGTCCTAGGTCAAGGTCATGCGTGCCAGGCACGCCGCGGGTCTTAAGTAGCGGATGCACTTCTTCGCTAAGGCGCAGGCGTTCCTCGCGGGTCAGGTAAAGATCATCGATGGAGATCACCACACACTCGAGTTGCTGAGCTTGCAAAAGCTGTTTAAGCAGCAGGGATAGGGTGGATTTTCCGGTGCCCTGGGCGCCGTTCACGCCAACAACGAGGGTATCGGTGCTGCTACGGCGGCGTTTGGCAATATAGTCGCTCAGGGGCAGGTAATAGTCGTGTGCAGTTTCCGCGAATACCGGCGGGAGCCGTTCCTGGGTAATAAACTGCTCGATGATCGGGTGCGGTGCTTGTCGCTTTTTCATAGTGCGTTCAATCGTCTCGTCTTTACAACTGATTCGCAATAATCATACCGACTCTTGCATCGAAGCGGTAAAAAAGACAATCGAGCGTAAACTATTAACTAGTCGGCCGAGGGGGAGTGGTAGACGCCGCCAAGCTGGGTGCGCCATTTCGCGAAATCACTCGCGGGTAATGGGTGTGATATAAAAAAGCCCTGGGCGTAGTCACACCCTATTTCTTTGAGGATATTCAATGACTGCTGATCCTCCACGCCTTCGGCAACCACCTTCATATCGATCTTGTGAGCAAGGTTCACTGCAGCATCCACGATATAGCGAGAGCCATCGTCGGTTGCTAGATTGAGAATGAAAGATTTGTCGATCTTGATGATGGAGACGGGTAGTTTCTGTAGGTACTGTAAAGAGGAGTAACCGGTACCAAAATCGTCGATAGAGACAACGATGCCGAGCTTGGTCAGTTTAGTTAGTACTTCAATCGCGTTGTTGACGTTATGCATCAAGGAGTTCTCGGTTAACTCCAACTCAAGGCTACTTCCATCTAGGCCGTGCTTGTTCAGCAGTGTCATCACTTGATAAACAAAACTGGGTTGTGTGAGGTTCTGTGCGGAAATATTCACCGCTACTTTCAAAGAAAACCCTACTTTCTTCCAGCGCACAACTTGTCTTAGGGCTTCGTCAATCGCAAATTCTGTAAGCCGGTTAATGAGGGTGCTACGCTCGGCCCGCGGAATGAATTTAGTCGGTGGAATGGCGCCGAGTGTGGGGTGGTGCCAGCGCATCAGTGCCTCGGCATGTTTTATCGCGCCAGTGTTTAAGTCGATCTTAGGCTGGTAGTGTAGCTTTAATTGTTTGGAGTCTAACGCTTCCTTTAGGCGCCCGAGCAGTTCTATGTTCTCGACTATGGCGGAGTCGCTACCGTGGTTTAGCTCTAAGATATTAGGCGCATTGGCTATCTCTGCTTGCAAGGCGGCAGCGCTGGCCTTCTGAATGTAATAGCTAGGGGATTGCAGAATTCTGTCGAACTTGACTACGCCGATCTGAATATCGCCATGCAGTTGCAGGGCATTAAAGCGGAAAGGCTCTTGGAAGTATTTGCGCAGGCGTTTGCAAAAATTCTTGATTTCTAATTCTTTGCTCTCCTTTAAGAGTAGGCAAAGCTGGTCACTGCTAGTGCGATACACAACTGTTTCAGCTTGAGTTTCCTTCTTAATGCGAGAGGACATCTGCATAAGGATATGGTCCAAGGCAGTCATGCCGAAACTGGTCTCTATCTCTTTCGAATTTGCCAAAGAGATCAAGGTGAGGCAGTAGGGATATTTTTCTTCCTTCTTAGGCTCACCTGTACTTAAAGCTTTGATGTCCGCCTCAAGTGCGAAGCGATTAGGAAGGTAGGAGGCATTGTCGTGGCGTACCGACCAACGTAGGTGTTTTATGTAGGAGCGAATGCCGTCGCTAGCAAGCCCAACCGTGGTGCCGATTAAGACAAAGAAGCCCATGCGGAAGACCCAGTTTATGGTAAGTTGTGCTTCGCCAGTGAGCGTATCGATGGGGACAAAAGGGCCGAGAATAAGACCGCCAATGATTGCTGTGGTAAAGCCGCCGAGTGCGCCAAAAAGCACGGCAGAGAAAACGATAGGAAGATACATGGAGTGTGAAAAGACATATTTAATACCGCCAGTGTTTATGACGATAAAATACACCGCAATCATGAACGTTAAGATCAGTGGAGTTGCAAGTGTTTGGATTCTACGCTTGTGTTGGTCAACCCAGCGGTAAAAGGTAGAGATACTCACCAATTTCTCCTGTTCGTGCACAACGTAGGAAAGCACCGCCAGCAATCTGAAGTGAGTAACTGAAGAATTACCCGTTATTGGGTTAAGTTATCTTCAGTCACTATGTCTATTGTATTTTTTCATAGCACTTGCAATATGGTACAAGTGGGTGAGTTGTCTTAACCGTATCCGTTAATTGATGTCAGCCGGAAAACCTCATCTAGTCTTCGCAAAGAGTAGAGACTCGATTCTACGTTAGCTAAGCAGTCTGTCACAATCTTTCCCGTTGAATCCCATAGGAAAGAGTGCGACTGTCACAAAGTGTTTAATTTAGATGGTAAATTTCCTACGCATATAGTCAAAAATGTCACAATACTTGCGTACTTATGCGAGCTTATATCTAGACTCTTCGATGCGCCACAATACTATAGGTAGCAGTGGCAAGAATAGGCGGTATTCGTTCGGCATAGCAATTATCAGTAGTAATAGTAAATAGCCCGCTATGGCCAGCCCCACTATGGGCAGTTCTTTGAATAGCTGTTTCGTAAATGCGGCGATGGTTTGCCAATAGTAAAGAAGCAACGCAATTGCAAGATATGTAAGGGGCGAGCCTAATAGGAATGCGCCGCGCAGATTCTCCTGCAACATCACGATAGCACTGAAATACTCCGCTTCTGGGAATAACACCCGCGTTAGTAGAAATTGCGCCACCAGTGGCGTTATCAGCGCTGTAATTCTAAGCGCTATCGGCGCCTTTGTGGCCCCCAAGTATATCACTGCATAGAGTAGCGCGACGTCCGCGCGAGTAAAGCTAAGCACTAGTATCGCCACCAGCGGCCACGGGGAACTCGCGTTAGTATTCTGACGCACCCACATAATGGCGCTAATGCAGAGTATGGCGATTAGTAGAATAAACGCGCTGATAGGGCGATAGCCGTCAAACATCAGAAACGGATAAATCAGGAACAGTAGCCATACGAAATTCTGCGACACGGCACGAGGAAACTTCGCACGTAGAAGCAGCGCGCAGAGGAACAAGCTGAGTGTGTCGAATACGAGTATGGGCACGCGTAGGCCATGGGTGTTCATCGGCAGCATGGCGGCGAGGCTGTCGATAGCGCTGATAATGAGGTAGGGCACTACACGGTATTGATCGGGTGCGCGGCCCTGAAGATTGATCACGGCGTCGAGTATTGGCAAGGCGAACTCTTCGATCGCGAGTATATGTATACGATAAGAGGCCCAGCAGGAGAAGACTGCGCCTAGCAGGGTGGCTATGAGGATAAGTCCTCGCGAATGGGAAGACCCCGCTAAACGTTCATTCATATCGACTATCTCCTAACTATTGTTATTGGAGGCATGTAGCTAATCCTGTTTAGCTACACGTTGGTGTGGGCGCATATAATAATGCCCGCCTTGCTCAGCGCGTTTTACCCGCCACGGCTGTGGCCAGTATTCTTGTTTGCGGAAATAATGGCAGACAAGGGATTTTCGAGTTTTCTGTGGATCTTGTATGGCCTTGCCTCCGTGCAATAACTGCGCATGCCAGATCAGAATATCGCCTGGCTCGGCGATGAATTCTTTGGCCTTAATATTGTGCTTACGAAGCTGCGCGTCCATATAGTGATTGAACTGCGGCATCTCATCCGCTTCGATACACGTTCCGCCTTTTCGTGCCTGAAAGGGCACTATCTTGTGACTTCCTGGATAGACAAGCAGTGGCCCACTTTCCGAGTTGATCGATTCCAACGCTAACCATACTACGACTAGCTTTTCGTGCTTACGCGGACTTATGAAAAGAGTATCGACGTGTGCGGGTTGGCTAGAGCCACGCTCGAAGTTTAGTGAGTTCATCAGCAACGGCTCCCCATCGAGGAGTGACTTTAGAATCTCGCGCAGGCGTTGGTCGAGCATGATCGAGCGCACAAGGGGAGATTCGAGATAGAGGTCATTGATCTTGTAGGGGCTTTGGCGCGCTTCGAGTGGCGCATGGGAAAGCAATAGGCGTTCCTGCTTAGGATTTTCCAAATAGATATCGACGCTCAATTTAGAGTCTAGCTGTGTTTGCACTCTCCAGAGCTGATCAACTAAGTGGTTTACGGCCTTCACCACCGCATGCGCGAAGAAGCCTTTCAGGATGACATAGCCATCAGTGTCCCAAGTGCTCATTTGCTCGGCGAATATTGAAGCCGGGTGGTTCCATGGGGATTGGAGGGCATCATCTTTTACTGACATAGAAATATCCTTATTCCCGGTTGCTGATTAATATATTGAAATATAAGCAATATATTAGAGGGAAAAAATCCCACTAGCGCATTATATACGAAGTATGCAAAAAACCCCACCCGTTTATCGGGCATCCCTGTTGCGTCGAAAAATGTAAAGGATGCTTGACACTAGGCTACCTGCTTAGCTAAAGTTCGTGTCAAGCACACTTTACATATCAAGGAGAACAAAATGAAACACTCGGAGACTAATGACTCAGCTTGGGAGCGCAAGCTCACTAGGAACACTAAACAACTCGCGTTCTGGACAGGGCTATGGGTATTGACGATGGCGCTCGCTAATTTTGGGAGCATCTTCATTTGGCCAGACGATAAGCTATGGAGCTTTCTCGCTATCCTACTGAACACCTTAGTAGGTGCGGCGATGATCTTAGCCAATAGGCGGCAGCTGCAGAGTCTCGATGAGATGCAGCAGCGCATTCAGCGCGATGCTATGGGCGTGACGCTAGGGGTTGGGCTAGTGCTGGGATTGAGCTACTCGAATCTTGACGTGGCGAATCTTATCCCGGGCGACGCAGAGATCTCGGTGCTAGTAATAATAATGGGGCTGACCTATGGGCTGACGACTTTTTTTGTGGGGCGGAAGTATCGATGAAGAATCGCCTTAAAGCGCTGCGCGCCGAGCGCGACTGGACGCAAGCTCAGTTAGCGGCGCAGCTTGATGTGTCGCGCCAGACGGTCAATGCCTTGGAGACAGGCAAGTACGACCCTAGTCTGCCGCTTGCCTTTAAGGCCGCGCGGATCTTTGGTTTGCGTATAGAGGAAATTTTCGATGACGAAGCCTAATCTAGGTCGCGGGAATAGCGGAATAGCCATAGACGGCAACGAAGTGACACGCGGTGCCCGCCATCACGAATAGGTGCCACGCAAAGTGGGCATAGTGCACGCGAGAGCTGGCCGCATAGAAGGCCACGCCGACTGTATAGGCGATCCCCCCGGCGAGCAACCATAGCAGGCCCGCCGTCGGCACGCTCTCCAGCATCGGCTTTACCGCTACGATGATGAGCCAGCCCATTAGCAGGAACAGCGCGTTGGAAAGCTGCGGATGAAAGAGTTTATTCGATGACTTCAGTACTACACCGACGACAGCCAAAGCCCAGACAATGCTGCACAGCGCGATGCCCCATGAGTCGCGCAGGATGCCTAGGGTAAAGGGTGTGTAGGTGCCGGCGATCAGCACGAAGATCGCGGAGTGTTCAATCATGCGCATTACTCGTTTACTGCGGCCCTGGGGCAGGGCGTGATAGAGCGCAGATGAGGCATATTGAAAGAGGATCGCGCAGGCAAAGATGAAAACGCCGACAAACAGTACGGTATCGTCTTCGCCACTGATCTTAATCAGAAGAAAGGGGATGGCGATGATTGCCGCCAATAGTCCTAGCGAGTGGCTAATGCTATTGGCAAGCTCTTCACCGCGGGTCTGTTCGCGGCGAATCTTCTTCACTGGGTCTGTGTTGCTTGCTACGTCCATAGTGTCCTTTTGTTTGCCTAATTATTCTCCGGGGTGATAGGTGGAGGAGGCGCGGCGCTCGACATCTTCTCGGTAGAACGCTACCTCTTTGAACTCACGGTTCACATATCGTTCCGCCTGATCGTCGAAGTGCCCAGAACTCGGGTGCGAACTCTGGCCCCCGGCGAGGATACTCCATGCCTCTAGACGTGGACCGAACTCTACTACAGCAACGAAGCTATTTCCGGAGGCGCCATAGATGCGATTAGTACCTGGAAAGGCGCGCGCCCCGAAGGAGGCCAAGGCGCCCCAACGGGCCGAGGCCATGCCTACTGCTAGGCTTGGGGCATCGTCATCGTAAGGCAAGTCGATGTCACTTGTAAGGCGCTGGAAGCGATTGATCTCCCCCCAAGGGGTCTGCCAACTGCCGAAGGCTGTGTCGAGTTCGGCAATAACCTCGCTAAATACCCGTAGACGTTCTGCCGCAGGACTATCGGTGCCAAGCCAGTTGATCTGCTCTAGCTGCGTAAGTTCATCGGGCGTGTCGATTCTCTGCGCCGTTGCCATGCCATAGAAGTGTGCTAATGACATAGCGACGGAATCCGCACTGGTGCGCAGATCCCAATCGCGTAATACAGCGATAGGAGCCTGTAGTGCAGGCCAGTTCGCGCTATCGGCATCCCACGCTGAGACTAGGCCGGGAATCAGCTGTTCGAAGCCCGGCAGGTAGGGGTCGTAGGCTAAATCTAAAAGGCCCTCTAATGTCAGATCTTGTGCAGCCTCTAACAGTGGAATCGAATGAACTGCGCGAAAATTCTCCGCATCAGGCGCCATATAAGCTGGGTAGTCCTCGCGCAGTGGGCTATCTTCGCCTGCTGCGGTGAAAGGCGTGGAGTTGCTGTTCTGAATGTAGCCTGTATAGGGGTTGATCACCGTGATCATGTCACCCACCGCATGTACGCCCTGCCAGTCTGTCGCAGGGTTGCTGCCGTCCACTGGTTGCGAGTAGTCGAACAAGGGATCGCGAATGGGCATGAAGTTGCCATGGTAGTAAGCGATATTGCCCTCTGCGTCGGCGAACACGGTGTTATTAGAGGAGTTTGTGCGGATATCCATCATCGCGTTGAACTCGTCGAGATTCGCCGTCTTCATGCGCAGATAGGATTGTCGTAGTGCCTCCACAGGGTTCCAGTTGATGCGTGTCACAGCCCAGCGGTCTTCGATGCTATGGGTGATTGGGCCATGATGAGTATGAAACGCCGGGAAGCTGCGCGTGGCCATGCCTGTACCGTCGCGGTACTGCAGGCTTATCTCGGAGACTGCGACTGGGCGCATCTCGTCGCCATAGCGATACACTAGTTCTCCATTCTCGCGTACTACGTCTTCGACAAACTCGTCGATGAAATCGGCTTGAGTGGACGTATGCATCCAGCCAGTGGTCTCATTGAAGCCCTGATAGATAAAGAATTGTCCCCAAGTTACGGCGCCATAGGCATCGAGCCCCTCGTCACTGACCACATGGTATTCGCCGCGAAAATAGAAACTAGTGTGTGGGTTGATGAGCAGCATGGCATCGCCAGAGGCTGTGCGTGAACCGTCGACGGCGATGCCGTTAGAGCCGGCAGGTTCCTCGAAGATAGTCTTGGTCAATGCATTGTCGACGCTCGATGAGGCGAGCGCTGGCATTGTTGAATGCGTTTGTGTGGCTACTGGTACCTTTGCCTCCATGCTCTCGATTTGGGAGTAGAACTGTTCGATGCGGGGCAGGGGTATTTGTTCGATGTCACCGCCTATTGAGCCTTCGAAGAAGTAGAAGGGCATCCAGGGCTCGAATCGGGTTAGCAACTGCGGTTGAACTTGAGGGTTCTTGGCGAGGTAGTAGTTGAGCCCGTCGGCGAAGGCATCGCACAGCTCCTGTAACCACAATGGCGCCTGCGCGTAGGCTAGGATGGCGTCTTCCTCGGTCATATAGAGTTTGGCGCGCAGGTCGCTGTACAGTGCAGACTCTCCCTCCACTTCGGCTAGTCGCCCGATCGCCCAGATGTAATTGCGCTCTACTCGAGGGAAATCATCCTCTGCTTGGGCATAGAGTAGCCCGAACACTGCATCGGCATCGGTTGGCGCGTAGATATGGCCAACCCCGAAGTCGTCGCGAATGATGCTTACACGCTCGGCTATCGCCTGTAGTCGTTCTGCTTCGGTGACCACTGGGGCGCTTGTGCTCGGGGCCTGCGGGGAGCAAGAGAACAATAGGCAAGCTGCAAGGGCGAGTAGTGAGACAGTTCTAAAGAATCTTGGGGGCATGCGCAATCTCCGCGACTAGAATGGGTCTGTCGAAAGTAAACCTGATTCGCGCGCAAAACGGAAGTTCAAGATACTCCTAATCTCTGTGTAGGTTGGAACGCATTGATCTTATAGTCTCCCATATGCGTATAAAAAGTATTGAACCCAGTGCTCTGCAAAAGGGCTAGGATTAGAAGTGGCCGGAATGTCCTCAGATTCATATGTGCTTCGTGTCTATTTCGATGGGCTGTGCCCACTATGCGTGTCGGAGATCAATCATCTGCGCCGTCTAGATCGGCAAGCTAGTCTTGATCTGCAAGATATTAATGCCCCCGATTTTCAAACGCGCTTCCCACACATCGATAAAGTCGCAGCGGACCGTGTACTCCATGGCGAATTGTGCGATGGCACTATACTCAAGGGTCTGGATGCGACCTGTATGGCGTGGAAGTTAGTAGGGAAGGGACACTGGTTCGCCTTTCTACGTTGGCCTTTGATACGCCCGATTGCCGATTGTGGCTATCGCTTCTTCGCGCGGCACCGGCATCGCATTTCCTCTTGGTTCGGCCGAGCCCACGTGTGCGAGGATAATCACTGCGGCAAATAGCATACACTTGGCGCGAACACGGCCTAGTGCTAGGATGCGACGAACACTTTTCCAATCGCAACCGAGACTCTCCTTATGTCCTATCGCACCCCATTAGTATTGGCTTGTGCTCTTATACTTGCTTCCTGCGGACCCTCCGAACAAGCTACGCCACCGGTCGAATCGACTAGCACTGCGCCTACGCCTGCACCGGCTATGGAAACCGAAGCGGAACTGGTTGCCCGGGCCCGCGGCATTCACGAGCGCGTGATTACCCTGGATACCCACAACGATATCAATACCGAGAACTTCGTGCCGGGTAATAATTACACAGAGGATCTCGACACTCAGGTGAACCTTCCAAAAATGATCGAGGGTGGCTTGGATGTGACTTGGCTGGTCGTCTACACCGGTCAAGGCCCACTAACTCCAGAAGGCTATGCGGCCGCAGAAGACAACGCCTTGGATAAATTCCGCGCCATTCATCGCCTCGCCGAAGAGATTGCGCCCGAATCTATCGAGATCGCCTACACCTCTGACGATGTGCGCCGCATAGATGCCGCCGGCAAAAAAATCGCGATGATCGGGGTAGAGAATGCATACCCAATGGGGCTAGACCTGAGTAATGTGCAGCGCTACCAAGTGGCGGGTGCACGTTATATGTCACTTTCGCACAATGGGCATAGCCAGTTCGCTGACTCTAATACTGGCGAGCGCGACGGAGTATGGCTGCACAATGGCTTGAGTGATCTAGGGCGCCAAGCGGTTGCCGAGATGAACCGCTGGGGCATCATGATCGACCTGTCCCACCCAGCCAAGACCTCCAATATGCAGGTGCTGGAATTGACTCGCGCACCTGTGATCGCCTCTCACTCGTCCGCTCGTGCTTTGAGCGAGGATGTCAGCCGTAATCTGGACGACGAACAGTTATTGGCGATTCGCGATAATGGCGGCGTTGTGCAGACTACAGCATTCAGTAGTTACCTTGATTCAGCTAAGAATAATGCCCATACCGCCGCAATGAATGCGCTGCGTAGCAGCATAGCGGCAGACTTAGGCTATGAGATACTCGATGGCGCGACAGCCCGAGCGTTGGGTGAGGAAGAGCGTGCGGCTTACCGTATGCGCCTAGCAGAGATCGACGCGCTGGCAGCGCCGCGCATTGCAGCGGAAGTCGACGCGATTGCCCCTCCAGTAGATGTGGCGGATTTCGTCGATCATATCGACTATATGGTTGATCTGATCGGTCTAGAACACGTGGGTATCAGTTCTGACTTCGATGGCGGTGGCGGAATCTCTGGCTGGAATGATGCGTCTGAAACCTTCAACGTCACCTTGGAGTTGGTACGTCGTGGATACACCGAAGAGCAGATCTCCCTGTTGTGGAGTGGCAACCTGCTTCGCGTATTGGATGATGTGCAGCGTATAGCCGCAGAGATTCAAGCGAGCGAATAAGCGTTAGAAACAGAAACGCCTGCTGGCCAAGATAGTTTGGCGTGCAGGCGTTTTTTTATGGGCGCTTATTGATCGAGTAGCGCATAAATACGGCGAATCGCACGAACATCGGCCCCCGGTCCGCGTATCTGTCCGTAGTTCTGCGAATGATTGCTCAGGTCGATCTGCTCGGCAGTTTGCTCCGCACTCAGGCCCTGCGCCTTCATGGTCTCCGTCTTCTGCCACAGGTCGGTCAGATAGGCTTGGAATTGGCTGATCTTCTCTTTGCCCTGCAGCGGCGCACCGTGGCCCGGCAGAATCACATCGAACTCGACTGCCTTGAGAGCCTCGAGTGTGCCCACCCATTCCTGAGGGAAGCTGTCTCCCATATAGGACAGCGAGGGCAGCATCATATCGCCGGTGAAGACGAGGCCTTCCTGGGGCAGGTAAACCACTACGTCGCCGGCAGTATGGGCGCGGCCTAGGTGGAGCAATTGGATCTCGCGGCTGCCTTCACTCAAGTCTTGATAGAGTGTCATCTTTGATTCGAGCGTGATGTTCGGCGGCGTCGGCACGATCTCGCGCAAGGAGATCATGTGATCTTCCTGTGCCTTGAGTTGAGCGGCGAGGCGAGTGCGTTCGGCTGGGTCTCTTGTGTCAGACAGCTGAGCGCGAAGGCGCTCCACTAGGTCGGGCACACCCTCCGTGAAGCTAAGCATGGTGGACTCGGTCAGCACATTGCCCATCTCGCCGCTGAGTTTGGCGCGGGTATAGCTGTGGCCGATGATCTCAACTGTATTGGGGAACACTTGATTGCCGTGGGCATGATCGAAGTGATAGTGAGAGTTAACGAGGTAGCGCACGGGCTTGTCGGTGACGGCACGTACCGAGCGCAGAAGGGCGTTGGCGGCGTTTGGCGTGACATGGGAATCTACTAGAAGCACATCGTTTGCGCCTACCAGCATCAGCGCGTTGCTCATCACGTACACCTCTCCGGTGCCTGTGACTTGATATACGCCATCGGCCATCTCAGTGAAGATGTGTGAGCTGGTCTCGATTACAGAGGGAGGCTCGCCCTGAGCATTGACGTAGCCGAATACGGCTAGGAGAAACCCTGAGCCGATCAGACTCAGTACCGCGGTATTAAACTTCTTCTTTTTATTCATGGCTGAAGGTCCTGATCTTATTGTTTGTATAGGTCCGTAGAGAATGACTCCCACGCACTAGCATCCTACGCCAATCCGCTTTAGTGAGGAAGGGATGGTAAAGCGCTGCGTACCTGCAAAGACGCACTCATCCACAATCTGCCCTAATACATACATCAACCTGCCACAATTGCAGTGCATAGTAGCTAGCACGATCAGATAGAGTTGCCGACATAAGGAGTACAAGATCATGCTAGCAAAGCCGAACGATTCGGGGAATTACCCCGTTGCAATGCCACATTCAGCGGGAGCGTCCAAGGATCGACACACCCAACGAGCACGGCCTCGTGATTCTTGTGACGCACTCTATCCGGTCGACCAGTCAACGCAGGGCTACGAGTCGGAAGAAGACACGATGTCGATTCTATGGGGTGATGTCTCTATGAGTGCACGCCACCCTAGTCGAATCAACGCCTAAGCGTTTAGCTGTACAGTGCCAAGACTCTTTGTACTTTAGGGTCATTTGCCATGCGCTCGCGATGTGCGATGACGCGTGGCAGTTTGCTCAGGTCAACGCCATCGCCCTCTAACCAGCCGGCGATGGTGAACAAATACATATCCGCAACCGTATATTGCTCGCCCATCACCCATGGGCCTTCCAGCATGCCGTTCTCGATGAGTGCCATCGTGTCTCCCATCGTCTGCGGTACCTTCTTCTTCATTGCCTCTATCGCGCTTGGATCGTCCGCCCAGCGAATGCCACGCACTCGGTGCGCATGTGCTACGTGTACAGTGGAGCATAGATAGCTGTTGAAAGCCTGCATCTTGGCGACGGCAAATAGGTCGTGTAGTGGTGCGAGCTCTGCATCTGGGTAGCGCTGACAGAGATACATTAGCAAGGCTGGCGTCTCCGTGAGGATGCCCTGCTCGGTGGCCAGTGCTGGAACCCTTCCTTTCGGATTAATGCTCAAATACTCGGCGGAGCGTTGCGCCTGATTCGCGAAGTCCAAAGCGATTGCCTCATAGGGTTCGCCTATGTGTTCGAGCGCGAGGTGAACGGCAAGCGCGCAGGTTTTGGGTGCATAGTAAAACTTCAACATTTTGTCTTCCTTGTTTGTTTGTGGTTGATATTGGGCGGCTTAGTCTTCTGCCCACTTCCTTAGTAGATTACTGCGTGTCTTTAACATGAGTTCCAGTGTCGCGCCGTCTTGCTCTGGTTTGGCTCTTTGCAAAGCGATAAGGCGTTCGAGGTCGAAGAGAATCTCACGCTCCTGTGCGTCGCGCACGAGGCTGCGAATCCAGCCCACTATCACTAAGCGCTTGCCTGATGTTACCGGCTCTACGCGGTGCAAGGTGGTAGACGGGTAGAGGAGCATGGAACTGGCATCTAGTTTGAAGGCTCGCTCGCCAGCCGGTTCGTCGACAACGAGACTGCCACCCTCGTATTGTTCGGGGGCATTGAGGAAGAGTGTGAAGCTCAAGTCGGTGCGCTGGCCGCTCATGATGGCGTCATCGACATGGGTGCCATAACTCATGCCCGTCTCGTAGCGGCTCAATAGCAGACGCACGATGGACTTCGGCCGGCCGGCCGCCGCGACGAGTTCGTGCGCTAGAAGTGCCTTTTCTACCTGGGCAAACGCCGTCTTCAGCGCTGCATCTGGACGCGCCTGAAGATTATTCTTGCGCTGTTTAGCATGCCAGCCCGCCGTCTGCTTGCCGTCGACGAATTGCGCCCCAGACTCCGCGAGTGCCAAGCACTGCGAGAGGAGGGCGGGGGGGAGTACTTGCGCAATTTGAAGCAACATCTTGTGTTTCCTAATTGAGAATGATTCTTGTTAGGTGTATAGTCCGAACCAGTTTAGTAGGCGAAATCGGCAAAAACCAGCCTACTGTGATAATGCCTTTGTGCTTGCGGAGATGCTATGGAAATTCGAAATAGGGTATGGCTCGGTCTTGGGGTGGTAGTTGCTGCCAGTGCGGCTTTTTATGCAGGCACCAGCAGTCAGACGGATTTGGGGCACGATATGAGCGCCATGGATGAGGAAGGCGGGGAAGGCGGCGAAGGTGCGAGCACCGAGGACGCGATCTCCAACGATGCCGTATATCTGGCGCAGCTGTCCTTTATTCGTGGGCATCTCTACGTGGGTGTCAGTCTGTACCGCGAGGGCGATCTAGAGGCCTCCGCTACTCATATGAAGCATCCCGGCGATGAACTCTACGCCGCGCTCTTGCCCGCCATCGAATCTCGTGACGGCACGGGTTTCGGCGATCAGTTGCAGAATTTGGCAGATGCCGTGATCGAGCGACGTTCCGCAGCCGACGTTGAGGCGGCCTATTCGGCTCTTTTAGTGGCAATCGGCGCGGCCGAAGGGGCAGTGAAGGACTTGAGTGCGCGCACACTAGGTGAGGTCATAGTCGACCTAGTGCGTACTGCCGCCGCGGAGTATGACATCGCGGTGGATGACAATGGCATGTTGGTTGAGCCGCATGAGTATCAAGACTCGCTGGGCTTTGTGCACACGGCGAAGGAAAAATTTGATCTGCTAGCGACTATGAGCGACAACGAGGCCGCCCTCATGGCCATCGATGTGCAACTGCAAATGCTCTTGCCTATCTGGCCAAGTCTGCAGGCACCGGAGAAACTCTCCACAGAACCTTCAGTGATTTATGGAGCCGCCTCGCGCATCGAGATAGCCACAACTCAGCTCTAACTCGTTCGATCTTGCTAGGCCTGCGATGCAGGCCTAGCGCTTCTATTTTTTAATTCCCGTTTAAGAAATCCAATGCGAGGGCCGTCATGGTCTGCACGCCGATTGGCAGTGCGCGCTCATCCGCGAAGAAACTCGGTGAGTGATTCGGGAAAACGAGTTCGGGATTGTCAGGCGCAACGCCTAGGAAGAAGAACATCCCCGGCACCTCTTCTGCGAAGTAGGAAAAATCCTCTGCTCCTGTGACCCGTGGCGACTCGACTAAACCGGGGCCTACGACGCGGCGCAGTGTTGGAATCATCTTGTCGGTAAGCTCTGAGTCGTTCGCGGTGACGGGATAGCCGATGTCGATGCTGACATCGGCAGTAGCTCCAGCGCTAGCTGCTATTTGCGTGGCGGTGCGGCGCACACGTTCATGAATCTCATCACGCGTGTCGGCATCGAAGGTGCGAATAGTGCCGATCATCTCCACACTTTCCGGAATGATATTATTGCGCACGCCGCCATTGATCGCACCGACAGTGACTATAGAAGGAGTTAGCGTGACATCCAGCTGACGGCTAGGGATCGTCTGCAAGCCCAAGACGATCTGAGCGGCGACCACTATCGGGTCGATGCCCGCCCAGGGCTGTGCGCCATGGGTCTGTTGGCCATGCACAGTGATCTTGAATTCGTCGCTAGAGGCCATCATGCCTTGCTTGCGCACGGCAATGGCGCCTACCGGAATTGGTGAGACATGCAAGCCAAACACGGCGTCGGGCCGAGGGTCGGCAAAGGCGCCGTCTTTGAGCATTAAGTCGGCTCCGCCTTCTTCGCCCTCGGGGGCACCTTCCTCGGCGGGTTGGAATATAAACATTACCGTGCCGGGTAGCTCAGATTGCATCTGCGCCATCACGCTGGCTACGCCCATGAGTATTGCCACGTGGTTATCGTGTCCGCAGGCGTGCATCACACCCACATCCTGGCCGTTATAAAGGGTTCGCTCTATTGAGGCGAAAGGCAGCTGTACTTGTTCTACTACTGGCAGCGCATCCATGTCGGCACGCAGGGCGACTACGGGGCCAGGTCTCCCGCCACGTAGAATGCCAATGACGCCGGTATGGGCAATCTCGGTGCGGACTTCCATACCGAGATACTGAAGATATTCGGCGACGATGCCGGAGGTGCGAAACTCACGATTACCCAGTTCTGGGTGTTGGTGGAAATCGCGACGCCACTCCACTACCTGTGGCATTACGCGGTCCACGATCGATTGTACATTGGTGGGTAGGGCGGCCTGCTGTGCCTGACTCGCCGAAGCGAAACCTACGAGAAGGATGCTCAGGAGTGTCTTGCGCATAGGGGAGCTCTCCGACGGTTGTGCTTATAGCCAACCTTTGCGTTTGAAGTAGAAGTAGGGTGCCATGCCCGAGAGGATCATCAGCGTAATCGCCCACGGGTAGCCGAGCAACCATTTGAGCTCGGGCATGAATTCGAAGTTCATGCCGTAAGCGCTGGCCACGAGTGTAGGTGGCAGGAAAACCACGGCGGCGATCGAGAAGATCTTGATAATCTGGTTCTGCTGTATGTTGATGAAGCCCAGCGATGCATCCATCAAGAAGTTTACCTTGTCGAATACGAAGCTATTGTGTGGCAATAGGGACTCAATGTCGCGCAGCAACTCTCGTGCAGTCTCTGCATGCTCCGTGGCGAGCTTGCCATGGCGTAGAAGGAAGGTGAGGGCGCGCTGGGTATCCATCAGACACAGGCGCACTTTGCCGTTGGTGTCTTCGTGTTGCGCCAACTCGTCGATTGCATCCTCGATGGCGCTATCGTTCTCTTCCAATACTAGGTTGCTGGTTTGTTCTAGGCCGGTGTAGACCTCTTCCAGCGTATCGGCGAGGTCGTCGATCTTAATCTCGAACAGGGCTAAGAGTATGGCGACTGGATCATGAGCTAAACCTTTCTGTCGTCTCGCTCGCATACGCAGTAGACGAAACGCTGGGATCTCGCGCTCGCGCAGGGTGATCAGTTGATCGCCCGCTAGGGTGAAGGCCACCGTGGTGTTGCGTGTGCGGTCGTCGACCTTATGCAGGAACATCGAGTGAACGTGAATGCCGCCGGACTCGTCTTGATAGGAACGCGCACTAGCCTCGATCTCTTCTACCGCCTCAGTCTCTGGCAGGCTCTGTTGGTTCTGGGCCTCAACGAGCATGCGCTCCTCGTCCGTGGGATCGACGAGGTCGAGCCATATTGCCCCGGACATGGGTTCATTGATGTACTCGTCGTGTCGAGCGACGAGACACTTTTCATGACTGAGGTCGTATATATTTAGCATCGCGTTCTAGTGTATCCCATGACAGCGGTTGGTTTGCAAAGCTTTGGTTTAGAGGTATTTATCGGTGACGGCACCTTCTGAGGCCGACGAGACCGTTTTAGCGTATTTGGCCAAGACTCCGCGCGTGTAGCGAGGTGCCGGTTTCTTCCAAGCCGCCATTCTGACCGCTATTTCCTCATCACTTAGGTGTAATTGTACCTCGTGACGCTGTGCGTCGATGGTGATCTTGTCGCCATTCTCTACGATGCCGATAGGACCGCCCTCAATCGCCTCTGGCGTGATATGCCCTACAACGAAGCCATGGCTGCCACCGGAGAAGCGACCGTCGGTGACTAAAGCCACGTCTTTGCCTAGTCCTTTGCCCATAATGGCGGAAGTAGGGCTCAGCATCTCGCGCATGCCCGGCGCACCTTTCGGGCCCTCGTAGCGAATAACGAGTACGTCGCCAGAGACTACAGTGCCATCGAGTATGCCCTTCAGAGTCTCCTCTTCGGAGTTAAATACGCGTGCAGTGCCAGTGAAGGACAGGCCTTCCTTGCCCGTGAGCTTGGCAACGGCGCCTTGAGGGGCGAGGTTGCCCCGCAGAATCACTAGGTGACTCTCGGACTTAATGGGCTTGTCGAAGTCTTGGATGATCTCTTGACCCGCTGGGTATGGCTTTACGTCCTTGAGGTTCTCCGCCAAGGTCTTGCCCGTAACGGTGATACAGCTGCCGTCGAGCATGCCGCGATCTAGCATCATCTTCATCAGTGGTTGAATGCCGCCGATCTTGATCAGCTCTGACATCAGGTATTTGCCACTGGGACGTAAATCAGCCAACACGGGGGTGTCTTGTCCGATACGGGTAAAGTCGTCGAGGCTTAGATCTACACCGATGGTATGCGCGATGGCCAAAAGGTGTAGTACGGCATTAGTAGAGCCACCCAGCACGATAACCACCTTAATGGCGTTCTCGAATGCCGCGCGGGTCATGATGTCCGAGGGCTTAATATCCTTGCGTAATAACTCCATGATAGCCTCGCCGGCCAATAGGCAGTCGTCGACTTTCTCAGCAGATATCGCGTCTTGTGCGGAGCTATTGGGCAGGCTCATGCCGAGCGCCTCGATGGCCGAGGCCATGGTGTTCGCCGTGTACATGCCGCCGCAGGAGCCCGCACCGGGAATAGCGGTTTCTTCGATCTGCTTGAGTTCGATATCCGAGACGCGACCGTTAGCGTGACCACCTACAGCCTCGAAAACAGAGATGATGTCGGTGTGGTTCTTGCCCGGTTGAATGGTGCCGCCATAGATGAAGATGGAGGGGCGATTCAGGCGGGCCATGCCCATCAGGCAGCCCGGCATATTCTTGTCGCAGCCGCCGATAGCGATGATGCCGTCGTGACCCATGCAGCCGGAGACGGATTCGATAGAGTCGGCGATGACCTCGCGTGACACCAGGGAATACTTCATACCCTCTGTGCCCATAGAGATGCCGTCGGACACAGTGATGGTGCCGTAGATAATGCCCTTGCCATTGGCCGCGTCGACGCCGCGATTGACCTCTTCGGCCAATTTATTGATGTGCATATTGCAGGGCGTCACCATGCTCCAGGTAGAGGCGATGCCGATCTGCGGCTTCTTGAAGTCCTCGTCGCCGAAACCGACGGCGCGCAACATTGCTCGGCTAGGGGCGTGCTCTACGCCATCGACTACTTGGCTGGAAAATTTACGGCTGCTGCTATCCTTGTTCTTATCGCTCATCTTTTCTCTCTAGGCTTCATCAAACACGGGTTTATTGGAGAAGTCCTTCGCCTAAAAAGGCCTATGCCAAGCATTATCACTGCGCGCGTTGAGCATATCAGGAGCTTGAATTACTGAAGGAAACTGGGCTTGAACTATACACTAGAGGGCCTCCACTGAGCTATAAAAAAGGCGCCGTCTACCGTATTTGCGGCACGGTATTGTTTCGTATAGGTAACGGCTTCGGGTAAGATCGAGGCTCTAGCACGGGCCCTTATGATGGGAGGATTAAGGCGGTGCTGTCTATTGTCTCTGTTCGTCTATTTTGGGTGTTGAATCGCATCGCGCTTGGAGTGCCGCATTCATTGCACCGCTTGTCGACAGCGATCTTTATAGCGTTTTGAATTGGGGAAAATAATGAGAATAAAGACAAGACTCGCCCTGCTGTTCCTATTCGTTCTAAGCAGTAACTTAGTCTCGCAAGGCGCAGCCTTAGCCCAAGATGGCGAGGCACTGTACACACAGTATTGTGCAAGCTGCCATGCCGCACCGACGGACCTGCGCACACCGCCTCGCAGCGCTTTGGGAGGTTTTTCCGCCAATAGTGTTTACCACGCACTGACGCAGGGTCTCATGCAGGCGCAGGGCGCGGCTCTGAGTGACGAGCAGAAAATCACCCTCGCACAATACCTCACACGCGGCACTTATAAGCCCGAAGGCGTCGAGCGCCTGGCGCAGTGCACAGCCCCAATTCCGAATCTGCAAGTTGGCGCCACAGGCACTTGGAGTGGTTGGGGCAATGGCGATCGCAATGCTCGCCACCAGACTAACCGCGATAGCGCGATCAATGCGTCCAACGTTGCAGATCTCGAATTAGCCTGGGTATTCGGCTTCGAAGATGGTTCCAATGCGCGTGCGCAACCCAGTGTCGTGAGCGGTGTGATGTTCATGGGCAGCAATAGTGGCAATGTGTATGCCTTAGATCTCGCCAGTGGCTGCGCCTATTGGACCTTCTTAGCGACCACGGAAGTGCGCGGCTCACTGAGCATTGTGCATTCCGAAGTGCTCGACAAGGTGCTAGTGGTAGGTGCCGATGCGTCTAACCGCGTGTTCGTGCTCGATGCCAGTACCGGCGCTAGAGTTTGGCATGCCGATGTGGACAGTAACCCCTATGCCCGCAGCACCGGCTCGCCAATCGTCTCTGGTGACTTAGTGTTCGTGCCAGTCTCCTCTGCGGAGGTCGTGGTAGCGGCTAACCCAGCCCATGAGTGTTGTAGCTTCCGGGGCAATGTCGCGGCCTTCGACCTCAATACTGGGGAGAAGCGCTGGCACACCTACATCATGGAAGAGGCAAAGGAGGTTGGTCTCAATAGCGCCGGCAAGCGCGTGTTTGCTCCCTCCGGTGCGCCGATCTGGGACGCGCCCACAGTCGACGAGAAACGTCGCCGCGTCTATGTCGGCACAGGACAGAATTATTCCCGCCCAGCCAGCAACAGTAGCGACTCCGTCATCGCCTTCAATATGGACAGCGGTGCCATCGAATGGATCATGCAAACCACGGGCAACGATGCCTTCACTATGGCTTGCACAGCGGCCGTTGGGCATCCCAATTGTCCCGATCCTGGCCCCGACCTCGATATTGGCGCCTCGGTACTGAGTGTGACGCTCTCTACGGGTAAAGACATCTTGGTGGCAGGGACGAAGGGCGGCGTTGTGTTCGCTCTGGATCCAGATGCCGAAGGCAAAGTGCTTTGGCAAACCCGCGTCGGTCGCGGCGGGGCTTTGGGCGGGGTGCATTGGGGCATGAGTTTCGCGGGGGACATTGCCTTCGTACCCGTCTCGGATCGGGCCACTGGACTCGAGGGAGAAGAGGGACGGCAACCCGGCCTGCATGCCATCGACATGAAGACTGGTGAGAGTGTTTGGTATTCCGAGGCCCTGCAGCGATGTGAGGCGAGTGATCGAGCCTGCTTAGATGTCTACTCGGCTCCGCCTAGTTCGACTGCCGACCTCGTTGTTGCCGGCGCCCTCAACGGCCATCTGTTCGCGCACGATCAGGCTAGCGGCGCCGTGCTCTGGGAATACGACACCGTGCAGGATTTCATCTCGGTGAACGAAGTTCCAGCCAAGGGCGGAGCCATAGATTCTGCCGGGCCGGTCTTCTCCGGGGACTATATGATTGTGAATAGCGGATACGCCACATTTGGGCAACTTCCGGGGAATGCATTATTGGTGTTTAAACTTCCTCGTTAACTCCTGCGAACGCTTAGGGGAAGGCAGGAGGCTCGATGGATACATTACAAAGGAGAGAAGAATGAGCTTTAGATTGACACAATGTTCGGCATTAGTTGCAGCGATTGTATTCGGGGGCTCTTACAGTGTGGCTCAGGATCAGGGTGCTGCGCAGGTGCCAGCGAGCGCACAGTCATCGGCTGCGGCGCGAGCTAGCTCTACGCCCTATGGTGCTGCAGTGAATGGCAGTCGCATCATTGCGGCGGATGCCGAGCCAGGCAATTGGATGAGTACCGGGCGCGACTATGGCGAGCAGCGCTATAGCCCCCTGACTCAGCTGAGCCCGGACAACGTCGGTCAGTTGAGCCTCGCATGGTTCGCCGATATCGATACCAGCCGCATGCAAGAGGCGACACCAATCGTAGTGGATGGCGCGATGTATGTGAGCACCGCGTGGAGTCATGTGAAAGCCTTCGATGTGCGCACCGGGCGTCCACTCTGGGCGTTCGACCCGGGTGTCGACCCCGCCAAGGGTGTGGATGCGTGCTGTGACGTGGTTAACCGCGGCGTCGCTGTGTGGGAAGGCAAGGTCTTCGTGGGCACCATCGATGGTCGTCTGATCGCGCTGGATTCCACTACGGGCAGAGAGCTGTGGAGCGTGATGACCGTCGATGAGTCTTTGCCCTATACGATCACTGGTGCGCCACGCATCGTGAAGGGACAAGTCATCATCGGTAATGGCGGCGCGGAATACGGCGTGCGTGGGTATATCACGGCCTATGATTTCGCCAGCGGCGAGCAGCTTTGGCGTTATTACACAGTGCCCGGTAACCCTGCAGATGGCTTCGAGCAACCCGAGTTGGAGATGGCCGCCGAGACTTGGAACGGCGAATGGTGGAAGCTCGGCGGTGGCGGCACCGTGTGGGACGCCATGGCCTATGACGCAGACCTAAACTTACTCTACATCGGTGTCGGTAATGGCTCGCCATGGAATCAGAGCCTGCGCAGCCCGGGCGGCGGCGACAATCTCTTCCTCTCCTCGATCGTCGCACTTAACCCCGATGATGGTAGCTATCGCTGGCATTACCAGACCACTCCAGGCGAGACCTGGGATTACACAGCCACGGCCCATATTATCGTGGCCGATGTCCGCATAGACGGTCAGGAGCGACGTGTTGTGATGCAGGCGCCGAAGAATGGCTTCTTCTACGTGCTTGACGCCGCGACGGGTCAACTGATCACCGCAGAGAAGTTCGTCCCGGTTAGCTGGGCATCCCATATCGATCTAGAGACAGACCGTCCCGTCGAGATACCCGAGGCACGCTACAACGAGACTTCGGTCCCGATGATCGTGTCCCCGGGCCCGCAGGGTGGGCACAATTGGCACCCAATGTCCTTTAGTAAGCGCACTAACCTTGTGTACTTGCCCGCCAACGAGCAGTTCATGGGCTATGTGGCGGTGGATGACTTCCAAGTCTCCCAGACCGGCTGGAACACGGGCACAAACTTCGCCGCGGGCGGGGCTCTAGTGATGGCCGCGGGGGAGAATGCGCCGAAGCGCTCCGCCTATCTACTAGCTTGGGATCCGGTACGTCAGCAAGAGGTTTGGCGCGTACCCAAAGTAGTGTCCACGGACGCCGCTGGCGTGCTCAGCACTGCCGGCGGGCTGGTCTTCCAGGGCAATGCCTCGGGCGAGTTCAGTGCCTTCAAAGACGACACTGGGCAAGAACTATGGAGCGCGATGACGCAGGCGGTTACAGTCGCGGCGCCGATCACCTACCTGGTCGACGGCGAGCAGTACGTCGCGGTGTTAGCCGGCGGGCGTTCACTGCCAACGGAAGGCGCGGGTGCGAGTGGCTCAACCACGCGTTTGTCTAACAATAATTCGCGCTTGCTGGTGTTCAAGATCGGCGGAACAGCACAGCTGCCCGCAGAACTACCGGCGGAACAGACTTCGTCAGTGGGCAATCTTAATCCGCCACCGCTAACGGCAGATTTCGAGACAGTAGCCCACGGGGAACAAGTCTACGGGCGCTACTGCAGCGTGTGCCACGGGCCGGCGGGTGTGAGTGCGAGTGCAGGCACATTCCCAGACTTACGTTATAGCCAGCGCCTAGCGAGTTCAGAGATGTGGGATTCAGTAGTACTGGGTGGAGAACTCGTAGGCGGCGGAATGGTGTCCTTCGAGGGTACACTAGAGTCCTCGGATCCCGATGCGGTGCGGCAGTACATAATCTCCCGCGCCATAGCGGACAAAGAAGCAGGTGGCGCTGCCCAGGGTGGACCGTTGCAATAAGCCAAAAAGGATGATCAAAACAAAGGGCGGTTCCGCAGGGAGTCGCCCTTTTTTTTTAAAGGTTGGATTATGTGTTGAGTTTGGGTTGGGGTTCTGGGCTCTGTGGTATTAGTTCAGTGCGGGAGCGCGCTGCACGGTAGGGGCTGCTGAGAGACGCCGTGAACCCATCCCTGGGGGCTTGGCGCGCGGCATCCATGCCGCTAACACTCTCCTCATCCCCCACCGC
>CAJXUA010000024.1 GCA_913060695.1 uncultured Gammaproteobacteria bacterium | reverse complement strand
TTAGCGGCATGGATGCCGCGCGCCAAGCCCCCATGGATGGGTTCACGGCGTCTCTCAGCAGCCCCTACCGTGCAGCGCGCTCCAGCACTGAACTAATACCACCAAACTCAAACCTCCAAACCCGAAATTAGCTTTATTTTGGGCATGAAAAAACCGGCTCGCGCCGGTTTTTTTAATCCTGCAATATAGACCGAAGGTCTTAGGCAGCTTTAAGCGCCAAAATTGCAGTGTTCAAGCGGCTCTTATGACGAGCGGCTTTATTCTTGTGAATAATGCCCTTGTCAGCCATGCGGTCAATTACTGGCACTGCTGCATTGTATGCAGTTGTTGCCTTCTCGTAGTCACCAGAATCAATAGCCGCGAGGACCTTCTTCAGATAAGTACGAACCATTGAGCGAAAGCTCGCGTTGTGACGACGTTGTACTTCGCCTTGGCGGGCGCGCTTTCGGGCTTGTGCAGTGTTAGCCAACTGGTGCTCCTTTGATGCTTATGCAATTCACTATGAATACGTTATATGGCGTGTCTGACTAGACGTTCATGTTGGTCAAACGCGTGAATCAGACCCTAAGAAAGTGTTTCTTAGTAGCCGAAATTAAGACGCGACACTATGCCGACTTAAACGGGTGTTGTCAACACCGCAATCGGCTCTATAATGGCCGCCTTTGACGGGGCAGCTTATTCGCTTCGACCCTCACAGCAATACTGTAGATAAGGACGATTCATGATTATTAAGCCAAAAGTTCGCGGTTTCATTTGTATTAATGCCCACCCACAGGGCTGTGCCGCTAATGTTAAGACGCAAATCGACTTTACCAAGGCACAGGGCCCCGTCTCAGGCGGACCCAAGAATGTCTTAGTGTTGGGCTGCTCTACCGGCTACGGGCTCGCCTCGCGCATCACAGCGGCCTTTGGCAGCAACGCCAAGACTCTTGGTGTGTGCTTCGAGAAGCCCCCGACAGAAACCAAGACCGCGTCCGCTGGTTACTACAATACTGCCGCATTCCATGCCGAGGCAGAGGCCGCTGGCCTCTACGCCCACACGATTAACGGCGACGCCTTCTCAACCGCCTGCAAAGAGCAGGTCATTGCGCAGCTGCAAAAAGACATCGGCAAAGTAGACCTAGTGGTCTATAGCCTCGCGGCACCGCGCCGCACAGACCCTGTGACGGGCGAGGTTTACTCCTCGGTGCTCAAGCCTATCGGCGCTCCGTATACCGCGAAGAATCTTAATACCGATAGCCTCAAGGTCAGCGATGTCACAGTAGAGGCCGCAAGCGAGGAAGAGATCGCCGCTACCGTTAAGGTGATGGGCGGTGAGGACTGGGAGCTGTGGATAAAGGCATTGCGCGACGCCGATCTACTAGCCGAGGGCTGCCAGACAGTCGCCTACACTTATTTGGGTGACAAACTCACGTGGCCTATCTACGGTCACGCCACTATAGGCAAGGCGAAAGAAGACCTCGATCGCGCAGCCAAAGCAATCAGCGCTAGCCTTGCCACGATCAAGGGCGACGCCCATGTGTCTGTGCTCAAGGCTCTTGTGTCGCAGGCTAGCGCCGCGATACCTGTCATGCCGCTGTATTTATCCATCTTGATTAAGGTGATGAAGGAAGATGGCAGCAATGAGGGCCCCATCGAGCAATTGCAGCGCCTGTTTACAGAATGCCTGTATACCGACGCGCCGCGCCTAGACGACATGAACCGCTTCCGCGTTGACGAGAAAGAGTTAGACCGAGGCGTGCAGGAGCGCGTTGAGGCGATATGGCCGCAAGTAACCGAAGAGAATCTGTTCGAGCTAACCGACTTCAATGGTTATAAGAGCGACTTCCTCAGCTTATTTGGCTTCGGCGTCGAGGGTGTCGATTACGATGCGGAGACTAGCCCGCTCGTTGCACACAACTTCTAAAGAGCAAGCCGCGCGGGTGCTACTTATTTAGTAGCGCCCGGCAGCGCCTCTAGCCACGGGTCGAGTGTCTCCCATTCCATCTGAAACATATGGGGTGCCATGAACACCAGGTCGGCATCCACAATCGCGCCCCCATCACTGAGGGTCTGCGCGGTTTCATCCAACCGATTCATCCAAGTGAGCTCATCCTGGTCGCCGATGCGTAGGTAGATCGGCATTCCCGCCAATGCTTCAACATCGAGTCCTTGCGGGACTAGCGCTGGCACCGCAACAATTCCACGAAACCGTTCGGGTTCGGCAGAGGCAATCTCCAGAGCAGACATTCCGCCATTGGAGATGCCCGCGAGTAGAACCTTGCCGGTGGCGATGCGAGGGTCTTGCTGCAGCGCGTCGATGAGTAGCGGCACCAAGGCATTGTTGGCGCCGCGAAAGGAGCGCTGATTCGGAGAGACCGGAATAGCCACGGCCCAGCCGCGTTGCGCAAACTCCTCTCCTAGCCAGTAGTGCAGGTCGCGCGCGAGGGCCTCCTCGCCGCTGCCGCCAGGCATCAGGATCAACAAGGGGGCAGGCGCAGTGCCGGCTGTAGAGGGAAGCAGGAGGTAGACGCCTAAGGTGGGCTTGCCGTCGAGTGCCACCTCTATACGCTCTGCGAAACTGACTTGGCTGAGCAAACAGAGAAGCGTTGCGCAAAACGTAGTTCGTAACATTGACATGAAGTGTCTCCTTTTGGATGCTTCGATCAGATATCGTGCGTTGGCGGTGGTGGTTTCGCGCTCCGAATTAGGGCGTTTTTTGGGACTTTTCACGATGCTCTGCCGCCCGAAAAAAAGTGTGCCAAATCAAACCGTTTGCAAGTGCTTCTTCATAAAATATATAGTGCCCTGATCTATTGACGATGGGCAGGCGTAACTCTACCATGCGCGCCGTTTGTCCCGCTTGTTCATTTATAGAATCGACATTGAAATTATGCGTATCTCGACCCTGTTCGTAGCACTATTATTCGCCGTAGTGACTTTTGCAATCTGGGCACTCGTCAATCGCCCAACCGAAGTGGTGCCTTGGCCAGAGGAGATCAGCGGTTTCGCCTTCGCTCCTTTCCAGCGTGGTCAAGACGCAATCTTCAATGTCATGCCTACCGAAGAGCAGATTCGATCTGACGTCGAGCTGCTGTCTGACAAGGCGCGGGCATTACGCACCTATTCAAGCCTTAGCAGTCTCGCCGTCGTCCCCGCGCTCGCGCGTGATGCGGATATGGATGTCACCCTAGGCATCTGGCTCGGCACTGATGCCCAAGTGAACCAGCAGGAGATCGAGGCCGGGGTCGCACTCGCAAATGCTTATTCCAATATTAACCACGTGATCGTGGGCAACGAGACCCATCTTCGTGGCGAGTTCAGTGTGGCCGACCTAGCGGCATTCCTCGATCGCGTGCGCTCTCAGATCGCGCAACCCGTTAGCACTGCCGAGCCTTGGCACGTGTGGTTGCATAACCCAGAGCTGGCGGAGCATGTCGACTTCATTACTGTGCACATGCTGCCGTACTGGGAAGGCATCGGCGTGGACTATGCCGTCGACTTTATCGTCGAGAAGATGGATGAGTTGAAAGAGGCCTTCCCCGATAAGATGATAATGATCGGCGAGGTAGGCTGGCCTTCGGACGGTCGTACACGCGAGGGCGCTGTTGCTAGCGAGGCGAACGAAGCGCTATTCCTGCGCCGCTTCCTGCACCGCGCAGAGCAAGAGAATTATGAGTACTTCCTGATGGAGGCCTTCGACCAGCCTTGGAAAGCGCAGAACGAAGGCGGCGTGGGAGCCTATTGGGGCGTCTACGATGTCGATCGTAAACCGAAGTTCTCCTTTGCCGAGCCCATCGTGCGCGTGCCCGACTGGCACGTATTGGCAGTGATCTCCATTCTCACCTCAGTGATCATGCTGGGGCTATTCTGCATTAACAGCAAGACGCTGAAGACTAAGGGCTATGGCTTGTTGGCCCTGGTCGCCTCGGCTACCGCCACGGTATTGGTGTGGATCATCTATGACTACTCCCAGCAATACCTAACGGTCACCTCGCTGATTGTCGGCGTGTTGTTGGTGATTGGCATGCTCGGCGTGGTTACCATTCTACTGACCGAGGCACACGAGTGGGCTGAGGCCCATTGGTATACGGTGCGCAATCGCCAGATGAAACCCACGACCTTGAATCTCTCGCGCGTTCCAAAAGTCTCCATTCATGTGCCTGCTTACAATGAACCTGCAGACATGATGATCGAGACCTTAAACGCACTAGCGGCACTCGACTACCCGGATTTCGAAGTGCTAGTGATCGACAATAATACTCGCGACGAGGCCGTATGGCGGCCCGTGCAGAAACACTGCGAATTATTAGGTGCACGCTTTCGCTTCTTCCATGTGTCTCCACTTTCGGGTTTCAAGGCGGGTGCACTGAACTACGCGTTACAAAACACCCATAAAGACGCAGAGGTGATCGCGGCTATCGACAGCGACTATCAGGTCGAGCCAAATTGGCTGCGCGATCTAGTAGGGGCCTTCGAGAATCCACGCATCGCGATCGTACAGTCGCCGCAGGATTACCGCGACCAAGATGATAACGCCTTCAAGTCCATGTGCTTCGCCGAGTATCGCGGTTTCTTCGAGATCGGCATGGTCACGCGCAATGAGCGCAACGCCATCATCCAGCACGGCACCATGACACTGGTGCGTCGTTCAGCCTTGGAAGAGGTCGGTGGCTGGGGCGAGTGGTGCATTACCGAAGATGCGGAGCTAGGCCTGCGCATATTCGAGGCTGGTTATGAGGCCATGTATCTTTCTTACAGCTACGGCCGCGGGCTAATGCCCGACACCTTCATAGACTACAAGAAACAGCGCCTGCGCTGGGCCTATGGTGCGATGCAGATACTGCGTCGTCACACGTCGGAGTTATTCAGCACTAAGTCCTCGGGTTTGACAAACGGGCAGCGCTACCATTTCTTAGCAGGCTGGTTGCCGTGGGTTGCGGATGGCTTTAACTTGATCTTCAACCTTGCGGCCATCGCGTGGTCGATCGCGATGATCGTGTCGCCAACTCAGATTGACGCACCGCTGGTTATGTTCTCGGTGCTGCCATTGTCTTTGTTCGCGTTTAAACTTTCAAAGATGGTGTATCTCTATCGGTCGCGAGTGAAGGCGAACTTGCGTCAAACAGTAGCGGCGGCAATCGCAGGACTGGCCTTGTCACACACAGTGGGCTTGGCAACTCTAAAGGGTTTGTTCACGGACAATATGCCGTTCGTACGCACGCCTAAGCAGGCACGCCCTTCTGCGCTACTACAGGCGCTAGGCGCAGTACGAGAGGAGTCGCTGATGTTAATTAGCCTACTTTCGGTAGTGCTAATGCTAAGCCTAGTCCCGAGGGAGTTCGGTAGCCCAGACCTAAGCATCTGGAGCGTAGTCCTGACAATCCAGGCAATCCCATACGCGGCGGCAGTACTAGTGTCATTCGTAAGCTCATTCCGTTGGCCAGCCCGCCTACTAGGCGGCAGCATCAAGCGCAACCTATACATAAGCGATCTATAAATTTCTAACATTACTACTTGTGTTGAAAGGGCTACCTAGGTGGCCCTTTTTTTTGGTTCGATTAAGTTTGTTTTAGGTCAGTGCTTCGTTGGTCGAGCCACGCAGCGGGAGGGGAATTACTGGAGACGCCAAAAAACGCACATCCATGTGCAAGCTCCACGTGCGCCGTCCTGGCGCCCGAGGCTCCTGTACTCCCCCTCCCGCTACGCGGCTCTCTTCTCGTGAGTGCTGAGAAATTTACTACTTCGTTCGGAAAAAAAGCACTAAGCTTGCAGAAGTGCACGTTTCAATAAATTGGCACTGAAGTATTAAGGTTAGAGTTTTGCGTTAAGTCAGTGGTGGATGTCGGGTGAAGAGTTTCAGGAACCTCGGGCGCCTGGACGGCGCACGTGGAGCCTGCACATGGATGTGCGCTTTTTGG
Organism: uncultured Gammaproteobacteria bacterium; assembly: GCA_913060695.1. Lineage (GTDB taxonomy): Bacteria > Pseudomonadota > Gammaproteobacteria > Pseudomonadales > Pseudohongiellaceae > UBA5078. The sequence goes on along the minus strand of CAJXUA010000024.1, from coordinate 41,830 downwards.
CGTTTCCAGAAAATCTTTACCCGGCAGCCAGCGCGACCTACGGAGCACTTAATACAGAGAGAGCAAAGGATCGCCTAACTAGCGAGCCACCAAACTACGTACCCAATCGCAAAAAGGGTCAGATAGAACATTCCTATCCAGGCGAGAATGTTCATGCCCTTCGAGATGTGCGTCTTGCGCACTAGGTCGAAGTTTAGCCATGCGAAGAAAGGAGTTGTTATGAAGGCTAGTGTCATGGCGAAGGTTAGCATCGGTGCCAAGGCGCTCTGGAAGAAAAGAATGATCGCCATCCCCAAGAGCGCCTGCGCCACAATCCACACATTCAGTGTCCACGACTGTGCCGGCTTCGGCTTCTTTCTTAGTAAGTGAAACGACTCATCCAGCGTGCGCGCATAGCCATCCATTACTGCCAAGGTTGTCCCGAACATACACAAGAATGCAATCCCCGCCACTATGTAGCGCGACCATTGCCCGATTGTGTCTGCGTACATCGCCACTAACTGCTGCGCGAATGCCGCGCTCGCCAGTGCGATCTCCTGATTCGAACCATGCTGTACTAGAGAGCCGAGTGATAGGAATACTACCGCCAACAATACCGCTACCCCGTAGCCCACATTGAAATCGAATAGCGCATCCGAAAGATTGACCTGGGTTAATTTCTGCTTCGAACGCGTCCACAAAGAACTGATCGCCGAGATCTCGATAGGCACTGGCATCCAGCCCATCATCGCCACGATGAACGCTAGCGCCGACAGCTGCCATGGCGATGGGCTCACGAAGTCGGCTGGCGCCGTCGGCCCGTTCTGCCACGCCACTAGCACCACAAACACCGTCGTTACGGTTAATACAAACATGATCACTTTGGAGAGCCGGTCCAGCAGCTTATAGTGACCGGCTAACAATATGGTGAGACACACTCCTAGAAGAAACCAACACAGAGTAGTTAGGGACATATTCCACGGCAGGAAGTATTGCAGCAGGCTAGCACTAAGGATTAGTACGCCCGCGGTGTTCACAACTGCCGCCACCACATTAAGCGCCGTGAAACCGATGAGGTAGGAGCGGCCCTTACGCAGATAACCGTGAATTAGGCTCTCATTCTCGTTGATGGTGTACTGGACCCCGAAACGAAAGAAGGGGTATTTAAGGACGTTGACTAAAAGAATCAACCACAGCAACTGCCAGCCGAACAGCGCACCGGCCTGAGTCGAGGCCACCAGATGTGATCCGCCAACCGCCGCCGAAGACATTACCAGACCTGGTCCCATCGCCCGCAGGCGGGACTGCATTCTTGAATTTTCCATAATCTCTTTTCTTCTTCTATTGGAGTTTGTGTGTGTTGTCGTGTGTTTCTTAGAGGGGTTTAGCGAAAGACTCGCTCGCGGAACCACAGATTGCAGGCCCATTTCTCGCCTTCCAGTACCGGCATGCCTCCGTGCAGACTGTTAGGGTGGCGTATTGTGCCTCCGAGCATGCAATTATGGAATAGTAACAGGCGGCCCTTGCGCGCCTGCACCTCTAGCTGCAGTTTCGGGAAGGAGGTGGCTCCGCCGGCGGGCACATCGTTGAGGTAGAGTAGGCCGGTCACTAAGCGTTGGCCGCCACGTAACATGCAGCGCTTGCCATCCTCGGACTCCGCATCCCAGCCATCGAAGTGGGCGGCGTATTCCTGTCGATGATCGTAGTGAATTAGCTGCAGTGACTCCGCATTCTCTAGCGGTAGCCCCGCGAGCTTACTAATGCGTTGGCAAACTCCCTCGATCACCTCATCGTGACGATGGGCAATCCAGCAATTGCGATTGGTTCGGGTAGGGCTGATAACGCCTTCGTTAGGCCCTGTGACCAAGGCCGGCGCGAGTAGTTTTTCGCCAGCGGCCAAGATATGCTCGATCTCTAGTGCGCTAATATAGTCGTCGAAAACACAGACAAAGGGGTCGCTGCTCAGTAATTGCCCTTTCTGCATCGCCTCTGCGTAGTTCATCGCCTCGTCATCCGTGCTCGTTGAGAAAACAGGAGTCTAGCCGCTCCGCCCGGTAGTGACAAACCCCGGTAAAGAACGATTGAGCTTGGTAATTGTTCTGAGCTTCTTTACCCTATGGGCTCATCTTTGCTAGACCCTTATCGAATCGTCCAACTCGCAGTACTAATCTGCCTACCGAGAAGCCTTACACGATGCCCGAAACTCAAAAAGCCTGGCTGCAGATCCATTTCTGCGTGTTCCTGTGGGGCTTCACGGCGATCATCGGCAAGCTGATTAGTATGGCTGCCATGCCCTTGGTGCTATGGCGCATGCTATTGGTCGCTGTGCTTCTGTTCTGCGCGCCGCGGGTTTGGCGCTCTTTAGCCGCGCTGTCTCGGCGGCACATCTTGGCCTTTAGTGGCGTGGGGGTCTTGGTCGCCATTCACTGGCTAGGCTTCTATGGTGCCGTGAAACTCGCTAACGCCTCTGTCGCGGCAACCTGCATGGCGATGGTGCCGGTGTTTCTTTGCATCATCGAGCCGTTGGTGACGGGGCGGCCCTTCGTATTGCGCGAACTCTGGCTAGGCGTACTCGCGGTGCCCGGCATCGCCTTGATCGTGGGTGGCACGCCGGAGAATATGAATGTGGGCGTGTTGGTGGGCGTAATATCGGCACTGTTTGCCGCGCTTTTTGGCGCCTACAACAAGCGCCTCATCCATCGTACTGACGCGTTAAGCGCGACAGCACTGGAGATGCTCAGTGGTGGCTTGTTCGTGGCAGCCCTGGGACTGCTTCTAGTGCTGTGGTCGCCAAGCGACACTGGCTCTAGTGCATTATGGCCAGACCCTGCGCAGATGTTCGCGCTGCCAAGCAGTGCCGACCTGAGCTATCTTCTGGTCCTTGCACTGCTGTGCACACTCTTGCCCTTTGTGCTGTCTTTGCGCGCGCTGCGGCATTTATCTGCCTATGCCTCGGCGCTGGCCGTCAATATGGAGCCGATCTATGCGATCATTCTCGCCGTACTAATCCTCGGCGAGCAAAGAGAGCTGGGTACGGCTTTCTATGCCGGTGCAGCCCTGATTCTCGCCGTGGTCTTTGCCTACCCATTCGTGGTCAAGGTGCGAGCGCCGAATGTCGTACCGCAAGCTTAATGCAATGCCGCTGCAACAAATTGGGCTAAGGCCCGTCTATTAGAGAGACAAGCAATATGCTGGAACAAGATAAGATCGCCGTGTTTAACGAATTCGTGGAGGAAGAGGCCTCGGTCTTGGAGATCGCCCGCGCAATGTCACGGCAATTCGAGGGTGAGTCGCTCGCGCAGCTGCAAGACTGGGTTGCTGCATATTCATTGGCACAGGCTAGCGAAGGGACTCTGGGTTTCTACGTCGATGAGTTTGGTGCGCGCGATGTCGTCACCTGCACCGTGGACGAGGCTAAGGCAAAGTTTGCCGAAGGCGAGATATGGTCCCTCGAAAGCAATGTCATGTTGCATGTCTTCCAGGCCGACTAGCGACAGGCGCTTGAGTCAGTAACCCGGCTGAATTAGTCTGCGTTAAGTGCTTAAAATCAGGCGATAGCCTCACTCAAATCAAGTGAGGCATAAACAATCGCGAACGAAGCAAGGATTTATCATGGAGTCGATTTACTACGTTTTGTGCTGGCATTGTCATCGCCGCTGTAAGCATTGCTATGAGGACCGCTTTCGCCCCTATATCCGCGACGAGTTAGAAGAGGTGGTCGCAGAGGCCGAGCGTAACGCGCCGCGGATTATCGCAAATTTACCTGAGAGCATGCGTTATCGGGAGCAGGTTGAGGTCGATGGCAAGTCGACGAGTGTCGAGCGCATCGGGCGCATCATAATCTCTGGCGGCGACGTCATGACAGAGCCCGTGCGCGAGCGCGTCCTATATCCCACTCTAGAGGCGATTCGCGACAAATACCGCGACGTGGGCGGAGTGAAGATCGTGGTACAGACCACTGGCGACTTGTTAACCCCCAAACTCATCGATGAGCTGCTTGCCCTCGGCGTGTGGACCATCTCCGTCTCGGGCATGGATGATTATCATGTGGGCATGGAGGGGGATAAGCGCCGCAAACTGATCGACAAGCTGCTGGCAATGTTCGCCGACGCGGGGGTCGAGAATGCGGCCCTGTTCGACGAGCGTCGTCTGCAGATGAGCCCCAACACTCCGCTCTACAATATGTTTGGCGCCACCGAAGAGGTGTGGATCGGCAAGCTCTGGCCAAGGGGCAGGGCATGGCAGAACGGTCTCTCAACGGCGACACTGGAGGATAATTTCTGCAACGCCTGGTCGGGCGGTTTGAACTTTCTTAACTATGGTCAGGCCGGTTCGGAGGTCTCTATCGACCCCACTGGCGATGTCTACCCTTGCTGTCTCAAGACCGCTCATCCCTTAGGCAATCTCGCCGAAGAGTCGCTGCTCAGTATCCTAGACGATCTTGCAGATCATCCCGCGATCCGCGCAATCAGTGCCGGCGCGCCGGAGAAAATGGGCGAGTATGCAGGCTGGAGCGAGGCTAAGTTCATCGAGGCCTCCAAGACCGAGAGTCCGGATGGTCGTCCTTATCAGAATCTGTGCATCGGCTGCGACCGCTTCCATCAGGAGGTCTTGGGCAAGGTGTTGGACGAGCGCTTTCGGGCGCGCCGCGGAAGGCGCATGGGCATACTCGCGCGCTCCGAACCTGCTGAGGAATTGGCCGTCGCGGACGCTAAGTTGGACTCTTAAGGATGCACAGACGACTGACAGGCGTGAGCTCCGCTGTATTGGCCTGCCTACTGGCGCTGCCAGCCTTCGCCGCCACACCCGAGCCCGATGACTGGGAGCAGGTGCTGCGCGAGGCTAGGGGCCAGACGGTCTACTTCGATGCCTGGGCCGGCGATCCGCAAATCAATAGTTATATCGCCTGGGCGGCACAGCAGCTGCAGTCACTCTACGGTGTAGAAGTTACTCATGTGAAGCTCAGCGACACCGCAGAGGGCGTGTCTCGCGTGCTCGCCGAGAAGCTGGCGGGTAATGTGCAAGAGGGCACCGTAGACCTGCTGTGGGTGAACGGTGAGAACTTCGCCACGATGAAGGGCAATGATCTGCTGTTTGGGCCGTGGGCGGAACAGCTGCCAAATTTCGCGCTAGTCGATGCCGACAATCACCCGGAGATGCGGGAAGACTTCACGATCGCGGTCGAGGGCTACGAGTCACCATGGACCCGCGCCCAGCTCGTGTTCTATTACGACAGCGCCACGGTGGAGAACCCGCCGCGTAATATGCGCGAACTACTGCAATGGACGCAGAGTAACCGCGGGCAGTTTACCTATCCCCGGCCGCCGGTGTTCCTGGGCTCCACCTTCCTGAAGCAGGCGTTGCTCGAACTCGCAGTGGATAGCGCACCGCTGTATCGCCCCGTCGACCAAGCACAGTTCGAAAGCATCACCGCGCCCTTGTGGGAGTTTCTCGATGCACTGCATCCGCAGCTACTGCGTGCCGGGCGTAGTTTTCCAGGAGGTGGCACGGAGCTGCGTCGCATGATGGGCGACGGCGAGATCAGCCTAGCCTTGAGCTTCAGTCCCTCCGAGGCGAACGCAGGCATAGTCGCCGGTGAATTGCCCCCAACGGTGCGCAGCTATGTGCCCAGCGGGGGCAGCATAGGCAATGTGAGTTTTCTCGCCATTCCCTTCAATGCACAGGCCAAGGCTGGCGCGATGGTGCTGGCTAACTTCCTCTTGTCCGCTCAGGCACAGGCCTATGCCTACGACCCAGAGGTCATGGGCAGTGCCACGGTGCTGAGTATGGAAATGCTCTCTGCACAGCAGCGCGCCTTATTCGAATCTATCGAAGCCGGGCCTGCCACCTTATCGCCGGAGGCATTGGGGAATACCCTGCGTGAACCCCATCCTGACTGGATGGACGCCCTAGAACGAGCCTGGGTAGAGCGCTATGGCGCACGCTAAAGCGCTGCCTGCTAACATCGGCGTAGGCCTTGCGCCAGTATTGGTGCTGGTCGTGCTCATCGCGCCGGTGGCTCTTGGGCTCGCACTTACCCTATTGCCAGCCTTCGGCTATCTACCTGTGTTGGGTGGAGAGCGGCTGACGCTCACCTACTTCGCACAGCTGTTCGCGACCCCTGGCTTGGCTCATAGCGTGGCAGTCAGTCTTATGGCCGGGCTACTAACGCCTCTGCTTGCCCTTAGCCTAGTGCTGTTGTTCTTAGCAGGCACAGCGGGCACGCGTTTAGAGCGCTGGATGCGCCGACTCGTGGCGCCACTTCTCGCTATTCCCCATGCCGCCGCGGCCTTCGGGCTAGCCTTCCTGATTGCGCCATCGGGCCTGTTCATGCGCCTGATCTCCCCAGAGCTCAACGGGCTCAGTAGCCCCCCCGATGTCTTGATAGTGAATGACTATTGGGGCCTGACCATGAGCGCCGGGCTTATCATCAAAGAGATTCCCTTCCTGCTCTTAATGGCTCTGGCGGCCCTGCCACAGATCGAGCCAGAGAAGCGCGTGGCGATTGCACGCTCGCTGGGCTACCGGCCCTGTCGGGCCTGGCTAATGACGGTGGTGCCGGCGCTCTACCCCCTCATCCGCCTGCCGGTATACGCAGTGATAGCCTTCGCCTCAGCTACCGTGGATGTGTCCCTAATACTCGGGCCGAATCTGCCCTATACCTTGAGCGTGATGGTGCTGCAATGGTTCAATGACCCCGATCTCAACTATCGCTTCGTGGCGGCGGCCGGCGCCTTGCTGCAGCTGGGGGTCACAATTTGTGCGCTATTACTGTGGCGGCTTATCGAATCATTAGGGGCATGGCTAGGTCGGCGCTGGATCAACCGCGGCGAGCGCCGCAGCGGCGAGGCCTTGCTTAGAGTGAGTGGGCAGTTGGGGGTTGGCTTAGCGGTGTTGGTATCCGTGGGCGGTGTGCTGGCATTGCTGATTAACTCCTTCGCCGGTTTCTGGCGCTTCCCGGATAATCTGCCCGGTGCGTGGACGACACAGACTTGGAGTAGGGCGCTAGGCGAGATTGCACAGCCCTTGGCGAACACACTGCTAATCGCGCTCGTCTCGACCGCGATCGCGATAGTCATGGTGCTCGCGGTGCTCGAGAGTGAGCAGCGCGCGGGTCGGCGCCTGTCGCCCTCTATGCTGCTTCTCTACCTACCCTTGCTCGTACCGCAGATAGCTTTTCTATTTGGATTGATCGTGGCCACGGAGTTCCTGCGCTGGGCACCGGATATCAAGCTGGTGATCTTCGCGCATCTGATCTTCATGCTGCCTTATACCTTCCTCACGCTCGCCGAGGCCTATCGGCGACTAGACCCACGTTGGAGCCAGCTCGCCGCCACACTTGGGGCCTCGCCCTGGCGCATCTTCTGGCGAGTCCGCCTGCCGCTTCTACTCGCCCCTTGCTTGACCGCTGCAGCAGTGGCCATCGCGGTGAGTGTCAGTCAATATTTGGCCACCCAGCTGATCGGGGCAGGGCGCGTGCCTAGCCTCACCACCGAAGCCGTCGCATTGGCCTCGGGCGGGAGTCGAGGAATCATCGCGGTGTGGGCTCTGTTACAGGCGCTCATCCCGATGCTGGGGTTTGCACTAGCGCTATTCTTGCCGCGCTTGCTATGGCGTAATAGGCGCGGCATGAGGGGATTGAATTGAAAGTACACCGCTTACAGTTAGAAAACATCCACATCAGCTTGGAGGGCAAGCAGCTGCTCGCCCTAAACGCGGAGATCAGTGGCGGCGAAGTGCTGACCGTAATGGGCCCCTCCGGGGTCGGCAAGTCTAGCCTGCTCGCTTATCTCGCCGGCTTCCTAGCCCCAGTTTTCGAAGCCTCGGGGCTCACCCGCCTAGACGGTGAGGTGATTAACGAGCTACCTGCCGAGCAGCGCAACGTAGGCCTATTGTTTCAGGATGCCCTGTTGTTCCCCCATCTCTCGGTAGGAGGCAATTTGCGCTTCGCCCTGCCGGCAACGGTCCAAGACAAAGAGGCGCGTATAGAGCAGGCACTGGCCTCTATCGGGCTAGAGGGCTTTGCGGAGCGTGACCCGGAGACACTGTCTGGCGGGCAGCGCTCCCGCGTAGCATTGCAACGACTGCTGCTGTCCGAACCAAAAGCGGTATTGTTAGATGAGCCCTTCTCGCGACTGGATTCCCATCTGCGCCGCGAAGTGCGCGAATTTGTATTCGCCGGGCTCAAGGCTGCGGGATTGCCCGCGATCATGGTCACGCACGACGCCGAAGACGCGGATGCCGCAGGCGGTCGAGTGATCCAGCTCTAGAGGCGCCGCAGTCCTCTACAGCCGTTTGTGGTCGCTGCCAATACCCCGTATTATCAGCGACCCTAATTGTTCAATTTTGCATGGGATTTGAGATACGTCATGGGCGCACAATGGAAAGTAAAACATAAAGAGATTGCGGCTAATGCTAAGGGCCGCATTTTTACCAAACTGACAAAAGAGATCATGGTTGCAGCGCGCAATGGCGCCGACCCGGACATGAACCCGCGCCTACGCTTGGCGATTGAGCAGGCCAAGAAGGCCTCCATGACCCGCGAGACCCTAGAGCGCGCTATCAAGAAAGGCGCAGGCTTGCTCGACGAGGGCGTGAATTTCGAGAAGCTCACCTACGAGGGTTTTGCCCCGCATCAGGTGCCCGTCATCGTGGAGTGTCTCACCGATAATTCCAACCGCACCTATTCCAGCATGCGCGTGTTGTTCCGTAAGGGGCAGCTGGGCAACTCGGGTTCCGTGTCTTGGGATTTCGACTATCTCGGCATGATAGAGGCCACCCCTAACTCGCCCGACGCTGACCCAGATCTCGCGGCTATCGAGGCTGGTGCGCAGGACTTAGAGCCCGCCGATGACGGCGCGACCCTGTTCCTCACTGACCCCACAGACCTAGACGCCGTCTGTAAGGCGTTGCCCGATTTCGGCTTTACGGTTGACTCCGCCAAGCTGGGCTATAAGCCTAAAAACCCTGTGAAACTGGGAGAGGCCGAGCGCGAAGAGGTGGAGGCCTTTTTAGACGCGATTGATGAAGATGATGATGTGCAAACCTTATATGTTGCTTTAAGTTAGTGATTATAGTTTTTTTAAAACATCTAGTTAAGCAATATATCTAGAATTAATATTAGATATATAAAAACTATCAATATTCGATAAACATATTGAAATTTGAAATGATAGCTCCATTGTGCCATACTGCTCGTCGAAACTTACAGCAAGAAAGGAGCTAGATGATGACGAAGATTGACATCGGAATTAAGGAAACGGATCGCACAAAAATTGCTGAAGGTCTAAAGCACCTGCTTGCAGATTCTTACACTCTGTATCTGCAGACGCACAATTTTCACTGGAACGTGACAGGTCCACGCTTCCGAGAATTGCACCTGATGTTCGAGGAGCACTACACCGAATTAGCCTTGGCTGTAGATGAGATTGCCGAACGTATTCGGACGCTCGACGTAGCCGCGCCAGGCACCTATAAAGAGTTCGTAAAACTGAGCTCCATAGAAGAGGTGGATGGCGTGCCGAAAGATTCGGACATGGTGGATCTATTGACCAAGGGTCATGAGACTGTCGTGAAGACTTGTCGCGACGTGCTCAAACTGGCACAGAACGCGGATGACGAGTCTACCGCCGCATTGGTGTCGGACCGTATGCGTCTCCATGAGAAAACCGCTTGGATGTTGCGCGCCCTTAACAAGTAAGGCTCGCAACACGTCTTGAGAAGTTTTAGCGCATGGATAGCCTATATACAAAGAGCTTCACAAGATGAGCGATACACCTGAGGGAAATCAGACCGAGAACAGCAGGCCGCCCAAGCGACGGGGCGGCCTGCTTCGTTCTAGTGCCGTCACTGGCAGCATGACCCTTGTCTCCCGTGTGTTGGGCCTAGCCCGCGATGTAGTGTTAGCGCGCATGTTTGGCCCCGGCGATGGGATGGACGCTTTCTTCCTCGCCTTCAAGATTCCCAATTTCCTCCGTAGATTATTCGCAGAAGGCGCATTCAATCAGGCCTTTGTGCCGGTGCTGTCCGAGTACCGCAGCCAACGCGCCCATGCACAGGTAAAGGAGCTAGTGGACAGCGTGGCAGGCAGCCTTAGCAGTGTGCTGCTGGTGCTGACCATTGTCGTGGTGTTAGCGGCGCCCTATATTTCAATTCCGATTGCCTACGGTTTTCGCGACAATCCTGCCAAGTTCGCACTATTTGTGGACATGTTGCAGATAACCTTTCCCTATCTGTTCCTGATCTCCCTCACCGCCTTCGCCAGCGCTATCCTCAATAGCTACGATAAATTCGCGATCCCAGCCCTAACCCCGGCGTTACTGAATATCGCGATGATCGGTTCTGCAGTATTCCTAAGCCCCTATATGGCGCAGCCCGAAGTGGCTCTAGCCTGGGGCGTGCTGATCGCGGGGGTCTGCCAGCTAGTCTTTCAGCTGCCCTATTTGGCGCGGCTACGGCTACTGCCACTGCCTAAGCTGCAGCCCAAACACGAGGGCGTGCAGAGGGTGATGAAGCTGATGATCCCGGCGCTGTTCGGGGTCTCGGTTAGCCAGATCAATCTGCTATTAGACGCATTCATCGCCTCCCTGCTGGTTTCGGGCAGCGTGTCGTGGCTCTATTTCTCGGATCGTTTGATGGAGTTGCCACTAGGCATATTCGGCATCGCGATCGCGACAGTGGTATTGCCGAGCCTGTCTCGCAAGCATGCGGTCAAGTCCACGCTGGAGTTCTCGGCGATGCTGGATTGGGCGTTCCGCATGGTATTGCTGATCGCAGTACCTGCAAGCTTAGCGCTGGTGCTGCTTTCCGAGCCGCTGATCATCACGCTGTTCCAGGGTCAAAACTTCAGCGTGGACGATGTGGGCAAGGTGACTAGCAGCCTGCAGGCCTACACACTGGGACTTCTGGCATTCATGGCGATCAAGATCTTTGCGCCGGGCTATTATTCGCGGCAGGATACGTCCACGCCGGTGCGCATCGGCATAATCGCGATGGTAGCGAACATGGTGATGAACATACTGTTCGTATTCGTATTCGACTTCGCCCACACGGGCTTGGCGCTAGCGACGTCGCTAGCGGCGATGTTGAATGCGTTCCTGCTGATGCGGGGCTTGATGGTGCAGGGGGTGTTCAAGTTTCAGGCGGGCTGGGGTTTATTCCTAACTCGGTTGATAATTGCGAATGTGCTGATGTGCACGTTCTTGTACTTGTTCGCGGGTGATTGGGAGCGGTGGCTAGAATGGGGTACTTGGAAGCGCATTATCGAGATGAGTATCCTGTGTTTCGGTGGTTTCCTGCTCTATGGCTGCGGCCTGTTCGTCACTGGTATGCGCTTGCAGCATTTTCGAGGGCAGGAGTAGGTAGTTCTGATTTTGCATTATCGTGATAGATAGTTTGCGGTGGTGGTGGGCTTGGTTGGTGTGGCACTATTTTGGCATTGGTTTGAGTTTGGGCTTAGGGATTTAGTGTTCTTGCATCGGCCTAAGCCGCGTTGTAATTCTCGTTAGGCGTGCCATTGAGATATCTATTTTGGCATTAGTTTGAGTTTGGACTTAGGGATTTAGTGTTCTTGCATCGGCCTAAGCCGCACGGTAATGCCTGTCAGGACACGCTACAAGCACATCCATGTGGGCTCTACGCCGGCCATCCATGGCCGTCGAAGGTCCTGTCAGGCATCACCGCACGCCTTAGGCCTTACTTTAGAATCGGCTGGGATACTCTTGGCACTAAGCTCGGGAATATTGCTCAACTGAGATAATTCGCCGATAAGTTTAATGGATGTTCCGAGGATGCAGGGGCGAATTACCTACATGCCGACGAAGGTCATATTAGGCAACACAGCACGCCTTAGTCCTTGCTTTAGATTCGACTGGGATATCTTTGGCACTAAGCTCGGGAGAGTTGTTCAGATCTCAGTGAGCACTGACAGTGAAAAGTCCTTGGTGTATTCGCTGGCAAGAATATCAAGAGAGAGGAGTGGGGTATAAGGCGATGAGACCTTCGACGGCCAAGGATGGCCGGCGTAGAGCCCACATGGATGTGCTTGTAGCGTGTCTCGGCGCCTTATACCTCGCTTCTCTCTCCACACTGAACTTGATACGAATTCGATTAGTACATTTAAAGTGTGGCAATTAGGCCCCACATAAAAAAACTAGAGTAAATAGAGAATTATTATGGACCAGAGAGAGAACGACAATCTGCATATTGTTTTGCAGGAAGAATTGCCTAGCCCCCGTGAGTTGAAGGAGGCCATGCCTGTTACTGGCGCCGCCCTGCAATCCGTTTTGGATGGACATAAGGGCGTTAAGAATATTTTGGATCGTAAGGACAAGCGTCTTATTGTCGTGGTCGGCCCCTGCTCGATTCACAATGTAGAAGAGGCCATGGCCTATGCGCGATTGCTTCAGCCCCTAGCAGAGGAATTGAAAGACTCCCTCATGTTGGTCATGCGCGTCTATTTCGAGAAGCCCCGCACTACCGTCGGCTGGGAAGGGCTAATCTATGATCCTAACTTGGATAATACCCACCGAATTGAGCAAGGGCTGCGCACTGGTCGGCAATTGATGTTGGATATTAATAGTCTGGGCCTGCCTATCGCGGTCGAGGCTTTGGATTTGATTTCTCCACAGTATCTACAGGATTTGGTTTCTTGGACGGCGATCGGGGCGCGCACTACTGAGTCGCCTACTCATCGCAAATTGTCTAGTGGGATATCCTCGGCTGTTGGTTTCAAGAACAACGTGGACGGCAGCCTGACGGTGGCTGTGAATGCGATACGTTCGGCGTCCTCGGCAAACTCTTTCATCAGCATCACGGAAGCGGGCAAGGTGGCGGCGTTCCGTACATCGGGCAATCCGCATTGTCACGTGATTCTACGCGGTGGCAAAACGCCGAACTATGAGGCGGAGTTTGTGCAGCGCTGCGAGGAAGACTTGAAGAAGGCGAACCTGCCGGTGAACATCATGGTGGATTGTAGCCATGGCAATTCGCAGAAGAACCACAATAAGCAGCTGGATGTGTTGGCTAGCGTTACGCAGCAAATTGTCGCGGGCAATGAGTCAATTATCGGCGTAATGCTAGAGAGTAATTTGTGCGAAGGTAATCAACCGATTCCGGATGATCTGGAAGAGATAAAATACGGCGTGTCGATCACGGATGCGTGTATCAATTGGGAAACAACCGAGAAAGCGTTGCGCGAGATGGCGGCGGCGTTGAAGCCGGTGTTGGCGAGGCGATAGGATAAAACGGTTTTTATCGAGCCTAGAAAAATGCTCTGACTGTAGGAGCCTGCCCTGCAGGCGATGTGGTTAAATCTTTTACAGTAATTTACCAATCACACCCAATCGCTTGCAGGGCAAGCTCCTACAAGCCAATGGTTTTTATCTGGTCTAGAAAAATTCTCCTACAATCAATGTTCTAACCAATCACCTTCTTAATGCTATTCACCAAATAATCAATGTTAGCGTTGTTAATCCCCGCCACGTTGATGCGGCTAGAGTCCACCAGATAGATGCTGTAATCCTTCACTAGCGTCTGCACCTGCGGCACGCTGATGCCGAGGAAGGAGAACATGCCTTTCTCGTTCTGAATGAAACTAAAATCACGGTCCACGCCCGCTGCGTTCAATCGATCTACGAAAAGAGTGCGTAGGCCGTTGATGCGCTGGCGCATCTGGGTGAGTTCTTGTTCCCAGTCGGCGCGCATGGCGGGGTTGGTGAGGATCATCTCTACTACGGTGCCGCCGTGGTCTGGCGGCATGGAGTAGATGCCACGCGCAGTGCCAGCGATCAGGCTCGAGGTGGCTTTCATAGAGGCGGGCGACGAGCAGATAACGGTTAATGCGCCAACGCGCTCGCGGTACAAACCAAAGTTCTTGGAACATGAACTCACTATGATGAGCTCTGGCAGGGCGTCTGCAAGTAGGCGCACGCCGAAGCAGTCTTCGTCCACACCGTCGCCAAGGCCTTGGTAGGCGAGGTCGATGAAGGGGGTGAAGCCGTTCTTGAGGGCTAGGTCTCTTATGTCGCGCCATTGGTCGTGATTGAGATCTGCGCCGCAAGGGTTATGGCAGCAGCCGTGTAGCAGCACCAGGTCGCCCTTTTTAGTTTGTTGCAACGAGCTCATCATGTCGTCGAAGCGAATGCTGTGGCTCTCGTAGTCGTAGTAGGGGTATTTCTCGATCTGTAGACCCGCATCGCCGAGTAGGGGGATGTGGTTCGCCCAGGTCGGGTCGCTCACGAAGATACGCGCGCCGGGCTTGCTCTTGTTGATGAACTCTGCGGCTAGGCGCAAGCCGCCGCAGCCGCCTGGCGTCTGAAACGTGCAGCGCAGCGCCTTGGTCTTATTCGCGAGTTCACTGCCCAGAATAAGATTGGCAATCTCTTCGTTATAGACCGCATTGCCCGCTGGGCCAACATAGCTCTTGGTCGCCTGGCTAGCGAGTAGACGCGTCTCGGCCTCTTTAACAGCGCGCATCACAGGAGTAGTGCCAGCTTCGTCTTTGTAGACGCCTACACCAAGGTCGATCTTGTGGGCGTTCTCATCGTCACGAAACGCAATCATAAGGCCGAGTATCGGGTCGGCTGCCAAGGGGCTAAGGTGTTCGAACATGGGAAACTCCATCGTTAACAGTAAGTGGGGTCAGAGGGATAAATGGGGTCAGTGTAACTTTATCTTTTCGATAAGTGGGGCAGCGCTTTTATTCTCGATAAAATTACACTGACCCCATTTATTCCTGACCCCATTTATCCCAACTCTTTACTCATACTCTGGGCTTTGAGTGTGTTCAGCAACAAAGCCGCTCGCGTCATCGGGCCAACGCCACCGGGGACCGGCGTGATGAATGAGCATTTGTCTTTCACTGCCTCGAACTCGACGTCGCCGACGAGCCTGAAGCCAGAAGGACGTGTTGCATCCTCCACTCGCGTGATGCCCACGTCCACTACTACGGCGCCTTCTTTCACCATGTCGCTATTGACGAAGTTTGGCTTCCCGATCGCAACGATGAGAATGTCGGCACTGCGGCATATCTCGGCCATATTGGGCGTGCGGCTGTGCACTAGTGTAACGGTGGCGTTGCCAGGCTTGCTGTTGCGTGACATCAGGATCGACATCGGGGTGCCCACGATATTGCTGCGGCCTACGACTACGCAATGCTTGCCCTCTGTATCTACGTCGTAACGACGCAGCAATTCCATAATTCCATTAGGCGTGGCGGAAACGAAGGTCGGCATGCCAAGGCACATGCGCCCGACACTGGCAGGGGAGAAACCGTCTACATCCTTGAGTGGATCGATCGCGAGGATAACCCGCGCCTCGTCGATATGCTTAGGCAGCGGTACTTGCACGATGAAGCCGTCGATGTCCTTGTCGCGGTTTAGATGGTCGATACGCTTGAGTAGTTCTTCTTCGGTCACCTCGGTCGGTAAACGAATCAGAGTCGACTCGAAACCCACCTGGCGGCAGTCCAGAACTTTGTTGTTTACATAGGTCTCACTCGCACCATCGTTGCCGACGAGCACGGCAGCGAGGTGGGGCACGCGACCGCCAGCTGCCTTGATGAGTTTGACCTGCTCGGCGATCTCAAGCTTGATTTGTTCCGAGGTGGCTTTTCCGTCTAGTAATTGCATGAATGGCTTCCTAACTCTAATTTAAAATTTGTCGAGGTCTACCACTTGCCCGTATTAGCCATGCTCAGCCAAGGCTCTTGCGGTGGCAATGGCTCGCCTTCCTGCAGTAGCTCTATGGAGATGTTGTCGGGCGAGCGAATAAACGCCATGCGGCCGTCGCGGGGCGGACGATTGATCGTCACGCCTTCGTTGCGCAGATGCTCGCAGGTGGCGTAGATGTCTTTTACGCAATAGGCCAAATGACCGAAGTTACGGCCTTCTCCATATTCTTCTGGGTCCCAGTTATAGGTCAGCTCGATCTGTGCGTCCTCGTCTCCTGGCGCGGCTAGGAATACGAGGGTGAAGCGGCCTTGCTCGACCTCGCGGCGCTGAATTTCCTTTAGGCCGAGCTTATTGCAGAAGAAATCGAGAGTTGCGTCTAGGTCGCTCACGCGAATCATCGTATGTAGATATTTCATCGATATTCCTCCTTACTGAGTGCGGTACAGGGTAATCGGGACGAACTCGCCCGCGCGGCTCCAGTCGCCATCTATGCGGATGGGCAGGCCATCGACGCCTAGGTCGCGGTGGATAGTGCCGAAGTATTCGCCAGTGATGCGAGGAATGGAGAAATGCACCTCCTGCCCCTCGATGGAGACGTTCTCTATGCGTACGCCTTCGATACCGGCACCGACGTCGTCGAACAAACCTGTTACTACGCCGTCTGTTTCTACTAGGGTAAAGACGATGTCACGGTCGCCGCCGATGTTGATATTATAGGTGCCGCGCCATTCCCCAATGATATTAAGGGCTTGCGCATAGCTAAGCGTGGCATAGCTGAAGACTGCCATGGCCAGCAGGGCTGGCATCGAGCGAACGAAACGGCGAAGTAGGTGTTGCATAATCTCTCCCTTTTTTAATTCACGGGCCGAAGCGAGCAGATGTAACTCCAGCTCGAGGCCTATGGGCGTATTATACGGCCTAGGCCCCAAAGGGGCACAGGAAAAAATCATAGAGGCGACGAATGAAGGCAAGCGGCAATATTCTAAGCGAACTACCGAATGCGAGCGCAGAAGAGGTGTTTCAGCCACTGTGGGAGCAGTCGGGCGTCCTTATCGAGCGCATCGTGTCCCGCGGGCAACGCAGTGCCCCCGGCACATGGTACAAGCAAGACCGTCACGAGTGGGTCTTACTCCTAAAGGGCGCGGCGAAAATAAGCTGGGAAGATGGCAGCGAAACCGAACTGAACCAAGGCGACTACGTGGCAATCCCAGCCCAGCAGAAACACAGAGTAGAGTGGTCCGACCCAAACCAAGACACAGTTTGGCTGGCCATCCACTTCCCGACCGACGGACCAAAGGGGTCAGAGTAACTTGATCAAAAAACGATCAAGTTACTCTGACCCCTTTGGTCACCCCTTTGATTCGCCGCATAAAAAAGGGCCGCCACTCGAGAGAGTGGCAGCCCTTTTTTGCTACTAGGCTATTAAAGCTTTGTGTAGGTATAGAGTAGGTCGTAGCTGCTTGTGACAGTGGTTCCCTGTGATGTCACAGTGCCCGAGAATTTGATTCTGAAGCTCAGAGCGCTGCTAGAAGACGACACTTCGGATACGTCGATCGTACCGACGAAGTTAATATCCTTGAGTGCCGCTTTTACTGCGTCACGAATGCCATCAATGTCTGAAGATGAAGGCGCAGCGATTTTCTCGATTGTGATCGCGGGGAAGGTTACGGGAATCGTGACGCCCGCAACGCTAGTTGAAACGCTACCACTGATCACCAACTTGTAGTCACCTTCTGCTGCGGAAGGAACATCTACGTCCACGTTGATCTTAGCTAGTTCCGAGAGGATCGTTTCGATGTTGCCCTGTGGGAGCGGCGTGTCGCCGAAAGAGCCGCCCATTACATAGATCTCGCCATTGTTGATCGCGAGGTAGATGCCAGTGCTTGGGTAGAAGCGGTAGATATAGTCGTCCAGAGTTTGGTTTACCGCATTCGCGCTTGCTGGGAAATACTGCGCCAGTTTTGTTTGCGCCAGTGCGAACAACTCATTGATTTTAGTCATGTCTGGGGCGGGGGTAGTGACAGCGCCGCAACCGGTAGTAGAGGTGCTTGACTTGCTGCCTTTCAACTGACCATAGAAGCCGCCACCTGTAGGTCCAACATTAATCTCGTTGAAACCATTTAGCAGGCTAGATAGAGAGATCTCGATCCCTAGGCTGCCTTCCGTCCAAATCGCCTCATGACCATTGCCATTGCGAATCACGGGATTAGTGAGCGTATATCCGCCCAAGCACAAGGTGTTGTTCGCGGCAATGACGACCTGGACTGCAGTGCCGTTGGCAACTGGCGAGCCAGTCTGCGCATTGTCATAGGTCAGGTTATAGGTACCTAGGAATGATGTTGGGATAGTAGCGGCTGTGTCTTGTGCGAATGCCGCAGAACTCAGCAGGCCCGCAGTGAGGAGTGCTGCACAATTACGCGCGGCTATTTTCAGGGTTTTAGTGGCAGCTTTCATTGAATATTCTCTCCGGACGAGTACTGCTGAATAAGGAAAAAGAAGGGCACGAAAAGCCTGAGCGATCCGTAGGCAGGAGAGTAGCGAAGAGGCACGGGGGGGGCAAACCCCCTGTTCGGGGGGTTGCGGCTAAAAGGCGAGTTAATTCAGTGGGATAGAAGAAATAAAATAGGGTGAATTATTGGGGCCGAGATCAAAGGGGTCAGAGATCAAAGGGGTCAGAGTAACTTGATCATTTTTTGATCAAGTTACTCTGACCCCTTTGATCCCGACGCCTTTTGTTGGGATCAAATTACTCTGACCCCTTTGATCAGAAAAGGATGACGGAGCGGATGCTCTTGCCGGCGTGCATCAGGTCGAAGGCCTTGTTGATGTCTTCCAGCGGCATGGTGTGGGTAATCAGGGGGTCGATGCTGATCTTCTTGTCCATATACCAGTCTACGATGCGGGGCACATCAGTGCGGCCTCGTGCACCGCCGAATGCGCTGCCGCGCCAGGAGCGGCCAGTCACTAGTTGGAAGGGGCGTGTGGAGATTTCTTGGCCCGCGCCGGCCACGCCGATGATGAAGGATTCGCCCCAGCCCTTGTGGGTGCACTCCAAGGCCTGGCGCATGACCTTCACATTGCCGATGCATTCGAAGCTGTAATCCACGCCACCGCCGGTCATCTCGATGATATGGCCGGTCACGTCGTTTACGTCCTTGGGGTTCACAAAGTCGGTCATGCCGAACTGCTTGGCGAGGGCGACCTTATCGGGGTTCAGGTCCACGCCGATGATGCGACTGGCACCTGCCATGCGCGCACCCTGAATGACGTTGAGGCCGATGCCCCCTAGCCCGAATACTGCCACGGTGCTGCCAACCTCGACCTTCGCGTCGAATACGACGGCGCCGATTCCGGTAGTGACCCCGCAGCCGATGTAGCAGATCTTGTCGAAGGGCGCGTCGCTGCGCACCTTGGCAACGGCGATCTCCGGCATCACGGTGTAATTAGAAAAGGTGGAGCAGCCCATATAGTGCAGGATAGGCTTGCCCTCGAAGGAGAAGCGGCTCGTGCCGTCGGGCATAACGCCCTTGCCCTGAGTGGCGCGAATCGACTGACAGAGATTAGTCTTAGGGTTCAGGCAGTATTCGCACTCGCGGCACTCCGGGGTGTACAGCGGAATTACGGTGTCGCCAACCTTCAAAGACTTAACGCCTGGGCCTACCTCGACCACCACGCCAGCGCCCTCATGGCCCAAGATGGCGGGGAAGGCGCCTTCGGGATCATCTCCGGAGAGCGTGAATGCGTCGGTGTGACACACACCAGTGGCCTTGATCTCGATTAATACCTCGCCAGCACGTGGCCCCTCTAGGTCGACTTCAACAATTTCCAAGGGCTTGCCAGCGGCAAACGCAACAGCGGCGCGTGTTTTCATGTTAGACCTAACCTTATATCAGCGTGATGGAGTGAGCTCTCGATTGTAAATAGAGGAGTCTGTGTACGCAAATAATGCTAACATTTTGCGCATGAGATGTATCCAACATGACTTGCCGATGAGAAAGGTTAAGCCTAATAAAACATGGATGAACGATGCCAATGACACTACAAGTTCCTAAGAAATACGTGCTCACAGTATCCTGCCCCGAGGCCAACGGCATTGTGCGTGCAGTCAGTGATTTCCTCTTCCAGCGCGGTGCCACCATCAGCGACGCAGCACAGCACCGCGACCCAATCCTCGATCGCTTCTTTATGCGGGTCGAGTTCGAAGAGGTAGAGACCAGCCTGCCAGGCAGCGAGCAACTGCACGAAGATTTCACGCCACTTGCTGAACAATTTTCTATGCAGTGGAGTTTCTTTGACCTGCAGGAAAAGCCCAAAGTGTTATTGGCTGTGTCTAGCCACGGCCATTGCCTCAACGATATCTTGCACCGCTGGAGCAGTGGCGTGTTGCCCGCCGACATCGTTGGCGTAGTGTCGAATCATGAGCACATGCGCGGCATTACGGAGTGGTACAAGATTCCCTACCACTACCTACCGGTGAACGCAGACAATAAAGTAGAACAAGAAGATGCGATATTGCAGATCATCCACGACAATAATGTGGATCTCTTGGCGCTAGCCCGCTATATGCAAATTCTCTCGCCCAAGATGTGTGAGGCGATGGCAGGCAGGGCGATCAACATCCATCACTCCTTCCTGCCCGGTTTCAAGGGTGCAGACCCATATCGGCAAGCCTATATGCGTGGCGTGAAGATCATCGGCGCTACCGCACATTATGTCACCACGGATCTGGACGAGGGCCCGATCATCGAGCAGGCGGTAGAGAAGATCGATCATAACTTCGACATCAACGAGCTAGTGCAGATTGGCCGCGATGCCGAGTGTGCGGCATTCGCGCGCGCCGTCAAATGGCACTGCGAACACCGCATCATCGTCAACGGCAACAAGACCGTGGTATTCAAATAAGGCTAGCCCTCGAACAGGCGCGCTAGATGAACTGCGGTATGAGATTGCTTCTTACCTAACAGTTTCTCTGGGGCGCACTTGGCCACGATTTTTCCGCCAGCCTTGCCACCCTCCGGACCCATGTCCAACACCCAGTCAGCCTCTGCGATCACGTCGAGATTATGCTCGATCACCATCACGCTGTTACCAGTGTCGACCAGGCGATGCAGTACCCGCAATAATTTCTCGACGTCCGCCATGTGCAAACCAACGGTCGGCTCGTCGAGAATATACAGCGTGTGTTGCTTGGTGTTGCGCCGCAGCTGTACCGAGGGTTTGGCCTTCGCTAACTCCGTAACAAGCTTGATGCGCTGCGCCTCGCCACCACTGAGCGTCGGGCTCTGCTGCCCGAGAGTAAGATAGCCGAGGCCGACATCCTGCAAGAGACTCAAGGGGTGATGTAAGAGTGGCACGGGCGCGAAAAACTCCACCGCCTCGTCGACACTCATCAACAATACCTCGCCGATATGCTTGTCCTTATAGCGCACCGATAAGGTGTCCTCGTTGAAGCGCCAGCCGTGGCATTCTTCGCAGTCCACGCGCACATCCGGCAGAAAGTTCATCTCGATCTTCTGCATGCCATTGCCCGCACAGGTATCGCAGCGGCCGCCAGAGACATTGAATGAGAAACGCCCGGGGCCATAGCCGCGCAGGCGCGCGTCCACGGTATCGGCGAAGAGTTTGCGAATGGTGTCCCAGATGCCGATATAGCTAGCGGGGCAGGAGCGTGGCGTCTTGCCTATAGGGGTCTGGTCTACCTGTAAGAGGCGGTCGATGGATTCCCAGCCGACGATGTCCTTGCAGTTGACGATCTCCGGCAGCTTCTTACGCGTGCCCTTGACCCGCAGTAGAGCCTTGAGGTTGTCGTGTAAGACGCCGCGAATCAGGCTGGACTTGCCGCTGCCACTCACGCCACTCACGGCCACTAAACGCCGCAGAGGGATGTCCACAGTTACGCCGCGCAGATTGTGCAGGCTAGCGTTCTCGATGCGCAGTACTTCCTTCTCGAAGCCAGCGCGCGCCTCCTCGTCGCGAATGCCCGCGATGGGGTGGCGCAGTGGGTTCGCGAGGAACTGGCCGGTGAGCGAGGCCTTGTTCTTCTTCAGCTGCGCTAGTGTGCCTTGCGCGATGATCTCTCCGCCGCGGCTACCTGCACCCGGCCCCACATCGATCAAATGGTCTGCCTCGGCCATCGTGGCGTCGTCGTGCTCGACCACGATAACGGTATTGCCATGGCGCTGTAATTCCCGCAGCGTGCTAATCAGTAGGTCATTGTCCCGCGCATGCAGGCCGATGGTGGGCTCGTCGAGGATGTAGCACACCCCTTGTAGATTAGAGCCTAACTGGGAGGCGAGACGAATGCGCTGCGCCTCGCCGCCACTCAAGGTGGGCGCCGCGCGGTCGAGGCTAAGGTAGCCCAAACCCACTTTATTCAGGAAGCGCAGTCGTGAATTCAATTCCGGCACTACGTCCCGCGCTATAGCCTGTTCCTTCTTGTCGAAGCGCAGCTTGCCGAACTCGCGCTCCGCGTCGTCCACGGAAAGTGCCGTGTACTCGGCGATGGAGCGGTCATTCAGGCGCACCGCGAGGGCGATAGGGTTCAGGCGCGTGCCGGAACAAGAGGGGCAGTTGACCCGTACAGGGATAGAAGGCGCGTCCGCGTCTGGAGTCTCCAGCCATTGGGCTTCTTCGCCGCTCTGCTCGGCCTCGAAATTCTCGATGACCTCACCGGTGCCGAAGCAGGTGCCACACCAGCCGTGTTTAGAGTTGTAGGAAAACAGCCGTGGGTCTAGCTCGTCGAAGCTGTCGCCACAGGAGGGGCAGGCGCGGCGCGTGGAGAACAGTGTGTCGCCACTGCGCTCGCCCGAGGCTGCCGCGGTGGGCATGATGCTGAGCAATCCGTTGCCGAGTTCCAGCGCCTGATCCATGAGGCTCGCCAAGGCCGCCTCGTTGCGTGGTGTGACTTTTACGGTGCCGATCAAGATCTCGATGTCGTGTTCCTTATAGCGGTCGATCACCGGCCAGGGGGCACTCGTCACTAATTGACCGTCTACGCGTATTTGTTCATAACCACGGGCAGCCGCCCATGCCGCCAGCTCCTTGTAGATGCCCTTACGGCCAACAACCACAGGCGCGAGCACATGGACTTCCTTGCCGCGTGCCGCCTTAAGAATACGCGCCAGTATCTGATCGCGAGTCTGCGGCGCGATGGCCTCGTCGCAGCTTGGGCAATACTGCGTGCCCAGTTTCACGAACAGAAGGCGCAGGAAGTGATAGATTTCCGTCAGTGTGGCGACGGTGCTCTTACGGCCGCCCCGACTAGTGCGCTGCTCGATGGCCACAGTGGGCGGGATGCCATGGATCGCGTCCACATCCGGGCGGGTGGCAGGTTGCACAAATTGTCGTGCATAGGCGTTGAGGGATTCTAGATAGCGACGCTGCCCCTCGCCGAAGACGATGTCAAAAGCCAGCGTGCTCTTGCCGCTGCCGCTCACGCCGGTAATCACCGTGAATTTATTCCAGGGGATGTCCACGTCGATGTTCTTGAGATTGTGTTCGCGGGCATGATGAATCTGAATCGCCTGCTTCATCTTCTTGATAGGACCGGCGCTGCTGTTGGCGATGACGGGGAGTGCCGCGCCCGAACGCACGCGGGTCAGTTCCGCCTCATATTCCTGCAGCGCGATAGCGGTGAGCCCCTTGCCATCGCGCAGGAAGTCTTCGGGGCTGCCCTCGGCCACTAGCGTGCCGCCCTTGTCGCCGCCCTCGGGGCCGATATCGATCAGCCAGTCGGCGGCGCGAATCACGTCCAGATTATGCTCGATGATCAGCAGCGAATGCCCCGCATCCAAGAGCTTGCGGAAGGCCTTCATCAATACGCTGATGTCGTGGAAGTGCAGCCCGGTGGTGGGCTCGTCGAATAGGAACAACAGGCCCTTGGCCACAACGCCAGTCTTGCGCTTCTTCTTCGCCGCGCTTACTTGCTCTTGCGCCACGGACGCGAGATGGCCGGCTAGTTTCAGGCGCTGCGCCTCGCCACCACTTAGGGTGGGCACGGCCTGACCGAGTTGCACATATTGCAGCCCAACATCGAGTAGGGGCTGCAAACAAGTGAGTACCGCTTCGTCATCGGCATAGAATGCCAAGGCCTCGGAGACCGTCATGGCGAGGATGTCGGCGATGTTCTTGCGTCCCGGCGTAGCACCGGAGACGCGCACGTCGAGGATCTCGCGACGATAGCGTTTGCCATTACACTCCGAGCAGCGCAGATAGACGTCGCTGAGGAACTGCATCTCCACATGTTCGAAGCCATTACCCGAGCAACTCGGGCAGCGGCCATTGCCGGCATTAAAACTAAAGCTGCCGATGGTATAGCTGCGCTCCTTCGCTAAAGGCTCGGCGATGAAACGCTGGCGGATCACGTCGAACGCGCCGACATAGGTGGCGGGAATGGAACGCGTGGTCTTGCCGATGGGGCTCTGGTCCACCAGTATCACATCGTCCACTTGGTCGAGGCCGCGAATGTCACGATGCTGACCCGGCGCCTCAGTGGCGCGGCCAAGCTGTTTACATGCCGCGCGGTAGAGTACGGTGTGCATCAGGGTGGACTTACCAGACCCGCTAACACCCGTTAGGCACACTAGCTTACCGAGTGGCACGCTAACGCTAAGATCGCGCAGATTGTTCTCCGCCGCGCCTTCGATGTCGATGCTGCGTTCGGGCACTGCAGCCTTAGCCTTGCTCACAGCATAGCTAGCGGCCGCATCGGCAATGCCGCGTTGTTCCGGTAACAGAAGATCGAGAACGCTGCGCTGCCCATTAAGATACTGAGCGGTCAAATTGTCTTTCTTGCGCAGCAACTGCGCCGGCGTGCCCATGAAACGAATCTCGCCGCCGTCCTTGCCTGGCCCTGGGCCGATGTCGATCACTAGGTCGGCCGCCAACATCACCTGGGGGTCGTGCTCTACTACTAGTAGGGTATTTCCCGCATCGCGCAGGCGGTGCAGTATCTGAATCATGCGCCTCATGTCGCGTGAGTGCAGGCCGATGCTCGGCTCGTCCAACACGAACAAGGTATTGACGAGGGAGGTGCCCAGAGCGGTGGTCAGGTTGATGCGCTGCACCTCGCCGCCACTGAGCGTGCGCGACTGACGATCGAGTGTCAGGTAGCCAAGGCCCACGTCGAGCAGGAAGGTCAGCCGCGAACGAATCTCGGTAAGCAATAGTATCGTCGCTTCATCTAAAGCCGAACCCTCTTTGCGTTTCTCCGCTGCCAAGGCCGTGAAGAAGGCGGCGCAATGTTCCAGCGATAGTGTCATCACCTCGTGAAGATTGAGATCCTGCGCGTTCTTGCCGCTGCCCGCGTGCAGTCGCCACCACTGGCTCTCCGCCTTCAGGCGCGTGCCATTGCATTCCGGGCATTCCGTATAGGCCCGGTACTTGGAGAGCAAGACGCGGATGTGCATCTTATAGGCCTTAGTCTCTAGCCAATTGAAGTAGCCGCGCACGCCATACCAGTGACCATCCTGTGCGGAGCCTTCGCCCTCGAGCACCCATTCCTTCTGTGTTTTTTTCAGTTTGTGCCACGGCACGTCGATCGGAATCTTATTCTTCTTGGCATGCTTAACGAGATCGACCTGGCACTCCTTGAAGCTCGGCGTCTGCCATGGCCGCACCGCGCCTTCCCCGAGTGTCTTGTTCTCGTCGGGAATCACCAGCCCGAAATCCACCCCAATGATGCGGCCGAAGCCGCGGCAATTCGCGCAGGCACCGATAGGGGAGTTGAACGAGAACAGCGCGGGCACGGGCTCCGAGAATTCCACGTCGCAATCGGGGCAATGATGATGAGTGGAGTAGCGCAGGGCGGGGCCGTCGGCCTCCTCGGCATCGCGCATCGGGTAGACCAAGACGCGGCCATTGCCATGGTGTAGCGCCATCTCCAATGCCTCTCCCAGGCGTTCGCGATGTTCGGGCGTAAAGCGCAGGCGGTCTTGCACGGCCTCGACCACGTCGCCATTGCGCGACTGAATGCGGGTATAACCCTGCTGCGCTAGGAGCTGCACGATCTCCTCTTCCTTGAAGTTATGGGGCACCTTTATAGGCAGGCAAACATGGATGCGTTGCCCCTCACTTAGCTTAGCCTGCAGATCCGCCACGATGCTCTGAGGCGTGTCTTTGTGCACGGGCCGCGCGCAATGAGGGCAGTGCAGGGTGGCCAGACGAGCGAAGGCTAGCTTCAAGTAGTCGTTCAGTTCGGTCATCGTGCCCACGGTAGAGCGCGAGGTGCGCACGGGGTTGCTCTGGTCGATGGCGATGGCGGGCGGTATGCCCTGCACATTGTCTACCGCCGGCTTGTCCATGCGGTCGAGGAACTGCCGTGCATAAGCGGAGAAGGTCTCGACATAGCGACGCTGCCCCTCGGCGTAGATCGTGTCGAATGCCAGTGTCGATTTTCCCGAACCGCTCACCCCAGTCACCACGATGAGCTTGCCAGTGGGCAGGCTAAGGCTGAGGTTCTTCAGATTATTCTGCCGCGCGCCGGTGATAACGATGCTGTCGTTATTAACACTGTTCTTAGCGGCGGTTTTCTTAGAGCTGGCGGGGCTGGTCTTCTGGACGGTCATGGGCAATTCATCTCAAGTGGAGTGCTGTATTAATATACAGTAATGCGGTTACTTCATACAATAATTGCTTCGCTTCTAAACCAATTGCGTTAATTCGCCAACTAATGAAGAAAAGAACGAACTAACTTTTAGAAAATTCTGAGGTTTTAATTTTAAAGATTTTAAAAACAATGGCTTAGAAGATAAATAAAAGTTGGCGCAGTTTGTGCTAAATCCTCTGCATATGAGGAGAAGCCACAGAGCTTCGCACGTTCGCTAACGACAATCATCATTATTTGAGCATTAACAACATTCGGAGAAACACCATAATGCAAAACACGAAAACAAAGAAAGGCCTGTTCAATACTAAGACTTTCACGCTAGCGGGCTCCTTCGCCATGCTGCTGTTACCCGTCGTGGTTCTGGCCGATAACTGCGTTTACCAGGAAGAAATCGCGTTTACCTTGCCAAGCACTAATATCGCCACTGTCGATGTCAGCGCCGGTGCTGGTTCACTGAACGTCTCTAGTACGCCGAGCGCGCGTGAGATTAGCGTAGTCGCAACGGTATGTACTAGCCGCAAGAGTGGCTTAGAGGACATGGGCATGAAACACTTAGTGCAAGGTGATACGCAGTACCTTTGGACTAAGATTCCTGAAGACGACAGAAGAAGTTTAGTTTCCAGTGGCTACCGCTTCATACACTTGGATGTGACAGTGCCGGCGGGTATGCCAGTGAACATCAAAGATGGCAGCGGTGAACTCACTGTCAGTGGCACTGGGGATCTTAATCTTGTCGATGGTTCCGGCGCAGCGCATATCTTCGCAATCGCGGGCAACGTGAAAGTGAAGGACGGTTCCGGCGAGCTGACCATAGAGGACGTGCAAGGCAACGTCGATATAGACGATGGCTCCGGCGAAATCGACATCGTGAAAGTGGCAGGTGCGGTTACTGTGCGTGACGGCTCTGGCGACATCAATGTGCGTGATGTGCAGCTAGAGGTCAGCATCCTCGAGGACGGTTCGGGCGATGTAAATATCGACCAAGGCAGTCGTTCTGCTCGCTCGGCGACGCAGGTATCGACGAATCTGGAATGATTTGCCGATTATGCCTAGGGGTGTGCTTACGCTCCTAGGTTTGACCTGCTAACATCAGCGGCCTCTTAATTCCCCCGATTGCGGTTCGCTGATGGAAGTTCTTCTAGCTTGTATAGTAATAGTGATCGGCGCCTTCGTGCAGACTGCCATCGGCTTCGGCCTTGCAGTCATCGCGGCGCCGCTTCTCTTCTTTATTGATCCCCTCTATGTGCCCGCACCCATCACCATGTGTGCCTTGGTGCTCTCGGTTTTCAACGTCTATAGCTACCGTGGTCACGTGTCGTTTCGTGGCTTGGGCAACGCCATTATCGGTCGAATCCCCGGCTCATTGAGTGGTGCGGCGTTGCTGCTGTGGATCGATAAGGATTGGTTGGCGCTGTGGATCGGGCTGAGCGTGCTAGGCGCGGTGGGCGTAAGCCTAACGTCTTTGCGCTGGCAACCTACACCGGGTCGGATGATGTTCGCGGGCTTCATGTCAGGCTTCATGGGTACTAGTTCTTCGATAGGAGGGCCGCCCATGGCCTTACTCTGGCAGCACCAAGAAGTGAACCTGGTGCGCGCGAACTTGGCGGCGTTTTTCGTAGTGAGCTGTTTGATGTCGTTGGTTGTGCTTGCGCCGATCGGGCAGTTTGGGATGACTCAGATCATGCTCGGCTTACCGTTATTGCCGGCCACCTTCGTGGGCTTTCTCATTGCGCGGCGCAGCATGCGCCAGGTTCCACATCGGCAATTGCGCATCGCGTCTCTTACGCTGTGCTCAATTGCCGGTGCGGCGGCCGTACTGTCGTTCTGGTTTTAAAGCGGGGCGCTAAACTCCGGCAGGGTTTCTACGCCAGCGCGTATGCTAACCTCTAATGCCAACGTACGCGGCAATATACGCTCGAAATAGAAACGCGCAGTGTCTAGCTTAGCTTGATAGAAGTCTGCCTCTGCCTCGCTCGGCTTTTTCTCTAGGGCTGCGCTAGCTACAAGAGCCGACTGCGCCCACGTCCAGGCCAACACGGTATAACCAGAGAACATCAGATAGTCATAGGCTGCTGCATTCACCTCGTCAGGATTCTTCATCGCCTTCATGCCCAACTCTGTAGTGAGCTCCACCCATTTTTGCATCTGTGTCTGCAGGGTTCCCGCGTAGGGGTTCTCCGGATGCTGCTTGCAGAAACCCAACACCAGTTTCACGAAGGGCTCTAGGGCTTTGCCGCGACTTGAGAGGATCTTGCGGCCCAGAAGGTCTAGGCCTTGAATGCCCGTAGTCCCCTCGTAGATCGAGGTGATGCGCGCGTCTCTGAAATGCTGCTCTTGGCGCCATTCGCGAATATAACCGTGGCCGCCGAACACCTGAATGCCGTAGCTGGTAGCCTCCATGCACACTTCAGAGAGGAAGCCCTTCGCGATGGGGGTCATTAGCGAAAGCAAAGCTTCCGCCATCTCTCGTTCGCTCTCGCTCTCGCTATAGCGCTCGCGGTCTGTCTGGATAGCGAGGAAATAGCTCAGTGCACGACCACCTTCGCCGAAGGCCTTCTGCGTGAACAGCATGCGGCGCACGTCGGGGTGCACGATGATAGGGTCCGCTGCTGCCTCTGGATCCTTGCGCACTGTGCCACGGAATTGCACGCGATCACGTGCGTATTCTAGGGCGCTCTGGTGAGAAGCCTCGATCTGCGCCAGTGCCTGTTGGGCCACACCCATGCGCGACTCGTTGATGAAGGTGAACATGCAGCTCATGCCTTTATGGGGCGGGCTGATCAAATAGCCTTTAGCCTCGTCGAAGTTGATCACGCATGTGGCGTTGCCGTGAATGCCCATCTTGTGTTCGATAGAGCCACAATGCACATTATTGCGTTCGGCCACTTCACCACTGTCTGTGACATTAAACTTAGGCACGATAAACAGCGAGATACCCTTGATGCCTGGTGGGGCATCGGGCAGGCGCGCTAACACGATGTGCACGATGTTCTTGGTGAGGTCGTGTTCGCCAGAGGAGATGAAGATCTTGCTGCCGGAGATCTTATAAGAGCCATCGTCCTGTGGCAGCGCCTTGCTGCGCAGTAGGCCAAGGTCGGAGCCGCAATGGGCCTCGGTAAGACACATGGTCGCGGACCACTGTCCCTCGATAAGCCGGGGCAGAAAGCGTGCTTTTAATTCTTCGCTGGCGTGGGCGGCGATGGTTTGAATGCCCCCCATGCTTAGGCCTGGGTACATGGTCCACGCATGGTTTGCGGTGGCGTGAATCTCCATACAAAAACCGCCTAGAGACGCAGGCAGGCCTTGGCCGCCCAATTCGACAGGCATAGACAGGCTAGTCCAGCCATTGGCGATGTATTCGTTGTAGGCCTCTTTGAAACCGGGCGGCGTAGTAACTTCGCCATCTTCCCATTTACAGCCTATCTCATCACCCATGCCATCGATTGGCGCGAGTACATCTTCGGCAAACTGCGCGGCGCTCTGTAGAATGGCCTCGACTATGTCGGGCGTTGCCTCTCGCCCCTGTGGAAAACTAGCGTAGTGCGAAGTAAAGTCTAAGACTTCCTCCATTTGAAACTTCATATCTCGTAATGGTGCTCGATACTGCGACATTGACGATTACCCCCTTTCATTGATGTACCGTCTTAAAAAGGCTGCATCTATACCTAGCAGCGCTTCGCAGAGCATAGCATGGAAAAATTACTACTTGCTGCCATGCGGCAAGGATAGAATCGGGTATAATTGCGCTTAATTTTTGAATTTCACTTTTGCTTTACACTATTGCTACACACTCGGTTGCTTCACACTCGGTGTTTTTAAAATAGTGGGCTTATCGACGGGGTAATAACAATAATGAACAGATGGCCACAAACAATCAGCATCGACGCATTTCGCGATACCTGGGTCCTAGAGGGTGAACCTCTGTGGCGCCGTGTCTTCGATACCCATCGCGAGAAGATGCAGATTAAGAGCCCCCAGATTGCGCTAGGCAACCTCGAGAAGATCTTCACCTGTACATTCAAGCTCGCCAATAGCAAAGGCTTTCAGGCCATGAGCCTACGTGACCTGAGCCGCGAGACCGGCATCAGCATGGGCGGCCTCTACGCTTATATCGGCAGTAAAGACGATCTTGCCGCGGCCATCGAAGAGGTGTTGCGCAAGACCATCGACGACGTCATGTCCGACCAGGCCGTGATCGACCTCTCTCCCGTGCATCGCCTCAAGGCCATCATCTATGGCGACATCTACATGAACGAGATTATGCATCAGTGGTATTACTTCTGTTATCTGGAGGCCAAGGGCCTGTCACGTGAACAGCGCGAGGCCGCCATGCAGATGGAGATCAAGTTCGACGAGCGTATTCTAGAAACCTTCACGGCAGGGGTAGAGCAGGGGCTGTTTACGGCAGATCGCCTAGAGTTAATAGCGGCTAATACCACCTCGATGTTGCAGCAGTGGTACCTCAAGCGCTGGAAGTTTGGGTTATTAGCGACTCGTATCGACGACTACGCCGCGTTCGTGTTCGACATTACCCTGCGCAATCTACGCTACCAAGACGCCTGAGTTCTCAGGCATTCTCTGGATTGATGCCTACCTTAGTGGCGTAGAAGGCACGAATGGCGGGCATGTCCACCTCGAGCTCGCCGGTGGGGTAGTAGAAGTCCGCTAAACCCGCCTCTTTCTTAGAGGCGTCAACATAGCCCATCAGCACTGGCACCTCTGCGGCCACCGCGATGCGATAGAAACCCGTCTTCCATTCCTTCACCTTGCTGCGCGTGCCCTCTGGCGGCACTAGCACGATCATCTCTGGCTCGCTCTTATACTGGGCCACCGTCTGGTCTACTAGGTTATGGGCGCGGCTGCGATCCACCGGAATGCCGCCGAGCCACTTCATGAACCAGCCGACGGGGAAGGGGAAGAGCGTGTTCTTGCCCATCCAGAACACCTTGAGGCGCAGCTTCAGCACCACCATGATCATGAGCGGGAAGTCCCAATTGCTGGTATGGGGCGCGCCTATCAACACGAAGCGCGCGTTCTTGATGGGGCAGCCCACCGCCTTCCAGCCCATCAATTTCAGGATGAGAATCGAGAGCAGCCGCAGGCAGGGGGTAATGATAGGGGTGGAGAAGACGGTTCGTCGCATCAAAAGCTTTGTCTCTTATTGTTGTGGTGGGGCAGGTAATGGCGAAACGCTATTATGACCAATGTGTGACGAAGTCTTCTACTGCTAATTCGCGAATAGGGCGGTCGGGGCCCTCGATTTGTCCCACATAGAGCATCGCTAAAACTTTTTCATGTTCTTTTACGCCTAAGCCTTTCATGACGACCGGATGGGTGGACATTGGCCCTGTGCGCCACACCGCCCCGATGCCCTGTGCGTGTGCCGCGATCAGCATGGCATGGGTGGCGCAGCCCGCGGCGATGTCTTGCTCTAGCACTGGAATCTTCGGATGCTCCACGGCGCTGGAGATGGTGACGATGACTAAGGGCGCGCGCAGAGCCTTGCCGCGCATGCTCTCGAGCTTCTCGGCACTGATCTGCGGTTCATCGGCCTGGGCGGCAGCGGCGAAAAGGTCTGCTAAATGTTCAAGACCCTCGCCCTGGATACGCAGGAAGCGCCATGGGCGCAGCTGACCATGGTCAGGGGCGCGCAGGGCGGCGCGGAACATGTTCTGTAATGCGACCTCACTGGGCACGGCACCGGCGACGCGGGGGTGAGAGACACGGGTGTGTAAAGCGTTTAAAGCATCCATTGTGAGCCTGTTCGAAACTGTGGTGGGTTAGTACATTAATGATCGCAACAATAGAGTAAAATACCCAAAATTGGGAGTTAAGAAAGGCCCCTTGTGGGGTATAGCTTTGTGGTACAATTTCCCACTAGAATATTCACCTGTTCGGAACCATACGAAAATACTAGGTTTTCCGTCTTTTAATACCGAGGCCAATGCATGTCTACTGCCGCAGATCTAATCGCCGTAAGCTCGGATAAGCCAGCTTACCCACAAGCCAAGTCTAAGTGGTTTGGAAAGGCGGCTGGCAGTAAGAAGCTACGGCTCGTGTTCAGTTTCTACTCCCCCGACGGTAACGAGGTCGCCATGCCCTTGGCGGCGATGTCTGCCTACTTAAAGCGCGACTTCCCATGGGTAGAGGTCATCCTCAAGCCCATCCTGATCGTGCGCGACGCGGTGGCCTACAATCCCGAGAACTATGCCCGCAGCATCGCCGAGCTCAAGCCCGATGTGATCGCGTTCTCCGTGATGAGCCCGCACTGGTATCCGATGGAGCCCTATTTCGAAGTCATCAAGTCCATGCTGCCCGACATGCCTATCTGCATAGGCGGTTATCAGGCCATGCTCTCTCAAGATCAGACCATCGAGAACCCTAACGTCGACTTCATCTGTGTTGGCGACGGCGAATACGCCATCGGCAACCTGGTGCAGTTCCTGCGCGGCAGCAAAGACGGCGCAGTAGACGGCATGTGGGAGAAGTTGAGTGACGGCGAAGTGTTCCGCACAGAGCCACACCAGATCGGCGACCTGGCCTCACTGCCATTCCCCGACTACGATATTTTCGAGAAAGACGGCAGCTTCGACGATGTGAACACCTCCATCTTCGGGCCTAAAGAGAAGGTAGTGCTACCAGTAATGACTGGCCGCGGCTGCCCGTATCGCTGTACCTATTGCTGCAACACGCCGTTGCTAGACAACTGGAAGGTGAAGAAAGAGTTCCTGCGCAAATATGACCCGGAAGACATGGTCACCGAACTGATTCGATTGCGCGACCGTTACAACGTGGGTTACTTCGAGTTCTGGGACGAGCTGTTCCTGTCGAACCTCAAGTTCGTGCGTGCTTTCTTCGCCATCTATAAAGAGCGCATCGGCCTGCCATTCTCCATCAACTCCCGCGTGGAAGTGATGAACGAGAAGTTCTGTGCCGAGGCCAAAGAAGCCGGTTGTCACACTATTTGGTTCGGCATCGAGAGCGGCGACGAGACCTATCGCTCTACCATGCTCGGCCGCAAGATGAAGAACGAGCAGGTGATTGCCGCGGCTAAGGCTTGTAAGGCGGCGGGCATTAATCGCCTGACCTTCAACATCGTCGGCATGCCGCTGGAAACCGCGGAGAATATGCGCCAGACACTGGAGTTGAACAAACTCATCGCGCCCGAGTTCTTCTTCTTCTTCCCCTATATTCCGCTACGCGGCACGCCACTATACGACCGTGCCAAGGCCGAGGGCCTGTTGCTGACGACTAAGAAGAACCTGCACTATCTCTCTGCCGCCAACGACAAGCAGTTCACGCTTAACATGAAAGAGCAGCCAGAGCTGTTGTCAGCTGCGCAGTACGACGAGATCTGTAAAGAGATGTTGGCTTTCCAGGAGAGCAATAACCGCTTGAGCTTTGCCGATGACGCAGGGGTAGAGCAGGTCGCCAAGGTGGAAGACAAAAGCTTTAGCTTTATAGATGACGAACAGAAGGCGGCGTTCGCCGAGCCTAAGTACGAGGCGGCCCCGGTGGAGATGTATGAGCCACCAGTGCAGCAGGCCCCTGCCGAGAAAAGCGGCGGCATCATCTCTGGTATTCGTAGCCTGTTCCGCGCTCCTTAACCATGGGGTCATAACCATGGGGTCAGGTTCCTTGATTTTCCTTGTATGTGTGTGATTTTCGGTCGCCACCATGAGGAATGTCATTCACTTTTCTTTTTAGCATCGACGCGATTTCGGCGCGGAACTTGTCGTTACCAATAGCCCATCCTTTGTTGGTGCACGCACGAATTTCGTCCAGAGTTTCGTGCGCTTGAAAGTCTGGAAAAAGGCGTCGGTACTCCTTTACACGACTTGCTCTCGTCCTGCCTAGATTTCTATACTCATCATGTTCAGTGATTAAATCTATGGGGATCCCCATAGCATTATGACGATAGCTAGACCAAGGGTAATGACCTGGTGCGGCGACCATTCCTGCACGTACAGGATTAAGCTCAATGTATTGGCTTAGAGTGAGAAAATAGCGATCGGTCGATAATAGGGACGATTTGTAGCGCCCCTCAAAGAGCGTGCCGGTGCGCTTATAGGTGATGTTTATATAACGTACGAAATTGAGCCCCAGATTTTGCATCATATTGGGAATTGCGAACTCATTCGCTCCCGACGCTAGCAGGTGTACGTGATTGGTCATCAAGACATAGGCATGTACGCTAACATCATTTACTGCGGCAGCCTTCCTAAGCTTGTTTAGATACAAAGCATAGTCAGCGTCCGTATAAAAGCAGGCCGCTCGATTATTTCCGCGTTGGATTATATGTTGCGGGCAACCGTCTAGATAAATTCTGGGCTTCCTTGCCATCGAAAGCTCCTCTATTGAAGGGAGTTTGACTCAAGGATAGAAGTGATTCGAGGAAAATCAAGGAACCTGACCCCCTAATACGAGCTGCGCGTCCTCTTTGAGGGTGCGCTCGAAGCTGCGCCAAGACAGCAGCGCCATCAGCATATTGCCGATCATCGCGCCTGCGTAGAAGCCCGGCAAGCCAAACATCTGACTGCCTATCCATGCGATGGGCACATAGAAGATAAAGAAGCGCGCGATGCTCAGGTACAGCGCCA
This sequence comes from uncultured Gammaproteobacteria bacterium, assembly GCA_913060695.1. Classification (GTDB taxonomy): domain Bacteria; phylum Pseudomonadota; class Gammaproteobacteria; order Pseudomonadales; family Pseudohongiellaceae; genus UBA5078. Next base: position 6,974 of record CAJXUA010000024.1, on the reverse strand, counting down.
TCATCGGTTTGTGCAGCGCATTGAAGGCGGAATTGGTCAGAATAATCACTCCCTGCAATCCATAGCCTAGCGGCAGAATCCAGATAAACAATTCGATCGCACGGCTTACCTCTTCGTCCCGCGTAAACACCCTCGCGATCATCTTCGCACTCACCGCCATCACAGCATAGATCAGCAATTGCCACGCGATGATGAACTTCATGGCCAGCCGGTAGGAGTCTGCGATGCGGTCCGCGCGCCCGGCGCCGAGGTTCTGGCTGATGAAGGGTGGCAGCGTAGAGGACAGCGCTAATACCACCAGGCAGGCGATGGACTCGATACGCGAACCCACGCCGAAGGCCGCCACCGTGCTCTCCCCATAGGTCGCCGCGATAGCAGTCATCACACCCGCGGCCACTGGCGTTAGCATATTCGCGCCGGAGGCGGGAATGCCGATGCGCAGCATCTCGCGGCTAGAGTTGCGGAAATTGGCGAGGGAGGGGATGCCGGGGTATACCAGCTCCACCTTCACGATGAGGTAGTAGTAGATATAGACGAAGGCTACCAGCCAGGAGATCAGCGTAGCCACCGCCGCGCCTTGTATGCCCATGGCAGGCACCGGCCCGAAGCCGAAGATAAACACTGGGTCTAGAATCGCATTCACTAGGCCCGCACCGGCCATGATCAGGCTGGGGGTCTTAGTGTCCCCTGAGGCGCGAAGTACGCTGTTGGCCGAGTTCATCCCCACTAATAGGAAACTAGTGGGCAGCCAAATTGTCATGTATTCGCGGATCTGCGGGAGTAGGTTCTCGTTGGCGCCCATCAACCGAAAGGTGTCGTCCATGAACACATAGCCCACGGCGGACAGGGCCATGGCCATTAAGATGGCGGTGTAGTTGGTGACGGTGGAGGCCTGCTTGGCCTTCTCGAACTCATCGCGCCCTAGATACTTGGCCACCACCGCAGAGGTGCCGATGCCAAGGCCGATGGCCATGCTCAGTACCATGAAGGTAACGGGGAAGGTGAAGCTAATCGCGGAGAGAGGCTCGGTGCCGAGCATGCTAATAAAGAGGGTATCGACTAAGTTGAAGGTGAACAGCATGAACATGCCGATGATCATCGGGCCTGTCATGCGCATCAAAGTCGCGGGGATAGGATCTTTGACTAAGCTATAGCGTTTCTTCGCGGTACTCTCTGCCATGAAAACCTGCGCTCAAGTACGACCACTGTGGAACAGGGCTGAGCTTGCTATTGATGTTATTTTTCTTCGGGGCGGTGTCTACTTCTTGGCTAAGAGACCCGCCCGTGTTGGTTTTTATCTCACTCTTCTACTATTTACTTAGCCACCGCCGACTTGCGCAGCTGCAACATCTGCTTAAAACACTTCGGATTGCCGAACACTAGCTCCGCCGCATTGCTGACGTCTGGGCTACCGGTCAGGTCGCTGATAAGCGCGCCAGACTCTTGCAATATCAATAGCGCCGCGGCGATAGAGGATGGGTCGTTCTCCCCAAGCCAACCCGCGTCGGTGCGGCCAGCCGCCACCCATGCCAGGTCTAATGCCGCGCAGCCCGTCAGGCGCACGTCGCAGGCAATCGCCGCGAGCTTGTGCTGCATGCCGAGCAACTTCTCGGTGTGGGCCGCATTGCTAGCCTCGGTGCCAAGGGACACTAAGCCCTTGTCGAGGGAGGCGTTCTTGCTAACGCGCAGGCGCTGCGTGTTGACCTGTGCGGCCGTGCCACGGCTGGCGGTAAACTCTTCGCGCAGCATGGGGTTGATCAACACGCCGTGAGTAACCTTGCCATTTGTAGAGAGGGCAACGGACACACAGAAGTTCGCGATGCCGCGGCGGTAATTGGCGCTGCCGCACAGTGGGTCGATGATCCACACATTGTTCTTGTCTTTGCCCTCAGTGAATCCGGAGATGCGCGACTGGATGCTGTAGTCCGGGTAGGCCTTCTGCAGATGGTAGAGAATGGTCTTCTCTGAATCCAAATCCATATTGGTGATGACTTGGCCTTCGGACTCTTCCACTACGTGGACTCTGTCGAGGCGGTCACTGTTATGGGCGAGCACTTCGGATGCGTCCCGAGCGGCCTTAAGGGCGATATTAACGATTGCGTGCATTTGAAAGGGAACCTAGCGTGTAAAAGACGCGCAATCATAACAAATGCAGCCCTATCAGTCTCAGAATAAACGCGCTGCATGGGTGACTAATTTCGGTTTAGGGATGCGGCAGGGCAGACGGCAGCCCTCAATTCCCTGCTATAATCGTCCGCTTGTGTAATTTCGCTAGCTGCGCAAGAGGTGCCGCTTTGTCCGACCCCATAGATTTTCAGGCCTGCTTCGACAATATCCGTATCGTGCTGGTCAATACCTCCCACCCTGGTAATATTGGCGCCGCTGCTCGTGCTATGAAGAACATGGGCCTGTCCAAGCTCACCCTAGTGGACCCCGAAGACTTCCCCAGCCCCGTGGCCAACGGCCGTGCCGTGTCTGCTGTGAACATCCTGGAAGTGGCCACCGTGACCAAGACGCTGGAAGAAGCCGTTGCGGGTTGCGGCTTAGTGATTGGCACCAGCGCCCGCATCCGCAGCATCCCGTGGCCCCTGATCTCGCCACAGCAGTGCGCCCAGCATGTGGCCGATGACAGTCGCCAGAACGAGGTAGCCCTAGTATTCGGCCGCGAAGACTCCGGCCTAACCAACGAAGAGCTGCAGCTATGCCACTTCCACGTCAACATCCCCGCCGACGAGAAGCTCAGCTCCCTCAACCTCGCCGCCGCTGTCATGGTGATTAGTTACGAAGTGCGCATGGAACTACTCAAGCGCGAGGCCGAAGGCCAGCAAGCGCCCGTAGCGCCAGTGGATGAAGAGATAGTAGAAGGCGTGGACTGGGACGTGCCCAAGGCCACGGGCAAACAAGTGGAAGGTTTTTACACCCACTTAGAAAAAACCATGATCGACCTGAACTTCCACGACCCAGCCAACCCACGCTTGTTGATGCTGCGCATGCGCCGCCTGTTCGGCCGCATCCGCCCAGACCAGATGGAGATTAGCGTGCTGCGCGGCTTCCTCTCGCACATCGACATGCTCAACGAACGCGCCACCAGAAACATCACAGTAGAACAGCAACGCCAAGAAAAACGCGAAGCCAACCTACTAAAAACCCCGAAAGATAAAGATGATTAAACAAACGTCTCTCTGTTGGAGCGCTTGCCCTCGGAAGGGGGGGATTGCCCTCGAATTGCAATTATATTCCATCGATTTGTGTCAATTGCGCCCAATCGCTTGCAGGGCAAGCTCCTACCAGACGGTGGTTTTCCACTGGACTAGAAATATATTCTGAATGTAGGAGCCAGCCCTGCTGGCGATCGGCCCAATTACCCACAAGATCACAGATAAACCAGCAAATTATAATTAGCTACAAAGGTTACAAAACGCATGTCCATAATATTCAACCAAATCGCCACCGAGATCGCCGCTAACCCCGCCCAAGTTCAAGCCGCAGTAGCCCTGCTAGACGAAGGCGCCACCGTGCCCTTTATCTCCCGCTACCGTAAAGAGGTCACCGGCGGACTAGACGACACCCAACTACGCAAACTGCAAGAGCGCCTACACTACCTGCGCGAACTCGACGACCGCCGCGACGCCATCCTCAAGAGCATCAAGGAACAAGAGAAACTAACGCCAGAACTGGAACGCCAGATCCGCGGCGTAGGCACCAAGACCGAACTGGAAGATCTTTACCTGCCCTATAAGCAGAAGCGCCGCACCAAGGCCACCATCGCCAAAGAGGCCGGCATCCAGCCACTGGCCGACATGCTCTATGCAGACCCCACCAAAGATCCAGAGGCAGAAGCTCAAGCCTTCCTTAATGAAGAAGCAGGCTTCGCCGACACCAAGGCCGTGCTCGACGGCGCCAAGCACATCCTCATCGAACAGTTCAGCGAAGACGCCGCACTGCTCGGTAAACTGCGCGCCTATTTCTGGGACAGGGCACAGATCATCTCCGTGGTGGCTCCGGGCAAGGAACAAGAAGGCGCCAAGTATCGCGATTACTTCGACTTCTCCGAAGCCCTGCACAAGATTCCTTCCCACCGTGCCATGGCCCTGTTCCGAGCCCGCAAGGAAGGCATCCTGCAGCTGAACGTGGACATCAAAGACCTCGACGCCAGCGAACGCCACCCCTGCGAGAACCTCATCGCCGGCTTCTGGAAGATCGAAGACAAGGGCCGCGCCGCCGACAGCTGGCTGTTCGACGTAGTGCGCTGGACCTGGCGCGTCAAGATGCAAAGCCACTTGCAGACCGACTTCCTCACCGAGATACGCGAGCGCGCCGAGACAGACGCCATCGAAGTGTTCGCCAAGAACATCAAGGACCTCTTGCTAGCCGCACCCGCCGGCAAGAAAGTGACCATCGGCCTAGACCCAGGCCTGCGCACTGGCGTCAAACTCGCCGCCGTAGACGCCACAGGAAAAGTGTTAGACCACGGCGCCATCTTCCCCAATCAGCCACAGAACAAAGTGGCCGAGGCTGCCGCAACGCTATTACAGATGTGCAAGAAATACGGCGTAGAACTCATCAGTATCGGCAATGGCACCGCATCCCGCGAGACCGATCAGTTCGTGGCCACCCTGCTTAAGGCCCACCCAGAACTCAAGGCCCAGCGCGTCATCGTGAACGAGTCCGGCGCCTCCGTGTACTCCGCCTCCGAACTGGCCGCGCTGGAATTCCCCGACCTCGACGTGACCATCCGCGGCGCAGTCTCCATCGCAAGACGCCTGCAAGACCCACTGCCAGAGCTGGTGAAGATCGACCCTAAATCAATCGGGGTAGGCCAGTACCAACACGACGTGAGCCAGGTCAAACTCGCCAGAAGTCTAGACGCGGTGGTGGAAGACTGTGTGAACGCGGTGGGCGTAGATGTGAATTCTGCATCGGTACCACTACTCAAGCGCGTGTCTGGCCTTAACCAGACCCTAGTGAACAACATCATCGAGTTCCGCGACGCCAACGGCAGCTTCAAGAGTCGCAACGACCTGAAGAAGGTGCCACGCTTCGGCGACAAGACCTTCGAGCAAGCCGCCGGCTTCCTACGCGTCAACGAGAGCGACAACCCCCTAGACGCCAGCGCAGTACACCCAGAGTCCTATGGCGTAGTAGAGGCCATCGCCAAGAAGAATGGCCGCGACCTGAAGTCCATGATCGGCGACGTCACCTTCATCCGCGGCCTCAACGCCCAGGACTACGTGACCCCGGCCTTCGGCCTACCCACGGTGCAAGACATCCTCAAGGAACTTGAGAAACCCGGCCGCGACCCGCGTCCCGAGTTCAAGACCGCATCGCTGAAGGAAGGCGTAGAGAAGATCAGCGACCTAACCCCCGGCATGACTCTAGAGGGCACGGTGACTAACGTCACCAACTTCGGCGCCTTCGTCGACGTGGGCGTGCATCAAGACGGATTGGTCCATATCTCCGCGCTGTCCGACACCTTCGTCAAGACCCCGCACGACGTGGTTAAGGCGGGCGACATCGTGAAGGTGAAGGTGCTAGAGGTAGACCTAGACCGTAAGCGTATTGCTATGACCATGCGCCTCAACGACGAGCTGCCGGCGCCTGGTGGCAGCACGCAGGGGCGACAGGGAGATTCGAATCGTCGTAATCAAACCCAGAGTGCGCCAAGGCAGAAGAAGGATTTTGCGGCGGCTGCGGACAATAAGCGGCAGGTGGGGACGATGGCGGCGTTGTTTGAGCAGGCGCTTAAGAAGAAGTAGGTTTTAGTTATTGTTTAGTTTGAGAAGAAGCCCCTATTTTGGGGCTTTTTTTTGCCCACGCGGAAAATGGGATAAGGGGCTGTATTTATTAGGGGGAAGGGCATAGACTCCCGTCATTGGGCGAAGTTTACAACAACAAGAATGCTAGCCCGATATAGCGGGCTCAGAGTACCTATACACAATGAAGATGTCTTCCCTATATACCAAAGGTATTGTGCTCGCGCTTGCCGCCCTGTCTGTTAGTACCGCTATAGCTTGTACTTGCTTCTATGCAGGGACATTTGAAGTGTATGCCAAACAACATCCGATAATTGTAAGGGGTGTTGTTGAAAGCTACGGGGCGGAATTGCCTACTAATGCGGGTATCTTCAAAACCATGAAAGTGTCTGTGTCTGACACTATCAAAGGCTCATTTCCACACTCTTCATTCGAATTTTTTGGCGATACAGGTATGTCCTGTCTGCGCTATATCACGCGCCAAGATTTTCCTATTGGCAGCGAACACTTTTTCCTTCTTGAAGATGATGATCTTAGCCAGCCGCTTATGGTGTGCGGCGAGGCGTCTGTGGCGATTCATGGGGATTCTATACATGGAAATAAGATCAGCGAGAATGAATATGTAGTTTATGAAATGGGCGTCGATGAATTTATTCAGAAAGTAAGGTGAGCGCGCATTTCAGGAGTTTGCATAGTGACGCGGATTTGCCGCGCACTTGAAGCGAGTGTTATACAGGGTCAAACAAGGTGCCACGATGAAGTATGAGTCGTTCCGAGGTGGTTGTCTTTGCGGACGCACGCAGTATGAGCTTGTTAGCGAACCTACAACGCTGTATGCGTGTCATTGCACAGATTGCCAGACCACTAGCGGATCGATTTTTACTCTTATCATGAGATTACCTAGCGATGGGCTCAAGATTGTAGCTGGTAATCCCGAGCCCTTTGAGAGAGCTAGAACTGATGGCAGAAAGAAACTCATTTTTCGGTGTCCAGCTTGTCTAACAGCGTTATGGGGAAGCCACGTGACACGAAGCGAGTACGTTTCTCTCTACGCGGGTACTTTGGACAAGTCCTCAATGCTCAGTCCCATCGGGCACATCTGGACTAACAGCGCGCAACCCTAGAAAGCATGAGTTTTATTCAGCTACTGGCAACCAGTTGAAAGCTATTGGACCACCGAAGGAGCTGCGTACACATTGGGCGGGTGACTTCACTTATATA
>CAJXUA010000023.1 GCA_913060695.1 uncultured Gammaproteobacteria bacterium | reverse complement strand
GATTTCTGCCTGTCTCGTGGGCTCGGAGATGTGTATAAGAGACAGCGGCCAGTCTCTCTGGAATTCGACACCGAGCAGTCTGATAAACCAACTTATCCTGCTTGCACCCATGGGCGAGAGCTCGATCAGAGCGAGTGGAATAAGTTATTGTAATTTTTCCCTATGTACTATTAGATTCCCTTGTAGTGTTAATTTGCTTGAGAAAACCTGCTAAAGATATTCGATGTGATTTTTAACAGATTCAGTTTCGCTGGTTCACCGTGTAGACCTGAGACTCCAGTGACCCCGCTAGTTAGTTATAAAAAGTGTATAAGGACGAGACAATGAAAACAGCATTTTCGATCTTTCTACTCAGCGTGTTGCTGTCGTCATGCGGGCAAGACTCTGTGCCAACGGCGACTAACACTACTGCACAAGAATCACGCGTAGCGCTCACTGAAACGGAGCGCTTGAATCTATGGTTCGATGAACGCAACGAAGAATTTCTGATGAAGTCTCCGATGAATTTGACCTTTCTAGGGCGCAAAGAAAAGTACGATGAAATCGATGATGCGAGCGAAGCTGCAATGGACGAGGAGCTTCGTTTTTGGGGGCAGACAGTTGAGGATCTACGAGCCAATTTCGATTACGAGGCCTTAACAAACTCCGCGAAAATTTCCTACGACATTTGGGTTTATCAGTATGAAAACGATTTAGCGATGGCGCCGTTCCGCAGGCATGCATATATATTCGATCAGATGAATGGAGAGCATTCGTTTCTCCCTGATTTCTTGATGAGTATTCATAGTGTTGCAAACGAAACCGAAATGCGAGCCTACATCACGCGCATAGGTGGGATCTCGCGAAGGCTTGATCAATTGCTAGTGCGCGCGCAACTCGGCGCGGAACAGGGCGTGCGCCCTCCGCAATTTTCCTATGAGATTGTGCTGCAGGAATCGGCCAACATAATTTCTGGCGCTCCTTTTGAGCAAGACAGCGAAACAGATTCACCATTATGGGCCGATGCCAAAGGAAAAATTGAGGCCCTGCTTGAGGCCGATGAAATCGGCGAAGACAAAGCCAGTGAACTATTGTCTGAAGTAGAAGCGGCCTTACTGGAAACGCTCGAACCATCCTATCAATCTCTAATAAGTTGGATGCAAGACGACTTTAAGAACGCCGATCAACAACCCCGCGGCGTAGTAGCGCTGAACAATGGGGCGGAATACTATAAAGCCGCATTAGCCAACATGACCACAACCAGCCTGAGTGCTGAAGAGATTTACACTCTTGGACTAAACGAGGTCGCGCGAATAAAACAAGAAATGGAAGCCCTTAAAGAAAAGATTGGGTTCCAAGGCTCATTGCCCGAATTTTTCAACTACGTCAATACCGACAAGGACTTCCTCTACGCTAACGACGATGAAGGCAGGCAAGGCTATCTGGATGATTCCGCGGCGTTTATCTCGACAATGCGGAGCAAACTGCCAGATTATTTTGGCATGCTGCCTAAGGCCGAATTGGTCGTAAAACGTGTTGAGGCTTTTCGTGAACAGGATGGGGCTGCACAGCACTATAGGGAAGGTACTGCCGATGGGTCACGGCCTGGCGTCTACTATGCACACCTATCAGATATGAATGCCATGCCGAAATATGCCATGGAGACCGTCGCCTATCACGAAGGCATTCCTGGCCACCATTTGCAAAAATCCATCCAAAAAGAGTTAGAAGGAGTCCCAGAGTTTCGCAAGATTTCTGGATTCACCAGTTATACCGAAGGTTGGGCTTTGTATGCCGAGCGCCTAGCGAAGGAGATGGGTGGCTTTGAAGATCCCTACAAAGACTTTGGGAGGCTGAACGACGAGATGTTCCGCGCTGTTCGCCTTGTAGTGGATACCGGCATTCACGCCAAAGGTTGGACAGAGCAGCAGGCATTCGATTACTTTACGGAAAATTCTTCGAGGTCTGAAGGAAGTATTCGATCAGAGATACAACGCTATATTGTCACGCCTGGGCAGGCGACGAGTTATAAAATCGGAATGTTGAAAATTCTTGAGTTACGAGAAAAAGCCAAGAACGGACTAGGAGAGAAATTCGATATCCGTGCGTTTCACGACACGGTATTGGGGGGCGGAGCACTGCCACTAGCAATATTAGAACGCGTTGTTGATAATTGGATTGCTGAAACGAAAGGGTAAGCTTGAGCGTTCATTGATTCGATGGTATCGACAAGTTAACGGTCAAATCGCAACCACATTTCCCCGAGACGCAAAGGATTGCTCTCTGAAATATCTATAGTTTTAAAGTCAAAGGTGCCGGACAGGGGTTCTCTATAGTCCGGTTCTGGAGCGCAGGGAGTGGCCATTTTTCGCCCGGGGAAACTTTGGGGGGCACTCGACGCACTCGACGACTCGACACCGGGCCATGTGATTCGAGGGGGCCGGCCGGCGACGGGTGCGTCGGGTCGTCGAGTGGGGGCGAGAGTTGAAACGCCCCCTTTTCGCCCCCCTCCACCGCCGCCACGGCCGGGCATTCTGAATTTCGAAACCGAGCAGTCTGATTTACCCAATTATGTGCACGCACACATGGGCGAGGTGTCATCCCGAGTGTTGTGGAATTAGTTGTTGTATTTCATCCCTAAATATCATTAGATCCCATTCAAATAACGGGAGATGTGTGCCCGCACGCATATCTGAGAAACCGAGCATGCCTGTTATACAAATGTTAGGTTGACGAAGTGCACACGGAGGGTCATATGGATCTAAAAGAGTTTGTTCGAGAGTCACTGGTTCAAATCGCAACTGGCATCAGTGAGGCAAACACGGCTCTGGCTGGCACGGGTGCTGTAGTCAATCCGCATAATGTACAAGCGTATTCAAACGATGCGAAAGCCTATGGGAGGCTTAATTCCGCGTTCGACGATAAAGATGCACTTGTGGAACTCGTAGAGTTTGACGTAGCAGTTACCTCTGAGTCAGGAACTGAAACAGGTGGTGGATTAAAAATATCCGTGGCGACTATCGGAATCGGCACAGAGGGCAAATCTAGTGGATCACAAAGCAATGTATCCAGAATTGCATTCAAAGTTCCAATGGCCTATCCATCTTCAAAAGGTGGCCCACAATAAATATGCAACCTAACAATCAGTTCAATCACGGACAAACTGCTGAGCAGTTTGCCCATTAACAAGAGCGTTAGTACGCATCGCTGAGCTCCAGCTTCAGCGTCACGAAATGAGAGGGAATAAGGAAATGGCCACATACTCCCAAATCCAAGATGATGTAAAAGAAACTAACAATCTCTCTGTTAAGACGTGCTGGATAGCGCACGTAAAGGAGCTTAACGGGCTTCCTGTACGTCAAGCTAATAACAGAAAATCATCCAGCTCGCGGCAGGTACCTTGTCCTCCTGAAGTTCGGCCCTTAATTGAAGCATCCATGCGGCGGCTTGGAATGCTTTAACGCACACCTCTCATCGAGCAGCGCAAATGAATCTTGAAGATTACCCATAGAATCAAGGGGTCAGGTTCCTTGATTTTGAACAAGATAAGCAGCTACGCATGCAAATACAATTGGCGAACTTATTTTCAAATTTTTGGCTTGCCGATCAACGAACCTGACCCCCTTGATTCAGGCAGTTGGTGCGTAGCTGTAACTCGTGCGCTACACTGGCCGGAATATTAGTCGAATCAAGGCAAGGAACAAAATCATCCCTCACATTCACAGTCCTACACTGGCTATCGCGATTGGGCTTTCAGCGATACTAGCAAGCCAATTGGCTGCCCCTCAACAAATTTCTCCTTCGCCGCAGGTTCAACCGGCTACTGTTGCCGATATCCCGGCTATAGCCAAAGCGATGGCACAGAATGTCACGCCCTCCGGGATGCCCAAGAGTTATGCAGAGCCCTCCAATGATTATTATCGCGAGATCTACAAGGGCCGAGAGAACGCTCCCGAATCTGTTATCGAAAGATTGATGATTCGTTATGATTTGAATATCTATGACGGCGCCGTGTGGCAGATCGCGCTGTCTCTGCAAACAAATCCTGCCTATCAACAATTGGTGGACGCGCAGACACAGCGCCTGTTAAGCGGAAAGTCAGGCGATTTGGGCATCCTGGCCCAATCACCGGCGTTTACCTATAACGGGCAAAGTGTTACAGGCGACGGTTCGTTTATCTTGCGTTCAATATCCGAAATGTACGGACCCATGATAGACCCTCTGAGCAACAGCTCGGTGGCGCCAGCAGGATTTCCTCAAGCTGAACATGGTTTACATAAAGCCGATTTCCGGCCGGTCTTAGGAGAAAATGCATGGGCGACCATTATCGGCCCGCTGCAAACTGCCTACCTGAAATATGGCGCGCATATTCCGAAGGATGCACCGGAAATGCGTATCGCCGTCAGTAAATTAAGAACTTTCGAGGTCATGCAGGATGCCCTCACCGGAGGAGTTTTCTATGCGCCCACAGGCACTTCTGGAATGCAGGAAGGAGGAATATCCGCTGAGAACAATATCTCGCTTTTAGCAGCGCTGCGCATGTTGCGAGAGGCGATTGGCACAAGAGAGCCGACCACAACCAGGCTCATTGATGAACTCATCACCCGCGACGCCAAAGGCCCGGGCATCGAAGATTATTTTAGAGAGCGTATTTACAATCCTGCCCAAGGAATATTCAGCTCTGGAGGCTTTGTAAGCCGTGGGACAGATGGAAGCTCTCACTATGTGGCTTATGAAAATCTAGCTGTGGATGTGCAAACCTGGGGCCTGACTGTGCTGGGAGCAGGGTGGGTGGATAAGCAGTTCGGTGAGGGTGCCGCATTCAAAATTTGGAACAACACAAAGGAGCGTGCGGGCATGGTGCAAGATGGAGTGCTGCAAGGTGTCGGTTACACCGATGGCACCGGCATGCTTTCCGGCGAATGGACGTTGGGTGCGGTGCTTATGGCCAAAGAAATGGCCAAAGCTTATCGGACCAGCCATCCGGATTGGGCACAGGAGTTGACTAGGGATGCCGATTCGATGTTGCTCGATGTCCAGGCGCTGAAAGTTACGAACCCCGACGGTTCGATCGGTTATTTATACGCCAATATGGATGGCCCAACAGGATTTGGCTGGATGGCGAGACGCATCCAGCACACCGGCGCGACCAATGGCTGGATGATTCTTATGCTCCGGGATTTCAATCCGTTTGTTTTGGGTGGGGCTTCCGGCGGCTGATGAATATCCGCGTTATTGGGAATCAAGGGGGAATCAAGGGGTCAGGTTCCTTGATTTTGAACAAGATAAGCAGCTAAGCATGAAAATACAATTGGCGAACTTATTATCAATTTTTTAGCTTGCCGATCAACGAACCTGACCCCTTGATCTCTGACCCCTTGATCTCCAACGGTAGTGGTCGAGCGCCTCGAGCGTATCGACGATCCCTGCTCTGACAGGATTCAAATGGATATATCTAGTCAGTTCTAGTAGATAGTTGTCTTCATCACAAAGAATAGACGTGAAGCGATTCTGAAAAACATAGCCACTTCGCCCATGCCGGCGATTGTAGGGGCCAGCGAAACCGCCTAGCACTGGCGCCAATAACGTCCTAAGTGGGCTAGTGCCAGCACGCACAAGAAAATGATAATGATTTGACATCAGCGCCTACGCTAGGCACTGATAGTTCGCTCGTTGCAGATGCTCACCAATCCGAGCCAGGAAATCCCGCTTATCGACGGAACTCCCGAAGATATTGCGTTTCTCCAAACCTCGCCCAATGAGGTGATAGCATCCGCCTGGAATAAAGAGGCGACCGATCCTTGGCATGTTTTCAGAATAGTCGGTATTTTTTAATCTACCAGCATGTAAAGTTATCAGTGTCCCGTTAATCGTTTGAAAATACAATTGGCGAATTGATTATGAAATTTTTGGCTTGCCGATCAACGAACCTGACCCCTTGATTTTCGCCTTGATTTTCTTGATTTTAATAAGAGAGGTTGCAACTGGCGAACAGACGGCTGTCTCCCGATTCAGTTTGCAGGGTGGTTTCTCCGGCCACGGCCACGCTAAAACTACAGCTCGTATTGCCGCGCAACTGCAAACTAAAACTTAATCCTGCGTCCCACAGGCTTAGATTGCCACCGTTCTCGAATTCCGCTGTGCCAGTCTCTAAGAAGGTTGACCACTGAACATTTTGTATCAAGCCATACAGTATAGGATCACTGTATGCTGGGAGGTGCAAGGTCTGGTTAAAAAACCAGCCACTGTCTCCAGCTCCCTCACTGGCTTGATAGGCCCGCAAGATACTCGGGCCGCCCAATGCAAAATTATCACTTCCTGCCAACTCGGTTCCTGCAAACTGCATTGAGAGTTGCGTTTCACTGCGCCAGCCATCCCAGCGCTCGCCAAAGATTCCCAGCTGCTGCATATGGGCAAAGCTAACGCTGACGTGGGAATACTCTGGGTTCCCTTCTACACTGTTATAGAACCTACGAAAATTCTCTGTATCATTTAGGTCAGTTAAACCCTCTAAGCTGTTGAGCACAGTCGCAGTAATCTGATTGGAACTAAATTCTCGTTGCAAATTCAGTGTCAAACCAGTGCTAAGCTGGGCGCCATCATACTCGGCTCCCCCTACTTCGGTACCGCCAAATAAACTAGCCCGTTCGAACTGTTTAAGCGAAAACGACATATTGCCCACTAGCTCCCAACTGTCACCGCTGCGCAATGGCGCTCGATAATCTGCTGTTAGTTGCAGCGAAGTACTGGCTGAGTCGATGCCTGGGATAGTACTTGAAGCCGTGTCCGAAAAATTAGCATTAAAGGTAAAGGTGTGATTCCAACGATTAGGAACCGTGAGCACAGCCGAATAATTGCTGAACTCATCCATTCGATCACCAAAAGTGCCATTGAGTGAGAGCTGGTTATTCTCCCCCAAGATATTTCCCAATGTGCCGCTGATCGAATAACGATTCGTGCCAGAGCTTTCGGTCGCATGGTTATTATACCCTGCCTGCATACTCCAAGGGCGCTCCTCGTCGATCTGGACATTGGCTATGCTCTGCCCTAGTTCGGCGCCTGGCTCAAATACAACACGCGCCCTACGAAAAGGGCTGCGGTTCAGCTGCAACACCACTTCGTCCAAAGATCGCTGACTCAGGATGCGCTCTTCCAACACTGGCTCGAAACGAGCATTTATTTTATCGGCATCGTTCCATAAAGGATCACTCTCACTATAGTTGCCATCGCCACGCCCAAAGCTCACTCGCACATCGGCCAAACGAAACTCGTTGACTTGTACACGCAAACTATTGTCTACAATCTCTTGCGGCGGCACGATAACAGACAACAATGGATAGCCACTGCTGCGGTAGGCATCGGTGATGTCTTGTTGTATGAAGCGCACATCTCCCAACGTCAGCGGCAGGCCTTGATACACCGACAAAGACTCGCGAATTGCCCCATAAAGTACGCCACGCTCGGAGTCTTGCACCCTGCTGCGCCCCACAAAACTGACAAACTCTCCCGCATCGCGTTCATCACCGGTTTCTAGTAACTCTACAGTCAGCGCATCAAAGGCAGACATTATCTGAATTCCGTCATCGGCACCTGGGGCGCTGATCAGCGATGGAAAATCGATTAGGCCCTCGGCCGACCCAGCGGGCAATACAGGGGCGTCATAGCGCTCTACAGTGGATTGCGGGCCGATCACCTGAACACCTGAATCTTGCTGTTGCGCAAACGTGGACATTGTTGTCGTTAACAAGATGATGCCACTGACTGCGTATAAACAGTTTCTCATGACCCAGCCCTCCAAGCGTTGGCTCTTGCGGCGAGTTCTTCTGGGGTGCCTGACAATACCTCCACTTGTCGTTGGGCTGCACCAGCCTCGCTGTCCAGATTGTTCTGGACGTATTCGCGGATGACCTCGCCACTGGCTTGCCGCGTCACCTCGTACTCCTGCTGACGTTGGGATTCTACTTTGGCATTGAGCACATATTGGCTAACCTGGTCCTTCGCTTTCTCGACCCCTATCGCCAGCCGATACTTAGACTCAGCCACAACGCGAGCTTGCTCTAGATAGGCAAGTATCGCTTGATCTTCTGCCTGCTGCTGTTCCATAGCGGCCACTTGCGCCTGCTGAGCCACGAACGCTTGTGCCGCAGCAATCTCCGCATCGGACGGGCCACTGCTGCCAAAACCGAATATATCCCCCGCGAAATCAATAGTGCCCCCTACAATATCGCCACCCCAACTAGCGATGGTGGTCAAGGCTTCACCGACTCCACCTAATGGTCCCGCTAACACCTCCAGTTGATTACGCGCGGTATTCAGTGCGCTATTGGCGGCACTGACTGCGCCAGTGCCCACGACATTGACTGCCTCGAGTGTGGCCCCTTCTGGGTTGGTGAATAGGTCTTCACCCAACTCCAGTAAACGGCCAGCAGCTGCCTCGGGGTCCTCCAACGCGTCCAGAGCCAGTTCTTGCGGACTCCCCCCAAAGACTGCCGCAAATTCGGCATCGACTGCACCGGTAATATCATTCGCCGCCCGCAAAGTGCCAGTGCGGTCCGCCACTTCTGCTTGTGTCATGGCGGCATCTTGCATGGCAAGGCCAGTGCGACCGGCAGTCGCTATTTCCTCACGGCTGCCTAAGGGCACTACTCTGTTTCTATTTTGGTTGGAGTTTGCCACCATGGCGAGCAGTTCTTCTGGCGGCACCCCGTCCTGAATCCCAGCAATCACATCTTGAGCAATACCAACCTGCGGGACATTGGTCTCCAGAAACAGGTTGAGCATTTCCTCAGGGGTTTGGGCAGCACTCGCATCTTCTGCAAGGCCGTTGATATAGCTAACAAGTAAATCTTCTGGCGTTTGTCCGTAAGTCTCAGCGAACGCATCCATCGCCGCCACTTCGATGTTATTGACATCCGCTAAAGTCCCTGTAGGGTCTTGCGCGGCCGCCTCTTGCATAGCGGCATCTTGCAGCACCCCATCCAGCCGGACTCGGGCCACGGCCATTTGCGCAGCCAGATCGATGGCACTATCGCGATCAGTAGGAATTAAATCCCCCGCTGTGCCCAACGCTGCATTCGGGTCGGTCAGCGCCTGCGTTGGCGTGATTCCGAACTCCCGGCCCACGGCAGCATCGATTCGCGCTTGGTAACCTGACGCTGCAGAGCCCACGGTGCCAACGTTCGCCGCTCCGGCTAGATCAGTGGCGCCTTGGCTGATGAGCATGCCAAGTGCTACCCGTTCCACCATCGGAATAGGATTGCCATTACTGTCCGTCTCGGGAACACTGCTCAGATCAATTCCGGCCAATTGTGCGATACGACTATTCATCCGCTCCCTAGCAGCTACAACGAGCACGCTACTTTCTACGTCAGCACCGCTTGCACCAAAGATTTCTGTCGCAGCGCGAGCCCCATCCACGAATAGGCTTTCAATCCCACCCATGGCTGACTCCTGAGCAGCCATCGCCGTCTCGTATTGGTTTTGGATCTGCGATAGTTCTGGAACACTACTGACTAAACCATCGCGTAACTGCTGTTGATTGACACCTAAACCTTGCCCGGAGCTGGCTTGTTGTGCCAATTGCTCCGCATAGCTTAAGGCACCGGCACCCAAAGTCTGGGTAATCGTCGCGCCTACTGCATTCTTAGCTGCACTGGCTTGTTCACGGCCCGCCAGAGTGGCCACGACCATCGGGTCAGTATCGACAAGACTGCTGGCTGTGCGTTGTGCCAAATCTGACTGCGCCACCGCTTGCAAATTATTGAGCTTGGCTTCGGCCTCTTGTCGCGATTGTGCGATATTCGCAGCACGTTGCTCGTATGCCGCGGCACCTGCCTCACGGGCCGACTCCATTTCGTCACTTGCCTCAGCAATCGCTTCTCGTAGCCCGCTCGCACGCTCTGCCGCTAACTGCACTTCGGACTCTGTTTCACTCATTTCTTGGCTTAGCACTTCGCTTTGCGCCTCGAGCTCAGCAATACTCTGGCGAGTTGTATCCAGCTCTTGTTGCTGGGACGCAATAAGCGCTGCGGTCTCGGCGCGTTGCTGCAAGATCGCATCCTCCTGATCGATCAATTCTTGTAGACCTGCTTGCAGATCGCGGTATTGCTGGGCCTCAGCACCACGTCCGGTGTTCAACGCCTCTTCTTCCAATTGTGTGTATTCAGCAAGCCTCTGCCGTGCTTCTTGAATCTCCAACAGATTGGCATCTAGGCTGACCAGTGCAGCATTGGCGCCGGCAATGGACGACTCAATGACCGGTAACAAGGCCGCGGCCACCTGCATATCCCGCTGCGCCTGATTGTAAGTTTGCGTCAGAGACTTCAGGTAACGCGCTTCGCTGCGATAAGCAGATTCCTGTTGCCGGTATTCTTGCTGACGTTGTTGTAGAGTTTGCGCTGCTGCGACATAGGCTTGAGCAAAGGTGTCGCGTTGCTCAGGAGGAGTTGCAAGTATCACATTGTTCACCGGGGCAGACGTCACTCCTTGAAATACGCTTGCAGCGGCAGCCTCATATTCTACAACCGTCACTGCATCGGCTTGCGAGTTGACCATTTCGGTGAGCGTTTCACGTTGGGCATCTAGACTATTTTCAGACTGGGCACGCAGCACCTCCGGCGGAACGACGTCTGTAATCAACGCCAGTTCACGCTTGATATTACCTGTGGCTGTGGGCGCATCCCCCAAGGTGTAATTGCCAGCAGCTCCCCCGGTCAAAGCGAACCCTGAGAGCAGTACCGGCTTATTATCTCCGACACTGGGGTCTAGGAACTCTCCGCTGATGCCAGAGCCAATCAAACCAACATCGTCACCACTAAGCACCCCTTGCAGATTTCCGCCACTGACGGTGGCTGACGTATTGCCATCAAAGAATTTATCCGCGACTTGAACGCCAGCAATTTCGAGCTGCCGCTGTGCAATGTCGACGCTCACTCCCTGCACAGGACTCAGTGTGTAGTTGGTGAACCCCTCACCAGACAATGAAAAACCAGACACATTGACCGGCTTAGCATTGCCCGCATTGGGATCAGCCATCGTGCCACTGACGCTGCCCGTGACCAGCGCTACGGCATCACCGCCAACGAGGCCATCGAGTGTGCCACCTGTAACCTCCACTGAAGTATCCCCATTGTATTCTCTACCCTGCGCTGAAATACCCGTAATACTAAGGGCTTTGGGAGTTATAGAAGCGGTCAGGCTACCGGGCAGTTGCAGTAGGTAATTGCCAGCATCGGCGCCACTTAGGCCGCCTCCCTCTACACTGACTAATTTTCCGTTACCCACATTTTTATCGCGGAAACTGCCACCGATTAATGATGCATCGAAGTCTACGGAATCCCCCGCGACAACATTGGCCAGCACCGCACTGCCTCCAAATGTCGCAGCGGTAGTTCCGTCGTACACTTTATCCAGAACGGTAATGCCCGCTACGCTCAAAGTAAGAGGAGTAATGGCAGCCGTAAGGTCGGGAATAGTGAAAGAATAATTGCTGCTATCGGCACCGCCAAGGCTCACTCCACTCAGCGTTACCAACTGAGATCCCACAGCCTTGCTGGCAAACGAGGCTACCGGTTGTCCGCTCACAAGCACCGAGTCTTGGCCTAGTGCCGAAACCGAAAGGCTGCCACTAAGCGGGGCAACTGTTGTGCCATCATAAGCCTTGTCATTGGCGACTACGCCTTGCAGGATCAGTTCAAACGGAGAAATCGAAGCGCTGATTGGATCAGGTTGTTGCAGCAAGTAATTGCCCGCATCACTGCCTGTTAAGCCATAGCCTTTGATGGTGGCAAGGCGACTTCCAACATTTTTACTACTAAACGTGGCCTCTGGAGAGCCTCCAATGTTTACATCATCTCCCGTTTTGAACTCGGCAATCGGCGTCCCATTCAGTGTAGCCACTATGCTGGAGTCGTATTGGCGATCAGCTACACTGACACCAGTGACTTTAACATTCATCGCAGTGATGGTGGCGGTAAGATTCGTCGGTAACAAGAGATTGAAATTACCTGCATCCTGTCCGCCCAAACTAACACCACTGATTGTTAGTCCCTTGTTTTCCCCTACATGTTTGTTCGCCAAATTCGCCACTGGAGTCCCAACAAGCGACAGATCATCTTGAATACTACTCAAGGTGCCTAGCGTCCCAAAATCCAAAAGGCTTTGACCTGTAAGATTTACTAGGGTTGTCGCATCGTATAGACGATCTACTGCAGTGAGCCCTGTAAGGGACACATTGGCTGGAGTAATAGTCGCAGTAAGGCCAGAGATATCGGCAATGACATAATTGCTGCTGTCAGTGCCCGTTAAGCTAAGCCCAGAGACACTCACGGCTTTTCCCTCGCCCACATGTCGCGTCGCAAAGCTGCCACTGCGTGAGGACTCATCGAGAGAAACCTGATCACTGTTAATGCTGCCCGCTAGCACACCGGCCCCCGTCAGGGTCGCTGTTGTCGTTAAATCATATACTTTGTCTGCAGCTGCAATACCGCTTACGGTGAGAGATTTTGGCGTAATCGAGGCAGTCAAACCTGTAGGCGTGGCGGCAGAATAGTTTTGCGCATCAGCGCCAGTAAGCGTCACACCGGACATAGCCACTGATTTATTTTCACCAGCATTCTTATCGGCAAACTGAAGACTAACTTGCCCCACATTAATGGACAATTCGTCTCCGGCGATAGCGCCTCCGAAGGTGCCAGCGCCAGAGATTTGCGCCTCCGTTGTGCCATCGTATACTTTGTCTGCGATGGTCAGGCCATCGACTGTGATATTGCGTTTGCTGATAGTCCCAGTCAACGCAGCAGGAAGATTCAGGGTATAGTTAGTTGCATCATTGCCACTAAGGCTGAAGTTACCGTTCAGAGTGATTGCCTTGCTGGCACCCACATTTTTATCGGCATAGCTAGCGGTCACTGCCGAATCCACTAAGCTAATCTCGTCTCCTGCAAATATGGCATCCAAACCGCTGTGCTGCAAAACGGTAGAAGTGGTTCCATCGTATATTTTATCGCCATTCAATCCAGAAATATTAAGGGTAAACGGTGTGATATTGGCACTTAAGCTTAACGGATTGATCGCGTAGTTCGCCGCATCGATACCAGCCAGGGAAAAGCCTGAAACACTGACGTTCTTGCTCTGCCCCACTTGCTTATCGGCAAAGCTGCCTGTTCGACCAGCGGTATTAAGGCTGACGTTGTCGCCTGTCAGAACTCCCGTGAGGCTACCACCAGACAAAGTGGCCAGCGCCGTGCTGTCATATACTTTATCGGCGACACTGACGTTTAATAAATCCAAAAAGCGTGGTGTGATTGACGCTACAAGCCCAGTATCGGTAGCATCGTAATTGCTAGCATCAGCCCCTGTAAGGACGATGCCTCCGACACTTATTTGTTTATCGCTCCCCACACGCTTGTCAAGAAAGCTCAAGCTAAAATTGCTGCTGTCTATGCTCAGGTCATCGCCATTGACTGTGCCACCAAAAACCGCGGTGCCAGTAGAGGATACGTTGCTTGTCCCGTCGTAGACACGTGGGTTAACTGTGAGGCCAGTCACTGTCAAAGGCCGCGCAGTGATATCAGCGCTAAGCCCTGTGGGCTGCAACAATTGATAGTTGCCCGCTTGCGCACCAGACAAAGCAAACCCGCTTACGCTAATGGCTTTGTCTGAACCGGTATTTTTGTCAGCGAACTGCGCCAAGCCACTGCCCTGCAGGCTAACGTCATCTTCACCCAACACAGCGATTAACGCATTTCCAACCATCTTCGCATCGATCGTGCCATCGTAGACTCGGTTCTGCCCACTAAGGCCTGTGATCAACAAATCTTTCGCCGTGATACTGGCGGTCAAACCTGTAGGCTGCAATAGAGTATAGTTGCCAGCATCCGTTCCGCTAAGCGTATAGCCGCTGGCGGTGACTGCCTTGCCTGCCCCCACATGACGATCTGCAAATTCGAACTGACCCGTGCCACCGAGTTGTGCGTCGTCTGCGCCTATAGGTGAAACTGCGGCGGTGCCTGTTGTGTTTGCCTCGGTGTTGGCGTCATAAACCTTGTCCTGCGCCACAAGCCCGGTGACTTGAAGGTCGAGAGGGCTGATAGTGGCAAACACTGAATTAGTAAGGTTCAGAGTATAGTTAGCAGCATCCGCTCCATTCAATGTCAAACCGGCAAGCATGACAGGCTTGTTATTGGCGGCATGTTTATCACTGAAACTGCCACTAACTGTTCCATTCAAGCTGAGATTATCCCCTTGCAGCGCCGTGATGCTAGGAGTGCCGCTAAGGGCGACTTGCGTAGTACCGTCATACGTTCTATTGCCAGCGGCCAGACCTTCAGGGCTCAAAGCCAGCGCAGTAATATTGGCAATCAATTGAGGTAGCACTAACGCATAATTAGGCGCGTCGGCACCATTGAGCTGTAGGCCACTGATGGTGACAACTTTATCGCTGCCGACATTTTTGTCGACAAAACTAGCCGTCGCCGTAAGCGTGCCACCAAGAGAAATATCATCCCCTGCTAAAGGCGAGATGGCGGCGGTACCGGAAAGCGTTGCGTCCGTTGTGGCGTTATAGACTCTATCAGCAGTAGTAAGGCCAGTTAGCTGTAGTTGTTTTTGTTCAATGGTCAACAAACCGTCAACTAAGGTCACTTCATAATTGTTATCCGAACCGCCGCCGAGCACTAAGTCATAAGGCTGAGCTCGAACATCGGTATCCTGAGCAGCGTCAGTAGTCACAGTAATAGGTGTGTCGAATACCGAAGCTGTGTCACCTGTCACCAAGCCACTGCCATCGTCAGTCAAGTTCTTGAAGGTGAAAGTAAAGCTCGGGTTGGCCGTGCCGTATTCGCGTGTCACATTATCGACAATGGCGCGAATAGGTTTTTTGTTTACCGTGAGATCCCCGGGTGCGCCTGCCGTAACATCTAAGCCAAATAGGCTGCCTGAACTAGCATTCTGGCGCACAGTCGCCACCAATCCATCGGTGTAACTGCCTACCTCTGCAAACCCTCCAGCCGAGGTGCTCACGCTACTCGCTGGGCCGGCCAAGACCACACTAGAGAGGCTAGCGGGCGTAATGCCATAGGCGGCCGCATCGATAGCGTTGCCTCCCAGCGTTGCAGAGTCTAAGTTTAGCGTGGTGCTCGCCTCTTCCCCAAATGTAATGGTGGCATCGCCCACCGACACTTGTATTGACGGCTGCACAGTGTAGAAAAAGCCGCTGCCTTCAGGAAGATCACTAGGAATTGGATTGGCGGCGTCGAAGGCTCGGTTGTAGTACACAAAATCACGGCCGCTGATATCAAGATCATTACGCAGATTACTAGGCGAGATGGCGCCAGTATTATCCGGTGTTGTAGAGAACACACGGAATACACCCGGATCGTCATTGGCGAACAGGAAGATATTATTGGTCAACGCTCGGTTTTCAAAGCGGTCCGGCGCGCTGATCAGCAGATCGCCAGTGCCTAAGTTAAGCGTCGCCGAATTATTACTTGCATCGGTGCCCACTAACACTCGCGCTTCGCCGCTGTCTCGGTAGGCTGAATTCGCATTTGCAGAGCCAGCCAGCAGGTGCAGGTCGCCATTGTCGGTAGTGATAGAGGCATTGACCAGAATTGAACGGCCCGCCTCCAGCGTTAACTTGCCACCATCGCCATCGCTATTGTCAACAGTGATTGGGTCAACCACATTGATGTCATTGTTAGCCTGTAGCAATACATCTGTGCCTAATGACAAAGACCCAGCTAAGGAACTCGCCTTGAGACTTAAGGTATCGCCCGATTGGCTGCCAAAGGCGAAACGGCTAGCAAGATCGAACGGCCCCTCAAATAAGTAGGCTGCGCGCCAAGGCTCTGTTGAACTTGCCGCGGAGACTGGCGTACCACCGGAGACTACTTTGTTACCCGAGATGGCGAGGCTATAACCGGCACTGGATCTATCGCTGCCTCCACCGTTCTCGGCAGCCAATGTCGCGATCACATTATTGTCGCCGTCTTGCCAAGCGCCTTGCTTCTTAAACAAATAGACCGCCCCGCCTACATTATAATCGCCCGGGAAAGCACTGACTCCCACTAGGCCATTGTCCACGGCCACCGCAGCGCCAAACCCGCTATGATTGACCTGCAAGCGCACTGCGGGCTCAGTAGAGGCTGACCACGAGCCTTGCTTTTCAAAAACGTAAGCACCGGTTGTGCTGGAGTTCTGAATACTGCCGTACTGTGCGCCAAATCCTACCACTGCAAGATCACCGTCTAGCGCCACTGCACCGCCGAACAAACCAGTCGACACATCACTAGCGGCTCCTGCGCCACGGCTGAGAATGGTCTGGGTAGCAGAGGACCAGTCATTAGACGTATTCTCGAAAATGAACGCGCGCTGTGTGACCCCAGTATTCGTAGAGGATTGGCCGACCAGCAAGGTGTTGCCATCCAAGTCAAGATCGATGCCGAAACCATCGCTATTTTCAGAGGTGCTAGGGCTTAGGCTAGCGAGAACATTGTCCAGAGCACTCTGCCAGTTGTTAGCAGTATTTTTGAATAGTTTGACCTGACCCGGTGCGCTCTGATCATGGCGCGTAAAACCGATGGCTAACGTCGAGTTGTCCAGCGCCAAACTCGTGACTGAATTGTTCCCAAAAAATTTATAGGCCGATAGATTGCTAGTGCCGTTCTGCCAGCCGCTGCCCTTTTCAAATATATATACATCGCCTGAGCTCAACACCGCCACTGTATTACCGTCGATATCAACATCCCAGCCGAACTGTGTGCCGGCGCCGCTAATCTTCCGTGGGTAACGTCGACCTAGTCGGGCAGCTAGGCTGCCATTTTCAAAAATATAGGCGGCTCCTTCGCTCCCTTGTTCGTTGTAACCGGGGCCTTGATCACCCACGACCCAAGTGTCACCGTCAATGGCGACCGCATCGCCAAAATCTGTGTTGTTCTCCAAGGTCGACAAGGAGTAGGTATCTCCATATTGCCAACTGCCGTTGGCTCGCACGAAGATACTTGCCCTGCCGGCTTGAACATCTGGTGTTGCCCAATTTTTTTGGCCGATGATGGCAAGATCACCATCTAGGGCAATATCGTAGGGATGAAGTCCGCTGAGTGTAATTCCTTGCTCGATTGCACATCCCGAGACTGAGCAAGCTCCCCAACCACTAGCCGGCTTTTGATAGATTGCGTGACTGTGGTTGGCGCTAGTGTAGGCGTTCTCAACTAAGAGAGCTCCGTCAGAATAAGCGATTTTACTACCGGCCCAAAGTTCGTTAAGCGGTGCGGCAATCGTCCACGCGGCGCTTTGCTGAGCTTGGACAGTGTTGTCTGCCGCCGAAACAGACAAATCAATCTGACGAAATGAATTACCGGCATTCACTATCAAGGCTCTGTCGTCGACATCAAAACTGCTGATGTTGGAGAAATCAGAAATAGTCAGGCCCAAACGATTAAAGCCAAGATAGACATCCATCTGGTTAGCGGCTAGCGAGGCATGGTAGCCCGTGGTGTTACCCACTGCGAGCACATCACCGTCGGCGGCCAAAGTAGTGCCATATTGTTGATTCGCTACTTGGGTGGCAGCAGTGAGACTTCCAGACGCTCCGCACAAACTCGACGAGTAACAATTATAGGCGTGGACAACTCCTGCGTCTTGAAGGCTGTTCAGGTCTGCCAGAGGATTGCTGATATAGAAGTAAACATTACTACTTGAGATCTGCCCGGCAACCAAAGCGGCGCCCCAATCATCGGTAGAAAAGTCCCAAGGTTCTTTAGAATAAGGATTGTATTCCTTAGTTATGAGATTAGTGCTGCCATTTTTCCAACCATTACCACGATGATAGAAGGAAATTGCGCCCTTATATTGCGCGGTCGAATTCGTCACCGTTTTGTAGTCGTTTGGTGCCGAAACCGCAATAAAGTCGTCAGCAATGGCGATAGTCTTGCCGAACCCTACTGCACTGGATAGACCACTGGTCAAGGTTGCGGCGAATTGGCCGTCTTCGAACACATAGACACCGCCAGAGGATCTCCCCCCATCGGTTCTATCGTCAGTGGACACGATGAAGGTGTTGCCGCTGACATCGACACTTTGGCCAAAGTTCCACGCAGTTCCCGAGGCTCTGAAACCAGGCTGGCTTAACACTCGTTGAAATTCACTTAGCGGGGCGGCGGTTTCGATAATACTGATGTTCTTCGGATCCAGTAACCAAGTACCATTGACACCATAAGCGGCTCGAGCACTGGCATCGACATCGCCATCCACGCCCAAGCCTTGCAATCCTGAGGTTTCGACGCGGCCACCATTCCCCCCCAGTAGACCGCCTCGAGCGGTAATGGTCCCTGCAAATTGCGTCGAGCCATCGGACCAAGCGGCTACCGTGCCGCCCTTGCCCAATAGGCCAGCATCCACGCTGATGTGGCTTTTCTCACTAAGATAAGTCGATTGAGAGTTGCTTGTTTTCAACAGCGGTGCACTAGGCCAGATCGTGCTGCCCTGCCAGCCACCCCCTAAATACACTTCGCCTCCAAGTGCGCCGCCTTCGGCGATGATGCTACCGCCGAACATCGAGACACTTTCGCCCCAAAGACTGACACGCCCGCCTTGTAATCCGCCCGATGCGTTAATGACGCCAGAGAGAATCGTTCGGCCATCGCCACCATCCACGGCGATTTCACCACCGGATTGCGTGCCTTGTGCACTTAACTCCCCCGCGGAGGTCAGCATTGCCTCTTGCTCTGCCTCTAAGACAATTACCCCGCCATCACCTGCCAAACCGTTGGCGCGCAAAGTAGTATCACTAATAATGGCCTCAGCCGTCAGCGTTATATGCCCACCCGAGCTGCCACTCACATCCTGCACGCCACCGTAGTTTTCAATGGCTTGCGCGGAAATCTCAACTGCGCCGCCAGTTCCATCAGCGTTGACAGCTGAGATGGCTCCGCTACTTTGCACCGTACCAGCACTCGAGGTGAGGAAGACTTTGCCCCCCTCGTTACGGACCCCTGTGGCCTGAATCAAACCGCTATTGTTACCAGCTAGTGCATAGATATTGCCGTTGTGGGTGCGCAGTTCCGCCACCATGGCGTCGATACGACCTTCATTACTAACAGAGCTATCATGATCGCCTAGCTTAACGGCGAACGCGCCATGCGCCCAGCTAGTGTCAGTTAGTACCTCTACGCGAGTGCCGGCAATTAAACCCGCATGCCCCTGCTGTGCGCTGATGTCACCACGGTTCTCGACGGTATAGCCCGCCAATAAAACATTGCCACCGGAAGAAGAGATTTTGCCAAGATTAGTGACGCCGCTATACGCCTCACCCGTCAAAGTGAAGGCACCACCATCAAGAAAGTCACTGTTCTTAATATCGAGCGTAGAACCAATGAAATGTCCACCGGTCAGAACACGACCGCCTTCGCCAATTACAATGCCGTTGCTGTTCAGTAGATAAACACTGCCACTAGCAGTAAGTTGGCCGTAAATCTGTGACACTTCCGTGCCAGTCACTCGATTGAGTGTGGCACCAGACCCATTTTGGAAATTAACCTGACTGCCAGAGCCAATACTGAAGCTGTCCCAATTGACGATACCGTATTGGCTGCCCTGCTGCACTTGCATGCTCTGGCCCTGGATATTGATATCCACGCTCCCATGAATGACATCAGCGCCCTGAGGCAGTTCTTGGGCGCGGCTGGAATGCATGGAGAGGCTGGCCGCACATATGGCAACGGCCAATTCAAGACGTTTGTATCGACTAGGGGGCACGGGTACTTCCTGTTGTTAATTGGGCTACTTGATGGATATTTAGGTCATAACAGGAAGCTACCGAACAGCGAAGCTGACAAACAGGAAACAATGGGGCTAAAATAAGGCCAATGTTAATGCAAGGCTTTGTTGCTAAAAGAAAAATGTCAATTCACAAATACCCTTTTTTGAAAATCCACATTCGCATTGTTATATGGTTTGTCAGTTTCATACTGACAATCGCAGCGGCCAGCATTCGGTCTGAACCGATCAGAATTGACCGTGGGCTTGAGTCATTGCCATTGGCGGGTCAAGTGCTATTGCTAGAAGATGCATCGGCCAACCTGACTTTTGAAGAAGTCTCCAGCGCCGAATCACGCTTTCGCTTCACGCGAGACGTGCCCGCGGATCTCGATTTCGGCTATACCGACTCGGCACTTTGGTTCAAGCTAGACCTCGATTGGGCGGGTCAATTACAGGATTCTGGCACACCCTATTTTCTTGAGATCGGCCCACCCAAGCCCACCAATGATGTCTTTGTTTGGGTGATGGATGAAAACGGCGAGGTGTCGGAAAGCCTGCACTTGCACAATAACCAAACCGAGCTCCATGCCAGGGAGGTTAGAACTTTACCCGGGGGATTCGTGGTGCGCTTACAGCCCGAAAGCGACAGCAGCGTTTATATTCGTGCCACCTCCTTTCGCAACTTTCATGTCCCCCTAACGATATGGTCAGAAACAGCATTCAAGCGCAATGAAGCCTTTGGAATACTCTTAATGGGGCTGTTTTACGGCGCAATCGGGATCATGATTTTATATAACCTGTTTCTTTACTTGACGGTGCGAGACAGCAACTATCTCTACTATGTAGCCTATGCCACCGCCGTTCTGTTGGTTTACCTAGGCATCAACGGTCATATGGTATTTTTAAACAGTAACGACAACTATTTTATGCGCCATTTGAGCGGTGCGTCTATCGCCCTGCTCACGCTCACGCGATTACAATTTACTCGTGCCTTCCTGGATATCGACTCCTACCATAGAGTGCTTGCCCAGATATTTAATGTGCTAATCGCTGGCGCAACAATACTTTTAATTCTGGCGATCATCCCTGAGGATTTCGGCTTGTTCCAGCTCAGCTCCTTGACCTTCAGCTTTTTCGCATTTGCCGCCATCCTATACGCCATGGTAGATGGCATAGTCCGAGGGCATGCTCTGGCCAAGCTCTATATGTTAGTGACACTGGTTGGCGAGATCGGCTTGATTATTGGGTTTGGAACACTAGTACTGAGCGTATTTCCTCACAATTGGTTCACTGACAATGCCCTATTCCTAGGCTTGATGGCGGAAACTATGCTGTTCTCCTTCGCGCTTGCCTGGCGCTTCAAATTGCAAGAGCTGGAGAAGGAAAAAGTGCAACGGGAAAAAGTGCGATTGGAAGCTGAAATAGAGCATTTCCAACTTTCAGAGCGGCAACTAAAGCTTTCTCAGGGGCGTTTGCAACAAACGCTCGAGCACAGTGATCTTAGCCTCGTGGCATTGAATGAAGCCGGCTACATCACATTTACATCTAATGGGTTTTGCAATCTATTGGGTTTGAGTAAAGCTGAATTGCAAGATATCGACATCAATCAGTTGCTCGCTGGCACCCCCGATGCCCCCTCTTTTACACTTGAAACACTGGCCAATCAGGAAAGCGACGATGACTTGCCACTCATCCTTGAGAATTTGAAGTGGAAAGGCAAGGATCAAGAAATTACTACTCAAGGTAAGTTGGCACAAATAGGGGTGGAAGACACTTTCTATTTGCTTGTACTGAGCGACCCGCTGTCAGAGGACGGGGCACAGGACCCGTTGTCCGCATTCCGCATGATGGCCGAAGCCAAAGACAAATTACGCATGATTTCGAAACAGCTTCAGACACTAGAGCCCCTGCTGATTGATGCAGTGCCAGACGCACGCCGAGAACTGCGGGATGTATTCGAGAAACTAAACTTTTTATCAGGGCATTCGATCAACCCTGAGCCCGACAATTCCCTACAATCACGCCTGATTGAGACCACCCGACTTTCCGTAGAATGCTGGGAAATGTATACCGGCAAGACCAAAGTGGATCTCGCACAAGAGAGTAAACTGTGGGCCATCGTGGTTGACAACGGCCGACTACGCACACGAACACTTGATCGTTATCTCAGTGATGAGAGTTTTCCCAAACGCCCGCGCTGGCGACAGGTCGCACGGACTGGATACTTTGTGCTCTCCGCAATCAAAGACAAGCGACACCTGCCAAGCGAAACTCAAGAAGCGCTGACCTACTCCTTACTAGAACTACAAGCCCTCACCAGCCGCGAATCAAGGGGTCAGAACAGTTGAATTTCAAGTACTCTGACCCCTTTGATACTAGCGGGTGATAGTGTCCCAGTTCTCCACCAGATGCTCGGCCGTTCGCCAGGCTAGGGCCTGTGCGGTTAGCGTGGGGTTCCTGGCGCCACTAGTGCCCATCACCGACGAGCCGAGTATGCCTAAGTTTGGCGACTCGTGCGCGAAGCCAAAGGCATTGGTGACGTTAGTGGTCGGGTCATTGCCCATGCGTGTACCGCCGTAGGCGTGCGTCGATGCTCCCATGGCATTGCCGAGGCCCGCGCGAATAATGTCGGTCGCACCTGCTGCGCGGTACCACTCCTCCATGCGGTCTTGGGTGAACTGTGCAATGCGCAGCTCGTTGTCTTTGTACTCCGCCGTAATGCGAATAACAGGGAAGCCAAGCTTGTCCTTCACTTGCGGGTCAAGATCGAGTTGGTTGCCGCGGTATGGCAGTGTCGTTTTCTGTATATAGGACACATTGGTGCGGTCGGCGTTCTCACTAACGAAGGCCTTCCACTTCGAGCCCCAGTTAGGCACCTTGTCGAAGGTCGACATCTTCGCAGCAGCGATAGGCTTGCGGTCTGTGTAGGTCCACAGGTTGCCGCCGCCAATAAAGTCTAGGTCGCTGTGATCGAAGTTGTCGTCGGCCCACTCGTCGATGGCAACCCCTTGCGCCGGCAATCCATACCAGTTGTTCAAATTCTTAGGGAACAGGGCGATAACAGGTGCGCCCTGGTGATGACTCAGATAGTGCTGGCCCACTTGACCACTGTTGTTAGCAAGCCCGTTCGGGAATTGCTGCGAGGTCGACAACATTAGCAGGCGCACATTCTCGTAGGTGTGGCTGGCTAGCATCACGGCGTCTGCGGGCTGAAACATCACCTGATTGCCCATCAGATACTCCACCCCAGTCACGCGACCATCGGCATCGTTGAGTATCTTGAGTACCCGCGCGTGGGTCACAACCTTCAGAAGGCCAGACTTGAGCGCTTCAGGAATGGTGGTCACAGCGGTAGAGCTCTTGGCATTGACGTGGCATCCACCACGATCGCAATAGCCATGATAGAAGCAGCCAGGACGGTCGCCATAGACCTCTGTGTTGATTGCCGCTGGGCCTTGGAAAGGAGTCCAACCTAAGCCACGCGCCGCCTCACTCATCATGTCGGTGTAACCAGAGCTGCGCAGACCAGGCATCGGATATGCACGCGCTCTTGGGCCTTCGAAAGGGTTGCCATTGGCTTGTTTACTGCCGTTAATATTGCCGGCATTGCCGGAAACGCCGATGGCGTATTCCACGCGGTCGTAATAGGGCTCTAAGTCTTCATAAGAGATTGGCCAGTCTTCGACCGTGGAGTTCTCGGGAATGCGATGCGCGCCGTAGCGCGCGGTCGTCTCGCTGACTGTCTTAAAGTCCCATGGGTTGAGCCGCCAACTCTGCGCCCAATAGTGCAGTGAGGTGCCCCCCACGCCGTTCATCATTGGGTGACCGCCGCCCTGCACTGCCTCGAAATTGATATTGGCGCGCACGGTGGGAATCTCATTCTTAGCCTTGGCAACCTGTTGCGGCCAGTCCCGTAGATTATTGCGCACCTCATCCGGGGCGAAGTCGCGATTAGAGAACCAGCCGCCAGCCTCTAGGCCAATCACGTTCAAACCGGCGTTAACAAGCGGCAGCACGGCAACACCGCCTACCGCGCCAAGGCCGATCACTACTACGTCAGTTTTAGGAAGATTAGTGGCCATTGGCAGCACCTCCAGTAGATGATGAACCGGTGCCGACTGGGTCCTTGAGGTGAGTCGGCATGTCATAGGCCGATTGTCGGCTAGGTGCCAGGCGCGAGCCTTGGCTTACATCATCTGGGGTCGCAATGGCACGAACGCCGGGATAGCCCAGCAAGTCCCAGCCAATAAAGTCCCGATTGCCGCCATAATACGGATCACTGAAGGTGCCATCGATGGTGTGGGTTCTGACCATATTGAAGAAGCCAGCATTGAGCACCGAGTAGCCAGTGAGGGCGTTCTCTGTCATCGCCTCGATGATGGCGTCTTGCTCGGACTCTGGAAGAAGATGAAACGACATCCCCTTCTCCTGCAAGGAATAGTCTTCTAGCGAGGAGAGCCCCGCGCCGTATTGTTCGCGCGAGCTCGACATTGCGCCTGCGAGGGCGCGGTCGATATAGTGCACCGCCCGTGCCTCATGGGCGCCTGGGCCATTCTCATCGCTGGGGATAATGCGGGATGCGAAGGCATCGAGTGTTGCGCTCTCGAGCGCTGTCAGTGTCTCGAAGGCTTCTCTGACAGGGATGAGCTGCGGGCCGGCTGGTGCGGCGGCTGCTTCCGCAGAGAGTGAACCGCTGCCAGCTGTCATCAGCGCTGCCCCAGTTAAGCCCACCCCCTTGAGTAGGTTGCGGCGCGATAGCGAATGCGCCTTTGACGCTTCGACCTCGTCTGCGCGGGTCTTCTTATCATCACTCATGGTTCATGCTCCTAGCATGCGGGCTTGCCCACTGCTTATTCTTATTAGAGTAACTACTTGTTCAGGCGTAACCTTATCACTATCCAGAGAAAAGGAAATCTCCTAATAACGCATCATCATAAGCTTTATCGAAAACCGCATTCGAAGATGTATACAGAGCCTGCCGCACGCTATAAAGTTCTCGCCGTAACTGGGACATTTACAAGAATCAGAACAAAACCCGGAGAGAAAGAATGATATCGCGACAAGAATTCACGAAATACCTAGGGGCAATGGCGTTGATGATTGCCTGCCTTCCCGCTTGGTCCGCGGAGCCAATACCAGAGACCATAGTCGTCAGCAGCACTGCTTTCGCCCACGACACCGACATCCCATGGCAATATTCGGCATATGGCGAGGGAATCTCCCCTGCCATATCCTGGAGCAATCTCCCACAGGGCACCCGTCAGCTCGCACTGATTCTCGATGACCCGGTAGTGGGCACCCTGCAGCCCTTCGTCCATTGGATAGCCTATAACATCCCCGCAACCGCCTCTGGCCTGCCCGAAGGCCTCTCTCCAGATGCCATCGTCACCCATCCCGGGCTGGAAGGCATGATCAATGGTGCCAATGGCATTCGGCGCTCAGGCTATTTCGGCCCTCGCCCACCCGTCGATGGCAAAGTGCATACCTATAATTTCCGCATCTATGCGCTAGACCACGAATTGAATTTGGCCGATGGGCTCAATAAAGCTTCTCTGCTCGATGCAATGCGCGGCCATATATTGGCCACAGGGCTGCTGACCGGGAATTTTCAATACACGGAATGAGAATCAGCTCTTAGGCAAGTAGGCATAGTGGGTTATTTTCGAAACCGAAAACTTAAACAACTACGCGCGCAGTGGCAAAGCCCGAAAACATGGGATAGAGAGTTCTCCTCTATTCGCATCCTTTTCGATCTGACTCGCCCAAGTTCCGACCAGGCGGTAGTGGACGATAAGACTTGGCACGACCTCGACATGGACTCGGTATTTCGTAAAGTGGACAGCACTATTACGAGCGTAGGCCAGCAGTATCTGTATCGTAAGTTGCGCTTACTCCAAGACTCCAATAGCCGTTTGGAAGATGACTTCAAAGTAGCCACTACATTGAAGGAAGATCGGGATCTTAGAGAAGCACTACAACTTAACTTGAGCATGTTAAAACAGGGCGATGCGAAGTTAGTAAGCAAAACCCTGTTCGACACTATCCCCGCCTACACCTTCCCAAAACTTGCAATATTCATATGGTCTTTACTGTCCCTTGCCACTTTATTCTTCGCAGCCTATTTGGGCGGTGCTTATCTATTCTTGATACTGCCCATAGTCATCGCTAATTTTTCTATTTCTCGCTACTTCGAAGGAATAAGTGATGGCATCGCAGACATCCTGTATTACCTTTATAACTTGGTCTCGATCTCCGAACGAATTGCCAAGTTAGAGCTCTCTAGAAAAATTCCAGCTTGCAAAGATTTGGAGGATCGCCGCAGCTCAATAGCGAAAGTTAAGAAGGTGATGAGGCGCATTGCGATAAGCCAGAGCAGTGAAAATCTACTCGTTAACAATGCAATGTATTTGCTGAATCTCACGTTTCCTTACGACTTTCTAGTCTATTCGCTCTCTATAAAGTCGATTGTGAGTGAAACGGAATTAATGAAAGCCTGTTACTTAGCCGTTGCCTCCATCGACTCCAGCATATCCACAGCATCATATATCAATCGCAACGACCATCTATGTAACCCCACATTGGCTAGCGGCGACGCTATGGAACTGGAAGACGCCTATCACCCATTAGTGGACAACTATGTTGCGAACTCCTTTTCAACAAAGGGTCCATCCGTTCTCGTAACTGGCTCCAATATGGCAGGTAAGACAACGTTCATAAAAACCATAGGGGTGAATGTGATTTTCGCGCGCAGCCTATGGATATGCCATGCGACTCAGGCGCGAATACCTCTCGTCGACGTGTATTCCTCAATCAAAACAGAGGACGGACTAATAGATGGCAAGAGTTTCTATTTCTCAGAATTGGAGCGACTAAAAACCTTTATCGAGATGGCCGGCGCGGGTAAGAAATGCTTGTTTCTAATCGATGAGATATACCGCGGCACCAATACCATAGAGCGAATCGCGGGCGCGGCGACAGTGTTGCAAGAGCTAGCGAAAGGGAACCTAGTACTCGTCACCACTCATGATATCGAGCTGGCCAGCATGCTAGGCAGCCAGTTCGAACAATGGCATTTCGAAGAAACCGGCAACATAGATAAACCTTTCGACTACAAATTAAAACCCGGCGTATGTACAAGCAGAAACGCACTCAAATTAATGGCGAGTATGGGCTACCCAGAGCACGTCACAGATCGGGCAAAACGTTTCGCCCTAGATCTGGATGTCGAGCAATAGATCTTCCTCAGTCATCTCAACTAGCCGCCGACTGTAAGAGCTGCTAGGCGAATTTTTCGTTCCTTTGAAACTAAGCAACTCAAGATCAAATTACTCTGACCCCTTTGATAACCCCTTTGATACTCTAAGTCAGTACTTCCCCTTGACCCTAGCGACTAGAAAATCCACCGCCACTTTAACCTTGGGCACTAAATAGCGTTGTTTCTGATAGAGAAGATACACCGCCAGTTCTGCGTTCTGAGTGACCTTGAGCGCGGGTTCTAAGGGCAACTCTTGCAACTCGCCGCGCTGCAGATAGTCTGCCAACATCCAGCGCGGCGCCATCATAATCCCTTCACCGTTGGCCGCCTTCTTCGCAAGCCATTTGCCATTATTGGAGATTGCTACGTGGGCAACGGACGCGGTATGCCATTGCTCCTCCTGCTGGTAGTACCAGTTTTGTGCGCCCGCCGGCGTACGGAAATACAGCCCCTTATGGTCGCGCAATTCGAGGGGGTGTTTGGGCGTGCCGTTCTTAGCTAAGTAGGCTGGGGCGGCCACAGGAATGAACTCGTTATCCATCAGGCGAATGGCCAACACACGCTCGTTAGGCGCATAGCCGCCGCGTATCGCAATATCCACATCGTCACGCCCAAGGGCGGAGAGCTCATCACTAAGGCTAATATCGAGAACAACATCTGGGTAGAGTTCGCTGAACTCCTCGAGCAGAGGCAGCAGTATGCGCTCGCCAAAACCCACCATCGCACTGATGCGCAGCAGCCCCATGGGCTTGGCCTGATAACTGCGAACCGACTCGTTACTCTGTTCCAACTGCAGCAGAATGTCCTGCACCTGGCTGAAATAGGTACGCCCTATCTCGGTCAACTGCACGCTTCTTGTCGTGCGCTTCAATAGGCTGGCACCTAGGCTCTTCTCTAGGTCGGCCACCCTGCGTGACAGGGATGAGGACGGCACATCGAATTGCTTGGCCGCCTTGGTGAAGCTGCCGGTCTGGGCCACTGCCGCGAAATACTTAAGTGCTCGAAGTTGATCCATTGCTGCGTCCTACCCATCCTATTAATGTCTTTATGACAATAAAGATTAGCATATAGCCCCCTATATCAGCGTATTTATTACAGTAATAATGCCAGCATCTAAAGACATCAAGCTCCTAAGAACCTATTCATTCATTGTAAGCAAGTGCGGAGAATTACCATGACGACCTATACAGCGATCAATCTAGTTGCCCGCCCCGAACCAGGCCCTATCACGCCGAACCTCTTCGAAGTAGTTAAAAAGGATATCCCGAAGGCAGGCCCAGGCGAGATTCTGGTCAAGCAAACCCATATGTCACTCGACCCAGCGATGCGCGGCTGGATGAGCCCAGATCTCGACAGCTATGTACCGCCAGTAGGCTTGGGCGAAGTGATGCGCTCTTCGGGTTTAGGCGAAGTTGTAGAGAGTAATAGCCCAGACTTCAAAGTTGGCGATCGCGTCATGGGCATGATGGGATGGACCGAATATTATCTTGGCTCCGGAGAAGGCCTCAGGCAGGTGCAGGAAGGCCTTAGTGCTGAGATGGCACTATCTGTATTCGCCCTACCAGGTTTGACCGCCACGCAGGGCTTATATGGCTTCAGTCAGCCTAAAGTGGGCGAGACCATCGTCGTCAGTGGCGCGGCTGGTTCGGTAGGCTCAATAGTGGGGCAACTAGCCAAAGCAGACGGCTTGAACGTTGTTGGTGTTGCCGGCAGTGATGAGAAATGCCAATGGCTAACAAAGGAGCTTGGCTTCGATGGCGCTATCAATTACAAGACCGATGATCTAGACGCGAAACTGACCGAGCTGGCGCCTAAGGGAATCGACATGTATTTCGAGAACACCGGCGGCCCGATTCAACAACATGTGATGAACCATATGAATGCCCATGGCCGTATCGTCGTGTGCGGCATGATCGCGGACTATAGCGCCGCTGTGCCAAGTGCCGGCCCCAACTGGGTCTCGATTATCAAGAAGCGCTTAACGATTCAAGGCTTTACCATGCCCGACCACTTCGGTGAAGTACCAGCCCTAGTGGCAAAACTAGCCCCCTATGTGATGGCGGGCAAAATCAAACATCGCGCCCATGTAATCGAAGGGCTAGAATCGTCTATCGATGGTTTGAATCTTCTATTTACCGGTGGCAACAAAGGTAAATTGATTGTTAAGCTCTAAGTTTTAACTACATCTACTCATCGCCCTCCTCGACAAGTGTTCCGGGCGGTGAGTAGTTTTAGAGAGCTAAGCAAATGCCAAGAATAAAACTAGAATGCTCTTGCGGAAAAGTGAAAGGCAGCACAGAAGAGGTGAATGCGAACTCAGGCACTCGGATCGATTGTTGTTGTGATGACTGCCAGAAGTTTGCTCAGTATCTAGGTCAAGAGAATAGCGTATTGGATCAATACGGCGGCACCGACATATTCCAGATGCCGATCTCACATCTCAGAATTAGCGAAGGCAATGAGCAGATTGCATGCATTAGGCTGAGCGACAAGGGCCTATATCGCTGGTACACACAATGCTGCAACACCCCAATAGGCAATACCATGGGCGCTGGCGTTCCCTTCATCGGCGTAATTCACAACTTCATGGCTAACGCGTCTACCCGAGACGAGGACCTAGGCAAAAGCAGGGGTCATCTGATGATCAAATTTGCTCGAAAGGAGATACCAGAGAATCTGTTAGGCTCCTACCCCAAAATCGTCTTAAGAATGTTCTCTAAACTATTCGTTTGGAAAATGCGCGGTCTGAATAAGCCTTCAGCCTTTTTTGACGCTAATGGTGGGGCTGTGGCTACACCTAAAATTCTTAGTTAAGCGATCAAATTACTCTGACCCCTTTGATCGACCCCTTTGATCGTTTTACAGTGAATAAGGTGGGCACATCCCTATGCCCAATTTCTTCCATGCCCCACAACTCAGTCTCAATGTACTATTCCCGCCAGATACGCCTCTATCTGCGCTGCGCTATTTCTTGTCGATCCGTTTGACACCGCATTACTTATTAAGACACTGCCACGGAAACCAAACGCATAACGAATGATCAGCAAACCATCCGTTAGCGCATCATAGGTGCCATTGCCATCGACATCGAGAATCGGTCGCATATCGCTAAGTCGTTGCTGGATCTGTACCGCAGTTGTAAAGCTAGCATCCGAGGCAACGGCTCGATCGATCAAGGCATTGCCGCTGAACCCAAACAGATTGCGTACAATCATCAATGCATCTGTCAATGCCTCGACTTTACCATTGCCATCGACATCGAGGCTTTGGTTGCTTGGCGTAAGCGCGATGCGAGGCAGGTCTGCCTCGTAACCTGACGTAGTAGATACTGCGGAAAATCCAACATAGATAGTGTCGTCCGTGGTCACAGATTCATCTGCCGTTAGATGCAGATCAAACAGCTTCTTAGGAACTGTTCCGGGCCAGTTACCACTGATATCTACCCACGCGATCGTCACATAGCTATCCGTGTTAGGATTCTCATCATAGTCGTTAGTATCCGGCAACCAGTTATCATCGATTGCAGTGAACCCTGTCGTCAGTACGTTGCTGATCTCGGCGACATCTATGCTTGTTGAATCAATATGCACTCGTATACCTAAACCGGTTAGCGATGCACTGGCATCGGATGTGTCGTAATAAAAAGATAAGGTATTCTGAGCCCCAAGTCTGAAAACGGGATTCCCACTTAAGTAAACGATCTGACTAGGCAAGTCTTCGCCACCACTATCAAGTTGGGTGTTCTCAATGTTAATCGCGACACCTGATGCGAAGACATCCGGCACTGTTCCCGTCAGTTGATTATCGGATACATTAAGTGACTGCAACCTTGTCAATTGCCCAAGTTCAACAGGTAAAGTGCCAACTAGATTGTTATCGGATAAATCTAGCGAAGTAACATAACCTTCGTTGTCGCAAGTCACTCCAAACCATGTCGTGCAGCGTGTTGTATAGGTGCCCGTAAGCCAACTCGTGCTCCAATCTTCACCTCCGGCCGCATGGTAAAGGGCGCGCAGAGCATCAATCTCTAACAGCGATTCCAGCGCGAGTATCTGCGAGGGATAAGGCTTTTGAAACTGATTATCGAACAAATACAACTCATTCAGATTACTCAGATTGGCAATACTGGCCGGGACAACCCCACTAAACTCGTTGCCTGCTACAGATAAATATTGGAGCGCGTCCAATGCACCAAGTGAGGATGGCAATGTGCCTGTTAGCTGGTTAAATGACAGATCAAGTGTTGTTAAGTTAGTCATATTCTCAAGACCAACACCGGAAATTCCACCAGTAAATTGATTGTTTCGCAGGTTGATATATATCAAATCCGTAAGATTCCAAAGCTCCGTGGGAATAGTCCCAGAAAAAGCATTGCCGTAGAGGTACATGAACCTTAATGAAGTGAGTTGCCATAGTTCATCTGGAATTGTGCCGGAAAAGGTATTTGAACTAAGACCCAAGGAACGCAGTTTTGTTAGATTCCCAATTTCCATTGGTATAAAACCAGAAAGGGAATTCAAACTTAGGCTCAGAGTGCTTAGATTCGTCAGATTACCTATTTCGGACGAGATCGTTCCGCTTAGAGCGTTGTCATACAAGTACAAAGCATTCAAAGAGGTAAGTTGCCATAGTTCATCTGGGATGGCGCCGGAGATTTGATTATTACCGAGAACCAGCACGTTTAACCCAGTAAACACACCTATCTCGGCAGGGATAGAGCCAACCAAGTTATTACCTGTAGGCACACCATCTACGACCGATGAGGGAAAGTTAATGATATTTACACGGCCATTGCTGCACGAGATTCCATACCAACTACATTCGGTACCAGACTCCCCAAGCCAGCCGCTATTATTGATCCAGTTGTCACCACCCAGTGCATTATAGAACGCAATCAGCGCTGCGCGTTCAGCCGGCACTGCCAGCGGAGCCGATAAACCAGGGTTCCCTGACGTATTAAAAGTAGTTAACAACGGCAAATCTGCCAAACCAGCTGGAACTACACCGGTCAGCAAATTATTGTGCAAATTGAGACTTTTCAGCGCCGTAAGCTGAAGCAATTCGACAGGAATGGAGCCGCTCAGTTGATTACTAAAGACACTAAGTTCTTCTAACAAACTTAGCCCACCGAGTTCAGTTGGAATCTGCCCGGAGAGTTGATTCGAACCTAATTGAAGTTGTCGCAACTGACTCAAGGAACCTAAGGATGCGGGAATGACCCCAGAAAATTGATTGGACGATAGACCAAGACTCTGCAGGTTAACTAGATCCCCAATCGCCGGCGAGATAGTTCCGCTAAATCCATTGCTGTACAGATACAAACCAGTTAACGAACTAAGCTGCCATAGCTCATCTGGGATTGTGCCTGAAAGGTTATTCGAACCCAGATTCAAAAACGACAACTTCGTAAGATTGCCTATACTGCTCGAAATTGCCCCAGAGAGTTGATTATCGTACATATGGAGAGATGTCAGGTTCGTCAGGCTCCAAAGCGCCTCTGGAATTGTTCCACTAATTTGATTTGATGCGAGGCTAATTGATCTTAACTCAGAAAACACGCCAATCTCGACAGGTATAGAACCGATCAAGTTATTGCCTACCACCACTCCATTGACTAAGGAGTTGGGAAAACTAATACCAGTAACACGGCCATTGCTGCAGGAAATACCATACCAGCTACATTCAGTGCCCGACTCACCGAGCCAGCCGCTTTTATTGGTCCAGTTGTCTCCGCCCAGCGCGTTATAGAATGCAATGAGAGCGGCGCGTTCTGCCGGTACAGCCAGCGGTGACAATAGACCAGGGTTTCCCGAGGTATTAAAAGTAGTTAACAACGGCAGATCTGCCAAGCCTTCAGGAACCTGACCCGTTAGTAAATTATTCTGCAAATTTAGATTTCTCAGTGCAGTGAGCTGAAGCAATTCAACAGGAATAGAGCCGCTGAGTTGATTACTATAGAGACCAAGGCTTTCTAACAGACTTAAGCCACCAAGCTCACTAGGAATCTGCCCGGAGAGTTGATTCAAACCTAGTTCAAGATGTCTTAGCTGACTCAAGGAGCCTAGGGATACAGGTATCACTCCAGAAAACTGATTGGACCATAAGCCGAGATAGCGGAGATTTACTAGATTCCCTATATTCGACGAGATCGCTCCAGTTAGAGTATTGCTATACATATACAAACTACTTAAAGAGGTGAGTTGCCATAACTGATCTGGAATAGTTCCTGAAAGGGCATTCGAGCCAAGATTCAGGTTAGTCAATTTCGTAAGATTCCCGATACTCGTCGAAATTGTCCCAGTGAGCTGATTATCTGCTAAATAAAGTGATGTCAGACTAGACAGATTCCAGAGATCATCCGGGATAGTGCCAGAAAGAGAGTTCGTGCCAATATTCAGGTAAGTAAGCTTCGTCAAATTACCAATGCTACTTGATACTAATCCAGCGAGTTGATTACCAGACAGATTCAGAAATGTAAGATTGGTCAAATTCCAAAGTGTATCTGGAATATTTCCACTTATTTGATTGCTGTTTAAACTAAGGTATGTTAACTCAGTGAACACGCCTATCTCCGCAGGGATAGAACCTACCAAGTTATTGCCTACCAAAACGCCATTTACAAATGTGCTCGGAAAATTAATACCAGTAATTCGACCATTACCGCACGAGATACCATACCAGCTACATTCGGTACCTGACTCCCCGAGCCAGCCGCTGTTGTTGGTCCAGTTGTCTCCCCCCAGTGCGTTGTAGAACGCAATTAGTGCAGCTCGCTCGGCCGGTACGGCCAGCGGTGACAATAAACCAGGATTTCCTGAAGTATAGAATGAAGTTAAAAGTGGCAGATCTGCCAAACCTTCAGGGACTAGACCGGTCAACAAATTATTCTGCAAATTTAGATTTCTCAGTGCCGTAAGCTGAAGTAATTCGACAGGAATAGACCCGCTGAGTTGATTACTGTAGACGCTAAGATTTTCTAACAAGCTTAAGCTTCCAAGCTCACGTGGAATCTGTCCAGAGAGTTGATTCGAACCTAGCTCAATTTGTCGAAGCTGGTTCAATGAACCCAATATACTAGGAATAGCACCGGAGAATTGATTGGACGATAAAGTGAGATATCTTAAATTGATTAGATTCCCGATCTCTGAAGAGATCGTTCCACTCAGTGAGTTTCCGTATAGATATAAAGAACTTAGTGAGGTTAATTGCCAAAGTTCATCAGGGATAGTGCCAGAAAGAGAATTCAAGCCAAGATTCAAATAAGTCAAGTTTGACAGACCCCCTACGCTACTGGATATCATTCCGGAAATCCCATTGCGATGCAAATCGAGAGATGTCAGATTTGTTAGATTCCACAGGGTATCTGGTATATCCCCCACTATCTGATTGCTACGAAAACCAATTGTACGCAACTCAGAGAACACTCCAATATCGGAAGGGAACGTGCCTATCAAGTTATTGCCTACATCCACTCCATTGACTATTGTTGTAGGAAAGTAAATGCCAGTAACACGTCGGTTTGTGCATGTGATGCCGTACCAGTTACATTCGGTCCCTGACTCCCCTAGCCAACCGCTATTATTGGTCCAGTTGTCTCCCCCCAGTGCGTTATAGAACGCAATTAGTGCAGAGCGCTCGGCCGGTACGGCCAGCGGTGACAATAGACCAGGGTTTCCTGAGGTATTAAAAGAAGTTAACAGCGGCAGATCTGCCAAACCTTCGGGGACTAGTCCCGTCAGCAAATTATTCTGCAAATTGAGATATTTCAGAGTGGAGAGTTGAGTCAATTCGACAGGGATGGGGCCACTTAGTTGATTACTATGGACACTAAGTCGTTCTAAAAAACTTAGCCCGCCAAGTGACATAGGGATCTGCCCGGAGAGTTGATTCGAACCTAGTTCAAGTTGTCGCAACTGACTCAATGAACCTAGAGACGCGGGAATGACTCCAGAAAATTGATTGGACCATAGGCCAAGATTCGATAAATTTACTAGATTGCCAATCTCCGACGAGATCGGTCCGCTAAGTCCGTTGCTATACAGATACAAACTATTCAAAGTTGTAAGTTGCCAAAGCTCATCTGGGATTGTGCCTGACAGGCTATTTGAACCTAGATCCAGGTGAGTTAGCTTCGTCAGATTCCCAATCGCCGACGGAATAATTCCACTCAGAGAGTTGTTGGACAAGTACAAACTATACAGGGCTGAAAGTTGCCATAGTTCATCAGGAATAGCACCAGAAAAGGCATTTCCACTAAGACTCAGCTGGATAAGATTAGTCAAATTACCAATGTTGCCCGATATCACCCCAGAGAGCTGATTACTCTGCAAATCTAGAAATGTGAGATTCGTCAGACTCCAAATTGCTTCTGGAATAGTTCCGCCTATATGATTCCATGGGAGGTAAATTGTCGTTAACTCAGACAGGATTCCAAGTTCGGAGGGAATAACTCCCGACAAATTATTGCCAACCGGCATATTATTCACTACAGAGATTGGAAAACTGATGCTTGTAACTTTCTGACCAGAACAAGAAATACCGTACCAACTACACTCGGTCCCCGCCTCGCCTAACCAGCCAGTCTTATTTGTCCAATTGTCGCCGCCCGTCGCCTCATAGAAAACCGTTAGCGCAAAGTGCTGGGCCGCCAACTCTTCTTCTGGCGTATCATAAATGCCAGCAGAGGCCATCACCTGCTTCCATTGCGGAAACAAAAAAAGCACTCCTAAACTCAGCACCATGAACAATATCTTTAGTGACCCAATAAGCTGACGCATTTTTAGTCCCTCGCGTTAAACGCTACTCACAGTGCGTGATCTATTTTTAATTTTTAGAGGTTTTCTAATCGAGTTCTCTTTATCTTTTGCGGGAATTCCTTGCTCGAGCATCAAGGCGCTAAAGCCCAACAGCGCAAACATGAAGACCACCACCCACAAACGAAGCAAGGTTAGCTCGAAGAAAGCTGCAAACAGGAACCCTGTAAATGCCGCTAAAAGACCAGAATTAACTGCCTGCCAATCATCATCCTGTTTAGGCACTCTT
The DNA here is from genome assembly GCA_913060695.1 of uncultured Gammaproteobacteria bacterium. Taxonomy (GTDB): domain Bacteria; phylum Pseudomonadota; class Gammaproteobacteria; order Pseudomonadales; family Pseudohongiellaceae; genus UBA5078. The sequence goes on along the minus strand of CAJXUA010000023.1, from coordinate 12,693 downwards.
CTTATTAGCTGCCTGGAGACCGCTGCAACGATCGCCAAGAAGGCCGAGAAACCGAGCAAACCATACTCAGCTAATAATTCAAGATAGAGACTGTGCGGCCATGGGGTGTGCCGATGATCAACGACAATATTTTCTGCGAAGCCTTCGAAGACAAAATAGGCCTGGGAGAAATCACCGTAGGTATGCGGGCCGAACCCAACGAATTGCTTTTCCTTGAACATTTCCCATGCGGCATACCAAAGTGGTAGGCGACTATCACTAAAGCTAAGAATTTTCTGAATCAAGGCGAACTCAAAAAATGAATCGATCAACACTATTACTGCAAGAACGCTTAAAATGGACATGGCAGAAATACTTCGTGACCTAGATAAGTAGTAACACGAAATACTCAAACCACCTGTCAGCACTGCTAGTCGACTCTGTAAGCTGATGACCGCCACTGCAATTAGTATTATGGATAACCCTACCGCAGCCGATATCGCACGATTCCTAGAGGTTTCGTGCAACGCTAAGAACAACGGAATTGAAAGGACAAAAAGCACGACATCATTTGGCACTATCAGAATATGGCTACCGATCTGCCTAACTATGTCTGCAGGAAGAAGATCGTCAACTGTAGTCCTATACACAGATAGCGCAGCGAGCCCCATTACCTGAATAAGCAATGACAAGATCACAACATTGATGTCTGAATCTCCTCGGCAATGTCGAATCAGGTAATAGAGTAAAAGTGCAGGTACAAACGCGGCACTCAGAATGAAGCTTTTCTCTATGCTCTCTGAAAGGAGAGCGCAAAACAAAAGCACTATGACGAAACCAATAACAAGCGCATCAATCGAATTGAATTTCACCTTGCGAGAATTTCCAGCGAATTGCATCCACACTGCCCCCGCCATTAGAACCAATAATGAAACATCTACTGACGAGTCGACACTGAACGTCAGGAAATACGCCGCGACAGCCAATGCCGCAACTGAGGTATTCTCTTTCCTCGAAACAATAATATTATTTTTTATATTTGCTTTCATAATCAACGCCGTAATCGATATTACGCGGCGCTATCCCTTCTCAAGTACACACGTTCATAGGAGCTAATCTAAGGCAGCACTCGGTATATTAGTTGTGCGCCCACTGACGTGAGCAGAACAATATCCTCTTCCCCATCGCTATTCACATCGGAGTAACGAATCGACACCCCTTTGCTATTTTTATTCGCAGCCAAATATTCACTCTCACTAGGCGTAAGTGGGCTCACAAAATAACTGGGTTTGTACATGCCCATGCCCTCGATAGAGACCACCCCAGTATTGCGATCGGTTGTCACTGCGTTGCCGAGATCGGCCATGGCTTGATAGAAGGCGTTGTCATGCACGTAGGGCACGATGCGTTGCTGTGCACCATTGGCACAGCGAACAGTGAAGGTATAGCTAGGTGAGTTGATTGGGCCCGCAGGCGCGGCGATATCCATATCGCCACATGCGCCCGTAGACCCAATTAGGTTGTCGTAGGCCACTACGCCTACGAAATGCTCTCCTCCACCGAGATCGAGGTCTATTGCCCCGTCATCGCGTAGTGTCATATCGAAGCCCGCGTTCTCGACGAGCGCCACGAAGCCTGGTAGATCTGTGACTACTGGCGCAATCTCAAAGGCATAGCCCTGATGGACAAGCACTGCCTGTCCGTCCGGCAGAAAACGCAGGCCGGTAGGCAGCAGGTCACTGACCACTCGCACAGCAGACACCATGCCCTGATAACGTTCACCGGGCAGAGTAATGTCCAGAGTTGCCGTCAACGCGTCCTGACGTAGATCTGCTGCACTACCTAAGGCATCCCGTAAGACCCCAGCAGCACTCCCTTCCCCGATGTTGACAGAATCGAGGGCAAGTGCTTTTCCTAACAGTTGTGCGAGTAGAGGAGCTAACTGGACAGGTAGGCCGCGCTCTTTCATGGCCGCCTCCAACGCAACGGCGTCTGGCGACCAATCCGATGAGAGTTTTTGCGAGGCATCTAGGGCGAATCTAAAAGCAGCAGAATTCTGACTCAAAAGTTCTCGTACTTGAGTGTCTGACTCTATATCGATTGACGACGAGAAATTTGCAATACCAGCACGCACAGTTGCTGTTGTTTGTTGACGAAGCGCTTCGTGGCTCCCGTCTTGTTGTTGCGGTTCACTGACTAGATTTGAACGGTAGTTAGTAGCACTCAATTCGTAACCGCTCGCGGTAGACACTGAGCTAAGGTTAAAAAGCACCTGCTGTGAATTTTGCGGGTTACGCAGTTCAAAGTTGATGCTGAATAAGCGTACTTCAGCATCACTAATTGAAGGCCAATTGCCGTTCAAATCGAACCAAGCTGCGTTCAGGAATCGGTTAGTAGCAATATCCTGATCATAATTCGTTTGATCTACTTGATCCTGTAGGCCAGTGCTATTCGCCAGTACATCACTGGTGCTGGTCACTCGGATAATGCTGTCTTGATAATGCACCCGAATGCCAAGGCCAGTAGTCTTGCGCCCGTCCGAGGACCGATAGTACACATTGGCCCGATACTGCCCCTGTGCCGTGCCCTCCACAGCCACCCTGACTTGCTGCGACTGGGCGTAAGTCATAGAAATACAGCCCAGTAGCAGAATCAATGTAACGACAAGAACTACATACTTCACTGCGCGACCTTGTACAGCACTTGCGCTCCAGCAGCAGTGTAGAAGACGATGTCTGCAAGCCCATCACCATTCAAGTCCATCTCCCCGAAGGCAGAGCCACGAGCGTCCTTATTTTCAGCTAGGAAGGCTTGCTCACTTTCTGTCAATTTATTAACAAAGAAGCTGGGCTTGTATTTGCCTGTAGCCGAGATCGTCACTATGCCGGTGTTGCGATCAGTGGTCATAGTATGACCGAAGGCAGCAACAGATCGGTAGAACACGGCATCATGGACAAACGGCACTATGCGTTGTTGTACGCCATTGGCACAGTTCAATCCAAATGCGTATGACGGTGCATTCAAGGCGCCAGTTGGCTCCACTATCGTGGTCGCGCCACAGCTTCCAGTGCTATTGCTGATGTTGTCGTAGGCAAACACACCCACAAAGCGCTCGTTCGCACTTATTGTAATGTCGACTAGACCACCGTCACGCAGAGTCATGTTGAAACCGGCCTTCTCGACTGCGTTGGTGAAGCCAATCAAGTCCAGCGCGATTGGTGCCAACTCCATGGCGACGCCGTTCGCTACTATCAGCGCTCTTCCATCACGCATGAACGATAAGCCCTCGGGGACACTTGCAGACACAATTTTTGTGTTCGCAATCGCCGCGGAGTACTTCTCGCCCGGAGCGGTGATGATAACGGTACCGGTCAACGAATCGATTGCTAGGTCTATACCGCCCGTACTCAGGGCAAGAGTCTGTAGGCCTCCTTCTGTAGTCAGCGCTTGTGTGCCACCCGTTAGGAATTGCACGAGGGCCGAAAGGAGCACCTCGCTCGCGCTAGAACCGCCTACGGAGATGCCATCGGGATTTGACACAGCGTTTAAGACACTTGTCAGGTTAGCACTTGCAGCTCCTTCAATACCGCGGCTTGCCAACTCTTGATCTACCGCAGCGGCATCGGGCTTGATGCGAGATTTCACCGCAACAGAAGCATCGATTGCAAACTGCAACGCATCGGGATTGGTTCTCAGCAGGTTGCCTAGTTGCACGGGATCCTCGACATCGACACCCGGCGCGAACGAAGACATACCCGTTTTCACGGCTTTAGTTACCAAGGCCTCAGCCTGAGCAACCAGCTCTGTACTGAGCTCACCGCCAGCCGCAGAAGCGGCGTTAATCACAGCACTCGTGGCAGCAACCATGGAGACTAGCTCATCGTTAGTGGCACCAGCCCGAATCAGGTTGCTGGAATTGCTAACAGTAGTCGATGCTAATGCCTGAACGGTGGCGCGCTGCTGCGGCGTAATGCTCTCTGTACGAGTCGACAGGGCATTGAGAACAGTGGCTACACTATTGATCGAGTTCGTGGCCGCTGTATTGGACACTGCGCCTCCACCTGAAGACACCTTCGCTGAAGCGCTTAGAGTTCTAGACATCGAATCGAGAGCCGTTAAAGCCACACCTACACCGGCTTCGCCTTCTGGCAATGTCTCAGTGACCTGTTGTGCCAAGGCATTAGTCTTATCCAGTGCATTGCCAACTTGATTCACTACCTCGTCACTAGGGGCCTGACCTTCCACAATCTCGATTGCTTCTATAGCATCGATGTCTCCATTCAAATCATTCACTTGATCCGTCACTGCAGGAGGAGTGCTTGAAGGAGGAGTTTCATCGGGTGGAATAAAGCCAACATTGAAGCTGATTGTGCGGGCAGTGATGTCAGTATCTTTGCCTTCGTTTTCGACACCACCATTGTCTTTCACACGGAAGGTGATGCTAGCGAAATTGTTAGCGGTCTCACCTTCTGGTGGCGTGTACACGAGGTTCACTAAGTCAGCCACAGGGATAATGCTACCTGCAGTTACTGGAGCGTCGTTGAGTAATAACTCGCCTTGCTCGTTACCGGGCACTGTATCTAGAGTGACCGATAGGAAATTGTTCGGTGCCGGCGCATCGTTAACATCACTAAAACCGAAGCTACTTTGACTGAATGTATAACTGCCGTTCGGAGCGATGTTTACACTCAAATTGCTACCAGCAGGTGCACTGTTTACAGCCGTAACATCAAAATTGAAGGTCCTGGCTACTTGGTCTAGATCTTTTCCACCAAACTCGGTCCCGCCATTATCCTGAACTTGGAAAGTGAAATTGGCGTAGTCATCGCCATTGCCGTGTGCGGCAGGTTTGAATACAAGTTGCGCCAAACTCGCCGTTGGAATCGACTGCTCCGCTACCACTGCAGTGTCATCGAGTAGCAACTCGCCTTTAGGGGGCAGACTAGCAATTTTAACCGCTAGAAGCGTGTTTTGCGGTTTGTCGAGCGTATCGCTAAAGCCAAAATCGGCAGCACTGAAGGTATAACTGGCCCCTTCGAGAATAGTGGTTTCGTTACTTACACCCACTGGCGCACTATTAACTGCGCGCACATCAAAGGTAAGGGTAGATGTCGTTACCTGAAGGTCGACGCCTCCCTGTGCGGTCCCTCCATCGTCCTGAACTCGGAATACGAGTTGCGCATAGTCTTCGCCATTTTCATGAGCGACAGGGGTAAATGCTAGTTCTGGCAAATCCGCTACTTGAATGAAATCATCCTCGACAACTGCATTTCCATCAAGTGTTAGTGAACCGACATCGGGTAAGCTGACGATCTGCACCGCCTTCAATTGACCCGCGTTTGCGCCGTCTACAACATCCTTGAACCCGAAGTCATCTACTTGTAGATTCAGGCTGGCATTCTCATTCACGGTTAGCAGTTTATCGCTACCCGCTGGCCAGTCATTAACTGCGCTAACATTGACGGTAATTGTCCGGGCGCTAGCATCGGTATCCAGACCACCATTAGCAAGGCCTCCATTGTCCTGTACACGGAAGGTAAAGCTGGCATAGGCATCCCCAAACTTATTTGCAGCAGGGGCATAGATTAGTTGGCCGAGCGAAGCTGCGGGTACCGATTGACCTACCGTCACGGCATTACCATTTAACTTCAACGTGCCCGCCCCTGGCAGCGAATCGATGATCACAGCGGACAAGGTATTGGCTGGCGTGTCATTCGAATCCGAGAAACCGAAGTCTGCTGAGGAGAAAGTATGCGCCTCATCTTCCAACACGCTTACAGAGTTGTTGGCGCCTGCTGGCGCACTGTTAATTGACGCGACATTCAGCGTGATAGTGCGAGGTGTTGGGTCGAGATCAACACCGCCTTCTTGCGTACCACCATCGTCCTTAACCTGGAAGCTAAAGCTAGCATAAGTGGCGCCGTTGCCGTGGGCTGCCGGAGTAAAACGCAGATTTGAAATCTGGCTTACTCCTACTTCTTGCCCCACGCTCACAGTACCGCCGTTCAGCGTCAACGCTCCTGAACTCGGCAGGCTAGAAATTCTTACTGCCGATAACGCATTGGCTGGGGTATCTGCGCTGTCGGTGAAACCGAAGTCATTGGCAGCAAAATCGTAGAAAGCGTTCTCATTCAAACTAACTGTGTTGCTTGCACCGCTTGGGGCGCTATTGATATCGGTCACGCTCAACGAAATTGTATTGCTGGCAACTGCAGTATCAGCGCCGTTATTACTAGTACCACCGTTGTCCTGCACCTTGAAGCTGAAATTTGCAATGGCTGCGCCCGTTACGCCTACTGGCGGCGTATAGACCAAATTGTTCAAACTAGCAGCAGGAATGATGTCGTTAATAGCAACATCAACGTTATTGAATTTCAGAGAGCCTTGCGCGGGTATTGATTGAACAATGACGTTGAGCAACGCGTTAGGCGTAGCATCGTTAGGATCCGTAAGGCCAAAGTCCGCGATCGCAAAACTACGAGTATTGCCCTCGAGAATTGATATACCTTTATCTGCACCTACTGGAGCATCATTAATAGAGTTCACTGACAGCGTCATGGTTTTCGGCGTTGCATCGACGGCAATACCACCACTGTCGGTCCCGCCATCATCGCCAACTTGGAAAGTAAAACTAGCCGCCGCCGCTCCATTGAGATTTGCTGAAGGTGTATATACAAGAGTTGATATCTGCGCCACGGGAACTTGCTGCCCAATTGACACGCCAGCGCCATTCAAAGTCAGTGCCCCTACAGATGGAAGGCTAGTAAGGGTGAGGGACGAAAAATTATTCGCCGGCGTATCATTAGTATCGCTAAAACCAAAGTCGGCTGCGGCGAAGGTATAGTCACCATCCTCGTTGAGCTGAACTGTGTTATTGCTTCCAGAGGGAGCGTCATTGACCGCGGCCACGTTGAAAGTGATCGAATTGGGCACGGGATCGAGATCGATACTGCCGCTCTTCCCCGTTGTGGGGTCTGCACCATTGTCCTTCACCTGGAAAGTAAAGGCGCTGTAGGCATTGCCACTGGCGTTGGCAGCAGGGGTAAAAACCAGGCTAGAGAGATTTGCAATCTCTACAAGCTGGCCTACCTCTACATCTGCACCATTAAGCTGTAGGCTGCCTGCGCTTGGCAAACTGCTGATTTTAACGGCAATGAAAGTGTTGCTGTCCTCATCAGTGAAGCCAAAGTCCGTTTGACTTAGGGTATAAGCTTGCTCTTCATTAAGGCTAACTACCTTATCCGCGCCTGCAGGAGCCACATTGATATCTGGCAGGCGTTGCAAATAATTAGTGGGTGCAAATGTGTAACCCGTTGACACGGAAGACGCGGTGAAATTGAAAGGAATTTGGGCAGGGTTTACGCCATCCTTCAACTCAAAATCGAATGTGAGTAGCAGAGTTTCTAGATCCCTTTGCGTCGGCCAATTTGCGCCTGAAAATACAGCCCAAGCCGCAGTGTAAAATTTGTCGGTCAACGGATTACTGTCATAATCATTGCCAACATCTGAATCCGGCGCGTCTGCAACTCCTAAATTCGCCTCTGACAAAGCTAAAGTGGGAGCTGCCATTGTCACCAACGAAGACGGGTAATGAAAACGAAGCCCGAGCCCAGTAGTTCCGCTGCCGTCTGAAGATTGATAATAAATCTTCGCCTGGTAATTATTCCCTTCAACTTTCTCAACCGAAACTCTGACTTGTTGTTCTGCTGATTGTGCTAATGCGTTCTGTGCAAATAGTGCTGCCGCAACCGCTAATCCCAATTTTGCTTTTTTCATTATGGCCTCTCTTTTACTTGTTGGTTATAGCGGAGACGAAATCGAATCCGACTGGCGTCGAAGACTGACTTATTGTGAACAACTCAGACGCTGGCACAGTTAATGCGTCAAAAGTAAAACTGTAAAGCTTTACAGGCATAGTTGTAGCCAAGGGCCATTCACCGTTTAGATCAACCCAGGCTGCATTAATGTAGAAGTCCGTATTCGGATCCTGATCTAGATCTTGCGTGTCTGCCATGATGTCGATGCCAACATTGGAGAGTTCGAGATAACTTTCCACCTCGAGTACATTCACTTTGCCGCTGGAGAAATGCACGCGAAACCCAATGCCAGTAGTCAACTCATCGTCACTGACCTGATAGTAAACTATGGCTTCCCGCTCACCTTTCGGAGTACTTTCCTCCAGCAACGAAATCTTCTGTTCTTGTGCAATCACAAAGCCAGAGAGCAGCATGCCTAACGTCAAAAAAACACCGGTGAACTTTATTTCTCTGTGTTTAATCATTAAAAAGCCCTTCCCTATTGAAACAGTGCATTAATATTTTAATTAGGGCACAAGTGCCGCAAGATACTCTTCGATCTGAGATGCCGTAGTCCTTGTAGCCCCACTGCCGATGGCATTGGCCACCAACACGTTGCCGCGGAACCCGAACAGATAGCGAATAATCAGCAGCCCATCGGTCAAGGCTTCTACCTTTCCATCACCATCGACATCGAGTATTGAGTCCATCTGCTGCACGCGCGCCACTATCGCTTCCGCCGTGGTCAATACTGCGTCGTTAGCAATCGCCCTATCAATCAACACAGCACCACTGAAACCAAACAGCCTGCGTATAATGAGCAAACCATCCGTCAGGGCTTCCGCCTTGCCGTTGCCATCGACATCCAGTGTTTCGGTGCTGACTGCTAAACTTAGTTGAGGCAACTCCAACTCATACCCAGTGGTATTCGCGGAGCCTACAAAGTTCAGAATAAGTTGATCACTCGCACTCATTGCGTCATCAAGTTGTACACGCAAATCGAACAATTTTACCGGCAAGCTTCCCGGCCAATTACCCGAGATATCCGTCCAGCCGATAGTGATAAAACGGTCGGTACTCGGGTCGTTATCCGAGTCGTTGCTGTCTTCAGTACCCGAGTCGTCTGAGGTGAGCAAAGAGGTATTCAGCACATTGGCAAAGGCAATACTGTCTACTTGTGTGGAGTCAAAATAGATGTGGAATCCAAGCCCTGTAAGGGCCGAATTCCCGTCGGTGACGTCGTAGAAAATAGGCAGATTATTCAACACGCCTTTAAATACCTTGCCTAAGCCGTTCAGGTAGACCTGCTGCGTTGGTGGTACATCCAATGAATTGCCATCAACATTGACTGCAACCGAAGCAGCAAACGCTGGTAATGCACCTGTCAGATTATTGTTCTCAAGATCCAGTATGGTCAGCTTGTTTAGCTGTGTAAGCACCGCAGGTATCGAACCACTTAGCTGATTATCGGCTAGGTATAGTTCTGTCAGATTACTCAACTGCGCGAACTCGGCAGGGATTGCCCCAGTAAATTGGTTACCCCGAGCGAACAGTTTCTGAAGGCTAGTCAGTTGACCTAACTCAGTTGGAATTTCTCCACTTAGCGAGTTGAAGGACAGAACCAGGTGCGTCATCTTGTTCAGCTGTCCTAGTGACGACGGGATAGAGCCCGTCAACTGATTCTCGTGCACGAATAGCTGAATCAGATTGCTCAACTGACCTAGCGATGTAGGTATGGCACCGCTGAGTTCATTCTGATGCAAATACAAGTGTGTAAGATTGTTCAGCTGACCTAGCTCTGAAGGTATAGCCCCAGTTAACAGATTCTGCTGAAGGAAGAGCCTAGTTAGATTAGCAAGCTGACTTAACTGCTCAGGAATAGCGCTAGTAAGCTGGTTAGTAGCCAGACTCAGATAGCTAAGTTTGCTTAGCTGAGCAAGCTCAACTGGAATACTTCCACTCAACTGGTTGTTATTTAGTAGTAAGTTTCTGAGCTCACTAAATTGAGAGAGAGATGACGGTATAGTGCCCACCAGTCCATTACTAGACAGGTTAATGCTTACAACATTCCCGTTTTCACAACTCACACCGAACCAACTACATTCAGTACCCTCTGCGCCTAGCCAGCCTGTGTTATTGGTCCAGTTGGCACCACCGGTGGCGTTATACAGACTGATCAGATTTTCACGCTGCGCTTCACTGTCAACGACGATGTAAGCACTCCAACCTGCCTTGTTAAGCGGAATGCTGCGATCACGATAAGCGACACCGAGAGCCGGGTGCCCTGCCAATGCACCACCCTGAGCTACAGGAGACCAGAATTCGCTTATTAAGAAACCACCTTCCTCGCCGAACGGACAATCGTTTGTGGCGCCAAAGCCAGCTGGGCATACCAGGACATCTAGCAGATTTCCTGAAAGACTCAGTAAGGCTGGCTGATTCGCTCGCAACGCAACGATGCCAGGTTCATCGCCAAGCAAATACGCATTGCCATCAAGTGCAGCCTGGCGAAGACTGATTACTTCAAACACATCATCATCAGCCATCACCGCATCGACGACGCCGGTCAGCACGTGATCTGACGGACCAGTTTGCACTACACCGTCAACAACATTGCGGAAATCGGTGAACGCGAAGGAGAACGCTATTGGTATAGTCTCGAGATCCGGCTGGCTCTGGAACAGGTCTAGCTGATAGCTACCCAGATCATTAACACTCTGACCGAGCACATAGAGTTCGTGCGTACCCGCTGTGTTGATAGAGATTCGAACATCTTCTCCGGCACCCAGCAAATATTGTTGCTGGAACGCTCCGTTGAACCAGTGAGCAAGCTTGACAGGGAAATCGACCGTTAGTGCAGGGTACACAAGCTCACCTGCGCCCACCGTAAACTCGTAACCATCAAAGTATGGTCTGGCCTCTACATCGGCAACAAAACTGTTTCGGCAATCGTTAGTGTTAACTTCCCCAGCTAGCGAGGCACCGGCGAAAACAGTCGTTGTTACCATACAAGAATCTTGTAACTGACTGATTGGCAACGCAGCAGTTAATGACAGCTCGTAGCTACCTTCAATTGGAGCCAATCCATTGCTAGCGCCACTACTTGCGGCCAACCAATACTCACCTGCTGCTAGATAGAACTCAGCAGTGAAGTTGGATTGGCTATTGCCGTTTAGGGTAATCGGCTCTGCAGCGCCAGCGTTGTATATTGACAGGAGAGGTGTAAAGCCATCTGCATCCATAGTGGCTCTAAACAATGTGTCACTGTCTAAGCTCAGAGCGTAACGGTCAGACATTCTTCCCGCTATGTAGCAGTCAGTGTTCCGATCAAGCGCTGCAGCGCTGGTGCTGCCTCCCAAGGCAAGCGTGGGAAGACCCTCGGTACAGGCTTGTGCACTACCAAATACTGGCGGCTCGAAAAACGCGATTGTATAGTCGCCTTCAGCTAATGGAGTATTGTTGCTCGCGTAGACCGCATAACGGTGCCATCCAGAATACGGTGCGGAGTATGTAAGCACTTGTTGTTGTCCAGCTGCAGTGCTCGGGGTGGAGGAAATAAAATCGTTGCCAGCAAAATGTAAGACCTGCGACTCAAAGTCTGCCGTCAGCGTTGTAATTAGGCTCTCTCCTTCCTCCAGCCAAATATTGTAGCTGTCGTAGAGCCTGTCCGGATCGTTATAGGTATCTAGGCAATCATCGCTGCTCAGCGCGGCATCAAGCTCTACACCCTTGTTAACCCAAGTAGGAGCAACACAGTCAACCTGTGCCTGCCCAATTACTGTAGTACTTAGAGTGTAAGCACCTGTAGCGGCTACGTTTCGAGGTTGGTAGCTGCCGCCATGGATGTACAGCACATACTCACCTGGTACCAGTGCAACCTCAAAAGACAGCCCATTCTGCTGAATCTGTGTATCCACGATGTCCTGACCTTCGACACCGCTCGCATCCAACACTCCCACATGGGGGTAGTAGAAATCGGAGTAAGCCTCAATCTTGAATAAGGTAGTACCAGACTCACCACTCAGATCTAGACGGAAGAAGTCCGCCATAATGCGCTCTTCTTCTATGTAGCAATCTTCGAATGGGGTCAATGCGCCTTCTATTTGTGCCCCCAGCGCTAATGCCGCCTGGTTTTCGCAGGCAACCGGATTGCCGAACTCGATACCAGTAAGATTGGGATTAGCCCAGAGGTTCACTACGCCTAAAGACAGCACTGAATCTGGAACTGGTCCACTTAGTTGGTTGTTGCTTAAGTTGATAGTAGTGGCATTGACTAGGTTTGCGAGTTCCTCGGGAATACTGCCACTCAACTGCGTGTAAGAAAGTTGCAGATCCCGCATGTTTACAAGATTGCCGTAGGAAGCTGGAATAGTGCCGCTAAATTGATTACCGCCTAGACCTAGGTATTGAAGCTGCGTCATCTCACTAATAAATGAGGGTAAGGCGCCATTGTACTGATTATTCCATAGTTGAAGATTGGTCAGGTTATCTAACTGAGCAATGCTACTTGGAATGGTGCCACTGAGTTGGTTGCCACCCATCAACAATAGCTGCAGTGTACTTAGGTCACCGATCTCTGCGGGAATACTGCCCACCAGATTGTTCCGTTCAAGACTTAGCTGCGTGACATTTTCGTCACCATCACACTGCACCCCATACCAACTGCACTCTGTGCCCTCAGCACCCAGCCAGTTGGTATTGTCAGTCCAGTTATCACCACCGGTAGAGTTATAAAGATCGACCAGAATATCTCGTTGCGAGGCACTCTCTGTGACCAAATTAGCACTCCAGCCTGCCTTGTTAAGCGGGATGCTGCGATCACGATAAGCGGCACCGAGAGCAGGGTGTCCGGCCAATGCACCGCCCTGAGCTACAGGAGACCAGAATTCGCTTATTAAGAAACCACCTTCCTCGCCGA
>CAJXUA010000022.1 GCA_913060695.1 uncultured Gammaproteobacteria bacterium | reverse complement strand
ACCAACGCAAGTAGTTGACAGGTTAATCCATATCAGGAGCTTGCCCTGCAAGCGATTGGGTTTGATTGATGTGGGTTTGTGGGTGATTTAGGTTTGTGGTTGATTTAGGCCGATCGCCTGCAGGGCAGGCTCCTACAGTCAGAGCCACATCCAATAATTAGAGAGAGTCCGGTTTTGTTGTTGTTTTATTGAGCTGCTCGACTTTCTTTTCAAATTTCGTCATAGGTTTTTCATTTCACGGCAGACGTCCTGTTCTGCTCACGTTAGTTTCCCTCTGCGCGATCTGCTTAGGTCGCAGTCACAATAAAAAATGGTGCACTGGCACAACATTGACCAGACTGTGCAAATTGAGGGTATTTCATGATTAATCAGTATTCATCGACTTCTGCCTATTCCGCTCCACGCGCTTTGTTCAAAGCATTTTTAGTCTTGTTGCTATTCGCGACAAGTTTCACCACGCAAGCCCAATCCGACACCTACCGCAAAGGACAACACATCGAACCTGCCTATGAGGGTTGGTGGGAGAACGACGACGGCACTTTCAGCTTTATCTTCGGCTACCACAATGAGAACTGGGAGGAAGAACTAGACATCGCTATTGGCGATAACAACTTCTTTACGCCAGGCAATCCAGACCGCGGACAGCCAACCCATTTTCTGCCGCGGCGCAATCGCTTCACCTTCGAGGTCGTCGTGCCTGCAGACTGGGGCGACAAGGAATTAGAATGGACTATCACCAGCAATGGGGTCACTAAGACTGCTTATGCAACGCTTGCTCGTGACTATGTAGTGGACAATGTCGTCATCGCATCCGAGACAGGTTCACTGGGCGCAGGCACAAGTAGCCCCGAATCCCGTGCCAATGTCGCTCCCGAGCTTACTGTATTGGGCGATCGCACAGGCGATCAGATCACACGTCGCGTTAGAGTGGGCGAGCCTTTGCAGATAGAAGCGCGTGTAGATGATGATGGCCTGCCTAAGCCGCGCGCGGCATCGTTAACACGACCTGTGATAGAAGGAAGAGAGAGAATGTTAACGCCTCCTCGTCAGGTTACCGTTGGCAAGACCAATGGGCTATTCCTGTCTTGGAACATCTATAGAGGCGAAGGCCCGGTTGAGTTCGATCCCCCTCAGATTAAACCGTGGGAAGACACCCGCACCTCTGCGAATTCGCCATGGGGCCCACTGTGGACACCTCCTCCAGTCCCAGAGGATGGCATCTATCGTACCGAGGTCACCTTCGACGAGCCCGGCACCTATGTGCTGTGGGGTCGCGCGGATGACGGCGGCCTCTACCATGATGAGTACATCACGGTAATCGTTTCGGAGTAATCGCTGGCTAAAGCGATGCAAAGTTCGGGAGAGTGCCCGGCACTAGCGCAAATCGCGCAATTGGTGTCGGGCACTTTTTTATTTGCATCTTTGTACGAGTCGTGGCTTTATTAACCCCAATAATGATAATTATAAATAAAGGGGTGTCTCATGCTTGGTATGAGTCTGGATACCATATCTGCGCTGGCAATTTCCCAGCTCGGTTTTATGTGTCTGTTTTTCTTGATCTACCATCGCCATCAACTTATCGGGCGACTGCTCGCTCTATATAGTTTCTGTCTTGCCAGCTACGTTCTCACTAGCTACATTGATGGCAGCGTCTACCCTGTCGCCGATTACATCGCGATGCGCTTCGCTACCATGGGTCCGGCAGCCCTGTGGTTGCTAGCCTTTTACCTATTCGTAGACAACGCAAAACTACCCAAGACCGCGCTCGGCATAATGCTGTTCTATATGATACTGCGCGGCTACGGTGCCATGGTCGGCACGGGCGACTCCCCTTCTTTCGAAACGCTCTATCTACTGTGCTACGTAATTCCGCAGATCATCATGATGGGCTTCTGTGGACACGCCGTATATTTGGCCATTCAAGACCTCGGTAATGACCTAGTCGAATCACGCCGGCGCGTGCGCGTGCCATTCGTCGTGGCCATGGGCATGCTGGTAACGGCAATCTTGATACGGGGCTTCGTGGTCGCGTTTCAACACTATGCCGACCAGCTGACCTTCACCATCACTCCCATGTCGGTAGAGCTACTATTCTTCTATATGTTTCTTATCACGCTGGTGTTCAACATCACTAGCATGCGCTTACAAAGCGATGCCCTGCAGGTCATCCTCTTGCCACGCAAACAACAAGCAAGACTTCTTAGCCCTGTGCCGAACACACACAGCAAGGTGGATAATCCCGCATTGGTGCAGAAAATTTACGAGGAGTTAAAGCAAGAGAAACTCTACGCACGCCCTGGGCTTACCATCGGCGAGTTGGCGAAGCGGCTAGCGATACAGGAATACCGTTTACGCCGCCTGATTAACAATCAATTGGGCTATCGCAACTTCAATCAGTTCTTAAATGAGTTTCGCATTGCGGAGGCATGCAAGCGCTTGGCAAGCACTTCCCATCACCGGGAACAGATTGCCAACATCGCGTTCGATGTCGGCTACTCTGCCCTGTCCTCCTTCAACAAGTCGTTCAAAGACTTGATGAAGGTGACCCCAACCCAATACCGCGACGCGGCGCTCCAAGAGAGCCAAGAGGAGTATAGGAAAATTGCCAACTAGTATTTAGTCGAGCATGTGCACGAACAGGCCACTCTTGAGCTTTGGCTCAAACCAGGTGGACTTAGGCGGCATTACCTCACCGGCGTCGGCAATCGCCATTAGGCTCTTTATGGAGGTAGGATAGATCGCGAACGCGACTTTGCACTCGCCAGACTTAACGCGCTTCTCCAGCGCCCCCAATCCACGAATGCCCCCCACGAAATCGATGCGCTTATCGCGGCGCTGGTCCTCTATTCCTAGCAGGGGCTGGAATAAATTCCTCTGCAGTATGCTCATGTCTAAGCTGCCTACGGGATCACTATCATCCCAAAGGCCTTCGATGGCATCTAAGACATACCACTTATCCTCTAGGAACATAGTGAATTGACGCTCGTGTGCGGGTTTCACTGCACCAGCGCTAGACTCTTTCACTTTGAAGCTGCTCTGAATCTTGGTGAGGAACTCGTCCACCTCTAAGCCGTTTAGATCTTTGACTACGCGGTTGTAGTCTAGAATCTGCATTTGATTATCGGGGAAGATCACCGTAGAGAAGAAGTTATAAGACTCATCGCCTGTATGGCTCGCGTTGGCGTTCTTGCGCAGATCTTTCACACGTTGCGCCGCGGCAGAGCGGTGATGACCATCGGCCACATAGAGGCAATCGACCTTGTCGAAGGCCTCTTGAATCTTGGCAACTAAGGCTTGATCGGACACTACCCAGAATACGTGTTGATTGCCGTCGTCTGCCACAAAGTCGTACTCGGGCTTAGTAGCAGTCACGCTATCGATAAGCGCGTCGATCTCGGGCTTGGCACGATAGGTCAAGAACACTGGTCCTACTTGCGCACTTAGCGTGTTGATGTGATTCACACGGTCGTCTTCTTTATCGGGGCGCGTAAACTCGTGCTTCTTGATCAAGTCTTGCTCGTAGGCGGCCACGGAGGCCGCTGCCACCAAGCCAACCTGGGCGTGCTTGCCCATCACTTGCTTGTACACATAGAAACAGTTATGCGCGTCGCGTTGCATGATGCCCTGCTCGATAAACTTCTGCAGGTTGTGCGCGCCGCGCTCGTATACGCGCGAGTCATAGACATCGATGGAGGTGTCCACATCGATCTCGGGCTTGTTGATGCGCAGGAAACTAACATCATTACCGGTTGCCATCTCGAAGGCCTCTTCGCGATTGAGCACATCATAGGGCGGCGCGGCTACGCGTGCGGCGAGTTCTGGCTTTGGTCTTAGTGCATTGAATGGTCTAATCAACTTCATTTCGAATCCTTGTAAGAGCTAAATTTTCGGTGCTTATTTACGATCGAAAACAAAAACTGCATCCCAGTCTTCTGGCAGATTACGCTTGTGTAGATATGTCATACGCTCCAGGTATACCGAATAAAGACTCTCGGCACGTTCTGCAGCTGGTAAAGTCAGTTGGAGATTTTCAAACATCTGTGTGGCTTGTGCCCATTTTTGGGCACGATAGGCGGCCAAGGCTTCTGCGAATACGCCAATCTTCTCGTACTGCTCCGGCGTCACATCCTCCTGGGCTCCTATCACCTGATAGATTCTAACAGGCTCACTCTTACCCGCAACCTGCACGACATCGAGTTCTTGATACACAAAGCCCTGCGCGTGCTGCAGGCAGACCTCGCTGACGATGTTCGGCGTATTGTATTTGCGCGTCAGCCCCTCTAAACGGGCAGAGAGATTTACCGAATCGCCTATTACCGTGTAGTTCAATCTGTTCTGCGAACCTAGGTTGCCCGCCACCACCAAACCTGTGTGTATGCCGATGCCGGCCTCCATCAGCGCCATGCCCTCGGCGCGGTTGATGGAATTCAACTCCACCATGCATTCCTGAATGGCCAGTGCAGCACGCACCGCATTGTCGGCATCGTTGGGGCGCGTCAAGGGTGCACCAAAAAGGGCCATCACCGAATCACCCGTGTATTTATCCACTACGCCGTGATTGTCCTCTATCACCTTGGTGATCTCGCTAAGATAGCGATTGAGTACCGTAAGCACTGCCTCTGGGGCGGAGGTCTCACACAGAGTCGTGAAGCCTTTAATGTCGGCGAACAACACCGTCACCACTTTCTCTTCGCCGCCGAGTTCGATCTTCTTGCTCAGCAACTCTTCGGCGATCTCGTGGGATACCACCTTACCTAACAGGTCGCGCACCTTCTCTTTCTCCGCGAGACCCAGGGCCATATTGTTTACAGAGCCGGCCAACTGACTGATCTCGTCTTTGCCACGCACCATCACAGACTGCCCATAGTCGCCCTCCTCGATGTGCTTTACGCGGATGGCAAGATCGAGAATGGGCCGCGTAACAGAGCGCGCCAAGAAGACAACGGCAATCAGACTGAGGGCGAGCACTGCAAGATAGAATTGCAGAAGCACGCGCTGGAATGCCTCTAGATTTTCGATATTCTCGTTATAAGATTTCTGAATGACCGCCACGATCTGGAGAGGGGCACCTGGCTCTCCGTATAGCGAGCGCATGAGCGTGCCGTACTCGCCATCCTCCAGCATGATGCGTTGGGTGTCGGTATAGGTCATACCAGTGCGCTGCAATTGCGCAGTAAGCCGCACTTGATCGGCTGGCCTTAGGGTGGAGGCTATCACTTCGACTTCCGAGGCGTTAATGTCTGCAGCACCAGAAGTAGCGTTGCGATACTCCACGATCGAAACATCCGAGACGATGCTCTGCTTAACGGTATCGGTGAAGGTATTGTCCAGCGGGAAGCCCCCGAATATCCACGCCACCGGCGTCGGCAAGAACAGGGGAATCACGGTGATCTGATAGGGTACGCCCAACACATTGATGATGGCGTCGCCTATGCCGTTATCGCTACTTGCCGCCTCCTCCATTAGGGCTAACCATTCACCCTCTAAGCGCTCGAAGCCTTGTATTTTCGTATCGATTATCACCTCGCCATCCATAGACGAGATCAACATCATGTCTGCCGCCCCCAGAGAGCGCAGCAGGATATTATCGGCCGCATCGATGATGGTATAGGGGTCGCCCGTGCCGAACGCGTTACGAAACCCCCAGTCCCGCGTCATGGTACTGGTGATGGTCAGCAGAGTGTTCTTATGCTCTTCTCGAGTGAAGTCGAACACGTCCGCCCCTAGCTCTAGGTAGCTGTCGATGGTGTCGGTGGTGTACTGATTATTCTCGCGGTTGACGAAGATATAGATGCCTAATAGCACAGGCAGAAGCAGCGCCAGTAGGAATACCAGTAGGCGGGTACGGAAGCTGCGAAACGAGAAGAATGCCATCACGGCAGAGAGAACCTCATCGATAACGCGTTCGCGAGACATTAGGCGCCCTGCGCAGACGGTTATCCCGTTCTAGGGTTAAGGCCATGCGTAGATTGCTTGCCTGCGCGTCATCGAAACTAATGCTTTGCTCTAGCTCGGCACTTTCGGCAGGCGCACGGGGGTGCCAAATCTTGACCCTAAACTCGCCGGCGGGCACGCCACTGATCACTGCTTGGCCGTTCGCGTCTGTCTTGACCGCTAGGCTGGTTTGCGCAACATAGATATAGCCCAACATCCAATCGTGGATATTGCAGCCGATCTCGACCACGCCGGCTTGCTCAAACACTTCCGAGAAATTGACACTCTGGCCATTGCCATACAGCGGCAACTCGAAGACTTTTGCGGGAGAGAAGGAATACACATGGTGCAGAATATCGTCGCTGTTGGGGAAGTTCACTTGGCTGCCGACTGGGATGACCGTGACGTTAGCAACGAACTCCTTCTCCACTTGGTCTACGCTGTAATCGGCGGCGGCACTGAACTGAGACTGTAGGCCAACGGGCAGCAAGACTTCCACCACCGCATTCTCCAGTGGCTGGCCTGTTTCGACGTCTTGCAGGGCAATGCGCAGCTCTGCGGCATAGGCAGGTGTGGCGATACAAGCACACAGCGCCGCGCCGCAGGCGAAGGTGCGTGCTAAAGAATTGGTCTTAGAAAGTAAGATCGCTAGGGTCATGCTGAGTATCCTCGCCCATCGGCCGGCATAGGTGCGTAACGCACCGCTCATTGTGCCAGCGAAGTGAAGGGATTAAAACTCAAGATCACCGCGTAGAGCGCGACCAATCTGCTCTGCGCTAAAACCCCGGGACAGGCAAAAGCGGAACAGTTTCTGCCGCGCCTTAGTATCTTTATCCAGACTACCCAGCCCCCTACTCTTGCGCTCTACAAGAGTCTGCAGGCTTTCGCGCCATTGCGGGTCGCCACTGTCGAGGTGGATCTCCAGTAGGCCATTGCTAACGCCCTTGCCGCGCAGCTCCTGGCGGATCAATAGTGGGCCGAAACCACGGTTGCGCCGATAACGGATGTAGGCTTCGGTGAAACGATCATCGCTGAGCAGCCCGTCGAGCTCGAGCTGATCGAGCACGGGGCTTAGAAGGGATTCTTGCTCGGGGTATTTGCGCAATAACTTATCGAAAAGTTCTGTGCGGGAGTGCTCGCGGCGCGCTAAGTAGTCCATAGCGGAGCGCCGCAAGGTCGTCTTCAGTGCTTTCTCTGCATCGGCAGACATGACGGTGGCCTATAGAGAAACGAGGTCGATTACTCGACTTCGTCCGTCTCGTCCATTTCAACCGAGGACTCTGCGCCTTCTAGTACCGCGCCGCCTAGTGATTGCGCACGGATCTTGGCTTCCAGTTCCTTGGCAATCTCAGGGTTCTGCTCAAGATAATTGGCCGCGTTCTTCTTGCCTTGGCCGATCTTCTCGCCGTTGTAGGCGTACCAGGCGCCGGACTTGTCGACGAGGTTGAGCTTAACGCCAAGATCGATAACCTCGCCCATGCGATAGATGCCAGTGCCGTACATGATCTGGAACTCGGTCTGCCTGAACGGAGGCGCTACCTTGTTCTTCACTACCTTCACACGAGTCTCGCTGCCTACCACTTCGTCGCCTTCTTTGATGGCGCCAATGCGGCGGATGTCCAGGCGTACGGAGGCATAGAACTTCAGTGCGTTACCGCCGGTGGTGGTCTCGGGCGAGCCGAACATAACGCCAATCTTCATACGAATCTGGTTAATGAAGATCACCAGAGTATTGGAGTTCTTGATATTGCCCGTCATCTTACGCAGCGCTTGTGACATCAAGCGTGCCTGCAAGCCCATGTGGCTGTCGCCCATGTCGCCCTCGATTTCGGCCTTAGGAGTCAAGGCAGCCACGGAGTCGATAACGACCACGTCTACCGCGCCCGAGCGCACGATCATGTCGCAGATCTCGAGTGCCTGCTCGCCCGTGTCGGGCTGGCTGACCAACAAGTTCTCGACGTCTACGCCTAGGTTGCCGGCATAGATAGGGTCTAGTGCGTGCTCCGCGTCGATGAACGCACAGGTGCCGCCATTGCGCTGGCACTCGGCGATTACCTGCAGAGTAAGAGTGGTTTTACCGGAAGACTCAGGCCCGTAGATCTCGACGATACGGCCGCGTGGCAGGCCGCCAATTCCTAACGCGATGTCCAAGCCCAGAGAGCCAGTAGAGATGGAGGGAATGGCTTCTTTGCCCTTGTCGCCAAGGCGCATCATGGAGCCTTTACCAAATTGACGCTCTATCTGGGATAGAGCCGCGGTAAGGGCTTTCTCTCGGTTGCTGTCTTTCTGCGCTTCTACGGCCATAACATTTTCCTTTAGATTATTAACTGCCTGAACGACTCAAGGTGTCGCGTATACAGTGTTCGTCTCGTTCGCTGTTCCAAGTCAGGAGGACTGGTTTTCAATTGCGGATTATTAAAACAAAGTATTACTGTATATACAACCAGTAGAGGTAAAAATTCTTAATATTAAGTTACACGCCTTAGTTTATGTCGCTAGCATGCAATTTGAGTTGTTCATCGAGCACCTCGATCAGGCCCAACAGTGCATGCTCAACACTCTGTATACGCACGGCCTCGCGATCGCCGGAGAAGAGAAATTGCTTAGCGATGCATTTCACTTGAGCTCGCTCAATGGACCAAGCCCAAGCAATCCATACCGTGCCAACAGGTTTTAAGTCGCTGCCACCACCGGGGCCGGCAATACCACTGGTGGCCACGGCGAATTGCGCACCTGATTCGGCCAATGCTCCTTTAGCCATTGCCGTGATGGTTTCAATACTGACCGCCCCAGAGGCATCCAGCCCATCAAAATAGCTAGCCGGTACCTTCAGCATGCGCTGCTTCGCCTCGTTGGAGTAAGTGACAAAGCCACTTTCGAACCATTGCGAGCTTCCGGCAATATCGGTAATGCAACGCGCTATCCAACCGCCTGTGCATGACTCAGCGGTAGTCATTTGCCAACCCTTTAGCAGCAACCGCTCGCCTATTTGTTTGCTCATTGCATGTAGTGTTTCGTTCATATCTAACTCGGGCTCGGAGGTCATCGGTGTTGCTATGTACTAAGAGCATAGCAAAGATTTGCGATAGCGCGGATACAGTTGATAGATGGGGTAGGAGCGCTCGCCCTATTTGTGGGGGGCCTGCCCGCGAATTGGGTGCGATTGACTGGGATCTGCGCAAGAGTCAGTTTTTTCGCGGGCAAGCCCGCCTTGTATGTTGAGAAATAGGTAGGAGCGCTTGCCCTATTTATGGGGGGCTTGCCCGCGAATTGGGTACGATTGACTGATATCTGCGCAAGAGTCAGTTTATTCGCGGGCAAGCCCCCCCTTACGAGGGCAAGCGCTCCTACAGTCAGAGCTCTCGTTCTAATTCAGTTAGGTCCGCTGAACTTGGGAACTTGTTATGGAACACTGCGGCCCAGGGACTTGAACAGCCCTACTAGGTTCAAGGCTAGGCGCGTATCGCTCTGGCTCAGCTCGCGCTGCACATTGGCCACGGCCTGCTCCAGTTTAAGTGCTGCTAGGTAGTTGCTCATGCCATTGCGATAACTCGCCTGCGCCAAATCTAAGGCGAGTTGTTGATGCGCTAGCTCGTCCTCCAGCGCCACGCGCTGGCGGCGCTCCGCGCTATAGCGGCTTAAGGCATTGTCGACCTCGTGCCATGCACTAAGCACCACTTGCTGATACGCGATCGCCGCCTCTTGTTGCTGAAGCTCGCGCAGCATAACGGAAGTCTTACGACGCCCCTGATCGAATAGTGGCAAGCTAAAACGCGGCCCGATGGACCACTGACGGCTACCCCAATCGCTTAGCTCACTGCTCTCTAGAGTCTCCAAGCCGAGCCCGGCGCCCAGTGTGATGCGCGGGTATAGGTCCGCCGTGGCGATGCCGATTTGCGCAGTAGCCTCGCGCAGCCGCGCCTCACTGGCCTGAATATCGGGCCGCGTGTTAACGACATCGCTTGGCAAGCCTAGAGCGAGATCGGGCATGGGGGCGATATTCCAAGTCCCAGAAGCGCTTAGCTCATCATTAAGGCTGCCCGGGGTTTGCCCAAGCAACAGACTTAAGGAGTTGAGGGAGTTCGCCTGCTGTTGCTGCACTGGGGCCACTTTTGTACGCAGCTGCGCCAATACGATCTGCTGGCGCTCGCGCTCTACTGCGTTATCTAAGCCTGCGCGCTCACGCGCCTCTAGTAACTCCAATATCCGTGTGTTGCGAGCGATATCCTGCTGCAACAGCAACTCTTGATTCTGCGCGCCGCGTAGCTCGAAGTAATGCCGCGCCACCTCGGCCAATAATCCCAACTGCCATTGAGCGAGATTAGCTCCCGCAAGATCTACCCGAGCATCCGCCGCCTCGATGCTGCGACTAACCCGTCCCCATAGGTCCGGTTCCCAAGAGGCATCGAAACCCACTTGAAACAGCGAAAAAGGATCACTAATAAAATCGATCAAGTCCTGCGTTTGACTCGCCGGCGCAATGGCGCTTATCAGCCGCGTAGCACTCCCTGTTTCACTCTGACGCTGCCGACTCGCCCCACCACTCGCCGCTAACTGCGGCTGCGTCTGCCCACTCACCGCACTACGCTGCAAGCGACTCTGCGCGAAACGCACCAGCCCCACCTGCAAGTCCTGATTATTCGCCAACGCCCGCTCCTGCAGCCCCGTAAGAGTCTCCTCCTCGAATAAAGCAAAACCCTCCAACACCGAAACGCTCTCGCCATTCCCAAGCAGCTGCCCATCCCCTAGCTGCGAACTAGCATTCAACTCCTCCCAACCCGCCGGCGCCTCAACCTGGGGCGCCACATACTCCGGCCCAGCAACCAAGCAAGCACTTAAGCCAGCACAAAGAATCACTAATCCCACTGCTCGAGCACTAATATTCTGAGAAACGTGTTTCATGTGTTCTCCATAATTTTCTCAACAATCTCTTTATCTAAATATTTTCAAACCATTAGTTTTCCACAAGTTTCGAGGACATGAGTTTGGTGTTCGCTTCAGCGTACCGTCGACAGCATGGTCGATGAATTGCTCCTGCATTCTCGACACGCCCGCCATCCATGGCGGTCGGATTCTGGCGTCGAGCCCCTTTACCCTCGTAAGGGGGCACGGATGGGTTCACGGCGTGTCGCAGAAGCGAATACCGGACTCATGTCCATCATTGGACCAATTACTAAATTCGACTAAATCAAACTAATCTATGACGAAACAACCAAGCCGCCCAAGGTAATGTTAGAGCGGCAATCACAAATAAGGGTACTAAGTCATGCCACACAGTAAGAAGGCTTACTCCCTCCAAATACACCCGCTGAATAAGATCGATGGCAAAACGCAAAGGATTCGCATAGGTCAGTATCTGGATCGGCATCGGCATATTGCGCACCGGCGTGGCCAAGCCCGAGAGCAACATCAACGGCATAATCAGCATGAAGGCATACAGCATCGCCTGCTGCATATTCGCCGACAACGCCGAGATCGCTAGGCCCACACCGACGCTCGAGATCATGAAGAATATCAGCCCCAGATAAAGTGTGACGAATGATCCCGCCATCGGCACTTTAAACCAGTGCAAGGTCACCAACATCACGATGGTCGACTGCACCAATCCAATCATGATCGGCGGCACTGCCTTGCCTATCATGATCTCGGTCGGCGACATGGGCGTTACCAGCAACTGATCGAAGGTGCCCTGCTCCCGCTCGCGTGCTACCGATAAAGCCGTCAGCATTAGCGTCTGCAGAAATGCTAGCGAGGCGATCATGCTCGGCATGAAGAACCAGCGGGTCTCAAGATTGGGGTTATACCAAGAGCGCGCCTGGATATTCAGCGCCGGCTCCCCACCACCATGATCGCGCCGCCAATCCTGATTGAATGTGCCCACTATCGCGTTGATATAGGCCGCGGCAGAACCGGCACTATTGGAGTTGCGCGCATCTAGAATGACTTGCAGATCGGCCGCTTTTCCTGCGTACAGATCCTCCTCGAAGGTCGCGCCAAATTGCAAAACCAAGAGCGCCTCACCACTGTCTATTGCCTCGGCGATCTCATGCTCGGAGGTTAAGTTCGCCACGCGATGAAACACGCCGCTGCTCTCGAGCTTCGCGATTAACTCTGTAGAGACAGCGGAGCGACTCTGGTCGAGCACTGCATAGGGCGCGTTGGTCAAATCATAGGTCGCGGCATAGCCGAACAGAAAACTCTGAATAAAAACCGGCATGATCAACACGATGCGGCTGGACGGATCCTTCAGAATCGCCAACAACTCCTTGCGGCACAGAATGAGGATGCGGTGTAGCAATGCAAACAATAACGCAAACATAGTGCCTCCTAATCCAAGCGCTTGCGCGTTACAACGCGCGCGAGAGAGATAAATAGAACAGCATAGGCGATCAGAATGCTGCACTCCAAAATGATCTGCGGCCACACATTGCCCGCCAGCATCAGCGTCTTAATCAAGGACATGAAATGGGTAGCGGGGAACAGGTGACCGATGATATTAATCGCCATGGGTACATTACGCAGGTCGAACATAAAACCCGAGAGCATGAACACTGGCAGCAGGCTTACTAAGAGTGACACCTGACTGGCCATGAATTGATTCTTGGTGACCGAGGAGATCAATAGCCCGATGCCTAGCGCCACTAACAGATACAAGACAGAGGCGAATAGCAGAATAATCAGAGACCCTTCCATCGGCACGCCGAATAGGAAGCGCGCAGTGCAAAGACACATGGCTAGACCGATGATGCCCACACAGAAATAGGGAATGATCTTCGCAAGCAGTATCTCGACCGGTTTAACGGGCGTGACGAACAAGGCCTCGAAGGTGCCCCGCTCCCACTCTCGCGCCATCACCAATGCGGTCAGGAATGCTCCCACTAAGGTTATGATTAACACGATCAGGCCGGGCACTAGATACCAGGTGCTGGTGTTAGATTCGTTGAACCAAAGGCGCGACTCTACATTGATATACCCGAGCCCGCCTTGGCTGATGCCGCCTAGCCTATCGGCGCTCCTACTACCCTGCTGCGCAAGAGTAGCGGTTAAATAATTCAAAATGATACTGGCGCGGCTAGCCTCTGCGCCATGCACGATGACTTGAATGCTGGCATGGCCCGCCGCTAGGTCTCTCGAGTAACTACTCGGCACCCGCACGATGCCATCGACCTCCCGTGCCAGCATCATGGCCTCGGCCTCCTGCATCGACGTCAGCATAAGCGGCGACAAGAAAGGGCTAAGTTGTAAACCCACTACCGCCTCCATCGCGGTAGGCGAGGCGTCGTCCATCACTACCGCGATTGGCGCATTCTTCACGTCCAAGGACAGGCCATAGCCGAATATCAGCATGAGGATGACCGGCAGCAAAAGGCCTATCGAGAGGTTGCTCTTATCGCGCAGCAATTGCCGCACTTCTTTACGTGTTAGCGCAAACAAGCGCCGCATGAAAGCACGGAAAGAATGTTGACTAATATCCACTTGGGCTGTCGCGATAGAATTTTCAGGCATGGGCCACCTCCTGCTCACTTCGCGCTGCAGCCTGTCGTGCCTGATTCACGATATCGATGAAGGCCTTCTCCATATTAAGAGGCGAGCTGGCGCTATGCCCTGCCTGCACCCACACCTCACGCGGCGTGCCCAAGGCTTTGAGCTCCCCAGCATCTTGGATCACTATGCGGTCGCAGTATTCGGCCTCATCGAGGAAGTGGGTCGTAATGATGATGGTCACACCGGTATTGGCCAGCGCCGTAATGCGCCGCCAGAACTCGCGCCGTGCAAGCGGGTCTGTGCCACTGGTGGGTTCGTCGAGGAAGAGAATATCGGGCTCGTGCAACAAGCCTACCGCCATGGCAAGGCGCTGTTTGAAACCGCCGGGCAGATGCCCAGATGGCGTGCGCTCTAAGCCGTGCAGTTCGAACTGCTCTGTCACTGTGGCGATGCGTTGGCGCAGGCGTTTGCCGCGCAGTCCATAGGCGCCGCCGAAGAATTCGAGGTTCTCCATCACCGAGAGATTGCCGTAGAGAGAGAATTTCTGTGAGACATAGCCGATGCGCCGTCTAGCGTCGGCACGTGCCGTGCGCAGATTCACGCCTGCCACTTGCAGGAAGCCGCTAGTGGCAGGCAATAAGCCGCACAGCATGCGGAAGGTCGTAGTCTTGCCCGCCCCATTCGGCCCTAGCAAACCGAATATCTCGCCACGCTTAACCGCGAAGGAGGTGCTGTTCACGGCTATGAAGTCGCCGAACTTACGCACTAGGTCCCGCACCTCTATCATCACCTCATCACTGGTATCGCTGGCCGGGCCTTGCGCATTGGCTGAACTATTAGAGAGTGAGGCGGCAGCGGCTAGCGAGGCCTCCACCGCAGCCTTATCCTGATGCAGCTTGGCGCGCATCAGCACCATGAAACCGTCTTCCAAGCGTGGCTTTACTGCCTCGACTCGCGCGCCATCGAGAACTTCCTGCAGCGCAGGCGCATCGCTTTGTGTGTGCTCGTTGAGGATGAAGCGTACATCGCCGCCCTGGGGAACGGCGTCGATGATCATGTCGGTGTTATCCAACAACTTGGCCTGCAACACGCGGCTAGGTTGTCTCGATTGCTGCAGTGCCATGAAGCAGCGCCCGCGTGCGTGGTCGCTCAGCGCCTGCGGTGTGCCGTGAGCTAGAACCTCGCCCTCGTGCAACACATACACCTGCGCGCAGCGTTCGGCCTCGTCTAGATACGCGGTGCTGATGATAACGGTTAAGTGTTCGTCTTGGCGCAGTTGCTCGACGATCTCCCAGAGTTCGACCCGCGAGAGGGGGTCGACCCCGACCGTGGGCTCGTCCAACAGCAGGAGCTCGGGCGAGCGCACAAGCGTGCAGGCCAAGCCTAGTTTTTGCTTCATGCCGCCAGAGAGTTTGCCGGCGGGCCGAGCCGTAAACTTCGCTAGCCCTGTCATCTCCATCAGCCGCGCATATCGCTTAACGCGATCCTGCGCCGCTACCCCATGCAGGTCCGCATAGAGATCGAGGTTCTCTTGCACACTAAGGTCTTCATAGAGTCCGAAGCGTTGCGGCATATAGCTGATTCGATCTTGGATCTGCTGCGGGTCGCGCCGCGCATCCACGCCGAGCACTTCTACACTGCCTGTGTCTGCACGCAGCAGGCCCGCCATAAGGCGCAGCAAAGTGGTCTTGCCCGCGCCATCGGGGCCAACAAAGGCGCTGATGGTGCCAGCGGGTATTGCGAGATTGATGTCCCGTAGGGCCACGATCTTACGGCCAGATTCCTTGTCTAGGAACTGCTTGTGTAAGCCCTCGATCTGCACGGCGCTACCCGCGGTGTTCATTAGCGCTGCGCCTGATCGCCGTTGGCATCTAAGCGCACTGTAGCGGGCATGCCCAGGCGCAAGCGGTTGTCGGGGTCGTTCACCTGCACGCGGATCTCGTAGACGAGACTAGTGCGTAGATCCTCCGTCTGAACTGTCTTAGGGGTGAACTCCGCTACTGACGATATATAGCCCACCGTGCCGTTCAGGCTCTGGTCCGGATGACTATCGGTCGACACACTGGCGGACTGCCCGGGCAGCACGCGCCCGAGGTCGACCTCACTTATATAGGCCCGCACCCACTTGGGCTGCGTGATGGCGAGGTTATAGACCGGGCGTTGTGGAGAGGCCATATCACCGGGCTCGAGAAGCCGCGAACGCACGATGGCCGCAATCGGCGCCCGCAGTTCGGCATCAATGAGCTGTTGCTCCAATATCGCTAACTCTGCGTTGGCAGCCTCGAGCATAGCCTCTGCCCGCGCTATATCCTCACTGGCGGGGCCGTCGACACTGAGTTCTTGAACTTGCTGAGCACGATTCAGGTTAGCCTGCGCTACCGCGAAACGCGCCTCGGCGGCTTCTATGTCCAGCTTGCTCACCGCTTGGCCGGCTGTTTCAACACTAATTGCATTCAGTCGCTGCAGTTGTTGCCTCGCTTGGGTGAGTTCGGCCTGCGCAGCGGCACTAGCGGCCTCGGTCTGGGCAATTTCCTGAGGACGGCTGCCCGAGCGGAGCCTGTTAAGGCCCTCCTGCTGCACCCGCACTTGCGCTTGGGCCTGGCGGATGCGCAGCTCCAACATGGTGGTATCCAATACCGCTAAGACCTGGCCGGGAAGCACACTGTCGCCTTCCTGCACCCGCATCTCTTGTACTCTCTCACTGCCCTTAAAGGCTAACGCGACTTGGCGCAGGTCGACATTGCCGTATAGAACAATCTCATCGCTCGTCTCGCTAGTACGCCACGGCTGCACTATCAACACTGCCGCTGCCACACCTAGAATGAGCACAGGCACGAGAATTTTTTTGATATTCATGAAGTTTGACCCGATTGACGATTGAGGGGTGATTGTGGGAATACTAGCTGCTAGAATCGGCTAAATCAAATGCCAATTTGAATTTAAACTTATGCTTTTATAGAGATCCACCGCATGTCATTGAATACTAAGAAGTCCCCCACAAGCACGCCGCGCGGCAATAAGCATACGGGCCGCCTACCTCGCGCGGATGGCGACAACACGCGCCAGCAGATCATAGAGACTGCTGGCCAGCTGTTCGCAGACCTTGGCTATATGGGCACTACCAGTAAGCTGATCTGCGAGGAATGTGGCTGCAATGTCGCCGCCGTTAACTATCACTTCGGCAGCCGCGACGGCCTCTATAGCAGCGTATTGATCGAGTCCCATAGCCGCCTCATTGGATTCAATACCCTCTTGGAGATTAGTAATAGCAGCGACGACTCCCGGGCCAAGCTCAGTCGCGTGCTCGACACCCTGATAGACGGCATCGACGCCAATCAATGGCATTCGCGCCTATTCATTCGCGAGATCATGGCCCCTTCCGTGCACATCGAGGCAATGATCAATAGCGAGGCGCTACCCAAGCTCTCGCTGCTTAAAACCCTACTCAGCGACATCACCGGGCTCGACCCCGAAGACCCGCAGATGTCACTCACCCTACTTAGCACCGTGGCACCCTGTATGCTGCTGCTCGTGGGTAATCGCGACAATCTGAGTAAGGTACTGGGTAATTTCTGGGAAGATAAAGCCGCGCTAAAGGTCCATCTGAAGAGCTTCCTGTTCGCAGGACTCGATAATCTTGCCGCCCAACGGCAAAACATCACAAAAAATCACGCTTAGTCGTTAGTCATGGAGAACACCCTAGCGCTAGAATGAGGGCACGCTAAGTTTTCAGAACACACAGGAATATCACTATGGCGAGAATTGCCCAGACATTGGCCGCATTTAGCCTCCTTACGCTAGCCGCCTTGGCGAGCACTCAAGATACTTGGGCCCAATCTGCAGGCCCGGATGCGCAGCGCGATCAACTCGCCCCTATCGCAAACTCTAGCTGGAACTACGAACGTGCCGCACACCTGTTAGAGCGCGCAGGCTTCGGCGGCACACCGCAGCAGATCGCAGCACTGGCCGCCATGACTCCCGCTGCCGCAGTGCGCTCGCTGGTGTATTTCCAAGACGCGGACAACAGCCATTTAGAGCCCTTCGTACACTCCGGCATTCATGACCCGGGCCTAGAGCCTTTCCCCCCTAGCCGACCCGCCACCACGGAGATGGCCAAGGCAACTGGCGAGGCCCTTGGTATCAAGGTCAAACCCGAGGGCAATCGACGCCTGCAACCGGTTGTGAACAAGTTCTTCTACTGGCTACGGGCCAGCGTTCTAGAGACCAATCGAGTCTCCTATTGGTGGGCGGATCGCATGGTCAACTCGAACGCCCCGCTGCAGGAGAAAATGGCCTTGTTCTGGCACGGCCACTTCGCGATCAACGAGAGCAAGGTGCGTGACTATCGCAAACTGCTCAATGAACTGACGCTATTCCATGACATGGGTACCGGGAGCTTTAGAGACCTGATGGTTGCCGTAGCACAAGATCCTGCCATGCTGTCTTTCCTCGATGCCGGCGTGAATGTTAAGGGCGCCGCAAACGAGAACTTCGCGCGCGAGATCATGGAGCTATTCACCATGGGTGTGGGCAATTACAGCGAGAAGGATATACGCGAGGCGGCACGCGCCTTCACTGGCTGGAACTATGTAGACGTCAGTTTCGTAGTGAACGATGCGGAGCACGACGACGGCGTGAAAGAGTTCTTGGGCCGCAGTGGTAACTTCGACGGCGTCCAGATCATCGACATCATCATGGAGCAGGACGCCACGGCCGAGCACATCGCCGGCAAGCTGTATCGTTTCTTTGTGCGAGAAGACCTAAGCCCTGCCCTGCAAGCGCAACTAGGCGACATCTTACGCAATGCCGATTACGAGATAGCCCCACTGCTGGAAACCATCTTTCTCTCGCAAGACTTCTATAGCAATGCCTCTGTTGGCACCCAGATTAAGAGCCCAGTGCAGCTAGCCGTTTCTACCTACCGCAAGCTTGGTCTGAACGAGGTGCCGGGTGTGCCAGACTTCAACCAGTCCACCGGCGCACTTGGCCAATCCCTGTTCCGCCCGCCTACTGTGGCCGGTTGGGCAGGCGGACGCACGTGGATTACCCCTGGCCTGCTTCTAGAGCGTGGCAACTTCGCGCGGGATGTTCTGTTCCCCGACATCAACTTCATACCGCCCGATCGCGTGAACGGCAGCGATGAGATACGCAGTGTCGCCGACCGCGTGCGCCAAGGCATGGACATCACTAGCGCTACCCAGCCATCGGCCGTGGGCGAAGGCCAGGTCATGGCAGAATCCAATATGCTGGCGGACAGAGACGAGGATTTTAATACCCGCTATGGCAGTTTCCGCGGCTGGCAGATGGCTATCGAACGCGTTATCCCCATTCCGCGCCAGACGGCCAAGACAGACTTGAGTAGCATGGTGATCGAGGAGCAACTAAGCAGCACTGCCGATGTAGTGGACTACTTCATTGCGCGTTTCCTGCGTGTCTCTCCCGACCAGCAAACGCGAGCGAAACTCATCGCCTTCCTGAACGAGGATCTAGGCACTAGTGATATCGCCACTGCACAAACCTATATGGAAGACTCCCTGCGCCTATTGCTGCATATAGTGATGAGCCAGCCAGAGTATCAATTAAGCTAATAGAGGCGAGACTTCGATGAAAACAGACCCATTGTTGCAACAGACCCTCAATCGCCGTGCGCTACTGCGCGCGGGCGCCGGCCTTGGCCTCGGCGCGCTGGGCATGGTGCCATCCGGCTTTGCCCGCGCCGCGCAGGCTGCAGCCGCACAAGCTAAAGCCGACGGCAAAATACTAGTCATCCTCGAACTCTCCGGGGGTAACGACGGCCTCAACACAGTGGTGCCCTACGGCGACGACGCCTACTATCGCAACCGCCCCAATATTGGCATTGCCAAAGATAAGCTGCGCGTGATCGACGATCACTTCGGCTTTAACCCTGGCATGGCGGGTTTCGAGCGCCTGTACAAGGACGGCAAGATGGCGATCGTGCATGGCTGCGGCTATGAGAACCCCTCCTACTCCCATTTTACTTCCATGGCCTATTGGCATACCGCCTCACCCAATAGCGGCGACGAATTCGGCTGGGTTGGCAAGCTGGCAGATAAGATGGCACCCGACGCCCCGGCGAACTTCTTAGTGAACATCGCCGACCGACAATCACTCGCCGTACGCAGCCAACGCCATGTACCCATTGTGTTCGACGAGCCAGAACGCTTCATGCGAGAAGCATTTTTCGAAGAGAAAGCGGCGTTGGAATCTATAGCGGAAGCTGGCAATATCGAGAATCCTTCACGCCGCTTCCTGCTCGATATCGCGCGCAGCGCCAACGATGCCTCGAGTCTAGTACGAGAGGCCTGGGAGAATTATCGCTCGCCGGTGGACTATGGCATTACGGGGCTAGACCTGCCCAAGGTTGTAGCGCTTCTAGAGGCTGACATGCCCACTAGCCTCTACTATGTGGCTTATCGCAATAACGCCTTCGACACCCACGTCTTTCAGAATGATTTACACCAGAGATTACTAACCTACACCTCTGATGCAGTCTCGGCGTTCATGCTCGACTTAGAACGCATAGGCCGCGCCGATGACGTGGTGCTAATGGTCTTCTCGGAGTTTGGTCGACGCGTGCCTGAAAACGTGAGCTTAGGCACCGATCACGGCGCCGCGAATGTGATGTTCGTAGTAGGCAAGCCAGTGAAAGGAGGTCACTACGGAGAGGTGCCAAGTCTGATCAACTTGACCGAAGGCGATAATCTGCAATACACCACTGATTTCCGCCGCGTGTATCAGACCATGATGCAGGGCTGGTTGAGCCAGCCCGACACCAATTCAATACTCAATGGCAATTTCGAAGGCTTCGATATGTTCAGCTAGCGTGCGAGGCTTTGTGCCCGCACGCGTAGTCAATAAGCTAGTTACTAGACTAGTAACTAGACTAGTAACTAGACTAGTAACTAGTTTAGCAACTAGGCTGCCATTGCGCTGCGAATATTGTTCGCAACCTCGGTTAGTTCTGCATCCATTATCGGCATGAAGTTCTCGACAACAACGAAGTCCTCGTTGCGGCCCGCTTTCTCTAGCTCCGCACACAGGTCTCCTAAGCGCAAAGCGCCCACGATGCGTGATGAACCCTTCAAACGATGCGCTAGGCTTCCAATCTTGTCTACCTGCCCTTCCATAGCCGCCAAGAACAACTCGTCTCTGACTTTTAGCGCTGAAACAAGATACTCGGCAAGCACCTCATTGATCATCGCGCTATCGTCGCCGATAGCGGCCACTAGAACGCTAAGATCGAAGTTAACTGAATCCACAACCTCATTGCTGCTGGACAAGGACAGAGACAGCGAGTCTTTGGCAGTATCTTTAGGGAACCATTTTGCCAGAGCGTCGTTCAAGACCCTAAGCTGTAGCGGCTTGGTTAGGAAAGCATCCACTCCATACGAGAGCGCCCTCTCAGCCTCGCCGCTCAAAGCATTAGCGGACAACATTAATATCGGAACACGTTTGTTTCTAAGCTGATGTGCACGAATATTCTTGGTCAGTGAATAGCCATCCATTTGCGGCATATGCAAATCGGTAAGCACGCAGGCGTAATCCCCTTTCTGCCACATCTGCCATGCTTCCGCACCATTAGAGGCAATCTCTGCCGCATAGCCCAGCATGCTCAATTGTCGCAGTATCACCTTCTGGTTAGTCTTATCATCCTCGGCTACTAGAATTAGCCTGCCTTGCGAGCGAGCTTCTGCCACTGTAGTCGCTTTTATCTCTTCTAACTGCAGAGTCTCTTGCGTGTCATCTACTCCGAGAGCACTCACCTTGCCTGCAGTAACGGCCACGCCATGGAGCAACTCATACTTGCGAATAAAGACATCATCCATACTCACTAAACCGGTACGCAGGATTCTCGGGTTGCATCGTCTGCCCGAGTTGATCAAGAATATTTGTAGTTTCTTGTACTGCGCAACAAGAGATTCGAGCTCGCTATCGAGTGGGCGTTTAAGCCCTGTGTTATGCACCACAACCACACTCTCTCTGCCCGATGCCTCACTTATAGTAGCGGCCTCATCAAGCGTAGCCACTCTTACTACATTCGCCGATGCACTATTGAGATAGGCTTTCACATCGTCGAAATCTTCGTCGTTGAAGTTCACTAGCACGCATTGCAGATCACTTAGATCGAGGGACTCGTACAGATACACCTGCTCTTGGGAAGACACTTCCTCCAGAGACACGCTAACGCAGAATTCAGACCCGAAGCCATAGTCACTCTTAACTTCGATATCGCCCCCCATCAGTTTGACAAGCCTTTTACTAATAGCCAGCCCTAAGCCAGTGCCGCCGAACATGCGGGTTGTAGAGGTTTCAGCCTGACTAAAAGAGGTGAACAAATTACGCATCTGTTCAGAAGATATCCCAATACCATTGTCAAAGATGCGAATCAGGGTCTGACCACTATTGCTCTGATCCGACTCGATAGAGATTCGAACCTCGCCTGGTATATCCGGCCTGCCACTGGAGAATTTGATCGCATTGCCAAGTAGGTTCATCAAGACCTGACGCAGTCGCTTAGGGTCGCCCCAGACAAATCTTGGCAAGGTTGGCTCTACGTAGACCCTAACGGAAACACCATTGTCTTGAGACAGGACAGAGAGCGTATCCACTACGCCTTCGGCTACCTGAATCAAACTAAACTGCCTGCGCTCTAACTCCATGCGACTCGCCTCAATCTTCGAGAAATCGAGGATATCGTCGATGATCCCAAGCAAAGAGAACGCAGAGTCCTTGATCGTTTTAATGTAGGAGGCATGCTGAGCCTCCAGATTGCTATGGGCTAATACATCAACCATGCCAACGATGCCATTCATCGGTGTTCGAATCTCATGGCTCATAACCGCAAGGAAAGAGCTCTTGGCTCGAGACGCTGCCTCCGCTTCGGTTTTTGCCACTTGCAGTTGCTCGTTGGTAAGAGTGAGCTCTTTTGTGCGTTGCTGTACTCGTTCTGCCAGTTTCGCGCGCTCGTTCTCGATCTGCGCATTGGCCTCTAGTAGTTGTCGCGCCGAACTCTCTAATCTGTGCTGTGAGTCGATACGCTCTGTTATATCGTGAAGGACAATTGCCGCACCAAGCTTCTCCCCATTTGCGTCGATAATAGGTCCCCCACTGACATTCAAGTGGAACTGCACTTCGAACCTGTTGCGCATCTTATACTCTAAATTTCTCACTACCTCGCCCTTCACCGCGCGCATAAGCGGCTGAGCATCGTCAGCGATAGGAGTCTCACAATCGCCCTCATAAAGCTCAAAGGAAAAATCTTTCTGAGAAGAACTCTTATCGCCCCCACTTCGAAGCCAATCACGTATCGTCTTGTTAGCGAATACAATTTCGCCTTCTTGATTGCAAACGGCTACGCCTTCGGAAAGATTCTCGAGAATCAAATTAGTTAGATCCTGTTGTTTCTTCAGTTCAGCGTTTGCGTTGAGCCTTTCGGTTATATCGTTGGACATTACGATTCGATACCGTTTGTTACCCTCGATCAACGAATGGGAGGTAGTGTCCACATGCAAACGACTTCCATCCTTACGCATGTGCACCGAGCCTTCGAATTTCGCAGTCTTGTTCTTCGGGAGTGTTTTCAGAAGCTCAAGGATGCGCTCACGATCCTCGACTGGTCGCAAATCCAACAAGCTCATTTCCAGAAACTCTTCTTCTGAGTAGCCATAGGTATCGAGTGCAGCCTGGTTTACCGCTGTAAACTTAAGTGTATCGTTGTCGAAAACCCACATTGGAATGGGATTGCTTACGAACATACTTCGGTAGCGCTTCTCGCTCTCTGCCAGCTCCAAGGTGCGACTCTGGACCTCGGCTTCCAGACGAATATTGAGCGCCTCTAAAGATAGCTTTGATTCTATTTCCCCAGTGATATCGCGCGAGACGCTTAACAGCCGGACCACATTCCCTTCGGAATCGAATATTGGTGATATATGGATGTCCCATGATTTTTGCTCACCAGACATTGTAGGTGCGCAACCCTGGAAGTGGCCCGTTCTGCCGTTCCTCGCCTCCTCGATTGCTTTCGAATAGGCCGCGCGATCACGATCGCCTTCCCAAAACGTAATCCAGTCAATATTCAGTACCGCGCTTCTATCCTCGATAGCCATCAATTCCATGCCACGATCGGTGATACTCAGTATGACTCCATCCAGATCATGAACCTTGATACAGTCTTGGCTACTTTCGATGATCTTCCTGGAGTACTCTTCACTCGTTCTTAGAGCCTGCAGCATTTCTTTTCTCTGCGTAACATCCTGCGCAGTGCCAAGCAACTCTACGGCATTACCATCGACATCGAATTGTGCGCTAAACCGAAACGCCACATTACGCACCTTGCCATCGCGGCGACACAATCGCCCTTCTATCTCTCGACTCTCTATCGAGTTTGCACTCCATTCTTCTCCCAGAATGCTATTGAGCAAGACCTGACGATCATCTTCATGAACGAAGCGCTCAAACCATAGCTCTAGGTCTAGTTCATACCCCCCCTCTTCCTCTACATTAGTTCTTAAGAAGCCGTAGCTTCTGTCATCCATCACAACAATTTTCTCAGTAAGCTTAATACTCCACGCAAGCACGCTAGCGATATCGAGCGCCTGCCCTAGCTTGGCTCTTTCTAAGCTAAGCTCCTTCGTTCTTTCAATGACTTTGTGCTGCACAAGTCTTGAGCGCGAGATAAAGTTCGAGATCATGAAGGAGAAGAGCAGAATTATGAGCAGCACCGCGATCAGGAATAGTCTTGATTCCGTGCTCTGCCCAGGCAGCCAGAAGCCAGTGTCAACATACGCAGTCCACTCGAGCTGCTTACCAAAAATGCTAATGAGCTGAGAATCTATCTGCACTCCGCTTTGAGCCAATGCATCCACAGTTGGATTCAAAAGTAGTGGCGCGCCGCCGATGGTATCGAACAATTCATAGGCGATTGCTATGGTGCTCGATACATGATTAGTAGATGGGATTAGTAAGTTAGGTTCTACGACCGCACCGATATAGCCTTTTATATTCGCTCGCCGCTCTTCAATCGTGGCGTTGTTATTCAAGTTTTCATATACGGGAGCGTAGAAGACGAAAACAGGAAGGTCGACGATCCCAAGGCTGAAATTTTCACTTAGTACCATCTCATCGTTGTCGCGCGCTTGTTCCAGTACGGCATTCTGCGCAGGAACAGATGTCGGGTCGAAGCCGTAGAATCTTCCACCCAAAAAATCGACAGATGTATAGACAACGGGGAAATATTCTTCTTTCTCTGCGACAGGCACAAATTCTTGCGTATCGTCGAAGGTCGTGATTGCAAGGCCCCGAGTGCTCTCAAAGCCAGGCGCTAACGCTCGATCCCCCTCTGGTTGAGTTTGTACTCTTGGAAACCACGAGAATGACCTAATACCAACCTCATCGATCTGCTCGATGTAGGAGTTCAGTTTCTCTTCATCAATCTGCTCCTCAACAGCAATGTAGCGCTTAACCGATTGCAAGGCATCTGTAGCGCCTTTTAGCCGTTCTACAAAAATCTCTAGTGTTTGATCTGATTCGACTCGAAGAGAATCTTTATAGGATTCTTTCTCACTGTTTTGAAACCAGAGAATAGCGAAAATCATCACCACCATTACTAGGGCTAGGGGCGGTATTATCACGCTGTATTTGCCGAGCTTTGCTTCTCTAAAATTATAGGCTAACAGCACTATAAATGGTGTGAAGAGCATTACTCCAAGACTGTCCCCTACCCACCATGAGAACCAGGTAGACACAAACGCTGAGGGGGGCATCAAATCTCGTATAAGCAATACGGGCACACCGAAACTTGGAGACACCATGCAGCACAACAACACACCAATGAGATAAGACTTCGCAACTGAGGCAAAATCTCCTTCTAGGCTAAGTTGTAGGTATCGGGAAATATAGGCTGCGCCCAACACTGCCTGAAGCGTGGGCCCTGTTGTATCGAGGAGAATCCAGGCGAGATCTAGAAGATTACCGTTTGCTACGGGGTGGTTAATCAGATTGAAGGCTAGGTCGCCAAGTAAAATGCCTGGCCACAGGCCTATGCCTCCCAACAAAAGCCCAGCAAGACCGACCCCTGCGGCCGGCCAAAAAGGAGACGCGTCCGAGGGCGAAGACGCGAGGAAGTCGCCTAGAAGTGAACTTACCGCATAGGCAACTGCAACTAAGAGAATACCCATAGCATTATTGGAGAGAATGCTGTTTTTTATCACCGCGCTATTCATGATTGGCACGTTTTTGCAGACAAAATTCAGTAAACTCGCTCAGACCAATTGGTTTAGAGATGTAATAGCCTTGCGCAAGATTACAACCAGACTGCTTTAGTATCTGTAGCTCTTCTGCAGTCTCAACACCCTCCGCGATCGACTTAATGCCAAGCCGGCTCGCTATGTCGATACTTGTCTCGACAATCGCTTTCGCTTCTCTTTTCTCACCCATAACAGAGACGAAACTGCGATCGATTTTAAGTTCAGTGAAGGCGACTCGAGAAAGTTGTTGCATGCTTGCAAAGCCGGTACCGAAGTCATCTATCGACAAGCCGAACCCAAGCATTCTAAGCCTAGCGAGATTCTCTAGAACGGGAGCCAATTCCGTCATGGCAGCAGTCTCGGTCATCTCCAAGGTCATCCTTTCGGGGCTTAGGCCAGACTCCCGTACTAGGTCGTAGATATGCCTTGCGAGCTTAGTATCCGTTAAGGATGTCAGAGATAGGTTTACTGCGACGTCAATATTCAAGCCCATCTCGTCCCAGCTACGACATGCGGCCGCGGCCTGCGCAATCATGCTGAAGGTCAACTCATTGATCTTGCCGGCATTTTCGAGCGTCTCGATAAACGAGAAAGGAGGTACAGTGCCATGCACCGGATGCTCCCAACGGGCCAGCGCCTCAGCACCGACTATGCGCCCTGTCTGCAGATCCATCTTGGCCTGGTAGGCAGGCTCGAACTGATTAGCCGCGACGCCCTCGAGTATCTCTTCGATGGAGAATCTGGGCACGCTCGCTTTGAAGACGTGTTCTCGGCCTCTTTTCTTAGAATCAATTTTCTTCAGCAATACTTCGATGTTCTTGCTGGTGATAGGCTTCTTCAATACGCCCAGCGGGTCTATTCCATAGGCACTGCACATGGTTTGAATCGAGCTTAGGAATGTCTCATTCCAAGCGCTAGTAATGGCGAGAGAGCATAGCGTCTTTCTCTCGCACAAAATCCGAATGAACTCCATGCCATCCATGTTGGGCATTTCGAGATCGCTAATGATCAGATCGAAGCCTTCTGGACAACGCTCGATTATCTCGAGCGCCAGAACTCCATCCGCGGCTTGCTCGATGGTTTCAACTCTATTTAATTTCAGTAGTCGAACCAACATATTGCGCTGAAACTCGTCATCTTCAACAATGAGCACTCTCATATCACTAGGTGATTTAGAGTTCAAAGTGTCTGAGTTCGAAATGGGAGACATGCTGTAGTCCTTAAGATTATTTACTAGCAGCTGAGAATTGTTTAATGGGTCTTTCTTGCAATGAGTGGTGGTCACTGGGTAGAGCCTCTCGCGCTCCAACTGGAACGATAATCTGATGAATTGACATTGCCTCTATCAAGTCGTCACTCTTCAAATAGACAGCTCGTGCACCCTTCTCTTTCGCTTGCCTCGCCAGTGACTCGTCTCGCGTATTTAATAAAACAACTACATGTGCGTTGCTACTGATATCGGGATTCTCATCTAGCACTCTTAACGCACTTCCCCCATCTAGGAAAATATCGACGAAGATCAATGACGGTGCGTCTTGGGTGTAGATCTCTCTTAATTCTTGATAATTCCGTGCTTCAAAGACGTCGATATCCCCAATAATTTCAATAGCCAAGCGTACTAGCCGCTCTCGAAATATGGGCGAGCTATCCGCGATTAAAACTTTCATGCAGCAAGTCCTTTTAACTTTAATAAATACATGATCTAGGATAGAGCAATGAGGGAAAAGCGGTATCACCAATCTCGTGGTAACTTTGTCACGATAATGACGAGCCCTGTGTCACGAATTTCGTGACACAGGGCTCGTCATGAAGAAGGGGTGTTTCGCGATCTAAGCAAGGAGGTGGAAAGACTATACTATAAGATTGTGTTCTATGGCATAGCGAGTAATCTCGACATCGGAGCGCAAATTAAGCTTCTCCGCAATGCGGCGACGGTATGTAGCGATTGTACTGATGCTTAAAGACAGTTGTTCTGAAATCTCCCGGGTGCGCTTTCCTGACGCAATCAAACGGACGACTTGAAGCTCTCTATCTGACAATGCGTCATGGGCCACGTCATGAGTGTTTGCATCCAAATTCTGCGCTAACTGCTCAGCTACCGCTGGACTGACGTAGCGAGCACCAGTTGCCACCTTCCGAACGGCGTTCACTATTTCATCGGAGGCACTCTCTTTAGAGACAAAACCTGCCGCACCCACTTTAAACGCACGCACCGCAACATCGCGCTCCGGCATCATGCTTAGCACTAAGACTGCTAGCTTTGGCCTTAAGGTCTTTAGTCGCGCTATAAGCTCCAAGCCACTACGACCTGGCATATTAAAATCGACAATAAAGACATCGACATCGTGCTTGGCACAAAGCTGCGCGGCTTCGCTTGCATCTTTTGCGGTAGCGACAAGCTCTATATCTTTTTCTCTACTAAAGACCTTACGCAAACCCTCTCGGATCAGAGCATGATCATCGGCGATTATAATTCGAATCATTCTTGTTCGTCCCAATAAACGCTACCGACAGGCAATCTTAGCTTCACTGTCGTACCTTTGTTAATTTTACTCTTTATATCAAGTTGCGCACCGATATTCCTTGCGCGCTCTTGCATACCGAGTAAACCAAGGGATTGAAACCCTACATCTTCTACATTAAAGCCCTTACCATTATCGCGAATGCAGATACTCAAAATATTATCCTCGAGCAATTCGATGAGAACCTTTACAAGGCTAGCTTCTGCATGACGCACTACGTTGGTCAGAGACTCTTGGATTATGCGAAACAATTGAGTGGTCTGCTCACTGTCTAATTCCGGGATCTCTTGCTTGCACACGATTTTGCACTTTAAGCCCATACGAGATTGAGTCTCTTTCGCCTGCCACTCTAGTGCAGGCACCAAGCCAAGGGCATCCAAGACCTCTGGACGCAAGTCTTGAGCGATGCGCTTTACCGAGTTCAGGGTCGAGTTTACCAACTCGATGATTGAAGAAATGTCCTCCCTCAGGAGATCGTCCGAGCTTTCACCTACATCGCGATTGAGGAGATTAAGGTCTATTTTAAGGGCCGTGAGTATTTGCCCAAGCTCATCGTGAATCTCCCTCGATATACGGGTTCGCTCTTCCTCGCGAATCTGCTGTAAGCGTGAGGCTAATCGCTGCAGCGCGCGCTTAGAATTGAGGGAGCTCGTAACATCCCTGCCAACTACGATCAGGCGCGCGTGTTCTATATGACGCGAACCACTCCACCGGATGTCGCGGTATCCACCGCCTTTGCAATGCATACGAATATCCAAGGCGGGGACTTCATTGTCTTCTTCTTGCATAGCCTTTAAGACAGCACTAGCTTTATGTATATCGTCTGGATGGATAAACTCCAGCATGTTTTTGCCAGGGAGACTCCTTCCAGGTATACCGAACATACGACTACACGCCGGGTTCGCTTGGAATATAGTACCGTCATATTCGATGATGGCGAATAAATCGAAGGATTTTTCGAAGACTTGGTCACGCTCTTGTTTGGCTTTTTTCTGCAGCGTGAAATCCTGAAACAAATTCATTATTTGAACTGGCTTACCTTCGCCATCAAAAATGGCGGCAACCGAGGCGCGTGCCCAACTATGCGCTTTGTCGGACCTGCGAATCCTAACGTCACGAACTTGATTCACAGTTTCGCCAGAAAGAACCGATGACTGCATATGCCCAATTAAATTGGCATCGTGATCGAATAGCACATCGCTTATTCTCTGACCCATAAGCTCCTCAGGCTGTCGACCTGTTAAATCACAAAAGGCATCGTTAACGTCTACGCACACACCATCCAATGATGTAATAAAAAAACCAACCGTCGAATTTCTAAAAATGGAGCGGTATTTTTCCTCGCTATTGCGCAATATCTGATTAGTCTTCTCTAATTCCTGGGTACGCTCGCTAACACGAATCTCGAGCTTATCCACCAATCTTCTATTCTCTATTTCCGCCTGCTTTCTCCTTGTCACATTGTGATGACTTATCACGACAAGTTTTCTGGAGTTAATGGAAAGCGCCGAGATACTGGCCACAAACCACCGTTCTTCATTCGTGCTATGGCAAGGGTATTCTAGCCTGCGCACGGAGAAATCCGCACTGCTTAACGCCGCGTTGATGGCGGCGAAAACAAACATCGCATCGTCGCATCCCTGCGCGGCGGACCTCTCGCATACTTGCAGATAGTTGCTGCCTAACCCAAGCTGTTCACGCCTAGCCATGCCACTATTTTTCTCAGAGAAATCGACCCACGCTGTGTTTACGAATATGTTAACGCCGGATTCATCGATAATGGAGATATGATCTCTGATGGCATCTAGCGCCTCTGTAAAAACAGACTCTAGGCTATTGCTTGGATTGTTCGCCAATTTCCGGCGCAAAAGATCGCGCACTA
Source organism: uncultured Gammaproteobacteria bacterium (assembly GCA_913060695.1). GTDB lineage: Bacteria > Pseudomonadota > Gammaproteobacteria > Pseudomonadales > Pseudohongiellaceae > UBA5078. The sequence continues at coordinate 19,036 of CAJXUA010000022.1, read as the reverse complement.
CAAACTCTTCGTCAATTATATTAGGGCTTAGCTTGCTTCTTGCCTCAATCTTTAATTGAAGACTATTAGCCAATTGCTCGAAGGCCAGTTTCTGTAGATTGCTCATACGCTTCGGTTTACTGTCTAGCACACAGATAAAGCCGATTCGTTGCCCCTTAGAATCTAATAGGGCTAGGCCCGCAATATAGGAGATAGGGGTTTGATTCGAGGGTAAGTTTAGTGCCTTAAAAGCACGTGGATCGCTGCTGCGTTCAATCTCTAGCAGCATGGAGTCTGGCAGGAGGCCTTGCAGCGCAGTCAAATCTAATGGCACGTCGCCATTAGGCATACCGAAGGTGCTTATGTAGCGACCCTGCGTGGCATTATCAGCGATGACGAGCGCCTGCCCCGCTCGACAGGTTTCCGCTAGTTTTTCGAGCAACGGCTCTACTCCCCAAGAAGCTGGAAAGTTCTGCATATCAACGACATTGAGGAATTTCACCATATTGTCTCTGGCTAGAATACCGTTCCTTTGCATCATGCTAGCTTACAAGCGGCAAGCCGCAGCTGTCACTTGAACTAAGAATCGTATCGACAATATAGGACGAACAGCGCCAAATTAAAACCGTTAGCGTTCAAGCTCAGTATTATCCTAAGAGCACAGTGAGAACAGCGCCAGTCGCTGTGGCCAAACAGGCTGCAAGTTCGCAATCACCTGTCCTCTGCCAGATAAGCTGAACAACTGTGCATGTGCCTCTGAAACCACTGTGAACGCTTTCTCACGGCTATAATTCCATGTGCGCCAATCGCCAGGTTGACTTACTAGTTGATCGCTATAGCGCATCAGAAGCCCATTAGCCAAATGGCACTGCACATGTTCGGGCAAATGCTCCAACTGCCCTAACATCGTTGGCACTCCATCCGGGCCTAGGTTAAGAAGATATATCCAATCGATTTGGCTATTTGTCTGTGTAGATCGCTCGAGATTTACCCGCACCACTATCGCCGCGGGGTTTATCAGAGCCACTAGAAAAATAGTCACAATGCCCGACACTACGAGCCCAGAGGCAAAACCCCTATCGCGCCCACGCAGACAGGTGAACGCGAATGACAGCAAATTTCCAGCGAGCCAGAGCATGAAGGCAACCGCGAACACTCGACTCAGACTAAGCCCGAACGATTCGATGTAGAGGCTAAGGCGTTGCAATGCAGAGACTAGAATGACGAAAACGCATGCGACTAACACGGCGGCCAGTGGACGAAAGATGCGCTGCGAACACTGCACAGAAGAAAGGCATAACAGCACTACGAGGGTAAGGGACGCAATCACGATCAACTCGAAGAACCCACGCCGTGCGTAGTCTGCTACAGTCATGCCCGTACTGCTCTCTATGACAGCCTGTCCGCCGAATAAATAGCTCGCCTGCAACACTACAAAACTGACAAACAGCAAGGTAAGAGATCCCATGATCATCAAGGTTTCCTCTCCACCTAAGAACAAACGCGCAGGACCAGGCGTGCTCGTCAGTGGCTCCCGTTGAGTACAACGTAGCAAGCCCGCGGCAAACCACGCTACAAGGAGAACCAACAGTAGGTGCTGTGGTGCTGCAAACCCAAGCGAATCGATAAAGCTCGTGACGTAACGAGCGTAATTAGCATCCGCCGTAGAAAAAAGCGCGACGAACACTAATAATATTGGCATAGCGAGTAGCGCGCCTTTAACAAGCCCCAACACGCGAGGACTGTTAGAAAAACCCCGCCATTGCAGTCGACTTAACAGCGGAAATAATCCGGGTGCAACGCGCATAGGCAGCCTCCAAGTCGCGTGCATATAGTCACGCAGTTTAGCCTCAATTAGCTTGGTGCTACCGGCTTGCATCAACACTATGACTGCACACATTGCGATCACGAGCAGCACGAGGGGCGTCAGTTGCATAGAGGCACGCAACACGAGCAGTAAGCTCGCGGCAATCGCGACTGCCGCCCAAACAAGAAGCACTTTACGCCAGGCCTTACTGACATAGAAATTAAAGTAGTAACTGGCGCCGCCTAGAAGCAGTATCCAGACACAGAGGCCCGGTCCGGCCAGACCGCTATCCCAAAATAGAATATCGCCAGCCACTCCCAATAAGAGCGCCGCTGCCAACGTCTCCATACTCGTGTCGTTTTTCAAGGTTTGTTTAGCGCTCAATGCTTCCATCTGCCTTCTCCCTTTTGTGAACCAGACAATTATTTGCGAAGTACTTTGCATTGCAAAGTATGTGGTTAAAAAAAACCCTTATGTTCTCTTTACAGCGCTAATCAATGCCTCCATGTGGCCTATGTATTTCTGCAGTGCTGCCCTGCCAGCTGGGCTTAGGCGGTACTCAGTTCGCGGCACGCGACCATCGAAAGATTTGGTGCAATCTATATAACCTGCATCCTCTAGTTTACGAGCGTGAGCACTGAGGTTGCCGTCGGAGATAGAGAGAATCGACTTCAGGTCGTTGAAGGTCAACATGGTGTCCGCAGCTAGCGCACTTACAAGCGCTAGGCGAGTGCGCTCGTGAATAAGGCGATCCAGATCTGTAGCAGATTCAGCTCTCTTCTCTTTTGCTTTGCTCTTGATGACAATCCCGTTCCCCGCCCCCTGTTGTGCCTTACGTTCAGCCCCCATATTTCCTCCAGATTACTATGCCAAAGACTATATGAATGCCGCCAAAACCTAGGGCCAGCATTACATCGCCGGAGACTGGCGCCAACATAGCGACGGCGCCTGTGAATATAAACAAAGCACCCATGAGCGGGATTGCGCGCACCGACCACGCGCCCGCTGTCATCACGGCCGCACCATATAGGCTTAACCAAACCCCAGGCAATAATTGCACGAAACCACTTAGGAAGAAGGACAAAGTGATGAGCCCGCCAGCGAACATTGCCGGCAAGAATGCTAGCAACAGTTTTCTGCCACTTGCGGAGAGCATGGAGTCGCCCTGCCCGCTTGCTTTGCGAATGGTGAATCCGAAGGCGATGCTCGCGCCCAAGATTAGTTCGATCATCCAAATCGTTAGCCATCCATTCGTTTCACTCTGACTCTGCGCCAACCAAGCAGCGGGAATTGCAGTTAAACCGGCGAACCCATAGCCGAGGCCAGAAACACCCGTAAATGACGTAGTGCTCTCCATGGCCGCACGAATAAAGCGCAGGTTTTCCTGAGCATGATCATGCAGGGAAATAGGCTCGTTACGATTTTGGGGTTGCGGGTTCATGGCTTGGAAGAATGCAGAGCTATTGAATACATGTCAAGTACTTTGCATTACAAAGCGCGTGGGTAGTGTAGCGCACCAAACTAGGTGCGCTACACGAACTCGCTAATCAGAATTGCAGTAATGCGCGAGCATAGAGGCGACGGCCGCGACCATCGAATACGCTGGCATCGTAGTTAGACACGAGGCTCGAATCGTATGTAGTGACCCCACTCTCGCGATAAGAAAGATCCGCATTGAACGCGTCCAACACCCCAACCGAGAAGACCGAGGTGCCGAGCTTGGCGTTCGCCCAATCCATCGTGTAGCTGTATTGGAAATCCCAGGTCTGATAACTCGCGATCTCTTTACTAACCAAAGAGCGCACGAGATCGTTGCCTGTCTCATAGGTGCTCTTATAGGCCAAGTCGCGATAGGAGCCAATCAATCGCGTAATGACTGTGGCGTTGTGGCGACCCTTGACCCAGTTGAGATTGATATTGCCTCTGTTATCGGGCAAGGAGCGCACGATATTGCCATCGCCCGTAGTACCCGCAGCGTCGAACACCCCAGTCTCTAATAGACCTAACTCTAGACCAGGCACGTCGATGAGCTTGTACTGACGGACATGGGTATAGTCCAGACCCAGACGGAACTGGCCGAAGTCATTCTCCCAGTCATAGCCTAGTTTTACATCGACGCCGTCCGAGATGATAGTGCCCGCGTTAATCGTACTGAGCACTGTAGTACTCAACTCCGCGATTGTGGAGTTCAAGGTGCGCACCACCCTTGGAACCACATAGGTGCGTGGGTCTACTACACAATCTAAGCGCTCGGCAGAGTCTCGACCATACTGAGCTTCCAAGGCATTAGGATCACAGGCCTCATAGGCCACTGCCGCATTCACCGACAGAGAGCTATTGAGCAGATAATTGTTAGGATTTGCCGCTGCCTGTCGGAAAGCTTCGAGCTCCCCCGCTATCGCGGAAATGCCCGGCTGCGGTAATACCTTGTCTTGCAACTCGAAACGCCAGAAGTCGGCACCGACCATCAGGCCATCCAAGAGCCCCCCATTCGGAGTCCAGATAAATCCGGCACTGAAGGTGTCGGAGTGCTCGTTCCCTAGGCTAGGCTCTGGCACACCTACGGTATAGGAGTTATTGGGCAAAGCGTTAGCGTTGGTCGGCGGCAATAAGCCTGCACGCACAGCCTGATTACGCAGTGGGTCTCTAAACGTATTCAGCGATGCCTCTAAGCCTTCCCTCACGATGCCGATATTGGGCGCGCGGAATGACTGCGAGAAAGACCCGCGCAGTAACAGCGTATCCATCGGCCGCCAGCTGGCCGCTATCTTCGGTGTCACCTCACTGCCGATATTGCCGCCGTAGTCTTCCCAACGCAGTGCCAGCTGAGTCTCGACCTCGGGCAATACAGGCAAGGAAAACTCAGTGAAAACGGCTTTTACATTGCGATCATGATCGTAGTTGAAGATGCAAGACGCACATTCGAAGTTGTTGCTGACATAGTGAAAGTCATTGGGCACCCCGTTCTCGTCGTAGGCCAATATGGCATTGGGGATACCCGGGTAGTTTATCGACGGAGCACGCGAGGCATTGTTCTGCATGCGGTACTGCGCCCCGACGGCGACCTGTGCGGTACCGCCGCGCAGCTCCATCAGCTCGCCCGTGACGACGGCATCGAACACCCCAAGCTTATTGCGTTTATCGGCACGTAGAACTTCTGGTGTCATCCAGTCAATTAGCTCTTGGGAATTCGCTAGGCTCGGGTCTGCTATTGCGCTTAGGAAGGGGTTGTAGAACTGACAATCGCCTTGTCCTTGATTATTACTAGTCAAGGCCAAAGACAGACTCTCGCGAGTGGCAAACACGAAGCCGGGGAAGAACTCCTGTGTCAATCCATCGCCTAACGCGCCATTTGACACATTCCAGAAGGTTGGCAAGGCACCGCCAAGTGGGCCTGCGGCGTTGCGGAAGTCGAAGTTAGCGCTGCCATTAGGAGTACAATTGGCGCCTCCTAGGCCGTTGGCGGCGAGCTCTGCGCGGTCGCGCTGCAAGGTGCTGTAGCGCTGCTCGAAACTCGTACCGCTCCAAGAATAGCTAACATCATAGGTGAAGCGGCGCTCATCTAGACCATAGAGTTCGCCCTTAATGCCCGCCTGCACCCCCACTGTTTCACTCTCAGTGTAATTGCTATCTCCACCGGTTCTCGGCGTGTTCACACGTATCGTCGACCATAAAGGAGAGTTCATGCCCCCATTGGCTAAGGCATTCGGGGCATTGGGAATGTCGCTAGGCCTTGCTAGGCCGACTTCCGGCGCAAAATAGCCAAGCTCCGCACTCTGCCCGATGGCATAACCACCCCAGAGCGGATTACCAGTATGAGAGCCCGGCGCGGCGAGAAACACCGCAGGACCACGGGAGCTGACCGAGCCCGAATCGGTGCGCTCGATGCGGTTCTTTGACCACTGCACGAAGGAGTAAAACTCCGCCTTATCACTGAAGCTGTGATTTAGAGAGCTAGCAATACTATTACGCTCCATACCCAGGCTCATATAGTGCCAGTCATGAATGCTCTCACGGCAGTCACCAGTGTTCTGGCCGCGTTTATCGGCGCGATGCCCCACAAAGAAGGCCTCGCCACTCTGTCCAGTCAAACTCGTGCACAATGGGTCTGTGTAGATCGGCTCGCTGCTACCGCCTTCCGCAATATTGCGCGCTACAACTGCGGGGTTGTAATAGGCCATATTGAAGTTTGCCCCGAACTGCGGGCTATTGAATACGGCCTCCCCTGCGCTGGGGGTGCCCCCAACGATATCGCTGAACTCGGAGTTTTCATCGAAGTAACGTGCATACTCTATCGGCACTGGGTCGCGCTTATACTGCTCCGCCGCGAACACGACGTGAGTACTGGCGCTTTCGTCGGCCCAACCCCAAATAGCACTAACTGTCGTATCGAAGAGGCTCCCCGCCGCCTCAACGCCCTGTACATCGCCATAGAGCTCGAAACCCTCGAACTCGGTTCTCATAATCACGTTTACGGCACCGGCTACCGCATCGGAGCCATAGGTCGCAGAGCCACCATCGGTCAGAACCTCTAGGCGCTCCACCATCACCATCGGAATCGCATTGAGGTCCACCATCTCGCCACCGCTGCGTGTCGTGGTAGCGGCAGCCACCTGGCGCTTGCCGTTAATCAGCGTCAGTGTAGAGTTCTCGCCTAGATTACGCAGATTGATATTGGCAATGCCCTCTGTCTGCGAATTCTCACCCGAACCTACGTTCGATATGGATCCCGAGTTCGCCTCGAGATTCTTTATCACATCCCAGATCTGCGCAGCGCCTTGATACTCGATCGCGTTGCGATCTATCACCTGCACTGGAGACGGGCCATCGACAGGACTACCACGTAAGTAAGAGCCGGTAACCACCACTTCCTCTATGATGGACTCCTGAGTACTCTGCGCCTGGGCTTGCGAGGCAATGCCTGCAGTTGCGGCCATTAAAGAAGTGACTAGAAGACCATGGCGGGATAGGACAAACCGACTACGAGGGAGATGAGACATTGGGTACTTTCCTAACTACATTCGAAGGACAGGGAATAGTGCGTTACGTAATTATAAACGCTTAGCATTAGCTTTAGTGAACAAAGCCGGGAATTTATAGAATCAGTTAAACCGACGCAAGCTTAAGAAGGAAAGCAAGAAGGAAAATGGAAGGTGGCAGGCGCACTACTTAGATAACAATCCCACAGATCGGGCGAATTGCATGAGTTCGGCCACACTGTGGACGTCTAGCTTATTCATTAGGCGACCACGATGAGTCTCGGCCGTCTTAAACGAGACATTGAATGCCTCTGCGATTGCCCGTGTGGAGTGTCCCTTAATTATCTTATCGAGGACCTCACGCTCACGCTTGGTTAGCTGATCTAGCAAATTATCGCCTGCCACGAGCTCTGTGAAATCCGCACTCACAAAACATTGCTTACTCTGGACATTTTCTAGCGCTGACACCAACTCCTCGCCACTGCCCTGTTTCGCTACCACTGCCACAGCGCCAAGTGAAATTGCTTCATGCAGTATCGCACTGCCACTGCTGCCAGTGAGCAAGATAACTAATGGAGGATTTTGCAGAGTCTTGAGCTCCCGAAGAAAATCTAAACCCGTGCCATCAGGCATTGATTGATCGAGGATCACCAAATCCACGGAAGTCTGCGCGAGCGCCTTTAATAATTGATTGCCCGATTCTAACTCTAGTACTACCTGCATATCGTCCATGCTACTTAGCAGCATCTTCAAACCTATGCGGTAGATCTCATGGTCATCGGCGATTGCGATTCTCATATTCTTATTGTCACTCTCACGTATAGACCTTAATACTACAACAGGTGCCTCTTCCTGATTGCGTTTTTATTTCGCTATGCCAGCCATTTTCCTTGCACAAAGCCTCTACGATTCCCATACCTAGCCCACTACCGGCAGTACTAGCGTCTGCTCTATCGAGGCCATGGCCATTATCTAAAACTAGAATCTCCACGCCATATGGGCGCCTCCGAATACCGAATAACACCTTCGACGCGTTCGAATGCTTAAGCGCATTAGATAGGAAATTGCTAATCACCCGCTTCAGGGACACTACTGCTGTCACAACCGGCAGACTGCTGCTCAACTGCCTAAGCTCGATTCCACCACTGTTGGCTACCGCGGCGAATTCATCGCAAAGTTGTCGGGTAAGTTGGCCGTAGGTGGTCAAGCTTGTTCTGGACGCTTCGCCTTCCTTATTGCTGATATTACCGAGTAGCGCCTCCATATGATCGAGGGTCTTGTTAAAGACCTCTAAGGTCGCGGGGTTTTTCTGTGTTCGCGCCTGAGCTAATAGTGCTAAGCGCAATGAATGAATTGGCTGCCGTATATCGTGACTGGTACGTGCCATCTCCAGCGCCTTCTCGGCTAACTCTCGCTCAGCTTCCGCGCGGCGCTCCTCGAGTTTCACCCTCTCTAGCGCATCGCTCAAACGCTTCTCTGTCACCGTTATCAGCGCCCGCTGCGAACTCCTAACCTTGTCTGACAGCAATTTGAGCAATGCTGAAAGACCATAGGAAATCAGAATCGCTTCGAGTAGAACACTGAACTTCAACACCTCTATAGCGGCAATGGGAAGGCTGATAATAGCGAGGTTTGAGAGACCATACAGGGCGGCCCCAGTGCCCATGAAGAGCCATCCGAGTACAAAGTAGCGAGCGGGTTTGTGGCCATGCAGCAACACCCATACGCCAGCCGTCACAATAGTGCTGCTACCTACCGCTAAGGTAATCAGGCCAAGTTGATTAGACAATCGTGGCTCTAGCCATGGACTCAAGAGCAGTGCAGACGCCGAAATAATCGCAATGCCTAGAAGCATCTTCGAGAATATCGGCGCTCGCTTGCGCAACTCTAAAAACACCAGCGCGAATAGCGCCGCGAACATATTCGTACTATGCCCAAGCACCAAGGTTGCATGGGCATTCCACACCGGACTATTAGGCCACAGATATTGAAACGCGAATCCCTCATTGTGTAATACGAAAAGTAAGATAGAGGTCTCCATCAATGCATAAAGCAAGTGCTCCCAACGCCTAACCGTTGCAAAGTGGAATAGATTAATGAGTATTAGGCTTATTAGCACACCAGAGAAAAACATCGCAAATGCGCGTGCATCGCCATATTTACTCGCAATCTCTACAGAGCTACTAAGCTCCAGGGGAATACTCAACGCCCCGCCCGCACCGACACGCAGAAGGAGTTGCTTGTACTCCCTTGGCTGCCATTGCAGAGGCAGAATAATCTTAGGCTCCTGATATCCCCGCGCATTAAAATCAGAGTTCTCGTCATTGCGCAGTAGCAGTGTGGGCTCTCCCCGATTCGATATCTCGTAGATCTCTAGCGGACGCATATACTTCACGTTGGTATCTAATAGAAGATTTCTGACCTGATCGCTGGCATTGTGCGTATCGATCAGAAGCCAGACTTTATTGGATGTGTAACCGAAGGAGATTTCATCACTAGGCAAGGCGCGGAAATTGGAGATATCGTCGCTGTCGATGCGCGCAATATCGCTATCGGGGCCTTCGAATTGGTATTGGGTGTAGGGGGCTAAGGTTATCGAGCGTTCGATGGCGTCGATCTCGAGCACAGCACCGGGCTGTGCAATAAGGGCACGGCTTATTGCCGAGGATAGCAGCAGTAGCAGCCATGCCCATTTGATCGATCGAATTTTTCGTCTAGCCAACTTGTGTTTCGCCTTTGTTTTTATTGAGAATAAAGGCTATGGACCCTCGAGTCTATGCTTAATAGGCATCATGACAAATGCAGTTAGTAGGCTAACAAAGTTAAGTTCAATTGCATGCAAACAGTTCTAAGCAGGCCTCTCGAGTTAGCTCGCGAAATAGCGGGTATTAAGTCACCCGAGCCTTATCTGCGCTTTCCACACAAAGCCATTTCGATTCAAACACTTAGCATCGAGCAATTATCCATTACATGTCTTGACGGCATAGAATATACTTAGCGACACAAAGTCTCGAGAATCAGAGAAAAGGAGCCCGATGCTCCAGAACCCTAGTTCAGAGCAATTCTTAAGTCATTTTGAGCTACTCAAACACCTCCGGTCGATATTAAAAAAGATAGTCATGTTATTCACAGGAGTCTCCGTCATATTTTTACAGCTTCCGGACCTAGTAGATTTTATCTCCTCTCAGGCAGGCATTTTCAAGATTGCGATTTTTGCGAGTTTTGTGCTTTTTGGCTTGATCTTACTTAGCCTAGTGATTCTATCTATCGCGCGTATTCGATTCCTTATTAATCGTCGCCACATTGAGAAGGTGGAGGCGATTTGGCTTCCGGTATTGGAGGGCGTATCCGAGGAAAGACCCCCGCTTCTAAAGAGTCAATGGTCTCATGTATTGCACTTATGGGTAGACCTACGTGCTAAAAGCGCTAGTGAAAACGCAGCACGACTGGATAAGCTTGCACGCGAAGTGGGACTAGATGACGTAATCTTCGCCATTTTAACTCCACGGGGTTACTCGGTCTTTAGTCGCCCTATCTGGTTAAGAACTCTTGCGCTTACCGCTGCACAGTGGTTTCCCTCTAAACGAGTCATCAATAATCTCTGGGGGGCCCTGGCTTCAAACAATAGAGGCATTGCTCTTAGGGCTTGCACTAGCCTTGTAAGCTTGCAGGCTGAAAATTATGAGAAGGCAGTTATCAAGATACTGTTTCGGTTTCCCGAACAGGCACCCACTATTGCTGCCGAAATTGGCGCTGCTGGCGGGGGCAGGATCCTGCATGTCTTAGAGCCATTCCTAGACCGCCTACCAAATTATACGATTACGAACTTCATAAGCCTTGCCGAGCGAAGCACCGACAAATCTCTACTTCCATTGATCATCGAAAAATTACATAAATACAGCAATAGCGAGGAGGCTGGCTCACTTTTACGAGCGATTGGTAATCTTGGCGGTTATGAACAACGCAATGAAGTAATCCCCTTCCTTAATCACGACATCCCATTCTTGCGTATTCAGGCAGCGAAGGCCCTCGGTAGAATCGGTGATCTTTCCGATATCCCCCTCATTATTCCCTTACTTTCGGACGAGAACTGGTGGTTTCGCTATCGCGCAGCGGAAGCCATTGTTAACCTAGGCGGGAAGAATTACACCTACCTCCAACAAATGCTGAACAATGAAAAAGACCCCACCGTGTCCGACATATTGAGGCATGTCCTATCCGAGAAAGATTGGAGTACGACATGAATGGTCTAGAGTACTGGATATTCCTAGGCTTCCTGATCTATATAGTGGCATGCAGCGCTTCCTATTTGCTGTTGAACCTCGTGGCCTTTGACACCTTACGCACCTATCTTCAACAGAAACGAACACAGGGAGGGCAAAGCCTTAACAACGGTAACGAGCCACCAATTTCAGTGATCGTACCCGCCTACAACGAAGGCACCACTATCGTATCGTCCTTGCGATCGATTCTGCAGCTTCACTACCCACGGCTTGAGGTCATCGTTGTCAACGATGGCTCTAAGGACAACACGCTCGACGTATTGCTATCGGAGTTTGAATTCCAAGCGTTCCCAGAGAATATAAGCGACAGCATACCCTGCGCCGAGATAAAGCAGGTCTATCTCTCTCGTATTCATAAGAATCTAAAGCTCGTTGACAAGGCTAATGGTGGCAAGGCCGATGCCATTAATGCAGGGATCAATGTATGCCACTCCCCACTTTTCTGTTGTATCGATGCGGATTCAATCTTAGAACCAGATGGTCTAGTGCGTATCGTGCAGCCATTTCTTAACCATCCCGAAACTATTGCCACGGGTGGGACAATAAGAATCGCGAATGGCTGCACTGCGAAAGATGGCCGCATCACCAGCAAAGGCGTGCCTAGCAATTTCCTTGCGATATTCCAGATGGTCGAATACCTAAGAGCATTTCTTTTCGGCCGCATTGCTTGGTCAAGGATCAAGGGCTTAATGATTGTCTCCGGCGCCTTCGGGCTTTTCAGGAAGAGCACAGTAGTAGACGCTGGTGGATATACGGCGAATACGATTGGCGAGGACATGGAACTAATTCTGCGCATGTATCGCACGATGATTGCACAGGACAAGCCATTCCGAGTCGAGTTTATCCCCGATGCGGTCTGCTGGACTGAGGCACCCGAGTCACTGAAAGTATTCGCATCACAACGCCGACGCTGGCATCGTGGCTTATCGGAAAGTTTAACGCTTAATCGAAGCTTACTCTTCGGAAGAAAAAGTGGAACCATAGGCTGGGTAGCATTCCCCTTCTTCATTCTCTTCGAATGGCTGAGTCCCTTCGTCGAACTAGCCGGTTATATTTTCACCGCCTACCTGCTACTTTCACAACAGCTCAGCATTTTGGACGCGAGCATAATTTACATATTCGCCATTCAACTCTCAGTTCTCATGTCGGTCGTTAGTTTACTCTTGGATGAGTTTACATTCCCAGGATCTACGAGTATGAAAGGGGTGCTAGTTTTAATCTTTTTCGCTTTTCTTGAATCCTTCGGATACCGACAGCTCAATATGGTTTACAAGATCCAAGGGTCAATCGAATGGCTGCGCAACACTAAGCATAAGTGGGGCGACATGACACGAACTGGGAACTGGCAAAAATAGCATTTGTCTTTTCTCGCACATTAACCACGCAAGTCAGATAGTAGTGAAATAGTAATGAAAACCTTGAAACATATCGATGCACTCATTCTTAGTCGACAGGGACTGATATGACGGATACGAATGAAAACCCAGTATCTGAGTTAGATCTCAGCGCTAGAATCCAATATGAGACTCTACGAGCATTGGCTTCCAATGGTAAATCGAGCTTTTTCATTTCGATTGTCAATGCGGTGATCGTTTTCTTCACCTTGCGTGATGTTACAGAGCAGATCGTGCTAAACCTCTGGCTAGCAGCTGTCGTGATATTAACTCTACTAAGAACCACTATGGTCATCGTCTTCAACCGCCTCGATAGTAGTAGTCAACATTTCGATCTTTGGACTGCCATTTACATCGTTTTCGCCTGTGGGTCGGCTCTCTGCTGGGGTATATTGCCACTATTGGATGTGTTCTATTTCGCTGGCTGGACTGAAACATTTATCGTTTTCCTAATCGCCGGCATGTCCGCTGGTGGGCTAGTTTCTCTGTACCCATCACTTTTAGCCGCTGTGCCCTACCAACTATGCATGCTAATACCCCTGATATACGCCCTAGGGTCCTCTGGCGCTCCGGCTCACACGGCAATGGCGATTCTTGCGAGTTTGTACCTTGTGCTCCTAGTACGTTCTACCTATGATTTGAATCAATCGGCCAGCGCTAGCATCCGACTGGAAATGGAGAATAACGAGTTGTTCAAATTTCTACTGAAGGCGAGGAAGTAACTTGACTAGCACCGCAATCAAAGCACTTATATTGTCTTTAACATTGTGCGCAGCTGCTATTTCAAATGCGGCAGAACCGAACTACGAAGACCTCATTCAAGAGTCTTTGCTGCTGCGCAATAACGGCGACTTCCCCCAATCCGAAGCTACGCTTAGGCAAGCCCTACCCTTAGCAAACGAAAGAAACGAAGTTGCCTATCTACTGGCAATGGTAGTGGCCTTTCAAGATCGCTTCGACGAATCGATCTCAATACTCGATTCGGCTCTGCGAACCTATCCTAGCGATATACAGCTACTTATTGGCAAAGCGCGGGTTCTCTCTTTTCAAGGCCTCTACCTGGAGTCGATCGACTTTTTAGATCAAGCAATAGCGCTAGATGCCAACAATATTGAAGCCCTCAATTTGAAGGCCAGAATGTATTATTATCAACAGCGTCATGATGATGCGCGCACGCAGTATAACGCGGTACTTGCGCTAGCCCCATCGAACTCAGAAGCGATTGCCGGGCTCAATGACGTCGAATTGGCTGCCCAAGCAAGCGCCTCCCAAGATCAATCAAGTAGTGGTACACCAATCTACAACGCCGCCAATATAGACCAGCTTAGCTATGAGCAACTCATTCAAGAGTCTTTGCGGCTTCGCAATGATGGTGAGTTTCTACAGTCTGAGGAGGCATTGAAAATTGCCTTGCCCTTGGCCAATGAAACCAACGAAGTCTCTTTCTTATTGGCAATGGTGATTGCCTTCCAAGAACGTTTCATCGAGGCTATCAGCATTCTTAATGCTGCATTGGAAACCTATCCGAACGATATGCAACTGATACTTGGAAAGGCGCGCGTGCTCTCCTTCCAAGGTTTCTATCGAGAGTCAATCGACATAGCGGATCAGGCTTTGGCAATGAATGCCAATAACATCGAAGCGATGACATTGAAGGCTCGAGTGTATTACTACCAACGTCGCTACTCAGACGCACGAACCGCATTCAATGCCGTTATTGCACGGGAGCCATCGAACCTCGAGGCGCTGGTCGGTTTATATGATGTCGAATTGGCCGCGGGCGAAGACGACGCCGCGTTAATAGCACTAAATCTTGCAGAAAGAGTTGCACCCGAGCATATCGACGTTACTACGCGACGTGAGCGACGCACGATGCCTTTGGGCACAAGCGCGCATATAGTTACAGCAAGCATTGGGAGAAGTAATCTAGACCTGCCAGGTTTTGTGGATTGGCAAACTCGAACTCTAGAATATCGGTATCGTACTGCATCTAGGCACCAGTTCTACCTTAGACGCGAATACGCCGATCGTTTTGGTTTAGACGATACTTTGTATGAAGTTGGTGGATTGTTAAGCGGAACCACCTCTACCTTCGAGCTCGCGCTAGCCCACACCTCTGACAGTGAGATTCTACCGCAGCGAAGGATCAGGCTTGCCGGCAACACGCTGTTAATGCAAGCCGGTGAGAATATCGGCAGCACTATGCTTGGTATCGCACTTACTCAATCAAAATATGCAAGCGGTGATGTGAATTGGTTGCAGCTTGATTTCACGCACTACCTACTCAACGTCAACGCCTGGATTTCCCCAGGAGTAGGCATAGTCAAAGACGAAACGGGCGAGAAAACCGTCGGGTGGAATATCGGTGCGCACTGGCAAACAAATTCACGACTATTAATAGGGTACAATTATACCGACGCGCCAGAGACAGAGTTAAATGTCACTACCCAGACCAATGTGCATCATGTGTATTTCCGCGTAGATATAAACGATGACACCAATGTGCGCGTAGACCTGAGCCGCAACACACGCCAAAACTCCTATACTCAAGAAGCTATCAGCTTAAGTATTCAACATAAATTTTAACGGCTAATCGAATCAATCTATGAAGTTAATTTTTACAAGAATCACTCTCCTTTTTAGCACTGTGTGTGCTGCTTGCCTCAGCAAGCTCAGCCTTGCTGCAAGCATTGCTATATGCAGCGCCACTATCGATATTCAAGACGACATGTCCGTCAAGGAGTTTTACTCGGCTACTGGCGAGCGTCAATTACTCATCGTCAGTGATACTGCGCTGAACTCAGAGTTATGTGAGACCACATCCTTACCGCAGCCTGCCAGCGCTATATTATGGAGTTCCTTACTGCCTTCCGAGCAAAACCTTAGCACTCACAACCAGGTGATGTTACAAGGCAGTTTCTTCCCTGAAAGAGCTGACATAAGTGAAATTATAACCCCCGAGCCAGCACCAGCGCCTATCGCCACTAATGCAACCCCAACCGTGCAGGAAAGCGATCCACTGGCGGACTTTGATAGTGTACTTTTTGGAATAGAGGAACGAGCCCAATGGATAGAGGGCAAGCAACTAGATTGTAGCGACGGCAATCAGGTCGCTGGCATTCAGCTCAAGGCCAATTATCTATGGCCAAAAAACAGACGACTGCAGGTCAACGCTTCGGGTATCGGTGACTTCCAAATCGCCATTGCGACTGCCCAGCATATTGAGAATGAAGCGACTATCACAATCGGCACATTGAGTTTGAGCGGAAATGCCAATATTGATGATCATTATTTTGACCTTCCCGACAACGCATTGGCTTGGCAGGCAGTCACCTTCATCTGCCCACCAGACGCTGCGACTTTACGCATTAACTCCATAACGCTACCACCGGCCATCGATTATCCAATTAATCATTCACGCAGTGCTTGGGTTTGGAATCCAAGTATTTGGCAAAATGATCCTAATTTTTTCTGGTCGCTACACAACCTCGAAGGGCTTGATGAGTTCTATATCACTGTACCTATAGATCCAGCAGGAGAAGTTGCCAACCCACAACAGCTCAGCGCTTTCGTGCGTGAGGCAAAGGAGAGAAACATCAAAGTATGGGCCGTTATCGGCGACCGGCATGATGTGCTCCCCGAGAGCCTTACAATACTGCAGACGAGAATCGCTGCGTTTCGCCGCTACAACACAAGGGTAGACAGTAACGAGCAACTAGCGGGCGTACAACTCGATATCGAGCCCTATTTGTTGCCGGGCCATCTGTTAGCAGAAGACCTATGGCGAGAGCGTTATTTGCAAACGATAACTGCCGCGAAACAGACTGCAGGCGACTCACTTCACGTCGACTTAGTAATGCCTGTGTGGTGGGGCGATCACGCGAACTGGGGGCCTAAACTTCTCAACGAATTAAACCTCCCTGGCATTAGTCTCACCATCATGAATTACCGTACCGACTACCAGCAACTGCTTGCTGGTATGACGCCGTTTCTCGAATGGGGACTGCGCAACCAACAAGAAGTGCGCTTAGCGCTAGAAACTGGCTCGCTAGGTGACGAGACTCAACGCTCGTACGGGCGCAATAATCTCGAGGGAGAACTGTGGCATTTGCAGATCGGTTCGACACCGATTCTAGTATTGTTCGATCAGCCACAGCGCAGCCTAGAAGGCGACTCCTTTAGCCTGCGTTTCGAGCGAGTTTTCTCCGCCGACAAACTCACCTTTAATGGTGACCAATTGCGCTTAAATGAAATCTCCAATCGCCTAAGCACTGAGCTAAGTTTTTGGTCTTCCTTTGCAGGCATCGCACTGCACGGACTCGATGAAGTCTACGCGGATCAAAGACGATGAGTAAAAATTCTAAAATGGCGATTTTCGGATCGCTCGGCGTCGCATTGGCTGTCTTTACGTACAATCTACTGACACCAGAGCTACCAGCATTTCCAGAATTGAGTGGTCCTGTCGAGATCACTGAGCTGCCAATCAAAATTCCACCGCGCACCTCTCCAGAGGTTTATTTTACTGAATCCACTAGCGGCATTGCCGTGCTATTGCAAGATAGAGATGCATCATGGCTGGGCATCGCCCACGGACTCAAGAGCATTGGTGTTCCCTTTCGCATAGTAGAATCCATCGAACTTGCCTTAGAGCACGACGTCATACTAGTTTACCCTACGATTACTGGGTCCAACACAGCGCCGGAGACCTTAAGCGCGCTAGCGAATCACGTTCGAAGCGGTAAATCACTGATCGCTTTCTCTGTGATCGGTGGCGGGCTGCCATTGTTGCTCGGCTTTGAATCTACCGAAGAGCGTCGAGATTTGTTGGAGCTGAATTTTGACAGCGGCATTTTCGATGGGAATTTCTTCCAAGACACCGCAGAAACATCCATTCGACTTTCGGCATTAGAGAATCCAGCGCCCATGCCTGGCGTGAGCTATCACACGCTTAAGAATCCGCCGCTTGCCACCTACGATGATGGTAGCGCCGCGATTACGCAAAACTCCTACACTGTGGGAGACCGCACTGGCTACGCCTATGCCGTCGGTTTCGACTTCGGGCATTTCATCCTGCGCGTGCAGAACGACCGTTTTGCGGGACTCGCAGATACTTATGTAAACGACTATCAACCTAAGATCGATACCCTTCTACGCTTTCTTGCTAAGGTACATAGAGATGGCTCCCCAGATGCGGTGCAATTTCTAACGACGCCCTTCAACCAAGAATTCACGGCGCTAATAACGCACGACATCGACTTTACACGCTCAATCGAGAATGTGCCGACCTATGCGGCACTCGAGGCGAGTCAAGGCATTCCAGCAACATACTTTTTGCAGACAAAATACGTCACCGACTACAACGACTCTTTGTTCTTTACGCAAGATAGCCAAGCCACTCTGCAATCTCTGCACGACCAAGGCATGGAGATCGCAAGCCATAGCGTCGCCCATTCGAATGAATTCAAGAATATGGAACTTGGTACTGGCACTGAGACTTATCCCAGCTATCAGCCATTCGTCTTCAACTTCGAAACAGTTAGAGAGGCGAGCATTGCAGGTGAACTTCGTGTGAGTAAATTCCTGTTGGACAACCTTAGCCCACAGACAACCGTTTCGTTCCGACCCGGGCATCTCTCTTTGCCCTATGAACTGCCTGAAATGCTACTAGCGACAGGTTACAAGTATAGCTCGAGCATGACCGCGAACAGCACTCTCACTCACCTGCCCTTTCGCATGAATTATTCCCGCAACTACGACACAGAACTGGACATCTTCGAGATACCAATCACCATAGAAGATGAGCGTGGTCGACTCGGCGACCGCATCGATCAAGCGATAGTACTTGCCAATAAAATTGCAAAACATGGCGGCGTGGTCAATGTACTAATTCACACCGATGTGCTCGATCATAAATTGGAGTTCGAACGGCGCTTTATCGCCGAATTTAAGGAACGGGCATGGTTCGGTACAGTCGCGCAGTTCGGCCATTGGTGGGCAGTACGCGACAGTGCGGTGGTTGAAGTAGAGACAGTGAATACGCAAACAAAGCGTGTCCTGATCACTACCGATGGAGCGATCGACGGGCTGAGCATTCGTATCCCGAAGGATTGGACTTATGAACAAGGGCTCGAAGGCTCTCAACAACAAGGTGATGTGCTAGTCCTCGGGCCATTTGAAGACATCGCCCAAGTACTCTTCTCACTGCCCGCTTCCAACTAGTTTAAGTTCTGTGGCACGAACTCTCATCGCTGCGTTAATTTCTATGGCAGTGAAACATTGTCCTAAGCGCAGGGGGTTTGCTACTCTGCGCAGTCATTATGCAGACTTGGCCGCCATGCTGAATCAATACTTTCCTTATCCAAAGAGTAACGTGAAACACCACAATGAGTGATCAGAAGGACTTCGCACAACACACCCCCATGATGCATTGGTTTTAGTGCATTGATATACATGGATTATTTAAAATATATTTTGATTTACTATACTTTCTACTACACTTATAACTGAAAAGTTAATCTGGGGACCCAATTGCAGCGGTTCCGGATTCAAAATCCGGTTCTAGTGATAGAGTGCCGGTTCAAGTCCGGCTCCCGG
>CAJXUA010000021.1 GCA_913060695.1 uncultured Gammaproteobacteria bacterium | reverse complement strand
CTCCCTCGCTGATCGCATGCCGCAATCCCGTCGCGGTGAGGCCTCCCTCCTGCCCCGCTCGCGCAAGGTAGTCATCCCGATGCTGTTTGAGATACACCAACATAATCACCCCGATCTCTACAGCGATCCCTGCAAGGGCGATTAGGCCTACGGCGACAGCAACGGACAGATTGAAACCCAAGTACCAGAGCAGCCAGCTACTGCCGGCGATAGACATCGGCAGCGTCGCGAGAACAATCAACACCTCGCCCACTCGATTAAATGCCAGATAAAGTAAAAACGCTATGATCGCAACGGTTAGTGGCACCACGATCTTCAGACGCTCTATCGCACGTTCCATGTATTCGTACTGACCGGACCATGTCAAAGTATAACCAGCAGGTAACGTGACATTCTCTCGAAGGAAATCACGCGCGCTGGCTACGTAAGTGCCAACGTCGATATCCTCAATATCCACATATACCCAACCCGTGGGTCGCGCATTCTCACTCTTGATCATCGGTGGCCCGTCCTCGACTGAGATGCTGGCGACGTCGCTTAGTGCAATTCGAGCACCAGCCGATGTAAGAACGGGAAGACTTCGAATACTCTCTAATGAGTCGCGTGTTGATCGAGGGTAGCGCAGGTTAATCGGAAACCTTTGCAGACCTTCGATGGTCTCTGCCACATTGAGTCCGCCAATGGCGCCAGCAACGACTGCGTGCACATCATCGATATTGAGGCCAAAACGTGCGGCGCTAAGGCGGTCAATATCAACAACAACATACCGTCCTCCAACCACTCGCTCAGCGTAAACACTTGCTGTGTTGGGAAAATCAGTAAGAAGAGTCTCAATTTCGCGACCGAGTGACTGCACCCTTTCGAGGTCTGGGCCGCCTATCTTGATACCTACAGGAGTCTTAATGCCAGTGGCAAGCATATCGATACGAGTTTTTATCGGCATGACCCACACATTCGTAACACCAGGCAGTTGCACCTTCTGTTGTATCTCTTCACGAATCGATTGCGTTGTCATGCCATCACGCCACTCAGACTCGGGTTTCATATGAATTAAGGTTTCAATCATCGTGAGTGGGGCCGGGTCTGTAGCGGTCTCTGCTCGTCCAATTTTTCCGAATACAGTGGCCACTTCAGGAACTGATTTAATCAATCTATCGGTTTGCTGGAGCAGTTGACTTGCCTCCCCTATAGGCAGGCCAGGGCGCATTGTTGGCATATACATCCAGTCGCCCTCGTCGAGTGGGGGCATAAACTCAGACCCTAGTCTGGACAAGGGCCAAGCAGCCGAAAGCATCACCAGCAAACTCAAGCAAATCACCAACCAAGGCTGTCGCGTTACAAAGTGAATTGCTGGCCTATAACACCAACTCAGGAAACGATTGAGGGGGTTACGCTGCTCCGCGACAATCCTGCCACGAATTAGATAGCCCATTAGCACAGGTACAAGCGTTATTGACAGAAAAGCCGCCACCGCCATCGACCAGGTTTTTGTGAACGCTAGAGGTGCGAACAGTCGGCCTTCCTGTGCTTCCAGACTGAACACAGGAAGAAAACTAAGCGTGATAATCAGCAACGAGAAAAATAAGGGTGAGCCCACTTGTATAGATGCTTTCGTAATAAGCACCCAGCGCGCGGCATCATCCTTTGGAGGATTCTCCTCCAATTTCTTATGCACATTCTCGATCATCACGATAGCCCCGTCAACCATCGCGCCAATAGCGATAGCGATTCCACCAAGTGACATAATATTCGCGTTAATACCTTGGAAGCGCATTATTATCAAGGCTCCAATGATGCCGATAGGTAGCATGAAAACGACAACCAATGCCGAACGTATGTGGAATAGGAATAGCAAACAGACCAACGCTACAATTAAGAACTCCTCAAATAGAGTGCCATAGAGATTGTCTATCGCACTATAAATTAAATACGAGCGATCATAGGTTGTGACGACCTCCACTCCTGCAGGCAAACCACTGCGTAGTTGTTCTAGCTTTTCTTCAACTGCGGCGATAGTAGCTAGGGGGTTTTCCCCGCTACGCATTATGACAACTCCGCCCACCACTTCCCCTTCCCCATTGAGCTCCGCGATGCCGCGTCGCAATTGTGGCCCGAGCACGATATTTGCGACGTCACCCAAGAGCACAGGAGTGCCGCGTGCATTTACTTTGATGGGTATTTGCTTGAGATCGTCAATACTCTGGATGTAACCCGTGGCACGCACCATGAACTCGGTCTCGGCCATCTCGAGCACAGAACCGCCCACCTCTCGATTCCCACGACGAATTGCCTCTCCGACCTGTGTCAACGTCAAGCCAAGCACGTGAAGCTGATCCGGGTCCACGACTACCTGATATTGCTTCACCATGCCGCCAATGCTCGCGACTTCCGAAACACCGCTTACAGTTTGTAGTTCAAACTTCAAGAACCAATCTTGAATTGAGCGCAGCTGTGCGATGTCATGCTGTCCACTGCGATCAACGAGTGCATATTCGTAGACCCAACCCACACCTGTCGCATCTGGACCGAGCGCGGGTGTGACGCTAGCAGGAAGCGACGCGCTGACCTGATTTAAATACTCAAGCACACGGCTGCGCGCCCAATATTGATCTGTGCCATCGGCAAAAATAATATACACATAGGAGTCACCGAAAAATGAATATCCACGCACTGTCTCGGCACCTGGTACCGACAACATGGCAGTAGTAAGTGGGTAGGTAATTTGATCCTCCACCACTTGTGGCGCCTGTCCAGGAAATGGCGTGCGAATGATCACTTGCACATCGGAAAGATCGGGAATTGCATCGACGGGCATATCACGAAAACTCTGTACCCCAATTACGGCAAGTATTAACGCTAACGATATGACCAGCCCGCGTTGGGCGATGGATAGCCTGATAATGAAAGCGATCATAGTTTAGCTTCCTGTTTAACAATGTTCACTATTTCATAACTGCCTTGCTCGGTACGTCGAAACGAGAAATCGACCAAGTCCCCCACAGTCAATTGCCCACTAGTCGTCTGCGACGGGAGTTGAAAACTCATAGTCATGGCCGGCCAAGAGAGCGCCTCTACAGCTTGATGAGAAAGTGTGACTGAAACACCTGCTGTAATTTGAGTGATCTCTCCAGAGGTTTCGAAAAGTGCTGCGTTTGCTGTTGGCAACGCCATCGTGCTCGCCATGGGCATACTGGAAGACATCGCTGAGGAGTCCGAATCTGTTGAGTTAAGACGCGCAAATGCCTGCTCCCCATTTGCCTCTGAGTCCAGGAGAAATTGACCAGAAGTCACGACAACGTCCCCTTCCTCGAGGCCACTGACGATCTCCAGTCGAGTACCGTTGGATATACCAGTACGCACCACAACTGGCTTGAAACGGCCTTCACCTAAGGCTCGCATAACGCGATCGCCGTTGCCGGACCGAATCACTGCCTCGCGCGGCACTGTAAGGACATCGAGCTTAGGCACACCCTCGATGCTGACTTTCACGAACATCCCGGGTAAAAGCCGTCCATTGCTGTTCTCGACTATCAGCCTTACCCGCAAACTACGAGAAGTGGCGTCCAGACTTGGATAAATATATTCGACTGTAGAATTCCAGCGCTCACCTGGAAAGGCTGCGAAAGTTATCTGGGCCGTTTGGCCCGGTGCGATCCAGCCGGCAAGTGATTCGAATACCTCGGCTTCAACCCACACAGAATCCAGCGATGCGAAAGTCGCTAAGACTGTGCCAGGGCTAACATAGCTGCCCTCGCGTACGCTAATCCCTGTAACAACAGCGTCTTTCACGGCGCGTACAGAAAGACGATTACTCATTTGCCTCGTTGCATCCAATGCCGATATTTGCTCGCTTGTAAATCCGAGCGACAGTAAACGGTCTTTGGCCACTGCCCCCAAAGATGCATTATTCGAGGCTATAGCGGACAAATATTCACGTTGTGCACTCACCAGCGCTGGCGAGAACAATTCGTAAAGCACATCACCGTTGAAGACAGAGTCACCCTCGCTAGCTAGATTAAAGACCTCTAACCAGCCTTCTGCGCGCGTGTGTAGTACTTGGATAGTGGACTGATCCCAATTGGTATATCCCACCGCTTGAATATCTGGCGCAAAATTCTCGCGCACTACCGTGTCCGTACGTAAACCTAAGTTTTGCTGAATGGAGGGCGACACCGTAATCGTGTCAGAAGACTCATAAACAGGAATTAGGGGCATTCCCATTGGCGAAAGACCAGGCGCATCACGCTTGTAGTTCGCATCCATCGGGGCGACCCAGTAAAGGGGCTTGCGAGCGCTCGCGTCCGTTACAGCTGGTGCCACCATGTCCATGCTATTCCTAGATGAAAACCAGAGACCGAGTAAAACAACTAGAACGGCGAGAATCACTAATGCCCACAATATTTTAGTTTTCACTGCTACTCTCCAATTGGCCAGAGATGACCACCTGTTAATTTGTCGATTTGTGCCAGGACCATAAATTTCTCGGCATAAGTGCTGCGTAGAAGCAATTGCGTATTGAGTAATTCTTCTTGGGCATCCACTAGTTCAGTGAAATCCCCCCCTCCGCCTTCGTAGTCAGCAAGGCTTGCCGCTATTAATCGGGTAGCGCTTGGCAAAAGTTCGGTTTCAATGAGATGAATTTTGTGCGCCGTTTGCTCATAGCTCGAAAGCTGAGACCAAAGTTGGGATAGAAGCTCGTTACGTTTGTTTTGAACGTCCAACTTAACGCTATGAAGTGTGTAATCTGCAGCGGATTTGCGCGCTGTTCGCTTTCCGAAGTCCAATGGAATATTGACACTAACGCCCACCTGAAGTCTTTGCGCAGATTCATTCCATAATTCATTGTAACCAAGGCTAAACTGCATATCGGGGTAGTCGTCTTTCTCAGTCAATCGCTTCTCTATTTGAGCCGATTTAACGTTTGCTTGCAGCTCGAGCAAGGACGGCTGGGTCTCCAACAACCACGCTTCCAGCTGCGAACGTGACACTAGCTCCGGCCCCGCCAACTCTGCAACCGGTCTTGGCATTGGCGTTGAAGAGGATTGATCCAGCAGGTAATTAAGCTGAGACTGTAGCTGCACACGTTCTTGCTCCAACACGAGGTGTTGGTGTTGCAACTTAAGGTCGAAGGTTTGTATTTTTAGAAGATCTTGCTGCAGGCCGAGTCCGTTAGCATAGCGTGTTTCGACGACAACAGATTGCCCAGAAATAAGTTGCCGAAGCGAATCATTACTATCTAACGCTGAGTGGACATACCACCACTGAGCCCAAACTGCGCGCACTTGCATAATGAGTGCATTGCGCGAACCATCATAACGTCTATCCAGAGCTGAGGTGTCTGCTAGCATTTTCTCAACACGTAGCTGACGTTTCCCAGGCCAAGGAATCGATTGACTGAGTTGCAAATTCTGCCGAACCCCCAAAGCATTGCCGAAACTACTGGGAATCGTGCCGCCAAATGATGAGGGTGCGATAGAGTAAGTCACTCGAGGGTCCTCGAGTGAACCTGCGCTCTTGATAAGCGCCTCACTAGCACTCGCTCGCATGCGTTGGGATAATAAATTCGGGTTCCGAGCCAATAGTCTATTGACTATTACTTCGAGATTGGACGACTGGACTGGATTCTCTTCTGCCATTAGCTGCGTAGTGGCAAGGCTGATGCCGATCAAGATCAGCAAACATACCCAACGCGAGCGGTCTTTAAAACTATTGAACATAGCAATACTCCCATTAGTAAACAGGCGCCATTACCCAACGAGGCAAAGCGCACTAAGTGGAACTAATTTGCGGGAGGTTTAAATCCGAAAACGTGCCGTTTTCAGATACAACGGAGAATTCGCGACAAGGACTGCCGGATCGGAAGGAATATCGATGTAATAGAATTTGTTGCGAACAACAATATCGTTACTGAGGGCGAGATCCCAGAACAGCGTAGGATCGTCAAAGATTTTAACTATGGAAAGCTGGAGCTTTATTATCGTGCTATTGCTAACGATAGGCTCATTGCCTGCCCCATCATCCAGATCTAGGGAGACCTCGACCTTGCAGCAATTTCTTAGGGTGTCACCACAATCAGGATCTTCGTTAACACCGTTACTTTTACTATCTTCTTGATTCGAAACTTTTCCGTCTTGCATACGATGAACCGAACCGCAGCAGCATTCATTCTGCTTGCTATCCATGTCCGTCATCATCACGCACGCATAGCTGGCCTGGACGTTAAACAACACGCCAAAAAAGGATAGTAAAACGATCCATTTTTGTAGTCCGCTAAGGATTCTTTTATTCGTCATTTACTTTTGCAAACTTTGGGGTTTTCACAATTAAAACTGTTAGTTCAGCCGTTAATTAGATTACACCATATCAACGCGTTTGAACAGATTAGTAACATCCCCTCGCTAGCTCTCCTAAAAAGATGCGGAAACTCAGGGCTAGCCCCCCTATATCGTCGCTGGCTGCGTATTTGTACCTAACTCTTACAAGAAGTTGACGTTATGTGAACGAGGCAGGTTGAGCTTGTAAGAGAGCTGTTGGGTAACTTATGTTCTTTCTAAGGACTTGCATTAGCGTCCAAATGGCAAGGGAAGAACTTAGTTTGTAGGCAACATGCAGGACTCCTAATTTTGAATTATGTTTAAAGCTTAGTCGAGAAAAGGCTATCGATTATTGGGCACTCCGGGATATTTCCGAGGCCGCATTGATCGGCCATATTCAATAGAACGAGCTCCATTTGTTTGAGGCTCACGATTTTCCGATTCACCTCCTTGGCGTGCTCTAGCGTTAAGTCATGAACCTGCCTACAGGTGTACTCTTTCGTGTCAACGAGGCTGAGTAGACTCATGATTTCCGCCAGTGAAAACCCGAATCCACGACATTTATTCACGAAATTGAGTCGTTTCACGTCGGATTCATCATATATCCGCCTACCACCCCTATTTCGAACAGCATTTGGCAGTATTTCTTTCTTTTCGTAGAACCGGATGGTCTCAATGTGGACGCCTGTCCGTTCGGAAAGCCCGCCAATGGTCATTGTTTTCATTCTTTCTCCCTTACATTAGCAGTTGCTATTGCACCTGTAGTAACTACAGGTAGCATAATGCTAGCACAGGGTCGAATAACTCTGCATGGAACACTAAAACATTGTTGAGTGAGGAGCTGTGAATTGAAGCTAACATTTGTAGACAAAATAGGCTCCATGGGGATGTTGCTTACCGCGTTGGCGTGTCCCGTATGCTGGCCCTTATTCGCTGGGTTGGGGAGTGCATTAGGCTTAGGGGTGCTGGCTCCTTGGGAGGGGATAATGATGGACTACGTTTTCCCCCCATTTGTAGTCGTAGCGTTAGTGGGTACGTTGCTCAGCTATAGAAATCATAGGAAATTAATGCCGACGATTCTAGGGGTCGGGTCGGCGCTGCTTGTTCTGTACGGTTTTTATGTGGGGTGGCAATTGATGCTCATGTATATCGGTATATTCGGACTACTGATCTCGACTGTTCTTAGCTTTCTCGCGAACAAGCGGCAAGCAAAGATATGCCAATCCTAGCCTGTCCAATCAGCAAGCCTGCATCGAGAGATCGAATAGACTAAGTACACGATCTGCAGTTTGGCTAATCATGAATGATCTACTCGGACTAACGTGAGTGCGCTTTATGAGTCTTCCATCTACGATTGGTCGTGTGGCAAAAACTCTCTCCTTGAATATCGAAACGATTCGCTATTACGAAAGGCTTGGCCTAATAGCGCAGCCTGAGAAGCCAAAGCAAGGCTATAGAGTGTATCCAACTAAAACTGTTCAACGGCTACAGTTTATCAAGAGAGCAAAGGAGTTAGGCTTCAGCTTAAGTGAAATAGAGAATCTTTTGCAACTTGGGGATTCGCACTGCGAAGGCATTCAGGAAATTGCCGAGAGTAAGCTCAATACTATTCGTTTGAAAATTGCGGATCTAGAGAATTTAAAAAGTACTTTAGAGGATTTGACTATTCAATGCCAAAGTAATCCCGAGCGCGCTTGTTGCCCGATCGTGGAAGCATTGCTACCAAACTCTTAAAGTATTTTTCATTTCGCGCTTGACTCTGTACCTCGGTACGGAGTCTAGAGTCTTCTCTTAAGATGAAAACGGAGTTGTTTAAAGCCATGAACGAGAAAACATCACAAAGCACTAAACTACCGCTGACTGCCAGCATTCTTGCAGCCGTCGGCGGTAGTATCTGTTGCATAGGGCCTTTCGTACTTCTGCTTATGGGGGTCAGCGGATCTTGGATTAGCAACCTAATGGCTTTTCAGCGCTACCAACCGTTGTTCATTGTGTTTGTACTCGGCATGCTCGTCTGGGCTGGATTTAAAGTGTATAAGCCCATCGAATCATGTGAACCGGGATCTGTATGTGCAGTCCCTCAAACTCGAATCCGTCGTCAAGTTTTGTTCTGGTTTGTTTCGGCGATAGCGCTCTGTCTGGTGACGAGCGCGTATTGGTTACCCTTATTTTTACTTTAAATTTTACAACGAGGAGATTTCGATGAAGAAATTTATATTTGCTACTTTGCTGACAATTATGAGCCCGATTGTTTGGGCTAGTCCACAGACCATTACCCTAGATTTGCCTACTATGGACTGCGCGATGTGCCCAGTTACTGTGAAGATGGCATTGAATAAAGTAGACGGAGTCATAGAGGCTGACGTGAGCTTGGAGAGTAAGAGTGCGGTAGTGACCTTCGATGACGCCAAGACCGATGCGCTAGCGCTCGTGCACGCAACAACAAATGCTGGATTCAAATCCACAATTAAAATTGTGGAGTAATCGACAATGGATAGTAAGAAGAAGCTATTGCGACTGGGTGTCGTCGGCACTGTAATAATCGCATTGTGCTGCTTTACACCGGTACTGGTCATCCTGCTGTCAGTGTTAGGGCTTTCAGCTTTAACTGGATATTTAGACTTTGTCCTATTGCCATCTTTGTTTTTCTTTGTCGGGCTATGCGTGTATGCATTATACCGGAAAAGGCCAGCGGATTAACTGCGAGAGTACGCATATACATTGAGGAGGGAAAATGGCTATTTTCCAGTACAGTATTAAGGGCATGACTTGTGATAAGTGGGCTAAGGAACTCGAACTCGCGTTTCATAAAATTGCGGGCATTAGTTCTAGTGTGAGCTGGCCGGACAGAACGGCGACGATAGAGACGACCAGTACCATTGATGAGAAGACGATATTGAATGTTATCAATGCGGCGGGATTCTCTGCGGAGGCAGGCAGGAAGGAATCCACCCACTCTGGTGAAGATGAACTCGGCTCCAGAATCGAGCCCGCGCTTGAAGTAGCGATAGTCGGTAGCGGCTCTGGCGCATTCGCTTGCGCCATTAAGGCTGCAGAGAATGGTGCGCAGGTTACATTGATCGAGGCAGCGGATGTAATAGGGGGTTGCTGTGTCAACGTCGGCTGTGTCCCTTCTAAGATATTGATACACGCAGCAGAGATAGCGCAGCAACAACGTAGCAACCCTTTCAAGGGTATTGCGAACAAAGAGCCTGCGTTGGATAGAGGGCTGCTAGTTGCTCAACAGATAGCCCGCGTCGAGGAACTGCGTGAAGCTAAGTATCAGAATATTCTTGATAGTAATCCTGCAATTTCCCTAGTTCGTGGTCATGCTCAGTTCAAGGACGGGAAAACTTTACTGATAAGCAAAGCGGACGGTACACAACAAGAGTTTAAAGCGGACCGCATTTTGTTGGCGACAGGTTCGACACCGGCACTTCCCCCGATCGATGGCCTGGAAAAGACGCCATACTGGACCTCTACCGAGGCGCTATTTTACGACAAGGATGTTGAGCACTTGATCGTCGTTGGCTCATCCGTTGTCGCATTGGAGCTGGCACAGGCCTATCGACGCTTAGGGTCAAGAGTCAGTGTTTTAGCCCGTCACAATTTGCTCCATAGAGAAGAGCCTAAACTAGGCGAAGAGTTGGCAAAGGTCTTTGAGAGCGAAGGTATAGAGGTGCTTAAGCACACAGAGGCGAGTGCTGTCAGTTACGATGGGTCGCAATTCACTCTGCAGACCAATACAGGCACCGTTCAAGGAGACAGACTACTGATCGCCACTGGGCGCCGGCCTAATACAAGAAAATTGAATCTAGAAGCAGTAGGGATAGAAACAAGCGAAAACGGTGCAATCTTAGTAAACAACCAGATGCAGACTAATATTCCCAATATCTATGCTGCAGGTGACTGTAGCGATATGCCGCAGTTCGTCTATGTGGCGGCCGCCGCAGGTAGTAGGGCTGGAACTAATATGACTGGAGGCCATGCGCAGTTAGATTTGGCGACTATGCCTGCGGTTATTTTTACAGAGCCTCAAGTTGCAACGGTAGGATTGACAGAGCGTGATGCGCAGGCGCAGAACATAGAGACAGACAGTAGAGTGTTGGACTTAGAGAATGTACCCAGGGCATTAGCAAATTTCGAAACCCGAGGCTTTATTAAGCTTGTGGTCGAAGCTAAAACCGGTCGAGTCTTAGGCGCGCAGGTGCTCGCTCGAAACGCGGGGGAAGTGATTCAGACAGCAGCGCTAGCTATCCATAATAGAATGACAGTGGACGACATCGCTAACCAACTTTTCCCCTATCTGACTATGGTTGAGGGGTTGAAGTTATGCGCGCAAACCTTCAGAAAGGACGTTTCACAACTATCCTGCTGTGCAGGATAAACCAAAGTCAGTCATTTCGAGTGAACCTGTTGAGTGGTAAGGCCCCAGTTTTTTAGACACCTGGTAGTTCCCTAAAATTCTGCTTTTCCATCTCTTCAGGAGACAGTCCGTTGTTTGCACCATGATTGCGTCGAGGATTGTAGAACCCCTGGCCTTTCCCCCGCCTTAGTACCACTTCCTCGATGAGAGTGAACTTCCACTTGTATAACCTACAGTGCAGCCTCATACGTCGGCGCGTTCAAAAAGTTACAAAGTTCAGGGGAGTGAGATTAAAGGATTGTTGATTAAATCTAAAATTTCCGATGGACTGTTAACTATATGTTCATTTTAAATCTTTATTTTCCAGCTATTTGCGTAACCGTCCGGCCATCACATCTTGAACCGATGTGCTCCTGATTCGATAGTGTCCACCTATTTTTAAGCGGACACCTATCATGAACGAAATAAGCGTAGTCAATCCGGCGCCGAAGCGCAAACGTTACACCAAGGCCTTTAAACACAACGTGATTACCGCCTGTGCGCAACCTGGCGCCTCGGTGGCCCGCATCGCGCTGGAGCACGGACTCAACGCCAATATGCTGCGTAAATGGATACGTCTGGCGCAGAGCAAAAGTACTCACAAGGCACCTGGCTTTGTCGCTTTGCCGATAAATGCCAATGCCCCTGTGCAACCGGCGCCGCCAGTAAAGCGCGCTGCTGATACTGAGGCGATCCGTGTGGAAATCCCGTATCGCCAGCAAAGCATCAACATCAGTTGCCCGGTGTCACAAACTGATCGCTGCCTGGCGCTGCTGCGAGAACTTCTGTAGTGATCCGCATCGATCAGATCTGGCTGGCCACCGAGCCGCTGGATATGCGCGCCGGGTCGGACACGGCGCTGGCCCGGGTGGTGCAGGTGTTTGGCAGTGCCCGGCCGCATTGTGCGTATCTTTTCGCTAACAAACGCGCCAACCGGATGAAGGTGTTGATCCACGATGGTCTTGGCATCTGGCTGTGTGCCCGCAGGCTCAACCGCGGCAAGTTTCACTGGGCTGAATCCTGGCGCGCCCCGCAACTGACGCTCAGCGATGAGCAGCTCAGTGCGCTGGTTCAGGGTCTGCCCTGGCAGCGAGTCGGTGAAGCAGGCGTCATCAGTCTCCTGTAAGTTGTATCGAATCATAACCTTGCGGTAAATGCTATCACCCATTAAGCGTATCGAAGTCAGCGCGGGTCAGTGGCATACTGACGGCATGACTCAAGTTGATCTGAACAAACTCGATGCCGAACAGCTGCGCAACCTGGTTGCCCAACTGATGGGCAGTGCGGCGGACCAGAAGCAGCAGTTGCAGACATTTCAGCAGCGCACTGTGACCGCCGAGCAGCGCAACCGACACCTGGAAGCGGTCAACGCCAAGCTCTCGCACGAGTTGTTGCTGCTGCGTCGTTTGAAGTTCGGCAAACACAGCGAGAAGCTCAGCCCTCTGCAGCAAAGCCTGTTAGAAGACATCATCGATGCCGATACCAGTGCCATCGAGCAGGAGTGGGCTGATCAGATAGAAGATGAACCCATCAGCAACAAACCCAAAGCGCAGCCCAAGCGTGTGGCATTGCCGGCGGAGCTGCCTCGTACAAAGATACGGCATGAACCGGACAACACCCAATGCCAGTGCGGCTGCCAGTTAAAGCGCATCGGTGAAGACGTCAGCGAGAAACTGGACTACACCCCGGGCGTGTTCAGTGTTGAGCAGCACATCCGTGGCAAGTGGGTGTGCACCGAGTGTGAAACACTGACCCAGGCGGCGGTACCGGTGCATGTGATCGACAAAGGCCTGCCCACCACTGGCCTGCTGGCTCATGTACTGGTAGCCAAGTACGCCGATCATCTGCCGCTGTACCGCCAGGAGCAGATCTTTGGTCGGGCCGGTTACCCGTTGGCTCGTTCCACATTGGCTGACTGGGTCGGCCGCTGCGGCCAGGCCTTACAACCGTTGGCTGATGCACTGCGAGACACCATCCTGAGTCACTCGGTGGTACACGCCGATGAAACACCGGTGCCGATGCTGGAGCCGGGCAAGAAAAAGACCCACCGCGCGTACATCTGGGCCTACTGCACCACCCCTTATGCTGATACCAAAGCGGTGGTCTATGACTTTGCGCCCGGACGCGGCGGTGAACATGCCCGGCGTTTCCTGGATGGCTGGCAAGGAAAACTGATCTGCGACGACTACAGTGGTTACAAAGCCAGCTTTGGCCAGGGCATCACCGAGATCGGTTGTATGGCCCATGCCCGTCGCAAGTTCTTTGAGCTGCACGAAACGAATAAAAGTACATTAGCAGCCACAGCGCTGGAGCAGATCGGCAGGCTCTATGAGATCGAGCGCCAAGCCAAGGCCCTGGATCCGCAGCAGCGACACTTGCTACGGCAACAAAAAGGCAAACCCCTGGCCGATGACTTGCACACTTGGCTGATCGCCCACCGGCAGAAAGTGCCCGACGGCACTGCTACAGCCAAAGCTATCGATTACAGTTTAAAACGCTGGAGCGCGCTGACCCGTTATCTGGATGATGGGGCCGTGCCCATTGACAACAATCAGGTTGAGAACCAGATCCGCCCCTGGGCGCTGGGTCGCAGCAACTGGCTGTTTGCCGGCTCGCTTCGCAGTGGGCGACGCGCCGCTGCGGTGATGAGCCTGATACAATCAGCCAGACTGAATGGGCAAGATCCGTACGCCTATCTCAAAGATGTATTGGCCAGGCTGCCAACACACAAGGCCAGTGCCATTAGTGAACTACTGCCACACAACTGGCAGCCGGAAGCCGCTGTTAAATTTTGATGGCCGGAGTGTTACGAAAACGGACTCCATGATTAAGGTCAAATTGACACACGTCGGTAGCTCGTTGGGTATTGAGTTGCCCAGGGAAGTGCTTGACAAGCTCATTGTTGGTCGTGGAGACATCCTTTATCTGGTTGAAGGTCCGCATAGCTACACCCTAACCGCTTCCGACCCTGCCTGCTTACCATATCAATTCCCCGGAAATAAATACCCTTACGAGATTTTCATTCAAGAGTTAAGGCAACAATTCTGGATGAGCTGCCGGGCGTGCTAATAGCCATCACCAGATACTGCTTGCCATTGTGCATGTACGTCATAGGGACACCTGTTACGGTGCCGGGCATTTCTATTTCGGCTACAATAGACCCCGTAGTTTTGTCCAACGCCCAAAGGACCGGGCTCCCGCCTACACCTTCGCCGGCAAACAAGAGTGATTTGGTCAACACCAGACCTGACCGGGTGGGTTTGCCGGTACGTCCAATGTCGATGCCTTGAAGCAAGGGATGATTTGCGATTTCATCTGGCGTGTCGCCATTCGCAACCTGCCAAACATGTTCACCCGTGACCATATTAATTGCAGTGATCCGCCCATAAGGTGGTTTCACCAGTGGGATTCCTTCGACGTTGGGGGGCGTGCCACCACCATGGATATACGCCACGCTGGAGGCTGCAGGATCGTTGACCAGTGCCATCACGCTTGTTGCCGTTCTGGATGGAACATAGATTATGCCCGTATCTGGGTCATAGGCAGCGCCCTCCCAATTCGATCCCCCGGTAGCAGAGGGCAGGAGCAAGGTTCCAAGCGTGCCATCTGGCCCTTTAAAAACAGAGGGCGGCGTGAATGGAGACTCGCTCATTCGATAATCAGACGCTATCTCCATCGCTTTCGCGTGTATCTCTGGGGTGAAATCGACAAGGTCGTCTTCTTGAAAGCCCTGACGGTCGTAAGGAGCAGGAAGTAAGGGGAATGGCTGTGTTGCGGCGGTCCACTCGCCTGGCACATCAGTTTGTGGTACTGGGCGCTCTTCGACAGGAAACAGTGGCTCACCGGTTTTTCGATCGAACATGAACAGGTGCGATTGTTTTAGCGTCTGGATTGCCGCGCGAGTGCCATCCGGCAAATCGACCAGCAGTGGCGCCGAAGGCGTATCCCAGTCCCAGATGTCGTGATGGGTAGTTTGGAAGTACCACTTCATTTCGCCCGTCTTGTAATCTACTGCGACCGTCGAGCTGGAGAAAAGATTATTGCCAGGCCGGTCTCCGCCATATCGATCGCCCGTTGCAGATTCTACGGGCAAGTAGACCAGCCCCAGCTCTTTATCGGCAGACATGGGCGCCCACACTCCGGCGTTACCTGTAAAATCTGCACCGGAAATCCAGGACTCATAGCCAATATCGCCAGGCTCGGGAATGGTTTTGAATGTCCACAAAAGCTCCCCGGTCGAGACATCAAATCCACGGATATCTCCCTTTACGTTCTCGCGGGCAATTGGGCGCATGCCCACAAGATGTGCTGCGCCAGTGATCACAACCCCATCTATTGCCAGTGGCATAAAGGACATACCGATATCTATATCGTCACGACCTGGGCCAAGACGCAGGCCCTGCTGCAAATCCACCCACCCATCGGAGCCGAACGATTCTATTGGGCGGCCCGTCTGAGCGTCCAAAGCAACAAGAAAATACCCTGGTGTAATAGTAAAAATAATTTCTTGGCCATTATTATTGTAATAGGTCAGACCTTTGCCAGACCCTTTGCGAGGAGCATCTTCAAAGCGTTGTCCTTCCTGCGGATTCCACGTCCATTTGATTTGCCCGGAACCTGCATCCAACGCAACCACATTTCGAGTTGCGCCTGCCGTCGCGTAAAGCGTCCCATTAACCATCAGCGGCGTCGTGACACTAACTGTCTCTGGCCGTGGGCCGAAGGGACCGGTGTCAAATGTCCACGCGATCTTCAATGAGTCTACATTGGAAGAGTTAATCTGGTCCAGCGGAGAGTAGCGAATTGAGCGTTCATCACCATTGTAATGAGTCCACGGCTGGCTGCCAGTTTGAGCCACCTCAGCCGCTCCAGGGTTAATTCGAAGTTCCGCTAGAGCATTGGCCGAAATCTGGCCATTAGGGATCTGGATATTGCCCGACTGGAGAATAAATGCGGTCAGATCAAGATACTGAGTATTGGTCAATGAGCCCGGGGTCTCTGCTGGCATGGTCGTTCGGATTTGATTGAACAACTCGTCACCCGTACGACCTATCCAGCGTGCTCGAAGCCGGCCATCCATCTCGGCGGGAACATGGCACCTGGAACATTCCGACTCGAATATTGTTTGGCCACGCTCGACGTTCCCATCCTGTCCCTGAGCCGAGCTGACCGCGATAAGGCTGACAAGCAGCGCTGCTGATAATCTAAACATGCATAATCCTCGTAACGAGTTAGGTTTAAAGTAAGACTTTTCCAGATTGAATCATAGATATTATTGGCACACGACCCCTAATACGCCATACTGATTTTTGCCTGAACATTGCGGTCACGACGCTCCACGCAGGAGGTCAGATTTCTCTTCATGTCTTCTCGGCATCGATACCATATATCGAAGACTGCGTTTCGGCCAAATGATCATTCGTATCACGCCCCATAGCTGGGAGTTGGAAGTTAAAGGTCCGGGCGGCGGCTGTTTGACGAAAGGTCGATGCGCAGATCCGTCGCATATTGCACTCCGCCTTGAATCTCTTCGGTCGCAACAACCCCCGTGGAAAACAGGAGGCAGATCACTAAAGCTACAGGGCAATGGTAGAATCTCGGGCTGTACTGGGTCTTCGGGATCGTCTCCGCATGCAAGCATTTATCTTCACATGCTACTGCACATTCACCAGGTCTAGGGCCGACTTAAGCCCCCTTGCCAGCGCTTCCGGTGCGCCCACTCCCCAGAAATGCATAAAAAACAGCCGGGGTTCCTCCTCAAGCATGTGATTATGCAGCGCGGTAACCTCGATATCGTTGTCACGCAAAGCTCGCAGAACTGGATTGACTTCGTCCGCTGTCAGAACAAAGTCGCCGGTAGTTGCAGCCTCGTCGCCGCCGGCAGACTGGAAATTTATAGCAATCTCAGCACCCATTCCTGCGGGCAGGGCCATGCCATCCTCACTGATAGGCGCTGCACGGGGAATGCTGACTTTATAAACACCGCCGTCGGCACTTCCTTCATGCTCCAGCACCTGTGCGATGATTTCGCTGTTGAAATCCAGGCCTTGCTCTGCGCTGTTTGCTGTAGGACTGTTCATGGGCGTTTCACTAAGGGCAATGGCATCCCTGAAGGTTTTGGCCAGTTCTATGGGATCACCATGTGCCTCCACATGCATGTACATCGGGAATGGCTGGGCGCGCAGCAAATGGTTATGGATAGCTGTCACTTCCACCCCCCCTTCGGCGAGCCGCTTCATCACAGGGTTTACCTCCTCCTCAAGCAGAACAAGATCTCCCATCACCATGACCTGATCATCATCGGTGGGGTGGAAAGCGAGCCATGTGCCCAGTGCGAGTCCCGGCATGACATTAGTGCCGTCTAAAACCACCTCGAGATCCGTGCGTGGGAAACCGAAACGGTGGACTTCCCCAGCCTGGCCGCTCACAGGCCGAGCCAAGATTTCGCCCACCTCAGGCCAGTCAACCTGTGCGCTTGCAGGATTGGTGGCAAGTCCTAGAACTGAAATGAGAGCTGTAGTGCATAGCGTTCGCATTGGATTGCTCCTTACATATGCTTATGAGATCTTGGAGGATAAACTCATCATTTCGATGATACAAGTGTTGCTTACGGCCATGACTGAAGATACATTCTACATATGAGCGAAAAAATCCCCGAAAATCAGGCGGCCAGCCGTGAAAAATGGCTTTTATTGATATTCCAGCTACCTTCGAAACCGGCTTATTTGAGGGTCAAAATCTGGCGAAGACTGCAGGGCATAGGTGCGATTGCTGTCAAAAGCTCCGTCTATGCCCTGCCCGCGAACGAAGAGTCTTTGGAGGACTATGAGTGGTTACTGCGCGAGATCGAGGAAGGCAGCGGTGAAGGCCTGATTTGTGAAACGCAGTTTGTGGATGGTTTGACTGATGCCCAGGTTCGTCAACTGTTTGATCAGGCCAGAGATGCGGACTACGACGCTGTGGCAACAGAGGCTCGCGCGCTTGACGAAGCAATCAAGAACGATAAAGAGCAGGAAACGGGGGATGTGCGCAATCAAATTGTTCGCCTTCGCAAGAAACTAATAGAAATTGAGGCAATCGACTTCTTTGGGGCAAATGGCCGTGAAGCGGCCGAGGGGTTGCTTTCGGCTCTCGAAGATAATCTCAAGAATGCCACTGAGAAAGTAGATAACGAGGTTAAAAAAACCGCGTCTTCAGCCATTCCACAAGGTAGCGTTTGGGTGACACGCAAAGGCGTACATGTAGACCGAATTGCATCTGCTTGGTTAATACGACGCTTTATCGATCCGGAGATGCAACTCAAATTCGTGGCGGCCACAGGATACATCCCTGAGGATGGCGAGTTGCGATTCGATATGTTTGAAGCCGAATTCACTCATGAAGGTGATAACTGCACATTTGAGGTACTCCTGTTGCGAGCCGGCTTGGAGGTGCCTGCCCTGCAGAAAATCGCTGAAATTGTTCATGATATAGACATTAAGGACGGCAAGTTCGCCCGAGAAGAAGTCGCCGGCATAAGAACCTTGATCACCAGCATCTGCCTGTCGACTTCTGATGACGACGAGCGTATTCGACGGGGCTCAGTCGTGTTCGCCGATCTCTATAGGTATTTCAAAAGGAAGGGTTTGCAATGACGGACACTCGCAACGTGAAAGCCGAAGATAACGCTCCGGAAACCGGCGGGCATAACATACCTTTTTCGGAAGCATTGTGGGTTTGGATGCGGGTCGCTGCACTGTCCTTTGGCGGCCCCGCCGGTCAGATCGCCGTGATGCACCGGATTCTGGTGGAGGAGAAAAAATGGATCGGCGAAAACCGATTCCTGCATGCGCTGAACTACTGCATGCTCCTGCCGGGACCAGAGGCGCAGCAGCTCGCGATATATATCGGCTGGTTGCTGCACAAGACAAAAGGGGGGCTCGCTGCCGGCATTCTGTTCGTGCTGCCAGGATTCCTTTCAATTATGGCGCTCAGTTATATCTATGTGCTCTATGGCAACATCAGCGCAGTTGAAGGCTTATTCTTTGGCCTCAAGACCGCCGTGTTGGCCATTGTACTGCAGGCCGTCGTGCGAATCGGCTCCCGTGCACTGAAGAATAATGTCATGCTGGGTCTGGCAGCTGCCGCGTTCGTGGCTATTTTCTTCCTCGGCATACCGTTTCCACTCATTATTCTCTCGGCAGCGCTAATAGGTTACTTCGGTGGCCGTACCGGAATGCCTGCCTTTGTCATTGATACCAGCCATGGCAAGCAGGGAGAGGGTCTGTCCGATGAGGACTCAGCATTAGGCGCCACCATACCGGCGCATGCCAAACCCACCGTCTCTTGGTCCATCCGAATATCACTGATTCTGCTGATTCTATGGTTCGGACCGATTGTGTTATTAATCCAGACGGTGGGGATGGAAAATGTCTTTTCCCAGATAGCCATATTCTTCAGCAAGATGGCGATGGTGACCTTTGGGGGCGCGTACGCTGTTCTCGCTTACGTGAGCCAGGCGGCCGTGGAAAACTTTGGATGGCTGACCCCAGAAGAGATGCTTGACGGTCTGGGCATGGCGGAAACAACCCCCGGACCGCTGATTCAGGTGGTCCAGTTTGTCGGTTTTTTGGCGGCTTTCCGGGATCCAGGGACTATGAACCCCTATACAGTTGCGACACTCGCCGCTGTACTTACTACCTGGGTAACATTTGTGCCCTGTTTCTTATGGATTTTTCTGGGCGCCCCCTTCATTGAAACCTTACGCGGCCATAAGGCACTCTCAGCAGCCCTCGCGGCAATCACGGCGGCAGTGGCGGGTGTCATCCTTAATCTTGCACTCTGGTTCGCGATGCACGTGCTATTCGAAGTGCGTGAAATCTATGCCTATGGGTTGACGGTAGATGTGCCTGTGCTGAACACGATCGATATACCCTCTTTACTAATGACTATCGCTGCGCTACTGGCGGTATTCTACCTCAAGATTGGGATGATAAAGGTTCTCGGGCTTAGCGCTTTGGTTGGGATGGCTTTCTATTCTTTATGACGTCATTGCGGCCTCGGTAGGGGTGGCAGTTATCCGCCACCCTCCGCACAGGGCCGTGAGTGCGAAACTATCGCATTCAGATATGTGTGGAAGAATAGGTAAATGAATACGCGACGCAACTGAAACTTTGGGCGCGCAGACCCACTACTTGGATGACGGGGCTGTATCTATCGGCAACAACCAAGCGTAATAGCAGATCCTCTGCCTCTCGAAGATTCTTCGCATTAATTGGCACACATAAACAGCTTACAGGTTGCTATGACCGTACTGTTACAATCCGGCGCACCTCAGATCAAGATGTGATGGCCGGACGCTTACCTATTTGCTTGCCGTGATACTCCATGTGCCAGTCTATTTCAGAACTATATTGTCCAATAGGTATTTTTCATGTCAATTTTTACAGCTTGTAGAGAGTCTCAGTTTAAAGCTCTATTGTCCGCCAACAGGCGCTGGGCGCAGCCCTGACTATTCATGGCACAGTGGTGGGTCTAGCGTCGGCCTAAGGCCTTAGGAGTTTAGCGGCAAGCGTGCGACGAATTTAGTGCTTATGGCACTGGAGCGTGCTTCGACCTCGCCTTCGTGGGCTTCGATAACTGACTTGACGATTGCGAGCCCTAGCCCGGCCCCCTCACTATTGCGCGCTCGTGACGGATCGATCCGGTAGAAACGATCAAAAATTCTGGTTAGATGAATCGAAGCGATCTCGGGCCCATTGTTCTCAATGGTTACCAAAGCGTTTGCGCCATCCTGCGCCAACGTGACATTCACGACACCTTGATTCGGGGAATGGTAGATTGCATTAGAAAGCATATTCGTGAAAGCGCGGCGCAACAAATCGCGATCGCCCTGCACTAACACTCTCTTAGAATTGACAGCTAGTGAGACGCCACGCTCATCCGCAAACGCATCGAAAAACTCAAAAAGTGCCTGGAACTCGTCCTGTAGATCGATTGGCGTACTGCTGAGTTTTAGCAAGCCATTCTCGCTCTTGGCGAGCCAAAGCATGTCGTTCACCATTTTGTTCAAGCGCTCCTGCTCTTCCAAAACTGAATAGAGCAGCTCACGGTAATCGGCATCGCTTCGGGCTTTGGACAAACTCACTTGAGTCTGGGTAATCATATTCGTCAAGGGCGTGCGCAGTTCGTGGGCAATATCGTCGGAGAAATGCGCGAGTTTGCTGAAACCCACCTCTAGTTGTTCAATCATCTGATTAAAGGACAGCACAAGGTTCTGTAACTCTATGGGCACGGTGAGAGGGTCAAGGCGCGTATCTAGTTTATTGGTCTGAATTGTCCGCACACTGTGACTCATGCCGCGCAGGGGACGCAGACCTTGATAGACGCCAATCCATGCGGCCAATAAGATAATCACACCGGCGCCTAGTAGAATTAACCAAAGACTGCGTTGAAATGAGTTTAGAAAATTTCTGTGAAACTCCATGTCGATGAGGCTGGTAATTTGGTAGAGGTTCGCATCGATTGACCTGAGCACAACAACGCCTCGATAGGTCCTATTGTCGATAGTCCAGAGCTCGGTTGTTGTCGCATCGACATCTACAACCGGCGAGACGCTGGGGACAGCAGCGGAAAAATCCAAACCCGCAGAACTAAACAACACCGCCCCGGACTCATCCTTGATTTCATAGAACACACCATGGTGCCCAGAGATAGCCGATGACAGGCTCGAGGGGGCCTCGACCAAATCGCTGCTCTCTTGAGTCAAGGCATGCTCTATGGCACCCACCATCACGCGCAGTTCATCCGCGTCCTGCTCTATAAAATGATGCTCTACCGTGCTGAGTACCAATCGACTAGTCAACAGAAGGCTCATCCCTATGGCGAGCATCACAAACAGCATTACGCGCAGAGATAAAGAGATTGGACGCATGTGTTTAGGATTCATGGTCTTGCTCCCACTC
The DNA here is from genome assembly GCA_913060695.1 of uncultured Gammaproteobacteria bacterium. Taxonomy (GTDB): domain Bacteria; phylum Pseudomonadota; class Gammaproteobacteria; order Pseudomonadales; family Pseudohongiellaceae; genus UBA5078. The sequence goes on along the minus strand of CAJXUA010000021.1, from coordinate 30,120 downwards.
CAACGTGTAACCCATGCCGCGCACGGTATGAATGAGCTTCGGTTCGAACTCATCGTCGACCTTGGAGCGCAAGCGGCGGATGGCGACATCGATGACATTGGTGTCGCTGTCGAAAATCATGTCCCACACTTGCGAGGCGATTATCGAGCGCGGCAGCACCTCACCCTGGTGCCGCATTAACAATTCCAGCAGACAAAATTCCTTGTGACTAAGGTTGATGCGCTTGCCTGCTCTGCTGACGCGGCGCTTGAGCAGGTTGATCTCAAGATCGGCCACCTGCAACTCTTCTTGGGTGCTAGGTGCTTGCGTGCGTCTTAATAGACTGCGTACTCGGGCCAGCACCTCCACGAAGGCGAAGGGTTTGATGAGATAATCATCAGCACCGAGCTCTAAACCTTTAACCCGATCATCGACACTGTCGCGCGCCGTAAGAAAAAGCACAGGCGTGGCATTCTTCGCCTCACGCAAAGACTGCAGGATACGCCAGCCATCCACATCGGGAAGCATGACGTCGAGTATGACGAGGTCAAAGCTCTCGGTCATGGCCAGATGATGACCATCGAGACCATTGCGGGCCAAGCTAACCTGAAAACCAGCCTCAGTGAGGCCCTGGCGCAGGTAGTCCGCGGTCTTTATTTCGTCCTCTACCACTAATAATCGCATATCTCTCTCAGTCTCGAGTCGCTGTTGGGGTGAGGCTAATGCGGCCATATTAACAATTGGATTACATCAAGATTACAAATTTATCATCTTCTTGTCATCGGAGTGAAAGCCTCGCTCAGTTAGAGTAACCCATCACCTTCGCATTCCAAGGGTCAAATTAATGCCACAGTATAAAACATCACAAGCACTCTCGTCTCAGTCCCGTCGTCAACTACTACAGGGCCTCGTATTGGGGGGTGTCGCTAGCGCACTACCCGCGACACTAAGTGCGCAGTCTAACACCATCGCGCAAGCAACACGGGGAACTCCTCCCATTCTAAGCGGCCCAGTTGTAGAGCTGGAAGTGGCCGAGTCAAAAGTAAACTTCACCGGCGAATCGCGCATTGCCACCACGATCAACGGCTCAATTCCGGCCCCCACACTCAAATTCCGTGAAGGCGACGAGGTCACAATTCGAGTGACCAACAAGTTGAAAGTGCCAACTTCGATTCACTGGCACGGCATTATTCTTCCCTATCAAATGGATGGCGTGCCAGGCATCAGCTTCGATGGGATAGCGCCTGGAGAAACCTTTACATACCAGTTCAAACTCGAACAGAGTGGCACCTACTGGTACCACTCTCACAGCGGTTTTCAGGAAATGACTGGGATGTATGGCGCTCTTATCATCGAGCCACGGGAAGGTGAGATTTATCCGGTCGACCGCGATTTCATTGTTCAATTGTCTGATTGGACAGATGAAGATCCAATGCGAGTGTTCAACAAACTGAAAATTCAGAGCGATCTGTACAACTTCAACCAACCTACTGTGGGTGATTTTTTCAGTGACATCGCCAATGGCGGCTTGGGTCTTGCCTTGGACAAGCGGCGCATGTGGAATCAGATGCGCATGAATCCAACGGATTTAGCTGATCTATCTACGGCCACTCTGACCTATCTGATGAACGGAAGCCCCGCTAATTCAAACTGGACCGCTATCTTCAAGCCGGGAGAGCGTGTTCGCTTGCGCATCGTCAACGCCTCTAGCAATACCCTTTTTGATGTGCGAATACCAGGCCTCACCATGCGAGTAGTTCAATCGGACGGCCAAAATGTAAAACCGGTAGAGGTAGACGAATTCAGGTTCGGCCCAGGTGAAACTTACGACGTGATTGTCGAGCCGACCGGAGACGCGCACACCATATTCGCACAAAGCATGGACCGCAGTGGTTTCGTGCGTGGAACATTAGCAGTACGGCGGGGCTTGGAAGCGAGCATTCCTCCCTTAGACGCGGTCGAGCAACTAAGCATGATGGACATGATGGGCGACATGACAGCGATGGCGGGCATGGCAGGCATGAATCACGACAATGGGGCATCCACGTCCGATCATAGCGGTCACACCGTGCCTGCACCGGTAGTGGACCACAGCAGTCACAGCGGCCACAACATGTCCGCAGATCCACTGTCCTTGCCATCGAAAGCTGTCCGGCACGCAAGCACAGAGTACGGCGCCACAGTCGATGCCCGCGTAGACACCCCGCGCACCAACCTCGATGATCCTGGCATTGGTCTACGTGACAATGGTCGGCGTGTGCTTACCCTAAACGATCTGCGTTCGCTCGAACCCATTGTAGAACCCACTGTCCCTACTCGTGAGATTGAATTACATCTCACAGGCAATATGGAACGCTACAGTTGGTCGATCGACGGTTTGGAGTTTGGCGACAGCACTCCGATTTATATGCGCAAAGGAGAGCGTGTTCGCGTCATTCTTCAGAACGACACTATGATGACCCACCCTATGCACCTGCATGGCATGTGGAGTGATATTGAACGAGAGGATGGAGAATTGCTCTCGCGCCAACACACGATACTGGTGCATCCAGCGCAACGCATCAGTTTTCTTGCCACGCCCAAAGATGCCGGTCAATGGGCTTGGCACTGCCACCTGCTGTTCCATATGGACGCAGGCATGTTTCGCAAGGTAATCGTGTCATGAATTATTTTTATCTCCTAAGTATAGTTTTGCTGTTCGCCAACGACTCCTTTGCACAAGATAATCACGTGCATAATCCGGTTATAACACCAGAAACTGCGCCTGCAGCAAATGCTACGGCGCACGAACATTCTATCACTGTTGTAGCGGAACTGGAGAATACAGCAGCAATGCCAATGGATCATAGCGCAATTGCGATGGATTCAGATGAGCCACCTGAGGGTACGCGTGATCCCCACGCTTACTCTGCAGGGTTTACTCAGGCGGCAGGCCCATACACATTGCCGCCCGCGCAACGTCTAGTGCTAGCAGATGAACACTCTATTTCATCTCTGCTTGGTAATGGCGTGGAGTATACCCCGGATTCGAAAACCGGAAACTATGAGTTGCAAGCCTGGCGTGGCACCTCTTTCAATAAACTCGTGATCAAAACCGACGGTGCATTCACAGAGAATGATGAGTACGAGAACGAGACCGAACTTCTTTGGGGACGCGCGTTTGCACCTTTCTGGGACTCACAACTTGGCGTACGGGTCGACTCGCGCAGCGAAGGCAAAAACCGACAATGGTTCGCAGCAGGCGTTCAGGGTCTAGCACCCTACTGGTTCGAGCTTGATGCCACGGCCTATCTGGGAAGTGCAGGGCAAACTGAGTTTGTGTTCGATTCCGAGTACGAAATGCTAATAACACAACGTCTAATTTTACAGCCGCGCGCTGAATTCACCGTACGCGGTAAAGACGACCCCCAAAACTTACTAGGCAGCGGTTTAGCTAACGCCGCGCTCAGTCTCCGACTGCGCTATGAGATCTCGCGGCAGTTCGCCCCTTTCATAGGTGTCGAGACCGAGAAAAATTTCGGCAGTACCGCTGACCTGTTAAACGGCAACGGAGAATCGGTGAAAGATACACGCTACTTCGCAGGCGTTAGGTTCTGGTTTTAGATGCGAAAACTTCCATAACTTTCAACATTGAGGATACAAAAATGAACTTAGTCACAAAAATCGCAACTGCTTTAGGCGCTACCACGTTATTAATCTCTCTTTCATCAAACGCGCACGAAGCGAGCGAGCACATGAAGGACGCGCAAAGTCCAGATTGCGCTGCCATGGCTGAAATGGATCATGAAAAAATGGACATGAATGATCCTGTGATGGCCGCAATGATGAAGCAGTGTATGGCTTCCGATGCACACGGTGAGGTCGCTACAACCGGTGATGCCCATCAGGAGCATGCTCACGAAGCAGCAAGCACTGATAGTGATGCAGAGCATAATCACGAAGCGGCCGCACCAGTGGCTGCCGCGGTCGTTGAGGAAGTACATCAACACTGATAGAACTGCAGTCTATCCGTTCCGTTAAAAGGGGCAGACCTATTGCCCTTTTCTATTTAACATCTGCACTAGTAGGAAATTGAAAAATGCGCACAGGAATTTTTATCGCACTGGCATTCGTCGCAACGGGTGTCTTTATTTTCTCCGGGTTATACCCGATGGGCGCAGATACCCCACATTTCCGCGTCACGACGTGGGCGCTAGAAATTCTGCGAGAACGTTCAATTGCCCGCGCGTCGTCAGAAATCAAAGCTCCAACGGATCTCGATTCGGCTGACCGCCTATTGTCGGGAGGGGCTGACTACAATGACATGTGTGCAGGATGTCATCTTAGTCCTGGAGTAGAGTCATCCGATCTGTCTATGGGCCTGTACCCTGCCCCGCCCAATCTGACCAACCACGCGCACGTAGAACTCGACTCAAGCGTGACGCTAGCGCGCAGTTTCTGGATAATCAAACACGGTGTCAAAATGTCGGGTATGCCTGCGTGGGGAAGGGGTCACGATGACGAGCGGATATGGAATATGGTCGCATTCCTTGAGAGACTGCCTGACTTAAACCCTGTTCAGTACCAAATCCTTACCGCGAGGGCACCTATGCAATCAGAGGAAACACATTAATCACCAGAATTTCTTGAGCAGTTCACGCTTACAAGGCTTATCTTTCCATTCATCAGCATCAGCCAGTGGTAATTGAACTTCAGTAATATTTCCCCAAAGCTGACTAAGCTCCTGATTTAGGGACAGAAATTCAGATTGAATCACCGGAAGCTCATCTTCTGCATAAATCGCATTTGCCGGGCATTCGGACTCACAAAGTGCGCAATCGATACACTCGTCTGGGTGAATCACCAACATATTGGGGCCTTCGTAGAAACAGTCCACAGGGCAAACATCTACACAATCAGTGTATTTACATTGGATACAGTTTTCGCCAACCACGAACGTCATGTTAATTTACCGTCATAAGCAATGAATCGGAATGCAACTCTATTTTTCACAGTTAGCAAAATAGCGCAAGGGACTAAGCATGCAAGATCATTCCGAGCACGATCGCAGCGCGCAATACCATTCAAACAGCCTAGCACTTTAGGGCGCAGTGCTTTTGTTCGCTTTTATGTCAACATACTCGGTAACAAATCAATCTAGACTTTCTCGTTCTTTATGGCATTTGTCAAAATTGACGGCCTAGCCTTTCTTACGGTTGCGGATTTATGGGTATCGGGACTTACTTAAGAGACTATCGCTTCTCCCGAGGAGGACGCCTCTCTCGCAAGCTTCCTCGGCGCCGTCGCACTGGGCATCCTCGCCTACAAAGGGTTTACCACTATTACCAACAGCGGGTCTGAAATTAAAAACCGAAGAATAATGTAGGTCGCACCATAATTATCTCGCTCGCTATTTGTTGATAGTCTATTTACTAGTATCTTTTGCTGTCGCTGGAAATCTGAGCATTAGTGAAATTTTAGCCGCGAGAGACTACTCGTTAGCGGAAGCCTCACGACCAGCATACGGACAGCTAGGATTTCGGACCACCGTAATATTCGCCATTGTTGCTACGGTTTAAAACTTTATCGAGAGTGTGTTCGCAGTCTCGCGCATGTTGACCATGCTGACTGAAATAAAGTTGGTGCCTCATAGCCACTTTGGGATGTCAAGCAACATTCAGAAACACGCACTGGTTTACACCATGGTGCTGACAATCATATTCGCGGCGTATTTCGACCTTGGCCGCATCGATTCTTGGTCTTTTACTGATTCTTGATGGTGAGTATTGGTTCCTGAAAACTCGTGACTCTCAAGACTAACATTAACGCTTTTCAACTCTTACCCAAATATCCATACATTGAACAATCGACATATTACATCTGTTTCGATGGGCCCTTAACGTCCGAGATCACCATGCCCTAGTATTTGAACCTCCGGTTATAGAAAGCGGCAAGTGATATTCAGTGCTCGCGACACGCCTCCTCGATCTTTTAGGACAATTGCTCCGCTCCCATCCATAGGAGTCCAAGGGTTACTGGCCACTCGTTTCAAGCTCGACTGAATTAGGCACGTCGAAGTTGAATGCGCAATATGATTAGGTTACTCTGAACATCTAATTTTCCGATCAAGAATTAACTCAGGAAGGTCTTCAAATGAACTTCACTAGAACTGTATCGTCAGCATTCTTAATGATCCTTCTCAGCGTGCCAACTGCCAATGCACAGTCAGATGATGCTCAGGCTATTAAGGATTTGCTTGAAGCCGTTGCAGCGTATATGCAGGCAGGAGATATGGCTTCACTGGGCAAGATTTACGCCCCGGGACGCGGAGTTCACATAATCGAGGGTTCAGGTGTCAATCACGGCTGGGAAGATTACAGAGACAATCATCTGGGCCCTGAACTCGATGCTTTTAAGAATTTCACTTATAAATATTTGGCAATCGAACCTGTTGTGAAAGGCGAATTTGCTTTCGTGGCGTTGCGCTACGAGCTGACAGCAGACACCGATTCTGGCCATATTGAAATGGAAGGTCGGGGTACCACTGTACTTGAGAAGATGGATGGGATGTGGCGCATTGTGCACACTCATACGTCTGGTCGTCGTCGAAATTAAATTGGAGGGATAACGTAACTACAACGACATTAACGGATGCGTTTATTCTATATTTTTTTGCACCATTACATTTTATTCAATTGCCTCTCCCATCTCCCGCTCTCCAATTAGTGAGACTACTCTAATCTAGAGCCTCCCGGTTTCTTCCTAAAACTCTGAAACAGATTTCCTAAACATTCAAGGTGTTCATATTATAAACAGACCACTAATAACACCCGTTTCAATTGGCGCGTCAGTAACAATGATACTGTGGGCGATTTGTTATCCCTTGATAAGTGTAAGCATTCAGTATGCACCCATAATGTTTACTGCTTTTTCTCGAGCAGCCAGTGCGGGCGCCTTTTTAATATTGATTGCATTTTTTCTGAAAAGACCCCTTCCCCGCGCTAGGAATGAATGGGCGTTTATTTGCGCTGTGGGATTTACGGCTACAAGCATAGGTTTTTGGGGTATGTTCTACGCTGGCAGTCTTCTTTCCCCTGGCCTTGCTACAGTCATTACGAATACACAACCAATTATTGCGGGAATACTAGGCTGGTATTTTCTTAAAGAGCGCATGGGGAAAATATCTCTTTTTGGCATTTCATTAGGATTCCTAGGCATTGCAATCATTAGTCTGGATAGCCTAATTGTATGGGAGAGACAGTTCATCACTGGCATTTTCTATATCCTAGCGGCAGCAACAGGCGTTGCGACTAGCAATATACTACTAAAGAAAATTGAAAATAGGATCGACACCTTGTATGCAATGGGATTTCAATTACTAATCGGATCTGTTCCACTAGGAATTCTCGCTTCCAGCCAAGATAATGTAAGTTCCGTTATTTGGCATTGGGAATACGTAATTTCCCTGTTCTCCCTATCCATATTCGGGACAGCGGCACCATTTGTTATTTGGTATTGGCTTATGAGCAAAGCCCCACTCTACCAGCTTAATGTTTTTAGTTTCTTAACGCCGATATTTGGGTTAGCGTTCGGTTTTGTATTTTTCAATGAAATATTAAATATAAGACAATGGGCAGGCGTTTCTTTAGTAATCCTTGCTATCACGTTAGTCTCATTCGTAAACAACAGCACCAAAGCTGCGTAGTCCCAGAGTTGATTCAAACTCGATCGTCTCCGGGTGACTGTGCATTGGATATATAGCGGCGGCTATTCTCCCTTGCGGAAACCAACGACCGGTCTTGCTGAACCAAAGAGGAGTTAGACATTGCCTGGTCAGCTACCAACTAAACGGAGATTTTCATACACTGTATTCGTTGCACATCCAGTTTCGTAGAATCCATTTACCACTCGATGCCTACGGTTTTAGGCCTCCCCCACTTTATAGGTCCTCAAAGCGATTGGCTGCATGAACCATGAGCATAGTCTCATGCTCCTCCAGAGAAAGCAGTGACTCAAGCAATTCTTTAGAAGATGGTATATGTGCTTGAGCGGCAAGATAACGGTAAAGTTCAATAACTTGTTCGTGCCGCTCGACAATAACATCCATAATTTGAGCAGAATCTAACTTCGCGAACGGCGAGTCACAGTGGACATGTTGGACTATTGGCTGCTTATTAATATACTCGTAAGACCAAGTATTTAGTGCGTGCTCATCGCCTGATGCTTCGAAGTTATTGACCACCTTCATGAGCTTTTCCTCATGGTCAGAAAGATACACTAGAATCATTCTCACCCTCTCACTGGTATTCACATCGGAACAGTGTGATAAACACTGACTAAGCTGTTCGTGAAACATTTTGGTCCAATGTAAAATGTCTTTAAGAGTTTCAACTTGCATATGCACTATCTCCGATTTTAAATTTCGGTATCCACGCAGGCGTAGTTTTCATGTATTGAATATACTTTCCCCCAAAATCCTCAATCGCCATTTCCTCTTCACGCTTTGCCAAATGCACATACACTGCTACTAGTATTGGAAACATTACTAAGGTTGGAAGTGTGGGCCACTGTAACAGAAAACCGAACATGATCATGATGAAGGCGATGTATTGAGGGTGTCGACAGCGCGCGTACCACCCAGATACGGCCAAAGAGTGAGATTGTTGAGCCTTATGGAGAACACTCCAAGCCGAAGACAGTAGGAAGAATCCTAAGATGATTAGTATGTTACTAGCGATATGAAACGGATCCCAATGTGGGTTACCTTCAAAGCCAAAAACCGTGTGTAATAGGTGTCCATTCTCATGAGCGAGAAAATCGACTTCGGGATATCGTTCTGCAAGAAATCCGGAGAAAAAGTATATAGTTAAAGGGAACCCGTACATTTCTGTAAACAAGGCAACTATAAAGGCCGAGAAAGCACCAAAACTTCTCCAGTCCATCTTTGTTTTCGGCCTAGCAAAACTGAATGCAAAAAAGATAAATATTGCCGAGTTAATAATTACTAACGGCCAAAGACCGTAACTAGAATCACCGTGCATTGTGAGGAACTCCTGTTCTTAGTCAGAATTATTGACGGTGCTGGCTTTCAGAACTTTCGCTGACTTTATTCGAACGTCCACTAGAGCCTGCCCTCTCACTGCTTCTATTCTCGCCGTGGCCACTATGCCCGCCGTGCATAAATATATGCATGAAAGGACACGCAAGTAGGATTAGAAAAGGTAGATATTGCCAAACGTGCTGTCGATGCTCCATTAGCAGGAAATAAGTCGCGGCGCCGATAAGCCCCAGCGCCGCCCAACCTTTCGGCGTTGACCAAAATGATATCGGTTTATCCTTCATATCGTCTCTCCTGAAACAAATTGCCAGTTACTGAACTAACGCACCACTTAAGAACAGAGCATCGGTCGAGATTCTAAAATTGAATTCTTAGCCTTGCTAGGACTTATACGGCGTAGAACGACTCACACTCTCCCTTGTAGAAACTCAGTCGACCACTCGAAGCGCTCGGGCACGGACTCAGGAATTCAGAGCTCCCCTAAAGGGGCGTAGGTCGTAGGCTAAGTGCGATACATGCAAAGAATCAATCCCAATCACCTATTAAATTGATCCCTATCAACTATCGACCACATAACCCGCAGAACGGTTTTAGTTCTTGCTATTGTGCCAGATAGCGCCCAACCTAGCTCTCAGTCTTTACATAAAAACTGGCTCTATATTTGAACGGTTGTCTATACTAAGTTCCCGTTTTCAGATGAATCGGCATAATACTCTTTCGCTTTGCGTGGACAAAGCCTAAAAAATGACACTAATAAGGACATAGCTAAATGAATATAAACGCTAACAAGTTTGCGATCTCTACTGCATTAACATTTTCCATATTCTGGGTTGTATGTTCATTAGTTGTAATGCAAATGCCAGGAATGTCCATGCAAGCAAGTGGGTATATGGTTCATTCAAACATGGCTAACTGGGAGTGGGAAATGTCCTTCTCAGGAATATTTTATGGTTTACTTTTATGGTCAATAATATCGGGAGTGACAGCCTGGTTACTAGCAACAATATATAATAAATTGCTATAGCTGGCTCCTACTACATACAATTTAACAGCAGTAAAAAGTCAGGGAAATTAAACTCTGAAGTGCATAACAGTTTAAGCAGGAAAGGCCGCCATATTTTCCACATTAAGTAAGTTGGCGTTTTACGCGCAAGCAGTTTTCAAGGTCTGTTGTTCAGCATACAAATTACTTAAAACGCTTAAGCTCACTGATGCAATTTCACTGAATAGGTGTTACTATAATTTTTGCAGTTTTTCACTTAAACGCTCGCTTTTAAACGTTCCGACGTCTTATCTACTATATGAACTCTAATGAAAGTAGAACATCGCATTATCGAAAAGATAGCTTAACATTGGTCGGCGCGGTTGCGCTCGGCACCGGCGTAATGATTGGGGCAGGCATATTCGCCTTAACAGGCCAAATGGCCCAGTTGACTGGCGCCCTTTTTCCCTTAGCCTTTCTTTCAGCTGCGCTGGTTGTCTCGATCAGCTCTTACTCCTACGTTAAAATGTCGAATGCATATCCTTCTGCTGGCGGAATAGCCATGTATCTTAAGAAGGCCTATGGCAGTACCGCGACAACGGCCTTCCATTCCCTTTTGATGTATTTTTCTATGGTGATAGCCCAGAGTTTTCTGGCACGCACATTCGGCGCTTACACCTTACAATTATTTGAAATAGACGACTCTAGCTTGCTGGTACCGACACTGGGTGTAGGGTTGTTATTGATGGCATTTCTAATCAATCTATCCGCTAACCGCATGATCGAAGGTGTAGCGTCTGTACTTGGATTTATAAAGATTGGCGGTATCGTGATGTTTGGCGTTGTCGGCGTAGTTGTGGCCGACAAGGTGGAAGTTAATTTCTCGTCTTCCGCACCTGACGCCTCGTTAACAGGCTTTCTCGGCGCAACTGCACTCGGAATTCTTGCCTTCAAGGGTTTCACAACGATTACGAACAGTGGTTCGGAATTGAAAAATCCACACCGCAATGTTGGCAAAGCCATCATAATCTCCATCGCTCTATGCGTGGTGATTTACACATTGGTGGGATTTTCTGTCGCAAGCAATCTTTCTCTTCAGGAGATCATTGAAACTAGGAATTATTCGCTTGCCGCGGCCGCAAGGCCAGCACTGGGTGAATATGCTGTCTGGTTTACAGTTGTTCTAGCAATGCTAGCAACAGCAGGCGGGATCATAGCTAGCATCTTTGCGGTTTCCCGGATGTTGGCAATGTTGACTGAGATGAGACTCGTTCCCCATAGGCATTTCGGCATGCCCGGCAGCATTCAGAAGCATACTCTGGTCTATACAGTCGTTTTAGGTTTGTTGTTGACTATGTTTTTCGATCTATCTCGTATTGCGGCCTTGGGCATCATCTTCTACTTGGTAATGGATATTGCAGTACATTTGGGGGTCTTACGTTATCTTCGGCACGAAGTTGGTGCAAAACCCTTCATCCTAATCACCGCAATTACCCTAGACTTAATCGTTCTGCTTGGTTTCGTGTGGATTAAGTTAGCAAACGATCCACTAGTGATTAGTATTGCTGGCATTGTAATGGTTGTAATTCTAACTGTGGAAGTCCTTTTCTTGCGATATAACCCTATCCAGGTGGAACACCACCACGACTGAAAATAGTGAAATTTATGCTCTGCAGCTAATTACCTGAACACTCAGCTGCACCGTATATCTAGGTGTCTATTTCTTAGCGCTTATGCGTCTTTGAATATCACGGCCTCTAAGTAAAGCACCCAATTTTTCGATTTATAGTCGGAGACGGGAAACCAACATTCCAGTCACACCTAAAGCCACTCTCTATAGAAATATTTGCACTATGAAATACACAACCGTATTGGAGAATAAAGAATTCCATTTTCTACTATTAGGTTTCGTAACGAACTTAATTTGGGAAATAGTTCAAATGCCACTTTTTAGTTCTTACCCCGAGGCAACCTTTTGGGGGGTAAACATCGCTTGCATTCAGGCATCGGCTGGAGACGCTGTGATGCTTGTTGTCGCATTTTGGATAGTTGCAGGCCTACTTAATTCAAGAGAGTGGATATTTCATTTGAGTATATTCCGAATTGTACTTTTTCTAGTACCAGGTCTGGTATTTACTATTCTGGCCGAACAGCTTGCCACCGGATCGCTAAATCGTTGGGAGTATGGCGACTTAATGCCGACTCTGCCTTTTCTTGGGACAGGGGCTGCACCAATCATTCAGTGGTTGGTAATCCCTCCATTTGTGCTATGGGTAGTTAAAAGGCAAATTTGCAAGTGCGAATCGTTTTCTGAGACATAAGTACTAGGTATCCAAAAATCAGGTACATCACTGACAAGCTAACCAGCGTCCTTTCAGAATACTTGCTTAACATTACTATGCCTTGATGCCTAAAAAACGACTTGGAACCAACATTTGAAAATTTTTCATGCGAAGTATTGACCTGTGTCTAAGACATAGGTGTAGCCTTGCATCATAGTGTATGAAAAGCGGGCTAAAGGCTCAGGCTTAGTTACCGCAAGGAGAGATAAGGATGCGTGTGAAGGAAGTTGCCAAAAACTTGGGGGTTACTGCAGATACCGTTAGGTTCTATACCCGAATTCAGGTGTTGAATCCGCAAACCAATCCCCACAATAGTTACAAAGAATATACTCAGGCAGACGTTGAGCACTTGAAGTTTATCGTCGCATCACGTGCGCTAGGTTTCACTGTGGAGGATATCAAAAATATCATAGCTAAGGCAGATGAACATGAGTCGCCTTGCCCCACAGTGCGCCATATCATCGAAAAACGTTTGGAAGAAACCGAGCGCCAGTTTCAAAACCTGATCGCGTTACGTGCGCGCATGACTGCGGCGATCGCGCAATGGGAAAATATTCCGGATCGCGCTCCTAACGGACACATGATCTGCCACATGATAGAGAGTTTTTCTGAGGGTTTGAATCATGACGCAAGCAACTAAACACAAAAAAGAAAATTCACAAACTCTAACCTTAATGGTCGATGGTGCTAGCTGTTCCAGTTGTGTAATGAAGATCGAGAACAGCCTGAAAGCTGTGAGCGGTGTTGAAAACGCCAGCATGAATTTTGCCGATAGAACGGTAACTATAACCGGCTCTGTCGAATCCGCTGCGTTAATTGATGCGGTGAAGGCCGCGGGCTATGCTGCGAGCCTACCAAGCACGGAGAATGACGACGAACTACTCGAGGAGAAAGAGCGCAGCGACGAGGCCTACTACAAGCACTTAATCCGCGACACGACGATCGCCCTCGGGCTCGGCGTCCCTCTTATGCTCTACGGCCTCATTACAGGCGACATGAACGTGCAAACGAGTCTAGAGCGCTTAGCATGGCTCGCGATCGGTCTCTTAACCCTAGGGGTAATGATATTTTCGGGCAAACATTTCTATGTTGGCGCCTGGCACTCCTTTAAAAACCATAGTGCCAATATGGACACGCTAATCGCATTGGGAACAGGCACGGCGTGGCTCTACTCCATGGCCGTCGTGTCTGCACCCGCAATATTCCCCGAGATGGCGCGGCACGTTTACTTCGAAGCGACTGCGATGATCATCGGACTGATCAACCTAGGACTGGCATTGGAATTGAAAGCTCGTGGACGCACGTCCGAGGCGATAAAGCGACTCATCGGCTTACAACCCAAGACGGCTCGAGTCGTACGTGACTCTAAAGAGGTCGATATCGATATTAAAGACGTACGCCTAGACGAAATCGTGCGGGTGCGGCCGGGCGAGAAGATACCTGTAGACGGGGAAATCTCCGAAGGCACCACAACAATCGATGAATCGATGTTGACGGGAGAGCCTATGGCTGTGGAGAAAAAAATTGGCGATAGGGTGTCCGCAGGTACCATAAACAAAAGCGGGTCATTCCTATTCAAAGCGGAGAAAGTGGGCAAGGATACGATGTTAGCCCAGATCATTGGCATGGTGAAGCGCGCACAGAATTCCAAGCCCCCGATTGGGCGCATGGCCGATGTCATCTCCTCCTATTTCGTCCCGGTCGTGATGATCATCGCAGTGGTCAGTGCCCTCGTGTGGCTTAACTTCGGACCAGAGCCCACGGTCGCTTTTGCGATTATCTCTGCCACTACCGTATTGATTATCGCCTGTCCCTGCGCACTGGGCTTAGCAACGCCGATGTCGGTAATGGTCGGCGTGGGCAAGGCCGCCGAGGCCGGCGTGTTGATTCGCAACGGCGAGGCCTTGCAGACCGCGTCCAAGATTACCGCGATGGTATTGGACAAGACAGGCACGATCACGGAAGGGGTTCCGGCTGTGACCGACGTGATTACGACGGGGGACAGAAACGAGGACGAAATACTACGTCTTGCATCAAGCCTCGAGGCGGGTTCCGAACACCCTCTCGCACTGGCCATCGTCGAATCCGCACAGAAACGCGACATCAAACAGGCCAAGATAAGCGGTTTTGACGCTATCTCTGGGCAAGGCGTCAAGGCGACTCTAGATGGCTTGGAATTACTTTTCGGCAACCAAACACTCATGCAGGAAAACGCGGTTGCGATCGATGACTATATCGATAAAGCTCAGGCCCTAGCAACGCAGGCGAAGACGCCGATGTATTTCGCAGTGGATAATAAACTGCAGGCGATTATCGCTGTGGCGGACCCTATTAAGAAAGACTCCATCGCCGCGATCAAGCGCCTGCGACAGCAGGGGATCAAGGTCATTATGTTGACCGGCGACAATCGCGATACGGCTAAGGCAGTGGCTCGCTTAGCGGGCGTGGAAGACTTTTTTGCCGAAGTCCTGCCAGGGCAGAAAGCCGAAAAAATCAAGGAGCTACAAGCACGGGGCGAGATCGTCGGCATGAGTGGCGATGGCATCAATGATGCCCCTGCGCTCGCACTGGCCAATGTCGGCTTTGCCATCGGCACCGGCACCGATGTCGCCATCGAAAGCGCCGACGTCACGCTGATGCGTGGTTCCCTGCATGGCCTGGCCGATGCAATTGCCATAAGCAAGGCGACACTGCGCAATATCAAACAGAATTTGTTTGGCGCCTTTATCTACAACATTGCGGGCGTGCCCATCGCGGCCGGTTTGCTCTACCCCTGGATTGGAGTCCTGCTCAATCCAGTGATCGCTGGCGCAGCGATGGCCTTCTCGTCTTTGACAGTCGTCAGCAACGCCAATCGATTAAGACTATTTAAAGCGAACACTCATTAAAGGGAACTGGATTATGCTGATTATCAATATTGCCGGCTTGGCCCTAATAGCACTCATCGTGTGGTGGTTCTGGCTCTATAAGCCTAAGGAAGCTGTTCTCACAGACTCCGATATAGTGATCAAAGTGGAAAACGGGGTGTACCAACCCTCGCGCCTGAAAATAGCGGCAGATACACCCATGACGCTCTACTTTCAACGAATGGACCCTTCACCCTGCGCCGAAACTGTACAGTTTCCCGATCTCGAGATCAGCGCAACATTGGCCTTGAATGAGAAGGTCCCCATCGCAATCCCTGCCCTTGCCCCTGGCAAGTACGCCTTTCATTGCCAGATGCAAATGTATAAAGGGGAGTTACATGTCGAGTAACTGAAAAAAAATTGAATAGCACAGACACTCTATATAAAAACCTTGATAGGTATTCACCAAAACAATGGTTAGTTTCTAATTACCGGAGAATTCTCATTGGTACTGGCACTACGCGTGCTGCCCACTCAATGAAGTGAATCTCTCACCTAGGAAACGGCTCTAAAGCGAGCGAATGGACAAATTTTTTAAAACTAGAACCTTACCCTTGATTATTATTTACGTTAGTCCGCTATTTTTTACAAGGTGTCCAAATGATCAGCCCATATCTGTAACCATGTACGGCATTCTCGATCATAACTGTGCAAATCGTAAGTTCCTTCTATCCCTTTTCTAGCATGCCCAAGTACAGCCTCTGCGACTTCGCTCGGGCACTGCAATCTAGAAAGCCCCGTCCTTACGGACCGTCTTAAATCATGAGGCGTCCACGAATCGATATTTAACATTTGTCCTGACTTTCGTAGCACCCAGGAATGCTCCGACAAAGATTTCTGAGTCAGATGAAAATTTGAAGACCCGGACCTAAACAGATATTCCCCGTTTTCTGGTTTAATAGAGACTAAATACGCTATCGCTTGGCGCGGCAGTTGAATATAGCGCTCCACATCAGTCTTGGACTCACTAATTCGTAAAGTTGAGTTCTTGAAATCTATATCTTTAATCTTGATCGCACATATTTCCCCAGTTCTACATCCTGTCCACAGCGTCAATCTTAGAATCGATTTATGTTTTGGCCGAAAAGCAGAATTGGGTAACCAAGCTAAAAACTGTGAGAGCTCATTATCGGAAAGCACTCTCCTTCCTTTATTACTAGTTAATTTAACCTTTGTTTGCCTTAAGCTGGCCTTGGCAAGTAGGGCTGGGTTCGCAAATGAATCGGAAAACTTTCCATTGCCAATTGCAAATTCATACGCGGACGAAAATTCACGAAGTACGTTTCCGGCTTGGACTTTCGCTCCTCGCTCAATGATTCCACTCACTAAATCAACCACATCTTGTCTAGTAATTTCCATTGCTAGCTTGTCGCCCAACTTCACGACTACATCAGCATAAAGAGTCCGCCTAGTTTCATTTTGACCTTTCTTCTTTCGAGCTCCTGCGATGACTTTCCCGTTTGGAGCCCTCCTATCTTCGATATAATTTTGAAGATAAAACTCTATAAGGCTAGTTACCGTAAATTGATCGACGTTATTGGATTCTCGACTAGCGCTCTCTTTCTTTTTTCGTTTCAGATCTTTCAACTCTGTAGCTGGACAAATCCCGTCACTTCTTTTGGATTTCAGATCAAGCAAGGCGGCTCTAGCCTCGACTAATGAAATCGAAGGGAAATTCCCTATTTTCACTTGAGTTAGCTTGTTATTTATTGGACTTCGATACCTATAGAAGAAAGTCTTCGTACCAGACTTACCTGAGCGAAGATGAAGCCCCCTATACTCTCCTATATCTCTAGTTAAACTGTCATCGGGTTTCAGATTTTGAATTGTTCTAGTTGTTAGTGGTTTGCTATTCTGCTGAGTTGGCATTGTAATGCTCCGATGAATGAGCAGGCTGAATCTTGGTGAGTTCAATTAATATCACCATAACAAATACTACACTTTTTGCTACACTTATTTGTAAGATTTAGCGACATCTAATGACACGCGGTGAAATCCAATGAGACTCAATAGATTTATAATACCTATAAATATCAACTATATAAATGACACAACCCAATGAATTCTGAAACTAATTTTTCTCAACACACACCAATGATGCAGCAATTTTTGCGCCTCAAGGCGCAGCATCCTGACGACCTGCTGTTCTACCGCATGGGGGATTTCTACGAGCTGTTCTTCGACGATGCCCGCAAGGCGTCGAAGATTCTCGACATCACGCTGACCTCCCGCGGCAAGACTGATGGCAAAGACATCCCCATGTGTGGCATCCCCTTCCATGCGGCAGATCGCTACTTAGCTAAGCTCGTCGAGGCCGGAGTATCCGTGGCGGTTTGCGAGCAGATCGGCGATCCGGCGACGAGCAAGGGCCCAGTCGAGCGAGCCGTAATGAGGGTGATCACGCCCGGAACGCTGAGCGATGAGGCTCTACTCAACGAGCGCCGCGACAGCATTCTTATGGCTATCACGGGTATCCATACCGGAGAGCGCGAGAAAGGTCACTTCGGATTGGCGTGGCTCGATATCAGCAGCGGTCGATTTGTCTTGAGTGAGGTGCACTCCTTCGAGGACATGCTGGCCGAGATCGAGCGGGTGCGCCCAGCAGAGATTCTACTAAACGAGAGCGTGCAGGCGCTTGAGCAATTAGAGACTCGCCAGGGCGCAAGGCGTCGCCCACTCTGGGAGTTCGACCTGGAGAGTAGCCGCCGCAGCCTTACTCAGCATTTCGGCACCAAGGACTTACAGGGCTTTGGCTGCGAGACACTGACCGTAGCATTGGAGGCGGCCGGCTGCCTGTTCGCCTATGCCTGCGAGACACAGCGCTCGAAACTGCCCCATGTGCAGACACTACAGCTAGAACAGCCTAATGATGCGTTGTTGCTAGACGCAGCCAGTCGCCGCAATCTGGAACTCGACCGCAACCTCTCCGGTGGCAGCGACAACAACCTAATGTCGGTGCTCGACAATACGGCCACGGCCATGGGAGGCCGCCTTCTCAGTCGCTGGCTGCATCGCCCACTACGCGACAGAGTCACTCTAGAGTTTCGTCAACACGTGGTGGCGACCCTAATCGCGCAATACCGCTTCGAACAACTACACCCACTCCTCCATGAGATCGGCGACATAGAGCGCATACTGGCGCGGGTCGGACTTCGTTCGGCACGCCCACGAGATCTCGCTCGCCTTCGTGATGCATTGCAAATATTGCCGCAGCTGCACAGCCTACTGGCGCAGATCATAGGCGAGAGCGAGTCGCCGCGTTTGTCGGCATTGCAGACCCAGATCAGTGACTACCCCGAGCTTGCGCAGCTGTTAACAGGCGCGATCATAGACAACCCCCCCGTTGTTATTCGCGAGGGCGGCGTAATCGCCGAGGGTTATGACGAGGAGCTCGACGAGCTGCGCAATCTCAGCAGCAATGCGGGGCAATACCTAGTGGACCTAGAGATACAGGAGAAGGCCCGTACCGGCCTTAGCACGCTCAAGGTCGGCTATAACCGCGTACACGGCTATTACATCGAGGTGAGCAAGGGCCAGGCGGGCGAGATGCCAGCGGACTATATCCGCCGCCAGACCCTGAAGAACGCGGAGCGCTTTATCACTCCGGAGCTGAAGCAGTTCGAAGATAAGGTGCTCAGCGCCAACAGCAAGGCGCTGACCCGTGAGAAAGCACTCTACGAACAATTGCTTGAAACCATCGCCGAAGACCTCAATCCCTTACTGCTTAGTGCGGCCGCACTGGCCGAATTAGACGTGCTGAACAATTTCGCGGAGCGTGCACGCACTCTGGACTTCTGCCAGCCGCAGATAAGTACTGAACCGGGTATCCATATCGAACAGGGCCGCCATCCGGTGGTGGAGCAAGTCAGTGACGCCGTGTTCGTGGCCAACGATGTGAGATTCGACCCTACGCGGCAGATGTTGATCATCACCGGTCCGAATATGGGCGGTAAGTCGACCTATATGCGCCAGACTGCATTGATCGTGCTGCTAGCGTTCACGGGTAGCTTCGTGCCCGCGCGCAGCGCACGAATAGGCCCGATCGACCGCATCTTCACGCGTATCGGCTCCTCCGACGACCTTGCTGGAGGCCGCTCGACCTTCATGGTGGAGATGACGGAGACCGCCAATATATTGCATAACGCAACAAAGCAGAGCTTGGTGCTAATGGATGAGGTAGGCAGGGGCACAAGCACCTTCGATGGCCTCTCTCTGGCCTGGGCCAGCGCCGTCTATATAGCCGAGCGCCTGCAGGCCTATACTCTGTTCGCTACTCATTATTTCGAGCTGACCGCCCTGCCCGAGCAATTTAACAGCATCGCCAATGTCCATCTGGATGCCTCGGAGCATCAGGACGGCATTGTATTCCTGCACAGCGTTAAAGACGGCCCGGCTAATCAGAGCTATGGCTTACAAGTGGCGCAGTTGGCAGGTGTGCCCATGCCGGTAATCAAGCAGGCACGCAGCAAGCTAGAGCAGTTAGAGCGCGATAGCCTAGCTCAGACACAGGCACCGACAAGCAGCACTAAGCATGCACCGCAGCAGACCGAACTGTTCGTTGAGGCAGAACACCCAGCGTTACTCGAGCTGAAGAGTCTCAATCCAGACGATTTGTCGGCACGGCAGGCCCTCGAATTGCTCTATAAGCTCAAACAAAGCCTATGAACGGCGAATTAACTAAGCGATATCGGAAAAAGAATTTTCCATGTTCGGCGCAACCTATTTATAATTGCCCCCTTTGAATGACCCCCGACTACTCGGGCCCTGTGAGATGGAGAGATCATGACATTTGTTGTTGGCGAAAACTGCATTCTTTGTAAGCACACAGACTGTGTGGAAGTATGCCCCGTGGACTGTTTCTATGAAGGCCCGAATTTCCTAGTCATCCATCCAGACGAGTGTATCGACTGCGCGCTTTGCGAGCCGGAGTGCCCGGTGGATGCAATCTATGCCGAAGACGAGTTGCCAGAGGATCAGCAGCAGTTCTTGGTGCTCAATGCAGAACTCGCGGAGAAATGGCCCAATATCACCGAGATGAAACCCGCCTTGGAAGATGCCGAGAAGTGGAAGGGTGTACCCGGCAAGATCGAACACCTGATAAAAGAAGCCGAGTAGTCGCCACTTCGGCTTCTCCTGGGAGCCTTCTACCCTAGAAGGCTCCTTTATAGGCTGTTACCAACTCCTAGCATCGAAACCCGACTCCGACGCTAGTTCCCGCAGCCGCTGCAATGCCTCTAGTTGAATCTGCCGCACACGTTCCCGTGTGAGTCCAATCTCCCGGCCTACCTGCTCTAGCGTACCCGCATCATGTCCATGAAATCCGAAGCGCCGCACGATTACGTCGCATTGCTTGGTGTTGAGCATATGCAGCCAACTCAACACTGCCTCGCGCACCTCGTGATTCTGTAGCATGGTGCTGGGTGCGTGCTGCTCCGAGGCCTGCATCGTCTCGACAATAGTCTGATCCTGCCCCGGCACCAACGCACTGTCGGCGGATATAACCCGCTCGTTATAGGCCAGTATGCGCTGCACGTCGGCCAGCGGTTTATTCAAAGCCTTCGCTATCTGCTCAGGCACGGTCTCTCGATCGTCTTCGTTGAGACACTCGCGCGAGATACGCAAATAACTATTGAGTTCCTTTACGATATGAATGGGCAGGCGAATAGTGCGCGTCTGATTCATCAGGGCGCGTTCGATGGTCTGTCGAATCCACCATGTGGAATAGGTAGAGAATCGAAAACCGCGTTCGGGGTCGAACTTCTCTACCGCTCGCAGAAGGCCAAGATTGCCCTCTTGAATGAGGTCCAAAAGTGTTAAACCTCGGTTGAGATAACGCCGCGCGATGCGCACCACCAAACGCAGATTGCTCACGATCATACGCTTGCGACCAGCGGCGTCGCCGCGACGGGCGAGCCTAGCGAAATGCACCTCGTCGTCCGCGCTAAGCAAATCCGCGCCCCCTATCTCATTGAGATAGAGTCTCGTGACATCGGCCTCGCGCCTATTTCCTGCGGCTTTTTCAGCCTTCAAATCGAAGTTCTTAATCTGCTCGCTGATCGCAACTCGATTATGCGTTTCTTCTTCGTTCTGCTGCGACCCCGCAAGGTCCGAACCCCCTTCCTTCGCTAATTGCTCCATGATGCGCTCCCTGTCATCTTGAGAATTATCTTCCATGAGCACCCTCCCACACGGCTATTTTGTGGACATTCGGAGCAGCCGAGAGGAGAAATGCATGAATTATTTTTGTTACAACGCTCGTTCCGAATCTCCAGTGAAGAAAATACTAGCATCGTCATATTTGTGGGACAAGTAAAAATCCCACGAATTTAATGGAAGATAAAGATCGAATAGTCTAGAACTTACTGCCTGCGCGCTATATGGCGCAGGCAGCATCGAGTTCGCTTAGCGAGGAGGAAGGTATTGGATAGGGTCTGCTGGCTTGCCGTCGACCCGTACTTCGAAATGCAAAAGCTCGGCGCCGCGCGGGTCGGTGCCAAGCTCTGCAATTTTATCACCGGCGCGAATGCGTGCACCCTCTGTCACTAGCATATTGCTGTTGTGAGAATATGCGGAGAGGAAACGCGCGTTGTGGCGGATGATAATGAGATCGCCCTGCCCTTGAATGCCACGACCTGAATAAACCACGTCGCCATCCGCTGCCGCATATACGGGCTCGCCACGGCGCCCGCCAATATCGATGCCTTTGCTCGTGCTCTCGGCACTCGCACTATAACCACGCACTACGCGCCCCTCAACAGGCCACTGCCAAAGCACACCCTCTACAACCCTAGTAGCTACACTGCCCACTCTACGATTCGCAACAGCGGCAACTGGACGCTCACCGACATTTACAGCGGGGTCGCCGGCTGGCGCCACTGGGATAGTGGGCACATTGCTTATGGCATTGTTGCTGACGTTGCTGATATTCACATTCAACTGCTGATTAGGATAGATGGTATAGGGTGCCGCGAGATTATTAGCCACAGCCAATGCGCGATAGTCCACGGAATAGCGCCATGCGATTGAGTACAGAGTGTCTCCGCGCGCTACCGTATGCATCTGCACGCCCGCCGACACGGGAGCTGTGTTCGCAAGAGGAGCGCTTGAGGAAGCTGCTGGGTTGCTTGCCGCAGGGCTAACAGCGGCAGAACCTGAGGAGGTAGCGGCGCCAATAGGCGCACGACCGATGCTACTGCGCTGAATTGCGCCTGGCTCGTTCGCCACATTGACACTCACGCCAGGAGCTGGCTGCACTCGCACTCCGGCCCCAACAGTGGAGGCACTACTACGTACGGCGGGTGCTGGAGCAGGCGCTGTATTGCTCGTCGTGCCAGTGGTGGAATAGATAGGAGGCGCTTGTCTCTCCAGCACGCGGCTCTGGTCG
Source organism: uncultured Gammaproteobacteria bacterium (assembly GCA_913060695.1). Lineage (GTDB taxonomy): Bacteria > Pseudomonadota > Gammaproteobacteria > Pseudomonadales > Pseudohongiellaceae > UBA5078. The sequence goes on along the minus strand of CAJXUA010000021.1, from coordinate 7,490 downwards.
TCGAGTGGTGCCTGATAACGACCACCGCAAGCCTGCAGCAGCAACACAGCCAACAGCGCGGCGCTGCGCCCTATTGTTACTTGACGAGGCAGGCAGATAGTAAATTTTGCTAGCAACATAAGGTTTCCATTGATTCGTACATAGAGCGCACCTGGTTCAGGAGCGCCTGCGACTGATTCTTTCAAAAATAGTCACTAAAGCAAAGCCTAGTATAAAAAAGCCAAGAGCAGTTAGCGCATTCACCGTGGTTCCGGTCGCGGCCGCGTAGGCGCTTGGCGATAGATAGCTTGCGCCTATAGCGCCATGCTCGGGTGTCAGTTTCCAAGGCCACAGCACCACTATAGAGGCTAACAACATGCCAGTCAGGAACGCATAAGTCTGCTCGCGGTAGTGGCGAAATGTCCAAGACAGCAGATGGGAGAAGCTTAGCAGCCCCGTGGCACAGCCTGCAGCGAAGACTACGATAACCCCAACATCGAGTGCTCGCAATGCCGCCAACACATAGTCGTAGACCCCCAGTAGAAGCAGGATGAACGCCCCGGAGATCCCGGGCAGGATCATTGCGCTAATGGCTATTGCCCCACACAGGAATAAATAAAGATAAGTGCTCTGGCCAGCCAGTGGGTTGATGAACGCGATAAGGAGCGTGATGCCGATTCCCAAGATCAGGAAGGACCCCTCAACGCCACCCCAACGAAGCACTTGCCGACGCAAGAAAAACGTCGAGCCAAGCACTAAGCCGCAGAAAAATGCCATCAGCTGCGGGTAGTGAGTCTCCAACAAATACAAAACGGTGTTAGCACTCAGATAGAGTGCGCTGACGATGCCTAGGAGCAGGACCAATAAGAAGTTGCCATTGATGCTGCGCCAAAAACCCGCGAGCCCGAGTTTACGATACTCCCATAACGACACTGGGTTGAGGTTCTTGAGGGAGTGAATCAACTCCTCATATATGCCCGCCATCACGGCGATAGTGCCACCGGAGACACCCGGCACGGAATCCGCTACGCCCATCGCCATGCCTTTGACAAACAGGAGCAAACTGCCGCGCAAGGTTTTAGCTGAAGAAACTTCCATAGTACTCCGCTGCAGCCCTTAGTTCTGAATCGAGCCGATGAAAAGTGGCACGAAGCGTACTGTCGCCACTACCTCGGTATGAAACTCATCGCCCTGCCGGGTAATCAAACGCAACTCCTGCACGTCCTCGCCACCAATGGGAATAATGAGACGACCGCCTTCTGCTAACTGTGCCAATAACTCTTCAGGCACTCGGCGCGGCGCGGCTGCGGCGATGATGGCGTCGAAGGGCCCCTTCTCTTTCCAGCCCATGCTCCCATCGTCGTGCTTGAACTGCACATTGTTTAGGCCGAGCACTCGAATATTCTTACGCGCCTTCTCCAGCAAGGGCTTGATGCGCTCCACCGAATACACTTTGCGAGCCAGTGGCGCGATAATCGCCGTCTGGTAGCCGCAACCCGTGCCGATCTCCAACACATTATTAAGCTTGCCAGTGTCCAAAGACGGATGATTATTAAGAACCGCCTCGGTCATCTTGGCCACGATATAGGGTTGGGAGATGGTCTGGTTATAACCGATGGGTAATGCGACATCTTCATAGGCGCGATGGGAGAGAGCCTCATCGAGGAAGATATGACGTGGCGTACTACGCACGACATCCAACACCCCCCAATGCTTTATTCCCTGCTCCAATAATCGCCCTACCAGACGCTCACGCGTCCTCTGGGATGTCATACCAATGCCAGCCAAATTCATAGTCGTCACTCGTTCTTTGCCTCTTTGAGCACACACAGTTCACGCAGTACAGCCGTGGCATAAGTGCCCGGCGGCAGCGCGAAACTCAATTCTAAACTATCGTCGTCTAACCAATTCCAATTCAGGTCGGCCGCAATGAGCCTTAGGCTACGTCGCTCCTGCTCTAGGCCCGCGGCTTCCAAACCCTTGCACAGATCCGCTTGTGCAGTGGCCACCGCCATCTCCACCGCCGCTGCCTCGGCACTTGAGCGCAGCGCCCCTTTGCCCCATAGCGGCCCCGTTGGATGTATATCTTTTACGTCCAAACGTCGTGCGAGCGTCTCGCCCCATTCGGGTGCCTCGAACACACTACCAGTGCCGGCAAGGTTCATTACATCGCCAAGCAGATGTTGATCCCAATTGTTCTGCTTTACCCGTTCACTTAGCACAGCATTGAAGACGAAAGAGCGCGCCGCCGAAAGTAACATGCCGCGCTTGAAGCCCTTCTTGAGACGCAACTCTCCACTAAACAGTCGCTGCGCCATCAAGATATTGCTGTGAGCGTGCCCAAAGCGCTGCTCTCCGAAGTAATTCGGTACACCTAGGGCGCGTATTTGGCTCAGTCGTGCCTCTATGTCTTCGCGCACCTCTTCAGCCGCTAGCGGGGCCTTTGCAGTGCTGACAAAGTCACGCAGGACGATGCTGAAGCCGTTGCTGCGATGACTGCCGCGACGAATCTTGCGGCTATTGCGGACGCTGCTCAATACCTCTACCCCGATTTGCGCAAGGCTACTAAGGTCCACCTCCTGCGCCTTTGCTTGGTAGATACTCAGCCACTGCTCGCACACCCCCATATGATCCTTCAAGCCCGCATAGCCGATATCGCGCTCTCGGACATTGGCAAGACGAGCCAGATGTCTTACTACATGCTGCGTATTCACTTCGGTCTTACGGATATACAAGCATAGATGCTGGCCTTCCCCGCTTAGCTCGAATCCTAGGTCTTCGTTAACTCTAAAATCTTGCGCCGACTGCTTAAATACCGCCGCCACTTGCGGCGCCCCGAGAGCAAATCCTAAACGTCCGAACGCTTCCTGCGCTTCACTCATCTTGCCGCCCTACCTGTGGTGCGCCAGATGCGCCCATATGAGACTTATTTGTCGCGATAGATCAGCACCACGGCATATGTTTCGATCCCTTCTTTTCGACCAACGAAGCCCATGCCTTCGGTTGTGGAAGCTTTCACATTCACTTGTTGCGCACTAATATTCATAAGACTCGACAGGCGCTGGCACATCGCGTCGATATGCGGGGCCATTCGCGGTGACTGGGCGAGAATCGTGATGTCGACATTGCCGACAAGCCAGTCACTATCTTGTAAAAACCCGCACACACGCTGTAGCAGTAGCCCGCTATCGATGTTGCTAAACTCGGGGTCGGTATCTGGGAAGTGCCGTCCTATATCGCCGCGGCCAATTGCCCCCAGCAAGGCATCGCAGAGCGCGTGGATTACCGCATCACCATCGGAATGGGCGAGCAGGCTCTTGTCGTGAGGGATGCTAACGCCCCCTAGCACAAAAGGCTTATTCGGCAACAAGCCTGCGGCGAAACGGTGTGCGTCATAGCCGTGCCCAGTTCGAATTCGATCCCACATACGCCCTACGCCTCTTTGCTTGTGGCGCTTTGCGCCTGCGCCTGCAATATCACGCCGGCCATACGCAGGTCGTCGGGATAGGTAATCTTGATATTATCGGCGCCACCACGTACTAAGCGTGGCGTATAGCCCGCCTTCTCCATCGCAGCAGCCTCGTCAGTTACGAAATCGCCTTGCGCGACAGACTGTTCCAATACTTCGCGCAATTGCCCATAGCGAAACGCTTGTGGGGTACTGGCCTGCCACATGTCATCGCGTGGCATCGTGGCCACTATGTCGCCACTCTCGTTCGCCAGCTTCAAGGTGCTGCTTACCGGGATGCCTAACAGACCACCGACTGGATGATTCTCGACTTCGCGCAGCAGCGTTTCGATATCTTCGAGGCGCACACAGGGTCGCACCGCATCGTGCACTAGTACCCAATCGTCGTCATTCGCTAATCCTGCCAGTGCATACAAACCATTGAGCACCGACTGACAGCGCTGTTCACCCCCGCTACAAGTCATCAGTCCTTCGTGCAGCGCCACACCGTGCTGCGCCCACAGTGAATCTTGTGGATGCAGGGCTATTACGGTTGCTCGTAAGTCAGCCAAACCGGCGAGGCGTTGTAGGGTATGGGCAATCACCGACTGGCCATCGATGGCGAGGTATTGCTTGGGCATCTCGCTATTCATGCGCGCCCCAATGCCTGCTGCAGGTACTATTGCCCAAATCGCCATAAACTGTCTCTGTAAGTAAGCACTCTTGGCTGTTCTCAGCCGAAGGGGAGCTTCGATTGTACTAGCCTAGAAGCACCGATGCCGGCTTACACCGGCATCTACACTTAATTAGAAAGGGTCTTTATTCGTCAACGATAATGTAGAGAGTCTCGCCCTCTTTCACCATGCCAAACTCGCTACGCGCGCGCTCTTCGATCGCATCTTGGCCTTCCTTGAGATCGACAACCTCGCCTTCGAGCTCTTGATTGCGCTCCACTAAGCTGAGGTTCTCCACTTCCTGCCCTTGCACCTGGGCATCGAGATCGCGCAGCTGCGAGAAACTGCCCTCCCCAACCCACAGATTAAACTGCAGAATCAGAAACAACAGCACTAGTACGCTCACAAGAACTTTCATAGTGATCCCGCCTAGCCGACGCGCCTGCGTCGGCATTGCGCTAACCGTTGATGTGATTGAATTCCTCAATACCACGATAGACCGCTTTGCTGCCAAGCTCTTCTTCTATGCGCAGCAAGCGATTGTACTTGGCAACACGATCAGATCGACACAGTGAACCGGTCTTGATTTGACCAGCGCCTGTCGCCACCGCGAGGTCGGCGATAGTTGTGTCTTCAGTCTCACCCGAGCGATGGGAGATTACCGCAGTATAGCCAGCATTCTTCGCCATGCGGATTGCATTGAGAGTCTCTGTCAGCGTGCCAATCTGATTGAACTTGATCAGGATAGAGTTCGCGATGCTCTGCTCGATGCCGCGGCTCAGAATCTCCGTATTGGTCACGAACAAATCGTCACCCACCAACTGTACGCGGTCGCCGATCTTACGAGTCAATTTAGCCCAGCCATCCCAGTCACTCTCGTCCATGCCGTCTTCGATAGAGAGAATCTTATAGTCACTGGAGAGCTTGGCGAGATAGTCGACGAAACCCGCAGAGTCATAGACCGAGTTCTCGCCCTTCAGGTGATACTTGCCGTCGCGGTAGAATTCAGAGGCGGCACAGTCCAGTGCTAAGCGAATATCGCTGCCCATCTTGAGCCCAGTCTTCTCGACTGCCTCTAGGATGGCGTCCAGTGCCGCGGCATTGGAGGGCAGGTTTGGCGCGAAGCCGCCCTCGTCCCCTACTGCAGTGCTCAGGCCTTGCTTGCTCAGCACAGACTTGAGGCTGTGGAATATCTCAGCGCCATAGCGAAGCGCCTCTGAGAAACTTGGGGCTCCAACAGGCTGCACCATGAACTCTTGGATATCGACATTATTGTCTGCGTGTTCACCACCATTGATGATGTTCATCATTGGCACTGGCAGGGAGAAAGTCCCCGCGCCGCCATTGAGTTTGGCGATATGCGCATACAAGGGAATCTTGCTCTCGATTGCAGCGGCCTTCGCTGCCGCCAGTGACACGGCAAGTATCGCGTTGGCACCAAGGCTCGCTTTGTTTGGCGTGCCATCTAGATCGATCATGACTTTATCTAGGGCTTCCTGATCCAGGGCATCGTGTCCTAATAGGGCGTCACGAATCGAGGTATTCACGTTGTTCACAGCAGTGAGCACGCCTTTACCGAGATAGCGTTTCGGGTCTTTGTCGCGCAGCTCCAAAGCTTCGCGTGAACCGGTCGATGCACCGGAAGGCGCACAAGCCGTGCCTACGACACCAGAGGCTAATGTGACGTCTGCCTCGATGGTAGGATTGCCACGAGAATCGAGAATCTCCCGTGCCTTTATGCTCTTAATCTCTGCCATGATAGTTTCCTATTCTCTCCAATCAAAGTTTGTTTATTTTTTGTATCAGGCCGTATCGATCTCTGGGAAGCTCTTCACCAGATCATCGATCGCCTTCATCTGTTTCAAAAACTCCTCGAGCTTCGCCAATGGCAAGGCACATGGACCATCGCACTTTGCTTTCGCTGGCTCGGGATGCGCTTCGATAAATAAGCCTGCAATACCTTGGCTCATACCTGCACGAGCTAATGTGGTGACATCCGCCCTGCGGCCATCCGCGCTAGCCGCTAAACCACCAGGCTTCTGAAGCGAATGAGTGACATCGAAGACCAGCGGGTAAGCGAATTTCTTCATCACCGAGAAACCAAGCATGTCCACAACGAGGTTGTTATAGCCAAAGCTCGAACCACGCTCGCAGAGCATCAAGCGCTCGTTGCCAGCCTCTTCGAATTTACTAAGGATATGCTGCATCTCTTGCGGGGCTAAGAATTGTGCCTTCTTGATATTGATCGCAGCCTTGGTCTTGGCCATGGCCACGACTAAATCTGTTTGGCGCGATAGGAACGCGGGCAGCTGAATAATGTCGGCCACCTCACTCGCTGGTGCCGCCTGCCAAGGCTCGTGAACGTCCGTGATGATCGGCACACCAAAGCGGGACTTGATCGACTCCAGAATTGCGAGCCCCTTGTCTAGGCCCGGGCCGCGATAGGAGTGCACGGACGAGCGATTCGCTTTGTCGAAGGAGGCCTTGAAGACATAGGGTATGCCGAGTTTGCGCGTAAGCGTTACGAAGTGCTCGGCAACCTCTAGGGCGAGCGCCTCGGACTCCAACACGTTCATGCCCCCAATTAGAACGAAGGGACGTGAGTTGGAGAGCGCCACGCTGCCTACCGTGATGGTCTTGTCTTGAGTCATTGTCACTGTTTGCTCTCTTTACTCGGCCGTGGTCTCTTTAGGGGCTAGCGTCGATTGATGCTCTAGCGCCGCCTTAATGAACCCAGTAAACAACGGATGTCCGTCTCTCGGTGTAGACGTAAACTCCGGGTGGAACTGGCAGCTAACAAACCATGGGTGATCTGGCACCTCTATGACTTCTACCAGCGTACCATCCATCGAACGACCGGCCACTTTAAGGCCAGCTTTTTGTAGTGCTTCGACATAGGTGTTGTTGACCTCATAACGGTGCCTGTGACGCTCAACGATCACTTCCTTGCCGTAGCACTCGAATGTCTTAGAAGTCGGATCCAAGCGGCATTCCTGTCCACCTAGGCGCATGGTGCCCCCGAGGTCGGAGTTCTCATCCCGTAGCTCTTTGCTACCATCGGCCGATATCCATTCGCTGATCAAGGCAATGACGGGGTCCTTACAATCTGCTTTAAATTCCGTGCTGTGCGCCTCGGGTAGTCCGGCTACATTGCGAGCGTACTCGATGACCGCAACTTGCATGCCGAGGCAGATGCCGAGATAAGGGATCTTATTCTCACGCGCAAACTGCACGGTGCGGATCTTGCCTTCGACGCCACGGATGCCGAAGCCACCAGGTACGAGGATGGCGTGTACGCCTTCCAAAATACCAGTGCCTTGCGTCTTCACGTCAGAGGAGTCTATGCTGTCTCTTATACACATCTGACGCTGCCGACGATCTACTCTGTG
>CAJXUA010000020.1 GCA_913060695.1 uncultured Gammaproteobacteria bacterium | reverse complement strand
TATATAAGTGAAGTCACCCGCCCAATGTGTACGCAGCTCCTTCGGTGGTCCAATAACCTTCAACTGGTTGCCAGTAGCTGAATAAAACTCATGCTTTCCAGGGTTGGATACATAAAGGCCTGTAGTTGACGCCTTAATGCCTAGCTCTCGCATTAATCGGTTTATACGCCGACGACTACAGGGGGAGTCTCGACGTACTAACTCTCGATGTAAACGAGCAGCTCCATAGGCGCGCCTACACCCTTGGTGCAACTCACGAATGACGTCCATTAACTGCAGATCATAGCGTCGTCGGTTGCTCATTGGTCTATCAGACCATGCATAAAAACCACTAGCAGAAACACCAAGCAGTTCGCACAAGCGGGTGATCTTAAAATGAGCGCGGTTCTTCTCGATAAACGCGAATTTTGCTATGGGTTTTCCTTGAAGAACCGCTCCGCCTTTTTTAGTAGCTCCACCTCGTCAGTACGGTTAGCTAGCGCCTTCTCTAAATCCTTTATGCGTTTGTTTGCCTTAACCAGCTCAGCTTCTTTTGCCACTAGCGGGTCGGTACGAGTCGGTCGTCGCTTAGGCGACGACTTTATAGGCTTCATGTGCTTATTTTCCTTCAGTTCTCCTTTACGATGTTCCATCTGCCAGCGGTAAAGCATGACAGGATGAATACCTAAAGAGTCTGCAATATCCTTTGCCATAACGCTAGGATGGTTAGCCAACTTAACGGCCTGCAGCTTGAATGCTAGGGTGTAACGATCATATTGTCTTTTCTTAGTTTGTCCCATTGTCTAGACCTCTTTGATAAACAGTAATTAACTGTCCATTAAAGTGGTGCTAGATCAGCGCGTTTGCGCGTCACGTTTCAGTCGCTTGTTAGTCATTATTTGACTTTTCTCGAAAATCGCTTCCGCCATCATTTCGCTTGGGTGTTTCTCTCCTAGAGGGGTTCTGCCTAAAGTAGGATTGAAGTCCCCGTTTTTGTGCATATTCCATTCAGCATCTAGCAACCTATGGTCCATATGATTTAGGTTAAGATTAAGCCAATTGACTAGTTGCTGGAAATTCTGCGCGAACGCTTCACCTTTCCGCTCTGTTAAATGCATCTGTAGATCGATAGGGTATATATGAGATTCCGCTAACATTATTGCAGCGCGAGCTGTGCCAAGAAGCTCCTGCCCAGTAAACTTGTTTGGGAAAGGGAAAAAATCGTGCCGAAGCCCGTATTCGATGCGAGATTGTTTTCCATGTGACCAGTATCTATCTTCGATGATGTTTAGTCGATCTTTATAGGTCTTGAGAATTTCGGACTCTACTTCTTTTTGCGTATGCGCTTTCAGTTGCTCGAAAGTCTTTAGAGTTACATTAGTACTTCTTGAGGCTTCTTTGGCGCCACTTTGGAATCCCACAAGCGAAACTATAAACCCTCTATCAGCACCGACATCATCGACGATAGATCTTAAAGTCATAACTTCTGCTTTCGTAACTTTGGTTTTCCAATGCTTAGCTTCTACTATCCAAACCAAATCTTCTCCAAGAAATCTCGTGCGTACTAAGATATCGATATCATGTGCTGTACGTACGCCGGAAATCCTGACATTGGTTTCTGCGTCTGCGCCAAGCGAAACGAAGTGTTCCTTAATTTTTTCTTGAAAAGCGAACCAGTCTTCATTCATTTCTTGGCCCATAGGGATGCCTAACGCCTCTGCTCAGGCGCCAAAAAATGCTGGCGTGGATTTTGCGCTAGCAAAAGACGTGACGGCATTTTTTGATCGCTCTGAAGCGGCTTGTTATGCATTGATTGCTCTTAACCTATTTATGAGGAGCAAAACATTAGCTAAATATTGAACTGCATCATCTTGGGTAAGATACTGCAGCTCTCGTGAGTGATGGGCTGCCTGGTTCCTAAGCATCTGCATCTTCTTCAATAATCTAAGTTCTTCACGGCTCAGCTTTTCACTACCGACTAAAGTATTCAGTGCCTTATTTGGCGTTACGAAAGCTCTTGATTTTGATTGCATCCCAAGCCTATGGGCGGTAGTCATGATCTCTCTTTCAAGTTCGGTCCAAGCTAACGTTATAGCTGCTGGGGGAGATACCCTTGCGACTTCCTCTACTTCGCTCTGAAGCTGTTCGATCTCTGACACTTCATCATCTGATAACACGCTGTCTTTTTCAGTCGAGAGCGCGTTTGTTTCTTCAGATATCTTCTCTATCTCTTTTGAGAGATCAATTTCCAGGTCTCTCCATTTAAATCTATTAAGGGTTAGTAGTAGCTTTGATAAAGGTGTACGTAGCCACCACACAACTATGAGAACTGTGCATGGCCATGCAATAGAATCAATCAAGCTAGCCGACCACTCTAAAATACTCACTTAACTCTCCAAAGATGCATAACAGCATGTTTATGAGAACTACCGCCTCATAACTATTAATCGGAATTGCGCTCTTTATTTCCGTATGTCCACGGTTTAGCATCCTGTTCTAAAGAGAATCGGACCGGTCCAAGCAATTAAAGTGGAAACCCGCCCACTAATATACCCCCATAAGAGGCGGGATCAAGCAAAGATATTGTGGCTCACGAACAAACCCGCGAAACCGAACCAACCCAACGATCAACGACGTTCGCCTCAACCCAAATCCCCCGGCACATCCACATCCCGCAAGACCCCCTCATCCTCCACAGCAAGCTTCGATATAGAGTCTGCATGCTCCCTCATAACCCCCCGAGCCCCAACATCCCCAGTAGCCCCCGCAAGCAGCTCAAACCACGTCCGCCCAAACCCCACAGGATTCCCACGTTGCCCCCGAAACTCAGGCACAACGATAGAGTCTTCGTTTAATGAATTCAGAAGTTGGGTATAAGTAGCAGTCTTAATAAAAGGCATATCCGCAAGACACACCAGTGCCGCAGACCAATCGGGAACACCCTGAATCCCACAGGCAAGCGTATGCCCCATGCCTTTATCAGCATCGGGACAAAGCACGGTATTGTCTTTAGGGCTGCCAGCAGCCAATAGGATATTAAGAAGCTCAGGCCGCGTAACAACCAGTATATTGTCAGTAGCAGCTTTTATGCGGGCGTAGGTTTGCCCGAAGACGGTATTACCGTTGGGGAGGAGGGCGTTGAGTTTGATGCCGCCGAAGCGGCGACTAAAGCCGGCGGCCAACAGGATGACGCCTTGTGGGGGCTTGGGGTCATCCTGTTGGCCTGGCTGCTGTAGGTACTCTGTCGGCATGGCAAGATCTCTAAAGCCAGTGCCGTTTTGCTTAGTGCAGCACTCGGTCGCTGGAGAGGTCGTCAGCTTCTTCTTGCTGAGCAATCTCTATTATGAAACTGCGCTCTTCTTTGCTCTCTTGGTTCTGCTTTGCACTTTGGCCATCGTTGTCGCTGCTCGGTACCGCCACGCTCAGTTTCTGCTCGTTCGCCAGTTGCTGTAGGTCTAGCAGCTCGCGTTCGTTCTCTAGCAGTTCCTGGCTCAGCGCGCTGGCCTCGGGCTTGTTCTCGCTAAGCGTCAGTTGCAGGTCCAAATGACGCTTTAGGCGTTGTACTACTCCGGTCATCACCTCGATGGTGTCGCTCAACTGGTCGAGCGACATCAGGGTGGTGTCGGGGCTTTTCTGTTGGTTCTTGTCACTGCTCATTAACTCGCTCCTACTACTGCAAGGACGGCTTATTCCCAGCTCAAGGCCCCACCAGTTTGGTACTCGATCACGCGGGTCTCGAAGAAGTTCTTCTCTTTGCGAAGGTCCATGATCTCCGACATCCATGGGAAGGGGTTCTTGGCGCCTTTGAACTGCTCGGGCAGGCCAATCTGTACCAGTCTTCGGTTCGCGATGAACTGTAGGTACTCTTCCATCATGGGGGCGTTCATGCCCAGTACGCCGCGCGGCATGGTGTCGCGTGCGTATTCGATCTCGAGCTGCGTGGCCTGCAGAATCATCTGCGTGGCCTCTTCCTTCATCTTGTCGGTCCACAGGGAAGGGTTCTCCAGCTTGATCTGGTTGATCATGTCGATGCCGAAGTTCAGGTGCATAGACTCGTCGCGCAGGATGTACTGGAACTGCTCCGATGTGCCGGTCATCTTGTTGCGACGGCCCATGGACAGGATCTGGGTGAAGCCGCAGTAGAAGAATATGCCTTCCAAACAGCAGTAGAACGCGATCAGGTTCTTTAGAAGCGCCTGGTCGGTCTCACGCGTGCCGGTGTTGAAGTTCGGGTCGCTCAACTCCTGGGTGTACTTCAGGCCCCAAGAGGCCTTCTTCGCAACGGAAGGGACTTCGTGGTACATGTTGAAGATCTCGCCTTCGTCCATGGCCAGAGACTCGATGCAGTACTGATAGGCGTGGGTATGAATCGCTTCCTCGAAGGCCTGACGCAGGATGTACTGGCGGCACTCGGGGTTAGTGATCAGACGGTACACGGCTAGCACCAAGTTATTAGCCACGAGGGAGTCGGCGGTAGAGAAGAAGCCCAGGTTACGTTTGACGATCAGACGCTCGTCTTCGGTAAGGCCGGTCTTGCTCTTCCACAGCGCGATGTCCGCGTTCATGTTCACTTCTTGTGGCATCCAGTGGTTGGAACAACCATCCAGATACTTCTGCCACGCCCAGTCATACTTGAAGGGCACAAGCTGGTTGAGGTCGGCGCGACAGTTGATCATGCGCTTGTCGTCCACCGCAACGCGCTGGGCAGACTCTGCTAGCTCGTCTATGCCTGCGGTCAGGTCTAACTCTTCCAGAGACTCGATGGCGGCCTGCACGGCTTCGCTGGCGATCACTTCGCTGTCGCTATCGCTCTTCTCAACTGGAGCCGGGCGCGGGCTAGCGGCGGTGGCGCTGTCCATACGGTTAGTAGGGGCGGGCGCTGCCGGTGCTACTGGCGCTGCGGGGGCCGGCTTTGGGGCCGCAACTGCTTCTGCTTGCGCCGCGCGTGCTTGCACACCTACGGCGTCGGCCTTGGTCTTCGTGGCTGATGTAGTGGAGGTGTTCTCCTCCACATCAAACTCATCCCATGACAACATAATAAAATCCTCTTTACGTGTATCTTCTTGTTAGCGAGGCGAGCCGCCAGGGTTACTGGCAGGCTTCGCAATCCGGATCGTCGATCGAGCAGGCCTGCGGTACCGCAGCGCTCTCCATCTGACTAGACACAGCGTTGAGGCTGTTGTTGTCGATGGTGGACTTCTCCGTGGATGTGGCGGCTAGTGCACGCAGATAATAGGTCGTCTTGAGACCGCGTAGCCAAGCCATGCGGTAGGTGACGTCTAGTTTCTTACCGTTAGCACCGGCGATGTACAGGTTCAGAGACTGGGCCTGGTCGATCCACTTCTGACGACGGCTTGCGGCGTCTACTAACCAGCGTGGGTCGATCTCGAATGCCGTGGCATACAGCTCTTTGATGTGCTGCGGAATGCGGTCGATCATGCGCACGCTGCCATCGTAGTATTTCAGGTCGTTCGCCATCACGCTGTCCCACAGATCCAGAGCCTTGAGGTCGTTGATCAGGTAGGGGTTCACCACGGTGAACTCGCCCGAGAGGTTCGACTTCACATACAGGTTCTGATAGGTCGGCTCGATCGACTGCGACACGCCGCTGATGTTGGCGATGGTCGCAGTCGGTGCGATAGCCAACACGTTGGAGTTACGCATGCCAACGTTGCTGATGCGCTCGCGCAGGCTGTCCCAGTCCATTGAAGAGTTCATGTTCACGTCGAGGAACTCGGCGCCGCGCTCTTCGGATAGTAGCTTCAGTGAGTCGATCGGCAGAATGCCGCGGTCCCACAAGGAGCCCTTATAGCTCTCATAAGCGCCACGCTCTTCGGCCAGATGAGTCGATGCCTCGATAGCGTAATAGCTGATCGCTTCCATAGAGGAGTCGGCAAACTCTACCGCTTTATCGGACGAGTAGGGGATCTTCATCGCGTACAGCGCGTCTTGGAAACCCATGATGCCCATGCCGATAGGACGGTGGCGCAGGTTAGAGGTCTTGGCCTGATCTACGGAGTAGTAGTTAATGTCGATCACGTTATCCAACATGCGCACTGCAGTCTTAATAGTGCGGCGCAGCTTCTCGATGTTCAGGCCGTTCTCGTCCACATGGTTCACCATGTTGACGGAGCCTAGGTTACACACCGCCACTTCTTCTGCGCTGGTGTTCAGAGTGATCTCTGTACACAGGTTAGAGGAGTGGATGGCGCCCACGTGTTGCTGTGGCGAGCGCACGTTGCACGAGTCTTTGAAAGTGATCCATGGGTGGCCAGTCTCGAATAGCATCGAGAGCATCTTGCGCCACAGGTCCTTCGCTTTCAGAGTCTTGTAGACCTCGATCTTGCCGGCGATAGCCAGGCGCTCGTATTCGCAGTAAGCCTCTTCGAAGGCGCGGCCATGCAGGTCGTGCAGGTCCGGCACATTGTTCGGAGAGAACAGAGTCCAGTCGCCGTCTTGGAAGACGCGCTTCATGAACAGGTCAGGAATCCAGTTGGCGGTGTTCATGTCGTGGGTACGGCGACGATCGTCACCAGTGTTCTTACGCAGCTCGATGAACTCTTCGATGTCCAAGTGCCAAGTCTCTAGGTAGGCACACACGGCCCCCTTACGCTTGCCACCCTGGTTCACGGCCACGGCCGTGTCGTTCACGACTTTCAGGAAGGGCACTACACCCTGTGACTTGCCATTGGTGCCAGTGATGTGGGCACCCAGTGCGCGCACTGGCGTCCAGTCGTTACCAAGACCGCCAGCCCACTTAGAGAGCATGGCGTTGTCGCGGATGGCGCTGTAGATGCCGTGCAGGTCATCGGGCACTGTCGTCAGGAAGCAAGAGGATAACTGCGGACGCAGGGTGCCGGAGTTAAACAGCTGCGGAGTCGAGGTCATATAGTCGAAGCTGGAGATCAGGTTGTAGAACTCGATCGCACGCTCTTCGCGGTTCTCTTCGTTGGACGCTAGGCCCATGGCGACGCGCATGAAGAATACTTGTGGCAGCTCGAAACGCACGCCTTCGCTGTGGATAAAGTAGCGGTCGTACAGAGTCTGTAGGCCCAGATAGGTGAACTGTGCGTCACGCTCTGCCTTCAGAGCCTCGCCCAATACTTCTAAGTCGTAGTCGAGCAGGTGCGGAGACAGCAGACCAAGCTCGGCGCCTTTCTCGATATAGGTGCGCAGCGCAGCAGGGTAGCGGTAGTGCATCTCGCCCTGAGTGGCGTTCTCGGCTATGCCAAGGAAGCTCAAAGCCTCGGAGCGCAGGGTGTCCAGCAGCAGACGCGCAGTCACATAAGAGTAATTTGGATCTTTCTCAACCATGGTGCGGGCGGTCATGACGGAGGAGGTCCGCACGTCGGCAATGCGCACGCCTGGGTAAAGATTCTTGATGGTCTCGGTGTAGATGGCATCTGCAGATACGCTATCGAGCCCCTCGCAGGCCTCGTCGATAACGGTGCGCAGGCGCAATGTATCCAGTGGGCCCTGTGTGCCGTCGGCATAGGTCACGTTGATCGCAGGAATCTCTTCGTGCTCACGCACGCGTTGTTGGTCGCGTAGGCGCGCGCGCTCGGCGCGGTAGAGTACATAGCTGCGCGCAACCTTGTGCTCGCCAGTGCGCATCAGCGCCAGCTCGACCTGATCCTGGATATCCTCAATGTGAATCGTGCCTCCCGAAGGCATGCGGCGACGGAAGATAACGCTGATCTGTTTGCCCAGTTTGACCACGGTGTCATGCACGCGCGAAGACGCCGCGGCGGTGCCACCCTCTACTGCTAGATAAGCCTTGGTGATAGCGACGACGACTTTCGACTCGTCGTAGCCCACAACAGCGCCATTACGTTTAATGACGCGGATTTGCCCTGGCGCGGTGGCAGAACTCGCAGAGGAAGATTGAGTTTTGCCCGTCTGCGCAGAGGTGCTGGCGCTAGATTGACTTTGGGGTTCGGTCTGCATTGAGGATCTCCATGATGTTTTTATGTCTATTCGATCCCGCGGGGCTGCTGGGGTGACGGAAACCGAAGACTGCATGACTTTGTGGTCGATTGTGCCTGATGTTGCGTGTCGTGATTTCCCTGCTAGAAACAGGGAGATAGCGCTTGTATCGCTGTTTTTCATCTGCTAAGCGGAATTGATTCAAATACTATATATAGGGTCTTTCTGAATCAAGGGCACAAGATAGAGCGCAAACGACTCGAATGCAAGCCCTTTTTCTGTGTGTAAGTTGTGGATAAAGTGGGTATAGAAATCTTTATTAGCGAGGCTGCGAAATGGTGCAGGGCTTGTGCTACCGGACGGTGCAGGGTTCTGTGTAGATTCGACACAGAATGCACAAGGAATCCACCATTGTGGTGCAGTATTAGTGTAGGAGCGCTTGCCCTCGTAAGGGGGCAAGCGCTCCTACAGGGTGGTTGATTTGGATCTGTGGGGTGTTTGGGTTATCGCCTGCAGGGCAGGCTCCTACAGTCAGAGCATCATCCCATTGCCGAGAGTAACCACTGACTGTAGGAGCCTGCCCTGCAGGCGATTAGGTTTAGAGAGGCACTAACTCGATGTCGCCGCTGATCGTAGTGATGTTCACAGAGCCTGCGCCGGTGCCTGTGGAAAAGTTTAGGTGCTTGCGCGGGCCATAGCGGTCACGGCTAGGGCGTTCATCACTGAAATCGTTCTCGATATCACCGCCGGAGTTAGCGCTGATATCAAAGCTCGCGCTAATGGCCGGCTCTAAAGCAAGGCGCAGGTCCCCACTCACGGTGCTGCCATCGATGCGAGGGCTTAGGGAATCGGCAAGGCGCACGTCGATATCGCCGTTCACAGTGCTCAGCTCTAAGACCTGGGTGCCCGAGAGTCTAAAATCCGCCTCGCCGTTGACGGTGGATATAGACACTTCGGTAGCGCTGCTGTTGGCCCTGATCTCGCCATTGATGGTGCTGTATTCGATACGGCCGGTAGACCCATTATCGGTCACCTCCCCATTGACGGTGCTGATATCGATGCGGCCACTATTATTGCGGCTATCGATCTCGCCATTCACTGCGGCCAAGTGGACGAAGTTGCCCAGCTCGCTGGCGATGATGTCGCCGTTCACGGTGCTGATCTCGCTGCCGCCCGTGATGCCCATGACATCGACATCGACACTGACGCCCTCAAACTCTAGCTCGCTGCCCTGGGGTATCTCGATCTCTAGCTGGGAACCATCGTCACCGTCGCTCCAATTACGCCCGCGGGACGAGCGTGGATAGTCGATCTCGAAACTGGTGAAGCCGTTCTCAGACTCGAGGGTATAGCCCTCGGCGTCCTCGTCTATGGTGCCTCGCACTCGGAACACATTATCGTCAGAGGGGCGGATGCGCACCGTGCCGCGCATTACCTCTATAGAGATGCGCTCGTTGGCACTGACGGAGCGACTCTCGTCGATGGGCTCCTGTGCGCTCGCCGCGAAGGGCAGGAGTAGGCACAGAAGTAGGGCGTTTTTGTTTAGTATCGCTTTCATAGAACGATTCTCCTTCAATAGTATGCAGCCACTTGTGGATCAACCATGGCGAGGGTTTCTAGGTAACTCAGTTGTTGTCGATATAAACGGTCTAGCTGCCGCAGTAGCCGCGGTTCTTCTGGGTAGTAGCTCAATGCGCCGCGCACCTGCTGCACCGCGCCATCCCAAATGGCTAGCTGACGGCTTACGGAAGGGTTGCTGAAGTTCAGGGTGGCCATTTGCGAGGCCTTCTGAGTCTCATACACATTCAAGAGGCTATGCTCCGCCGTCGGTGAGTCCAACTGCGCTAGTGGGGGGGCGGTCACAGAGCTCGGCCCGAGGTCGGGGCGTATCCATATGCTAAGCACCAGCGCTGCCACTACTGCGGCCGCCGCCCAGCTCCAAGGCGCGCGGCGAGCTCGCCGTGGGGGTAATTGTGCTTGCAGCGCGGGCCATAGATCGCGAGCCGGATTTTGGCTTCTAGGCAGTGCCTGTATCGCCAAATCTAGCGCGTCGTCATCCGAGCTATGGGGTGCAATGTCGTCTCTATCGTTCACTCAAACTCTCCTGCAGTAACTGTCTTGCGCGGTGGTAATGGGCCTTGGAGGAACCCTCCGCTATCTCTAATAGGCCGGCGATCTCGGCATGGGTAAAGCCTTCTATCGCAAACAACACAAACACTGCGCGGGCCTGTCTTGGCAGCGCCGCGATGGCCTTCTCTAAATCCTTGGGTACGCCCTCATCGGGCGGCGCCACCTGGCTGTCTGGCTCGCCTTCGTCGACCAAGCGCAGGAGTTTGTCCTTGCGCCACAGGTCGATAGCCGTGTGGGTGGCGATGCGGTGCAGCCAGGTTCCGAAGGCACTATCTCCTCGAAACTGGGGCAGCTGTTGCCAGACCTTGATGAAGGTCTCCTGACAGGCGTCCTCGGCTTTTTGCACATCGACCAATAGGCGCAAACATACGCTATAGGCGCGCCCGACGAACTGGGCATGCAGACGCGCAAATGACGCGAGATCACCGGCCTGTGCTGCGCGGATCAGATGTTGTAACTCCTCGGCCATGTGTTCCCTGTGCCTTTTGTATAGTCCTAAGACGCGCGTTTACCGCAAAGGGTTTAGAGGGGGCTTAAGAAAGATGGCGCTATTATCAATGCCGCAGGGCGTCGACGTCGTTAGCTTCTGCTTGGAGCACGTTCTCTACAGAGCGCTCTTGTAGATTGTCCTGTAGCTTCGATAATTGCGGTAAGAGCTCCGCTACCGAAACTGGCGCGCAGAACAGGAAGCCCTGTTGAGTGGAGCAATTATTCGCTTTTAGGAAGGCGAGTTGTTCGGCGTTCTCTACTCCTTTCGCGGCCACAGTCATGTTTAAGTGTTTGGCCAAGGATATTACTGCAGAGGCAATACTCGTTTCCCCCTCGTCTGTAAAAAGCTTACTAATAAAACTGCGGCTCACTTTTAGTTTGTCCACCGGCAGGCGAGCCAGAACGCTTAAGGAGGTAAACCCTGTGCCGAAGTCGTCGATAGCGATGCTGACACCTAGGCTCTTGAGGTGTGTCATTGTTTTGATCGCATCATCTACATGGTGCATCACCATCAGTTCGGTGATCTCAAACTCTAGAGCATTGGCGTCGAAATTCGTCTCGCTTAAGATGCGCTGGGTCATCGAGATGAGATTTTTGTCGCGAAATTGCTTCTCGGATAAATTAACCGAAACCTTCTGATCACTAAAACCCGCCTCGCGAAGTAGCTGCATCTGTTCGCAGGTCTTGCGCAGTACGATCTCGCCGATCTCGATGATCATCCCGGTCTCCTCGGCAACTGCAATGAAGCGATCTGGCAAGATATCGCCCTCGGCCTGCTGCCAGCGCATTAGCGCTTCGAAGCCGCTGATGCGATGCTCGTTGAGATCGACTTGAGGCTGAAAATACACAACGAAACTCTTGGCCTCTACCGCTATGCGCAGCGCGTTCTCTAGGCTATTGCGCGCCTCATTGGCGAGGTTCATGTCGTCGGTGTAGAACTGCGAGTTATTGCGCCCGGAAGACTTGGCGCGGTACATCGCCATGTCTGCAAAGCGCATCAGTTCATTGGCATCCATTGAGTCGTCAGGCGCGATGGTGATGCCGATGCTGCCGCTGATATTGAGCTCGTGGCCCTCGATCGTGATGGGGTATTGCAGCGACTTGATGATCTTGGAGGCAACCGCGCTAGCAGACTTGCTGTACTTAAGGCTGGAGAGTATGACGGTAAACTCGTCGCCCCCTAGGCGTGCCACGATGTCCTCTTCGCGCACGCATTTTTTGAGACGCTTGGCTACCTCTACCAATAACTCGTCGCCAACATCGTGGCCGAAATTATCGTTGACGTGTTTGAAACCATCTAGGTCGATAAATAGAAGCGCCATGACACCCTTGTTGCGGCGTACCTGCTTGATGCTCTGCTCTAGGCGATCCTTGAACAGGCGACGATTCTCCAGACCGGTCAATGGGTCATAGAAGGCGAGCTGTTCCATCTGTGCATGCATCGCGCGCTGCTGGCTAGTGTCTTCGATGCTCACCACGATGTGGGTTAGCAGGCCAGCCTCGTTTAGAACAGGCGAGGCCGAGACGGCTTGCCAGAACTGCTCGCCGTTCTTGCGCGCGCCGCGCATGGATACGGTCCAGCTTTCTCCGCTATTTATACACTGGCGCATGCCTCGTTGCTCGGAGTCTACCGCGTCGCTGAACTCTAACAGGCGAGCCATGGTGCCAAGCAACTCGGCGCGGGTATAGCCGGTGATCTGTGTGTAGCGCGGGTTCACATATTCGATGATGCCGCTCTTGTCGGTAATCATAACGGCGCCGTGGCTTTGCTCGACTGCGCTAGACAGGATGCGCATGGAGTCTTCGGCCTCGCGCTGCTCTGTAACATCACGCAGGCTGGCGACGATTCCGTTCACGCCAGAGACCTTGCTCATGTCATTGAACTCGGCCTCCATAGTGCGCCACAACCCGTCATGCCGTATGCAGCGCACCGTTTCAAGGGTAATCATTTTGCCGTCTCTCTTTACCGATTTTATGGTCTTGAGTACGACGGGGATGTCGTCGGGATGTAGATAGTCGCTAGGGCGAATGTGGCGACTCTTGGGCGCATTCAGCAGAAGTTTAAGTGCGGGGCTGGTGTAGCGATGACTGCCGTCTGGGTTAAAGATTACCGTGATCTGGCGGGCATTCTCCGTAATGGCGCGAAAGCGATTCTCATCGAGCGCGCGGCGCTGGCGCAGCAGCATATAGCCGCTGAGCCCGACGGTGATTAGCATCAAGGCGCTGCTAAAACCGCTGGAGAGCATATCGAGATTAGGGTTGAGTTCGGTGGCGCCGCGAAAGGCGAACCAGATGTTAATGGCGACAGCGGCCATAGCCGCGCAGAGTACCAATGCGGAGAGAACGAGATTCGTTTTTCGATCTGTTCTAATACGCTTCGGTTTCGCCATGGGGATGTCCTGTGTTACATCGTCCAGCGTGATAGTGAATGCTGCTTGCCTTTAGTCTCGGCACTAGCAGTTGCTGCGCGCCGAGCGTAGAGGCTTATTTTTGACATAGAAACTCGAGCAATGCCTTCTTAGTGTGCAAACGGTTTTCTGCCTCTTCCCAAACTACCGAGTTCGGGGCATCGAGCACTGCTGCCGAGACTTCCTCGCCGCGATGCGCTGGCAGGCAGTGGAAGAATAGGGCGTCGGGTTTAGCTAAGGCCATCATCTCTTCGTCTACCTGATAGTCTGCGAAAATCTGCAAACGCTTCTTGCGCTCTTCCTCTTGGCCCATGGAGGCCCAGACATCGGTAGTCACCAAGTCTGCGTCGCGCACTGCCTCGTGGGGATCGCGCACGATGCGCACATGGGCGCTACGTGCCTCCAATAGCGCCGGCTCCGGGTCGAAACCCTCGGGGCAGGCGATAGTGAGCTGGAAGTCGAACTGCTGCGCGGCATTCATATAGGACTGGCACATATTATGGCCATCGCCGACCCAGGTCACAGACTTGCCCTGAATATCGCCGCGATTCTCGAAATAGGTCTGCATATCGGCCAATAACTGGCAGGGGTGGTAGTCATCGCTAAGCGCATTGATCACAGGCACCAATGAATGCTTGGCGAATAGTTCTAGCTTGCTATGTTCGAAGGTGCGGATGGTAATAAAATCCACCATGCGGGAAATAACTCTAGCCGTGTCCTCTACGGGCTCGCCGCGGCCCAATTGGGTGTCGCCGCTGGCCAGGAATATGCTATTGCCGCCGAGCTGAGTCATCGCGACTTCGAACGCGACGCGTGTGCGGGTGGAAGACTTCTCGAACACCATGGCCAGGGTTTTATGCTGCAGAGAGTCGTTGTGCAGCATCGGGCTGTTCTTGAGGGCGATAGCACGCTGAATAATATGGTGCAGTTCGTCTTTATCAAGATCCATCAATGTTAAAAAGTGTCGAGTAGTCATAGCTAAAACTTGTAATGTCCTTCTCTAAGTACGGTTTGTACTCGTTAGTTTATCCAAAAGGCGACTCTCAGGATGACCCTGCTAATATAGGTTATCGATACACGGAGAGTAACGGGAAAGCGCGAAATTGCGTTGCCGGCAAGAAGCAGCCGAGCAAGTGAACGCAAAAAACTACTATTTCCAAGCAATATTCAGCACAAATGGCAGATTTAAGCGTCCAAATTAAGCAAAGCGGTATCTTATATTACTTTGTGAGGCAGTGGCAATCCGAGTCCGAAGGCCTTATAAGTTCTGGTAAAAATCGCGTTTGCTTTCGTGTAGAATGCCCCCACTTAGCCATTGAGCCGCATGCACTAGACAAGCAATTAGCAGCCGCGCAATGCGCAAATCGCATATCCATCCTTTCAACGCGAGCAGGAAATATTATGAGCATCGAAGCCACTATCAAAGAACAAATCAGTTCCAACCCTATTCTTCTCTATATGAAGGGCAGCCCAGATCAGCCCCAGTGTGGTTTCTCCGCACAGACGGTGAAATGCCTGATGTCCTGCGGCAAGCGCTTCGCATTCGTGGATATCCTGGCGAACCCAGAGATTCGCGCCACACTGCCAGGCATCGCTAACTGGCCTACGTTTCCGCAACTCTATATAGAAGGTGAACTGGTAGGCGGATGCGACATCGTGACCGACATGTTCGAGAACGGTGAGTTGCAGAAGATGGTAGATGCGGTGAAGGTGGATGCGGAAACTGCGTCGTAGGGTTTTTTGAATAGGCCCGCTCCTACAATCAGTGGTTCTATCCACCAATTAATGGGGTCAGAGTAACTTTATCGAACGTAAAGTCGCTGCCCCATTAATCCAGAAGATAAAGTTACTCTGACCCCATCTATCACAGCGGCCAGCCGCCCAAGCGCTTCCACTTGTTGACGATCTCGCAGAACAACTCCGCGGTCTTGTTGGCGTCATATTTCGCCGAGTGGGCCTCGGTGTTGCTAAACTCGATGCCTGCTGCCTCGCAGGCGCGGGCCAGTACCGTCTGCCCATAGACCAAACCACTCAGAGTCGCGGTGTCGAAGCTAGAGAAGGGGTGGAAGGGGTTGCGCTTGAGGTCATGGCGCGCGGTGGCTGCATTGATAAAGCCATGGTCGAAATGGGCATTGTGGGCGACCAGAATAGCGCGCTTGCAATGATTGGCCTTGATGGCGCTACGGATAATCCGAAACATATCGTCGAAGACCTCTTTCTCACCCTTGGCGATGCGCAAGGGGTGGAAGGGGTCGATGCCCGTGAACTTCAAAGCCGCGTCTTCTATATTGGAGCCCTTAAAAGGGATCACGCGTTGGAAGAAAGTCTGCTCTACCTCTAAGTCTCCCTTATCATTAAAGGCCAAGATGACCGCGCTAATCTCTAGAATGGCATCGGTCTTCGCATTGAAGCCTCCACATTCGATATCGACCACCACCGGCAAATAGCCGCGAAAGCGCGCCGCCATAGGGCTGTCGACTGCATCTTCTTCTGTATCAAAACTCATGCGCTGATCTCCGCGACACGCCACTGAAGTTGTTCACCGGCGCGCAGTGGCACAACTCGCTCGGGTCCAAAGGCGTAATCGGCAGGGACCGTCCACGGGGATTTCTCTAATCTAATGCGGCGCTTATTGCGCGGCAGCCCATAAAAGTCTGGGCCGAAATGGCTGGCGAAGCCCTCGAGACGGTCTAGGGCGCCAGCGCGCTCGAACACGTCGGCGTACAGCTCTAGCGCCGCGAAGGCGGTGTAGCTGCCGGCGCAGCCGCAGGCGTTCTCTTTGAGACCGCGGATATGGGGGGCCGAGTCGGTGCCGAGGAAGAAACGCGGGTCGCCACTAGTGGCGGCCTGAATCAAGGCCTGCTGGTGAATGTCGCGCTTGAGAATCGGCAGGCAATACAGATGGGGGCGGATGCCCCCGGCGAGCATGTCGCTACGGTTATACAGTAGGTGGTGGGCGGTAATGGTCGCGCCGACCTGGCCGCTGCTGCTTTGCACGAACTCTACGGCATGGGCGGTGGTGATGTGCTCGAGCACTATTTTTAGTGTCGGGAAGCGTGCGGTAAGTGGCTTAAGTATTTGATCAATAAATACTTTCTCTCTGTCGAAGATATCGATATGCGAGTCGGTAACCTCACCATGCACAAGAAGTGGCATGCCAATTTCGGCCATTACCTCAAGAACTGCGCCTACCTTGTCGATATTGCTAACGCCGTTTTCAGAATTAGTTGTAGCACCCGCTGGATAATATTTGAGTGCGTGAACAAAGCCACTGGTCTTGGCTTTGATGATCTCTTCGGGCTTCGTCGCGTCGGTGAGATAGAGCGTCATTAGCGGGTCGAAGCTTAAGCCGCTGGGAATATTCGCCAATATTCGCTCGCGATAGGCGCGGGCACTAGCGGTATCGACGACAGGAGGTTTAAGATTAGGCATCACTATCGCGCGGCCAAAATAGCGCGCAGTGGCAGCTACGGTGTGGGGCAGGGCGTCCCCATCGCGTAGATGAACGTGCCAATCGTCGGGTTGGAGCAGGGTTATTTGTTTCATGCGGGTTTAAAACCTTGAGTTGCAATGTTCTGTAGGTAAAAAGGTAAAGTTTTCAGCGGGCCGGCCGATGCTTGTCTACTGAGGCACTGTTTATTGTGGACCCCCGTTTTGGGTGTCCTAAAAGCAGGGAAACCTAATGACCAGAAGCGGCGAATGAAAATCAGCCTGAAGTTTACCTTATCTTTGGTGAGTTTGCTCTCTGCGCCCAGCGTGCAGCCGGGCAATCTCGCCTATTACGCGGATTTCGATACTTCGCAGTGGAGCGTGAGTGCCTCGGTATTCGCCTGCACTATTAGTCAATCGATTCCGCGTTTCGGCGAAGCCGTGTTCTATCGGCAGGCGGGTGAACCGATACTATTCCACCTCGAAGCTCTGCAAAGCGACATGGCAGAGGGCCGTGCGTTGATGACCTCTGTGCCTCCTTCTTGGCGACAAAACCTGCGCGAACAGGACATAGGTTATGTGGATGTTGTGCGCAGCAACCGCCCAGTGAGCCTGAACGAGACGCAAACTAGGGTGATACTCGCGGAGATATTCAAGGGCATGATGCCGACGCTAACGCGGCGCACTTGGTATAGCGACCAAGATTCGGTGCAGGTCGCGGTGTCTCCGGTCAATTTTCTGGCGGCCTATCGCTCTTATCAGAGTTGCGCACAGAACCTGCTCCCGGTGAATTTCGGCCAGATCGAGCGCTCCACGGTCTTCTGGAATGCGGGGCAGATGGAGTTGGATGCCCAAGACCGCGCGATGTTGGATGACATCATCCTCTATGTGCAGGCCGATTCGAGTATTTACTCCATACAAATCAATGGGTTCACCGATACCGCCGGCGCAAGCCGCGATAACCTCGAAAATTCTCGGCTGCGTGCCTTCGCCGTTCACGAATACTTGGTGAACCATGGCATTGAAGAGGACATTCTAGAGACCCGCTACTTTGGCGAGACTGCGGAGTATTTGATTGTGCCGAATGAGCGCACGGCGGAAGATCGCGCTCGTAACCGCCGCGTTACATTACTGCTGCGCCGCCGATAATCCATCTCCACGCTTGTTCTCGTCGAATTTCCTCCGTGATCCCTGTACAATACCTCCTCTTTTTTATTCCCCATTTTTGAATGCGCAAATTGCAAGGAGTCAATGATGTCTGGCATCAATAAAGTCGTGCTGGCCTATTCCGGCGGACTGGACACTTCGGTCATCGCGAAGTGGCTGAGTGAAACCTACGGTTGTGAAGTCGTTACCTTTACTGCCGATCTTGGCCAAGGTGGCGAGGTTGAGCCAGCGCGAGCGAAGGCACAGGCGATGGGGATCAAAGAAATCTTCATCGAAGACCTGCGCGAAGAGTTCGTGCGCGACTTCGTCTTCCCGATGTTCCGTGCCAATACCCTATACGAGGGTGAGTATTTGCTAGGCACCTCTATTGCGCGTCCCTTGATCGCCAAGCGCCTCGTTGAGATCGCCGCCGCCACTGGCGCCGATGCCATCTCTCACGGTGCTACCGGCAAGGGCAACGACCAGGTGCGTTTCGAACTCGGCGCCTATGCGCTTATGCCTGGCGTAAAGGTGATTGCTCCTTGGCGCGATTGGGACTTGAACTCCCGCGAGAAGCTAATGGCTTATTGCGAGACGCATAATATCGCTGTCGACAAGAAGCGCGGCACTAAGTCGCCTTACTCGATGGATGCGAACCTTTTGCACATCTCCTACGAGGGCGATCTACTAGAGAACCCGGGCTCGGAGCCAGAAGAGGATATGTGGCTGTGGACGGTCTCTCCAGAGAACGCGCCAGACAAGGCAACTTATATCGATCTGGACTATGTGAAAGGCGATATCGTGGCGATCAATGGCGAGAAGATGTCGCCAGCTACGGTACTTGCTACGCTGAACAAGATCGCAGGGGATAACGGGATCGGTCGTTCCGATATCGTTGAGAACCGCTATGTGGGCATGAAGTCACGTGGCTGCTATGAGACTCCTGGCGGCACGGTAATGTTGAAGGCACACCGTGCGATCGAGTCGATCACACTGGACCGCGAGTTGGCCCACCTGAAAGACGATTTGATGCCGCGCTATGCGACGATGATCTATAACGGTTACTGGTGGTCGCCGGAGCGTTTGGCGTTGCAGCAGCTGATCGATTATTCTCAGCTATATGTAAACGGCAAGGTGCGCCTGAAGTTGTACAAGGGCAACGTAGTAGTGGTTGGTCGTGAGTCTGACGATTCTTTGTTCGACATGAACATTGCAACCTTCGAAGACGATGCGGGTGCCTATGATCAGAAGGACGCGGCTGGCTTCATCAAGCTGAACGCTCTGCGCATGCGCATTGCTGCTGGTAAGGGTCGCAAGTTTAAATAAGCCTTAGAGCTTCGCTTTAAAAGACGCCTGCAAATTTATTTGTGGGCGTTTTTTTTTGAAAATATATCTAATGATTGTAGGAGCGGGCTTGCCCGCGAATGGGTTCGGTGCGGCACATACCTTTTTCGCGGGCAAGCCCGCTCCTACGAGGGCAAGCGCTCCTACCCTAATCCTCGGTTTTTGATTTGTAGTCGCAGAGGTCTTCTATTGAGCAGGAGCCGCATTTGGGCTTTCTTGCGATGCAGACATATCTTCCGTGCAGGATTAGCCAGTGGTGGGCGTCTAACAGATATTCCTTGGGCACATTCTTGATGAGCTTTCTCTCTACTTCCAGTACGTTCTTGCCGGGGGCTAGGCCGGTGCGGTTCGATACGCGGAAGATATGGGTGTCTACGGCCATGGCTACTTGGCGGAAGGCGGTGTTGAGTACGACGTTGGCGGTCTTGCGGCCTACTCCGGGCAGGGCCTCAAGCGCGCTGCGTTCGTCGGGGACCTCGGAGTTGTGATTGGCGATCAGTGCGGCGCAGGTCTTGATGACGTTCTCGGCCTTGGTATTAAACAGGCCGATGGTCTTGATATAGGATTTTAGGCCGTCGACGCCGAGTGCGTAGATCTTCTCTGGGGTGTTGGCTACTGCATAGAGGGGCCGGGTGGCTTTGTTAACGCCGACATCGGTTGCCTGTGCCGAGAGTATCACCGCGATCAACAATTCGAAGGTGGAGCTGTACTCTAGTTCGGTAACGGGGTTGGGGTTCTCGGCCTTGAGGCGGCGAAACATCTCTGCGCGCGTAAGTTTATTCATGATGGTTTTCTCAGCGCGGCCTTGCGCGCCTTGGCGCGGGCCACCGCGGCGGCGATGTCGGACTGGGCCTTCTCTTGGCTCATGATCGGGGCGGTCGTGGGTAAAGTAGTGGGCGGAGGGGTCCACACTCCCATATTGATTGGCTTGCTAGGGGGCTGTTTCATCAATTGTGCGGCGGACTCGCTGGCGAGCTTGCGGCGGGCGACATTAGCGTGGTGCAGCTTCTCTAAGCGCTTGGCGCGGGTGTAGTAGCGCTCGCGCCAGTGGCCACTTAACGCGCGCTGCTCGGAGTCGTTCTTGGCCACTGGGGCGCTCGCGGGCAGCGGCAGCATGTCGATGCAGTCGACGGGGCAGGGGGCGACACATAGATCGCAGCCGGTGCATTCGTTGACTATTACGGTGTGCATTCTTTTCGAGGCGCCGAGTATGGCATCGACTGGGCAGGCCTGAATGCACTTGGTGCAGCCAATGCACTCGTCCTCGCGAATATAAGCCACGGTGCGCGGCGCTTCGATGCCATTGTCGGGGTTCAGCGGCAATATCTCTGTGTTTAGCAGCGCTGCCAAGGCGGCGATAGTGCTACTACCGCCGGGAGGGCACTTATTAATGGCGCCCCCTGTGCCGATCTCCTGCGCATAGGGCAGGCAGCCATCGTGCCCGCATTTACCACATTGAGTCTGTGGTAATAGGGCATCTATGAGGGGGATAAGGGCAGCATTCACTGAAAATTCGACTCCGGTCTGGCGCAAACATAGGGCGCATTCTAGCATGTGAAAGTCTTGCGGATGTACCGTTGCCACTAGCGTGTAGAGATGGCGGCCGTGGCTGCTACTGGGACAGGGCGAGGGAATCGGGTATGCTCAACTAACGCCTTATCTGCCGGAGCAGTTACGCATGATCGAACAATTGAATCTCCAAGTCCGCGCCTTCTTGGCTCAGGCTATGACCGCCGAGTTCTGGTGGCAAGTGCTTGTGATTCTGCTGGCCATTGGGGCCGCCACCTTTATCAACCGTCGCGTACAGGTGGTATTGGAGCTGCGTAGCGCGGGCACGGGCCTGCGCCATCTAGCGGTACGTAGTGCGCAGCGCCTGCTGTTCCCTGTCTCCATGCTGATGGTGTTGGTCAGTGGTAGTGCGATTCTCGAGCGCGAATCCATGCCCGTGCTCCTGCTCGATCTAGCGGTGCCTATCGTAGTGGCGCTGGGGGTCGTGCGCCTCAGTGTCTATGTGCTGCGTAAAGCCTTCACCGTGAACCCACTATTGAAGTCTTCCGAGCACGCCCTAGCGCTTATCGTTTGGGGCTTGGTGATGTTGCACCTGCTGGGCTGGTTATCCCAGATATTGGCGGTGCTAGACAATATCGCGATGCAACTGGGTGAGACGCGCATCTCGGTGCTCTCGGTTGTGCAGTTAATGCTGATCGTAGGGGTAGCCTTCACACTGGCTATCTGGATTTCGGAGGCCATCAATCGTTATCTGCGTCGTTCCGTACATATATCTCCTAGCATGCAGGTGGGTGTCTCAAAGTTCAGTCGTTTCCTGCTAATTACCATCGCCTTCCTGATGGCCTTGAACGCCGTGGGCATCGACCTAAGCTCACTCGCCATCTTCGGCGGCGCGCTCGGTGTGGGCCTCGGTTTCGGTCTGCAGCGTATTGCCTCCAACTTCATTAGCGGCTTTATCCTCGTGCTAGATCGCTCTATCAAGCCCGGCGATGTCATTACCGTTGGCGACAAGTTCGGCTGGGTGCATGAGCTCAAGGCGCGTTATGTGGTGGTGCGTAACCGCGAGGGCGTCGATACGCTAATTCCGAATGAGAATCTGATTACCTCCGAGGTGATCAATTGGAGTTATATGGACCGCAACGTCCGCCTGAAGATTCCTGTGCAGATTAGCTATGACGATGATCCAGAGCAGGCGATGGAGATCATGACGCAATGCGCCTATGCCTCGCCACGGGTGTTGCGCGACCCAGAGCCGTTGGCTCGGCTTATGGGCTTCGGCGATAGCGGCATAGACCTAGAAGTGCGGGTCTGGATAGGCGACCCTGAGAGTGGCTTCGGCAATGTGCGCTCCAGCGTCAATCTCGCTATCTGGCGCGCGTTCAAAGAGGCCGGCATCACGATTCCGTTCCCGCAGAGAGACCTCAATATCAAGCATATGCCCGCGAAGGACTCGCGGCTGGATAATTAAGAGGGCATATGGCCGAGAATAAGCCACAGGTGCAGTGTCGAGTACGCGTAACCCGGGGCGAGGACATTGCGCTTGGCCCAGGTAAGATGCAATTGCTCGCGGCTATCGCCGCGGCGGGCTCGATCTCGGGAGGCGCGCGGGAGATGCGCATGAGCTATCGGCGAGCGTGGCTCCTAGTCGAGACTATGAATAGCTGCTTTCAGACCCCATTAGTAGAGACCGCAACAGGCGGTCGTGCTGGCGGCGGCGCGCAATTGACCGCCGAGGGTCGGAAGGTCTTGGAGGGCTATCAAGCCATGCTGCGTGATGTAGACCAAGTGGCGCAGCAGCATCTGAGCAGGCTCCTGAAGAATAGCCCGCTGGCCCCGGAGGCAGCGCACAATGAAGCGTTCGGCGAGCCGAAAAAGCCGCACTCCCCCTAGCAAGACCTCTTCTTCAGCCCATGGGGCTGAATTGCCACGCTTCATAGAGTATTATCTGCGCCCTCAGGGCTCGCTTCGGCGGGCAGACTTTATCTGTAAATATTGGTGAATGACGTGAAGAAATGGCAATGCATGGTGTGTGAGTTCCAGTATGACGAGGCTTTGGGCCTGCCCGACGAGGGCATTCCTGCCGGTACGCGCTGGGAAGATGTTCCCGAAGATTGGTGCTGCCCCGATTGTGGAGTAGGCAAAGAAGACTTCGAGATGGTCGAGATCGACTAAAAGACCGGTCGCTATTTAGCGGCTGAAGCGTAATAGTGAATAAGGAAGAGACTCAAGTGCAAGACGCAGCAAAGCAACGCCACATCCTAGTGACCATGGCCCTCCCGTATGCCAATGGTCCCATCCATCTTGGCCACATTTTAGAGGCCGTGCAGACGGATGTCTGGGTGCGCTTTCAACGCCTAAAGGGCGAAGACTGCGTCTACGCATGCGCCGACGATACCCATGGCACGGCAATTATGCTGCGCGCACAGAACGAGGGTATTGCGCCGGAGGAATTGATTGCCCGTGTGCAGGCCGAGCACGAGCGCGACTACGCCAAGTTTAATATTGGATTTTCGCATTTTCACTCGACCCACTCGATCGAGAATGAGCGCTTGTCGCAGTCCATCTATTTGGCGCTCAGGGAAAACGGCCATATCAGCAAGCGCACTATTACCCAGCTCTTCGATCCCGAGAAGAATCTATTCTTGGCCGACCGATTTATTAAGGGTACCTGCCCGAAATGTAAAACCCCGGAGCAGTACGGCGATAATTGCGAGAATTGCAATGCCACCTACAGCCCCTCGGACTTGATCGACCCGCGTTCGACTTTGTCTGGCGCCACGCCTATTGAGAAAGACTCCGAGCACTATTTCTTTAAGCTGCCCGAGTTCAGCGACATGCTCAAGGCATGGACGCGCAGCGGCACCTTGCAGGAGTCAGTCGCGAATAAACTGCGCGAGTGGTTGGATAGCGGTCTGCAGGAATGGGATATTAGCCGCGACGCCCCGTATTTTGGCTTCGAGATTCCCGATGCGCCGGGCAAATATTTCTATGTGTGGCTCGATGCCCCAGTGGGCTATATGGCCAGCTTCGAGGCCCTGTGTGCCAAGACCGATTACAAGTTCGATGACTATTGGCGACCAGGCACGGATACCGAGCTGTACCATTTCATCGGCAAGGATATCGTCAACTTCCACACGCTGTTCTGGCCTGCGGTGCTCAGCAGTGCGGGCTATCGCACACCGACTGCTGTGTTCGTGCATGGTTTCGTGACCATCAACGGGCAGAAGATGTCCAAATCCCGTGGCACCTTCATCAATGCCGAGGATTATCTCAGCCACCTCGACCCAGAGTATTTGCGTTATTATTTCGCCGCAAAACTCAGCGGCGCAGTCGATGACCTCGATCTTAATTTCGAGGATTTCGTCGCGCGTGTGAACTCGGACTTGGTTGGCAAGGTGGTTAATATCGCGAGCCGCTGTGCCGGGTTTATCAATAAGGGCTTCGACGGCGTGCTTGCAGCGCAGTGTAGCGAACCAGCACTCGTGGCAGAGGTGCAGGCAGCAAAAGATGAGATTGCTGCATTGTATGAGGCGCGCGAGTATAGCAAAGCCATGCGCCTGATTATGACCTTGGCAGATAAGGCCAATCAGTATATTGCCGACAAGGCGCCATGGGTAATTGCTAAGACAGACAAGCAGTCGCCAGAGGTGCAAGCGATCTGCAGTACCGGGATCAATCTGTTCCGCTTGATCATTAGCTATCTAAAGCCGGTGCTCCCCGTTATGGCCGAGAAGGTAGAGGAGTTTCTCGCCATCGAGCCTTTGCAGTGGAATAGCGTAGATAGTCTGTTGCTCGATCATAAGATCGGCGCTTTCGTTCCACTTATTACTCGAGTCGATCCCGACAAGGTAGCCGCTATGATGGACGCAGTAAAAGCGAGTCAAGCAATCGCAGGAGGGGACGCTTCCTCGGCCGCTGACAGCGCGAAGACTGAAGAGAAGAAGATAGATTCGCCTCTAAGTAAGGAGCCCATCTGCGAAGAGATTCAATTCCCGGACTTCGCTAAGGTGGATATGCGCATTGCGAAGATCGTGAATGCCGAACACGTGGAGGGTGCGGACAAATTACTGCGCTTGACCCTCGACCTCGGTTTAGACGAGAAGGGCGAGCCGACACAGCGCAATGTTTTCTCTGGCATCAAGTCGGCCTATGATCCTGCGGATCTAGTAGGACGCCTCACCGTGCTTGTCGCGAACCTCGCGCCGCGTAAGATGAAGTTTGGCATGTCCGAAGGCATGGTGCTTGCGGCTGGCCCAGGCGGCAAAGATATATTCTTGCTGGAACCCGATGCGGGTGCGCAGCCGGGTATGCGAGTGATGTAATGAGTTTGTAAGAAGAATGCGCGCGCAGAGGAGCTTCTTTAATGAAAGCGCTGCTAGGAAAGTGTTTCAGCATTTTACTGTTTTACATAGTCTGCTCGGTGACTACTGCGCAGGATGTTGGCGTTGCTCGCATCGACAACGCCAAGCCACTACATCCCGCAGTGGCCCTAGAGATGCGCATTCAATCTTACATCGACGCGCTCGCGATCAGTGGCGAACAAGAGCCCGGTTTTCGGACCGCTATGCAACAGGTCGCCGACTTAGAATCGGCCTACCTAGACCAGAGTAGTGCCACGAGTTCGGAATTCTCCAACGACGAGGCGCTATTGGCAGCCTCTGAGAAATTACTCTCCCTCATTCTTTATCCCACCCAAGTCACGGCATTCCGAGAGCTTGAACAGGAACACCTGTGGCAATTGCGCGGGCAGCCATAACGAGACTAGAGAAAAACCACTGACTGTAGGAGCTTGCCCTGCAAGCGATTAGGCACAATTGATACGGATATGTGAATAAAGCGGCTTATCGCCTGCAGGGCAGGCTCCTACATTTCATTGTTTTCTTAGAGAGATAGCTGGTGACTAGCTTGATTAGAATGGCCCAACAAAGTGATTGTGCAGAGCTTGCCAAAGTTCATGTCGCCTCTTGGCAGGCAGGCTTCAAGGGCATAATCGACCAAGATTATCTCGATAAATTAGATGTCGACACAAGAGCGCTGGGTTGGTCCAAACTCCTAAGCGGTGAACGTGACAAGGTATATCTTCAGTTTGACTCCGAATCACTCATTGGTTTCACCTCGAGCTGCCATTGTCGAGACGACGATGCGCAGGTAACTTGGGGCGAGATAGTCACTTTCTATTTTCTAGAACAGTATTGGGGTAAGGGTTTTTCCCACAAACTGCTGTCCCACGCGCTAGAGCAGCTTGAATTGAGCGGCAACGATGTCACGACAATTTGGGTATTAAAGGACAATTTCAGAGCGCAGAAGTTTTACGCGAAACACGGTTTTGTTGTAGATGGAAAAGAGAAGACAGTAGATAGAGGACCAGTAGTGCTGCATGAGCTGCGGATGACACGAAGGTCCTGAAGCTAGTTGCTTAGATTCACAACTAACAGGAGAGATCACTATGTTCAAACTACTAATATCGTGCTTATTATTTCTACTTAGTCCTGTGTTGCAGGCCGAAGTAATTCGTAGCGCCCCTGACGGATTCGAGATAAAGGTGGAGGCCGAGGTCGATGGAAGTAAACAAGAGGTCTACGAGCAGTTTCTAAGGGTTTATGAGTGGTGGGATGGAGATCACTCTTGGTTTGGTAAGGCGTCAGGTTTCTCACTCGATGCCCGTGCCGGTGGATGTTTCTGCGAGGTGGATGGCGATAAGTCCGTGATGCATATGCAGGTCAGTTTCGTCGACCCAGGTAATCGTGTAGCGATGATAGGCGGCTTAGGCCCGCTGCAAGACTTGGGACTTTATGGTGCGATGAGTTGGAATTTCGAGGCCTTGTCAGACTCGACAACGAAAGTCGTTCACACCTATAGGGTGATGGGGTATTACCCAGACGGACTGGAAGAGTTGGCCGTTGCGGTTGACCGGGTGCAAACCCTACAGGTGAGTCGCCTAGAAGCGAAACTTGCTGGCGAACTTTGAATAGGAACACATCTGTTGATCTTGCGACTTAGGTAATTAATATGGAGCATACAAAGTTAAATGGTAGCTGTTTGTGCGGGGCAGTGAGCTATGAGGTTACAGCCCCTTTTGCGTTGATGGTGCATTGTCATTGCTCTCGTTGTCGCAAGGGAACGGGTACAGGGCACGCGACGAATCTTATCGCGCCCCCAACACAGTTCACATGGTTGACTGGAGAAGAGGCGCTGTCTCATTTCGATCTTCCAAGTGCTAAGAGTTTTAGCAAATGGTTCTGCACGCAATGCGGCTCGCCGATGCCGCGACTAACGCGGGACGGGCAGCGCATGATTATCCCTGCAGGCTCTTTGGACAGCGTTCCGCCTATACAGCCTAGCGATCATATATTCTGGGGCTCGCGTGCGCCCTGGGCGTGTGATAGTAGTGGTTTGCCCACACACGATGAGTATCCCGAGTCTTGGAAGTAGGCTGTTAATGTGAACAAATTCTAATCGCGAGGATTGCGCTGATGGATCATCTAGAACATAACCGAGACGCATGGAACCGCGAGTCCTCCGCTGGCGGGGAATGGTCTATTCCAGTGTCCGCGCAAACAATCGTTGCAGCAAAGGGCGGTGACTGGAGCGTTATTCTCACGCCCTTGAAGTTGGTGCCTAGGGAATGGTTCGGCGATCTTAAAGCTAAGCGTGTGCTGTGTCTGGCCTCCGCTGGAGGCCAGCAGGCACCAATCCTCGCTGCAGCCGGGGCGAAGGTGGTCAGTTTCGATCTGTCCGATGAGCAACTTGCGCGGGATGCCGAGGTAGCTGCGCGGGACGATCTCGACCTGCAATGCGTGCGCGGCGATATGGCCGATCTGTCTCAGTTTCCGGACGATAGTTTCGATCTTATCTTTCACGCAGTGTCGAATGTGTTCGTTCCCGATGTAGAGCAAGTTTGGCGTGAATGCTATCGAGTGCTCAAGCCTAAGGGGGCACTTCTTGCAGGGTATATGAATCCGAGTTTCTTCCTATTCGATCACGATGAATCGATTCGCAGCGGCAGGCTAGAGGTGAAATATGCTTTGCCTTATGCGGAGCCCGAAAGCTTGGATGCGGCGAGGAAGGCCGAGATCGAGAAGGGCGGTCGTGCTTTAGAGTTTAGTCATAGTCTCACAAGCCAGATCGGCGGGCAGACAAAGGCGGGCTTTGTGATTGCCGACTTGTTCGAAGATTACTGGACCGATGAGCTGCCGTATAACCGCTATAGCCCGTCCTATATCGCAACACTTGCAATGAAGCCAGCATAAACAATTTTCTATCTTGTGGAATGTCATAGTGGTGAAAACGCCGCAATGCTAAAATGCGGTAACGAAGGACGAGAGGGTTTAAGAAATGGAAGAGACGACAGATGTACCGCAAGTAAAAGGTAGTTGTCGCTGTGGTCGCGTGCAGTTCACTGTGCATGGTGCACCGCTAATCACGAGCGCCTGTCATTGTGCCGGCTGTCAGAAAATGACGGCGAGTGCGTTTAGTTTGAGCACTATGTATTTTGCGAAGGATTTCTCAATAGAAAAAGGCGAACCCGTCATCGGAGGTTTGCATGGGAGCATTCGGCACTTTTTTTGCCCGCATTGTATGACGTGGATGTTTACGCGTCCCGAGGGGATGGAAGAGTTCGTCTTTGTGCGCTCGAGCCTGTTAGAGAACTTCACTAGCTATAAACCCTTCATGGAGACTTGCACGGACGAGAAGCTGTCGTGGGTCCAGACTCAAGCAGTGCACAGTTTTTCCAAGTTTCCACCGCCAGAGGCATTCCCGGAATTGCTTGGCAAATTCACTCAACTTTAGGTTTATCGCTCCATGCAAAATGCATTACTGCTCGCGCTATTTAGTTTCTCTATTTTCCTAGGCACCGTTTTCGAATTCTCCATCCCCGGCACTACCATCATGCAGACAGGGCAGACCATCGCGGTTCTCTGCGCCGGGGCTTTGCTCGGTCCTTTGTTGGGTGCGGCCTGCGTAGCTCTCTATATCTTGCTTGGAGTTATGGGCTTGCCAGTTTTCAGTGAAGGGGCATCCGGCTTTGCGGTGTTACAAGGGGCAAGTGGCGGCTATCTGATTGGATTCATCTTCGCAGCGGCGCTGCTGGGCGCCTGGGGCAATGCCGGTTTGCTGCGCAATCCTTTGTCGACGTTTGTGGGCTTGTTGCTAGGGCACGCCATCATCTTGGTGAGTGGCTGGTTGTGGATGACTGTGCTTATGGGTAGCCATGCTGCCTACGACAACGGTGTGGCTCCGTTCTACTTGGGCTCGACGGTGAAGTCCGTATTGGCCACAGCATTATTGTTAATCATCCACCGCATATTGCCAGTTAGGCACAGAGTGTTTTCACCGCAGTGAAGAGAGCCTCAAGAGGCTAGTCGCGGCGAGGCTAGCACGTTGAAGCTGATGCCCACCCTGTCGCTTTTGCTGCGGTTAACATCGACACCATGCTCTAACCAGCCTGGGAAGACATACATGCGTCCTTCCTCTGCACGCATGCTCAATTCGCTGGCGGTGAACTCTGTTGGCGCGCTGGTTGGGTAGGTCATCATCCTAGAGGCCACACGAGGGTCGCGGAAGTAGATGCTTCCGCAGTCAGGCGCATCGAGGCTAATGTAGTACACACCGCTGAAGTGGCAGTTGGCATGGTAGTGGACTTTATTGGAAGCGCCCGGCGGGCTGATGTTGACCCAGGCTTGGAGTTGGAAGACTAAGTTAGGATTGAAGTTCTGAGACTCTGCGATGCGCTCACAGACTTGCGTAATCCTGAGATTCATTTCCGCAAATTCTTCGAGATTCTGCAGAATATTCGGACTCTGCCAACCGTTCTCGTTGGTATTCTGTACTCCGGCGGGGTCTTGCTCTCGCATCCGGTATGCCAACTCCAACATCTTCCGATTGAAGGCTTCGCGATCGTCGAACACGGTGGACCAGACGAGGCTTGGGAACAGGGGTTGGGGTACGATATTCAAGGAGATTTCCCTTCGATGCTGATGGATGATTGATACCTGCTGCTGGTGAAAGATAACTTTGCAGCGGGCGATAGTCCAGTTCCGAACGAAGGGCTAGCTTAGGAGACTTACGCTTTGCTCATTGCTTAGAGTGAGCGCGTCGCTCGCTCTTGTGTAGGCTAGAGATTTCTTCGTTGAGGTCATAATTTTTGTCCGTCACTATCTTCTCTAAGACAATGAGGCGCTGCTTGATATTGGCCAGCTCGCTCTTCACCGCACTCTCTTCGGCATGATCAACCTTAGTGCCCAGCTTCGCCATTTCTTTCTTATAGCTGAAGAAGTTGCCAATCAGTACGATAGCGATGATAAATAGAAATACGTCCATTAATTGCTCCTAATTATTGGTTTCTTGTGCTTTTGTACGCCATCGAGCGCGGCGCAATTACTTAAGACGAAGCAATTCAAGTGCCAAAAATAAAGGCTAAGTAAAACAGTGGTTTGCAATGATGTCAACGCGCAGCTAGGCGAGATTCGCTAAAACTTAGAAAAGCTCACCCCCCACAGTTTACAAGTTAACCATGATCCGGGCTTTGGGGCAGGGCTCAGGCTAAAGTGGGCCTCAGTGGTGTAGGAAACTTGCCATCTATCGAATACTTGTGACATAAAGGCTGTTACTCAACAATTCCAAGAAATTTATAGAGACTTTACGTTGAAGGATTGCCCATGACCCTCGCTCGTCGCAGCCTTGCTGTATTCCTTTTTATTGTCGCCTCCGTTAACACATCACTCGTCAATGCCCAGATCACCGAAGACATTCGGGCCGTCGAGAGCTCGATAGTTAAGATTTACACGACTCAGGCCGCGCCAGACTATTTCACCCCTTGGCGATTGTTAACGCCTTCTCAGAGCAGTGGTTCCGGTTCGGTCATCGTGGGTAATCGCATTTTGACCAACGCCCATGTGGTGGCCGATGCCAGCTATGTGCAGGTGCAGAAGCACAACGACGCGAATCGCTACACCGCCCGTGTCACCTTCGTCTCACACTCATCGGACCTCGCCTTAGTCACTGTCGACGACCCTACATTCTTCTCAGACTTAGAGCCACTAGATATCGGCGAGATGCCAGGTGCTCAGGAAGAAGTCTATGTGTTCGGCTACCCCATGGGCGGGCGCACACTCAGTATTACCAAGGGCATTCTTTCTCGCGTTGAACAGCAGGTTTATGCTCACTCGGGAGACTTCCTACTCGCCGGCCAGATCGATGCCGCGATTAATCCCGGCAACAGTGGTGGCCCTGTAATCGTCGATAAGCGCATCGTCGGCGTGGTTATGCAGGCCAACTCCGGCGGCAGGGCCGAGAACCTCGGTTATTTCGTACCCCCCGATATCATCCAACACGTGCTCACCGACGCCGAAGACGGCGTGTATGACGGCTTTCCAGACCTCGGCTTTAGAACCCAAGACTTAGAGAGTCCTGCGGCGAAGAACGCCTATGGCCTTAGCGAGACACAGACTGGCGTGCTGGTCATCAAGGTCTTCGAGGACTCGCCCGCATTCGGAATCCTCCAGGAGAATGACGTAGTCACGAAGATCGCGGGTTATGCCGTGGCCGGAGACAGCACCATCACCGTCAACCCCGAGTTACAGACCAACTATAAGTACGCTATCGATCTGCGCCAGATAGGCGACTCCATAGAGATTGAGTTCTCTCGCAATGGCAAAGCCATGACCAAGCAATTGGTCGCCCAGAAGCGCCAGCAGAGCTATAGCCTCGTAAAGCAAGAGGCCTTCGACGAGATCCCCGAATACTATATCTACGGTGGCGTGTTATTCGTGCCCCTGAATATGAACCTGATCATGCGCTGGGGCCCAGATTGGAACCGCACCGCACCGGTAGCCCTGCTGCAGGCCCGCAGCGAGTGGAGCTCGCCAGAGAAGCGCGAACTAGTGGTTGCACTGCAAGTGCTAGCCTCCGACGTCAACCTCGGCTATCACGACCTGCGTAACTGGGTGGTCGACACCGTCAATGGCGAACCCATTCGAGACTTCAAACAGTTCACCCGCAAACTGCGCGACAACGCCGAATCCCACGTCGTGTTCCGCAATGGCAGCGGCTACCAAGTAGTAGTGGACCATCAGCAAGCCCTCGCCACTGAGGCCAGCATTCTGAACCAGTACCGCATTCCAACAGCCCACTCCGAAGGCCTCTTCGACGAGTAAACTCCTAAGGCGTCGCCCGCCGCGGCGACGCCCAAAAAGCCATTGGCACTGTTTCCCATCTCCCGTATCATCTGCCCCCAATCGAAAGCCTAAGTAATTCTCCGCGATTAAGATTTAGTCTTTAAGAATTACAGGCAAGACTTGCAGAGCGAGGGGTGGCTTTATCGGTTCATGACCGTGAGCAGCAGGGATGCTGCGCTCGAGGCCCCAAGGACGGGTTCACGCCGTGTCAGGAACCGGTGAAGCCACCCCTCGCTCCAACCACTAGACAAGACACTAAGGGACAAAGAGAACAATGAGCATAAAGTCCGATCGATGGATCAATGAGATGGCCGAGAAGCACGGCATGATCGAACCCTACGAACCCAAGCAAGTGCGCTTCGTTGATGGCAATAAAGTCATCTCCTACGGCACCTCCAGCTACGGTTATGACGTCAGATGCGCCCGCGAGTTCAAGATCTTCACCAATGTGCATACCTCCAGTGTCGTCGACCCTAAGAATTTCAGTGAGACTAGTTTCGTAAGCATCGAGGAAGACTACTGCATCATTCCCCCTAACTCCTTCGCCCTTGCTCGCACGGTCGAATACTTCCGTATACCTAGCGACGTCCTCGTCGTCTGCCTCGGCAAGTCCACCTATGCGCGCTGCGGCCTAATCGTGAATGTCACCCCCCTTGAGCCCGAGTGGGAAGGTCATGTGACTCTCGAATTCTCCAACACTACTCCACTACCAGCCAAGATTTACGCCAACGAAGGCGTTGCGCAGATGCTGTTCTATCAATCGGATGAACAATGCGAAGTCACCTACAAACAGCGTGGCGGCAAGTATATGGGTCAGACTGGCGTTACTCCTCCCAAAGCCTAAGCCCGAGCTCTACCCTAGGGACCGGAAAATTGACGCCGGCCCTAGTCAAACCCCTGTCTTGAAACCGCTCGGAAAGGTCAAAATATTGACCATTCCGAGTAGTCCTATTCTTAAGTGATTGAAATTACGTAGTTTCGAAGTCTGGCACAGAGATTGCTGTTCCGAGTATAGAGAGCCGTATTAACGGCCCGAATTTCTGACTCAATGGAACGATCATGGCGGCAGTGGCGAACACTTACAGAAGCGAACAAGGCGAGTCCGTGCGGACGATTCGGCCCTTGACCGATCAAGCGCTGGAGCTCGATAGCCCCGAAGCGCTCAATCTCGCGTTCCGCGCGTTCAACGATCTCTCCAATGAATTAAGCACAGCCTACGAGCTCCTGCAGGACCGCGTCGCCGAGCTTACCCATGAGGTAGAGCAGGCTAATCGCCAGCGACTTCGCGAGATATCAGAGAAAGAGCGCATCGCCAGCCGTCTCGAGAATCTGCTGCAACTGCTACCAGGCGGCGTCATCGTTCTCAATAGCCAAGGGCGAGTGACAGACTGCAATGCCGCAGCCATCGAACTGCTAGGCGAACCCCTCGAAGGACAATTCTGGCGCGACATCATCGCGCAGCGTTTTGCCCCTCGCTTAGACGATGGTCATGAGATATCCCTTAAGAATGGCAAGCGTATTAGCTTGGCAACCCGATCACTCAATGATGAGCCTGGGCAGATCATCCTGCTGACCGACCAGACCGAGACGCGACGCCTACAGCAGCACCTCAGTCGCCATCAGCGCCTGTCCGCCATGGGCAAGATGGTTTCCTCACTAGCTCACCAGATTCGTACTCCCTTGTCTGCGGCCATGCTCTACGCAGGACAACTGGAGAATCCACAAGTCGGCCACGAACAATCACTGCGCTATGCCAGCAAGATCATGTCGCGCCTGCACAACATGGAACGACAAGTGAAAGACATGCTGATCTTCGCAAGAGGCGATGCGATTCTCGACGAGACCATCAGCACCGAGGCCCTATTCGACGAACTGCAGATAGCAGCGGAAGTGCTGATGCGCAACGGCTTCGATTGGCAGTGGCACAACGAGTGCCCAGAGGCATTGCTGCTTTGTAATCGCGAGTCCCTCATTGGTGCCATGTTGAATCTTATCGAGAATGCGCTGCAAGCAGCGGGCCCTGGCGCGTGTCTACAGATCTGTGCACAGCGAGCAGACGACAACATGCTCAAGCTGTTTGTGCAAGACAATGGTCCCGGCATTCCTGCGGACCTACAGGAACAAATTACCGAAGCGTTCTTCACTACCCGTGCACAGGGTACGGGCCTTGGCCTCTCTGTTGCGCAGGTCGTTGCGAAGGCGCACAAGGGGCGCTTCTTTATGGAATCGGAATGCGCACCAGAGATTGAGACAGGCACTTGCGCCGGTTTCGTTCTGCCATTGGCAGCACAGCAACAAGCTCCACTTACCCCCATCGATAGCGAATAGAGAAGAGGTTGTTATGAGTAAGGCCACAATCATGGTAGCGGAAGACGACTGGGATCTGCGCGAGGCGTTATGCGACACGCTAGAGCTCGCCGGTTTTCGCGTGATACCCGCGTGTTCTGCAGAAGAGGCCTTAGACTTACTCGCAACTAAACCGGTGGACATGTTGGTTTCCGATGTGAACATGGGCGACATCGATGGCTACGAGCTACTGCAGCGCCTGCGTGTGCAACTGCCTACGCTGCCTGTTCTGTTGATTACCGCTTACGGCAGCATAAGCAAGTCGGTCGACGCGATGCGCAATGGTGCGGTGGACTATTTAGTAAAACCTTTCGATCCGCAGACCTTAGTGGATGCCGTGCGTCAATATGTCGTCGCGCCAGCCAAGTTAACCGATGCAGAGCCGGTGGCCGAGGCGGAATCTAGCCAGCAAGTATTAGCCATGGCACGTAAGGTGGCCGGAGTCGACGCCACCGTGATGATCTCTGGCGAGAGTGGCACGGGTAAGGAAGTTCTAGCACGCTATATTCATCGCCAATCGCCGCGCGCAGAGAAGCCATTCGTGGCGATCAATTGTGCGGCTATCCCCGAGAATATGCTTGAGGCTACGCTGTTTGGTCACGAGAAGGGCGCGTTTACCGGCGCGTATGCCAGCAGTGAAGGCAAGTTCGAACAAGCCGATGGCGGCACTATTTTACTCGACGAAATCTCTGAGATGGACATCGGCCTACAGGCAAAAATTCTGCGCGTTCTACAAGAGCGTGAGGTCGAGCGCGTGGGTGGGCGTCGTACTATCTCTCTAGATGTACGCGTAATCGCCACCACTAACCGTGACCTGCGTCAATGTGTGATTGATGGCACTTTTCGGGAAGATCTGTATTACCGCTTGAGTGTCTTCCCACTGCAGTGGCTGCCTTTGCGGCAGCGCAAGAAGGACATCCTGCCACTTGCCAATCGCCTACTACAGCGTCATGGCAAAAAAATGGCGCGCGGTCATCTAAGCTTCGACTACCAAGCGCAGCAATTGCTAGAAACCTACTCATGGCCGGGCAATGTGCGTGAATTGGATAACGTCATTCAGCGTGCCCTGATCATTCAAGACGGCAATGTCATTAGCGCGGCAAGTCTTGCGGTAGAAGGCGCTGCAGCCCATCCAAGCATGCCAATGAGCGCTCCATCACCCATGGTAAATGTTGAGTCCAAAGACTCTGTCAAGGCATTGACGCCGGAACAAGGCACGGAAACTGCAAGAGTCACTGCAAGAGTCGAAGACGAGAACGAATCGGGTGTTCTAGGCAGTGATCTGAAGCAGCGCGAGTTCGAGATAATTCTTAACACGCTGCGTGCTCAAGGCGGTCGCCGCAAGGAAACCGCGGAAGTATTAGGGGTCAGTGCACGCACTTTGCGTTACAAGATGGCCCGCATGCGAGATAGCGGCATCAACATCGATTCCATGCTGAGTGTGTACTAGGTAGGAGAGCGGAGAAAATGGCAGATATTAGTAATCGAGTCGACATCAATCGAGTTCTCATGCAGATGCGTGAGATGCGCGATCAGGTTCAGCCCTCCGATGTGCGTACCATGGGTGCGGGCA
Organism: uncultured Gammaproteobacteria bacterium; assembly: GCA_913060695.1. Taxonomy (GTDB): domain Bacteria; phylum Pseudomonadota; class Gammaproteobacteria; order Pseudomonadales; family Pseudohongiellaceae; genus UBA5078. Next base: position 35,029 of record CAJXUA010000020.1, on the reverse strand, counting down.
TGGTTAATCCGGCTAATACCCTAGAGGGCGCACTGCGTTCGGACACGGTTAACCAAACCTCCTCTACAGATAAAGTTAGTTTCTCTGACCTGCTGAAGCAGGCCGTGGACTCGGTAAGCGAGACGCAGGCGCGCTCGGGCGAGTTACAAACAGCCTACGAGATGGGTGACACCAGTGTCGATATCACCCAAGTGATGATCCAAATGCAGAAGGCGAGTGTGTCTTTCGAGGCGATGACGCAAGTGCGCAACCGCCTGGTCAGTGCCTATCAAGACATTATGAATATGCCGCTATAAATCGGCGCCGTTTATTCCACACTTTTAATTAGAAGATAAGAACATGGCTACAGCGACTGACGCATCCACAAGACCGGGCGACGCCAATCTACCAAGCGCGGGGCAACGTGCGATGGGAAGTGATTTCCTAGCAGGCTTTATGCGGCTAGATTTCCTGCGTCAGCTTGGTTTGATGACCGGCTTAGCCGCGAGCGTCGCCATTGGTTTCGCGGTTGTGCTGTGGTCGCGTGGCGAAAGCTATCAGCCCCTCTATGCGGATATGAATGGCTATGACATGGGCGCTCTTGTCGAGGTTTTGGAAACTCGCAATCTAGATTTCCGTATTGAACCCTCTACTGGGGTTATTCTCGTGCCAGCAGATCGCGTCTCTGAACTGCGCCTTCAGGTCGCCGCCGCAGGCATCTCTCGCGAGTCTGGTTATGGCTACGAATCCCTCGATGCAGAGCAAGGGCTCGGCACTAGTCAGTTCATGGAAGCGAATCGTTATAAGCGCAGCCAAGAAGGCGAGTTGCAGCGCACGATCATGGGCTTTCGCAACGTTCAGTCTGCACGCGTACACCTTGCCACACCAGAGCGTTCGGTATTCGTGCGCAGCTCGCGCAACCCCACTGCCTCAGTTTTCCTAACGCTACAAGCCGGTAGCGATCTCAGTGACACGCAAGTCGATGCGATCTCTAACTTAGTGGCCTCTAGCGTGCCTGAGTTGATCCCCGAGAACGTTACGATCGTGGATCAGCGTGGCAATCTATTATCCCGTAAAGACGACAGCAGCGACCTTGTCGTCGCCGGTCAGCAGTTCGACTATTCACGTCGTTACGAGGACACCCTCGTCGAGCGACTCAATCGCATTCTGCAACCTATAGTCGGGGCCGGTCGCTTCAGTGCAGAGATAAGTGCAGACATCGATTTCACCCGTACAGAGCAAGCCGCGGAAGTATACAGCCCTGAAGGCGCGCTACGCAGTGAGCAGTCCTCGGCTGAGAATCGCAGCGCGGATAGCGCGGGCGGCAGTGGTGGTATTCCTGGCGCTCTAAGCAATCAACCTCCTGTCGACGGCACGATTGCCGATGCTAATGCGATCGTCGACCCGGGTGCTGCCGGCGCCGCAGCGGCTAGCAATGGTAATAACCGTCAGCAGTCTACGCGCAATTTCGAATTAGACCGTACGATTAGTTATACCTCTAGCGATCCAGTTGCCGTGCGCCGCCTAAGCGTTGCCGTGGTGCTGGATGATCGTCCTTCTGCCACGCCTTCGGTGGACGGCACGGAGACCTTGGAGCCTTGGGAGCCGGAGGACATCGAGCGCATCACGGCTTTGGTTCAGGACGTAGTGGGCTATAGCGCAGCGCGAGGCGATAGCGTCACCGTTATCAATAATCGCTTTGCCCCTATCGTATTCGAAGAGTTCGACTCCCAGCCTTTCTGGCAGCAAGACTGGTTGCTTAGTGGCCTGAAACAGGCATTAGGCTTCCTCCTCGTTGGCTTGCTAGTGTTTGGCGTGCTGCGCCCTGTTTTGCGCAATCTCTCCGGCCAGAGTGGCTCGGGTAAAGACCTCGCCAAAGCCGCCGCACAAGGGGAGTACGCAGACTTAGATATCAATGGCGACAAGGTCACTCTCTCCGGTAGTGAGGACAAGATGTTGCCAGGCCCTACTGATGGCTACGAGCGTCAACTCAATGCCATCAAAGGACTGATTGCTCAAGACCCGGGTCGGGTTGCCCAAGTAGTTAAACAATGGATAAGTGACGATGCCTGAAGAAAACGCACTCGCGCGCCCAGCGGCGCCTAAGAATTTTTCCCCCGTAGATCGTGCGGCCATCCTCTTGATGAGCATGGGCGAGAAAGACGCTGCGGAGATTCTCAAACAGATGGGGCCCAAGGAGGTACAGAAGGTTGGTACCGCGATGTCGAGCCTGCGTCAGATCAGTCAGGAGAGCGTCGAGCACGTCCTAACACAGTTCATTTCCGCCTGCAGTGGGCAGTCGAGCCTCGGCGTGGGTAGCGACGATTACATCAAGAATATGTTGACCGAAGCGCTAGGCGAGACTCGCGCTAGGGGCCTCATGGATCGCATCCTAACTGGCGACTCTTCCTCGGGCATCAACAGCCTGAAGTGGATGGACGCGCGCGCGGTTGCCGACGCCATTCGCAATGAACATCCACAGATTCAAGCGGTCGTGTTGAGCCATCTAGAGCCGGAACAGGCGGCGAGCATTCTCGGCCAGTTCCCGGAGAAAGAACGCCTCGACGTTGTGCTGCGCCTAGCTACTTTAGAAAGTGTACAACCCGACGCCCTGAAGGAACTCAACGTGGTGTTGGAGAAGCAGTTCTCTGGTAAGGCGACCAAGCCGACTACGAACATCGCCGGCACTAAGCTGGCGGCAGACATTATGAACAGCCTCGACAAGACTATCGAGGCGGAATTGATGGAAGCCATTAAGGGCGTCGACGAAGAACTGGGTGTCAAGATTCAGGACCTCATGTTCGTGTTCGACAATCTGCGCGAAGTGGACGATCGCGGCATTCAAGCATTGCTGCGCGAAGTGTCTTCTGAAGTCCTCATCCTAGCGCTCAAAGGCGCAGACGAGGCTCTCCAAGAGAAGATCTTCGGCAACATGTCCAAGCGCGCGGCAGAGCTACTGCGCGACGACTTGGAAGCCAAGGGACCAGTACGCATCAGCGAGGTCGAGGTGGCGCAGAAGGAGATTCTAGTGATCGCGAGACGTATGTCCGATGCCGGCGAGATTCAACTTGGCGGTGGCGGCGACGATATGATCTAAGAGGGGCTGTAACTCTCTTGGCGCATAGTAAACCAATGGGCGAGACCCAGATGAAAGGGACATTGTAATGGAACGACATCCGTTTGACGGCCTAGGCCGCGTGACCAGCGCAGATCTGGAAGCGGTAAACGTGCATGCATGGCTGCCTCCATCTATCGATAAAGCCGGGCACCTAGTGCAGGCAGTCCCGCGCGATGAACGTCGACCTGAGGTAAGCAAGACACCGGAAGAACTGGTGGATGCAGGCTATGAGGAAGGCTTGACCAAGGGGCGCATAGAGGGTTTATCTGAGGGTCGGAAAGAGGGCCTAGCCCAGGGCCTTGCCGAGGGAACAGAGAAGGGCATGCAACAGGGCCTGCAGAGGGCGCAGAAGCAAGTAGACGAGAAACTCGCGGCAGTGGATGAGTTGATGACTCACCTGAGCCACGCGCTCAACGATCAAGACTATATGCTGGAACAAGCCCTAATGAACGTCGTGACAGAGGTGTCGCGCGTAGTTGTTGGACGCGAACTGCAGATCGATTCTAAGCATATTATTCAAATTGTCCGCCAGGCCATTGGCGCTCTGCCCCCTAGTCGCGACAATGTGCGTATTTTCGTCAATCCTGCCGATGTAGCAGTGTTGAATGAGGCGAAGGAGCGCGGCGGCGAGAGCTGGCGAGCGCTACCGGATGAGACAATCAGCAAAGGCGGATGCCGTGTCGAGACCGACCAGAGCCTCGTAGACTTTACAGTTGAGCGTCGTTTCGCAGCCATGATCGAACAATTGATGGACAAGCAACTGCAGGGGCCAGCCGAAGAGCAAGTCGAGGCAGCACCAGAGCCCGTTGTGAAGCCGCGCACGCCAAAGGTCGAAGCCATCGAAGAAACTACTGCTGAAGAGGCGGAAGATTCCAGCGACGACGAGCCTGACTTGCTAGAACAAGTTGAATACCTGCGCAAAGGTGTAATCCCGCCAGCGGCACCGCTGCTCCGATCGGGGACCTGATCTTGCGTCAAAGCCTCGCACAGAGAGTTCGTCAATACGCTCCCAAGCGTCCGGCCAATCTTTTGCCCCCTGTGGAGGGAAGGCTGACCCGTGTCGTGGGTATGACCCTCGAAGCGGTCGGCTGTAATGTCACCCTTGGTGGACGCTGCAGCGTGACAGACGGCAGCGGACGAGAGATCGAGACCGAGGTAGTGGGTTTCGATGGTCCGCGTATCTATTTAATGCCACTGACCTCTATCGAGGGGCTTGCGCCAGGGGCTCGCGTGCTGCCCTTAGCCAAGAGCGATCACATCGCAGTGGGTCCCGCCTTATTAGGACGCGTACTCAATGGCCTAGGCCTGCCCCTCGATGGCAAGGGTGAAGTGCCCCTTCACGACATCGAGGCACACGGTCCGCAGGTTCAGAAAGTCATCAATCCCCTAGAAAGACAGCCCATTCGCAAACCCCTTGATGTGGGTATCGCCACGATCAATGCTCTGCTCACGGTTGGTCGCGGGCAACGTCTTGGTCTTTTCGCCGGCAGCGGCGTGGGTAAGTCTGTGCTGTTAGGCATGATGACCCAGTTTACTGACGCCGATGTCATCGTGGTTGGCCTAATCGGTGAGCGGGGCAGGGAAGTGAAAGAGTTCATAGACGAGATTCTAGGCGAGGCGGGCCTGAGACGTGCCGTGGTAGTAGCCTCTCCGGCAGACGATTCGCCCTTGTTGCGCCTGCGTGCGGCAACCCTCACAACACGCATTGCCGAGGGCTTTCGAGAGCAGGGCAAAGACGTGCTTATGCTCATGGATTCCCTAACCCGATATGCGATGGCGCAACGCGAGATCGCGCTCGCCATTGGCGAGCCGCCAGCGACAAAGGGCTATCCGCCCTCCGTATTCGCGAAATTACCGCAGCTCGTAGAGCGCGCCGGTAATGCCGATTCGGGGCAAGGCTCGATAACCGCTTTCTATACGGTATTAACCGAGGGCGACGACCAACAAGACCCAGTTGCCGACTCCGCGCGAGCCATTCTAGATGGTCACATCGTCCTCTCCCGCGCTCTTGCCGAGGAAGGACACTACCCTGCCATCGATATCGAGGCCTCTATCAGCCGCGTGATGCCTTCGGTGGTCAACCCCGATCATTTCGCCAAGATGCAGCTATTCCGACGCATCTATGCGCGCTATCAACAGAACCGCGACCTTATCAGCGTTGGCGCCTATGTGCCGGGCACGGATAAAGAGATCGACTTCGCGATCGAGCGCATGCCACATCTGCGTCAATTCATGCAGCAGGGCCTCAAAGACAAGGTCAGCTTCGACGAGGCCCTAAGTAAGCTCAGCCGAGTTGTCGTTCCCGCTGCACGTCCTGGCAATGTGAGCCCGAGCAACGTGACACCCTTACAGTCGCGCACCCTTAGCCACGGCAATGGAGCTAATCCGCAGATGGGCCGAGGTAATGGATGAAGCGCTCCAAACGCCTAGATACGGTAGTAGACCTAGCGAAGCGCAAGGTAGATGAGGCGGCACAGGCTTTGGCCTTCGTGCAGCGTAAGCTAGGCGATGAGCAGAATAAGCTCGAGCAGCTAGAGCAATATCTCACCGAATACCGTGCGACGATTCAGAGCGAAGGCCGCAAAGGGTTCAGCGTGCAGGAGTTTCGCCGTTACAACGACTTCAGCGAGAATGTCGCCAAGGCGATTACCCAGCAGACCCAGCAGGTCCACACCGTAAAACATCAGATCGAACAGGTCCGCCGGCACTGGCAGATGCTCGATGCCCGTCACAAAGGGGTGCTCAAGCTGCAAGACAAGGCCGTAGCGCAGGAGAATGTCGCCCAGGAGCGCCAAGAGCAGAAAGAGCTCGACGAAATCGCGGGACGTTGGCGGCTTCGTCATCCTCGGTTCTAATCTTGGCAAACAACTTGCAATCCCTCTAAGTAATTATTGCTGTGCCTGCTTTGAGCACAGACCTTAGAGGAAATCGTATGCCCGCAATCAATGGCTTATTGCCTATAGTCGCTGCGTCTAATAGTCAGAACCAAAGCACTCAACAACGTGCCGATGATACCCGCATTGCCGCGGTGAAAAGTGCCGCAAGTGCCGCAGATAAAGGCCTAGCGCAAGACGCCGCTGCCGAGAAACGCATGCAGCAGAAGCGTTTTATCAATGCCTATGAAGAGGGCATACAGGAGCAGGGCAGAGATCAAGAACGCAGGTCACAGCGCGTGGCCACGATGGAACGGGAACAACAGAACGATGCGGCAGCCCTTGCCGCGAGCGGAAACGCCCTGCCGCCAGAAGGAGAGGCTTTGCCGACCTCCGTCGTTGCCAAGCCTTCCGAACCCAGTGCCGCAAACGACAATCAACCGAGCAGTAACCCCCCTATTCAAGCGCAAGGTCCGAGTGCTGCCCAAGAGCCGCTTGCACCTAATAACACTGAAACCCTTAGCTTCGAACAGCAACAACAGGCTGCGGCGGAAGCCTTCCATGCCCTAGTGAGCGCAAGCAACGGCAAGGCGGAGGGCAAGCAACAAACAACTCTTAGCGTAGAGCAACGGGGAATAGCGTCGGCTGCAAGCGCCCAAGCCACGGCTCAAACTCAAGCACAAAGCGTAGACGCAGCGCAGGCTAGTGAACAAGCCCTCAACGAGGTTGCCAAGCAGGCCTCGACGCAGTTGGCTGAAGGGGTCCAGCAAGACTTAGCCGATGGGAGCAATCAAGCAAAGCAAGCGCTTCAGGGCGAGGTTTCAATAGCCCAATCGCAAGTACAGCAGGCGAGCGCAGAGCTGAGCGTCGAAGACACTCAACAGGCGAGCCTGACCCAGACGAACCAGTCGGCTGCTAACCTGGCCTCGGCGGTTGCAGCCAGCGAGGCGCAAGCAGACCGAGATGAGCCTGCGCAGGCGCAACTGGTGCGCGCGTGGCGTGGTATCGACGCGCAAGAGCAACAACGCAGCGCTACTGCTGCAAGCACTCAGGCTGCGCGCCAAGATCCTATTGCGGCCTCCGTGCCCATCTCTCACAGCGGTCAGATTCAGCAATTTGCCCAGTCTTTGCGTCAGGCTAGTGGTCAGCCCGAGGCTGCCCTTAGCGCCAGCACAGGAGAGCGCAGCGCAGCCAATGCCTCGCTGAGTAGCGCGGAGATAAGTCCTTGGCGCGTTGAGACGGCTTCGGCGAATGCTGCGAGCACTAGCGGGCGCGGTACGCCAACCACTAATTCCTTCGCGCAGACCATGCAGGCCTCAAATTTCGGGCAGGCGCTGGGCGCGACGGTTGGACAGAATGCCTGGGGCGAGAGCATTGCCCAGCGTGTATCACTAATGGCGGGGCTGAAAGTCAGTTCCGCACAGATTCAACTGGACCCGCCCGAACTGGGAGCAATGACCGTGAAGGTCAGCGTGAATGGGGATCAGGCCAGCGTTAGTTTCCACAGCCCCCATGCTGTGGTGCGTGACGCCTTGGAACTGAGCTTTCCGCGCTTACAGGAGATGATGGGGCAGCAGGGCATGCAACTCGTAGATGCTCAAGTCTCGGATAATTCCTCGGCCGGCCAAGGCTCGGGCGAGCGCACAAGCGGCCGTCCTGGACAGTCCCAGGGCGAGTCAGTAGACGAAGCTGCAGGTAGTGCATCGTCCCAGATCGTTCAAGTTGCTACCGGTTTGATCGATTTCTATGCCTAATAGCAAGTGTCAGTTATTTGTCGTTTATGTCGTGAATTAGGGTCAAATTACTCTCAATCACCACTCCTGCCTTAACGCATTTTTCCCTCCTAAAGCTACAGGCCTCAAGAATAGAGGCCTGTAGCGATTCCAACTTTCTCCTCTAAGAGTGCAGCTCACTGGCACAGCCTTTGCTACAATCCACTGAAATTCCAGTTTTTGACGGTGATGATATGGCAGAGAATGACGCAGGTGCTAACGAAGCGGCTCCTAAGAAAAGCAAGAAGACCCTGATTATCATAATCGCGGCTGTCGTCCTCGTTCTGGGTGGCGGCGGCGGTGCCTATTTCTTCCTTCTCAGTCCTCCGCCGGAGGAGCTAGCCGAAGGGGCCACGCCGGTAGTCGCAGCGCCAACTGGGCCGATGATTTACTTGGATATGACGCCATCGTTCATCGTGAGCTACCCCTTTCAGGGACGTCAGCGCTATCTCCAAGCCAACCTCTCGGTGATGTCGCGAGATCAGGCAGCGCTAGATGCGGTGATCGAGCACATGCCAATCATTCGTCATAACCTACTTAATCTGTTCACCGCGCAAATGCTGGAGGTCGCCGAGTCGCCTTCTTCGGGCATCGAACAGCTGCGCAATCTCGCAACTGAGGAAGTAAAGGCGGTCTTGCATCATGAGATCGGTCGCGACGGCATTGAAGAGGTTTTGTTTACCTCGTTCGTAACGCAGTAAAACACATTCACAGAGTTCGCTAATGCGAACAGGTAAGAAACATGCAAGACCTCTTATCACAAGATGAAATCAATGCGCTGCTGCACGGCGTCGACGAGGGTGAGGTCGATGTTAATGCCGAGGGAGCATCGCAGAATGTGCGCCCCTACGATCTGACCAGCCAGGAGCATGTCGTACGGCATAAGATGCCGACGCTGGAAATGATCAACGAGAATTTCGCTAGGGCACTGCGCAACAATATGTTCAATCTGCTGCGTCGCAATGCAGAGGTCAATATCACCGGTACCAAAATAGGCAAGTTCAGTGAATACAAACATTCGCTCTACATGCCCACTAGCCTAAACCTATTCAAGCTACGCCCTCTGCGCGGTACAGCCATTCTAGCCATGGATGCGAATCTGGTGTTCCGCATGGTGGATAACTTCTTCGGTGGCACTGGTCGCGAGGTGAAAATCGAGAGCCGCGAGTTCACGCCCACCGAACAGCGTGTGGTACAGATGGTGCTCACGCAGGCCTACTCGGATCTCGTGAATGCATGGAAGAGTGTCTACAAGGTAGAACTGGAACCTCAGCGTTCCGAAGTGAATCCAGATGCAGTCAATATCCTCTCGCCCGGCGAACTCATTATGATCAGCGTTTTCACTGTAGCCTTCGATGGCGGCGGTGGCGGCGAGATCCAACTGGCGCTTCCCTACAAGATGATCGAACCGATTCGGGAGTTGCTCGAAGTCGGAGCACGCGTCGATGCCGACGAAGTGGATGACAGTTGGGCGGATGCCATGCGTGAAGACATCATGGATGCCCGTGTCGACTTTGGCTGCAGGATGTTTGAACAAAGTATTACGCTACGGGACGTGGTCGATCTGGAAACCGGCGATATCATACCCGTCGACATGCCAGACACGGTCGTTCTAAAAGCGAATGGAATTCCGATGTTTAACACACGAATTGGCGTTTCCAACGGCAATCTCGCACTAAAAATTGACAGCATCATTGCCAACAAGGGCAGTGCAGCGAGCAAGGGGAAGTAACATGGCGGACGAACCAAAAAACGAAGGTAGGCAGAATCCAGCGGGCGATAAATTCGTTGAAGGCATCGCGAAAGATGGCAGTGGCGTAGCAACCCCCGAGAAGAAGGCCGATGGAGGCAGTCCCGATTTAGACGTCATCCTCGATATCCCGGTGCAAATATCCATGGAGGTCGGCAGCGCGTCGATCACTATTCGCAATCTGCTACAGCTCAATCAAGGCTCCGTGATCGAACTCGATCGTCTGGCAGGTGAGCCTCTAGACGTGTTGGTCAACGGCACATTGATTGCTCACGGCGAGGTGGTGGTCGTTAACGACAAGTTTGGCATCCGTATGACCGATGTCATTAGCCCATCTGAGCGCATCAAGAAACTACGCTAGCTAGAACAACACCCAAGAATCTTATTTTTACGAGCATTTAAAGGATAGTGCGGGCCTCACTCGCGCAGGAGTTGATGTGATTACCCTTCTAACAGCAGTGGCAGCAAGCAGTGCGGGCGAGCAAGGCGCGTCTGTGATGAGCCTAGGCGCAATGCTGGAAATGCTGCTTTGGCTAGGTGTGGTGATTGGTTTCATCTTGTTGTGCGCCTGGGGATTGCGTCGCTTTAATGGGGGTGTCATGGCGCCCACAGGAGTCATCAAGGTGCGAAGTGTTATCTCCGTGGGTAATCGCGAACGCGTTGCGCTGCTCGAAGTTGGCGACCAGCAATTGTTGATAGGGGTTTGTGCGAGCCAGATCAATACGCTGCATGTATTCGATGCACCGGTAGTTCCCCTGACGAAGGCAGGCGATGGCGGCAACCGAGTCTCTAGTGACTTCGCTGCTAAGCTGCAAGGACTTCTCAATAAGGATCAATCCAAGTGAGACTGAGCGCCATAAGACTCGCCACACTAGTCCTCGCGATCGCAGCACTACTGCTGTGGACACTGCCGGCTTCTGCGCAAGTTCCTGCGGACGGTGGCACGACTACTACCACTACCACAACATCTACCACTGATCTAAGCCCGCAGCGTGCGTTTGATATTCTGGCGTCCAATTCGACGTTAGGCGTTCCGGCACTAACGGTCAGTACCGATGAGGATGGAATTCAGAATTACTCGGTAAGCATTCAGATTCTCTTGCTGATGACGGCGCTTACGGTGCTGCCAGCATTGCTGATGATGATGACCTCGTTCACGCGCATCATGGTGGTGTTCGCCATCCTGCGCCAGGCACTAGGTCTGCAGCAGACCCCGTCTAATCAAATACTCTTAGGCCTAGCACTATTCCTGTCTTTCTTCATCATGACGCCGGTACTACAGCAGGTTAATACGGTTGCATTGCAGCCCTATCTCAGCGAGGAGATCTCGGCAGGGGAGGCCTTAGCACAGGCAGAGCTGCCGGTGCGTACCTTTATGATGGCGCAGACCAGAGAGTCCGATTTGTCGCTGTTTATGGAGTTGTCGGACTCGGACCCGGTTGCCACGCAACAAGAAGTGCCGTTTACGGTGTTGGTGCCTGCATTTGTCACTAGCGAGTTGAAGACGGCGTTTCAGATCGGCTTCATGCTGTTCATCCCGTTCCTCGTAATCGACTTGGTAGTGGCCAGTGTGTTGATGGCGATGGGTATGATGATGCTCTCGCCGATCATCATCTCACTGCCCTTTAAAATTATGTTGTTCGTCCTCGTGGACGGCTGGGCCATGGTGATTGGCACCTTGGCCGCAAGCTTTGGAACCTGACTATGACTCCTGAAACCGTTATCGGATTATGGCGCGAGGCGATGTTCCTCATTGTAGTGATGGTCTCTGTGATCGTTATGCCGAGCCTGTTAGTGGGGCTGGCAGTGAGTACCTTCCAAGCGGCTACGCAAATCAACGAGCAGACTCTGAGTTTTCTGCCGCGACTTCTTACCACTTTGATGTCGATCATTATTGCGGGGCCTTGGCTACTCACAAGAGTATTGGATTTCACACAGCAGTTAATCACTAGCATTCCATTCTTGATCGGCTGAGGGACAAGCGTGTGGAATTGATCAATATGAGTGCGGAGGAGTTAGGGGGGCTACTTGGCACCTTTCTCTGGCCAATGTTCCGCATCATGGGTTTCTTCCTAGCGGCACCATTGTTCGGCACACAGCTTGTTCCAATGCGCATTCGACTAGTGCTATCGGTAGCCATCACGGTAATGGTGGCGCCAATGCTGCCGGCAGTGCCGCAAGTAGACGGGGTGTCGGTAGGGGCGATCTTGATCGTGGCGCAGCAGGTAGTGATAGGGGCGGCACTAGGTTTCTTCATGCAGCTTCTGTTTCAAGTGTTCGTGATGGCGGGGCAGTTGATCGCGATGCAGATGGGCTTGGGTTTCGCATCGATGGTGGATCCGTCCAATGGGGTTAACGTGGCAATCATGAGCACGGTCTACATGATGCTGGTGATGTTGCTATTCGTGACCTTCGATGGGCACTTAGTAATGCTAGAGATCTTGATAGATAGTTTTAGGGTAATGCCGATCGTGTCTTTCGGATTCGACACGGGTGCGATGATGCGAGTAGTGAGCACGTTCAGTTGGGTAATCTCGAGCGGGCTAATACTAGCGCTGCCAGCAGTAACGGCGCTACTAATCACGAATTTTGCGTTCGGTATCATGACGCGAGCTGCGCCGCAGTTTAATATTTTCGCACTGGGCTTCCCAGTCGCATTGATGTTCGGGCTGTTCATAATATGGATAACACTCGGCACGTTCCTAGAGTCCGCGGAGAATATCTTCGCCGAGTTCTTCGGAATGGCTAGAGAGTTACTTTAGGTTTTATGCGTGGTTTTGGTTTGGTGCTTCGTAGTTATGTTTAGAAACAGGCACTTCGTAGCACGCGCCTCGAAGCGGGTACCCCCGCGCCGGACACGCCGTAAACCCATCCGTGGGGGCTCGGCGCGCAGCATCCCTGCTGCTAACGGTCCTGCACAGGGGCACCCGCTTCGAGTCACTCGATTGTGCAGGCAGATAGTTCAGAAATATTTTCCAAACTGTCGTTGGACTATCGAGACGAGATCGAAGTTGCGGGTTCTAAGGGCCAGCAATATAGAGAGTGTGGTGGGGTGGTGTAGGCAAGCAGGACCGTTAGCAGCATGGCCGATGAATTGCTCCTGCATTCTCGGCACTCCCGCCATCCATGGCGGTCGGATTCTGCGCGCCGAGCCTACATGGATGTATTCACGGCGTGTCCTGAGTGCCTATACCACCCCGCCACGCTCGAGCAACAGGGTGCTAACCCAGTGCCAAAGTTACTACGTTAGGGTGACAGAAGTTTTAGTAAGTTAATCAGCAATTAAATTAAAGCCATAGAGAGAAAGTGAATGGCAGACGATAAAGACTCCTCGGCGGAGAAGAGTCAGGAGCCAACCCAGAAGCGGTTGGACTCCGCACGAGAAGACGGGAACATAGCGCGTTCCAAAGAGCTCAATACTACTGCCATCTTGCTTGGCGGTACTGCGGCAGTGATTGCCTTTGGAGGCATTCTCGCTACCGGCCTCGCTCGTATTATGGAGTATAATTTTACCCTCGATCGCGCCGCTTACTTCGATACTGCCGCCATGCTTGAACAGCTCGGCGACTCCGTCATGACTGGCTTTACCTCTCTGTTGCCCGTGTTTGCCGTACTGTTGCTGCTCGCCTTTCTCGCCCCAATTGCACTTGGCGGCTGGAATTTTAGTCTTAAGTCTATAGCCCCTAAAGCGAGTCGCATGAGTCCCCTCGCCGGTATTGGGCGTATGTTTGGCCCTAACGCCATAATCGAGCTCTTTAAGGCCATTGCTAAGGTCGTTGTTGTCGCCTCCCTCGCGCTCCTCGTTTTGTATATTAATACCGGCGCCATACTCAGTATTCAGCACGAGTCCGTGCTGCCCGCAATCTCCGAGTCCGTTGGCTTGATCGGCTGGTCTGTGCTGTGGATTTCCTGCGCCATGATCCTAATCTCGATGGTCGACATTCCGATTCAGATCTTTCAGCATGCCCAGAAGCTCAAGATGACCATGCAGCAGGTTAAAGACGAGATGAAGGACACGGAAGGGCGGCCCGAGGTTAAGCAGAGGATTCGACAATTGCAGTATCAGATGTCGCAGAATCGCATGATGGGCGATGTGCCCGAGGCCGATGTGATTATCACCAACCCAGAGCATTATGCGGTGGCCTTGCGCTACGATCAGAGCAAGGAAGACGCGCCTATTATGTTGGCCAAAGGCGCGGATTTTGTCGCTCAGAAGATTCGCGAGATTGCGCAAGAACACGATATTCCCATTGTCTCGTCGCCTGCGTTGGCACGAGCGATCTTCTTCAACACCAAGGTCGGCGAGGAGATCCCGGGAGGTCTCTATATCGCAGTTGCTCAAGTGCTGGCCTATCTGCATCAGCTCAAGCAGTTCGCGAAAGGCCGGGTTAAGAAGCGTCCTATTCTGCGCTCTGATGTCGCGATTCCGGATGAGTTGCGTCATGATTAAAATCTAACGCCGCAGATTCCCATCAATCGGACCCAATCGCTTGCAGGGCAAGCTCCTACAGGGTGTGATTTCTTTCAGATCTAGAATAATTCTCTGACTGTAGGAGCCCATGCCCTCGTAAGGGGGTGCCTTGCAGGCGATTGGCCGACTTCTTGCACTGTCCTTGTTAGGACCTACACGAAGGCACGCGCAAAGCCCTACAGGCCGCGAAACTCGTGAGCGAGGCGTCAAATTTTTGAACTGCCTCCTATGTGTTCCTGAAAGAACGTCAAGGAAACCGACGTTTCAGACTCACACAGAAGACTCCGCAGCTTAGCGGAGCACGACCAGGCAGACAGAAGCAGATGAGAGAAAGCGCCAGCGTACAACGCAATGCATTCCTAGATAATGCCCGCACCCTAGCCAACGGCAACCTCGGTATCCCGGTACTGTTGCTGGTAATGCTGGCAATGATGACCTTGCCGCTACCGCCTTTCCTTCTCGACGTCTTTTTCACCTTCAATATCACCATCGCACTGGTAGTGCTCTGCGTCGCGGTCTATGCGATGCGCCCCTTGGATTTCCAAGTATTCCCGACCATCTTGTTGATCGCCACCTTGCTGCGCCTTGCGCTGAACGTGGCCTCGACGCGTGTGGTGCTGCTAGAGGGCCACAATGGTGGCGCGGCGGCGGGTAAGGTCATCGAGTCCTTCGGCGAGGTAGTGATTGGCGGCAACTACGCGGTAGGCCTAATCGTCTTCATCATTCTAATCATCATTAACTTCGTCGTAGTGACGAAGGGTGCGGGCCGTATCGCCGAGGTAAGTGCGCGTTTCACCTTGGATGCGATGCCAGGCAAGCAGATGGCCGTAGATGCCGATCTCAACGCCGGACTCATCGACCAAGATCAGGCGCGCGCGCGCCGTAGCGATATTACTCAGGAAGCGGACTTCTATGGCTCGATGGACGGGGCCAGCAAATTCGTAAAAGGGGATGCTATTGCAGGCATCCTGATTCTGATTATCAACCTCGTCGGCGGTGTCGGCGTCGGTATGCTCCAGCATGGGCTCGACTTCACCATGGCCATGGAGCGCTACGCCTTGCTAACGATCGGTGACGGCTTAGTCGCGCAAATACCTGCCTTGGTACTGTCGACTGCGGCCGCCATCATGGTGACCCGTAGCAATAGCTCCGAGATGATGGGGGCACAAGTAGCGGGGCAGATGTTCGCCACGCCACGCGCATTGGGCATCACTAGTGGCGTGCTCTTCGTCATGGGCATCGTTCCAGGCATGCCACATTTCGCGTTCCTAGCCTTGTCCGCCGTTGCCGGTGCAGGCGCTTATCTAATCTATTGGCGCCTAAAGAGGGCAGGAACGGATGCGGATGATGTCGAAGCTGCGGAAAAGAAGGTGCGAGACGAGACCGAAGCGGAGCCGCAGGATCTAGGCTGGAACGACGTTATGCCAGTGGACGTGATCGGCCTTGAGGTCGGCTACCGGCTTATCCCGATGGTAGACAAGGCTCAGGGCGGGCAGCTCCTTAGCCGCATTAAAGGCATCCGCAAGAAACTCTCCCAGGAGCTGGGCTTCCTAGTGCCCTCTGTGCATATCCGCGACAACCTCGATCTGTCGCCAAACGAATACCGAATCACCCTTATGGGCGTGAATGTCGGGGGCTCAGACATCATCCCCGAGCGCGATATGGCGATTAACCCAGGACAAGTGTTCGGCAAGGCAACGGGTATTGAAACGAAAGACCCTGCGTTTGGGCTAGATGCGCTGTGGATAGAACCATCTCAGAAGGATCAGGCACAGACCCTAGGCTATACGGTAGTCGATAGCAGTACGGTGATCGCCACGCACCTGAATACTATTCTCCATAAGCATGCCCACGAGCTATTGGGGCACGATGAGATTCATGAGTTGCTGGCCATGCTGGGCAAGACCTCTAAAAAACTCGCCGAAGAGCTACCCTCGATGGTCAATACCAACGTGCTACTCAAGGTCTTGCAGAACCTCCTAATCGAAGATGTGCCAATTCGCGATATGCGCACAATCGCCGAAGCCTTGGCGGCAGCGGCGACAAAGAGTCAAGATCCCGGCGCTTTGACCTCCGCGGCCCGAGTGGCGCTTGCACGGGTGATTGTCCAAAACATCTATGGAAACAGCGCGGAGCTGCCAGTTTTAACGCTAGACCCGTCTCTGGAACAAATATTGCTTAAAGCTGTACAGCAGTCTGCGCAACAGAACCAGCAACAAGGGGCGATGGGCAGCGATGACGGCATGGTGATTGAACCGGCGATGGCCGAGCGTCTGCAGAGCTCTTTGCTCAGTGCAGCACGCAATCAAGAGGCCGCAGGCAAACCTGCCGTCCTCTTAGTACCGGCACCACTGCGTGCAGTTCTAAGCCGCTTTGTACGCTTCACGATTAGCGGATTGAAGGTGCTCTCTTACCAAGAAGTACCGGACAACAAACAGATTACGATTGTCGCAAGCATTGGAAATTAATGAGAACCGCCACAGTAGCGCATGGGCTTTGCGCACTGAGCAGAGGATGATCAGATGAAAGTAAAACGATATCTAGCGCCTGACATGCGCCGCGCAATCGCTCAGATCCGTGAGGAGATGGGAGTTGATGCGGTTATTTTGTCCAATCGCACCGTCGAAGGCGGGGTAGAGGTCGTGGCTGCGGCCATGCCCGGAGATATCTCTTTTTCATCCTCTGGCAGCCTTCGCCCAAATGCTGCCAAGCCCAATGAATCCGCCACTAAGCGGGCCTCTAGCGTCGCCCAGCCAGACTCCGCAAAGCTTAACGAGCAAGCGCGTGCCAGTGATAAAGCCACTACTGCCGCGCAGCAAACCCGTGACTTCGAACGCCTGCAGCGTGAGGCCGAGCACAATGCCAGCACGCCATTCCTAAAGACTCAGAAAGACCAGCAGATGCAAGTGAACAAGCCCGCCGCCGAGCAAGAAGAGGCTGCGCTGTTGCGCGCCCAAGAGGCAGTGTTGCGTGCAGAGCTTGAACAACGCGAACAGCGCGAGCGTAGCATCGCAGAGAGCCGCGAGATGAATCGCATGCGCTCAGAGCTCAACGGCATTCGACGCCTATTAGAGCAGCGCTTGAGTGGCATGGCATGGGAGCAGTTCGCCCGCCGTACGCCTGTTCAGGCCAGCATTTGGGAGCGCCTCAATGCTATGGGTGTGCCCGCGAATCTAAGTAAAACTCTATTGGATAAATTGAAACCGGAGATGACCACTGCGGAAGCATGGCGGTTCGCAATTGCCTCCTTGGCGAGGCAAGTGCCGGTAGCAGGGACAGATGTTGCCGCTAAAGGGGGGATTTTTGCCCTTCTAGGACCTACCGGTGTGGGTAAGACAACGACAATCGGTAAACTGGCGACCCGTTTTGTACTCGAGCACGGGCCAGAGTCGGTAGCACTAGTCACGACGGATAGCTTCCGGGTAGCGGCACATGAGCAGCTGCGTACCTTTGGCCGAATCCTAGGTGTCACAGTCCGCGTAGTCGACGAAGGTCATAGCCTTCGACAAATTCTGGAGTCATTACGTCACAAGTCTCTCGTGCTGATCGATACGGCAGGGCTACATGCGAAGGACCCGAGCCTGCAGTTCCAATTACAGACGCTGCGCAATTGCCCAGAGGTGCAAAACCTATTGGTAATGGCCTGCACTAGCCAGTCTTCTGTGCTCGCCAATGCCTGCCGTACCTACTCTCCAGCAGGTTTAAGTGGCTGTATCTTGAGCAAGCTCGATGAGGCCGGTGTAATGGGCGAGGCCCTTGCCCTGGTAATCGATAATGCCCTGCCAGTGGTGTATGAAACCCACGGTCAGAATATCCCCGATGACATTAAAGTTGCACAAGCCCATAATTTGGTCAGCAAGGCAGTTGCCTTGTCTGTCCATAGTGAAGAAGAGAGCGAGCGGCTTATGTACGAATTCGGCAGTGTTTACGGCGACGAAATGTCCGCCTTCGATCAAGAGGCGCCTTATCAGGGCGTCGCACAAGGAGTGGCTAGATGAAGCCAGTGCAAGTAGTCGCCATCACTGGCGGCAAGGGCGGGGTCGGGAAGACCAACGTCTCAGTGAACCTCAGCCTCGCGTTGGCCGAGGAGGGTAAGCGCGTCATCTTAATGGATGCTGACCTAGGTTTGGCCAATGTCGATATTCAGCTTGGTATTAAGGCAGATAAGACTCTCGCGGATGTCATGAGCGGGGAGTGCAGCTTAAGAGATGTATTGATTACCACAGTCGGCGGCTTAAAAGTCATTCCTGCCGCCTCTGGTGTGCAGTCATTGACGCAACTCGGACCTGCCGAGCACGCCGGCCTGATTCGCGCCTTCAGTGAACTCGACGATCAGCTCGATGTATTGATCATCGACACTGCCGCGGGGATCTCCGAAAGTGTGGTGAGTTTCGTACGCGCCGCGCAAGAGGTCTTAGTAGTGGTGTGCGACGAGCCGTCCTCCATCACCGATGCCTATGCTCTGGTTAAGCTGCTGAATCGCGACTATGGCATGCAGCGCTTCAGGGTCTTGGCGAATATGACGCGGACTCCGGAAGAAGGCCGTAATTTGTACACGAAGTTTGTTCGCGTTGCCGAACGTTTTCTCGACGTAACTCTGCAATACGCGGGCGATATTCCTTGGGACGACGCGGTGCGCAAGTCTGCACAGCGCCAGAAGGCAACCTTGGAGGCTTATCCCTCAAGCAAGGCTGCTATTGCATATAGGAAGTTAGCGCACGAGGTTTCTGATTGGCCGATTAATCGCCAAGCCAGCGGACGCCTCGAATTCTTTATTGAGCGCTTGCTGATGAGCGAAACAGCGGGTTAAACACATGGTCACATCCACAAGCGGTGCGTTGATGTATAGCGAAGTGCAGACAGACAGCATGAATGACATCGTGTTGCAGTACGCGCCGCTCGTGAAGCGCATCGCGCATCATTTGCTATTGCGGATGCCCTCCAGTGTGCAGCTCGATGATCTTATTCAATCTGGCATGATCGGTCTTTTAGAGGCCGCGAAAAAATATGACCTGACTAAAGGCGCCAGTTTCGAAACCTACGCTGGCATTCGCATTCGCGGTGCCATGCTCGACGAGATTCGTAAAGGGGACTGGGCGCCACGTTCGGTGCACAGGAAGTCCCGTAAAGTCGCCGAGGCCATCAAGACTATCGAGATGCGCACTGGCACAGATGCCAAAGACTTAGATGTTGCCGCCGAACTCGACATGCCTCTAGAGGAATATCACGCCATTTTGCAGGATGCCTCGGGCAGTCGCCTATTTAGTTTCGACGATATGTTGGAAGGCGACGACTCTGCTATGGAACGAGTAGCAGGGGATATGCCGAATCCACTGGATGGTTTGCAGAGCGACGATTTCAAGGCGCAATTGGCCGAAGCGATCTCGGGGCTGCCCGAGCGTGAACAATTAGTCCTGTCACTGTATTACGACGAAGAATTGAATCTGAAAGAGATAGGGCAGGTGATTGGCGTGAGTGAGTCACGCGTGAGCCAAATACATACCCAAGCCGCCCTGCGCCTGCGCGCACGTCTAGCGGATTGGAATTGATACACGGCCCCGAGCCGATACTGAACACTTAAGGAGCGACCATGTTGTTGACACCAGCCCTAATTATCAGCGTGACCTTTGTCGTGATGCTATGTGGCTGCATGCTCGCCTTGAGCGTGCATGTGCTGCGTAAGATAGAGCGCCTGCAAGCTCAGTTGGACAAGGATATGAAGGCGCTACGCGGTGAGATCACGGCAGTAGGTCGTGGCGCGATCGGCCTTGGCAAGCGTGTGAAGCTAGTACAGGATCGCCTGCAGACTACCGAGCGTCGCCAAGAAGACTTGGAATACAAGGATGTCGGTGATGTCGCCATCTCCCATGCTAATAAGCTCGTGCAAATGGGCGCCGCAACCGAGGAACTGGTCGCGACCTGCGGTCTTTCCAAAGCAGAGGCTACTCTGCTGACCCTCATGCATTCCCGCTCGAAGACAGCAGGGCGTAGCGCCGCCTAGAACTATTCAGCTCACAAAGAATTAAAAACGCTGACTGTAGGAGCCTGCCCTGCAGGCAATTTGCCTAAATCTTCCACAAAACCGCGTCAATCTTACCCAATCGCCTGCAGGGCACCCCCTTACGAGGGCATGAGCTCCTACAGCTTTCTCGTTCCATTCCTCAACGAAAGCATTCAGCGCAATACTCGGTTATACTTCGGCCAGCTTTCTAGCACCTCATTCACTTGGCCATCGCGAAAACGCGCTCATCTTCAAAGCCCCTATGACTGCCAGCACTTCCGCCAGCTCCCACCCCTCGTCAGCACCCTCAGCGCAAGTCTTGCTTGAGGCTCGTGCTTTGTTCTGCGAGCGTGACGATCGAGTGCTATTCAATGACTTAGCATTCAGCCTTCATGAGGGCGAACTACTGCAAGTACAGGGCAGCAATGGCAGTGGCAAGACGACTCTGCTACGCATCCTATGTGGACTCAATAGCAGTTACGAAGGCGAGTTGTTCTGGGAAGGCGTGCCTATCGATGAGGATCGCGAGACCTTTCTCGCCTCCTTGCTCTATCTAGGGCATCGCGTAGGGGTCAATAAGATCCTAACGGCGCGGGAGAACCTGCGCTGGAGCGCTGCACTGCATTCCCCTAAGACGGATCAGGATATCGACGCAGCCTTAGAGGCAGTGGGGCTTATGGGCTATGCGGATATAACTTGTCGCAATATGTCGGCAGGGCAGCAACAGCGCGTCTCGCTTGCAAGGCTGCTGCTTAGCCCGGCACGATTGTGGGTGCTCGATGAGCCCTTTACCACGCTAGATGTGAGTGGTGTGAAGATTTTGGAGAATCTATTGGCTGCACATGTTGCCCAAGGCGGCGCGGTGCTCGTGACAACACACCATCAGTTAGATGTGCCCTGTAGCATGCGCCGTCTGAACTTGGATAAATGAGGATGTCGCGACAAGCGGCGCTACAGCGATGAGCGATACGGCAAACAATACAAGTTCTTCACAGCCCCTAGGCAGAGCGCCCATAGCTCAGGTGAGCACGTTCTCGGCCTTCAAGGCCACCCTCAAGCGCGACTTGCTCATAGCCTTGAAACGCCGAAATGATTTGCTCAACCCCCTAATGTTCTTCTTGATCGTGGTTTCTCTGTTTCCTTTGGGCGTGTCCTCTGATCCCCAGGAGCTAACACGCATAGCCGCTGGCGCAGTGTGGGTCTCGGCCTTACTCGCCTCCATGCTCTCACTCGATAATCTGTTTCGCGCCGATTATGAGGACGGCTCTCTCGAGCAGCTTCTCCTCTCGCCACAGCCCCTCTATTTCATGGTTCTAGCGAAGAATATAAGCCATTGGCTGATCAGCGGGCTGCCAGTGGTCCTGCTGTCACCACTTTTGGCCTATATGCTGTATCTGCCTGCCGATGCTTATTGGACGCTGGTCCTGACATTATTGCTGGGAACACCGGTCTTGAGTCTATTCGGAGCGATTGGAGTGGCTCTCACCGTCGGTTTAGGGAGTCGCGGACTAATACTTGCCGTTATCGTTTTACCCCTCACTGTGCCGGTGCTTATAATTGGTGCAAAGGCCGTGGCAGACGCGAGTCTTGGCGTGCCGATAGGAATGCACTACGCTCTGCTGGGGGCCTTGCTAGCCCTGTCCTTGAGCCTTGCACCTCTGGCCTCCGCGGCGGCATTAAAAATCAGTGTGAATTAGAGCGTTTAACGCTTATAGATATTACAAATCGTAACACGAGGCGCTTAATGCCCCGTGCTATATTCGGGCCCGCAAAGACGGATAAGTGCCGGGTGACAACGTATCGCCTGCACCATTGAGAGAGTACACATGTGGCAATGGTTTTTTAGGCTTGGTTCGCCCAAGTGGTTCTATGAGATGTCGGGCAAGTGGTTGCCTTGGTTGCTCGTATTGATGACGGTACTCATGAGTGTCGGCATCTTCTGGGCGCTATTGTTCGTGCCTCAGGATTACCAGCAGGGCGACACTATCCGCATTATGTATGTGCACGTGCCTGTTGCGAGCATCTCTCTTGCCTGTTTTCCGCTCATGGCGGTCGCCGGCGTCATCACGCTGGTGTGGAAGATGAAGCTAGCGGACATGGTCGCCAAGTGTGCGGCACCAATCGGTGCGTGGTTTACCGCCGTGGCCTTGGCGACTGGCGCAATCTGGGGTCAGCCCATCTGGGGCACTTGGTGGGCCTGGGATGCACGCCTGACCTCGATGTTAATTCAGTTCTTCCTTTTAATCGGCGTTATAGCGCTGCGCTCCGCCATCGAGAGCCCCGACGCTGCGGCTAAGGCCTGCGCCTTGCTTGCTATCGTTGGCGCCATCAACGTGCCCATTATCAAGTACTCGGTAGAGTGGTGGAACACGCTGCATCAGCCTGCCAGCGACTTCTCCATGGATGAGAACAGCGCATTTGGACCCGAGATTTGGGTGCCCCTGGTCATTATGATCTTCGCGGTGTACCTCTTCTTCGTGATTAGCTTAATTCTGTCGACTCGCAACGAGATTCTGCAACGCGAGCGACGTTCGCAATGGGTCATGGATATCGTCGCGAACGAGAAGGTTTAAAGGGGTAAGATGTTCGAACAAATTCAGTTTAATAGCGTCACCGAATTCTTCCAGATGGGAAAATATACCTTCCATGTCTGGTCTGTATATGGGCTATTTAGCATTTTCATCTTAGTGAACCTGTTTTTGCCGCGGGTTCAGCGCCGACAATTCATCCGCGAACAACGCAATAAGGCCTTGCGTGACGCACAGTTGGCGAAAAATACGGCAGGGCAGCAGGAGCGCGAGAGCGCAAAGGGGGAATCGTCATGAAACCGCATCGTCGAAAGAAGTTAACGATCATCGCGTTTATTGCCACGGGTTTGGGCATTGCAATCGGTCTGTCACTGTACGCTTTGAGCAATGCCATCGACTTGTTTTTTACCCCGTCACAGATCGCAGCAGGTGAAGTGAATAACGGCCAACGCATCCGCATCGGAGGCATGGTGAAAGAGGGCTCGGTAGAGAAGAGCCAAGACTCCTTGCATGTCGAATTTATCGCTACCGATTATAGCCACGACTTGAGGGTCCGCTACGACGGCATTCTTCCCGACCTGTTTCGTGAGGGGCAGGGCGTAGTTGCCGAAGGCATGGTGGCCAATGGCGTTTTTGAGGCGAGCCGCGTGCTAGCCAAGCACGATGAGAACTATATGTCCGTTGAAGTGAAGGCAGCTCTAGATGCTGCGGAGCGTGAGCGCAGTCTGCCCGTAATGGCGACAGAAGGAGGTCCAAGTGGTACCTGAACTAGGTCATTTTTCACTCATACTCGCATTCTGCTTGTCTGTAGTACTTGGCACCATCCCTCTGATCGGTGCCACTACCGGTAACCGGCTGTGGATCAGTCTTGCGCGTCCCTTGGCGGCTGGCTTTTTTGTGTTCCTGAGCTTGTGCCTGGTGGTGCTCGCTTATAGTTTCGTGACCGATGATTTCTCTGTCATGTTCGTCGCGCAACACTCCAATAGCATGCTACCCCTGCAATATAAGATTACTGCGGTATGGGGAGGCCATGAGGGCTCGTTCCTATTCTGGACCTGGATGCTCTCCGGCTGGATGTTAGCCGTGTGTATCTTCAGCAAGGCAATGCCTGACGATTTCGTGGCGCGAGTGCTTAGCATCATGGGCCTGATTGGGGCCGGCTACACGATGTTCATGATCGCGACCTCGAATCCTTTCGATCGCGTTCTGCCTATGTCACCGGCCGACGGCGCCGACCTGAACTCGGCGCTGCAGGACTTTGGTTTTATTATCCACCCGCCCTCGCTCTATATGGGCTATGTGGGCTTCTCCGTGGTATTCGCCTTCGCCATTGCGGCCCTCATTAGTGGGCGTCTCGATTCGGCATGGGCGCGCTGGTCGCGGCCTTGGGCGAATGCGGCATGGGCGATTCTTACTATTGGCATCGCTTTGGGATCGTGGTGGGCTTACTACGAATTAGGCTGGGGCGGCTGGTGGGCCTGGGATCCTGTCGAGAACCCGCCCATGATTAACTGGCTGATCGGCACCGCTTTGATTCACTCATTGGCGGTTACTGAGAAGCGCGGGGTGTTTAAGAGCTGGACGGTGCTGTTGTCCATCATGGCATTCGCAGCAAGCCTACTCGGCACATTTATCACGCGCTCTGGTTTGTTGACCTCGGTGCATGCCTTCGCCAGCGATCCGACTCGTGGCATCTATATCCTTGGCTTCCTCGGCTTCGTGATTGGCGGCTCGCTGCTACTGTTTGCGTTCCGTGCGCCATTGATGAAGAGCGAGTTTGGCTTCGCGGCAGTCTCTCGCGAAGTGTTCCTGCTCATCAATAATATAATTCTGGTGGTTGCCAGTGCGGCGATTCTCCTGGGTACGCTCTACCCGATGGTGTATCAGGCAGTCTCTGGCGGTGAGTTGATCTCCGTTGGCCCGCCTTATTTCAATATTATCTTCGTGCCCTTGATGTCGGTTCTGGTGATCTTCCTCGGGCTCGGTTCCGTGAGTCGCTGGAAGAAAACCTCTTTGGACTATCTGAAGAAACAACTGCTGATAGTGGCGGTCGCGGCGCTGGTATTGGGCCTTGCTTTGCCGCTGGCGTTGACCTTGGAGTTCTCCTTCGGTGCCACATTCGCCACTGCGCTCGGTCTCTGGGTCGTACTTGGAATCGTGCAAGATATTCGCTTGAAGTCGGCCAATAAGCCGAGTCTTTTGGCGGGCATGAAGTCGTTGGCAGTGAGTTATTACGGCATGCAGATCGCGCACTTCGGATTTGCGGTTATCTTGTTGGGGGCAGGTCTCACGAGTATCTACAGCATAGAGAAGAGCGTGCTGCTGAGCCCGGGCCAGACGGTAGAGTTGGGTCAGTATGAGTTCCTGTTCGAAGGGACCGAGCATCTTTCCGGTCCTAATTTCGAGGCAGAACGAGCCACATTCCAAGTGCTGCGCGATGGCGCATTCGTGCGTGAACTGCATCCTGAGAAGCGCGTGTATACGGCGAGCCGTACACCCTCGACAGAGATGGCGATCGATGCAGGCTTCACACGGGATCTGTTTATTACGCTCGGCGAGGAACGCGATTCCGGTGCATGGTCTATGTCTTTGTACATCAAGCCGTTCGTGCGCTGGGTTTGGTTAGGCGCGATTCTCATGGCGATGGGCGCGATTGTCGCAGTGACAGATAAACGTTATCGCCGCCTGAAAACCAAGACCTTAGAGAAAGAGGTTGCGAGTGTTAAAGCTATGCAGCCGGTTTCTTCTTAATTGAAAGTGAAGGATTGTATATGCCTAGATTAAAGCTATTTATTCCGGTAATCGTATTCTTTGCACTCGCGGTGATGCTGTGGCGCGGTCTGTACCTAGATCCGCGCACACTGCCATCCGTGCTGATTGATAAGCCCCTGCCAGAGTTCTCTCTACAGACAGTAGAGTTGGGAGACACCGTGGTAGGCAAAGCGGATCTGCCCGACGAACCGTTTCTGTTGAATATTTGGGGCAGCTACTGCCTACCTTGTCTGCAAGAGAATCCTATTCTAATGGCGGCGGCCGAGGAGAAACTAGTGCCGATCGTGGGCGTGAACTACAAGGACAAATTGAACCTAGCGCAGCTATGGCTAGAGGACAATGGTAGTCCCTTCGAATTCAGTATTTTGGATGAGAGCGGTCGCCTTGGTATCGATCTCGGCGTTTATGGGGCACCGGAAACCTTTGTTGTCGACGGCAATGGGGTGATCCGCTACAAGCACATCGGCGTGATTGACTACGAGACTTGGGAAGAAGAGATCAAGCCTGCTATCGCGGCGGTGAAGGCGGAATCGAACAAGTGATGATCAAAGCATTATTCGGCGCGCGCGCCGCAGCGTTGTCCCTCTTAATCCTGTTCGGTTTAACCTTAGGCTTGCAGGGCGTTTCGATGAGCGCTCACGCCGCCGTCGATACTTTCGAGTTTGCCACCGAAGAGCAGCAGCAACGCTTTCGCAGGATGTCCGACGAGTTCCGCTGTCCTATGTGTCAGAACACCAGCCTAACCGGTTCCAATGGTGGTGTGGCCGAGGATTTGCGCCGCGAAATTTATCTCATGATTTCCGATGGCAAGACAGACCAAGAGATCGAACAGTTCATGTTTGATCGCTATGGCGATTTCGTGTTCTATAAGCCTCGGCTGCAGTTAACCACAGTCCTGTTATGGTTCGGCCCGTTGTTATTCTTCCTGATTGGGGGGTGGCTGATTCTCGGAATTGTGCGCCGCGCCAAGCCGCAAGAGAAAGAGGCGGTCGTTTTAGATAAAGATGAGCAAGAGCGCCTGCGCGATTTGCTCGACACAGTGAAGGATCGCGACTGAGCGAAGGCTCGGTCTGTCCCGCACGTCACTTTCATTTTGAGTATCCCGGTTCAGGCGTATCGCGCACCGACCGGCGAGTTCAGGGGGTCTTTTGTTCTGGTACTTCGCTGCAGCGCTGCTGATTTTAGCGGCATTATTTATTCTAATCCCACTTTGGAAATTTAGTCAGAGTGGTGACTCATCCCGCGCTCGCCGAGAGCGCACCAATCTGCTGATCTTCAAAGAGCGTATCGCAGAGCTCGAGGCCGACTTGGCCACAGGCAACCTAGAGCAGGAAAATTTCGATGCACTCCAGCATGAGTTGGAGCGCAGCCTATTGAGCGATGTTGACTCTCAGTCCGCGGCCAGCGCGGAAGTGAAGCAACAAGACGGCAGTTGGCGCAGCGCATCACGACTAGTGCCTGTGGTGCTGCTGCTAATCATAGTGCCATTGAGTATTTTCCTGTATCGCACATGGGGCTACCAAGATGAGTTGGCGCTGGCCCAATTGTACGAGCGGACTCGGGATAGCGTGGACGATCCTCAGGAGGCGCGTGACCTCGTGTTCAGCCTTGGCGAGATTATCGAGAGTGATCGCGAGAATGGTTGGGCCTGGTATTTCATGGCCCAGAATCTAGTTAACCTAGCGCAGTTTCCACAGGCCGCTATGGCGCTGGAGCGAGCTGGCGAATATATCGAAGAGCCGCAAGACCGTGTGGTTGTGTTGAGCCAATACGCATTCCTCGAATATATGTTGGCGGAGCAGCAACTGACCGAGAAAGTGCAAGAGATTATCGACCAGACCCAGAGGCTAGATCCGAACCAACTATTGATTCTGCAGATACTGGGTATGGACGCCGAGCAACGCGCGGACTACCAGTCGGCTATAACCTATTGGCGTAGAATGTTGCAGCTGACGCCTCCTGGTCAAGAGGCGCAGTTACTGCAAGGCATGATAGCGAATGCGCAACAGCAAATGACGGCGACAGATGGTCAAGACGTAGTCGATGGTCCTCGTATCGACGTAGAAGTCTCAATCGCACCGGGCTTGGACTTAGATCCGAATACACGCGTGTTCGTCTCGGCACTCGAGTTAAATGGTCGTGGACAACCACTGGCCGCCGAGGTGCTAACGGTTGGCGACCTTCCTACTACCGTCTCGCTGGACAATAGTGATGCGGTAGGGCCCTTTAATATTTCATCGGCAGAAATGATCTATATTGTGGCTACTGCCTCCTCTAGCGGGAGTGCAAATGTGCAAGCCGGTGATTACCAGAATCGGACTGAAGGCTTTGCCCATTCAAATCAGAATGCGATCATCCGCTTAGAGATCAGTGACGTAGTGCCTTAAGCGGCGCGCAATTGAATATACTCGATCGGACGAAGGACGGAACAGGATAGCGAGATCGATAGAAAAAACAGTGCTTCACAGACGAAAACTCAACGTTCCTGCGTAGCTATGTAGGTGTGCGGGAGCGAATCAGAACAAAATAACAGCAAGAAAGGGGGCTGATATGTTTGGAATCATGATGGATAAGCAGTTGAATATTGCGGATATCCTCGAGTACGCGGCGCTTTACAACACCGATGCGGAGATCGTCACCAATACAGTCGAGGGTGGTTACCACCGCTATGGCTACAACGACGCCTTACTGCGCAGCAAACAATTAGCCAATGCACTTCGCACGCTAGGAGTAGAGCAGGGCGACCGTGTGGCTACCCTCGCTTGGAATACCTACCGTCATTTCGAACTCTACTATGCCATCTCTGGCATGGGCGCTGTCACCCACACTATTAATCCTCGGCTATTTGCAGAGCAGATTATCTACATCATCAATCACGCTGAGAATGAGTGGGTGTTCGTCGACCTAACTTTCGTGCCCTTGTTAGAGGCCGTGCAGTCGCAGATAGGCGGAGTGAAGGGCTTCATAGTGATGACCGATGCGGCGCATATGCCGGAGTCATCTCTGCCCAATCTCATGTGTTATGAGGACTTGCTAAGCGAGCAGAGTAGTGAGTTCGAATGGCCGCAGTTTGACGAGAATCTAGCCGCGGGCCTGTGCTACACCTCAGGTACCACGGGCAACCCGAAAGGGGTGATGTATTCTCACCGCTCGACTGTATTGCACGCTATGTCCTCTTGCCGTGCATCGGCCTTGAATCTGGGCCCCATGTCGCGGGTATTGCCAGTGGTGCCGATGTTCCATGTGTGCGCTTGGGGCATTCCTTACGCAGCGCCGATTGCGGGCTCTAGCATCCTGTTTCCGGGGGCCGGCATGGACGGGGCATCTCTGTATGGCCTGATCGATGGCGAGAAGGCCACCGCGCTGTTGGGAGTGCCTACTGTGTGGCTGGGTCTTCTCAATTACATCGAGTCGGTGAAGGGCAATCTGGATACTGTGGAGAGTGTCGTCATCGGGGGTTCCGCAGCGCCGCGCTCCATGATGGAGAAGTTCACCGAAGTCTATGACGTGTTCCCGATTCATGCCTGGGGCATGACTGAGATGAGCCCGATGGGCAGCCTTTGTGCAATGACGCCGTATTTGAAGAAGGCAGACAAAGAGTCGCGTATGCGCATCCAATCTAAACAGGGCCGCGCGGTGTTCGGCGTAGAGATGCGCATTGTCGATGACAATGACGAGCCGCTGCCGCACGACGGCAAGACCTTCGGCAAACTCATGGTCAAAGGCCCATGGGTGGCCAGTGGTTACTATAAGAACGACGATCGCAGCGCATTCAGAGGAGGGTGGTTCGACACTGGCGATGTGTCCACCATCGACTCGATGGGCTATATGCAGATCGTGGATCGCAGCAAAGACGTCATTAAGTCTGGCGGGGAATGGATCAGCTCTATTGAGCTAGAGAATTTCGCGGTCGGGCATGAAGGGGTAGTCGAGGCCTGTGTGGTGGGTATTGCTCACCCGAAATGGGACGAGCGGCCACTGTTGCTGATCGTGCGCAAGGAAGGGTCTTCGTGCACTAAAGAGGATATAATCGCCTATCTTACTGACAAAGTGGCAAAGTGGTGGCTCCCAGACGATGTTGTGTTTGTCGAGTCCCTTCCCCATACTGCTACGGGTAAGCTGCTTAAAACCGAAGTTCGCGCTAAATACGAGAATCACTACCAAACTTAATAACGCTCAACGTGAGCCGGGTCGCTAATGACACACACAGATACTTTTCCAGATGCCCTCATCGACGATTTCGGTCGACGCGTGGACTATATACGGCTATCGGTCACGGATCGTTGTGACTTCCGCTGTGTATATTGCATGACGGAGGACATGACCTTCCTGCCGCGCGATCAGGTGCTGTCTTTGGAAGAGATCTATCTGGTGGCCCAAGCCTTCACTGAACTTGGTGTCAATAAGATTCGCCTTACCGGCGGTGAGCCATTGGTGCGCAATAATGTGATGTCGCTAATCGAGCGCCTAGGGAAGTTGGAGGGCTTGAAGGAGTTGCTCTTAACGACCAATGGCTCGCAATTGGATAAATTTGCGGCGCCATTGCATGCCGCTGGTGTTAATCGCATCAACATCAGTATCGATAGTCTCGATGCCGAACGTTTTCACCGCATCTCGCGCGTTGGCAAGCTGGACAAGGTGCTTGCGGGCATCGATGCCGCGCGGGCGCAGGGCTTCGAGCGTCTGCGTCTCAACGCCGTTATCATGAAGGGCTATAACGACGATGAGGTCTTGGCACTGACTGAGTATGCGCTGGATCGCGAAGTGGACATCGCCTTCATCGAAGAGATGCCTCTAGGTAACGCTTCGGATCACGACAGAGAGAGCACGGTCTGCAGCAATGACTGGGTGCGCGAGGTAATTGCGGCTAAGTATGAGCTCATCTCTAGTGCCGAGACTACCGCAGGTCCTTCGCGCTATTACCAAGTAGCGGGCAAGCGTAGCCGCATCGGCTTCATCTCGCCGGTCAGTCATAATTTCTGTGCCGATTGTAATCGCGTGCGAGTAACTGTAGAGGGGCGCCTTCTGCTGTGCCTTGGTAACGAGCACTCGGTAGACCTAAGGGCCGTAATGCGTGACAGTGGCGGCGATATCGTTGCCCTGAAGAAGGCGATAGTTGCGTCGATGGCATTGAAGCCCGAGCGTCATTATTTCTACGATAAAGAACACGAACAGCCAGTTCGCCTGATGAATATGACTGGCGGCTGATCTCCGCTACAATTCCCATTATTTGCTAGCTAGCACCGAGCGACTCTAAGGCTTGGTGCGGCTCATCCCCTTGCGTACTCAAAGAGAAGATAATGTCTAATACACACGCCGATAAACACGCCACATTCACCCCTTTGCGCATCGCTGTCGTGACCGTCTCCGATACTCGCACCGAGGAGACTGATAAGTCCGGCACTTACCTCGTAGATGCCGTTACTGCAGCGGGCCACACCCTAGTAGAGAAGCGCATCGTCAAGGACGATACCTATAAGTTACGCGCGGTGGTCGCGACTCATATTGCGGACGATGCCGTGCAGGCAGTGTTACTCACTGGTGGTACCGGTTTTACGTTCCGAGACAATACCGTTACTGCCGTAACGCCATTGTTGGATATGCACATTGAGGGTTTCGGGGAGTTGTTTCGTGCCTTGTCCCACGCGGAGATCGGCTGTTCGACGATTCAATCCCGTGCGTTTGCGGGTTTGTCGAATGGCACTATCGTGTTCTGCATGCCTGGTTCTCCGGGTGCCTGTAAGACGGCATGGGAGGGCATAGTGGCGCAGCAATTGGATAGCCGGCACAAGCCATGTAATTTTGTGGACAAGCTAAAGAAAGTCTAAGTGTTTGAAAAAGAAGGGATTGATCTAAGCGGGGGTGGGGCGGATCGGTCTAAAACAAAAACCCGTCGTAAAAGTAAGACTAGGTAGTCACACTTGTACGGCGGGTTTAGTTATTACGGGATAGCTGTTCTGGTTTAATAGCATATGCGTTTCCCTGGTCGGTTAATGGGGGTAAACCCCGTAGAACGACCTGAATTACGCAGTCGCAATCATCGTCAATACTGGTACCGCAACGGCTGCTGCAACTACTGCGACTGAAACTAGGACTGCACGTGCATTGATGAATACTTCGCTCATTTTTAAGCTCCTTGTAAGGTTTTGGGTTAATGTTACTGTTCTCTATCTCAGTAACGGGGCGTATGGTAACACATTTGTGGGTATAGGTAACAAATATTTCTAGTGTGATTTAACGTAACAAGTGTGCTGTTCGTCGCACATTTAATAGACGGCATCAAAAGGGCGATTTCATGGATATTGAGCAAGGCGAACAAGACTCGGCAACTGTTCTGAGTGGGCAAGTAGTGGCGGTTCCCGAGACTAGGCAGCTGGATATTCTGGTGGAACTTCTGACTAATCGCGGCGCAACAGTGCGCCGCGTGCCCCTAGTCTCTATTCTCGATGCGCCCGACGCGCAGCCGATAGAGGCATGGCTGCGCAACTTTATTGCTAGCCCGCCCGACTATTTGATCGTTCTGACCGGAGAGGGCTTGCGACGCCTGTTAGGCTTCGCGCAGCGTGCCGATTGTGAGGCAGCATTTATCGATGCCTTGACTAAAGTTTGCAAGATCTGCCGCGGTCCGAAGCCCGGCCGTGCGCTCAAAGAGATTGGGCTTAAGCCGGATATGTTGGGCAAGGCTCCGACCACGCCAGGCATCATCGAGGCGCTGGAAGAGCTAGCCTTAGGCGGTAAACGCGTCGCGGTGCAACTCTATGGCGAGGAGCCGAACCTGCTCCTGATGAACTATTTGCAGGGGCGCGCGGCCATCGGGATACCAGTTGCTCCCTATATCTATGCCCCACGGGCCGATGAGGACAAGGTGCTTGAGCTTATAGAGGCGCTGGCGCGCGGTGAAATCACGATGATGACCTTTACTAGTCAACCGCAGTACGCGCGCCTTCTAGATGTCGCGAAGCGTCACGATAAAGTAGCCCAGTTGCACGAAGGCTTGACGCGAGTCCATGTGGCCGCCATAGGTCCTGTTGTTGCTGCGCAGCTGCGCGAGGCTGGTGTCGAGATCGCGGTTATGCCGGAATCGCTGTTTTTCATGAAACCCATGGTGACCGAGTTGGTAAAACTCGTGCGCCGCAGTAATCCCTAGGATAATCCTAGGAGTGTTAAGCGCTACTGAGGAAGGACAAGACTTATGCGAATCATGACCTTAAATTGTAATGGCATCCGCGCCGCGGCGAAGAAGGGCTTCTTCGATTGGCTCAAGACCTGCGATGTGGACGTGGTGTGCCTGCAAGAGACTAAGGCGCAGATCGATCAATTGGGCGACGAGATGTTTTCTCCCGCTGGTTTCCATTGCTATTATTTCGACGCAGTGAAAAAAGGTTACTCGGGCACTGCCCTGTATAGTCGGGTAAAGCCGGACCGCGTGACTAAAGGTTTGGGGTTTTCACTGGCCGACGAGGAGGGGCGCTATATTCAGGCCGACTTCGGCAATCTAAGTGTGGCCTCGCTCTATCTGCCCTCGGGCTCCAGTGGGGAAGAGAGGCAGCAGCGCAAGTTCGCGTTCATGGAAGAGTTCATGGCGCATATGAAGGGGCTGAGCGAAGATGGGCGCGACTATATAGTTTGCGGCGATTGGAATATCTGCCATAAAGAGATCGACTTAAAGAATTGGAAGCCGAACCAGAAGAACTCGGGCTTCTTGCCTGAGGAGCGTGGCTGGCTCGACACACTCTACGACGAGGTGGGTTTCGTCGATGGTTTTCGTCTCGTGAATAAAGAGGCTGAACAATACAGTTGGTGGTCGGCACGCGGACAGGCGCGCGCAAAGAATGTCGGTTGGCGTCTGGACTATCATGTGATCACGCCCGCCTTAGCTGAAAAAGTTGAAGCGGCAGAAATCTATACGGAGCAGTCGTTCTCGGATCATGCGCCGGTAATATTGCAATACGGGATGAAATTATGAAGGGTTTAGAACGGTTTGTGTGGCGCGTGGCGCTGCTAATAATGACGACCTCGTTCGCTATACAGGGTGCGAGTGCACAGGAGTTGAAGGCGTCGATTGTCACTGATAAAGGGGTGATCGAGATTGAGCTGAGCGAGAGGGCTGCCCCAACCTCTGTGGCGAACTTCGTGAACTTGGCCGAGCGTGGTTTCTACGATGGGCTTAACTTTCACCGAGTGGAGCGTAACTTCGTCATTCAAGGCGGCGATCCCCGTGGCGATGGTTCCGGCGGGCCGGGCTATCAGTTCACTGGCGAGATGCTACTTAAGCATACGCGCCCAGGCACCTTGTCTATGGCTAACAGTGGCTTGGGTACCGATGGCAGCCAGTTCTTCCTGACCCTAGTGCCAACCCCGCATCTGGACGGCAAGCATTCGGTGTTTGGTCGAATCAGCAGTGGACTAGAAACGGTGTATAAGATCACGAAAGGGGATGTGATTCGCAGCATCACGATCACGGGTGACACTAGCGCGCTCAAGGCACGCAAGAAGGCAGATTTAGATAAGTGGAATGCCATCCTCGATGAGGGTTTTCCAGACCTGCGTCCTGTTGTGCCTTAGCGGAGTATTTAGGGTAGCACCTTCTTGAAGGGCTTTACGGTGACTTTGCTGTAGACGCCCGCGGCTACGTAAGGGTCGGCATCGGCCCAAGTGCGCGCCGCCTCTAGTGATTCAAACTCCGCAATAATTAAGCTGCCAGTGAAGCCTGCTTCGCCCGGGTCCTCTGAATCTATAGCGGGGTGGGGCCCGGCAATTACGATGCGCTTGGCTGCGTGCATATCTTGCAGCCTCGCAAGATGGGCGGGTCTGGCCTGCATGCGCAGAGGTAGGCTGTTGGGTACGTCCTCGGAGATAATGGCGTAGAGCATGGGGTTTGTCCTCTCGTAAGCTTTACTAATAACAGGTCGTAATCATAATCGATTTGTCTTTAGCAGTCTGTTATTGTTCGCCCGCGAGCCACCCTGAAGACTTTGGCAAGCGTCTGTAACTTGTTAGGAAATATTGAAATATCATGGCGCAAACACTCGAGATACACGCAGTTAATCCAGAGCCACGACTCATCAAGCAGGCGGCTAAGGTGTTGCTTGATGGCGGGGTCATCGTCTACCCAACCGATTCGACTTATGCCCTTGGTTGTCATATCGGGGATAAGGGGGCTTTGGAGCGCATCCGGCGCATTCGTCAGCTAGACGACAAGCACAATTTCACGCTGGTGTGCGCAGATTTATCGGCCATTGCGACCTATGCGAAAGTGCCCAATAGCGCATACCGATTGCTAAAAGCCTACACGCCAGGCCCGTACACATTCATCCTGTCTGCAACGCCAGAAGTGCCGCGTCGCCTAATGCACCCGAAGCGCAAGACCATTGGACTACGAGTTCCGGACAGTGTGGTGGCGCAAGCACTAATCGCAGAGCTGGGCGAGCCAATCATGAGCACGAGCTTGATTCTCCCGGGCGACGACCTACCACTATCAGAGATCTACGACATCGAGGATCGAGTAGGAAACCTAGTGGACCTAATCATAGAGAGCGGCTCCTGCGGCATAGAAGCCACCACCGTAATCGACCTAATGGACGGAAGCGCCCAAGTAGTCCGCGTAGGCAAAGGCGACCCAAGCCCGTTTGAGTAAACCCATAGCTTTGGCAAACCAAATCATCCCTTAGGTACTTCGTTATTCGAGCCACGAGGGGGGATTGGGATTGCTGGAACCGCCAAACTGCGCACATCCATGTGCAGGCTTGACGTGCGCCGTCCAGG
>CAJXUA010000019.1 GCA_913060695.1 uncultured Gammaproteobacteria bacterium | reverse complement strand
AGGAGCCCATGCCCTCGCAAGGGGGTGCCCTGCAGGCGATAGGCCTAAATCTTCCGCAGATCTTCGTCAATCGCACCCATTCGCTTGCAAGCAAGCTCCTACCGTCAGTGGTTCTATCAGGACTGAGCCTACATGGACGTATTCACGGCGTGTCCAGCAGCGAAGTACGCCGCAGCGCCACTCGCGCTACGGAGCACCGAGTAAAGGCCCAAGCTTTATGTTTTTTATCATGTCCGAAAATGGCCAGAATTAACTAATGCCCTGTGTTAACTTGCTTCTCATTGGTGAATTGGATCGAGAGGCTAGTGCATTGTTAATTAACCCCGATGACTTCGAGCAGGCCCGGCAGGCTCGCGATCCTCATTTCGATGGACGCGTTTTTATCGGCGTGCTCACTACTGGTATTTACTGTCGGCCCGTCTGCCCCGTGCGTCTACCTCTCAAGGAAAATATTCGCCTCTATAGCACTGCCGCAGCTGCAGCCGAGGCCGGGTTTCGTCCCTGTTTGCGCTGTCGACCAGAATCTTCCCCCGGCACTCCCGCATGGATGGGCAGCTCCTATACTGTTTCTCGAGCCCTGCAACTTATCGCCCGCGGTGCCCTCGACGAAGGCAGTGTTAGTGCACTGGCCGCACAGCTTGGTATTGGGCCGCGCCAACTTACGCGGCTTTTTCAGCAGCATTTAGGCGTGACCCCCATCGCCGTGGCGAACACCCAACGCCTGCATTTTGCCAAAAAACTGATTGATGAGACTACACTGCCGATGGCGCAGGTTTGTCATGCTGCAGGTTTCTCCAGCGTGCGGCGCTTCAACGCAGTGTTTAACCAGACCTATGGGCGCGGGCCTTTAACCCTGCGCAAACAAGGAAACTCGAAGCAGGCAATCGAACAGCGCGGAGTGCAGATCAAGCTCAGTTATCGGCCTCCTTTCGATTGGCGTGCCATGCTCGACTACCTCGCCTATCGCGCCATTCCCGGTGTGGAGTCCGTGGGTAAAGACTATTATTCCAGAACGATCGTCATGAATGGCAAGCAGGGTAACCTAGAGGTGCGTTTCCTGGAGGACAGCCACGCACTAATCCTCACAATCGACGTGGAACAGACGCGCAATCTCTACCAGATTGTTGAGCGTGTGCGGGTGATGTTCGATCTCAAGGCCGTTAGTACCGAGCTCGAAAACTTCCTGAGTCTAGATCCCTTGCTGGCTCCACTGGTGGTGCGTCACCCCGGTATACGAGTGCCGGTGGCGTGGGATGGTTTCGAAGTAGGGGTGCGGGCAATCCTAGGGCAGCAGGTGTCTGTTAAGGGGGCTACTACATTAGTGTCACGACTCGCCCACGCCTGCGGTGCGGTGTATGAATCTGCCAATTCGCACACTCTAGATAGGGTATTCCCAACGCCGGCAGAACTGGCCGATGCGAACCTAGACGGCATGGGCATTACCACGCGGCGCATTGCTGCGATCAAAGCCTTGGCTGAAGTGGTGCGCGACGGCGAACTGCGCTTCGATGGCAGTATGACAACTGACGCATTCGTCGAACGCATCGTGCAGATCCCTGGCATAGGTCCGTGGACCGCACAATATATTGCACTGCGCGCCTTGAATGATCCGGATGCATTTCCCGATGCTGATCTTATTTTGCTGCGCGCGACTGCCGTGCCTGGAACACTATTAACGCCGAAGCAATTACAAGAGCGCTCGCAGGTATGGCGCCCTTGGCGAGCTTACGCGGTCATGTTGCTGTGGCGCGAATATGGATTGCAGAAACAAGAGAACAAGGCGCTTGTCGCGCCAGACTGAGGAGAGCCCTATGTCACGTCTTTATACCTATTGCCCGTCTCCGTTAGGAGATCTTTTACTCGCCGGCGATGGCGAGCGCCTGCAGTTGATTGGCTTTCCCGATGGCAAGGCGCGTACTCGTCACGGCGAAGATTGGCGGCAGAGCGATGCACCGTTCGTCGAGCTCATTCGCCAATTGAGCGCCTATTTTGCGGGTGAGCTGCAGGACTTCGATGTAGCGCTAGATCCACAAGGCACTGCATTCCAGCAGTCGGTTTGGAAGGCTCTTACCACGATTCCCTATGGCAGCACTTGTAGTTATGGCGCAATTGCCGAGGCGGTAGGCAAACCCAGGGCCTCGCGCGCAGTGGGTGCGGCGAATGGGCAGAATCCAATTCCCATCATCATTCCCTGTCACCGAGTTATTGGTAGCACGGGCAAGCTGACGGGCTTTGGAGGAGGGCTGCCTGCTAAAGTGACCCTATTGGAGTTAGAACAGCGTAGCAGTCCGTTTCGTTTGGAGGCTTAGAGTCTGATGTACTTCGGGACGGCCATTAGGCCGACCCCAAAAAGGACTAGTGCATAGTCATTGCTGGTGAAATACGGGTACACCATCAGCGCAATACCGCATAGCAGCGCCACCTTATTGCTCTGCTTTTTGCCGTAGACGAAATAGCCCATGCCGATCGAGCTAAACAACAATGTCCACAGCATTGCGGAGGTGTCTGTCATATCCATGTTCAGGCCTGAGACTTGTGTCGGTAGTCTTGCATTACACTCACGCCTATCGCGAGCACACTAATCGGAATAACTATATAGAGCATAGTGCTGCTAAATGCTCCGAGCAGCGCGTGCTGCGTGGAGGCGAATACTAGATACAGTGTGTAGGCGACGTAGTAGGCCAGTAGAAGAGCTCCTTCTTTGCGACTGATAATGCCGCCGGAGAAGAAGATCGGCAGGCAGGCGATCGCGACGGCGAGCATAACAAGCAAGTCGAAGCTGACGACGCTTGCGGGGATATCGATGCCACCAGGAGCCACGAGGCTCGCCACTCCTAACACGCCCATAATATTGAAAAGATTACTGCCCACCACATTGCCCACGGCGATATCGCGTTCTCCATGAATAGCCGCCACGATGGAGGTTACGACCTCGGGTAGGGAGGTACCAGCCGCCACAATAGTGAGCCCGATGATTAACTGGCTAACGCCAAAGTGTGTAGCAAGCGCGACGGCGCCATCTACGAGCCAGTCGGAGCCGACTACCAACATTGCTAGCCCGAGGGCGACCATCCCGAGATTCTTTATCCAGGAGGACTTCTCTGGAGCATCTGCGGAGTTCTCTTCGACTTGCTCTTCGCTCTGTGCCTTGCGGCTCTGAACGAATACGAAGGCGATATAGCAGATCAAGCCCAAGACCAGGAGCGAACCGTCGAAGGCGCCGAGTATGCCGTCCATCGCCATGAGCAATACGACGAAGGAGAGCGCGATCATCAGGGGGACATCGAAGCGTATGAGCTGTTGCGAGACGATCAGGGGTACGATGAGGGCAGAACAGCCGAGTATGAACAACACATTGAAAATATTACTGCCGATCACATTGCCCACTGCGATGCTGGCCTGACCTAAGGTGGCGGCTTGTATACTGACTGCCAGTTCAGGCGAACTGGTGCCAAAGGCCACAACGGTTAACCCAATGACGAGAGGAGAAACTCTGAACACCGCGGCCAAACGCGATGCGCCTCTTACTAAAACTTCTGCGCCTACTATCAATAACAGCAAACCCACAACAAATAGTACTACGGTCATAAAACCTCCATCGGTTTGCCCGATTGTACTCCTTACAAAGGCAGAAGTGACCAGAATCACACAGACTTATTTTTGCATGAAGCGGACACGAGACAGGCGGGAATTCTTGGCCTATAATTCGCGCACTTTCAATTGCCCCCACTATGTTAGGAGCAGCGCCCAATGGATATAGCAAGCCGCTAAGAGCTTCGGAATCTTACGCCACGCGATCTCTCGTTTGGCCTGCATCGCCCTTCGCGACTGTCGTTACTGACCTCGCGCGATCCACTCGAATCCAGAAGTTCTTTTTACGAGCCGTCGTGTTCGCGTTCTAAACGCGTACCTACCGCTTTGCTTATAGTCTTTATTCTGGATACATCATGACTCTTCAAAAAATACGCGCAGGCATGAGCCTGTTCCGACAAGCCCTATTGGGCAGTTCGACAATCAATTACACCGAAGGCTCTATCGCAAGAGCAACCTTCCTTTTAGCCGTGCCCATGATTTTGGAAATGTCCATGGAATCGGTGTTCGCCATCGTGGACATTTTTTTCGTGGCGAGCCTAGGTGCCGAGGCTGTGGCGACCGTTGGGTTGACCGAGTCGCTCATCTCTTTGCTGTACGCCGTGGCCATAGGCTTATCGATGGGCACCACAGCGATGGTGGCGCGGCGCATCGGTGAGAATACGCCAGAGGCGGCCGCATTCGTGGCAGGTCAGGCGCTCTGGATCGGCATTGCGGTGTCCTTCTTAGTCGGCGTTACCGGTTTTTACTACGCAGAGAAATTGCTCTTCCTGATGGGGGCTTCGCCAGAGGTCATCGAGTCCGGGCGCAGCTACACCCAGATCATGTTAGGGGGCTGCTTCACGATCGTGTTTCTTTTCCTCAATAACGCGATCTTCCGCGGCGCGGGAGATGCGAGCATCGCGATGCGCTCTTTGGTGTTGGCTAACGGAATCAATATCGTGCTCGACCCTTGCTTGATCTTCGGCGTTGGACCGTTCCCAGAGATGGGGGTAACGGGGGCCGCAGTGGCGACAAATATAGGGCGAGGCATAGGGCTGCTGTACCAGTTCTACTACTTATGCTCGAGTAGCCGGCGCATACAGCTCGTGCTCAAAGACTTCGTCATCAAGCTTTCGGTGATCATGACGTTAGTGCGCATCTCTGTTGGCGGTATCGCGCAATTCCTCATTGCGACGGCGAGCTGGGTATTCCTGATGCGTTTGGTGTCGGTCTATGGCAGCGATGCGGTGGCGGGTTACACAATCGCGATTCGCATCATGATGTTTGTGATTCTTCCTGCTTGGGGTTTGAGCAATGCGGTAGCGACACTAGTAGGGCAAAACCTAGGGGCACGAAAAATTGAACGAGCAGTCAGCACGGTGTGGCAGGTGGCGAAATACAATGTGGTATACATGATGCTAGTGGCATTGATCATCATCGCAATCCCGGAGCAAATAATGCACGTCTTCACGACAGAGCCGGAGGCGGTAGGCTATGGGATCGATGCGCTAAGAATCATGAGTTATAGCTTTGGTTTTATGGCACTTGGGATGGTGGCGATTCAGGCCTTCAATGGGGCGGGGGACACGATCACGCCAATGTGGATCAATGGTTTCTGCTATTGGGTAGTCCAAATTCCAGTGGCCTATTGGATGGCAAACACGCTAAGCATGGGCCCATACGGAGTATTCTGGTCAATCTTCATAGCGGAGATTCTAATGGGCGTAGTAGGCGTTGGCTTCTTCATGCGCGGCAAATGGAAGTATCAGGCAGTTTAGCGAATGCGCCGTAAATTCTATCGAAATTACTGATGGTAGGAGCTTGCTTGCAAGCGAATGGTCTGATTGATGAAGATCTGTGGAAGATTTAGGCCGATCGCCTGCAGGCACCCCCTTGCGAGGGCATGGGCTCCTACAGTCAGAAATCTATTCCAATTTAGGTAGTAGAAACCACTGACTGTGGGAGCTTGCTTGCAAGCGAAGGGTCCAATTGATGAGAATTGGTGAAGAACCCACTGAGCTGCAGGGGCTTCCCACAGGTAATTTCGCAGAAAAGTTGGCATTGAGATCGAGGAGCGTGGTGTGCGGTGGGGGTTGAGGAGAGTGTTAGCGGCAGGGATGCCGCGCGCCAAGCTGATGCGCCACGCGATAAATAACTGCCAAAAGCCTGATAAATGCACTTTTGCCTAAGTTTCACCAGATGAAACGATATTATCACAGATGAAACTCAAAACAGCCCTGAAGGTTCCGCCTTCACATCCCAACTAAATATCAGCACCTCACTCGCTTGAGTTCCTTTCCCTCCACCAACTGTGTATTTGATGTCAGTAGTCTCAATATGAAACTCGGCGAAAGCTCGCCGAACATCCGGATGATCATTTAGGCTGATTATCGCTTTGCCCTTTAGTGTCTTCATCATCTCAGCCATCAGCTCATACTGCTCGAACCCGAACTCCACACCATAACCTTCAGTCTCCCAATACGGTGGGTCCATATAGAAGAAGGTGTGCTCTCGATCATATCGCTCGATGCACTTGTTCCAAGGCATGTTCTCTATATAGGTGTTGGCCAAACGCAAATGCGCTGATGAGAGACTTTCCTCTATGCGCAGCAAGTTCAGACCAGGAGGCTGCGTTGTGGCCGTACCGTAAGATTGCCCTTCCACAAGCCCACCGAAGGCGCTCTGCTGCAGGTAGTAGAAGCGAGCAGCTCGCTGGATGTCAGTAAGTGGATCGATGCGCGTCATCTTGAGCCACTCGAACACCTGTCTCGAGCTGAGAGCCCACTTAAACTGCCTGACAAACTCCTCGAGATGATTCTGCACAACCCGGTATAGGTTGATGAGGTCACCATTGATGTCGTTGAGCACTTCGACCTCAGCAGGGCTACGAAGAAAGAACAGAGCAGCGCCACCGGCAAACGGTTCGCAGTAGCACTGGTGCTTTGGGAAGAATGGGAAAATGCGATCAGCAAGACGACGCTTGCCACCGATCCAAGGGATTATAGGGTTTGACATGACTGAGCCTTTATTAGTTTGTTGGCTTTCTGGTAGGCTTCTGTCGCTGTGTCGACACGGCGGCGAGCCTTGGCTTTGTCACGGTTAGATCGTGGCTGAGGGCTGGTCAGTGTTGGCGCACTGGCCAGTCGCTCGTCTTTCCTTTACTGGTTGTTACGCAATACTATCAATGCTCTTAGCGGGTCCTCTTCATCATCGCTGACAGCAGCGATGATCGCCTCAGCTGCCTCTAGATCAGCCAAAGCAGTTAGATATTCGGGGTTATCGATTGTCTCGCCTTCAACTTCAATGGTGGCGGCCATTGGCTCGATAGAAGTGATAGCAGGCAAGTAGACCTGAGTCACTTCGCCGGTTTCGGGGTCTGTCTCTTCCGACACTTCGTCAACAGCCTCGCGGCCATCAATTCTAAGCTCAAGATCGGCAACATCACGAACAGCCTGCTCATACGCCAGTACCTGATCGAGAAGAATCGCAAAGGCATCATCTGCCACGCGCTTTGCATAGAGTGAAGCCTTATCTGCCACAAATTCAGCCAGCATGGCATCGTTCTCAGCGTAGTTTGGGAACGTCTCAGGATCTAACGAGTCTTTTATTTGCATAAAGTCTCGAAGGTTGTCTTGTGTGATTTTGCTCCACTTGCGCAGTAACTCTCTGTCCCATCGTTTCGCTACTTGAGGTCCGGTCATTGCGATATTGGACATTAGATCAACGTGGCTATCAGCAAAGACGATCATTGGTACACCTCCCGCTCAAACTCAACAATGACATCAGTTGCACCAGGAGCAACAGCGCACAAGATATAGTAACGACCTAAACCACCGTCCTTGATCGTGTAGTCTTCTGCCGCTCCCACCGTCAATATGTTTCCGGAATCCCAAGCCTTCACAGGCTTCGCACCGATAGTTTTAGCGATCTCGGCAGCAATTGCAGGGTCAGGGAACTTCGTGCGTGAGCTATCGCCCAAGTAAGTCACAGTGAATCGCTCTTTGACCTTACGGGCTTGATACTCCCTTAGATTGCGAGCAGGAACCGAAGCCACACTACTAGTTGAGCCGCCATACCCAACCTCACCACGTACACCACACGCAATCGTTGGCGCAGTACCGACACCATGAGCAGCACTGTTAGTGATCGCACCATTCACCATAGTTTGTTTGTAGGTAGCACCGGCCATTTCAACAGCGCCAGTGAGAGCGTTATCGGCTAAGGAAGATGGGATTCCATCTAAGTTGGATTTGTTTAGGATTAGGTTTTTCATGTGCTTGTGCATTAGGGAAACTTCGGAATCAGATAGCGCAGTTTTACCCGCGCCACCAAACCATATTCTTGTGTTGGGAGCAACACTAGAACCCTGTGCATTTCTGCCTATAAAAAGTGACGCCAAAGCATTGAATGAAAGATTGCCATGTGCGCCAACAGCTAAACTTGCAACCTCCTGCCCGT
Source organism: uncultured Gammaproteobacteria bacterium (assembly GCA_913060695.1). Classification (GTDB taxonomy): domain Bacteria; phylum Pseudomonadota; class Gammaproteobacteria; order Pseudomonadales; family Pseudohongiellaceae; genus UBA5078. Next base: position 62,737 of record CAJXUA010000019.1, on the reverse strand, counting down.
CTACATCGAGACGGTAATTTGTGGTGGTTTTTCTCAGCACTACCGTGTGAATCAGACTGTCAGTATATGTAGATGTTGAAGTCGGAATAACGGTAGTAACAGCACCATCGTTAGATGCGACCCCCAATAAGTTGCCGGTGCCATTGAGGTGCAATTGGATCACCGCGCCTAAGTATGCCGCACCATTCCAATAGGCTGCTTGAAGCAATATCTCATTGCTCCCACTTGCACTAGTTTTAAACGCACAAGCAAGCCAAGCCTCGCCAGTGGCTATCCCATCCCACGGATTAATGGCGTTGAGGAAGTTAGTATTAACAGTAAACCCACTCAAACCAGCAACACCACCAGTCACTTCAGCCGTAGCAGTAAGAGTGCCGTTGATAGTGGCGTGGTTGGATAGTCCTGAGTAGTCAGCCACCACCTCTACTATAGTAATATCGTCAAACTCAACGTATCCACCGGCTGAGTTATTGGCTACCAGATTGACCGCGACTGACGTAGAGGCAGCAGTAAAATTAGCAGACCTAACCCCCGTTGAAGTTGCCACGGGAATTATAGTTGAGCCGCCAACTTGAACGCTTGCATTGCCGGTTGAAATTGCAATTACATTAGCGGAAATTTTATAAGTTCTGCCAATAACAAGTGTGAATGTTTTCGCTGCCGCGCCGTATGATAAAGGCGACAAAGATGTGACTCTTAATTTATCAGTCTCATGCGACAAGGTGGCAGAATTTACAGCAGTCCAAGTCCCTATGCTCGATGTGAATGTAGAGTCATCGCCGGTTACTTTATTAGCATCTGAGATAGCGCCAGTAAGCGTACTACAAATCAGCATCAACTCCGGCTTCTTCATTGGAGGTGTTGCGTGATACAAGCCTTTTCGAGCCAAAAGACCGCTAGTGAAATCAACAGGGTTAGGCCATAGCTGATCTATACCCAACTGATTAGAAAGTACAAAAGAATTCTCAGCAGCGATTGCAGATGTTATCTGTGCAGATGAAGCCACCGAGGACAAATATGGATAGCTTGAAGTCACATATATATTTTGGTGGGAAAACGAAGCCCCTAGCAGTGATGGATCGCCGTAGTCGTAAATCTGGTTCGATGAAGCTGAACGAATCCCGTAGAGCCTGCCGTTTAGAAACCATGTTAGAGAGTAGCCAGAAGTATCAGAAGACTTAACAACAGTGCCATCCGGTTTAATTAGTGATAGACCAGCAGCAGTTGCTCCTGAAATGTAGCCATCAATTGCTGCGACCGATATTGCGAAACTATTAGATATGCCATTTGAATCTAACGTCTTATATCCTAGTGCAGAGTTTCTATTCCCAATGCCCCCAGAGAATGCAAAGGTGCTTGCTGAATTTTTGTGTTTTGCGACATCATTTTTGAAATCAATAATACGAAGTGATGCTCCACTGCCAGCGCCTCCAACGGTGCCAAATATAAGTTTCCCATTAGCAAAAACTGCCCCAAAACTAATCCCAGTAAAATCGGCTGCCGAAGAACAAGCAAACATAGTGTTTGATGATCTAAGGAAGGCCATCCAAAGAGGCACAAGAGGGCTAGTTAGGTCAAAAATTGAAAGAACCGGACTAGACCCGTGGAACACAAACATACACTCCGCAGGCATTTCAGCAGAGCCAGCACGATAGTTAATAGTTCGTGAATTACCACCACTTAACTCATACTGAGCCTTATCAGTAGTGTCCCAATAGTAATCGCCATTGACACTAGCAATACCCTGACAGTTAGCTGCCCAAGCCAACGCAACAGTTGCATAGTCACCAAGCGGACGACCCGTTGGTCGAGTCTCAGTCTTATAGCTTTGCTGTCCTTGTTTCTCCCACCCTTCGGCAGACTTGAAAGCGATGGCTTTAATGTTGGTGATACCGCGAGACTTTAGAATAGCCGCTATGTTGGCTGTTGAATCAGTTGCCTGACCGGCTGCCGCAGCAGCTGCAAGTGCATTTTGATAGGACGAGTTCTTGAACCCCTCCGTCGCAAGTCGAGCAGCTTCAGTACCTGCAAATAAGGCAATAGTCTGCTCTTCCACTGTCAAGCCTACGCTTGCGTTGTAGTCACGCAGCGCTGTGAAATTCGCACTAAGCTGCCCTAGTTTTTCAACGTAACCTTCGCCACCGTTGTAGGGTTTATCGGAGTTCGCGAAATCAATTGGATCAAACTCTGGTACTGGCATCTCAGGTCTCCTGGAAGGTGATATCGATCGTGTGACTTGTGGCGTTGCGGTTCTTCAGGGCAGAGCGATTGATGACCACACAGACCATCGAGTGATCGCGCTCACGCTTGCCACCTTGTTCGGGAAATAGGCTTATAAAGACTTCCGAGTACTGGCCACTGCTGCGCAAAAAATCTGCCCAGGTACTGCGCTCGGTAGCATCATTGATTCGGGGTAAAGTAGTCTTGATGATGCGCCGAAGCACCCCTTGCTCGGACTTGGGTGAACCACCTTCTGTAAGCTCCAGCGTGCTGGTATCCAGATAGTCCAGCTCATAGCCGAAAGTGAAGTTGCGCGATGGGCTAGTGGCCAATCCAAAGACCAAGCGATTGATGTCGACGTAGCCATCAGGGTTCTCTTCGCTAATGATCTCGATATCAATTGACTGAACGCCGATCACGCCAAACCAGAGCACAGAGTAAGCTCTATCCCAGTTGTCGAATACCGTGGCCACCAAATCATCAATGCCCCAGTCCAGCTCGCCCACAGTCTTAGGTACCAGTGCTTCGGTCCACTCCAAAATTGTTTCGGTACCAGTGTTCTCTGGACCGCTGTAAAGCTTCGCTCGCCAAATATCCCCAGCCTTCAGGTTGTGACCATCCAGCACGATGGCGGAGAGCGGTTTGCGCTCGGAAAGCTCCACATGGATCGTGATCACATCGTCTACTTCAACCGCAGTATTGCGGAACGAAAGCGTGCGATTGCTGTTCTGCATGTTGGTCACCGGCATCGAGGCGACATTGCTCACATCTGGCTCAGCACTGAGCGTGGCCGTGCGAGCAAGGTTGCGAGTAATGATGCGGATTTGGCTATTTGCTAGCGCCACAATGACACCCTCGCTTTTCCTTTGGTGAACACGCTGTCGGTGTCATGAACAACGCAGTTGACGCCTTCGCTGAAGCCGTAACGCGGATGTGTGAGAGTGGCAGTGCTACCCAAGCGATATTGATAAAGCACTGCGTAAACCTGCAGCTCGAACCAGAAACGCTCCACCGCGTGCAAGGCCATCAAATCGGCCAAGCGGGTCTCTGCATCGGCTTTGAGCGTGAGAGTACTGGGGATCAATTCTGGCTCGGTGGCCAGCGGATGAATCGCGCTGATATCGTTGTCATCTTCGACGATCAAGTACTCACGACCTAGCGCTGCGCGAACATCGGCAGTCAGTGTGGTGTCTAGCGATTCTTGCACCGTATAGTTCTTTCGGTACCCAAGGCGAGCACGTTTCCATGGCAATTCGGTGCTGTGGGCAACGAGTGTGTTCTCGCGAATATCGTCGGTACCGATTGCGAAATCGGCTGTTTCCAAAGGCTCGGCTAACTGCACAACAGTAATTGCCCCTTCCACTGTGCGGGAAAGCTTCGCGCCAATTGAATCGAGAATTTGATCGATCACTTGGCGAGCCGTCGTGCGATCACTCACGTAGAGGTTGTGCTCCCAATCAATTGCTATATCCAGCGCAGTAAAGGCGGCAGCGTCGTAATACTCAGAGGGCAGATCAGTGCGTGTGGTGATGATGTGATCGATGATCTCGCCTGCTTTGACAAGGGCTGAACCGCCCACTTTTGCGCCAATGCAATCCACCGTGATATTGCCTACTGGAGCACCCGCTAGCGTGATCGTGCCAGCGGCCAGATCGGGTGTATGTGAGACTGGGCCAGCACCGTTGTCTTTGACCAGGCTAACCGAATCGATGGCGATATCGGAGAGCTGGTAGACATGCAAAGTGCCGTCGATCAGCACTGGTGAGACGTTAAAACAGTCACCGTATATCACGGGCAAGTAGTCGCCTGCGTTGGGCCCAGTTGCGACTGTAGCGCTCTGAATTGGCTGATCTAGGAAGTCTTCTGGCTCACGAAGCTTGAACACAAGCTCTTTGGTGCCCCTTGCATAACGCGCTTTGACAACCCCAATAAAGACCAGGCGAAAATCGGAGTACTCCCAATCTGGCGAGCCGTAGAGCAGACGAATCTTTCGACCATCAAACTTGAATTGAGTGAGCCAGTGATCGCGCACGCCTTCGGTATTATCGATGATCAACTCGCCTCGAGCGGGACGACCTGAACCCAAAGTGCGCTTAGTGCTGGGCACCGACACGATGTTATCTGGATAAGGGCGATGCTCAACGCCTTCAGACCAGCGCGTGTTGTAGCCTTTGTCGCTGATGTACTCAGTGCCGATCTCCTCGGCCACGGTGTCGTAATAGTCCAACTCGGCCAACAACACTTTGGGGTCATTGGAGCGAAGCCAGTCGAGGTATTGAGTATCAGAGATCATGCTGCTCGATCCTCCAACTCGCGTGCGATACGGTCTGCCGCTTCGCTAATCTCGCGAGATGCACCTGCGAATGCGCGTTGCTGTTCACCAGACATTTGCTCCATCTGCCCAACGAATGCATCAAGTAATTTCGATTGCGTCTCTACGGCCCTTACAAGGCGTTCAAAGTCGCCACGATTACCGCCGCTACCAACGCTCGCGATCACAGCCTTGCGCAGACTTCCAGATTCGGCTGGGGTGAAGATAATTTCATCTTTGTGAATGTTTGCCGTTTGGTCGTGTGTCACGCGATCCGTGCCGACATCGAATGAGTTGTAGCCGTACTTGGCGGCCAGCGCGAGGATCTCTTCTTGGGAGCGTCCAGTTGAAGCAGCCAGTTGAGCAGAACCAATGTTCCCCGCAATAACTCCCGCCATGACCGCATCGACCGCTGCTTTTTCGTCAGCAGCATTGGCGATTGCGCTATTCACATAATCGTTGATCTGAGCACCGCTGTAGGCATTGTTGACTGCACTGGTGTAATCAGGAATTGAACCAAGTCCTGCGCCTGCCAAGTATTCGTTGGCAGCAGCTGTTGCCGCTGGATTTTTAGCGATGGTGTCGGCCAGCAGGTGCGTTGAAACCCCAGAGGCGACCAGCTGCTGCATCATCGCGCCCATGGCACCGGCCAAGGAGGTTATGTTGGCCGCCATCAACGATGGGTGTTGGCTCAGCAGAGTAACCGCCTCAATGCTTGTGGCGATCCCGTTACTAGACAGATCACTAGCCTGTGGCAACAAGCCCAATGCCTGGCGAACATCGTTGGAAAGAATCCCAAGGTTCGCGCCTAACTGAAGACTTTGCGACAACGCACCTGGCAACACGCCGAGCAGCTCCAGCGCCATTTTAGCGGGCAGCTGCTCGAGTAATAATTTTAGACTTCCAAGACCAGAGACGAGATCCACGGCTGTGGCGTTCTGGATGCGAATAGTCTCAGCCTGAAGCTCTTGAAGCTGCGCCACATAAGGGGCTGCGAGATTGCTGCCGGAGAACTCTGTAGGAGCCTGCACTTGCGAGAGGTACGCGCCGACCTGCTGGAGCTTGTCCAAGTTGGAGTAGAACAGCTCCACACCGGTGACGCTGCTGGCGTTGGCTTGCTGATTTAGTTTCGCCAAATTGTTGAAGTACTCGGTTGCCTCAGAGCCTGCCTTTACATCACCGGCCAGCGCTCGTGAGACCACGTCATCGAACTGAGCCTGCGCATGGGTCAATCGATCCGCTACCGACAATGGAGAGATATCCGAGGACATCACGCCCTTGATGTAATCCTCAATGCGAGTGGCCGAATCGACCTGCGCTTCGTAGTTCTTCATCGCCTGGTCGTGCAGCTGCTCTTTGATCTGCAGCTCTTCGTTGTAGTTGGCCAGAATTTGCGATCGCAACTGATCCACCACGTCCAGCTGCTCATCAAAGGTACCCGATCGAAGGCGCGATCGAAGGTCGGTGGCCGAGTTGCCGGTGAGCTTGTAGATATCGTTTTGGATCGTGCCGGCCAGCGCAGTTGCCTGCGTGCGGATCGACTTGTAGGTGTCGAACATCTCCTGCGCACTGGCCAGCTGCTCTGCCATCGATGCGGCGCGTACTTGCACGAGCTGCTCTTCCTGCTCGATCAACAGTGCTAGGGCATTGCCAGCCTGCACAAGCTTGAGCACATCGGTCGCCTCGAGGGAGTTTTTCACCTGGTCGAAGTGATCGCGGAATGCGTTGACGCTGGTGAAGTCGCTCAAGGTGAGATTGATCGCAGCGAACTGATCACCAACGGCAGTGCGTAGACGCTCCACCACGTTCTGCTGGGCCTGTGCACTGTCAGCCACACTCGCATTGAAGGCAGAGGTCGCAGCGTTCAGGTTATCGATACCACCGGCTGCATCGGCCAGCTGCTGGGCGAATGTGAAACTAATGTTATCGCCCAAGATATCCAGTGCGCCGGACTTGACCAGCTGATCTAGTTTGAGCGCTTCCTGGAACTGCTGGAGGATCTCGTCGGCGGAGCCAGTGGCATTGATCAATGCCTGGCGCACGTCCTCATCGATGCCCTGAATATGGCTGATCAGCTGCGTGCTGAAATTGGCGAACATCGCATCCAGTGCCGCTTCGCTGTCTTGTCCATCGCCAATGCGCATGCCAACGAAAGAACCATCGTTGCTGCCATAGTCGGCACTGGTACCGCTTAATCGGGTACCGGCGAGATTGAGTGAGCCACCTGCAGCTCGAGTCGCGTTGGTGATAAACGCATCGATCTCTGCCGCCTTGGCCACGATCGCATCCATCGATTGTGCATCGCCTCGGCGATTAATCTTGTTCACGCTCAAGCCGCTGGCAAAAGTCTCACTACCGCTGTAATACGAATCACGCACCGAGTCGCGACCAGTGTCAAAGCCAACGCTGCTGCGCTTAAATCCGTCTCCACCGAAAAGCGCATCTAGGGCCCCACCGGCAAATGCGCCGAGGAAGGTACCCACAACCGGCACCATGCTGCCAATGACAGCACCGGCAGTAGCGCCCAAGTTTGATTGTGCCTGTTTGCCAAACAAAGACTCGCCAAGGAAGGTCCCGAGTTGGCCACCGGCCATGCCTGCAAACAGATTGGTGCCGATGTTCTTTAGGCTGAAGTCCAGCGCTGTTGCGCCTTCGCTGATCAGCTTGCCGCCTTCGTAGATCGGCGCTGAACTCGTGGCCAGCGATGCACCCAAGACAGAGGTCACGCCACCACCGACCACCGCAGCGAGTGACCCAAGATTCAAAGTGCCAGCGCTTCCAGTGGTGCTCGCGGTACCCGAAGCGCCACTGGCCGCAGACGGAGTGAGTGCACCACGAAACGCATTGGCCATGTCCAAACTTGCCATGCGCGAAATTGTCGATCGCATGATGTCGACAATGGAATCGCCCAAGGATTTAAACGTGAACTTGCCAGTGCGAAGGAAGTCATCCAGATAGTCTGCCCAGGAGCGCTGAAGGTCATCGATCATCGTCTCGGTGCGCTGCTGATACTCTTTCTGAGCCGCTTCTGTGGCATCCAGCGCAACTTGTTCCTGGCGCATCTCAGCGACCAACGCCTTGATGGCACCGCCATGCTTCTCGATCTGTTCGGCACTCAGGCCATGGGTCAGCGTGTAGTACGTCAGCTCATCGCCTGTGAGTTTGAGCGCTGCCAGCTCTTCTTGCAGCTGCTCTATAAGCACCGCGCCGGGGTTGGCCGCGTCATAGTACTCTTGGGCCACCGCTGCGATCGCAATCTGATAGTTCTCAAGCGATAGCAGATCTTCATCGCGTGCTTGTGTCAGCAGGCGCAACTGAGTTTCGTACTGTAAAACACTGTTTTGCGCTGGGGCGTACTCCTCAATGAGTTTGGTCATTGATTGAAGCGTTTTCTCGCGCACTTTCAGCGCGTCTTCCTCTGCCTTGGTGACACCGGTCAACTCTTTCACTTCATCTGCATAGGCGGCATTGAGAGCGTCAATGGCCATTGCTTTGCGTTGGGATTGTTCTGTGGTTTCTGTCTCTATTGCGCTCAAGGCGGCCAGAGACTCGTGATACTCCCGCGTGAGTTTCACCATTGGAAGGTACTTGTCGAGCAAGTCCTGCTGCAACTCAGACAGTTTCGCAGCCGCGTCAGACTCCGCCTCGGTTGCATTAGTAACCGCTTGAGTGCGCGCCTGCGACAATGCCGCTAAACTCTTGGCCTTTTCTTCCAACTCCGAGTCGAATTGAGCAAGCTGATCCCGATATGCTTGGATCGCTTCTACATCTTGCATCATTCCAGCAGAAATTCCCCAAGGCCCATTGCCACTGGATTTCTGAGCAGGGATCTGGAGTGCATCGCGCTGAGTCGCGAGCGCATTCATTGCTTGTTGTTGTTCAGCGATCTGCTGGTCTAATTGAGCGACCGTTAGATTGTTAAATGACTCAGCCAGATCATCAATTTCAACTCGAAGTTGAGCGGTTCTCTCAGCAGCACTTTGGCTATTCTGACCAAATGCATAGAGTGCAGTACCAGCTAAAAGAGCAACGCCAGGTATTCCTCCAAAAAACGCCATGGATGCTTTCAAACCAGTCATAGCTAGAGTAGTGGCGCGAGCAAGCGACATCGTCGCAAGCATGCGGAACTCAAGTGCGGTGAACGCACCATTTGCTGCAATGCTGCCTGCTGCGACCTGAAATAACCATGCGGAAAGTTTAACCGCCACGACAGCAACTGCTATAACAGCAAGATCGCCAGTGAACTCGATCAGCATTGGTAAGTTGGCGTTTACAGCTCTTAGGCCTGATTCATAGCTTTCTAGAAAACCACCAATTGTGCTTTCAATCGGTGCTTCCAATTCAGAAACTAGCAATTGATGTTGACTAGAGATTCGAGCTGATCTACTCGAAATGTTGTCATAGGTGCGCGCCGCTGCGCCGTCGTAGTTTTCCAACGCTTGTATCAAAGTCGTTTTGAAAAAAGCTGAGGTGACTTCGCCATCAACGACCATACGCCTAAAACCACCTGCAGTTAGTCCAGCGGCTTTATCCATGTAGTTGAGAAGTCCCGGCAGCGGCTCCATCACTTGGTTGAGTTCTTGCGCTTGCAGTGTTGCTTGGCTGAGCCCTTGGGCTAGTCCGTAATACACCAACCCTAGTTGTTCGTTGCTCGCCTTGAGTTGTTTGCCTGCATTTAGTAGCCCTTCGAGAATAAGTCGGCTTTCACCAGTTGTGACGATGTCTGCTTTTTTGAGAGCTAACATTCGAGCATAACTCTCAGACACGGTATTAAGATTGCCACTATAACGGTCTGAGACATCGATGAGGTATTCTTGAGTAACCGCATATTCGCGGGCGTTATCGGTCAGACCCTTAATCATCGTACGGGTGTCTTGAAACTGGGCAAGCGTGCTATACATCTGCCGACCTAAGGTGTAGATACCCAAAGTGGCAATGGCACCCTTAAGGCTTAGAAATTGACTTCTAAGCGACTTAGTTTCATCTGAGAGTTTACGAGAACTGTTCGCTGCACTTTGCGCTTCAGTGGAATGCTTCTTGATACCCTGCGCACCGCTAGCACCAGCTGCGCCGGTTTGACCCAACTCAGCATTGAGCTTAGAGACATCACCTGTGGCTGACTTCAACTCGCCAGTAAGGCCAGATCGGTCAGCTTTCAGTTTGATGGTGGCGGAGTACTCGCTCATGTTGGGCTACGCTGGTTGAGTATGGTGACGGTCATTTGCTGGAGCATCTTGAACTTGCCCCAATCCTGTGCGGTTGGCTCCAAGCCGCTTCGCTTGATGTCGATATCCACCGCGTTCAAATCAAAACCAAGAATGTGCCCGTTGGCCGCCATTCTGAACTGCCCGTAGACAGAGAGATAAAGCTGCACAGCGGGCCAGTTTTCGGGGAGTACTTCGTAGGGCTGCTCTTGTTGCTCTGAGTCGAGCAGTGCGTCTATGCGCTCCTGGTCAGCCCCCATCTCCCGCATCTCTTCGATCTCTTCGTCGCTTACCCGCAGATCGGCCTGCGCGTGGAAAAAATCAACGACGCCTTGCAGATCCTCGGCTACGAAAGTTCTGAGTTTTCATCGCCTCCATGTACTTATTGGCACACGCGGCCACGCAGCATGCATCGTTGATCACCAAAGCAATGGCATCTTCGCCGCTGATTTTCTCAGCGCTGCCTTCGACTTCGATATCGGCGACCTTTTTGATGACGCGCTTACAAAGCCCTTGATCACTCTCGTTCTCCACCAAGTCAGTGAACTCACTTTGTGAGAGCTGCTCGAAGTCAACTGTAAGGTCACCGAGAGACTCGTCGCCTAAAAACACTGCGACAGCTAGAGTGAATGTGTTACTTGCTCGTTTTTTAAATGCGGCCATGATGGCTCTCTCCTATTGCTGTTGTGAAAAACTGGTGCCTCGCCCCAGCGCCGGTGCTACGTCTATCCGGTCGCTGGGGGTGGGCTTCTCGTCGCGGGGTTGTATGCTTTAGCTAACAATGATCAGACGTTCGTCATTGCCTGCTGTGTCCTCACCAGGCAGCGTGTGGATGCCGATCTTCAAGCCCCACTTACCTTCCACCTTGACGTAGTCCGGTTTGATCAGCTGCACGCGCTGCTCTTCGATGCGGATGTGATTGCCATCGCCTTCGCCAGTGCCGTGCTCAATGATCAGCGCATCGGCAGTGCCTGCCAGGGCTACTTCAAACCAGTCTTGAGTGGCTACAGCTGGCGCCATAATCACCAACTCGCCTTTGGGCTTGCGGTCATCCAAGTCGATGCCTTTGTAGCCAGTGACATCGATAAACTTGTAGTCGTTGCCCTGGTCGAACATGTAGCTGACCATGTTCACAGTCACCCCGTGCAGAGTGCAGGTCGTATAGTCTTTGCCAACCGTTACCGGATGCACGATGCCTGTCAGATCAGGGTTGATTGTGGCTTTGGCCGCTGCGGGGTTGAAAAGACCTAAGCCTTTGAAGGCAATGTAGGGTCGTTTCTTGGCATCCAAGTGGCCAGTGACTGTGCCGCGCACACCGGTGATCGGGTGCCGGTTGCCGCCAATGTTCACGTAGATCGAGGCGCTACTGCCATCGGCGCTGATCGGATTGTAGGTCGCATCAGTGTCCGCAGTGATAGTCACGGCATTACCAGCAATCTTGTACGGAATCGCCCATGCAGGCTCGGTACCCGCATCTCCACCGCCAGTCATGTACATTTTGAAGTCAAGCGAGACGTGCTCGCCAACGTGGAAGGCTTCGCTGTTACCCCAAGCAGATTGGGCAACCTCGTCCTCTTGGATATCAGCCTCCAACGCTTTGAGGTTGAGATCGAATACGCGCAATACGTCAGCGGCTACAGCCGGTGCCGCGAGTGTTGCGTAAGTGGCTTCGAATTTTGCGTAAAGCGTGGCTTCGGCAGCTCGGAAAAACATGATTTATTCCCCTATTTCAAGATGCCAGGCGGCATCGCGTTCAGCTTCAGTGATTTGGTAACCGAGCAGCTTCTCAAGAGTCGAAACCTTGGGGCCACCGTTCTTCGTCCAGGCGTTTTGATCGTTAACATCTACACGGGCGATCGCCGCATGAATCGCAGCCAGTCGAGGCGAGACCTCATTCTCCTCGCTCGCTTGTACATCGTTGTTTGCCACTGGCTCAGAGCTAGTCGATTCGACACTGGCGATGTGCACACCAGCGCTGGAGGGCATCGTCATGCGCTTGGCGCGAAGCTCAAGGCTGTGAGGAGGCTTGGGTGCTACAGCTTGCTTGCTCATCGTTTTCTCCGTTACTCAGTGTGTTCTGTGATCAAACTTAGTTTCGCGTAGTGCACCAACACGCCACCAAACATGGCCGGTTGACTCGTGACCAGGCGAATACCTGCCTGATCGGGGGTGACTGTGGTGTCCACCACGCCGCCTAGTGTCTGGTCCGCAATGAACGCTTCATCAATCGCATCGATCATCAAATCAAAGGCCAGCTCGCTGTTCTCACTCTCCTGAAAGCCTCGAAACAGTTCGATCTCCCAGTTGGTTTTCATGATAAAGGTGAAGGTGTCGGGTGTTTCCTTTACCAGGGAACGGCGACGAATAAAGCCACCAGATAAAAACCCATCCTGCATATAAAATTCGGCCAATTTCTTGGCGTTCTTGCTGTACTTCTCTCGGTCATACATCAAACCGATGCTTTCAACTGTGTTGAGCACTGCGAGTATGGCTGTGCGTATTTGCTCGCTACTGCTCACGAGTTAGCCCCTCTACAATTCGGGGAAGAGCTGCTTCAATGATCCGTTGCACTTGTGCTTCGTTGGCGTTAAATCCATCACGGAACATGAACTTGCCCTCTGTGCCATCTCTGGCAATCTTTCGGCTTATTGCAAACGCGACGTTCTTGGCTTCTTTACCTTCAAGTCCTAACTTGTATTCCACCCAGTCTTGCAGTGGTTGGATCGGTACGAAGTGTGGTTTGGTGCCTAGCTCGATCGGCAGCGTGTGTGCTGCGCTGCCGACTACCAATCCAATAATTTCACCAGGCGTATCGAGTGAGAGCGATGGTGGTACCGCCGCGATCCCGCCCTTGAGTCCCGCCGCCCCGCCAATCCCTTCCGGAGTGCGCTCGATCACCTCGCGCTCCAGCAAGAACACGGCTTCGGTCAATGATTTGGTAAGCTCGCCCCTGGTTAACTCTGGTGCTTGCTGCCAGAGCGCTTCTAATTGCGGCAGGTTGCTCTCGATGACCAGCATTGATGTATCCATCAGTGGAACATTCCCGATCGGCGAGGTGGGGTGTGGCACACGATGGTGCTAGCAGCTGCACTGGTGGTGGGCTTGCCAAACTTGCTCTCGTACCGAGCGCGATAATCACGAGCACGATTACTAAACTTACGAGCTTTGTCGACGTGGTCCACGCCATCGGCCTGAATCGAAGGGTTGGAATCATGGCTGTAAGCCGCCGCCAACTGGTCGCACAAGATTGCTGCTCCAAAACAAGCCAACGCTTCCAGATCGTCTTCATCGAAAGTGCTTGCGGAGGTGTGCTTCGCGACATAGCGAATGCGACAAAGCTCACCAATCGGTACAACAGGAGTAAGAAGACGCAGCTCAACAGAACCATCAGGGAGGTCGTAAACATAGTAGTAATCCTCGGTCACATAACTTGGCGGATTTCGTCCAATGGGTGCTTCAATACTGACAACGCTGCTGAAACGATCGACCCACGATTCGGGAGTCTCCAGCACCAGCCCCTCTCCTAATTCACAGTCTTGGATAATCTGCAGCGCTCGATCTCTGTTGTAACGGCTGATGACCAGCCCGATGGCTGCCGAGACATTTCCCGGAGAGAGTTGGGCGTCGTCGTCACGCACCAGGCTGGTCATCAAACTCTCGAACGCTGCTGAATCCATCACATCAACCTTTTGGTTAGGCCACTACGTTCTTGCGCATGCCTTTCCAAGACGCTGGAGCACCGCCGTATTCGTGACGGATCTTCCAAGTCATTCTGTCGTGAGTGAACATCGAACCAGAGGTCGCCATGTCCTGTATAAACAGCTCAGGCTCCTGACGATTGTCGATGAATCCAATCTCGATTGTGGGGTGCTCTGCTGGATCGCAAACCATTGCCCAATCATTCGCGTCAGTCCAATAAGACACCGGTCTAATCTGCGGTGCTGTGGAGTGTGCGAAGTCCGCGTCCATGTTCGTATCGCGACGGAACATTTCAAACGCTGCTTCTTCCAGATCCGCAGGGATCAAGAGAAACTTCGGCGCAAGCCCCATCGCTTCACCAGTGTCATGATCGGCTTGTTTCATCATGGCAAGTCGGGCGATCAGATAGTTGGCCTTGGTCAATGCAGTGGTCAGCAAGTTGCCGTGGTCTGCGTGGAAAAGTGCCTTGGTGTCCGACATCGTGGGGTTAGTGCGAATCATGTCGAGAACGAACTTATTCAGCGTGCGCAATGCGGCAGTTGTGACATTGCGTGGTATCTTCATGATGAAGCCCACATCGTCATTCTTGATGGTCTCTCGAGAGATCGGCACCAATCCACCACGCTTGCCAGGGGTGTAGGCTTCGGCCTTTTCTGTAGGCTTAGCCAGATCCACATACGCTGCATCTTCGGCCACTACAGGCAGATCACCGAAGCCACCGTACATGATCGTTTTACGTTCGCGGAAATCGTTCGCTGGGATAATGTCGCTTACCAGTTCGCGCCATAGACCATAACGGCCTTCAACTTTGTACATCTCAACAATGCGGCGATTCAGTGCATTGCCCAACATAATTGGGAACGAGTCAGACTCAATCGTCGCTTCACGGAATCGCATATTCTGGAAAAGACCAGTGACGTGCTTGTCGCCGGTGGCCTCTTGGTAGCACTCTTTGATCGAGATCACTTCACGATCACTAGGATCGAGCAGTTTATCGAGCATCTCAGCAATGCCCTTTGGACCTGTTGTGCCGTCACCGCCACCTAGACCACGAATCGTGCCTGCTTCAGTGAAGCTGGCTAGGTACTCGCGCTCATCCTTGATCGCCTCTGTAAACTTGACAGTGGTCAGCGCTGGATCAGACTCCAGTTGCTTAATCAGTTTGTCCTGTGCCTTCTCAGGCAACTTGGATGTACGAACGGCTTCACGCATAGAGCTGCGCACTTCCATTTGTTCCAGTTCGGCCTTAGTTACCAAACCACTGACATCGGTTTTGCTTGAAGACGCTACCGCTTCTTGGAATGCGGTATAAACCGCCTCTTCATCGTTCTCGTCCAAACCAGATGGCAATTTGCCGTTATGGGCCTTGCGGATTGCTTCAAGCATTCGCTGCTTCATGGCGTCTTCCTCTTGGGATTGTGAGGCGACAGCCTCAATGAAATTAATTAGTTCGCCACCCGCGCCTGGTTCAACGATCATGTCAACGGAGTGGACTTTGGTGAATCGAACAGCCTCGACGAACTGCCCTTTGCGCTTGGCCTCGCCCTCGACATCGATGGAGAAACCGAACAGGTGAGTGAGCTTGCGATCAATCGCCTCGCGCAGCTTGGTAGAGATATCCGCATCGAGCACATCGAGCCGTGCTTGAATCTCGCCGGTGTCAGCACTCGCGCCTTCGATGAATTGCGGATTACTAAGTCCGCCCACCAGATTGCGTACCGACTTGCCTTTACCCGCCAAATGCTCGTCATCGCTTTTCAGAAACACACGGCAACCAGCGAACAGCGGAGTGGCTTCACGCAGCACTGAATCGGGATAGATTTTTTTGTTCTTGGAAGTACCGGCTTTAACGATGCGGATCAGGAAAGAGTGTGATTCTTTCTCGCCAGCGGCTTCGATCAGAGAGACCGCTTCGCGCATAGCAGTCACTGCTGTGAACTCACGAACCACTTCGGCAGGTTCAGCAAAAGTCACAATGTTGTCGTCGGAGACAGTAAAGGGATGTGAGTAAAAGCGACCATGAACAAGCACAATCGCGCGATCCGGATAAATGGCTTCTAGATTCAACCATTGAGGTTCGCTGCGACCTAGTTGCTTGCCAATTTTCACAGCAAGTGAGGAACGCACCAACTCGATAAGATCGCGCATCTCGCCAACAGCTGCTTCACGCAGTGCGACCTCGCCAACAATTCCCTCGTTTGGAATAATCTTCATCGCTTGGCCTTCGCAGCCGCTTCACGCTCTGCGGCAGTGTCAGCGAACTTATGGCCAGAGATAGTAACCACGACAAAGCGACCGCCTTCTTTCTCTGCGAAATCCAACACCTGGTCTACTGGAATGCCGACGAACTTCGCGGCTTTCTGTACAGGGGTCATCTCAGCAATCTTAGGCTTTTCATCCTTTGCTGGATCAGGTTTTGCCTTGGTTTCAGGAGCGGGCGACTCTGCGGCTTTAGCTGTCTGGGTAGTCGCAGTTGACGCGCTTGCGTCATTACCGGTAGCACCAGTTTGTGCAGCCGCAGTGGATTCCTGCTTAGTGGATGCGTCGGGAGGGGTCTGCGATGCAGCAACCGAAGCCGTAGTGGCAGTGGTTTTCTTCGCAGTGGTTTTCTTCGGCTTGGCCATCGCTCATCTCCTGGTGAAATACTTAAATTTCGATTAGGAGTGCAGCGTAGCGAGGTGGAAGGCGGGATTCTTTTGACGCGCGTCAAAAATTCACGTCAAAACAGTGGGCGTGGGAATAGAGCGTTTTTTAGGGTCTTTAACTTCCCAAGAGTCCATATAGGGAAGAGATTGACAACCGCACTTGATGACTTCACTGGCGGGGGCCTTGGGGTCGTGAGGATGCTGCATCTTGATCGCTCCGATGTCAAACGGCTCATCGATCTCGCGTATCTGACCATCGGCAGCTGCGTGCGTCTCACGCGGGTGCTTGCGTGAGGATCTGCGCCATTGCTTTTTCATGCCTGGCAAATGATCAGCAGCTTGCAACTTCCGCAAGTGGCTGGCCATAGAGTTCACCCGGCTCAGTTCAGTTTGCAAAATCATCGTCGCTCGGTAGCGAACAGTTTCGTCGAGCACATTCGTAATCACGGTAATGGCATCGGAGAAAGGCTGCACGCCAGTGACAACAAGCCCGAGCTGAGTATCAATTTTATTGAGTGTCTCAAGTGTAATGCCGGTGATTTTCTTGGTCGTGAGATGCGAGATCGCCGAGAGTTGGCGTACATCTACAGATGGCAGAACAGTACTTATCGGCACGCTTGCGGCCAAAAGCGGTCCGTCCACTGTCATCAACCCGTTGCTCCAGGCGGAGGCAAGTGAAGACTGTGTGAGCGAGCTGCCCTGTAATGCTACCGTGTCCATCACGGTTTTAATTTGGCTCTCAAGCTGGGGCAATACCCATGTTTGGTAGTCGGTTGGCGAAGCCCTGAGTATCGCCTGAACCTGTTCGAGCGCAGTAGACAGAATGGTATTCATGGTCGCGATAGTGTCTTTGTTCAAGGCAGCATACTCGCGGCGAAGTCGTAGCCGCTCCGAATTAAACGCCTTGCGTCGCTGCTTGTCGTTCATTGAGCATCGGCCTCAGCTTCGTCCTCTGGCAACGGGTCAAGTCCGAGATCCGCATCGGCCTCTTCTTGCTTTTTTAACATCGCGAGAACATCGACGAGCATCTGCTTGGGGTCTTTATCCACGCCAAGGCGTTTGGCCGTGATCATGATCAATTCAATGGCCACCTCACGGGTGACCAGGTTCGCATTCATCATGCCCACACAGGCTGCGACCACTTGCTGCAGAGCAGCAGCGTATTTAGTGGTGTCGCGCTGGACCATCTCAGGCAGCTCGCACGTCACCCAATAGTCTTTGTTATCGATCACGTTCGGCTTGCCGTTCTTCTCAGCCCATTGGTAGATCACGAAGGTGCCGATCTCCTCGAGCATATACTTGAGACGGCGCTGCCTGCTTGCCAGAATTTTGAAAGTGGGCTCATCCATCTCGCCAGCCGTGCTGCGATTAACATCTCCGCCACCGCCAAACCAATGCTCCGGAATAGTTGCACCACCTAGAACATGGTTGCGAAATAGGCGGGCTGATCCGGAAGTGTCATTGGATTTCATGTCAGGACTGACTGCGGTCCACTCTTCGCTTTCATTGTGAACGCGCACCCCGCCGAACTGAGGCAGCTCGATCTTCTTAGCTCGCTCGATAATCTCAGCCTCTGTAGCACCCTTGACTGTCACGTCCCAGATGAATGCTCGCAGTGACGAGTTACGATCAAGATCTCCAAACAGGAACTGATCATAAGCGTCTAGCCAGTCCATCTGTGGTAGCAAGTCGGAGCGACCACGAGATCCGCTGGCAAGCCCCCGAATGCGGAAATAGAAACAATCACCATCGGTGTAGGTTTTACGCTTGCGCCTGGCGCGAGGGCCGAACACAGTTTCTTCAGCATTGATTATCACGCGAAAGCGCTTGTAGTTGCCTTTGGCGTCTTTCTTGGTTTGGATGCCAATTGGCTGGCGTGCATTGTCTGGATCGGTGATCACCGAATCGATCTGTGCTGGGTCCAAGTAGCCGAGTCGCACATGCCCGTTGAAGTTGTTAACGAACACCGGATAGCACTGCTCGCCAAAAAGAGCCAGCTCGCGAGCGAACTCCTCCAAAGCCAAATCCATTTTGTTGATCGGGTCATACCAGAACTTATCGAGTACGGTTTGTGCTTCTTCATCTGGCGAGGTCAATCGAACACCATCACCGAGCATGAATGCCAGAGGCAACTCGATGATGCGATCGGCCAGCAAGTTTGACTCCCATAGAAACTTGGCGAGCTTTTGCATCCTGTCCTGTTTCATCGGTTCAAGATCGCGAGCGTTGTTTCCACTCAACGGTCGATACAAATCCTCGTCTGCATCAATGTTGGTACCTGCTGCTTCGATGAACTTTTCTACTGATTCTGGCGCAGGCTTGGGTGATTTCTTCTTTGCAGTGCTAGTCATTGGCTGATACTCGCAACAGTGGCGTTTATAAATTGATTCAGGGCGACTTCATGAATTTTTCCCGCTCGTTGTACCGGGATATCGTTAAAGCGCTTACATGGCCTCTGAGAGCCTCACGCAGAGCGGCGAAACATCGTGGTTCTTTGCCTATTTTCCATGCGCGTAGGCAGGCCATAGTTCTTTTGGACATCGATGTTGGCACCGGCTGCCGGTTCGGTCTCTTCCAGCGCTGCAGCGTAGGCAAGCAAACCTCCGATCGCGGAGTCGCCGTGACGGTACATGCCATCGCTGCCGCGATCTCGTCCGTCCGACATTTTCGGGCTGCCCTGGACAAGCACCACACGGCGATGGTCAGCAATGATGTCCTCGCTCTTAGGCACCTCGATCGTGCGATCTTCATACGCGGATTTGTACTTCGGAAAAAACTCGCTGTACCACTTAGTGGTGGCCATCACGCACTCGACGCGCTGCTCGCCATATTCTTGCAGTGCCGCCTCGGCGTGAGATTGTCCATTGCCACGCGCATCGAATTTCGCATGGTGGAAAAGTGGTAACCGGTCAATGATGAAATGCATGATGAACTTCTGCACATCGAACGGGATCTTGCGAAGCTCCAGCACGAAACCTGTTTTCCAACGGCGCAAACCATTGGCCTGCAAAATCCAGATCACCGACAAGTCGCCATCTCGGCCAAAATCTTGACCGTAAACAGAGCGCTGCCCCATATTCAGATTGTCGATTACTGGTTGCAGCACATCGACGCACCACTTTTCGATCTCCGCTATACGCTCAGGATCGGTCACCCACTCGGCAGGCTTGGATAGCCGCACAATAGGAATCTCTTCGTTCTGGCATTGTTCGATCAGCGTGCGTGTGAAGTAGGCGCCAGAACCGGCTGAGGGAATACAACCAAGTTCCTCGTCAGCAGCTGCACCGTAGAGCGCGTAGATTTGATCGCGGAAAGCGCGCTGTTTCTCGATAGTCCACACTTCTCCTTTGACCAGGCAAATGCGCTGATAGAATCCTTGCTCCAGTGCTTGATCAAAAGTGACCTTGTGCACCGAGTATTTGAGTTTCCCTGCTTCGATCTCGCGGATGATCTGATTGAACGGATTGCCATCGCCAAAGTGAGTACTGCATATATCGACTCGTCCACCCCAGATCAAGAAGGCCATCGCAGCATCGATCAGTGCTTGCAGATCATCATGGAAGGCGGCCTCGTCCAGGCGCGCGTGACCTTGGTGGCCACGAAGGTTCGAGGGCTTGCTGGACAATGCCACGATCTCGTGACCAGAGGCCATGCGGATGCGATAGCGCAAAATGTCTTTGGCCTCATCATCGACCACCGACTTGTCCAGGGAAACTGAGATCGCCGATGCGACGACTTGATAGGCTTTTGCAAAGCTTGCACAGTCGCCGATAAACTCTGCAGCCATCTCTTTGTTGTAACCAACATAGTATTGATTCATGCCGCCTCGGTGAGCCGCTTCCAGTGTCGCCTCGGCAGCAAGGCATCCCCACGTTCCACCGATACGGCGCGACTTGACCAGAATCCTCACCGGCGACATATCGGCATGCCAGGCTTTCTGATACGGCAACAGCACATCCGGTACCTCGGACGCATTGAACTGCCCAACGCGCTCGCGCTGGATGTCGTCGACTTGATCGAGCAGCTCTTTCTGTTGGCTGGCGCTAAGTTCAGACATCCAGTTTTATCCCGAGGAATTTGGCACGAACGCGCTCGAACTGCTGATCCGATAAGCCGGCCTCAGCTTGAATTTGATCGACTGCCTCTGCGGTTTTTCGAGCCAGCTCTTCGCGCACTTTCTTGGCCCACTGCTTCTGTGGAAGTGAAGCGCGCGAGACATTGCCCAACGCACGGAAAAGTGTGCTGATCTCTTTGATAGAGATCGGGTGCTCAGTGTCGTCAGGATCGTACTGGTTCATCAGCTGGAAGATGAGGTCTTGGGCTAATGCAACGTTGGCCATGCCCAGTGCATCGCCTTCATCGTCCATAGTCTCATTGAGAAGCTTGGCCGCTGCGGTACTGTTGCGGATCTTCTCTATACGATCCTTGAGCCCTTTTCCGTAGATGCCCAAGCCAGAGCGACTGACAGTCATCTCTAGCTCATGTCCTTCGAGTTTGGCATTGAGCTGCTCGGTCAACTCGTCATAGTTGCCAAATGCATTGGCAACCAGTTTAGAGTCTAGCCAGGCTTTCACATCGGCAGGGAGTTGTTGAATTTTACTGACCGCAGGCATGGCTAAAATTCCTCGGGATGCGCGACCCCTTCAAACTTCGGACCAAAGCCATCGAGAAAGTCGACACCGTCGGCACTGATCTTAGCCATCCAACGCTCATCAGTTCGCAGCGTAATCGTGACCAGCTTGCGCTCTGCTAGATAGTCTAGCGAGTTGCGTATATTGGACTGCATAAATGCTAGATCCACATCGTTGCGCAAGCAGCGGTGAATTAAGCCATCACCAATAGGGTCCGGCCTATTCTGCGAAAGTACCTGCAAAATACGAAGCCGCCGCAGTCGGGTCCGTTGTGTTTCAAGATCGTTTAGGCTCATTTCTCCACCGCTCCAATTTGTCGCTAATTGCTCTTAGTTCTTTGCCGAAATCGGTCCGTATGTTGTCTATTTTGCGCTCTAAATTCTGGTGATTGCTTCCCCACAATTCTCGCTTTAAGTACTCACCGGCTACGTGTTCCTTGAAGTCATAAAACTGTTTTTCAACTGATGCGACTCGAGCATGCAGTTCCTTCTTGTCATCATCTGCTCTTTGGTTGTAGGCAGTAAGCCGTCCGGATAGCTCTGTGATCATCGACTCCAGAGCTTTATGCACTGTTTGCCAGTATTCTTTAGTGGCACTGTCCTGAGCTGCTTTTGTTTGCTCTTCTCTTCGAAAAATCCACAACACCATCGCCACCATCGTGACAATAAGAGACGTGATAATTGGTACTACAATCTTGAAAATGTCGAGCCAATCCATTAGTCATAGTCCTCTTCATCAGTGTTCTGTTCGCACTTGTTTGAGCATGTAGCAATGATCAACGACCAGACTGCCCAGATGTGGAAAGCCGTGATCGTCAATGCTGCGATAAGCGGCCAATTCATTTCTTAAAAATCTCCTTGATCTGCGGCGCGATTTTCTCTGCGCTGCGTCCCATTACATAGCCACCTAATCCAATTTGCAGAAGCGTCCAAGCCTGATCGGCAAGTCGAAACGCAAGCAATCCAAAAGAGTCACACACCACTAGTACCAAGAACGTGAGCATTGTGATCGGACGCCAATTGCGCTGAAGCCAGCTCTCGCCTTGTGCTTCGGCGGTAATAATTTGGGCTTGTGAGGTTAGCAGCTGACCTTCGTAATTCAGCATCTGCGCAGTGACGCTGTTTTGTAGTTTGGTCAGCTCAGTTTTAATGTTGAGTTTCTCTTCCTCGGACGTGTGGACGTCATCGATCAACCGGACTACTGGGTCCAGTGCTGATGTCAGAAACTTGAATATTTCTAAAGCCATGTACCACCCCCTATGAGTAAGCCCGATTCTTCCAGCCATCGTGAAAGACGGCCTGAGTGGGATCGGCAGCGATGATGAGGCGGTAGTGGCCGTAGGATTCGGAGCGCATTGCGGCCAGAGGATTGAGCTGATCGCGAATGCCGTTGATAGCGGCGATGGTTTTAGAGCCAAGCACGCCGTCTTCGGTCAAAGGCGTATTGCAGGCTCTAAGGGCACGTTGAATGATTTTTACGGCAGATACCGAGCGCATATTGACGAGCAGATCGAACGCCTTCACAGCGATGCGATCATGCTGGATCTCGTCAAGTCGGTAATAGTCCCAGAAGTGCTTACGGTAGAGCTTGGCGACATCTGCAGGCGTGAGCGCTTTGATGTCCTGCTCATTGACGTGCCCATCGCCGGTGATGTCAGCGTCGATCAAGGGGAGTGTTTTTAGGAATCTGAGGCTTATGCCATAGTCAGTAACCCCGCCGCGATCAGCTCTGTGATCAGCTAGGCGGCCTTCCTTTCGGAGGGTCTCCTGTAAAGCGGTTAGAAAGGCATTGGCACTCATGGTTGCAGCTCGCGCATTGTGATTTGCGAACCATGGTAATGGCGGGGGTGTTAATAAGACTTTTGACGCGCGTCAAAAAAGCATGCGAAAGAGAATATCAGAATACTGCGGCTTGCAATTTTATGAATGTAGCACTATCAGTAGTCGCCAGAAGTCGCCGCCCATCCTTGAATTTGGCGGCAAAGGTGACTTCTTTTTTTCTTCCACCGAGCACCAGCCCGGCTAGTAATCCTACTGGTCCAAGGGCTACGGCACCTACTGCTCCCCAGCCTAAAGTCCCGCCAATTCGTTTAGCATTTTCCTCACTGGCCACTTCAACTTGATCAAGCTCACTAAGTTCAATGGTCTCGCCTCTGCTGTGTTTAGCTTCCGTTTTGAGCACGAGTTGTCGCCCATTAAACTCTCCGTTTTTGGGAAGAAAATCACCAGCGTGAACTTTTATTACAGCCATTGCTTACTCTCTTTACTTGACTGCGATCATAGCGTCTATCACCGCCGAGAGCATATCGCTGCCGATCTTTGTTTTCCAGTTCAAATTGTTCCGGTAAAGCACAATGAATACTCGGGCGATAGTTTCTGTATCTAACGTCTGACATCGAGGCTCTTCGCGGAAAAGTTCTAGAATGTTCTTTACCAATGCGAAATCCATAGGAGATCCGACTGGCTCGAAGACTTCCACTACTGCCGAGTGACGGTGTCCAGTGATGATGTAATGGATATCCACACCAATTTTCTCGATTTTTGCGAAATATTGCGCATCTGGCGATCTTGCTCCCGATTCATAGTTCTGCTGGGCACGGGTCGCAACACCCCCGATTGACCCAAATCTCTCTTGAGTCATTCCAAACGCCGCCCGCTCTTCTTTGAGTCTTGCTCCAATTGCGCTCATACGAACCTATTATATTTCGTTGACACGCACATACGTGCGTGTATACTCTTTCATTACAGGTTCTAGCTGTAATGATTACGACATTTTGCCAATAGGAGAGTATATCACCGTGGACGCCGACCGTATTCTGGAAAAGCTCGCTACACGCGGTTACAACTACACCCGAATCTCAAATGTGATAGGCGTCACACCCGCATATGTCTCGTTGGTTGCCAGAAGAATTCGCCACAACCACCGAGTTGCAATAGCAATCGCCACAGCGCTGGAAATGCGCGTTGATACCGTATTCCCCGACATTCCGATGTATCACGGGCCGCTTATGACTAATGCGGAACGTGAAGCCGCATTAGCCCAAAAGCTTCAGCATATGGAAGGTATCAGGAGATCTGCATGATCTCTCTAGTGCCAGCCAAACCTCGCCTCCAATCAACAGCCATCTCTAGAACATCTAGGGGTACACGTTGTTCAAATGTGAGTTCGAGAATCCCTTCGGCGCTAACGTCCAATGCTAGTTCGATGGACTTGGTTGGGGCGAAATCTGCCACTAGAAGCGTTAACTGCTCGATTATCAATGTCTGGTTGAGCGCCAAAGCTTCTAGCCTTAGAACTCTCTCATCTGTGTTCATGCTTACTCTCACTATTAGTGCCAGTGCGCCATCGATGGCGCGTTGGGAAGGGAAGAAATTAAAACTGAACTCAGACTACCGAGCCGGACTGGCCTTGGATAGAGCGAAAAAAACTCTTTTTTTAGAAGCGCTGCTTAAGGGGGGCTTCTAATGCCGCGTAAAAATTGGAACAGAGTCCAGCCAACCAGTCTTACCCACGCTATTGAGCTGTGCTCAATGTATGCCAGAGAGAAGCGGAACCTTTCTGTTGAGCGCATCTCAGAGTTGATGGGGATGACAACTCACCACTCGCTCTACAAATACATGGCATCGGGTCAAATGCCAGCGAACAAGATCCGACCCTTTGAGCACGCGTGCGGCGCGAACTACATCAGCCAATACATTGCCCAAAGCGCTCGTCTTCTCACCATGCCAATTCCCAGCGGTAGAAACGCCGACGCTCGGGACATCAACTCGCTTCAGGGAAATCTCACTGAAGTGGTATCTGCGCTAATCGATTTTTACTCCGGAAAACTACCTGCTACTCAGTGCAAGGGCGCCCTTATGAGCGCTATGGAAAACCTCGCCTGGCACAAAGCCAATGTGGAAAAAGCAGACCAACCCGAGTTAGAGCTTTTTGAAGAGGACGAGTCATGAAGCGACGATCACTACCTAAATGCAGCAAGGCCCGAGGTACTTACGGTCGCAAACTGAGCAGCGGCCAGATGATCTATGGCCACTACCCACACCGTCGTCACCAATACCCGCGTCCAGGCGCAATGGAGCATCGCAATGGCTGAGAACATTCACGAGCGCGTCTGTCAGCTGATCCTCTGTATGGCTGGGCATGAGGTGATGGGAGTTCGCAACTCTGAGCTAGCGGACGCTATGCGCGTCTCACGACCCACCATCACTCGTGATCTCGCAGCCTTAGAGAAGATCGGCATTGTCGAGCAGATTCCTAGCATGCAAGGCAGATGGCGATTAGGACCAAAGATCATCCAAGTTTCACGGGCACATACCGAAAGCATGGCCCGAGTTAAAGCCAACATCGCTGAGATAGAACAGCGATTTTCACGCAGTCCAACGTAAGGAGAGAGACCATGGCAGTTGCCAACGAAAGGAAAAAAGCGGGACGTCAGAAGAACACTCCACTGGAGAAAATCGGGCCAGAGTTTGTGAATAAAACCCCACAGGACATGATCGATGCCGAAGCCAATGCAAACTCACTGCTGATTCAGCACGAACAAAACCTCGCTGTGGTCGATAAGACATATGGTGGGGATCTGCCTTATGACAGAACTCGACTTGAAAACGAAGCTCAGTTCTATTTAAGAGAGTCCGCCACAGCAATGCTTGAGGCTGGTACGCGACTGATCGTAATTAAGGAGCACGAAGGTCACGGAAATTTCACTGATTCACTCGAGCGCATTGGTATAGGCGAACGCGCTGCGCGGAAGATGATGCAGGCAGCAGTAAAGTTTTCAAAGCGGCCAACGTTGGCCGTTTTGGAAAAATCGAAGCTTTTAGAACTGATGGTTGAGGATGATGATGATCTCGACGCTCTAGCCGAAGGCGGCACCTTAGCCGGTTTGAAGCTGGACGATGTGGAGAAGATGTCAGTCCGCGAACTCAAAGCCGCGCTGCGCAAAGAGCGTGAAAAACGCAAAGAAGAGGCCGACGCGCACGAGACGCTTCTGGAGAAGAAAGACCAGAAAATCAACCAGCTAGACCGCGAGTTCCTTGAGCGCTCAAAGCGTGTAAAAACTTGGGCAGGGGTGGTCAGCGAGATCAACCTGAACCTCACCAATATGTCTGGTGAGGTAATCATGCACCTTTCATATCTGGACACTCAAGTCAGCCAGATACTGGAAGAGATGGAGCGCTTCGACCTGAGCGAGGAAGAGTCCGCAGCCATCGTCGAGCCTTTCGCCTCTCACATTCAAACGATGTTCGAGTACCTCAATAGCCTAAGCGCTTCATTCAATAACAACCTATCAGGCTATCTGCGCGTCCACGACACCCCTTATGTCTCTCTCAATGATTTGGAATCCCAATCTGACCTCGGAGCGGCTAACTAGTCATGGAACTGCACACCGTCGACATCATCCGTAACCTCGCCAAAACATTGGACGAGATGCCGCATGGGGGCAAGCGCGAGGAAGTCCTGCGCATTGCCTCTGCGCTCGGATGGTCGGCTGCGCGTGTGTATGAGTCTTTGAAAAAAGTGGGCTGGAGTAGTGGCCGCAAGAAACGATCCGATGCCGGCAAAACCACGGTGACTGAGAACGTGCTTCGAGATCTTGCATCAACTGTCTCCAACTCGGTTCGTGCCAATGGCAAAGCGTTGATGGACATGCCTAACGCTCGAAGCCTGATGGCCGCTAATGGGCGCGAGATCAACGTGAGCAACGGACATTTGTCCAGGCTAATGCGTCGCCGCGCGATGGGCGTAGACCAGCTCAAGCGTGCCTCAGCGCACACCAAGATGAAATCGCTACACCCGAACCATGTCCACCAAGTGGACCCTTCTTATTGCGTGCTTTATTACCTTCCCGGCAGCAAAGGTCCCTGTGTACAACGCATCGCCGGTGATGACGAGTTCTATAAGAACAAGCCACAGAACATCGAGAAAAATGCGCGCTTTCGCGTGTGGCGTTATGTGCTCACTGACCACTTTTCCAGCACGATCCTAGTGCGCTATTACCAAAGCGCCGGTGAGACGCAGACCAATCTTTATGAGTTCCTGCTCTGGTGCTGGGCCAAGCAAGAATCACGGCCAATGCATGGCGTTCCCAAGATCCTCGTGTGGGACAAAGGCAGCGCCAACACTAGCTCCGCGATCAAACATGCGCTCGAAGCGCTGGAAGTGGATGACATCCCACACACGGCAGGCAATGCCAGAGCCAAGGGACAGGTCGAGAACGCCAACAACTTGGTGGAGAAGTTCTTCGAGTCACGCCTAAGGTTCGAGCCAGTGAGCAGTGTAGAGGAGCTTAATGCCGCCGCCGATCGCTGGTGTACCGCGTACAACGCTGACGCGATCCCTCACTTTGATTCGCGCTTAAACCGCGAAGGCATGGCTCAGCCTCTAGCCCGTTTTTCACTGTGGCAGATGATCCGCAAAGAGCAGCTGCGCATCCTGCCCGATCTCGCACTATGCCGCTCACTGCTTACGCGCAAAAGCGAGACCCGCAAGGTCAGCTCCAGCCTCACGATCACGTTCAAACACCCGCAGGCTGATCGGTCGCTCTCGTATGACTTACAAGGTCTGCCCGAAGTGTATCCAGGCGCCACAGTGGAGGTCGCACCGCTTGTCTATGGCGAATGCCAGGTCAAGGTGTCGGTCACCGATTACAAAGACGAAAAGCAAAGCTTCACACTCTCGCCCATCGTGTTTGACGATCTATCCGGCTTCCGCGTCGATGCTCCTGTGTGGGGTGAAGAGTTCAAGAGCAAGCCTGACACGCTGCTGGACTACAACCGCAAAGAAGCGGATCGAAACGCCTTCCCCGATGCCGGCAACGATGAAGAGATCGCCAAACTCAAGCGCAAAAACGCAGCGCCATTCGGTGGGCTGGATGCGCACTCGCACCTTGGCGGCGTTTACAAGCCATCGTTCATTCAGCGACCAGGCACCACCATCGATCTGCCTGACACCAACCGCATTGAGAACAAACCGCTCTCGATTATCGAGACCTGCAAACGCATTCGCTCAAGCATTGGGCGCGCGGTGACCTCCCAAGAGAACCAACTAATTCGTGACCGTTACCCCAAAGGGGTGCCGGTTGAAGAGTACGACCAGCTCGTCGAGCTGATTGCAAACCCAACACCAGAGTTGAAGTTGTCCCTGGTCAAGTAAACGCCATGAAAGGAGAGAGTTATGGCCCCTACGAAAGCTGCACAGCTTGTCAGCCCCTGCATTGCGCTCAAGCTTAAACGCACGATATTCACTATCGGTCTGTCTCAGGCCGAGCTAGCGCGCGAGATCAAACTGCCCACCAGCACGCTGGCGCAGATCATCAACCACAACGTATGGCCAAGCAACCAAGACCCCGCGCAGCTGCGCAGCATTATTCAAGATGCGCTTACGAGCCGAGGTGTCACCGATGGTCTCGCTCAGATTTGGGATTTTGATGATGCAGATGATCCAGTGACCTATGCAGGCCACCTACAACGTGCTCGCGCTTTTGTACCACCAGAGTCCACCAAAAAGTCTCAGTTAATCCACGAAGAACTCCCGGAGAACGCCATGCTCACACAGAAAGCAAAGCAGCATTTTAAGTTAATGACCGATCCCTTCACTGACGATGTGCAAGGTCCAGAGGACGTGTTCATGTCTCCTGATCAGACCTATGTGAAAGGTGCTATGTACCAGACGGCCAAGCGTGGTGGATTCATCGCAGTGGTGGGCGAGTCCGGTGCAGGTAAGACTACTCTTCGACGCGATCTGCTGGACCGTATCAACCGCGAAGACCCTAACATCCGTATCGTGTTCCCGCGCATCATCGACAAAGCTCGCATCAACGCCTCCTCAATCTGCGATGCCATTTTGGCCGACCTCGGAGCACGTCCAAAGTCATCACTGGAGGCCAAAGCACGACAGATCGAATTGCTACTGGCAGAGTCCTCACGCGGGGGTAATGCGCACTGCATCATGATCGAAGAGTCACACGATATCCCCATCAACACGCTCAAATTCATGAAGCGATTTTGGGAGCTAGAAGACGGTTTCAAAAAACTGATCAGCATCATCTTGGTGGGGCAGCCAGAGCTTAAAAATACGCTCAACGAGCACATCCACCCAGAGATCCGTGAAGTGTCTCGCCGCTGCGAGATCATCGAGTTGCAGCCGCTCAATGGCAACCTTGAGAAGTATCTCGAACTCAAGTTCAAGCGACTTAACAAAGAGCTGAGCGACGTGTTTGAGGCCGATGCATTTGATGCAATTCGTGCTCGCCTGACTGTGCATCGCGGTACCTCGCGCACACCAGTGAACATGGCCTACCCCTTGATCGTGAACAATACCGTCACCGCCGCGATGAACATCTGCGTGGAACTGGGTGTCGAGAAGATCAGCGCCGAGCTGATCAGGGAGCTGTGATCGTGGAAACACTTTCCCTTGCCATCATCATTATTGGTTCCGCCGCTTATTTGTTCGTGCATCTGATGTATGTGCACCAGGTGTATGGCTCGCAAGAAACCGCCACAGCACCATTGATCGATGACTTCCACAGTGCTGCCAGCGTGCAGCACTGGGCAGAGGTTTACATCGGGAATGCGGTACTTCACAGCGTCTCTTTCGATGTGTTCATGACCAATCCTCGCGGCTACGCAAACGCCTTGCTGTGGAAAGCCAGCGAGAGCGATCTGGACATTCTGCCGCTATTACCAGCTCAAGCTTCTGTGCGCGATCGGCTGGTCCGAGAAGAGTTACAGGCGATTGAAGAAGAGGCCGCCAAGAAGCGTGCTCGCAATCGCCTTGCCAACAAGTATCAGACGGTCAGCAACAGCAGCTCCACCGCAATGTCGATCAGCTAATCCCTCAACCCGTTAAGGAGAAAGACCATGAATGACAATGTTCCAGATGGATTTAAGCGCGATGCACGAAACCGATTTGTGCCAGTGGATACCATCAAGCCAATCGATTTAGCCAGAGATTCCTTGGTCAACGAGATTGTTGCCAAAGCGAGAAATGTCAGTGAATTGCTAGCCAACGTGAAAGAGCAATGCCAAGCCGATATCGCCGCGTTTGTCGAACTTTCGGCGGAGCAATACAACGTCTCGCTTGGCGGTATCAAAGGCAACGTGAGCCTGCTCTCGTTCGATGGTCGATTCAAAGTACTGCGAGCCAATCAAGACAACATCGTGTTCGATGAACGCTTACAGGCTGCCAAGCAACTGATCGATGAATGCCTCAAGGACTGGAGTCAAGGTGCGCACAAAGGCTTGATGGTAATGATCGACGATGCGTTCCGAGCAGATCGAAACGGCGAGCTTCGCACTGCCAGAATCCTTGCTCTTCGTCGCCACGACATCGATGACCCGCGCTGGATTAAAGCAATGGAAGCGATTGGTGATGCGCTACAGGTAGTGGGCAGTAAGTCGTACATCCGAGTCTATGAACGGATTAAAGACACAGAGAACTATCGTCAAATTCCACTCGATATCGCGGCGGTGTGACTATGGACATTTCAAAGCTAAATGCAGCAATAAAAGCAGGGCTTTCCGATCCTTCACTGACGGCCACTTCTCATTGGTTTCCCGTTGTCGATACTGCGTTCGTGATCGACAATTCCGGCAACCCTCAAGACCTGCTTTGCAACTATCTTTTCCTATGCCTGGACGATTCCCTACCAAATCACATCGTCGCTAAGCCGATTGTCAGCGACGGCTATGTTGCATACCCAATTTTACTATTGAGATCGCGGTATCGCTTCTCAGAAGGTACTGCGGCGATGCATACACTTGGCCTTAAAGAAGAGTTTGTGAAGGCAATAAAACAGCGCAACGGCTCTCAGGCAAAGCTGGACGCCTAGCGTCCAAGGTGGAACAAACATGAAACCAGTGATTCAAACTCAAACGGGCGGCACCGGCAACTGCTTTAGCGCATGCCTTGCTTCTATTCTGGAATTGCCCATCGAAGTTGTTCCGAACTTTTTCGAGGTTCGATTGACTGACGATCCCGATGGCTGGTGGGCCGCGGTGCGCGAATGGCTGTACTTGTATGGTTATGGCGTGCTCGTTATAGATGACTCGAATGGCAACTTATCGTTGAGCTTGCCCGGTTTTCTAATAGTCAGCGGAACTTCTCCTAGAGAACGTATGCACGCGACCATTTGGGAGGGCGGGAAGCTAATTCACGACCCACATCCTGAAGGTGGGGGAGTTCGCGCGCCTCTCGATATCTCTTTGCTATATCCGCTCGATCCATCCCGTTTCAATCTCACTTGGAGAGCGAATAGTGAGCATTAAAGTCCGAGTGAATTATTGCGACGGCATCCACTTCGCGCTTGTGATGGACTCGAGTGTGAATGTTACCAGTGAGCTGGGCCCAGTCGACGCAGCGGCTAAAGCTGCGCTGCGATACTTCAACGTTGACGCTGATCAAGTCCGTATTTCAAATATTGGCGAGCGAGACGGTTTCACTTGGTACAACGCGATTTTAGTAGCCGAACGGCATACACAACCATTCCGCGCAAGTCAGTCATTCGATTCACTTTTCACTGAGGTGTTCAATGGCCGATCCGCGTAAGAATATCGCTATGATCAAGATCGCGACCAAGCAGCTTGGCATCAGCGACGAAGACGGAAACGAGTCGCTAGGTGTGCTTAGCACCTACCGGCTGATGCTGAAAAACCTCACAGGCAAAACCTCAACTGCAATCGGCGCTATGAGCGACGCAGAGCGCGGCAAAGTGATCCGCCATCTCAAGAGCAAGGGTTTCACCAGCGGTCGCCCTAAGCGCCGCGAGAAGGCGCCTGGCATGGCTTCCACCGGCCAGATTGGCCTGATCCATGTTCTTTGGAAAACGCTTGGTGATGGTGGCCATCTCGTTTCGCCAGGCACTGACGCTCTCAATGCGTGGGTGCTTAGTTCCACTAAAAAATACAACCAAGGCGCGGGGTATAGCGCACCTGATTTTCTTCCTGAAGTCGTAGCTGGAAGGCTTATAGAGTCACTTAAGCAATGGTGCTTTCGAGTGGGATTAGAGGAATCGGACTGGGAATGACCATGAACAACTTGGTGAGAAACGCTGACGATGACGTGCTGCTGGACCTCCAGCAGATCGCGCTGCGCGTGCTCGCCGAGGGAGGAGTGGACGAACAACAAGCCCACGATATCGCCTGCCAGATCGTAGCAGATGCTAGGGAATCATGGGGCGGTCAGCAAGTGTATTTTCGCAAAGCCGACGCCGCGCAGATGTCGGAGCGCAATCTCGAAATCTACGGCAAGTTCAACGGCGCAAATCACTTCCAACTTGCAAAGCAATATGGACTGACGGTGTCGGTGATCTACCGGATCGTCAAGGCGATGCGCGTATCAGAGCGGGAAAAGAGGCAGCACAAACTATTCGATGATCTGACTTGAAACTGATCATCACTCGTAACTTGGCACCAACACTTTCACGAAGGAGTGCGTCATGAGAGCTGCAAAACTAGCAAATTCAGAAAGGCTACAGCGAGTAGTAAATTTCCTCTCGGATGGAGCATGGCATTCGACGCGTGAGATCGTCCATGGTGCAAAGGTTTGTGCTGTGAACAGCGCCATAGCCGAGTTGCGCGACCCAATCAATGGAATCGAAATCGATGGCCATTGGCGCAAAAAGTATTTCTATTATCGCTTGGCACCAAAGCAGGCGACCGCATGAGCGCAGTCGATTCCAAAAAATGTGAGTCTAGCCGATCTGGCTTGAGAGTCACTCACCATGCCAGAGCACGTTTCACCAGGAGATTCCCTGGTCGCGAGATCGAACAGGTCTTCGACCAAGCCAGCTTGCGACTCACCCGCAACGACTTCAAGTTGCTGCGCAAATTCTGTCCTGGTCACTCGCATCTGGCTACACCGGCTAATCAAGAATACTGGTATCGAAAGACCCGCGACGGCATCGTTTTCGTGATGGCGCATCCAGCCAGAATTATCACTGTTTTCAAGCTCAGAAGTCGGAGCAACTAATGAACGCCAAACTCGATTTCACTACTTCCACATGGTTCATCTGCGTACCAGGTGCAACGATTCGATCCAAGGATCGAGACTTACTCTTTATCGGCTATATGGCTTTGATGCTGGATTCTTCGCTTCCAAAGCCCGACATTTCCGATCCTCTCGAGATGCACATTAAAGTCGATCTGACCTTCAAAGTACTCAGAACTAAACGCCAGATATTCAATAGAGCGAGCGCAGCGTGATGGCCGTATACGTCGACAAATCAATTTTCCCATACGGACGCATGATTATGTGTCATATGGCCGCAGACACGCTTGAGGAGCTGCACACGATGGCAGATCAGATCGGTGTGAAGCGCAAGCACTTTCAAAATGGTAGGCGTCAGCACTATGACATCTGCAAATCCAAGAGAGCCTTGGCCGTTGGCTTTGGCGCAATTGAAGTCACATCTCGACAAATGGTCGAGCACTTTAAAAGCAGCCCGACCTGAGTCGGGCCACCCAGGCCCGAGCATGCTTCCCGTTTCTGCCTATATCAACATATAGACCAAAGTTCCTAATCGTGCAAATTTGCGTGCCCCCCACTTACTAATTGAGATCTGCATCACAGTAGTTTCATTCCACGCAACTCTGTTTCATAATGACCCGCCCGAGTATGGCGGGTAATAGTTATCGGTCGTCCCAAATAGATAATAACAAGTGGAGAGTCAACGATGGCGTCAAAAGATACTCGAGGTAAAGACATCAGTGAAATCAAAACCTTAAGGCTCAATCCATTAGATGTATATCTAGACACCGCGAACCCCCGTCATGAACCTCTTGCCAGCCAATCGGACATAATTGCTCATCTCCTAAAAAAAGAGAAAGTACGCAACTTGGCGCGGGCTATAGCCGCCGAAGGTCTAAGCCCATTGGAGCTATTTGCCATAATTCAGGATGAAGGCGGAAATTATGTTGCAGTTGAAGGCAATCGGCGACTGTGCTCAATCATCTTGCTAAACAATCCCAGTGCAGCCCCGGACGGGGAGCGAAATTACTTTAAGAGTTTGGCAGATGGAAGTACTTTAGTGCCCCGAGAGATAACAGGTGTACTATTTCCAAGTCGAGAGGCAGCGGATATCTGGATCGAACGACGCCACGATGGCGAGCAAGAAGGCATAGGTACGCGCAAGTGGGACGCTGAGCAGAAAGCACGTCATAAGGATGCTACTAATAAACCCAACACTAATGCACTTGCACTTAGCATTATTGATTACGCTGTTAAACAGGGATTTTTGCCAGCTGAAGGCAGTGATCGCATTATCACAACTGTCGCAAGATACTTTGGGAACCCATATTTCAGAAAGACCATCGGGATAGCCAGCGGAAGATCTGATGCGGAAGTGATTCTCACGGTCACTTATGACGAGTTTGATCGAGCTATAGAAAAGTTCTTTACTGACTTACTGGCCCCCAAGCCGAAAGTTACCTCGAGATCAGATAAAGCTGAATGGGAAGCCTATGCTGCGGGTCTAGTAAACAAAGGATATGCTCCAAGTCAGCACATTCCCAAGACCAAACTGTCAGATCGCAATGTCGATGACGGTACTGGTGGCAAGGGTCGCGCTGCTAAGGGGGGAGGGTCAGCTAGTTCGACTTCAGGCCGCAAAGGCAAGAGATCTTCTCCTAGTCCGGACAAGCGACGATACATTGTCCCAAGCGATTTTCATCCTCCAGTTAGACATAAAATTCTCCGGCGCGTATTAGATGAGATGCGTAATATCCCAGTGGATGATTTCCCACTTGCAGTATCGTTCCTCACTCGGGCGTTCCTAGAGAATCTTTATTCACAATTCCACGAAAAAATGGCAAATTTCATCGACACTGACACCAACAAGCTACTAGGGCGAGTAATTAAACTCATTGACAGCACAGGTTTAGATCGAGCCCAACAAAAGGCTTTAGGCGCGTTGACCAAAGTACAATCGAATGAACATAACGTTTTTAGTCCAAAGACTCTGGGAGCAAATGCCCACGCAAACCATTATCCAAACCCTACAGAGCTAAAACGAGAATGGGATAATGTAGCTCCGATTCTCGAATACATGCTTCAAGAGTTGGATTCTAAATGACTGGTGGCCACGCACTCTCACGCCGTGTAAAATAACGTTATGCCAAAAGACGCAGATTAATTTTATGCCACAAACTCCATCACCACTCCGATACCCCGGAGGAAAGACATCCATCTGGAAGATGGTCGCGCAGATCATCCAGGACAATAAACTAGAACGTGGACACTATATCGAGCCATATGCAGGCGGCTGTGGACTTGCTTTATCACTGCTTTTTAAAGGGTTTGTGCACGAGTTGCACCTCAACGACATCGACCGGTCAATTGCCAGCTTTTGGGACGCAATACTCAATAACACTGATGAGTTCGTCGACTTAATTGAACGTACGCCAGTAACTATTACCGAGTGGCAAAGACAAAAGCTTGTTCAGACGAATAAAATCTCGGCAAACAGCCTTGAATTGGCTTTCTCGTCGTTTTTCTTAAATCGAACCAATAGGTCCGGTGTGATTGGTAAAGCAGGGGTAATTGGAGGCAATGATCAGAGTGGTAGTTACAAACTGGACTGCCGCTTTAACAAAGAAGGTCTAATTGCGAAGATTAGGCAGATCGCTCGGTATCGGCACCGGATCCACTTCTACAACCTGGATGCTGTCCAGTTCATAAATGATGCTAGAGATACACTCCCTAAAAATAAGAGTTTCTTTTGTATCGACCCTCCGTACTATCACAAGGGTTCATCGCTTTACGCTAATTTCTACGAGCCACATGATCATCTAGAGATTTCCCAAGTACTGCTGAAGCTCAATCGCCCTTGGGTCCTAACTTACGATAACGCTCAGCAAATTCAGGCTCTTTACAAAGACAGAAGGCAGTTTCACTTCGACTTAAACTATAGCCTCGCGTGGAAGAGAGTGGGTACCGAGCTACTTGTAGCCAGTGATGATCTTCTAATATCGCCCAGTCTTGGGCTTAGAAAGGCCGCGTAACATGGGTTTCATCAGATGAAACAGTGTTTCATATAAACTGTCCGGAACTATCCGGCTTCATCCCGAATAGTCCAGTTATCTTGTTTTACCCTGTGTGTTTATCTAGTCTGGGTTCACCAAGCCCCCATGGACGGGTTTACGGCGTCTCTCAGCAGTCCCTACCGTGCAGCGTGCTCCAGCACTGAACTAATACCACAGAGCCAGAACCACAGAATTCAAACACTACCGCAAAAATGCTCCGTAGCTCGAGCCGAACAACAGAGCGAGAGCAATTCGGCGTCTCTCGGCAGACTTTATCCTGCATCACGCTCCAGCCTCAATACCTCAGGACCAAACCCCACTCACTGACCGCGGTCACTGATTTGCCGCAAATACGCGAGGAAGCTTTTTATTGGGCTTAAACGCCTATTCTCCGCGCCCAACGATCAGGGTGTGTATTTGCAAATAACTTGCTGCACATGGCGATATTGGGCAAACTCCTCTCTCGAATGGCCAAGCGACGCGACAAATAATCTTTGCGTATGATTCGCCAACAAAAAATTCAGCAGCAATGCATTCTGGTACAACGAAAAGAAATGAGTGAAACCCCGGTCTTGGACGATAGACGAAAGAGAGAGCGCTACGCAGTGCTCGTCGATGCGTTATACCAGGACGTATATCGCTATGCCTATTGGCTTTGCAAAAACGGAGCACTGGCCGAAGATCTCGTGCAGGAAACTTTTTTACGTGCTTGGCGGTCTTTGGACAGCCTACAGAACGATAAAGCCGCTAAGGCGTGGCTGTTTACCATTCTGAGACGTGAAAATGCCAGACTTTACGAGCGTTACAGGCCAGAGTTAGTCGACATTGAAGACCAATCAATCGCAGACTCTTTTGAGAGCGAGCCCGACCAGCGTATGGACCGGCGCCTGCTGCACGAAGCTATTGCTTCCTTGGAAAAGGATTATAGAGAACCCCTTCTATTACAGGTAGTAGGGGGTTTTAGTGGAAAGGAAATCGCCGCAATTCTCGATCTGAATAACAATACCGTCATGACGCGTTTATTTCGGGCGCGGGGAAAACTGAAGCATGTTTTCTTCCCTGACGGCAATCCAGACGAGATCCCCGACGAACCACAAGATGAATAGGATCGATCAAAAGTCGGTCCATTTAATATCCACAAATCAAAGGGCCTCAACCCCCCTATAAGAGTCCAAACCAAATGGATGACTTAGAGTTTAGAAGAAGTGCTTTCGCGGACCCGCAGAATCAAGACCCAGAGTTTCTGGCCGCGGCGCAATCCAGCCCAGAACGTACTGCGCTACTCCTGCAATTACAGGCACTAGATGCCCGCGTGAGTGCCGCAGCAAGATCTGTTCCGGTTCCCAGCGGCCTCGCGGATCGCCTCAAAGCTCTCGAGGAGCCAGCGGCTAACGATGCGGTCGTGGAGAACAAATCCAAAGCGAGGCGCTATATCGCTGTGGCGGCAAGTCTCGTGGTCGCTATCGGCCTCATCCTTTCGCCCGGCTTGATTACGGCCAGACCCAGCGCCTCGGACCTGAAATTCCATGACGAGGTCATCGGGCACGTCTACCGCGAGGTAGCACGCTACGATACCAAGCGCGAAGACGCCAGCATCGTGCAGATCAACTCGGTGCTAGAAGAGGCCGGCGGACATCTACGCAACGAAGAGCGCATCAAGCAGATGCATATCAAGTTTGCTAACGGCTGCAACATCGCATCGAACAGCAAAGGCGCCCACATCGTACTAGATGGCGAGAAGGGTTCGGTTTCGGTCATGGTGGTGCACAACTCGCCCGTCACAACCACTTTCAACGTCAACGATTCGCGCTTTGCCGGCAAGATAATCCCTTTCGGCGAAGGCAATCTGATCATCGTTGGCGAGAAAGACGAGCCTCTGGATAAATACCAAGCAATGATCTCGGAAGCTTTCGAGTGGTCAATCTAGGTAATCCATAATTTAGCCGTGGGCGCAGATCAGAACTGATCTGCGTCCATTGTCATCAGCACCGCACAACCCCCTTTAATCTCCCCGACTAACGCCTGAGCATTCGGCATCATTCGCGCACGAAAGAACGCGGCCGTCTTGAGCTTGGCATCATAGAAGCTCGCATTCGCACTATTGTTGGCCAACCCTTCGTGAGCGGCCCGCTCCATACGTGCCCACATGAAGGCATATAACAACAAGGTCATTAAGCGCAGATAGGGCACCGATGCCGCCCCAATCTCGTCTGCATCAGTCTGCGCTGCCTCCTTGAGCCAAGCGCTGACGTCGACCACGGAACTAAGTGCCGCTTTAAGAGCAGCAATACTCGACGCGAGTGATTCTTGAGCGCCGTGCTCAGCAATGAAGGTTTCGATCTCATCGATTAGCACCTCGAGCAATCCATCGCGATCGCGCACCAGTTTGCGCCCAGCCAGATCGAGGGCCTGAATGCCATTGGTGCCCTCATAGATCTGCGCGATACGCGCATCGCGAACGTTCTGCTCCAAGCCCCACTCCCGCACATAGCCATGACCACCCAAAACTTGCTGCGCCATCACACAGCCCTCGAAGCCGCGGTCCGAGAATGCCGCCTTTGCAACCGGGGTAAGCAAGGCGACAAGCTTTGCGGCCCGCGCGCGACGCTGCTCATCCCTATGGAAATGAGCAACGTCCAACTGACTAGCCACATAGACCGCTAACGCTCGCCCCGCCTCGGTGTCGGCACGCACCGTCAACAACATACGCCGCACATCAGCATGCACGAGAATTGGATCAGCCACACTTTTCTCATCCTGCACGCCATGCGCACTGCGCCCTTGCACGCGCTCCCGAGCATATTGTGCAGCACTGCGATAGGAGCTATCGGCCAGACCGAGTCCCTGCAAACCAATCGAGAGCCGCTCATAGTTCATCATCGTGAACATATAATTCAGGCCCTTGTTGGGCTCGCCCACGAGAAAGCCCTGCGCATCATCGAAGTTCAATACGCAGGTGGCAGACCCTTTGATTCCCATCTTGTGCTCGATAGCGCCACAAGACACATTATTTGCCTTACTAGGATCGCCAGCCTCATCATCGAGATGTCGCGGCACTACGAACAAGGAGATTCCTTTCGGCCCCTCGGGCGCATCGGGCAACTTAGCTAACACCAAGTGGATAATATTAGCGTTAAGATCGTGGTCGCCTCCCGTTATGAATATTTTTGTTCCGCTGATCTGGTAGCTGCCATCTACATTGGGCACTGCGCGGGTCTTGATGATTCCGAGGTCGGTTCCGGCGTGAGCCTCCGTGAGGCACATGGTGCCCGACCACTGCCCACTATAAAGCTTGGGAAGATAGCGCTGCTTGAGCTCTTCGCTGCCATGGCGCGCCAAGGCTAGGCTCGCCCCAGCGCTGAGAATGGGGTAGAGCGCAAAGGATGAATTGGCCGCCATGATCATCTCTTCGAACAACACCGCGAGCACCTTTGGCATGCCCTGCCCACCGTACTGAGGATCGCCTGAGAGTCCAATCCAACCGCCCTCGGCGAAGGCTGTATAGGCTTCTTTAAAACCTTTCGGGGTAAAGACCTTGCCCTGCTCGAGCCGGCATCCCTCTTCATCGCCCGAGCGATTGATTGGCGCCAATACCTCTTGCGCGATCTTTGCGGCGCTCTCCAGCACGGCGTCAATAAGGTCTCGGCTAACCTCCGCAGTACCTTCCATCGAGGCGAATAGGGCCTCTGCATCCTGCACCTCGTGCAGTACGAATTGCATATCTTGAAGTGGCGCGCTGTAGCCTGTCATGAAGTCCCCCTATGAAATTTTTAACTCTTTTCCCAAGAGTCACCTTACGTTACTCAGCGCGGCAGCGCAGGTCAATTACGCTGCATAGCCTATACTGGATTTGTCTCTTTAGTGAGGTTCAAAGCTAGGTGAAACACAATGCACTTACTCTCCGGCCCAAACAGCTGCCTGCTTTGTGGCGCTAGCTCGCAAGGCACGCTAACACTTTGCAAGCCCTGCCAGACCGAATTGCCTAGCATCCAAGCAGCCTGTATACGCTGCGCCCTAGCACTCGGGCCTGAGGCAGCAGAACAGCAGCTTTGCGGACAATGCTGCGTCGACCCACCTCCGTTCGAACATTGCTACCCACTAGGTGACTATGGCTTCCCACTGCGCGAGATGATTGCACGCCTTAAGTTTCACGGCCGCTTCAGCATCGGCCGAGCGCTAGGGCAGTTATTAGCTCAACGCCTAGCACCTATATTCAGTGCTGAACCACCAGATGCGCTGCTGCCCGTACCCTTACACTCGGGCCGGCTAAGGCAGCGCGGCTTCAATCAAAGCCTCGAGATCGCGCAGCAACTCTCCCAACATCTCGGCACCCCTATCGCGCCTCACTATTGCAAACGGCTACGCGCGAGTAAGCCGCAACGCGGCTTAAGTGCTGCTGCCCGCAAGCAGAATGTCCAAGGAATTTTTCGACTCGAGCCGAAGGCAATGAAGAGCACACCGCGTCATATTGTCATAGTGGACGACGTAGTAACCACAATGGCAACCGTGCAAGCGATCGCTTACTTACTAAAAAAAGAGGGTGTAGAGCGAGTAGATGTGGCTTGTCTTGCGAGGGTGAGCTGATTCGAACCGAGCTTAAAATTGGTACTTGATAGAGCCGTAGGCCACACGGCCTTGCTGCTCGATTGCACTACTCGGAGTGGGCATCACTTGGTCTGGGCGCGCATCGAAGAGATTGCGAACACCAACCGAGAATTGAGCCTGACCTTGCTTACCGGTCTTCAAGTTATAACCGTATTGCAGGTCCAGTGTAGTCAAGTCGCCGACCAACTCATTGAGTTGCTCTAGGTTCAACTTGCCGATATCTTCGAAGGAGTCGAAATAGTGAGTCACGGCACTCGCTGTGTGCTGCCCTACCTGCCAAGTTAACATCAGGCTGCTCTGCAGATCAGTACCTTTCGGCAACAGGGTATTGTCGCTTATAGGTGGCAAGGCGCTATCGAGAAGATTATTGGTCTTTGCGGTATCGTAAAGATAAGTAGCCTTGGTACTTACGATGAACTGCCCGAAGCGCGGCGACTCCCATACATAGGAAGCGCTTAGATCGACGCCCTTCGCTAACTCTCCTGGGTTGACGGTGCTCTTTACTGAAGGAGCCTCGAGCAAACCGGCATAGAGATTGGAGTCGTCTATATAGAGCCCGGAGTTGGACCCTACTGACGTAGCGCTCAAACTTACTTCAGGCACAGCTTGCGCCGTAGCAAATGGTTTATCGAGCTCTACACGCCATGCATCCGCACGCAGATCTAAACCCTTAGCGGGAGAGAAGAACATGCCAAGGTTAACGTTGTTGGATTCACCGGAGAAAGGCGCTTGATAAGTGCTAGGAGAAGCACTGAAGTTACTGTAGAAACGACCAAACAGTGACAAGTTCTTGTCATCTACGCTTGGAAGATCTTGGGCCGATACAGGAATGGCATGCG
Source organism: uncultured Gammaproteobacteria bacterium (assembly GCA_913060695.1). Classification (GTDB taxonomy): domain Bacteria; phylum Pseudomonadota; class Gammaproteobacteria; order Pseudomonadales; family Pseudohongiellaceae; genus UBA5078. The sequence goes on along the minus strand of CAJXUA010000019.1, from coordinate 21,563 downwards.
CGCAGCAGCATAGAGCTACCGTCAACAAGCCTTTCTTGAACCGTAAATTCTTCACTTTATAGTCCCTTGAAACAGTTTTCTTGCTTTTTTAGACTTGAGTTTTCGCTTAAACAGACGGAAAACCCATAGCCGCACTCTATTGGCGCATTGCAAGAACACTTAGTATACACACGCAAAAAGAAACTTACAGAGACTTAGTAAAATTTATTGGAGTTAATGCGCCCTGATCGACAATTCCCCGCAACAGCTGGCTGGCCGGGGGGTTCATGCCCGGCACAATGAAGTTGGGCGATATCTCCAGTAGCGGTTGCAATACAAATGCGCGCTGGTGCATGCGCGGATGCGGCAGGGTTAGCTCCGCCTCTTGCATTAGGACTTCACCGAAACTCAAAATATCTAGATCCAAGGTGCGTGGCGCGTTGCGAACAGTGCCGCGTTTGCGACCGTATTCGTTCTCAATCTTTTGCAAACTACTGAGCAATTGCCGTGGGCTATCGTGACGAGGCCGCAACGCAGCCACAGCATTGATGAAGCGCGGAGAGCCAGGTGGGCAGTCCACCGGCGAGCTCTCCCAAAGCGAGGACACCAATATTGGGTAGTCACTGAGCAGGGCTAGCGCAGCAAAGGCTCGCTGGAGCACCGCTGCGGGCTCTTCTTGGCCTTTTGCTAGGTTCGAACCAATGCCGATAAAGGCGAGTTCGATACCGGCCAAGATCGGCACGTCGTCTAGCTTAGCCCTGATGATATTGCTGGGAGAGCTCATGTACCGACTCAACGAATACGGCGACATTGGCGGGGTCTACATCGGGAGTGATGCCGTGCCCTAGGTTGAAGACATGGCCTGCGCCGGGACCGTAGTCCTTCAGGATACGCGCCACTTCCGCCCGAATGCTCTTCGGCGTGGAGTACAGAATCGTGGGATCCATATTGCCCTGCAGGGATGTCTTGGCCCCAATAAGAGCGCGGGCACGCCCGATCTCGATAGTCCAATCTAGGCCGACACAGTCGCAGCCACTAGCGGCGATTTCCTCGAGCCACAGCCCACCATTCTTGGTAAAAAGAATTACCGGCACCTTGCGACCCTCGGATTCCTTGGTCAGCCCAGCCACAATCTTCTGCATATAGGCCAATGAGAATTCGCGATATGCAGAGGTGGACAACACACCACCCCATGTATCGAAGATCTGCACGGCCTGTGCACCGGCGGCGATCTGCGCATTGAGGTAGTTCGTGACCGCTCGCGCGAGCTTGTCTAGCAACTGATGCATAGCCTCTGGCTCGTTAAACATAAAGGCCTTGGCGTTGCGGAAGTCTTTACTGCCACTGCCCTCGATCATATAGGTCGCCAGAGTCCAGGGGCTGCCAGAGAAACCGATCAGCGGCACGGAGCCGTTAAGTTCGCGTCGAATTACGGAGACAGCGTCGGTGACATAGCTCAGGTCCTTGGCCGTATCGAGTTCAGGCAATTGTTCGACGTCTTGCGCGCTGCGCACTACTTTGCGAAAACGTGGTCCTTCGCCCTCGGTGAAATACAGGCCCTGTCCCATTGCATCGGGAATAGTCAGAATATCGGAGAATAGGATTGCGGCATCCATCGCATAGCGGCGCAAAGGCTGCATCGTAACCTCGCAGGCCAGCTCCGCGTTGCGGCAAAGACTCATGAAGTCACCAGCCAATTTGCGCGTAGCGCGGTACTCGGGCAAGTAACGCCCCGCCTGTCGCATCATCCATACTGGCGTCATGTCGACGGGTTCGCCGGCTAGGGCGCGCAAAAATCTGTCATTCTTCAAAGCTGTCAATGCAAACTCCTCATGCTGTACTGCTATGGATTCGGTTGTAAATACTGGTCGCACCAGATGCTCTTCACACTGCTAGGGCATACGACTTGAATGGCGACAGCGGATCAAACGGCGGGACATTCTACACAGCGCGAAAGGGCAGAACAAATACCGCCCTCATTAATTGCTAGGCCGGATGTCGTTTTGCACGGCCCCAATACTGCGCACCCAAGGCTGAAGACGGCCGAGCTCTCCACTCAAACTGGAGGCAGCGCTCGTCGCGGCGGCACGGCTCGAATAGTTGCCGTGTATCACCACATACCAAGGACGCCCCTGATTCTGCGATTCGAACCAGTATAGCGGGCTAGCGCTATTGCGCTGTACAAAGGCCTCGACGTTGCTGCGCGACGAGGCTCCAAGTAGTTGTACGGTAAATTCGGAGGCCGGAAAGCTCATAATGCGCTCGCGCTGAGCACTAAGGGAATTCGCGGCCGGTGCGGCAGTCGGCGCAGTGCGTGTAGGTGCTGCGGGAGCAGGCTGACTGGCTGGAGCAGAAGCGGACGTTTCAGCAAGAGCTCTCGGCTGGCTGCTCACCACCGGTGCTGGTGGTGGGGTCACCACTGGAGCAGATACAGCGCTACTGGCAGTAGTCGACTGCGCAGTATTAGTGACGGGAACATTATTAGCCGCCACAGGCTCCGGCTCGGGATCTGTCACGAGCTCTGCGAATGGCGATGGCAATTCCTCTTCAATTTCCGCAACTGGCACTTGCGCAGACGGTTCAACGGCGACCGCTTGTGGCTGAGGCACTGGTAATGATATCTGTCGCTGCGCGCTCTGCTCCGGCTCTTCACCCCCGCCTACTAAAAATGCGACCAACAAGATGAACACTAGCCCACCCGCCGCGTAGGCATAATTGCGAGGCAGCTTTATCTGCAGCAGTGGCGCCAGCCAGGCAAGGCCTTGGCCGCCTGAGAACAATAAATCCCCCGCGACCTGATTGATCGCGGCAGGAGTGCCGGAGGATAGTTTATGGATCTTCTCTATCTGACGATTGCTAAACGGTAAAGTGCGCCCCGGATCAGCGTCGTTAAAGCCTACCGCGTTGAGCCGGTAACGGATGTAGTTACGGGTCTCGTCCAGATTGAACTCGGGCAAGCGGATGGAGGTGAACTGATTCTGCCCCTCTTTCTGCGGGCATGTGTAGTCGAGCATGTCGATCAATGAACTCTGCCCGACTAAGATCAGATGAAAGGTGCCGCCCGCGTTATCCGCCAACGCTAATTTGGTCAGCAGATTGAATGCATCGTCCCCAAGCTCATGGGCGTCGTCTACGATCAGCACGACTGTACGGGACTGATTCTGCGCTGCTTGAAAATACAGCGCCAAGACTTGCTTGAGCTGGGCAATACTCGCCTGAGGAGGGAAGTCGAGCACGAAAGCTTTGAACATTTCTTGCAGGAGTTGAGAGGGGCTGGTGAGCATACTAGCGCGTGCTCGGGCTACCACTTGGTCACGCTCCGCATGGCGGGTATAGAAGTCTGCGAGCGTTGTCTTGCCTGAACCATCGGGACCTATTAGCGCGATGATATCGCTGCTCTCGCGAGACAATAGCTGCAACTGATCGAGGCTGGCGCGACGCATGGCACCCGGGAAAAGACTTTCCAATGGCGTATCCGCTGCAAAGGGATTCGCCGAAAGACCAAGCTCCGCTAATTTCTCACTCAGTTTTGACACAGCTGTTCTTTCGCCTCCAATGTTTGCTCCAGCAAACTAGCCTCTATATTACTTTCGATCACGCTCGTACCAAGACCCTTCATCAGGATGAAGCGAATCTTGCCACCCTGGACCTTTTTATCAAAGGCCATCAATTCTAGAAAATCCTGCGCGCTCATCTGCGCTGGCGGCACGACTGGTAGCCCGGCGCGCTCGATGAGTGCCTTAGCCCTCGCAGCCTCAGCCCAAGTGATGTAACCGAGACGAGCTGAAAGGTCCGCCGCCATCACCATGCCTATCGCAACGGCTTCGCCGTGCAGCCACACACCATAACCCATGCCATTCTCGATAGCGTGGCCGAAGGTGTGGCCGAGATTGAGCAAAGCGCGCACGCCACCCTCCTTCTCATCTGCCGCGACAATGCGCGCTTTATCTGCACAGCTTACTCTGACCGCCTCGGCGAGCAAATCTTTATCGCCCGCTAACAAGGCTTCAATATTGTTTTCTAACCATTGCAGGAAGGGAAGGTTATCGATAAGCCCGTATTTGATGACTTCCGCGATGCCGGCGCGCAGCTCACGAGGCGGCAAGCTCGCCAAGACATCCGTGTCCGCTAAGACGCATTGCGGCTGGTAAAACGCCCCAATCATATTCTTGCCTAATGGATGATTTACGCCTGTCTTGCCGCCGACCGAGGAATCCACTTGTGATAACAAGGTGGTGGGTATCTGGATGAAATTAACGCCACGCTGATAGGTGGCGGCAGCGAAACCTGTGATGTCGCCGACCACTCCGCCGCCTAGGGCGATCAGAGTGCTACTGCGCTCATGGCGACCCTCGAGAAGCTTGTCGTAGATCAATGACAGAGTCTGCAGGGTCTTCGTATGCTCACCGTCGGGCAACACGATCACGTCGCATTGCAGGTCGCCCAATGCGTCCTGCACTTTGGATAGATAAAGCGGAGCGACCACTTCATTGCTCACTATCAAGACCCGCTTGCCTTTAATATAGGGGCGCAACAAGTTAGCCTGCCCGAGCAGACCAGAGCCGATGAAGATGGGGTAGGAACGCTCCCCGAGATCCAATTCCAATGTGATCATATTTGTTAGCCCGTCTACTGCGTATACATACTCATTAAGTTTAGTTAGAGCCCGAAGAGGAGTCCTCGTCGGCTGCCCCTTGTGCCTGGCTTTCCCACAAGGCCTGCAGCTTGCGCGTGATGTCCATACTCACGGAGCGCGGGCTTTTGCGACTGGTATCGATGATCAAGTGGGCGGTTTCGTTATAGAGAGGTTCGCGTATTTTGATGAGTTCTTTGATCTTCGCGAGAGGATTCTCAGTCTGCAGGAGGGGCCGATTCTTGTCTTTGCCAGTACGCTCCAACTGCTGCGCTACGGAAGCCCGCAGGTACACCACGGTGCCGCGGGAGTGCAGGAAGTGTCGGCTATTAGCATCGAGTATTGCCCCACCGCCAGTCGCTAGGATGATGCCTTTGCGCTGCGTTAGAGTATCGATCATGCGCGCCTCGCGAGTGCGAAAGCCCTTCTCACCCTCTACATCGAAGATCCAGGGAATATCGGCACCGGTGACGAACTCAATTTCACGGTCCGAGTCGAAGAAGGGCAGATCGAGTTGGCTCGCCAAAAGCCGACCGATGGTGCTCTTTCCGACACCCATTGGCCCTATAAGGTATACATTCACTGGCTCGCTCATGAAGCTTTGACTCTCCGCAACACTCGGTGCGGCGCACGCCGGCTACCCTGTCGCTAATAAAAAGATCGACATTGTACCCTTGCCGGGCCTGCAAAATCACTGTCGTTCGGCGAGAGACCGGGATTATCGCGTATTGATCTCCGCGACAATCCTTGGCGTGATGAAAATCAGAAGCTCCGTTCTACGATTCGCGTTGTTGGTGCGCTTGAAGAGTCTGCCGAGATAAGGGATATCGCCAAGCAGCGGAGTTTTAGTCTCGGTAGTAGTAGTCTCCTCACGAAACACCCCACCCAAGACGATAGTGTCGCCATTCTCCACCAGAACGCTGGTATCGATGGCATTGGTATTGATGGCAGGCACATTGCCAGTGCCCGCGGCAACGGAGTCCTGATGGATCTCGAGTTGCATAATGATACGGCCATCGGGCGTAATCTGTGGCGTCACCTCTAGCGATAGCACTGCGTCGACGAACTCCGTTGTAGAGCCCCCAGCTGTGCCACCGGCTTGCGCCTGATAGGGAATGCGTACTCCAGACCGAATAGTCGCCGTCACCTTATCTTGTGTCGTTACTTTCGGCCGTGCGATGACCTCGCCATTGCCGCTGCTCTCAAGTGCAGACAACTCCAATTCAATCAAACCGCTATTGCTTGTAAAGCCAACAGCGAAGGAGGAGGCATTCTCGCTTTCAACACCCAAATCCACTGCCAGCGCATCGGGGAAGGAGACCGAACCAACCGGGATCGCCACCGAGTTGATTGCCTGCGCCACGAGAGCGCCGATTAAACTCGGATCGGTGCCGTCTTGCAGCGCCTGAACACGGGCAGTCTCTCCTGCCACTATCGCCTCACGCATTGCCGCGTTCTCTGCAACTCGGTTATTTTGCTGCTGTCCGGTTGAGGCTAGGCTGCCACCGTAGCGGAAGCCATCGGAGGAATCGGTCCTGCCCGCCCCTCCCCAACGTATGCCGAGGTCACGACCGAAGTCAGTAGAGACATTGACAATGCGCGCCTCGATAAGAACTTGACGCACTGGCACATCGAGCTTGCTTAGTAGCTCACGCACTTCCTCTAATTTTTCGGCGACATCGCGAATGATGATGATGTTAGTGCGCGAATCTACCGTGGCGGTGCCGCGGCTTGAGAGCACACCGCTGCTGCCATTCTCGGGCGCTACGCCCGTCGGCGGCGGCGCATCTGCTGCGGCACCCGCTGTCGCATTGCCGGTTGAGGAGCCGGTCAACAACAATAGGATATTGGCGGCATCGGCATAGTTCACTTGCACGTATTCGGTGTGCAGAGGCGCCAAGGCTTGCGCCTGTCGACTGGCATCTAGTGCCTGCTGTTCCTGTGCGGCGATCTCGTCCGCAGGAGCCACATACAACACATTGCCCACCAAGCGCTTATCGAGATTGCGCGACTGCAATACTAAGTTCAAAGCCTGATCCCAAGGCACATCTTGTAGCTGCAGTGTGATGTTGCCAGAGATGGCGTCGCTGGCGACGAGGTTGAAATTATTCTCATCGGCGAGTAGCTGCAACACAGAGCGCACATCGATATTCTGAAAACTCAACGACACTAAGTTACCGGAGAAGGCCGAAGCCGGATCGGCACTCGCGGATGCCGCACCAGGCGGGGTAACGCTAATGGTGTATTGACGACCTTGCTGATAGGCGACGTACTCATACTCACCATTGAGATCGATCGCCACGGTGGCATTGCCGCGCTGGGGATACACGTCTACCGTGTTCACTGGTGTTGAAAAGTCGGTGACGTCGAAGCGGCGATTCAAGCGTTCAGGTACATCCGCCCCAGTAAACTCTAAATAAACACGGCTACCGATCTGCTCCACATTACCGAGCACGCGATCGTCACTGAGGCTAATCACAATCTGCCCCTCGTTAGGCGCGCTACCGCGACGGAAGGTGACGTCAACCAAGGCAGGGCCCTGAGCGCTAGCAGCTTGCGCTGCAGGAGTAGCGGCGACTGCGGCAGTGCTCGCCACTCGCGTGTCGCTGCCCAAGTGAACTATTAGAGTATTGCCCTCTATGCGGGTCTGATAATCCGCAGGGCTGGTGAGATTGAAAACGAGACGCGTACGATCATTAGTCTCTAGCACCATTACGCTCTGGGCATTGTTCGAGTCGATGTCGAAGCGACGCTCGGCCAAGCTACTCTGCACATTGCTAAGGTCGATGGAGATGCGCGCCGGATCGTCTTGCGTAAAGCCAGTCGGCTCTGGTGGGCGGCTATCGAATTCCAGCCGGATCTCGATACTGTCGCCGGGCATATTCGCGAAACCAATGCTGTTGAGATTAACAGCTTCTTGTGCGGATGCAGATTGCGCAGCGAACATCACCAGCAGAAGCGAAAGACAGCATCTCCAGAGTGCGCGCGGGGCAATTAATCTGGCCCTCGAAGTCATCAAAGCTATAGACATCATTGTTTCACCTGTATTGGCAGCGGTGTACCTGCTGCTGAAAAACTTATTCATAGATCGTGTCGCCACACTGCCGACCCGTTGACTATTTATCTTTGCATTGCCAGCGTGCGCGGACGCTCTACCCACGCGCCGTCACCCGAGGGTACGATTTCGGTCAACTCTATTTCGTTTGGGGCCACGCTCATGACGCGCCCGTGGTTGCGCCCCAAATAACTGCCGCGACCAACGCGGTGGATCATACCGTTCTCATCCTGAATCAACGCGATTGTTGCGTTGCCGCGGGTGATCATCCCAACCATAGTTAAATTGCTGAGCGCGAAAGACTCCAGGGCCTCGGGCGTGCGATCGAAATCCGGCTTCACCTCGTTAGTAGGCTCTTGAGCCGCAGAAGTGCCCGCCATGATGGGCACATCGAATGGGCTACGCAACGACGCGGCGCTATAAGTGAACGCCTCGTAAGGGAGGAACTGCGGCATTGGCTCTACAGGGCCACCGGGGCGCAGAGACACCTCAACGATATACTGCTGCAAGTCGTCCATACTGGCATTACCGCCACAGGCCGAAAGCAGCACACATAGCGATACGAGTGAGCAAGTTTTATGGAGTAGCGGCATTGAGCTCACCCTCCGTGCGGTAGCGATAGGTTCTCGCGGTAATCGTCATCTGCAGCGCGTTGCGATTGTTCACTGGAATAATTGAGAAGTCGTGCAAGGTCACGATGCGAGGCAAGCTAGCGACGCCACTAACGAAGGTTCCGAAGTCGTGATAATTACCCAGCACTTCTACCTGAATCGGCTGCTCAATGTAAAACTCCTGCGCCACCTCCGAGTCGAGCTCGATGCGTGAGAACGTAAGGCTGCTTCCTAAACCCGTTTCGGTAATATCGTCGACCAAGTCCGGCACCTCTGTCTGGCTCGGTAACTGTCGCAGCAGTTCGGAGAATGCCTCCTCCATCGCCACGGTCTGCTCTTTGTACTCTTCGAGATTCGATGCCATCACGGCCTTCTGTTCGAATTCCACGCGCAGCGTCGACTCCTCGGCTTCCCACCGCGACAGCTCAGCCTGCAGATTGCGGATATCGAACCAGAAGCCCGCGGCGAGACATAGCACGAACAGTGTCACGGCAATGATAATCTTCACCACGCCCGGCCAGATGCCGATTGACTCTATATCGCTAAGATTATTCCAGTCGAAACTCTGTAGTTCTTTCTTCAGGTCAGATAGCGCCATGTCACTCATCCTCCCCGCGTATTGGTTCTTGTAAGAATAGAGTTAAAGAGAAGGCGTTAGCCGCGCGCTGGTCGGAATTGGCGTCCGCACTAGCTGCCGATATCTGTTGCAAACTTGGGTTCACGAACCATTCCGAATCATCGATACGCCGCATCAATTCAGAGACTTTGTTATTGGACTCTGCGATACCCTCGATCTCCAAACGCTCGCCGGTGCGCTCAAGATTATTGAAATACACTCCGGCAGGCAAAGCCTTAACCAACTCGTCGAAAATACGCACGATAACCGGGCGTGAGCCCTGCAAATCTTGAATCACTTCCATGCGCGAGCTGATCTGCTCTTTCTGTTCTTTTAATTCATTGATCTCTGCAATACGGGCATCGAGCACGAGGACTTCACGGCGCACGAAATCGTTGCGAGCTTGCTGGTAACGAATATCACCACGAAAATTTCGATCCACTAAAAAGACTATGCCTGCAGCGATGATCACAACGCCGAGTAGGAGAACGAAGAATTCGCGTTTGCGCTCTTCACGAAGTTGTTCGCGCCAGGGCAGAAGATTAATACGCGCCATCAGTATTTGCTCCTCATAGCGAGGCCGCAGGCGATCATCAGCGCTGGTGCATCATTGTGCAGTAGAGTCTTATTCACTTTACTACCGGTTGCCAAGTTCAAGAATGGATTCGCCACCAAAGCCGGTGTAGCCAATTGCTCACGGACTAATTCACTCAAGCCATCGATGGCAGCCACCCCACCAGCAAGAATGATCTGATCGACATCATTGTATTGGCTGGACGAGAAGAAAAACTGCAGAGAACGGCTTACCTGTTGCACCACCGAGTCTTTGAATGGCGAGAGAATTTCTTGCTCGAACTCTTCGGGCAGAGTGCCGCGCCGGATTGCGGTCTCGGCCTCAACCGCAGAGAGGCCGAAGCGGCGCTGCGCATCCTCTACTAGTTGGCGTCCGCCGAATAATTGTTCACGGGTATAAATGGTCTTGCCATTGAGAAGTACGTGTAGCGTTGTGACCGTGGCGCCGATGTCGATGATGGCAACCGTTTGCGGGTCGGCTCCTTGCAGCTGATCTGTCAGCAATCCAAAGGCACGCTCCATCGCATAGGCCTCGATGTCGACAACTAATGCATTGAGCCCACCGGACTGCATCGCGCCTACTCGGGACTCCACATTCTCTTTGCGGCATGCGGCTAGCAAGACGTCCACAAAATCCGAGTTAGGGTCGGTAGACTCCTGGCGCTCGAAATCGATCGCGACCTCACTTAAGGGATAGGGAATATACTGATCTGCCTCGACGATGATCTGATTCTCCATCTCGTCATCGGACATGGCGGCGCTCATCTCGATTATTTTTGTGATAACAGCAGAGCCTGCGACTGCGACTGCGGCCTCTTTGGTCCCCGGCTTCAGCATCGACACCGCTTGGCTAATACAATCGCCGACGGCATCGATATCGCTAATATTCTTCTCGACCACAGCATTAGCTGGCAGTTGGCGAATAACATAGTTCTCGATGCGGTACTTACCATTGGTCAAACTGAGCTCGAGCAGCTTCACGGCGGTGGAACTAATGTCCACGCCGAGCAAGGTCTTCGATTTACGACTCAGAAATTCCAACACTAATTGTCGTCCGCCATCAGTCTTTCATTGTTATATCGGCACAAATTTGAGAAGCGCCACTCAAACCCAAACTCGAGACGAATTGCCAGTGTTCTCGAGTATAGAATCGAAATGTGAACACGGCCCATTTAGACCTATTTATCAAGTTCAGCACATCAAAACAAGTTTATATATAATTTTCAATAGATTATATAGTACTTCAATAAATAACTTTATGTTGCAAACTCCATCAAGAACTCGGGGGAGTTATTGATGTGGCTCACAATTTTCGAATTTTGCGAAAACCGAGCGCAAGACCATTGCAACACCTAGGAGCGTGACGGGAAAAAGCATGCTAACCGTTTGTTATAGATAGATATTATCGTTTTAAATAAAAATTTAACTCGGACACTTTTTAGACTCAAAATGCCACTTAGCTCAGCCCTTAAACCCGACGATTTCACTCAAGATTAATCGGGTACTTGCGTATATAATGCTTGTTCTAGTAGGTGGTAAGGGGTTTTTGTGCGAAACAGAATCTCCTCGCAAAAGGTCTTATTACGAGCATTTCGGCTTGGGCTAATTAACAAAGCGTGGCAAAAATTTGTGAATAAAGGCGTTAAAAAACTATTCAGATTCGTGTTCTGGTTCGGAGTCTTCTGCGCCAGCGGAATGGTTATGGTCACCGCTGCGGCGTTTCTCTACCTATCTCCACAACTGCCCTCGGCCGAATCCTATCGCTACGTGCAGCTAGAGACCCCTCTGCGCATCCTCACCGCAGATAATCGCCTGATCGACGAGATCGGCATTCGCCGCGACCCAATTCCTTTCGAAGCAATCCCGCCGATGATGATCAATGCGGTTATTGCCAGTGAAGATCCCCGCTTCTATTCCCACTCAGGGGTGGATATCCGCGGCCTTATGCGCGGTTTCTACGGTTTCGTGCGTGGCATTAACCTCGGCGGCGGCAGCACTATCACGATGCAATTGGCCAACAACATCTCCTTCGATGAAGACAGTGTTTATGCGCGCAAGCTCAAAGAGATTCCCTTTGCCCTGCGCATTCAGCGCGAACTGAGCAAAGAAGAAATCATTACTCTTTACCTTAACTTGATCTATTTCGGCTCCGGTGCAGACGGCATCAATGCCGCGGCATACGCCTATTATGGCAAACCAATCAATGAGTTAGAGATACACCACTTCGCTATGCTGGTGTCTGTACTGCCCTGCCCATCTCCCTGCAATCCTATCGCCGACCCTGCACGAGCGCAGACTCGTCGCAATGTAGTGCTCACCAAGATGTACGAGCAAGACATGATTAGCCGCGAGCAGTATCAAACCGCTATCAACACTCCCGATGACGCCCGTCGCCACAGCCGCCGCATCGAAGTAAGTGCCCCCTATGTCGCCGAGATGGTGCGCCAGGAGCTCTACCGCGAATACGGTGAAGACATCTATCGCAAGGGCTTCGAGGTCACCACCTCGATTCTGAGCGAGAACCAGCGCGCCGCCACCAAAGCCCTGACAAATGGGCTGGAAGAGTTCTACGACAAACGCCACGGCTATCGCGGTATCGATGGGCATATCGACGTGCCCGATGACCAAGACCCTTTGATGTATTGGCGCGAAGAGCTAGAGGCCTACTCAACTTATGGCAACCAGGTACCCGCAGTCGTTACAGAGGTGGGCGAACGTGAGATCAAGGCATTGCAGCGTGATGGTTCCATAGTAAGCATCGGCTGGGACGGCCTTAGCTGGGCGGCTCCCTTCGTCGATAGAGGCAACGCTTGGCCCAGACCGCAGCGCGCCAGCGATATCGTATCCGTAGGCGACCGTATCCGAATTAAGAACGAGGGTGAAGAGCGCTGGTCACTTGGACAGGTGCCCGAGCTACAGGGCGCCATCGTCTCGGTCTCGCCCCATAACGGCGATATCCTCGCTTTGACCGGCGGATACGATTTCGACGTGAGCCAAGTAAACCGCGCCACCTCGCCACGTCCGCCAGGTTCGGGCTTCAAGCCCTTCCTCTATGGCACCGCATTAGAGAATGGCTATACTCCCGCCACCACTATCAACGACGCGCCCTTTGCGCGCGGCGAGTATCGCCCACGCAATTTCGAGAACAACTTCATAGGTCCGGTGACACTGCGCAACGCCTTGGCGACCTCGCGCAATATTCCAGCGGTTCGTCTCTACGACCAACTAGGCTCAGAGAAGGTATTCCCCTTTGCGAAACGCTTCGGCTTTAAGACAGAGAACTTCCCTCCTAACGACCTGACCATCGCACTTGGCAGCCAAGACGTACAGCCTATAGAGATGGCCACCGCTTTTGCGACTATTGCAAATGGCGGGCAGAAAGTAGAGCCCACTCTCATCAAGCAGATTAGGACTGTAGATGGACTGGTGCCGCTCCCGGTGCAAGCGGTCGCCTGCGGTAGCGACTGCGAAAACCTTGCCTATGGCGAGATGCCAGCACCGCAAATTGTCGACCCACGCGTTACCTACATATTGGCGAGCATGATGCGCTCTGTAATCGAAGAGGGCAGCGGTCGACGCGTCAACCGCGAGATGAACCGCAAGGATCTTATGGGTAAGACGGGCACCACCAATGGTCCAGCAGAGCTGTGGTTCTCCGGCTTCAATCGTGACGTTTCGACGAGTGTATTTATTGGGTTCGACCAGCCTGAACCGATGGGCGAGAGCGAGCAAGGCGCTACTGTGCCAGTGCCAATCTGGATCGACTATATGTCGGCAGTGCTCAAGGATAAGCCGGAAAGGATGCTGGAACGCCCAGATGGCATCGTCGATCGTCTAATCGATAAGACCACCGGCAAAATTGCTCGCCCAGGGCAAGCGAATACCATGTTCGAGCTGTTCATGCAGGAGAACGCCCCAAGCGAGGCCGCCACTCTTCAAAATGTCGACGAGATGCCATCGATCGAAACAACCTTCTAACACTAAATCTCAGGCATGACAAAAAGGCGTTAGGGAGAACCCTAACGCCTTTTTAGAGAATCTTTGGAGCCGCTTACTTAACTGTACGGTTCGCGAAACGCTTCTTGAATCGATCTACTCGACCGCCCGCGTCTAGAATCTTCTGCTTACCAGTATAGAACGGGTGGCAATCTGAACAAACGTCCAGAAGAATGTCTTTGCCCAGCGTAGAGCGTGTTTTGAGCACGTTGCCGCAACTACAAGTTGCCGTCATTTCTACGTAATTTGGGTGAATATCGGGTTTCATGACTCTGCCTCATCAATAAGTTTTCACTGGGATCGCTGCATCGGGTCTGCATTAGGAAAGACCTGCACCGCCAGCGAAACGGGCCAGCATTCTACCAAACAAGGCTAGATTCGCAAGCGCGGCATGCAGATATTTAGTTTACACAGATTATTTGGGGCCAATTACGGGGGTTTTCAAGCGCCAGCTTGGCTCGCCTTAATGACTTTATGGTTCTTAACGACCTCGCGCATCACGCGCTCGAGAATCTCCGCCACTAAGTCTGGGTTCACACCGTTAGCATCGCATGCCGCGCGAATATCGGCGATTTTGCGACTCTCACGCTCCGGATCCAATGCCTCTAGCCCAAACTCGGCCTTCAGCTCGCCAACCCTTTGTGTCAGTGCAAAACGATTGGCGAGCAACAACACCAGACCATGATCAATGCGATCTATCTGCGCTCGAACCTTTAGAAGCTCCTCGGGAACGAGTTGCTTAGCCATCGTTGGTACTCCATGGTCATGCTGTATGCTTGTGTGTCAGCGAGTATAAACCATTCCTCGGTACTGACACAGAGCGGCAGTGCCATTGTGGACTTGTTGCGAGTACAGGGGGATGCCATTACCATGAATTCCCAATTCAGCCCGAGCGGGTGTATTAACACTCTGACCCTCCACCCTTATGCCAACGCCAAAAGACGCCAGCCTTCTCCCCGCACCTAAGGTGATACTAAGGCTCGCCGTCCCCTCGCCCCTGCGCCGACTGTTCGATTACTTAGCGCCCGTGGACCTAGATGTCGAGCAGATCGCAGCCCTCACTCCGGGAATGCGCGTACGAGTCCCCTTTGGCTCACGCGCACTCGTGGCGGTCTTGGTATCGCTGGAAACCCATACCGAGGTGCCCCCTGCCCGTCTACGCCCAGCGCTAGAGGTGCTAGACAATCAAGCCCTGCTGCCCCAGAGCCTGACCAATCTCTACCTGTGGGCGGCCCAATATTATCAGCACCCCCCGGGGGACGTGTTCCACAGCATGTTGCCAGCACTGCTGCGACAAGGCCGCCCGGCAGAACGCCCCGGCAAGAAGGTGTGGCAGCTCAGCGAGGCGGGACAGGAGCTTACGGAACAGGACCTGCGCCGCGCCCCGCGACAGCGCGAGATCGTCGAGTTCTTGAAGGAGCATGAGGCCTTGGACAAGTCCGCGGTGAGCGAGATGGGTATCTCAGCCAGCGCCCTGATCGCCCTGCAGGCGAATGGTTTTATCGTCATGGAGGAGCGTGCCGCCTCTAGCCCCCGCGCCTTCGATGCGCAGCACTCCAACGCGCAGGCACTCGCTCTGAACAGTGAGCAAACTCATGCGGTCGAGCAAATCGGCAAGGGCTTAGGCAGCTTCCAATGTCATCTTCTGGATGGCGTCACCGGTAGCGGCAAGACCGAGGTGTATCTACAGATAATCGCCAGAGTGCTAGAGCAGTCTCGCCAGGCCCTCGTGCTAGTGCCGGAGATCAGCCTCACGCCACAAACTATTGCGCGCTTTCGCCAGCGTTTCGCCTGCCAGATCGCCGTACTGCATTCAGGCCTCACGGATTCTGAGCGTTTAAACGCGTGGCTGGAAGCACGCGACGGCGTCGCCAAAATCATCATCGGCACACGCTCGGCCCTATTCACTCCGATGGCTCAGCCCGGGGTGATTATCATCGACGAAGAGCACGATAGCTCCTTCAAGCAGCAGGAAGGCTTCCGCTATTCTGCGCGGGATCTAGCAATCGTGCGCGCCAGACAAGAGAAAGTCAGTATCGTGCTGGGCTCGGCGACGCCCAGCCTAGAGTCTTTGCACAATGCTTTGAGCGGACGCTATACCCACCTGACTCTCAAGGAGCGCGCGGGCGATGCAGCCTCGCCCACCCTGAAATTACTCGACACCACCCACGAGCAATTGAACGAGGGCTTCTCCGCGCCCTTGCTCGAGCAGATGAGCAGCCATCTGCAGCGCGGCAATCAAGTTTTGGTATTCATCAATCGACGCGGCTTCGCACCTACCCTGCAATGTGCGGACTGCGGCTGGGTAGCGGAGTGTACGCGCTGCGACGCACGCATGACACTGCATAAGAAGCAGCCCCACTTGCGCTGCCACCACTGCGATACGCGGCGACCGGTCGACTACGCCTGCCCCAATTGCAAGTCAAAGAACCTGCAGGCTCTAGGCCTAGGCACAGAGCGCAGCGAGGCATTCCTCCAGAGCCAGTTCCCCGACACGCGAGTACTGCGCGTAGACCGTGACACGACCCGGCGCAAGAATGAACTAGACGCGCTGCTAAACGAGGTGCACCAGGGCAAACCCTGCATCCTCATCGGCACGCAGATGCTGGCCAAGGGACATCACTTCCCCTGCGTCACTCTCGTCGCGGTGCTGGATGCGGACGCCGGCCTGTTCAGCGCGGACTTCCGGGGCCAAGAACATACCGCCCAGCTGTTGATGCAGGTGGCAGGTCGCTCAGGCCGCGCCGGTCTAGCTGGCGAAGTGTTGATTCAGACTCGTCATGCTACCCACGAGACCCTGCGCACCTTGGTAAGCGAGGATTACGGCCATTTCGCCAGAGCTTTGCTCGTGGAGCGCAGGAATGCCTACATGCCCCCCTTTAGTTATCTGACCCTATTTCGCGCCGAAGCCATCGACATGCGCGCCCCCGAGACATTCCTGGGCATAGTGCGCGAGCGCGCGGCGGGTATTCTCGCCGCCCAGGGCAATCAGGATGTCGCACTACTTGGCCCACTCCCCGCGCCCATGGAGCGGCGCAATGGCAAGTTTCGAGCCCAGCTGCTGCTGCAATGCCCCCAGCGCCGAACCCTGCAGAATCTACTCTCCGCTTTATGCCCAGAAATAGAGAGCATGAAAGAGTCCCGTAGTGTGCGCTGGTCCCTCGATGTGGACCCGCAGGACATGATCTAATTTGTGCATATGAAGCTAGCGCGATAACAGTGGTTGGCACGCCTTTTTTTGAGGATAATGCCCCCCTAGTTCCACGCCCGCATGAACACATAACAAAAGAGATAGCATGGCCCACGATTTCGCGAAAATTAGAGACCGAAGAAGTGCGCAGCAAACACCGCCGCCACCACCCCCTCCACAGCCCAGCAAGGGCATGCTGATGACTGGCCTAGTCACCGGTTTGGTATTGGGCTTCTTCGCCTCTTTCCTCATCTACCTCTCTGGAGTTCTACCCCCGGTTGGCAATATGACCGCACAGGCAGTCGAGGATAATGCGGCTGAGATCGCGGCCGCACAGGTGCGCCGCAACGAGGAGCTAGAACAGGCCGCCGCAAGACTACAACTGGAGTTCTACAAGGAGCTGCCTAATTACGAGGTCATCGTCGACAATATGCCCTCGCCTCGTCAGGCCACCGCTAGCACCGCAGCGGCGCCAGTACCGGCAGCCACCAACACCGTCGTAGCAAGCACGGCACCTGTCAGCCAAGAAAGCGCGCGAGCTGGCGAGCCTAGCTTCATGA
This sequence comes from uncultured Gammaproteobacteria bacterium, assembly GCA_913060695.1. Classification (GTDB taxonomy): domain Bacteria; phylum Pseudomonadota; class Gammaproteobacteria; order Pseudomonadales; family Pseudohongiellaceae; genus UBA5078. The sequence continues at coordinate 4,350 of CAJXUA010000019.1, read as the reverse complement.
TTCAGGCGGGCGCATTTCAACAAGAGACATCCGCGGCTGCCCAGAGCGAGCGCCTTATCGCGCTTGGCCTTACCGCACGGGTCAGAAAAGAAGCCCTGCTCGGCAAGACGCTATTCCTCGTGCAGGCTGGCCCTTACACCAGCCGCGAGCAGATCAATCAGGCGGAACGCGTCCTGCGCAGCAATGGCATTGACAGCATTCGTATCGGGCTGAGCCAATAATTCCCGCTTCTGCCCTCGCTAACCTTGAATTAGCACGCTACTTTCCCCATATCCATTGGCTCATCATGTTTTCGATAAGCACCGCCCACAAATATTAAAGACACGACCAAGCGCCGTGTCGCAGGAGTAGTAGTTTGGAACAATATCGCGGCACGACCATCGTCTCCGTTAGGCGTGGCAACAAGGTAGTCATTGGCGGCGACGGACAAGTCTCACAGGGTAATACCGTCATGAAGGGCAATGCCCGCAAAGTCCGACGCCTATACAAGGATCAAGTTATCGCAGGTTTCGCTGGCGGCACCGCCGATGCCTTCACGCTCTTCGAGCGCTTCGAGGAGCAACTAGAGAAGCACCACGGCAAACTCGTGCGCTCCGCCGTCGAACTAGCGAAGCTATGGCGCACCGACAGAATGCTGCGCCGACTCGAGGCACTGCTGATCGTGGCAGACAAAGAGGCTTCACTGATCATCACCGGTAATGGCGATGTGATTGAGCCAGAAGACTCGCTAATGGCGATCGGCTCCGGTGGTTCCTTCGCCCTTTCCGCGGCCCGCGCACTGTATCGCCACACGGAACTGGATGCCAAGACCATCGTGCAGCATTCCCTCGGCATCGCCGCAGACATCTGCGTATACACCAATCAGAACCACACTATCGAAGAGCTAGAGTTTTAGAACACTCTTTATTGAAAAAAGCACAACCCAATTTTTCCGCGCGGCCGCTAGCTTGCAAAACCAGTCGCCGCCACAAGGTAAGCAAACATGAGCAGTATGACACCACGAGAGATCGCCTCTGAACTAGACCGCTTCATCGTCGGTCAGAGCGCAGCGAAGCGCGCTGTCGCGATTGCCCTACGCAACCGCTGGCGCCGTATGCAATTACCCGAAGACATTCGCCAGGAAATTACCCCTAAGAATATCCTCATGATCGGACCTACTGGCGTGGGCAAGACCGAGATCGCCAGACGCCTAGCCAAACTCGCCAACGCGCCTTTCATCAAGGTCGAGGCTACCAAGTTTACAGAGGTCGGCTACGTAGGCCGCGACGTGGACTCCATCATTCGGGACCTCGTGGACGTGGCAGTGAAGATGCTGCGCGACGAGCAGATTCGCAAGTTCGAACACGTTGCCGAGAATGCCGCGGAAGATCGTATCCTCGACGCACTTCTGCCGCCCGCTCGCGGCATGGAAGGCGAAGAGCTCGAAAAGAAGACCGACAACAGCACGCGCCAGATCTTCCGCAAGAAACTGCGCGAGGGCGACCTAGACGATAAAGAGATCGAAGTAAGCCTCTCCGACAACCCTGCCGGCGTAGAGATCATGGCGCCGCCTGGCCTAGAAGAGATGACCAGCCAGCTCAAGAGCATGTTCTCGAACATGAACACAGGAAAGAAGAAGACCCGACGCCTTCCCGTTAAGCAGGCATTCAAACTGCTGCGCGAAGAAGAGGCGGCGAAGCTGGTAAACGAGGACGAGATTCGCACCCGCGCCATCGCGGTGACAGAACAGACTGGAATAGTCTTCCTCGACGAGATCGACAAGGTTACCGTGCGCAATGACAGCGGCAGCAGCGGCGTGTCTCGCGAAGGCGTGCAGCGAGACCTGCTCCCCTTAATCGAAGGCTCTACGATCAAGACTAAGTATGGCAGCATCAAGACTGACCATATTCTTTTCATTGCCTCGGGCGCGTTCCATCTCTCCAAGCCTTCGGACTTGATACCCGAGCTGCAGGGTCGCCTGCCGATTCGTGTCGAGCTCGACGCGCTTAGCGCCAAGGATTTCGAGCGCATACTCTCCGAGCCAAGCTGCTCGCTAACGGAGCAGTATCAAGCGCTGTTAGGTACCGAGAATCTGCACGTGACGTTTACGCAAGACGGCATCGCCAAGATCGCGGAGATCGCCTTTCAGGTGAACGAACGCACCGAGAATATCGGCGCGCGCCGGTTACACACGGTGATGGAGCGCCTGCTAGAGGAGGTGTCTTATTCGGCCTCTGACTTCGGCGTTGGCGAGGGGCAAGATCTGCAGATCGATGCCGCCTATGTTGAGAAGCAACTCAGCGACTTGGCACTGGACGAAGACCTCAGCCGATTCATACTCTAAGAAGGCCTTATGTAAATGACGACTAATACGCCCACTGCCGTTGCTCTGCATCGCAAGTCCAAATGCTTAGAGCTGCACTATGCCGACGGCAGGCAGTGGCAACTGCCCGCCGAGTTCCTACGCGTGTGCTCCCCCTCCGCCGAGGTGCGTGGGCACGGCAAGGGCCAGGCGGTGTTGCAGACGGGCAAGCGTTCGGTCGGCATCGACTCCGTAGAGGCTGTTGGCCATTACGCCATCAAGATCAGCTTCGATGACGGCCACAACTCGGGCATCTTCAGCTGGGATTATCTCGCCGAATTGGGAAGTGAGCAGGAGGCCCGATGGAGCCAATACCTGCAGGACTTGGCCAGCGCGGGAGCCAGCCGCGATGCGCCAACTGCAAAGGCTTCATTGTCAGACCCCGTGCAAGTGATTAACATAGCCCCCCTATCTAAATCTTAAGCCTTCACAGCGCCAGACCAGCAGGAACCGTCTATGTCCGGGGATAATAAGCCCAACTCGTCGAGCGACGAGCAAACTACTCACTTCGGCTACGAGACCGTGCCGGTAGCAGAGAAGGCGCAGCGCGTCGGCCAGGTATTCCATTCCGTCGCCAGCAAATACGACGTGATGAACGACCTGATGTCTCTAGGCACTCATCGCCTCGTCAAGCGTTTCACTATCGAGCTCAGCGGCGTGCGCGCCGGGCAACGAGTACTCGACCTGGCCGGCGGCACAGGCGACTTCACCATCCGCTTCTCGTCCCTCGTCGGGCCAACGGGCGAGGTGGTGCTAGCCGACATCAACGCCTCCATGCTGCGCGTTGGCCGCGATCGCCTGATCGACAAAGGCATCTCGCAGAATGTGAGGTACACCCAGCTCAATGCAGAGCAACTGCCCTTTCCCGCCGACACCTTCGACTGCATCTGCATCGCCTACGGTCTGCGCAATGTCACAGACAAAGATGCTGCACTGCGCTCTATGTTCTCCGTGCTCAAGCCCGGTGGTCGCGCGCTCGTATTAGAATTCTCCAAACCCCGCAATGACTTGGTCAGTAAGGTCTACGACGGTTACTCCGCCCTATGGCCAATCGTCGGCAAACTTGTGACGGGAGATGCGGACAGCTATCGCTACCTTGTCGAGTCTATTCGCATGCACCCCGACCAAGAGACCCTGAAGTCGATGATGGAGAACGCCGGCTTTGCCGATTGCCGTTTCCACGATGTGATGGGCGGCGTCTGTGCCATTCACGTAGGCTTCAAGCCTCTCACGGTAGACTGAGCAGGCCCGCAGCGATGAACGAGATGCTCACTTCCAGCCTTTGCGCCCCAGTCGAAGCCATCATCAATGCGGTACTCAAACAAGATCCCGGCAGCGCGCTGCAGCTACAGGCCTATCAAGGCAAAGTGATGCGCGTCGAGTGCACGTCCCCCGTTAAATTAGTGGCCTACTTGGTAGTAGAAGACCAATGCATCTCGCTGCGTAGCGTCTTCGAAGGAGAGCCTGAAGCCGGCATTAGCGCCAGCGCGAGCTCCTTCGCCAACCTACTCGCCAGCGATTCACAGACCGATGCGCTGTTCTCCCCCGCTGTGGCCATAAGTGGCGATACGCATCTGGTGCAAGGGCTGCACCGTGTTATTGCAGGCCTGGAGATCGACTGGCAGGACCATTTCGCCTCGGTGTTCGGCGATGTCGCCACCCATCAGTTCTCGGAATTCGTTAGCCGCGCCAAGCGCTGGGGCAAGCAAAGCCGCGAGACGGTGCTCGATAATGTGGAAGAGTATCTACACGAAGAGGCCCGTTTGCTGCCGAGCAAGAGCGAAGTAGCGCACTTTAGTGCCCGCATCGATGAACTCAAACTGCGTTTAGATCGTATCAATGCAAGAACCCAGCGACTTGGGGCTAAGGTCACTGAAACCTAGTCGTTAATGGGAACAAATCGCCTGCAGGGCAGGCTCCTACACGCAGAGCATTACCCCTATCCAGCTAGAACCCACTGACTGTAGACATGATGGATTGACCTACCCAGCCTCGACGCACGTGGGTTA
>CAJXUA010000018.1 GCA_913060695.1 uncultured Gammaproteobacteria bacterium | reverse complement strand
TCCGAACATAACCCACGTGCGTCGAGGCTGGGTAGGTCAATCCATCATGTCTACAATGTACCTAGCCTATTTCGCAAATAGGCTCTTCTCGATATCCCGGAATGCCTTGAACTCCAAGGCATTGCCGGACGGGTCGAGGAAGAACATCGTGGCCTGCTCCCCTGGCTGCCCCTTGAAGCGCACATAGGGCTCGATGATAAAATCGACAAAGCCCTTCACTTGCTCTGCCAATGCCTCCCACTGCTCCATCTCCAGCACCACGCCAAAATGCGGCACCGGTACGCCGTGGCCATCGACGTGATTGCCGATCTGATTCACCTTGCCGTCCGGCCCAAGGCCAGGGTTCACGTGTACCACTAATTGATGCCCGAGGAGATTGAAGTCGATCCACTGCTCCGAGCTGCGCCCCTCGGGTAGCCCCATCTTCACGCCGTAGAAGTCTCGAGCCTCCTCGAGGTTGCGTACCGCAATGGCGAGATGGAATGGCGATAATTTTGTTTTTCCTACCATGTGATTAACTCAACAGGATTAAGTTCGCGAAGTGTACAGAAGCTTCAACCCCGTGAGCCTCAAAGTCAATATAAGGAGTTACATCACTAAGCGACCGGGATCGCGCGCCCTGTTTATGTGCAGAGTTGAACTTTTCGCCGCAGGATAGCGCAACGAAAGCTAGCGTTCGTCATGGCACCGTTCAAGAGAGAAATTATAAGTCATTGTAAATAATGGAGTTTATAAAGTTGGCCCGCTTCTTGATAGTACCTTAGCGTAGTACTCTCCAGTATCACTTTTAAATCGGGCAACGATGCCTGCGACCCTCACGGGACGCAGGCTTTTTTTTTGGGAAAAATAAACTACCGCGCAGCGGCACAGTGAATAGCCATGAAGAGAACAGCAGGAAATAATCTAAAGCTAGTGCAAGTTGGCGCGGCAGTTTTTAGCATAGGCTTAAGTGTGCCATCTGACGCGCAATCCATCGCCGACGATGTGATGGCGATGATCTCGGGAGGCACCACGCACCTGGCACTGCGCTATCGCCTAGAGACGGTAGAACAAGACAATCTGCTTCGGGATGCCACCGCTTCTACGCTACGTACTCGGCTTAGTTTTCAAAGCGCCACAGCAAACAGATTCAGCCTTGCCCTCGAGGCCGACTCTATTATGAGCGTTGGTAGTGACAGCTATGACTCGTTTGCACTAGACCGTCAGCGCGGCAATTACTCCGTCATCGCCGATCCCGTCGGCACCGAGATTAACATCGCAGCCCTACAATACGCCCTAGAGGAAGGCAGTAGCCTTAGTGTAGGAAGGCAGCGTCTCAATCACGCAACCCAGCGTTTCCTTGGCAGTGTGGGCTGGCGCCAGAACGAGCAGACTATGGATGCGCTGAGTTACCACCGCAGCGCCGGTAGTCTCAATGTCGACTACAGCTACATCTGGAATGTGAACCGCATCTTTGGCGGCTCCAAGCCCAGCGCTCAGGCGAGCGATCTCGATAGCAATTCCCACGCCCTGAATATCAGCACCGCAAAGGACTGGGGCACCGTTAGCGCCTTTCTCTATGCCTTAGACTTCGACAACGCCCGCGGCGCATCCTCAATCTCTTACGGTGGCAGCTATACCGGCAAGGTGAGTGGCCTGAACCTCTTCGCGAGCTATGCTCGGCAGAGCGACTATGGCGATAACCCAATCTCCTATGACGCGGACTACTTCGTCGTAGAGGGCAGCGGCAAGGTCGGCAATCTCTCGCTACTACTCGGCTACGAGAATCTGGGCAGCGACGCTGGCAATGTTTCCTTCTCCACGCCCCTTGCCACACTGCATAAGTTTCAGGGCTTCGCCGACAGCTTCCTCAACACCCCGGCCAACGGCATAGAGGATATCTACCTCAGCGCCAGCTCCTCCCTCAATGCGCTCAATCTCTCCACCAGCCTGCACCGCTACAACGCGAGCGAGGGCGGGCAGCACTATGGCAATGAATGGGATGTGGTGGCGGGCTATAAGATCAATGCCCACATCAATGTCGAGGCGAAGGTCGCTCTCTATTCGAGCAAGGACTTCGGTGTCGACACAGATAAGTTCTGGCTGAGTGTCAACATGGCATTCTAATTGCTCTACCCTCACTGCCCCGTTAATCAATTAGGACCGCTAGCTTGTGAGTGCAGAAGTAAACAATAAAGCCATACGAGTCATGCTGGTGGACGATCATGCCGAGCGCGCTCGGCTCGTCGAAGAGCACCTCATCGCCGCAGGCTTCGAGGTGCTCTCGATTATCTCCTCGGCTGCCGGCCTCGTGTTTCAGATCGAACAGCACCAACCCGATGTGGTGATCATCGACCTGCAGTCCCCGGACCGCGATGTGCTGGAGAGCCTGGCCATCGTCAATCGCCACAGCCCCACGGCTATGGTGATGTTCGCCCATGAGGACGACCCCGACTACATCCGCGAGGCACTGGCCGCTGGCATCAGCACCTATCTCACCGAGGGCCTCAACCCCGCGCGGGTGCGCCCCGTTATCGAGGTGGCGATGGCGCAGTTTCGCTCTTTCCAAATGCTGCGCGACGAGTTGGTATCCACACGCACAGAATTGGAGGATCGCAATTTGATCGAGAAGGCGAAGGGCCTGTTGATGGCTCAGAAGCGCATCAATGAGAACGAGGCTCATCAACTGCTGACAAAACTCGCGATGGACAATAATCAACGCCTGCGCAATGTGGCGCAAACGGTCGTGGCCACCCTCTCCGCATTCGATATCAGGAAATGAATCATGTCTGACCCCCAACGCCTCCCCCAAGCCGAAATCACCGAACTCGAACTCGGGTATATGCGCCTAAGCGATGCGGCCCCGCTGATCATGGCGAAAGATGCCGGTCTGTTTGCGCGCTATGGCCTCGACGTCTCACTGCACCGTGAAGTGTCTTGGGCGAACCTGCGCGACAAATTAGTGGTGGGCAAACTGGATGCGGCGCAGCTCCTCGCACCCCTGCCGATGATGACGAACCTAGGGGCCGGCGGCATTCGCGGCAGCCTAATGACCGGGCTCGCACTCGGCCTCAATGGCAATGCCATCACTCTGTCGAATCGCGTCTGGGAATCTCTCGAGCTGGAGTATCCAGATAGCGCGCCAGACCCGCTGCGGGTCGTGCAAAAACTGCGCAGTAAGCTGCAGCAGACTGGCCAAACCATTACGCTGGCCACTGTGCACGCGTTCTCGATGCATACCATCCTGCTGCGGCGTTGGCTGCAGGCCGGTGGCATCGATCTGGACCACGACGTACGCCTACTCGTCTTGCCGCCCGAGCAAATGTGCGACAGCCTCGCCCGCGGGGTTATCGATGGCTTCTGTGTTGGCGAGCCTTGGAACACCGTCGCCGTTGAACAAGGCATAGGCACCGTGGCCGCTAGTGGCTACCACCTGTGGAACAATGCTCCGGAGAAGGTGCTAGGGGTAACGGAGCAATGGCACCAGAGCCACCCGGCCACCCATCTGCGCCTGCGCCTCGCGATCATGGAGGCCTGCAAACTGCTCACCGAGCTAGATGCCCGCGAGCATATCGCCGAAGTGATGAGCCAGAAATGCTACCTAGACTTGCCCCAGCGTTTACTGCTGCCCTCACTCACCGGGCAGTTCCGTTTCTCCAAGAACGCCGCGCCGGTCTCAATCCCCCAGTTCCATGTGTTCTGGCAGTATCAGGCCGGCTTCCCCTGGCGCTCTCAAGCACAGTCGATACTCAAGCTGAGCGAGCAGTTGCTGGGCAAGACTCTGAGCGAGGAGGAACGTCGCGCGCTGGTACAGCAGTCTTGGCGGCCAGACCTCTACCGCGAGGCAGCTCGCTGGCTAGGCGAGACTTCACCTAGTCGCGATAGCAAAACCGAGAATGAGCATTCACAGGAATGGGAATTCGAGCCCGGCATCGTGCTCGGCGCGGATCGTTACCTCGCGCTCCCCTGAGACACAGAGCACCGTTTTAGTGCAACGCACCTAAATAGTGCCCCATAAAGCATCGCGTTTTTCGCTCAGTCACAAGGCAAAGGCGCGTTATGCCCCAAACACTTATGACACATGCGCGAATGCGCGCCTGCAAAGCCATAGAAAGCCATAGAAAGCCATAGAAAGCCGACGAATTGAAGTTACACGTAAAGCTGGCACAGGCTGTGCATTAACTAAGTCATGAGTAAGTTGTCCTCTAACTTGCTCCACACGGATCTGAACTCTCCCCCCGATTAAGATCCGTTGGGTAATGTGGCCCACGTAGTTGCTTAGCAACTCGTGGGTCTTTTTTTTGGCAAAATTTTATGCCTACAAGGAGTTACACATGCTAGCCGAACAACGAAAGCACAGCTTAGCCGGGGCGCTCACAGGCGCCAGTAAGTCCCTTCGCTTCTTTTACACGTGCGCCTTTTCATTGCTCGTAGGTCAAGCATTTGCCCAAACAGGCCCCGCCGAGAAAGACGAGCTTACCTTCGGCTTCATTAAACTAACAGACATGGCGCCTCTTGCGATCGCCTACGAGAAAGGCTACTTCGAGGACGAAGGCCTCTACGTCACATTGCAGGCTCAGGCGAACTGGAAAGTACTTCTAGATGGCGTGATCGACGGCCAGCTCGATGGCGCCCATATGCTCGCCGGGCAGCCTCTCGCGGCAACGATTGGCTACGGCACACAGGCTCATATCGTCACGCCACTTAGCATGGACTTAAATGGCAACGGCATTACTGTGTCCAACAGCATCTGGGAGGCCATGCGCCCGCACATCCCAATGCAGGCAGACGGCAAGCCCGTGCATCCCATCAAGGCAGATGCACTCAAGCCCGTCGTCGAAGCGTATCGCGCTCGCGGCGAGGCCTTCAACATGGGCATGGTATTCCCAGTATCCACACACAACTATGAGCTGCGCTATTGGTTGGCCGCCGGCGACATCCACCCCGGATTCTACGCGCCAGAGCGCGGCGATAGCTCAGGAATGTTAGAAGCGCAGGTACAACTTTCCGTAACCCCACCACCGCAGATGCCAGCCACTCTCGAGGCGGGCACCATCCTCGGTTATAGCGTCGGCGAGCCGTGGAACCAGCAGGCTATCTTCAAGGGCATCGGCGTTCCCGTGGTGACCGATTATGAGATCTGGAAGAACAACCCAGAGAAGGTCTTTGGCATGACCGATGCCTTCACTAAGGAGAACCCCAACACCAGCATTCGCATCGTGAAGGCGATGCTGCGCGCCGGCAAATGGTTGGACGACAACAATAATGGCAATCGCGAAGAGGCCGCACGGATACTCTCCCGCGGCGCGTATGTAGGCGCCGACTACGAGGTCATCGCCAACTCCATGACGGGCACCTTCGAGTACGAGAAGGGCGACACCCGCGAGGTCCCAGACTTCAATGTCTTCTTCCGTCACAACGCTACCTACCCCTACTACTCCGACGCCATCTGGTACCTCACGCAGATGCGCCGCTGGGGACAAATCTCCGAGACTAAATCGGACGAGTGGTATATCGAGCAGGCCAAACTCGTCTACAAGCCAGCCATCTACGAGGCCGCGGCGAAGGAGCTTATCGCCGAGGGCTATATGAGCGCCGCCGACTTCCCCGACTTCGCAACGGAAACTGGTTTTCGCCCAAGCACGGATGAATTTATCGATGGTGTTCCCTACGACGGCAGCCAACCCAATGCCTATCTGCAATCCATGAAGATTGGCCTGCAATGAGCACCCTAACTTTGAACCCAGACCTTAGCGATGTAGGCGAGGAAGCAATGACGGATCAAATCGATAGCACACAGACCAAGCCGGCGGATCAGGAGCCAACAGCTCTCGCTCCTTGGCGTTACAGTGCCTGGTCTATTCCCATGGCTGCGCAGCGATCATTGCGCGGCGCTAGCCTCTCGGTTGTGGGCATAATGCTGTTCATGTTGCTGTGGCAGGCCACGGCGAACAGCATCGACACGTCCCTTGGAAAATTCCCTGGCCCCATTCAGGTCTTCTCTCAAGCGCAGAATATGGTGGAAGAGTACGATCGCGAACAACAGCGCCGCGTCGATTTCTTTGCCCGTCAGCAGGTTCGTAATGACGAGCTGCTGCGCAATGATCCTAGCGCGGAAGTACGCATCCGCCCCTACACCGGCAGGCCGACCTTCCTGAATCAGATCGCGACCAGCCTAATGACAGTAGCGTTTGGTTTCGCGCTGGCGATGCTCGTTGCCATCCCCCTCGGCATTGTGTGTGGGCTCAGTGAGACAATCTATAACGCCACCAATCCCCTGATCCAGCTCTTTAAACCAGTCTCTCCCCTAGCATGGCTGCCCTTGGTCACAATGCTGGTCAGTGCGCTCTATGTCTCCGATGACCCCATGTTCGAGAAATCCTTCGTCACCTCCGCCATCACAGTTGCCCTGTGCTGCCTCTGGCCTACTGTCATCAACACAACGGTGGGAGTGGCGAGTGTGGACAAGGACTTGATCAATGTGAGCCGCGTGATCTGCCTGCCCACCCATGTGCATATTCGCAAGATCGTGCTGCCCTCTGCTATCCCCCTGATCTTCACCGGCATGCGCCTCTCCCTCGCCACCGGCTGGATGGTATTGATCGCCGCCGAAATGCTGGCACAGAACCCGGGTTTGGGAAAATTCATCTGGGATGAGTTTCAGAATGGTAGTTCAGATTCCTTAAGCAGGATCATGGTTGCCGTCATAGTGATCGGCTTCATCGGCCTGATCTTGGACAGGCTCATGCTCACCCTCCAGCGCTACCTAAGCTGGGACAAACAGACGGTGCTGCGTTAAGCCCCCACTTGGAGAACCCTATGCAAGCATATTTGGAAATCAGCAAGGTCGGCATCGAATTCAACACAGAGAGTGGCAAGTTTCGAGCCCTACAAGACGTGAATCTCAAGATCGAACAGGGCGAATTTATCTCTCTTATCGGCCACTCCGGCTGTGGCAAGTCTACCGTTCTCAACATTCTCGCCGGTCTTTACGAGGCTACCGAGGGCGGCATCATTCTCGACGGCAAAGAGGTCAACGCACCCAGCCCGGACCGCGCCGTTGTGTTTCAGAATCACGCGCTACTGCCCTGGCTGAGTGTTTACGAGAACGTGGAGCTGGCGGTGAAGCAAGTCTTCAAGGGCCACAAAACGAGGGCGGAGATGCGCGAGTGGATCGACTACAACCTGGCACTAGTGCACATCGCCCACGCAAAGGACAAACGCCCCCACGAGATCTCCGGCGGCATGAAGCAACGCGTCGGTATCGCCCGCTGCCTGGCCATGCAGCCTAAAGTTTTGCTGATGGATGAGCCCTTCGGCGCACTGGATGCCCTGACCCGCGCACACCTGCAAAACTCGCTGATGGAGATCCACGCCGACCTAGGCACTACGGTGGTCATGATCACCCACGACGTCGACGAGGCAGTGCTGCTCTCGGACCGCATCGTGATGATGAGCAATGGCCCGGCCGCCACTGTCGGCGAAATTCTCCCGGTAACACTGCCGCGCCCACGGGACCGCCTAGCGCTGGCAGAGGACCCCGACTTCGTACACACGCGCCAACAAGTGCTGCAGTTCCTCTATGACAAGCACAAGTTTACTGGCGCGGTTGCCGCCTAATTCCACCCTATAACGACGCCAAGATGGGATGCAAAGATGACGACTAAGAAAATAGTGGTAGTAGGAAACGGCATGGTCGGTCACTACTATGTGGACAAGCTCGCGACTCATTCGGCGCGCCATGAAATCACCGTGCTAGGGGCCGAACCACGACCCGCCTATGATCGCGTCCATTTATCGGAAGTATTCAGCGGTAAAAATCCCGAAGACCTCGCCCTGACCACGCGGGAACACTACAAGGAAATCGGGGTAAAGGCGCATTTCGGCGACGCCGTTGCCAAGATCGACCGCGAGAAAAAGGAAGTCATTACCGATCTAGGCCGGCGCTTCCCCTATGACAAACTCGTACTCGCCACCGGCTCCTACCCCTTCGTGCCACCGGTTCCGGGTTCGGAGCTGCCGGGCTGCCTGACCTATCGCACTATCGATGACCTGGGCGAGATCAAGGCCCATGCGCAAACCGGCAAGGTGGGCGTCGTCGTAGGCGGTGGCCTATTGGGATTAGAGTGCGCGAACGCGCTGAAGAACCTAGGCCTACAGACCCATGTGGTGGAGTTCGCCCCTGGGCTTATGGGAGTGCAGCTAGACAATGGCGGCAGCACGATGCTGCGCGCCATGATCGAAGAGCTCGACGTGAGTGTGCACACCAGTAAGGCCACTCAGAAGATCGTGCCCGGCAAGGACCGCAAGCTGCGCATGGAGTTCGCCGACGGCACGTCTTTAGAGACTGACCTCATCGTATTCTCCGCCGGCATCCGCCCCAACGATCAATTGGCGAAGCAGGCCGACCTAGAAGTAGGTGAGCGCGGCGGCATCACCATCGACTACCACTGTCGCACCAGCGACTCGGACATCTTCGCGATTGGCGAGTGCGCACTATTCGGCGGGCGCATCTTCGGGCTAGTCGCGCCAGGCTATCGCATGGCCGACGCCGCGCTCAGCCAGCTCACCGACGCTCCCGTTTCTTTCCAGGGTGCGGACATGAGCACCAAGTTAAAACTGTTAGGAATCGACGTCGGCTCCATAGGCGACTCCCACGGCAAGGCGCTACATAACGGCCAAGCCTGCGCGAGTTTCCTCTACTCCAACGATCGCGAGCGGGTCTACAAGAAGATCGTAGTAAGCCCCGACGGCAAGAAATTATTAGGCGCGGTGTTAGTAGGCGATTGCAGCGACTACGACACGCTCCTGCAATTCTTCCTCAACGACATGGACCTGCCGGGCAATCCCGAGAGCATCATCCTGCCCGCCGATAGCGGCGCAGAGCCCCTGCTCTCGGGCATGACATTGCCAATGAGCGCCACCATCTGCTCCTGCCTCAATGTCACCAAGGGCGCAATTGTCGGCGCAATCGAGGGCGGCTGCTGCAGCGTTGCGGATGTGAAGAGTGTGACCAAGGCGAGCACGGGCTGCGGAGGCTGCGCTGCTTTACTCAAGTCCACCGTCGACACCGAACTCGCGGCACGAGGCGTCGAGATCAATAATCATCTGTGCGAACACTTCGCCTATTCGCGGCAGGAGCTATTCTACCTCGTCAAAGTGGGCTCGCTGAAGTCCTTCGTCGACATCCTCGACAAACACGGCAAGGGCCGGGGATGCGAGGTGTGCAAACCTACCGTGGCATCGATCCTCGCCTCGCTGTGGAACGACTACGTCCTCAAGAAGGAACACGTGGGCCTGCAGGATACTAACGATAACTTCCTCGCCAATATGCAGAAGGACGGCACCTATTCCATAGTCCCCCGCATTCCCGGTGGAGAGATCACTGCAGAGAAACTCATCGTCATCGGCGAGGTCGCGAAGAAATACCAACTCTATACCAAGATTACCGGAGGGCAACGCATCGACTTATTCGGCGCGCGCGTGAACCAGCTACCCGACATCTGGAGCGAGTTGGTGGCGGCGGGTTTCGAAACTGGCCACGCCTATGGCAAGGCGCTACGCACTGTTAAATCTTGCGTGGGCAATTCCTGGTGTCGCTACGGTGTACAGGATAGCGTCTCGATGGCGATCCTGATTGAGAACCGCTACAAAGGCATCCGCTCGCCCCACAAGCTCAAGTCCGCGGTCTCCGGCTGTACCCGGGAATGTGCGGAGGCGCAGTCCAAAGACTTCGGGGTGATCGCCACGGAGAACGGCTGGAATCTCTATGTCTGCGGCAATGGCGGCATGAAGCCGCGCCACGCCGATCTATTCGCGACCGACCTCGACGACGAGACGCTGATTCGCTATATCGATCGCTTCCTGATGTTCTACATCCGCACCGCCGATCGCCTGCAGCGCACCTCGGTGTGGATGAACAACCTAGAGGGCGGGCTCGACTATCTGCGCGAGGTGGTCATCGAGGACAAGCTGGGCATCGCCGAGGACTTAGAATCACAAATGGCGCTATTGCTAAACACCTATCAGTGCGAGTGGAAAACCACCATCGAAGACCCGGAAAAACTGAAACGCTTCCGCCAGTTTGTGAACAGCGACAAAGAAGATACAAACGTCGTGTTCGTGCAAGAGCGCGGACAAGTCAGACCAGCAAAAGAGACGGAGCGCGAGGCGCTTCTCACAATATCTTAAGCCCACAGGATGCCAACATGAACAGCGCGCCAAGACCTCGCTCGAGCTCGGACCCGATCGCCATATTCAGCCTCAGCGAACTGCAGGAGGACAGTGGCGCCTGCGTTCTCATCAATGATGTCCAGATCGCCGTTTTCTATCTACCCAAGGAGACGCCGCCTCTGTATGCCCTGCATAATTGGGACCCCTTGGGTAAAGCCAATGTACTCTACCGTGGTATAGTCGGAGACATTAATGGCGAACTGGTGGTGGCCTCGCCCTTGTATAAACAGCACTATAGCCTAGGCACCGGACGCTGCCTTGAAGACGAAGCCACCCGTGTGCCGACCTATGAGATTAGCCTAGAAGGCGACTCGGTAATCGTCACTCTCAACCCGCGTCGCCACGCCGCCTGAATCGCGAGACAACAAAGCCCGAATGAATGCACTCGTCACTAGCGCCCACACCACCTGCCCCTATTGCGGCGTAGGCTGTGGCGTAGAAGCCACTATGAACGCTGGGGTCGTTACCGCCGTTGCTGGCAGCGCTGCACACCCCGCCAACAAGGGGCGCCTGTGCGTCAAGGGCTCTGCCTTGCACGAGACCCTAGGGGATCGAGGTCGCCTTCTGCACCCTCGCATTGCCGGTGTACGCACCACTTGGGACACGGCCTTAGACCATGTTGCCGGCGGCTTGAAACAAATAATCCAGGAGCACGGGCCGGACTCGGTCGCCTTCTACCTCTCTGGCCAATTGCTCACTGAAGACTATTACGTCGCCAATAAACTGATGAAGGGTTTCATCGGCTCCGGCAACGTCGATACCAACTCTCGCCTGTGCATGTCCTCCGCAGTGGCCAGTTATAAGCGCGCCTTCGGCAGCGACACCGTGCCCTGCAATTATGAAGATCTAGAGACCTGCGACCTATTGGTGATGGTGGGCTCCAATGCGGCGTGGACGCACCCCATCCTGTATCAACGCATAGTCGCCGCGAAACTTGCTAATCCCCAGATGCGTGTCGTGGTCATCGATCCGCGCCGCACCGCCAGTTGTGAGATCGCGGATATACATCTCGCACTCAAGCCCGGCGCCGACGCCTTCTTGTTCATCGGCCTACTGAATTATCTGCAAGACAAACGCGCCTTGAATCACGAATACATCGAGGCCCACACACAAGGCTTCGACGCGGCGATCGAGGCATGCGCGCAGTTCGACCTGGAGACCAGTGCCGAGCGCACCGGCCTAGATATCGGCGTGCTCGAGCAGTTCTATAAATTATTCGCGCGCACGCAAAAGACCGTCACCTTCTACTCTCAGGGCATCAATCAGTCCGCCACCGGCACCGATAAATGCAACGCCATCATCAACTGCCACCTTGCCACCGGACGCATCGGCCAGGAAGGCATGGGCCCCTTCTCGATCACGGGTCAACCTAATGCTATGGGCGGGCGCGAGGTAGGCGGCTTGGCGAATCAGCTCGCCGCCCACATGGACTTCAGCGCCGAGCACGTGGCCTGTGTGGAAGAGTTTTGGCAGGCGCCCAATATCGCCAAGCAGCCCGGCTTGAAAGCGGTGGATCTTTTCGATGCCATCGCGCAGGGCAAGATTAAGGCGGTATGGATCATGGCGACGAACCCCGTCGTGAGCCTTCCCGACTCCGAGCGCGTGCGCGCGGCCCTTGAGAAATGCGAGCTCGTTATTGTCTCCGACTGCGTCGCGGACACCGACACCAACGCCTATGCCGACGTGTTATTGCCGGCAACGGGATGGAGCGAGAAAGACGGCAGCGTCACCAACTCGGAGCGGCGCATCTCGCGGCAACGTGCGCTGCTACCAGCCATGGGCGAGTCTAAACACGACTGGTGGATAATTTGCGAAGTGGCAAAACGCCTCGGCTACGCCGATGCTTTCCCATTTGAGAATCCCGCGCAGATCTTTGCGGAACACGCGGCACTTTCGGGCTTTCAGAACGATGGCAGCCGCGACTTCGATATCAGCGGCCTAAGCAATTTGGATACTCTGGCCTACGATGCGCTCGAGCCGATCCAGTGGCCGGTCAACGATGACAACCCGCAGGGCAGTGCCCGCATGTTCGGCGACGGGCGTTTCTTCACGAAGAGTGGACGCGCTCACTTCATACCCTGCACGCCTAGCTTGCCCGTGCGCGAGGTCCATTTCGACACGCCCTTCCAGCTCAATACCGGCCGCATACGCGACCAGTGGCATACCATGACGCGCACGGGCCGCTCGCCACGCCTGCTAGCCCATACCAGCGCCCCGTACGTGGCGATGAACCCGCGCGATGCCCAGAGCAAGGGCATTCGCGAGGGGGACCTCGTGCAGGTCTACACGTACATTAACGGCGGCACCGAGGCGCTAGTGTTGCAGGCAACCGTCGACGCCGGCATGGGCGACGGCGACGTCTTCGTGCCCATTCATTGGAACGACCAGTTCGCCTCCGATGGCCGCGTCTCTAAACTCATCGCGTCGATCACCGACCCAGTCTCCGGACAGCCCGAGAGCAAGTTCGCCCAAGTGGGCATCAAGCCGGTCAAGGCCAAGCGTTGGGTAGCCCTGCTAAGTCGCGCACCGATCGACACCAGTCCATTCTCCTATTGGGTGCGCACGCCCCTTAATGAGGGGCAGCTCTATCTACTAGCCCAGACCGGCGAGGGTGACGAACAGCCTTGGCAAGACTGGCTAGAGGCGCTCGCAATGGATCTAGAGAAGATCGAATTGTCCAACACCGTCAGCGGCGACTATCGCGCCCTGCTGTGCAAGGACGCGCTCATCGAGTATGCGCTGTTCGCAAGCCCACAGCGCAGCGGAGTTCCCGATGCTACTTGGCTGCAGACACTACTCGACCATCAAGTGAATCCCCAATCTTGGCGCCTTCTTGCGCGCCAGGAGGCAAGCTCCGTGAACGCCCAGCGCATCATCTGTAGCTGCTTCCGCGTCAGCGAGGAGCGCATACGCGGCGCCATAGCCGGTGGCGCAAATAGTGTCGAGTCTCTGGGCAAGGAGCTGCGCTGCGGCACTAACTGCGGCTCCTGCATTCCCGAGCTCAAGCAATTGCTCGCGGCGCGTCCATAGCGCCACGTCTGCGCTTTATTTTTGGCTTTCATCGTCCTGTCACGATTGCACGGCAGTATTAGCGGCTCCTCTAGTCCATAAGGAGCCTTACCGTGTTCTCTCGTCTCAGCCTCGCCATCGCCAGCACTCTTATTGCCTTGCCACTAATCGCTCAGGAAACGCCACAGAAGTGGTTCGACGAGGGCCACGACGCAGTTCAGAAACGCCTAGCTCACCTTAGTGAGACTCCCAAGCGAGCCAAGAATGTCATCCTCTTCATTGGCGATGGCATGGGTGTCTCCACGGTGACGGCGGCGCGCATTCTCGCCGGTCAACTGGCGGGCAATACCGGCGAGGAGAACGAACTCTACTTCGAGAACTTCCCCAATGTCGCCTTCTCGAAAACCTATAATGTGAACCAACAAACACCGGACTCCGCCGGCACCATGACCGCTATGGCCACAGGTGTGAAGACCAACGCGGCACTGATCAGCGTCAATCAATATGTCAGCCTAGGGGACTGCAGCAGCATGCAAGGGAACAGTTTGCCCACTTTGTTGGAGATGGCCGAGAACAAGGGCATGTCCACTGGCATTGTTACGACTGCGCGCATCACCCATGCGACCCCCGCCGCCAACTACGCCCACAGCATGCATCGTAATTTCGAGGACGACGGCGACACTGCCGCCATGAGCGACCCCGGCAACTGCATCGACATTGCCCGCCAGCTAGTGGAGTTCAGCGTACACAACCCAGACAGCGATGGATTAGAAGTGGCACTTGGCGGTGGACGCTTGAACTTTTTGCCCAAGGCCGAGGGCGCAGACCCAGAGGAAGGCGTGCCCGGCGAGCGCCTAGACGGACGCGACCTGAGCGCAGAGTGGCTGAAGCGCTATCCCCATGCGGCCTATGTGTGGAACAAGGCCCAGTTCGACGCCGTCGACATCGGCAAGACCGAACACCTACTTGGTCTGTTCGACGGCTCCCATATGGAATACGAACTGGACCGCCCCCGGGACACCGGCGGCGAGCCCTCTCTCAGCGAGATGACCGTCGCGGCGATACGCTTACTCGAGAAGAACCCGAAGGGCTATTACCTGAACGTAGAGGCCGGGCGCATCGATCACGCCCATCATGCCACCAATCCACAGCGTGCCCTGCTAGACACCATCGAACTCGCTAAGGCCGTTAAAACTGCCTACGAGATGACCGACCCGAATGAGACACTCATCATCGTAACCGCCGACCATAGCCATGTAATGACTGTTGCGGGTTACCCCACTCGTGGCAATCCCATTCTAGGTAAGGTGATCGGCAACGACGCCCACGGCGCGCCTAAACACAAACCCGAGCTAGCAGGCGATGGCCTACCCTACACGACTCTTGGCTATATCAACGGGCCAGGCCATCGGGTATTGGAGGACTTCGAGAGCGCCGATGCAATCCTCACCAAACCACTCAACAAGAGCGGCCGCGCGGACCTAACGAATGTCGACACCACCGCGCCCGGCTTCCATCCGGAAACACTAGTAGCGATAGGCAACGAGACCCACGGCGGAGAAGACGTTGCGGTCTATGCCTCGGGACCGGGCGCGGAATTAGTATCGGGCCTTATGGAACAGAATGTGATCTTCCACATCATGACCAACGCGCTGCAATTGGAGCAGCGCTGAGACCTAATGGGTCATCGCATAGATAAGATAATTGATACCCAGCTGATAAGCCGAATTGGCATAGCGGGTGGGGTAATAGGGGTGATAGGTGTGTTCCCAGCCATCCCCCATGTCGGAGTTCCAGTTGATCAGCACCATGATCCTGCCATTGTCATCCAGGATCGCATGGTTGCTCGCCACATCGATATCCTGCTCCCCGCGCGAATCGTCGCGGCTCAGCGCAGGGATCATCTTGGGGCCGTCTAGGTCGTAGTAGGTGCGGAAGATCTCGTGGTCGGGGCGCAGCTCTACGATCTCTCGGTCAGGGAATACCTGTGAGAAAGACGACTCGAATGCATCCCACTGGCGCGTGCCCCAGAAGTCATCGATCAGGAGGAAGCCACCACGCAGCAAATATTCTCGCAAGTTAGTGATTTCGAGCGGACTAAGGCTTATACCGCCCTGCTGCCCTACTTCCAGCATATAGAGGAAAGGGTAGTCGAAGATGCGAGAATCGTCGAAGCGCAGTACGATTGGGTCTTGCATCACTCGCACATTGGTCAGGCGCGCAACACCTCGAAGGAAATTCTGGTCGGCGCCGGGAAAATCGATCGACCACGGCGGGCCACCGTCCCCAAAGAAGCCACCGAAGCCGCCTCGCGCACCGTAAGTATCGAATTGAACCCTTACGAAATTGAACTCGCCCGCAGGGTCGTACTCAATATCCATGATAGTGTTCTGTGCTACAGCTGCACTGCTGCCGATGCTTAGCGCCAGCAAGCAAGCAAGGAATCGTTCCATGTGCCTGTCTCTGAGTTTTGGTGGTCCCTATTAAACTCTATCTCACCCTGCATACTCAACCCAATGTCGAACAGTAGGCAAAGGTGTTCTAATAGTCATCCACACGCGGCCTAGTTGCCGTATACATGCAACAATAAAGGAGCGCTTTATGCCTGCGAGCACACAAGATCTAGTCGGGAAGACCTATGTAGTTACTGGCGCTAACAGTGGTATTGGCTTTGAGGCCGCGAAGGATTTCGCTAACCGTGGCGCAACGACGATCTTAGTCTGTCGTAGTCAGGTGCGCGGCCAAGAAGCCATGGAGCGCATAAAGCAAGAAACTGGCAATCAGGGTATTCACCTCTATATCGCCGACTTCGGCCTACTTGCCAGTGTCAGCGCAGTAGCAGACAAGATCGTCAGTGACTTCCCCGCTATCAACGTCCTGTGCAATAACGCCGGCGGCTCCAACGGCACGCGCAGTGTTAGCGCAGAGGGTTTCGAGACAACGCTTGTCACCAATCACCTAAGCGGTTTTCTGCTTACGCAAAAGCTCCTACCTGCACTAAGCAAGGGTGGCGAGCAAGGCTTAGCCCGCATCGTGTTTACTAGCTCCTATGGCCATACCCACAGCCCCCTGAATTTCGATGACCTAGGTTTAGAGAAAGACTACAAGTCGCTAAAGGCCTACGGACGCTCCAAGCTCATGAACCTACTCACCGCAAGGGAAGTGCAGAAGCGCTATAGCGCTCAAAACATCGTGGCCAGCTCCTTCCATCCAGGGGCCGTGCGCACGCCTATCTGGGGCAAAGGCGGGCCTGTTGCTCGCATACTTGGCGTTGTGCTCTACCCCTTTATGGTGAGCATCGAGAAAGGGGCTGACACCATGATCTGGCTGGCTAGCTCACAGGACCAGGCCAGCGTGCAGGCCAATGGCGAATACTTCATCAAACGCACCCGCACCACGCCCGCTAGCTTCGCTACCGATGAGTCGGCTCAGAAGCTGTGGCAGGTCAGCATGGACATGGTAACGCCCTATTTTTAGCGCAAAACCATAGGCTTTGTGCGCTGCACCACAGTGTTCGGGCTGCAAGCAAGCTAGTCTTCTGATAACCTTTTTTACGGTATTTACAATCGCTCCACAGGACCCGATTCAATGGATATGACAAAATTACTTACTCGCGCCGTTTTAGTCAGCACGCTGTGCTGTAGCAATGCCGTTCTTGCCGGCGCAGCCGATGAGCCCTCACCCTTAGCGGGCACCGGAATAGAGCCCAATGTCGTGAGCTACACGATCGTTGAGGAGGTCGATGATCCGCTGATTCGCCTCAACCGCGCTATCTTCGCCTTCAACGATGTCTCTTACCGCTATGTTTTGATTCCCTTCGCGCGCGTCTACAACGAGGTGCCCACCCCCGTACGAAGCGGCATTGGCAATTTCTTCGACAATATCAAGAGCCCAATTCCATTCACGAATCATTTGCTGCAAGGCAAAGGGCGTCAGGCCGGAGTAGACTTCTTACGTTTTGGGATTAACACAACGGTTGGCCTATTAGGCTTCTTCGACCCAGCGACGAAGTGGTTCGAACTAGAGCGTGTCAACACAGGCTTCGGCGAGACTCTCACTCAATATAATGTTGGCCATGGCCCCTATCTCGTAATGCCCTTCGCCGGCCCGAGCACTATACGCGGCGGCAGTGGCACTATGGTGGACTCTATGCTTAATCCACTCGCCTATATTCTCGAGCAACCAGATGGGACTATCACGAGAGTCTTCGACAATCTGCAGGAATACTCTCCCAACGCACCTGCCTACTTAGAACTGCGCAAGAACAGCAGCGACCTCTACATCTTCATGCGCAATGCGCACCTGCAGGATATCCAGCGCGATGCCGAGTTCAAATAGTATGCTTTCTCGTTTCATCGATACGCTAGTGCAATGGCCGAAGACCGTTCTAGGAATCTTCATTGTCGTAACAGTGGCACTTGGCTCTCAAGCGCCTAACTTCGACATCGATGCCTCCCCAGACACTCTGCTCACCAAAGACAATGCGCTTTTCACACAAACTCAGAAAGTGAACGAGCGCTTCGCTCCGCAGGAATTCCTGCTGGTAACCTATCAGCCAGAGACCCATGCGCTGTTCTCTACCGAAACCTTCGAGAGCATTGCTAAGCTCAGTGATGACCTTATGAGTTTGGAGCGCGTGGATTCCGTGCGCTCAATCCTCAATGTGCCAGTGTTCCCTGAAGGCACTAGCATGCTGCGTGCCGACCTCGATCTTTCGAGCCTTACTGTTGAGGCCAACGACTATTCGATGGAGGCGCTGCGCGAGCAGTTTACCGACCACCCAATCTATACCAATCTGCTGGTCAACGAGGCACTTACGGCTACGGCGCTGCAGGTATTGTTCCGCAGCAACGAAGAACTGCAGGCCCTCGAGGCCCAGATCAACGACCTTAATGGACAGTATCAGGCGCAAGGCCTGAGCGCCGACCAAGAAGATGAATTGGAGCGTCTCCAGATTCAAGTGGACCCACTGCGACAAGAACTTAACCGGACCCGTGGCGAAGAGATCGAACAGATTCGCGGTTTTATTACGCAGTATGAAAGCGACGCTACTATCCACATGGGCGGCGTACACGTACTGGCGGATCAGCTGATCGAGATCATTAGTAATGACTTAGTAGTGTTCGGCATGGCGATCGCGATAGGCATCTGTCTTATGCTTCTCGTGCTGTTCCGCGCACTGCGTTGGGTGTGCATCCCCATCCTGTGTTGCCTGAGCAGCATCCTGTCCACCATGGGCTTGTTCTCATTATTAAATATTAAAGCTACGGTTATTTCGTCGAACTTTATTGCACTGCAATTGATATTGACGCTCGCCATCGTGATCCACCTGATCGTGCAGTTTCGCGAGAGTTCCGCCGCCAAGCCCGATGCCTCGCAACGCGACCTCATCAGAGAAACATTGCGTGAGAAGATTGGGCCCTGTTTCTTCGCTGGCTTAACGACTTCGGTAGGCTTCGGCTCCCTAATTTTCAGTGGCATTGCCCCCGTGATCGCCTTCGGCTGGATGATGATCATCGCCATGGGTTTTTCCATCGCCGTGAGCCTGACACTATTCCCTGTGATTCTAGAACTGCTACCTAAGCACAAGCAGCGCGACGAGCTCGCGGTGTTCGGTGCCACGGTGAAGGGTTTGGCCAATGCCGCACTGAACCGCAGGGCATTGATCGGCATCGTCAGTGTCGGCATCGCGCTGTTCAGCACCGTGGGAATTCTGCGCTTAGACGTGGAAAACAGCTTCATCAATTACTTCAAAGACAGCACGCAGATTCACCGGGAACTCGCCTATATCGATCAGGAGTTTGGTGGCTCAACCCCTCTAGATTTGATCTACACCATCAATGAGCGTCCCGATAATCCCGATATCGTAATGTCTGCCCGCTCCGTGCAGATGCTGCAATTAATTCAGCATCGCATGAAAGAACACGAGGCCGTTGGTCGAGTGCTCTCCGCGGTGAATCTCACGGACCTAGCGCGGGAGCTCAATGGCGGCCCCTTAACCGAGTACGAGTTGACTACCGCCTACTGGCTAATGGACGAGAACTTCCGCGAGGACCTATTGGGCGCGTTTTATGACCCTGAGTCGGGCCAGGCGCGCATCAACATCTGGATTCAAGACCTCACCGAGGATCTGAACCGTGCGCAATTACTCGAGGATATCCGTGCCCAGATGAATGAGATGGGAGTGCCGGAGTCCGACTATCAACTGACCAATATGTTTGTGCTCTATCAGGATATTCTGCAGCGCCTGTTTAGCTCGCAGATCCTAACCCTCGGGCTAGTGTATGCGGCGCTGTTCGTCGTGTTCCTCTTGATCTTCCGCTCGCCACGCCTTGCGCTGATCGCCCTAGTGCCAAATTTCCTACCGACACTAGCCGTGCTAGGCGTGATGGGCTGGCTGAATATCCCCTTGGACTTGATGACGATCACTATTGCGGCGATCGCAATGGGCATCGCCGTGGATGACACTATTCACTATATGCACCGCTTCCAAGAGGAGCGCGCCGAGCACGGCTATGAAGAGGCGGTACAGCGCACCCACTCCAGTGTGGGCCTGGCGATACTCTACACCTCCTTGTTGATCATGGCGGGCTTCTCGATGCTGGCGTTCTCGGATTTCGTGCCTAGCATTCTGTTTGGCCTGCTCACGTCGATGGCGATGGCCTTGGCCTTCCTCGTAGACCTTTGCCTACTGCCTATTCTGCTGCGCTGGGGGCCAAAGGCTTCCGGTCAAACAGCATAAGTAAGGCGGGAAAGAAGGTAAGATCGAGCAAGAGGGCGAGCACCACGATCGGCACCAGCAGCGTAGCCGCCTGTTGAAAGTACAGGGTACTTGCGCCGATTAGCACGCAGGTGCCCAGGGCGAGCACCGCAGTTGTAATTATCAGGGCAGGCCCCGCCTTCTCCAAGGCGCGGTTGATCGCAGCAGTGGGCATTAAGCCCTCATGACGGCTGCTCTGATAAGTGCTAAGCACATGCACCGTGTCATCCACTACCAGCCCAATACTGATGCTGAACAGCATCATCACGAAGGGGTCTATGCGCCCTACCAAAAGCCCCCAAGCGCCGAATACCAATACGGCAGGCAGAAGATTCGGCAGCATGCTGAGTAGGCCGTAATAGACACTGCGCATCCCGATAATCAGGGTCAGCGTAATCATGATTAAGCTGAACGCATAGCCTTGCAATAACTCCACCGTCACGGCCTTATCCATGCGCGCAAACAACAGCGTGCTGCTGCCATGCAGGAGTTTCGCTGCGGGCAGTTGCCGCGTGAATTCCTCATTGATCTTCGCGCTTAGCTCTAGAATGCCTTGATTACTCTGTGTGCTGGTCGAGACGAAAACCCGCACTAGACTAAAGTCCTCATTCGCAAGCGTATCGAGCGTGAAGTCACTCGCCTGTGCCACGCTGTAATTGAACAGGGCATCCTCCACCTCTGCGAGGGTGTCGGGAATACTGTAATAGCGAGCATCATTCTCATTCATGCCTTGATTAACGGTCTTCACCACCTCCACAAGACTGGCCACGCCGATCACCTGGTCTTGCTCGCCAATCCATGTCGTAAATTCATCTAAGCGGCGCAGAAAATCGGGCTCGATGGTGCCGTAGGGGTTTGCGACCTCGATGCCATAGCTCAGGGGTGTGCCTCGATCCATGCGCTCACTTACTACGCTGTAGTAATCATGCAGCGGAGAGTCCTCGCTGATGAAGGAGGCGCGATCGAAATCGGTGTCATTAAGAAAACTCAGCCCGAGAGACACTGTGGCTAGCGAGGCCACCAGCACTAGTAGCGCCCTGCCATGCTTGGCGACTAGACCCTGTGCGCCACGGATGCTGGCATTTATGATGGCGACACCGCCGCTCGCTTCGCGGCTGCCGAGGCGCGCTTCGGGCAACAGCAGCACGAGGGCTGGCAGCACTCCAAGCGTGAGTAGATAGGCGAATGCGACACCAATCGCCACGACGGTGCCGAAGGAACTAATGGCGGGCGATGACGCGAGGTTGAGACTGGCGAAGCCTATAAAAGTCGTAATGGTCGCGAGGCTAATCGGCCGCAGATTGAACTTCAGGCTCTGACTCATGGCGGCAACAGGTGATAGCCCCTGCAGCAATGATTGCCGAAAGATCGAGATGATGTGCACGCTATCGGCCACGGCAATGGTGACCACCACTAGAGGCGCCATCACCGAGATGGTGTTGAAGGACTGCCCTGCCCAGGTGAGGGCACCAATCGTCATGAGCACGGTGACGAGCGCAACACCGAGTATGCAACAGCCTAGCGCTATCGAGCGGAAACTAAGGCAGATGATGGCGGTACACAGCAGTAAGACTAGAGGCAGCAGAAAGCTCAAGTCACTGATCATGGCGTCGCGATTAGACTGCTCATAATGAGCCTCGCTGCTGACATAGAAACTCACACTAGGGTGCCGCTGCTGTAGGCTCTGGATGAGCGCAGCGCTGGCCTGCACGATCTCTTTGCTCTCCTGCGAACTTATACTCGTCTGGCGCAGACGCACGCTGGCCAGTGTGAGATCGAAACCCGGGGCGATATAGCTGTTATTCAGGAATGGGTCGTCGACTACGCGCTGCTTGGCATCGAGCAGTTCCTGCTCCGTGAATTGAGTCTGCTGAGTTACGGTGCGGGGAAACAGACTCTGATCTCCGAAGGGCGACTGCCACTCCAATATCGAGTTCATCGAAAATGCCAAGGGGATGCTGCGAAACTCTCGGTTCAGATCGGCTAGCGCCAACAGGGTCTCTCGCTCGAAAACTATTCCGGAAGCAGGCACTATGGCGAAGCTGATCTCGACGGGCGCCGGGAACGTCTGCGCCATTTGGTCGCGCTCTTGCAGATAGGGATCGCTCTTGGTGAGGAGCACTCCTAGGGAGGTATCGAAGCCTGCCCGCGGAATACCCAAACCCAGTAGAACGGTGACGATTAGGCTAAGGGCCAAAAGGGCGCCGCGCTTGTGGATCAGGAATGACACTACTGACTTCATTGTATCGCGCACTCACACATTGGGTTGAAGCGGCTTGAAGCATAGAATTTACTCGCCTAGATTGAAAGCGCTATTGCGCCTACTTCAAGCATATGGAATGTTCATTGCGCAAAATGCGCCCTAGTTGCTGACGGGCGTCAATTTGACATGAGCGAGGTCAGATGCGACCCTCGAGACACATGTCAAAAAACGTCAGGCACGCTTTCGCCTTAACAGAATGGCCCGCTGCCCCCCAAAAGCAGCACTCTAATCCCCTGTGTCTTGTCGATCTAAGAATAAAAAATAATAAGAATATATCGTGTATTTGAGCTGCGGGAGTCCTCTGCACACTCGTGCTGCAAGGCACCCCCTCGATCAAGACCCCAATTAGCCAACGCTGAAAACTGGAGAAAATATGAAGACTAAAAAAGAGATCGAAAAGAAACTCGAAGAACAATTGGATTCTCTAAGCAAGCAGATCGACAAGCTCGAGGCCAAGATGAAACAAAATCAAGATCGGGCTAGCGAGTTAGAGAGTAAGGCCGTACTCAATCTCATCGCCATGCGCAGCAAAGCGCAGACCGAACTGCATAGTTTCAAAGAATCCAGCGAGGATAAATGGGAAGAGTTGAGCGAGAGTCTGGAGCAATATTGGGATAGTCTAGGCGCCGAGCTGAAGGCCTACGATGGGCGCATCTAGACCTACTGCATTACTAGAACTGTCGGGCCTAGAGTATCTATAACCCTAGGCCCGATTTTTTATGCACTAACTTCGGCTTCAAGCTCAGGCTTAGTGGTTTCGACCTCGCGACTCAACGAGATCACTGGAATCGCTAGGCTAAACAGGAAACCTAGAACGAGAATCCACAAGCTGGTACTGAACATCGAGGTGATCGCATTGGAGAAGGCAAGCTTGACGCCCGTTTCTACGCTGGCCACTGTCTCATCGACACGACTAGCGAACAAGCCTCTGATTACCCCAACTCGTTGCTGGACCTGCGAGGCAGGCAAGGCGTCTGCCGCAGAACGGGGCAGTTGTTCCTTTATTTGATCCGGCACTAGAGCACTTTGCTGGAGTTGTGCGATAGCCGCCTCGTCGCCCCTATAAGCTTGCTCTAAGGTAGAGACCATCCCATCGAAGGAGCCTTCAATACGCGCACGCAATGCACCTGGGTTCATCACTGAGTTTTGCGCCTGACTCATGTCGAAGCTTTGCCCCGTTGCCGAAGTCATCATTGGCAGCTGCTTTGGCAGCTCGGCAGTAAGGTTTAGGGTCAGCAAGGTGCCGAACAATGCCATGCCAACCGTGTTACCAATCTGGCGGAAGAATTGCGTCGAACTGGTGGCTACGCCGATCTGCGAGGGCGGGAAGGCGCTCTGCACCACGAGATTGACAAGGCTCTGCGATGGGCCGAGGCCTATGCCTACCACCACCATGCGCAGGGCCAGGTCGAGTAGGCTCGTTTCTGGGCCTATGCCGCTGAGCAAGAATACTCCTAGAAGCAGCACGAAGGCGCCACCGACCAGATAAGGCTTGTAGTGACCGGTGCGTGAAACCATACGGCCACTTACGATACTGCCGCTCATCAGACCAAGCATAAGCGGGAACATCGAGAAGCCACTATTGGTTGCATTCACGCCCAAGACCACCTGCATGAACAGAGGCATAAACATGATGACCCCGAGGAAGGCCATGCCGATCACGAAGGAGGAGAGGTTGGTAATCACGAATACGCGATTGCTAAACAGATTCAGAGGCATGATCGCCTCCTTCGCACGCGATTCCACAAAGACGAAGAGCACCAGCGACACGAAGCTAAGTGCGAACATGCTCAACAGAGTTGGCGAGGTCCACGCGTACTGCTGACCACCCCAGGTGAGGGCGAGCAGGAAGGGAATGAATACCACCAGAAGTAGGAAGGCACCCAAGAAATCGATCTGACCACGGTTGCCATGGTTAAGCCGCGGTGTTTTAAACGCGATCATACACAGCGCTAGAATGCCCAGTGGCACGTTGGCATAGAACACCCAGCGCCAGCCAGCGATCTCGTGACCATTGATAGTGACTGTCGCAAAGTCGGTTAAGAATCCACCCAATGCTGGGCCGACGATGCTTGCTATGCCAAAGATGGCGCCGAACAGTCCCATAAATTTGGCGCGCTGCATCGGCGGATAGATGTCCGCGATTATGCCGATGGCGCTCGTGAATAGTGCTGCCCCGCCAATCCCCTTCACGGCTCTGAAGATAATGAGCTGATGCATGCCATCGCCCAGCAGGGGCAAGGTGCCGAACTCACCACTGATGCCACAAAGCATAGAGCCTATCAGGAAGATGCTAATGCCGATCACCAGTATTAACTTGCGCCCGTACAGGTCGCCGAGCTTGCCGTAGATCGGCACCAACACGGTAGAGGCCAACATATAGGAGGTGGTAACCCATGCGTAAAGCTCTAGGCCATTGAGCTCGGAGACAATGCGCGGCATCGCGGTAGAGAGAATGGTCATATCGAGAGCGGCGAGGAGGAATACAATCAGCAGGGCGATGAGCGTAGTGCGTTTATCCTTGTCGGATATGGCGACGCTAGAGGCGAGTTCGGTCAAAATGAATACCTTCTTAATGCAGGGAAAAAATACACTAGCCTTCTCATACCGAGGCCACAGGGCAATCGCGTAAGCATCCATGTTTACGAGCGGCGATATGCTACGCCTGCAATAGTAGTGTGACAATCAACAATCCACGCAATACGATTAAGCGCCAACAAGTCTAGGTGGATGGAGGCAACGTATTACCTAAGCAAGACTGCAAACGCCATACGGAGCATGCTCTATCGACACTCTCATAATAGATTGGTTGGACGCGAATCGCGATTACGCGGCATGGCTTATCCCCCTGTTAGCGTTCGCCGAGGCATGCCTTGGAGTGGGGCTATTCGTATCGGGCTTGATTCTATTCGGCGTAGCCACTGTAATGGTGGAGACGCAGATTTTGACCCTTTGGCAGATTACGCCGCTGGCCTTCTTCGGCGCCTTGCTAGGGGATCACGCTGGCTTCTATATCGGCTGGCATGTCGGTCCGCGCCTGCACCAGTTTCGTCTCGCACAACGCTATCGCAAACACTTGGAACGCGGCGAACGCCTAATCTTACGTTACGGCCCAAGCACGATCTTCATTGGCCGCTTCATCCCCGCCATCCGTAGCTTATTGCCCGCCATGCTTGGTATTAGCGGGTTCGCGCGAGCGCGCTACAGCCTACTCGACAGCATCGCCTGTGCGTTATGGGCCATCGCATTGGCAGGATTGGTGGCACTTACCAGTGGTTTGATCTGACTATAGATAGGAGCATTACAAAACCCGGGCTAGCTTGATTCGACAAGTTTAGTGAGTTAATGTCCATGCCAATGTGGTCACAATGCGTTGTCGGCAGGATGCCTTATTCGCAGTACTAATTCAGTCCATCACGAAGACTGATAGTCCACTTCACTTCAATAATTATCATAAGAATTTACGCTATGAACATACTCAAGAGTACCGTGTGGCTTCTGCGCTATATTCCTCAGTTTTGCGTAACATTAGCAGTGTTTTGCGGGGGGCAAGCGTTCGCCCAAGACCCTATTCGTATTGCGTTTATCGACCCACAGTCGGGCACCTTCGCGGCCACGGGCGAGAGCGGTTATTTGCAGCTGCAATTCGCCGCGGACTATTTTTATAACGACAAAGGCGGCGTGCTTGGTGGCCGTAAGATCGAAGTCATCGCTCTAGACAATAAGGGCAGCGCTGCCGACTCACAGCAGCAGCTGCGCCGCGCCATCAGCGAAGGCATACAATACGTCGTCTCGGGCAATGGCTCCGCAGTCGCGAGCGCACTGAGTACAGCGATTGAACGCCACAATCGTCGCAACCCGGACCAGCGCGTGTTATTCCTGAACTATGCGGCCGTGGACCCGATCCTCACTGGCGCCGATTGCAGCTTCTGGCATTTTCGCTT
The DNA here is from genome assembly GCA_913060695.1 of uncultured Gammaproteobacteria bacterium. Lineage (GTDB taxonomy): Bacteria > Pseudomonadota > Gammaproteobacteria > Pseudomonadales > Pseudohongiellaceae > UBA5078. The sequence goes on along the minus strand of CAJXUA010000018.1, from coordinate 46,561 downwards.
CGATGCTCACTCGGACATGAAGATGGACGTCATGACCAGCCACATCGCCTCCAACCCGGATATTCATAAGGTCTATGTCATTGGGCAAGACTACTCCTTCGGTAAGGCCGTGGGTGATGCCGCTATCAGCATGTTGGCGGCAAAACGCCCCGATATCGAGATTGTAGGCAACGAGTTACACCCCATTGGTCAGGTAAAAGACTTCACCCCCTATGTGACGAAGATTGTCTCCTCTGGCGCCGATGCGATCATTACCGGTAACTGGGGCGGCGACATGGTCGCTCTAGGGCGCAGCATCATCGATGCTGGCCTCGATGTGCCTATTTACACATTCTATGCTGCCTACGATGGCATCACCGCCACGCTTGGCGAGGCCGGCAAGAATAAGATTCGACTCGTTCACAACGACTACGCCAACCCTGTTACCAACGATGTGCGCAGGGCTTACACAGAGGCATTCAAGGCTAAGTTTCCCCATAAAGACATCACCCAGCCGCGCCTAGCCACCTTATTGCAGATGCTAACGCTAGCGATGGAAGAAACTGGCAGCACAGACCCCTTCGCGATCGCCACGGCGATGGAAGACATGCGGGTGACCAATATTACTGGCGAGGAAGTATGGATGCGCGGCGAAGACCATCAGGCCTTCCAGCCCTTGTATATATCTGTGCACACCGACGAGAACGTAGTGTTCGATGCGGACAACTCAGGCTTCGGCCTGGTCACCGAGTTCAGCGTGCCAGCGGCGGATACCATATCTCCGAGCAGCTGCAACATGAATCGTCCACAACAGTAGCCAGCGAGTTCTGCCCACACAATGTTCGAAGTACTGATTTTCGCGACTCTCAATGGACTCGTTACCGGCCTGCTGCTGTTCATGCTTGCCAGCGGCCTCACCCTCATCTTCAGCATGATGGGCGTGCTCAACTTCGCCCATGCCAGTTTCTATATGCTGGGGGCGTATTTTGCCTATTCCATCAGCCTATACACCGGTTTCTGGCCTGCGCTGATCCTAGCTCCCGTGCTCGTTGGGGTGTTGGGCGCTTTAGTAGAGCGATATGGACTGCGCCGCGTACACAAATCCGGACACGTGGCGGAGCTGATCTTCACCTTCGGCCTCGCCTTCCTCATCGAGGAAGCGGTGCAGTTCTTCTGGGGCCGAGCGACTAAGGATTATCGCTCGCCGGACATTCTGGACTTCCCGCTGTTTACCCTGTTCGGCCAGAATTTCCCTGCATACAAAGCCTTCATGATCTTCATCTCCATCGCCATCTTCATCGCCCTGTACTTCGTGCTTACTCGCACTCGCATCGGCATCATCATTCAGGCGGCGATCACGCATCCTCATACCGTAGGCAATCTCGGCCACAACGTGCCCTTGATCTTTATGGCGGTATTCGGCGTCGGCACCGGTCTCGCTGGCCTGGCCGGAGTAATCGCAGGCCCTGTGCTCACCACTTTCCCGGGCATGGCGATGGTGCTCGGCAGCATCGTGTTTGTGATCGTAGTAATCGGTGGGCTAGGCTCACTGGCGGGCGCCCTCGTGGCCTCCTTGTTGATCGGGCTTCTGCAATCCTATGCCATCGCATCGGACCTCGGCATGCCCGACCTGCTCAATTGGCTAGGCGTAAGCTTCGAACGCGACCACCCTCTAAATGACATCTGGCGCCTTACCCTGCCTCAGATCGCACCTATACTGCCCTATTTGTTATTAGTGCTAGTGCTTATATTCCGCCCCTCAGGCCTCTTCGGTAAGCGGGAGAGCTGACGTGTTTAAGTTTGCCGTGTGGATTATTTTTGCGATCGTGATAGTGCTGCTTCCGCAGTTTTTCACCTCTCTACTTTCAGTGTCGATACTCAATCAGATGGCCATCGCCATCGTCTTCGCCCTGAGCTACAACATGCTTCTTGGTCAAGGCGGCATGCTCTCCTTCGGCCATGCCGTCTACTTCGGTCTGGGTGGGTTCATGGCAGTGCATGCACTATTGGGCATAGAGGATGGCGATTACTTCTTCTCCGTCACGCTGATTCCCTTAGTCGGCGGGTTGTTCGGCCTACTCGCGGCGCTTTTTATCGGCAGTTTCTCCACCCACAAGGCAGGCACCGTGTTCGCGATGATCTCGCTCGGGGTCGGCGAACTCATCGCTGCTTCGTCGTTGATCCTAGTGTCTTTCTTTGGTGGCGAGGCGGGTGTCAGTGGCGACCGTACCTATGGTCCCACTTTCTTCGGCTACGACTTTGCGCAGGACATTCAAGTCTATTACTTGGCTGCCGCATGGATGTTTATCGCCACACTGGCCATGTATCTATTCACCCAGACCCCTGCTGGGCGCATGGCCAATGCGGTGCGTGACAATCCCGAACGCGCGGAGTTCATAGGCTATAGCGCGCGTCGCGTGCGCCTGATCTCCTTCGTCATGTCCGGCTTCTTCGCGGGCATCGCCGGCGGCCTGTTCGCAGTGAACTACGAAATACTGACGGAGCAGAACCTTAACGCAGTGACCTCCGGCAACGTCTTATTGATGGCCTATATCGGTGGCCTCGGCTTCTTCATCGGACCGATCATAGGAGCAGTGGTCCTCACCTTGATGAACTCGGTCCTAAGCCATTACACCACCCTGTGGATGCTCTACCTCGGTATTATGTTCGTGCTGACGGTGATGTTCCTGCCCAATGGGCTTACCGGCTTTCTGATGATGCATCGCACCCCTTGGCACTTGGGCAAGATCCGACTATTGATCAAACCCTATATCGTGACGTCTATCCCCGGCGCGGTGTTTGCGCTCAGTCTAGTGGCGATGGTGGAGATGGCCCATAGCAGCGAGGCGGAATTCGTATTCCTTGGCGCTAGCTTTAACTCCAGCGGCATAGTGAGCTGGGGTGTGTTGATCGCCATCGCCCTAGGCTCTTTCATCGCGCTGCGCCGCTCCCTGCCTGCGCTTCGCGAGGCATGGGCGCAGGCCAATGCCATCGATTCGGGAGAGCAGAAATGAGTCTCCTGCAGCTACAAGGCCTCAGTAAGCAATTCGGCGACACCAAGATCATTAGGGATGTGAATCTCGAGATTCAGCCGGGCGAGAAGCACGCCATTATCGGCCCCAACGGCGCAGGTAAATCCACGCTGTTCCACTTGATCAGTGGGCGCTATCACGTAAGCTCCGGCAGCATCTTATTCAAGGGCACGCCTATCCATAACCGCAGCCCCTTTGAGATCACTCGGCTCGGGCTTGCCCGTAGCTTTCAGGTAACCAACATATTCCCCCTGTTGAGCGTGTTCGAGAACGTACGCTGCGCCCTGCTATGGTCCATGGGATATCGCTATTCTTTCTGGCAGCTACTGGGCAAGGCCCAGGCTTTGAATGACCGGACTGAGGCGCTATTGGACGAGATCGGCCTGCACGCGCGACGCAATCTTCCCGCCGGCGAACTCGCCTATGCCGAACAACGCGCTTTGGAATTAGGCATCGCGATCGCCAGTGGCGCCGAGATGATTCTGCTCGACGAGCCAGTAGCAGGCATGAGTCACACAGAGGCAACCAATGCCGTTGCCCTCATCCGCAAGGTGACCGCTGGGAAGACCCTTATCATGGTAGAGCACGACATGAATATCGTGTTCGATATGGCCGACCGTATCTCCGTATTAGTGTATGGCGAGATCATCGCCTCGGACATACCTAGCAAGATCCGTGGCAACCCGCGTGTACAGGAAGCCTATCTGGGCGAAGTAGTTCCGGGAGGCAGCGATGCTTGAAGTCAAAGACCTAAACGCCTGGTATGGCAAGAGCCATATCCTGCGCGGCGTCAATTTCGAAGTCGGGGAAGGCGAGATCGTCAGCCTACTCGGGCGTAATGGCGTGGGCCGTTCAACGACGGTGAAGACCATAATGGGCGAGGTGGAACCCTCAGGCTCCATCACATTCAAGGGCCAGCAGATTGCGGGCAAAAAGAGCTACGAGATCGCCAAGCTCGGCATCGGTTGTGTGCCAGAGAATCGCGACATCTTCCCAGGCCTAACGGTGCGCCAGAACCTTCTGCTAGGCATGAAGAGTAGAAAAGGTAGCGCGCGCTGGAGCATCGAGGAGATGTTCCGCATGTTCCCGAACCTAGGCGAGCGCGCCGACGTTGCGGGGGGCGTGCTCAGCGGCGGCGAACAGCAGATGCTGTGCATGTGCCGCACCCTGATGGGCGACCCGGAACTCATCATGATCGACGAGCCCACCGAGGGCCTTGCCCCGAAGGTAGTCGAGCAGGTCGGGGAGCTATTGCAGGAGATCGCCAGCCGCGGTGTCGCCATCCTTTTGGTCGAACAGAAGTTGACTATCGCGCTGCGTATTTCCCATCGACTCTACGTCATGGGCCACGGGCAGATCGTCTACGAAGGCACGCCGGACAGCCTGCTCAAGGCAGACGACGTACGCCGTGAGTGGCTTGAGGTGTAAGTAAGGGCTTACGCTGCGACTCGCATCTCAAAACGACCTCGAAAGCGCCCCCGAACGGCTAGTGCCTCAAGCGCAAACGGGTTAAAGTACGGCTCACTTAAGCCTCAGCCCGCCAATATATCCTATAACAATAATACGGAATGAGTTCGCCACCGCACGCCAAGTCGCGGGGTCGCTTCGTAATGCCGAGGAATTGTTCATCATTCATTCATGATCGCGATGGCACACTATAGTTGTCATCCCATGAGCGCAGGACTAAACGAACCCTGTCTAGCGCCTTAATGTTGCAGGATAAACCAGACGAATGACCTTACGTAGATTAAGTACACTTCTCACATGCTTGCTGTTGCAGCTCTGCCTCAACAGCTCCGCGCTGGCTTGGGACGCAACCTCCCATCGCCTAAGTGTCTATGTTGCCTGGGAAGCTCTGACTCCCACTGAGCGCGACTCTCTCATCAAGATTCTCGAGAAGCACCCGCGCTATACCCAGGACTTCCTCGACGTAATGCCTGCCAATGTCATGGTAGGAAGCGAGGAGACTAAAGCACGCTGGCTACTAGGCCAGGCGGGAGTATGGCCAGACCTCACAAGAGGCCTAGATGAGGAAGCGCAGATTCGCTATAACCGCCCCGATTGGCATTGGATAGACGGCGCATGGATACGCGGCAACGCTGAGCAGGGCAATGTCTACGTTGGTGCCGAGCCCTTCCCTAGCATTCACGGTGAGGCGCAAGGGCCGGTCGAGGGTCCCGGCGACGTGAGCAACATTGTGCTCGCCATCGAGTACAACCAAAAGCTACTGCAAGACAGACTCAGCTCCCCTGCGGAGAAAGCCGTAGCGCTATGCTGGCTACTGCACCTGATAGGCGATATCCACCAGCCCCTGCACTCCGGTGCTTTGGTGTCTTCCACCCTCTTTAAGACCGGGGATCGCGGCGGCAACGGCATCCACACCCGCGGCGGCGATAATCTCCACGGTACATGGGATGGAGCGCTTCGCAATCAGCCCTTCGACGATACGCTGCGCCGCATGAACTCTACCGTGCGGAGCACTCGGCCTAACGAGATTAGCCTCGACGTCGACATCTGGCTGCAGGAGAGCCGCGAACTCCTCAACCTATTTGTCTACCCAGACGAGATCAAAGTGGAGGTACTGCGCAGCGAGCGACGCGGCACGCCAATGCCCACTATCGCGCTGGACGACGACTATATTGGTAATATGCAGGCCTACTCAGAGGATCGCCTGACACTAGCGGCTACTCGCCTGTTTCTAAGCCTGCGCCAGGTTCTAAAGCACTAGTTCCTAGCCCGGTCTAAAGTTGTAGAAAAAGGCAAATTGGCTGACAATACAGGCTCACTTTGCGAAACGAATAGACAGTGCGCCACCGCGCAGGTATCCCCTCTATGAGCACCATGATCACTCCACACGAAGACACGCCCGCCCTTGCCCGTTACCGGCGCATGGCGTGGATTACCCTGTTTGCGGTGTACTTCCTGATTCTTGTTGGAGCCAGCGTGCGCGCCTCTGGTGCCGGCATGGGTTGCCCAGATTGGCCTACTTGCTTCGGCAGCTGGATTCCGCCTACAAGCGAGGCGCAACTGCCCGCCAACTATCAGGAAATCTATGCAGATCTGGGCTATGCCGAGACCGAATTCAATGTAGTGAAGACCTGGATCGAATACCTCAATCGCTTAACTGGCGTGACCATCGGCTTCTTAATTCTGCTGACCGCAATCTATTCCTGGTCGGTGCGCCGCCATGATAAGGCCATCGCTACGGCCTCTGTGGCGGCCTTCTTAATGGTGGGCTTTCAGGGCTGGCTAGGCTCCAAAGTAGTTTCCTCTAATCTCCAGCCAGGCATGATTACCCTGCATATGCTGATGGCACTGGCGATTGTAGGAACATTATTATTCGCGGTAGCCCGGGCCCGGCGCGGCATCATGATGGCGGAATCTATTGCTGGCATCGACCCGCGCTTCGAGAAATGGCTTTATATCGTCATGGCCCTGACTGTGATTCAGGTGACGATGGGCACCCAGGTGCGTGAGATGGTGGACTACCTGAACCATACCCAAGGCGCAGAGCGCTCCTCTTGGGTCGAGGCGCTGCCTTGGTTCTTCTATGTGCACCGCAGTTTCTCGGCCGTGGTCTTGTTCGCCAATCTCTGGCTAGTGGCGCTGCTGGTGCGCTCCGTAGGCTGGGGCCACACGCTAACTCGCTTCACGGTGGCCATGATATTGGTGATTGGCCTTGCAATAGTCTCTGGCGCTACCCTTGGGCACTTAGGCATGCCAGCGTTCGTGCAGCCCATGCACCTAGTGGGGGCATCACTGCTATTCGGCCTGCAATTCCTAATCTGGATGAGCTACCGTCACGCCCGGTCTGCGCAAGAACTAGATCAAACGAGCCTCGCCTGAGGCTTAGTGGGAGGTGCCTTCCTCGGCGCCTTCAAACAATAGCGCGAGTTCACCGGGCCCGAAGTTGTACTCGGTGCCACAGAACTCGCAGCTGATCTCCACCCCGCCCTGCTCGGCAATAATCTCGTCCACCTCCACTTTTCCTAGAGCGGCTATTGCGCGCGCTGTGCGCTCGCGGCTGCAACTACAGGCGAACTTCAAGTCCCGTGGCGCAAAGACGCGTAACTCTTCCTGGTGATAGAGGCGATGCAATATGTCTGCGTTGGGCAGGCTCAGTAATTCCTCGTCAGTGATGGTGCGCGCCAGCGTTGAGAAGTGCTCCCAATGACGTTTGCGCTCGTCCTCGTCTTTGTGCAACTGCCCCGGCAGTTGCTGCAACATCAGGCCCGCTACGTGGTCCTTGTCCGCCGCAAAATAGAAGGTACTGGCCAACTGCTCGGACTGATAAAAATAGGCCTGCAAACACTCGGCAAGATTAGTGCCTTCGAGCTCTACGATGCCCTGATAGGGCTCGCCTTTACGCGTATCGATCGTAATCACGAGATTACCGCCGCGCAGCAACTCGGAGAACTGCTCACTAGTCGGAGCTTGCGCATAACGCGCGATGCCGCGTAGCTCACCAGCGCTGGTGCACTCGGCCATCATCACCTTAACCTCACCCTCGCTGCGCGCCTGAATCACAAGACGCCCATCGAACTTGATAGTGGTGGAGAGCAAGGCACTCGCGGCGAGAAACTGCCCAAGCAGTGCCCCAACTGGCTCGGGGTACTGCTTTCCCCGTACGGTATCCAGATAGGTCTTATTCAGGCGCACGATCTCGCCGCGAATATCGGCATTCTCGAAGATGAAACGCTGGCTAGCGTCAGGATTGTGCGTAGTTTGGGACATTGTCTTGAGTTTCCTGTGCAGTTGACGCGCGTTGCTGCGCGATCTCGAGAGCGTATTGTACAACATTGGCCACCAAGGCCCGTCCGCTATTTTCCTCCAAGCTCATGATCGACTCGGGATGAAACTGGACGGCCAGAAGGGGCAAGCTGCGATGCTCGATCGCCATCACCACTCCATCGTCTGTCCGGGCAGTTGCTCGCAGGCAATCCGGTAGGGAATCGACGTGCAGCGAATGATAGCGCCCCACAATGATCCTCTGGGGCAAGCCCTTGAACAACACGCCGCCATCGTTCGTAATGCTAGAGGGTTTACCGTGCATAGGCTCGGCTAGCATCGCCAGACTACCGCCACAGAACTCGACGATGCCCTGCAAGCCGAGGCAGACCCCGAACACGGGTATCTCACGCGCTGCACACAGTGCCAGTGTCTGCGCCATAGCCACATCCTGCGGCCGCCCCGGCCCGGGCGAGAGAACCACCAAGTCGTAGACTTCGCCGCGCTGCAGCCTAGCCCGCGCTAACTCTGGCCTCAGTGTTTGTAATTGAAGGCCATGCTCGCGAAAATAGCTGCCGAGATTGTGTACGAAGGAGTCATGGTGGTCGACCATGAGCACCCGCAGTGGAGCCCCGCTAACACTAACGATGGGACTTAATGCTCGCTTCTCGGGCAGAGGCTCCGCACGTATAGCCGACAGCATGGCACTAGCCTTGAGGCGCGTCTCGGCCTCCTCAGCCTCCGGGTCAGAATCCATCAATAGCGTAGCCCCCACACGCACCTGTGCCATGCCGTCTTTGATTCTTGCCGCGCGCAGTGTCAGCCCGGTGTTGAGATCGCCATTGAAACCGATGCAGCCGATGGCGCCGCCGTACCACAGGCGCGGCGACTTCTCGTGATCCTCGATGAACTGGATCGCCGACTGCTTGGGCGCACCCGTTACCGTCACCGCCCATGTATGAGTTAGGAAGGCATCCAATGCATCGTACCCGGGTGACAGTTCTCCCTCTACATGATCTACGGTGTGAATCAGCCTCGCGTACATCTCTATTTGGCGCCGCCCAATGACACGCACAGAGCCGGGCACACAGACACGACTCTTGTCGTTGCGATCCACATCCGTGCACATCGACAGCTCTGCCTCGTCCTTCTGGGAATTGAGCAGCTCCTTGATCTGCCGCGCGTCTGCTATCGCATCCTCGCCCCTGGCAATGGTGCCAGAGATAGGACAGGTCTCGACGCGGCGCCCCTGCACACGCACATACATCTCCGGCGATGCGGCTAGCAAATACTCCTGCTCGCCTAAGTTCATCAGGGTGCCGTAAGGAGCAGGATTGCGCTGCTGTAAGCGCGTGAATATCTGTGCTGGGCTGTCCTTGCAGGGCTCATGAAAAACCTGTCCGGGCACCACCTCGAACAGATCCCCGCGCCGAAAATACTCCTTCGCCTTGCGCACTATGGCGGCGTACTCACCACTGCCGTGATCACAGTGAGCTGCGGTCAAAGCCCCGCGCACGAACGGATTGGAACTGCCGCGACGCCGCAAGCCACCGGTAGTCTCACCTGGGGTTTCGCTATCGGCCTGATCGCTGCGGCGACAGACGAACTCGTAACTATGACACCTGGCCACTCCGGCATGATGATCCACCTTGATGATTTCATCGGGGAGATAGAGCACGAGGTCTCGTGTTGTCGGATCGCGCTGCTGGCGCTGCTGCACCGCCTCGAACTGGAAAGTCAGGTCATAGGCGAAGGCGCCGTAGAGCCCAAGGTGAACGTCTTTGTCGCTGAAGAAATGCTGGGTGATGGCACGCAGTACCGAGAACACACTCGGTTGGCGACTGCGCTGCTCTTCCTCTAGATCGGCACGGTCAGCGTATAGCTCGAGGGACAGGCAGTGCTCCCCTAGCTCTCTCTTTGCAATAGAGGGCTCCGCAACAATCGCTCGCGCCAGCTCTGGCAATAATATCCGTCCTCGCGCATTGAGCGCCTCGATCTCCATTGTCCGCCCCCTCGCGGTGATCGCAATGGGCGGGTTCACAAAGCCGACATCCCAACGGTTATAACGCCCAGGAAACTCGAAGGACGAGCTAAGCAGCACACCGCGCTCTTTATCGAGGCGATCGCGCAGCTGGGCGATGGCACTGCCGTATGTCAACGCCATCGTGCTGCGCTGCACCCTAACGCCGCCGGCGCTGAGATAGTGACTATGGCCTAAGGCCTGTGGGTCCTGTTGTGATTGTGAATTTCCCTGTATGGAATGCATGCGCAAGCCCTCGAGTTATGCCAAGGCATTCAGAGATCTGGAGGACGCTTTTTCTGTAGGGATTACGGGGGGTAGAGCTTACGAGAAAGGCCGCCTGATTCGTGAGCGGCCTTGGGGTTTTTTTAACAATAAACCTTGTGGCAACCCATCGAAACGGGCCACCAAAAATAGGTTTGACTGGAAATGTTGAGAATCAAAGTGTTCATAGGGACGGGATAATCGTGTGCTAGAGCCGTTTTGTCAAGCGAGCTGCGCTTTATCCTGCCATAGGAGCGCCATAGAATATATTCTTCAAATGATAACACTTCTCATTTGCATCTTAAGAAAATCTTGCTATGATCGCTGCAACGAATTGAATCCCACTTCGTGTTTACAGGAGCCAAGCTCAGCATGTCTGGAGACCGACCCGATCCACAACGCCAAAAAGCGAGTGTGCAGGAGATCAGTAGTGCACAACTGCTAGGGCCTAGGGGCGAGCTCATCATCATTCACAATGAGGAGCGTTACACCCTGCGCATTACCGCAAACCGAAAATTAATATTGACCAAGTGAGTCCAGCCAGCCACTCAAGCTTTCCCCCGTAGCGTACTCATAAGCGCACCGCGGTCTTAGCGTAGGCAGCAAGCCCGACTCTCCCGAAACATTAGGAGAGTATGCCATGTTAAGCACAAGCAACATAAAATCACCTGCCACACCCCCAGCCCAATTACGCAAACTCAGTCTCGCCCTCGCGTGTAGTTTGATTGCCCCTACTATCGCCGCACAGGGGACTCCCGAGCGCGTCGAGGAGGTGATGGTCACGGCCACACTCCTGCCCCGTAGTGTCGACGAGATCGCCGGCACTGTGTCGGTCGTTGGCCTCGACGAGATCGAGCGACAACTCATCGAAGACCTTAGTGAAGTGACGCGCTTACAGCCCGGCGTCACGATGGACGTCGCCTCACGAGGCGGCAACCAAGGTTTTGCCATTCGCGGCATCGGCGGCAATCGCGTACTCACCGTTATCGATGGAGTGCGCAGTAGCGATATCTATGCGGCCGGCCCCTCATCCTATGGCAAAGACGCCTTCGAGATGGACGATCTACGCGCTGTAGAGATCATCCGGGGCCCAGCATCGGTGCTCTATGGCGCCGACGCGATGGGTGGTGCCGTCATTCTGCGCAGCAAGGACCCGCGCGACTACCTAAAAAACGGTAAGAGTTCAGCCTTGAGCGTGCGCAGCAGCGCGAGCAGCGTCAACGATCTGCTCAAGACGGGAGTAAGCTATGCGTTCCAAAATGGCGACATCGGCTCCGTCGTTCAATTTACCAAGCGCAACTTCGAGGAGATGGAGAGCCCTAACGAGCTAAAGCTTAACCCTCAGGACGGCCAGTCCAATGCGTGGCTGTGGAAGAGTGTTTGGCAGCCAAGCGAAGCTCATATCCTGCGCCTCACCATCGACTCCTCCGAAGAGGAGATCGCCACTCGCATCGACTCCGAACTCAGTGGCTCTGTGCTCGAATCCAATGGCATGGATAGCACGGACCGCTTGCGCCTTAGCCTGAACCATTCTTGGGCGGCGGATCTTGCATTTGCCGACCAAGTTGAGACCCAGTTACATTGGCAGCGCACCGACGGAGAGCAGAGGACGCAGCAACTCAGGACGAGCTATTCCTTCATCAACCCTCGCAATCCTCAGACCTACGGCGGCACACAGGCACAGCGCTATTCGGACTTCGAGTTCAATCAAGAGACCGCAGGTGCCGGCATCACTCTGACGAAGCAGTTTGGCAACGAAGGGCTGCAGCACGCCATGGTCTACGGATTCTCAGCCGAGCGCACCGATACCGCACGCCCTCGCCAACGCTGCGATATTCAGGTCAGCACGGGGGACCTAGCCTGCGCAATTCCTAGCTATCCCTTCGCGTCTCCGGAAGTTTTCCCCAATAAGACTTTCCCTGATACCGCCACAACACGCGCAGGTATTTTCTGGCAGGATGAGATTAGTGTGGGTGACGGGGCACTGCGCCTAATACCGGGAGTACGCTACGACTCCTATGAGATGGATCCGCATACCGATGCACTCGTCAATGGTGGCGGGGACATCAGTAACTTCGGCGGCTATCAGATCGTGGCCGTAGAGGAGAATCACGCCAGCTTCAACTTCGGCGCCCTATATGACATTACGCCAAGCACCACCGCGTTTGTACAAGTAGCTGAGGGGTACCGCCCCCCTAACTTCGACGAGAGCAATCAGGCCTTCGTTAATCTTGGCCATGGCTATGCCACCGTACCCAACCCGGACCTAGAAGCGGAATCGAGCCTCGGTATTGAGACGGGACTGCGCAGCGAGTTCGCGCGCGGCAATGTCGGCATCGCTATCTATCACAACGCCTACGACAACTTCATAGAGAGTCAGATGGTAGGTCAGGTCAACGGGATCAGCCTATTTCAGGACAGCAATATCGGCGAAGTAGAGATCTATGGCGCCGAGCTCAATGGCTCATGGAGAGTCAACCGCTCATGGCAACTGCGCAGCGCCATCGCGTGGTCCCGAGGCGAGGACAAGATCAGTGGTCGCCCCTTAGACAGCGTGTCGCCACTTACTGCCGTGATCAGCACGCGTTTCGATGCCGATAGCGGTCGCTGGGGTGCGGAGACTCTGCTCACCCTTGCTTCAGATCAGGATCGCGTGTCCGCACCCGATAGGGTGACCGGCGAGGCCTATGCACTAGTCGACTTAGTGGCCTACCTCGACCTAGGTACCCACGCGAAGCTGCGAGCAGGCGTGTTTAATCTATTCAACACGGACTATGCCGCCTGGAACAGCATCAAAGGCCTAGCCGCAGTTGATAGTGACAACATCGCCAAGGCCCAAGCCCCCGGCACAAATTTCAGGTTAAGCCTCAACTACGAATTCTAAACATCTCATTCCATATGCAGAAATTCAGGAGTACACAATGAAAGCAATATTGAGCGCGTGGCTAGTACTAGTCATTGTCAGTCCACTAAGCGTATTAGCACAGAATGACACCCACACCGAGGGGCACTTCGGGGTCTTAGTGATGGCCCACGGAGGCAGCGACGAGTGGAACCAAGGCGTGCTAGATACAGTCGCCCCATTGAGCGAGGACTACGACATCGAGCTCGCCTTCGGCATGGCCGATGCGGTCTCAATACAAGAGGCCGTAGCACGCTTAGAGCAGCGTGGCGTTAAGCGCATTGGCGTGGTACGCCTCTTCATTAGCGGCGAGAGCTGGTATGAGCGCACCGCGCAAATACTGGGCCTAGAAGAAGGTGCGCCCGAACGCGTGATCGAACACGCACATACGGATGCCGGCCATGGCGATCATGGCGCCCCAGGGATGGGGCACAGCATGGCATTCTGGCGCATCGATAGCGTCTCCGAGTTCGCACTAAGCAAGGATGGCCTCGCCCAAGCTCCACAGATGGCCCATGTGCTCCTTAGCCGCGCGCTGGGCCTAAGCGTAGACCCAAGCCATGAGGACGTGCTGATCCTAGCCCACGGCCCCGAGACAGACGCTGAAGACCAGCGCTGGATAGCGCAGATAGAAGCACGCACCGCAGCGCTACGCGAGCAGCATCCCTTCCGCTCTGTGAAGGTTGCTACGCTGCGCGAGGACTGGGAAGAGAAGCGCGTAGGCGCAGAAGAGAGTGTTCGTGAGTTCGTAAGCAATGCGAGCGCCTCGGGGGGCACCGCCTTAGTGATTCCCTATCGAGTGCACGGCTTTGGCCCCTATGCCAACGTTCTCGAAGGCCTCGAGTATCGTGCCGATGAGCAAGGACTGATTCCCCATCCTAGCGTTACGGCGTGGATCGAGGCGCAAGTCGTGCTGCTAGAGAATCAACTAAACACTGGTTCGTAAGAAAATTATCCCACCCAGAGCTTGTGGCCGGACAAGCTCAACAACTCCTCGCTCAAGCCCACCTTCCTAACACATCCTTTTGAGACCCTCCTACCTCGCACCGGCCTGCTGTCTCAAACGCTGCCTGTGCGATTGAGATTAGGCCATGAGTATGCTTATATCCGTCTTGATTTTCGCTCAGCTACGAGCAATCCAGAATCGACTTTAGGGGGAAGCATGAGAACAATAACGAATGGTTTAACACGCATAGGATTTGCGTTGATTTTCAGTTTGGCGACCATTGTGGGACACGCCGCAGAGCGCGATCTCGCACAGGTAGCACCTGAGGACGTGGGCATGAGCAGCAGCGCGCTCAACGCCTTCACCGCAGGCATGCACGAGGAGGTCGACAAGGGCCAACTCGCCGGCATCGTCACGCTAGTGGCCCGCCATGGCAAGATCGTCCAGCGCGACGCCTACGGCTACCAAGACCTCGAGAATCAGGTCCCCATAGCGCAGGACACAATCTTCCGCATCTTCTCCATGACCAAGCCCATTACTGGCGTAGCCATGATGATGCTTTACGAGGAAGGGAAGTTCACTCTCGATGACCCAGTCGAGAAGTACATCCCCGAGTTCAGCAATCTTGTCGTCGCCAAAGACGACGCACCCAACGGCATCCCGATGGCGGAGGAGCTAAGCCATAAGATGACCATGCGCGAGCTCATGAGCCACACCGGCGGCCTTACTTACGGGCCCTTCTCGCGCTCGCGTGTCGACACACTCTATAACGAAGCTAATGTATTGGATCGCAACTCTACGTTGCAAGACATGATCGATAAGCTCGCGCAGATTCCGCTGCGGCAGCAACCTGGCAGTGTGTGGCATTACAGCGTATCGGTGGATGTACAGGGCTATCTAGTCGAGAAACTCTCCGGCATGGGCTTCGACGAGTTCCTCCAGGAGCGCCTCTTCGCGCCACTAGGAATGGTAGACACTCGCTTCTATTTAGGGGCAGAGAAGGCCGCGCGTTTCTCGCGGGAATACACCTCCAGCGCGAATGGCATTACTAGCCCAGAAAATGCTGACTTCATCGAACCTGTGCCCTTCCTATCCGGTGGCGGCGGCCTGACCTCCACAGCAGGAGACTATCTGCGCTTCGCTCAAATGGTCGCCAATGGTGGCACGCTTGATGGCGTGCGCATCCTCTCCCCCGAAAGTGTCGACCTCATGCGCATGAACCAACTGCCAGCAGGGCAGACCGAGATTCCTGGCTACCCAGGCAACGCCTTCGGCTTGGACTTCGCGGTAGTGATGGACCCTAGCAAGAACGGCGGCATGTCTGAGGGCAGCTACTGGTGGTGGGGCATCGCTGGTTCCTGGTTCTGGATAGACCCAGTGGAAGACCTGGTGTTCGTGGGCATGATTCAGAACCGCAATCTAGGCTATGCGCGTGGACTGCAGCTCAAGAGCAAAGAGCTGTTATACGATGCGGTGGAGATGTCGCATAAATAGGGTGGATTGCATTAGCTAATGCCTAGATAGAATCCACTGACTGTAGGAGCCTGCCCTGCAGGCGATCGGGTCTGATTGATGAATATCTGTGGA
The DNA here is from genome assembly GCA_913060695.1 of uncultured Gammaproteobacteria bacterium. Classification (GTDB taxonomy): domain Bacteria; phylum Pseudomonadota; class Gammaproteobacteria; order Pseudomonadales; family Pseudohongiellaceae; genus UBA5078. Next base: position 31,103 of record CAJXUA010000018.1, on the reverse strand, counting down.
AGATTTTGACCGATCGCCTGCAGGGCAGGCTCCTACCGTCAGAGTATTATTCAAGTCCAGCTGGAAAACGCCACAGTCATTTCAAAACCCATTCAGGCTCGCATAGCGATCTCGGTGAAACGCAGCGTCGCCTAACAGCGCCTGCACTACCCGTGCTCGTTTGAGATAGAAGCCGATATCGAACTCGTCCGTCATGCCAATGCCTCCGTGCATTTGCACACCCTCATTGCTGATCAGCCCAAGTATCTCCGAAAGTTTCGCCTTCGCTACGCTAGCTAGGGCAGGCACATCTTCCTGTGCACCATCCAATTCAGCGAAGGCACGTCGCACCGCAGAGCGACACAACTCTAACTCGCTATACATGGTTGCCGCGCGATGCTGCAGGCCTTGGAACGCGCCTATCAACACACCGAACTGTTCGCGCTGCTTTAGGTAGTCGATGATGCGATCGAAGACTTCCTGGGCATTGCCCAGCATCTCTGCAGCCACGCCGATGCGCGCGACGTCGAGTGTCTTCTCCAATATTTCATAGCCCTTGCCGAGCTCGCCTAGCAAGGCGTCCTCGGCAAGCTGTATATTTTGTAACTGAATATTCGCGCTGTTACGGCTGTCCACCATCTCCGAGCGCGTTATGCTAAGGCCTTGTGTGTCGCGGTCCACTAGGAACAGACTGATACCGCTAGTATCGTCGCGTGCACCACTGGTGCGTGCCACGACTATTAGCTGGTCTGCAACATGGCCATCCAACACAAAGGTCTTATGGCCGTTGAGCACGAAGCCCGTGCCATTGCTCTGGGCACTGCACTGGATTCTAGAAGGATTATGGAAGGCCGTCTCTTCCAGCGCTAGGGCCATGAGCAACTCGCCCGCCGCAATGCTCGGTAGGAGCGCAGACTTTTGCGCCTGACTGCCGCCTAGATTGATCGCGGTTGCACACAACAGCACCGTTGCGACTAGGGGGCTAGGCACTAGATTGCGTCCGGTCTCTTCCAAGACCACCTCTAGTCCACCATAGCCGAAGCCGAAGCCGCCATACTCTTCCGGAATAGCCATGCCAGCCCACCCAAGCGCGACCATCTGCTGCCACAGCTCCCGAGAGAAACCATCGGGGTCTCGATTGTCGCGTACGCGGCGCAGCTCACTTACTGGCGCATTAGCCTGACAAAAATCCTGTGCCGATTGCTTGAGCATCAACTGATCTTCATTTAATACCATGCTCATGTTCAGCCCCCCTTCTTCGTTGTCAGCATGGGCATATCGGGTAGCCCGAGCACTCGTTTGGCAATGACGTTGAGCTGTATCTCCGCCGTGCCACCCTCGATGGAATTGCCCTTAGAGCGCAGCCATTCCCGCGTGACCTTGAGCTCATCCGCACTAAAGTCCTCGTGATCCGCGCTAACCCAACCCAAGCTCTGGGTACCGAGGGCTTGCAGGAGTAATTCGTAGCGCCGCTTATTTAACTCGCAGCCATAGTTCTTGAGCATAGAAGAGGTGGCATTTGGCCCCTTGTTAAGTTTCGCCTCTTCCATTGAGCGCTGGGAGGTAAACGCAAAGGCCTCTGCGTCGATCTTATAGCGCGCGATATCATCGCGCAGCACTGGGTCTGACAACCTGTCGGTATCGCCGCGCGCCTGCATCGCTTTACCTTCGACCGAGCGGGCATCAAGCGTTCGACTACTGGCCTTATCGCTCAGCCCGAAACCGGAAATCATCGTGCGCTCGTGTTGCAGTAGACGTTTGGCGATGGTCCAGCCATCGTTAAGTGTTCCCACCAGATTGCGAGCGGGCACGCGGACATCGTCAAAGAACGTCTCGCAGAAAGGCGAGGATCCACTGATCAGGCGGATGGGCCGAGTGCTCACGCCTTGAGTCTGCATGTCGAAGAGGATAAAACTAATGCCGCTGTGTTTGGCGGCCTCGAAATCCGTGCGCACCAGACAGAAAATCCAGTCAGCCTTATCGGCATAAGAGGTCCAAACCTTGGCGCCATTGAGTACGTAGTGGTCGCCATCGAGCACGGCCTTGGTGCTCAGGGATGCTAGATCCGAGCCTGAGCCCGGCTCGCTATAGCCCTGACACCAACGAATCTCGCCCTTTACGATCTTGGGTATGTGTTCTGCCTTCTGCTCGTGCGTGCCGTACTCGAGCAGGACTGGGCCGAGCATGCTAATCCCGAAGCTATTGAGCGCCTGCCGCGCACCGATGCGCTGCAACTCCTGCAGCAAGACTATATTCTCTTCCTTGTTTAGGCCGCCACCGCCGTATTCTTTCGGCCAGGTAGGCGTCGTCCAGCCCTTGCCGGCCATGCGCTCTAACCACAGCTTACTGTCGGCGTTCTTGAAGCTGGCATTGCGCCCACCCCAGACTACTTCGTCCTCCTGCATGGGCGTACGCATGGAGGCGGGACAGTTCTCCTCCAACCAGGCACGCGTGCTCGCGCGGAACTCTTCGATCGATTGCATTTGTTTCCCCCTTCTGGTTTATTCCCGGTCATGACTCAGTCTAATGACCCAAATTCAGACGCCGAGAGCGCCGCGGTCTTGCGCTGCTGGCAAGACAACGCCGCTCCTTGGACCGCTGCAGTGCGCGAGGCGAAAATACGCAGTCGCACACTCGTCACGAACAAAGCGGTCGTCGATGCCATACTCGCACGCGCGCCTAGTCGAGTTCTCGACCTAGGTTGTGGCGAAGGCTGGCTAAGCTGGAGTCTCGCCGCCAAAGGCATACGCGTATTAGGCGTAGATGCGATTGAGGCTTTGGTCGATGCCGCTAAGAGTAGCCCTAGCGACGCGGAGCCGACACCGCAATTTCGCCAACTCGACTACGACAAGGTGCCACTTGCCTTAGTTGGCGAGCGCTTCGATCTCATCGTGTGCAATTTTTCATTACTCGACCAAGCTGGCGTAGCCAAACTGATGCGAGCGATATCTACACTGCTTGCGCCTAATGGCACACTCCTCATTCAAACGCTGCACCCCGACTATGTAGGCACAGCGCAAACCCGTAGCGATGGCTGGCGCAGTGAGTCCTGGCAAGGCATCGGCGACGATTTCCGAGGTCAAGCCCCTTGGTACTACCGCACGATGCGCAACTGGCGGCAACTATTCGCCGAGAGTGGGCTTCAGCTCACCCAGCAGATTGAACCACTACATCCCGAAACCGGTTTGCCAGCATCGGTGATTTTTGTGTTGGAGGTTTAGATATTTGTGGGCTCCATATCACCCGACAATTGGGTAGGAGCCTGCCCTGCAGGCGATTGAGCTCATCCCCTCAACACCAAACGCCCACTGACCTTACCCGCCTTCAAATCCGCCAACGCATTAGATACCTGTGCTAAAGGCCTCTCCTCGATGTTTATCGGCGCAATCTTGCCAGCGCGCACCAAGGCCATGAGCTCCCCCATTTCCTGCAGGCTGCCGACATAGCTGCCCTGAATGATGCGGGCATTCATCGGTATAAAGGGTAGCGGGATATTCAGAGCGCCACCATAGAGGCCAACGATCACTAATTTGCCGCCCTTGCGCAGGGTAGACAGTCCGAAGGCAGTTGAGGCCTCTGCGCCTACGAAATCCAACGCGGCAAATACACCGCCATCACTGAGCTTCTTGATCGCCTTGATATTCTCGCGCTCTGCGCTGTTGAACACACGGCTAACTCCGAAGGCCTGCGCCGCCGCGAGCTTGGCCGGGTCGATATCGGCAACGATAGGATCGATGCCCATGGACAGGGCTATCTGCACCGCCATCATGCCCACGCCACCAGCACCGATGATGAGCACCTCGTCGCCCGCCTGGCGATCAGCGATTTTCTTCAGGGCGCTATAGGCGGTCAATCCAGAGCAGGCATAGGTAGAGGCAAGTGCGTCGTCAACGTCGCCCTTGTCGAACAAATAACGACTGTGTGGTACTAAGACATAATCGGCAAAACCACCCTTCGCCATCGTGCCAATCCCCTTGCCAGGAGTGCACAGATGCTCGTCTCCACGGCGGCAGGAGGCACACTCGCCACAGCCGATCCAAGGAAACACAACGCGTCGATCGCCGATGGCGACACCGCTGGCAGCGGGGCCAAGTGCCACTACTTCACCGAAAATCTCATGGCCGAGCACTTGACCGGGGCGACCGACTTCGAGTTGTTTATCGTTGCCTAGGTTGAAAACGCCCTCATGCAGGTGAATGTCCGAATGACAAACGCCACAGGCCACCATCTTCACCAGAACCTCACTGCCCTGCGGAGTCGGGGTTGCCGACTCCACAGATGCAAGAGGAGCACCTGGCGTAGTAGTTTCATAAGCGATCATGCGTAAACCTCCAGTCCCCTTGCATTAAGTACAGTGGATCAGCCTTGCGACTTGGCCCACGCAGCGAAACTACTACCCTCTTTCGCTAACTTCTCGAGCAGAGGCGCTGGCTGCCAATAGTCTGGACCCAACTCCTTCTGGAAACGCAGGATGGTGTCGTACACTTCCTTCAGGCCCACTTGATCGGCGAAGTACATGGGGCCGCCCTTCGCACTCGGGAAGGCATAGCCATAGACATACACGACATCGATATCGCTAGGACGCTGCGCAATTCCCTCTTCGAGTATTAGGGCGCCCTCGTTGATAAGCGGATAGAACAATCTTGCCACGATCTCTTCATTGCTAATCTCGCGCTGCTTGACGCCGAGTTTCTCGGCTTGCTCGCGAATGAGTGCTTCCACCTCTGGGTCGGAGATACGCGCGCGCGTTTGCGGATCGTATTTGTAATAGCCCGCACCGGACTTCTGACCAAGACGACCGCCTTCGACTAAGGCCGAACCGATACAATGAGTCACAGGATCCATGACTTCGCCTTGGGCCTCACGGGCCTGCCGGGCTTTGTAGCCTACGTCCAAGCCTGCCAAGTCACTCATTGCAAGTGGCCCCATGGCCATGCCGAACTCTTCAGCCGCGGCATCCACTTGCGCAGGCGTCGCGCCATCGAGCAACAACATATGCGCCTGACGACCATAACCACCCAACATTCTATTGCCGATAAAACCATAGCACACACGTGATAACGCACAGACCTTGCCAATCTTCTTGCCGATCTTCATAGCAGTCGCTAATACGTCGTCCGCCGTCTTCTCGCCGCGCACTACTTCCAATAACTTCATCACATTAGCAGGGCTAAAGAAGTGCATGCCGAGTACATCTTGTGGTCGCTTTGTGGCACTCGCGATGTCGTCGACATTCTGATAGGAAGTATTCGATGCGAGAATTGCGCCGGGCTTACACACAGCATCTAACTTCGCGAAAACTTCCTTCTTGATATCGGGGTTCTCGAACACGGCCTCGATAACGAGATCGACATTGCTAAGATCTTCATAAGAGGTAGTGCCGTCTATCAGATTGAGACGCTGCACCATCTCGGCCTCGTCCATCTTGCCCTTCTTAACGGTGATGGAGTAATTCTTGCGGATGATATTCATGCCGCGCTCTAAGGCCTCGTCGCTGATCTCCAGCATCGTGACCGGAATACCAACATTGGCGAAGCACATCGCGATACCGCCACCCATGGTGCCGCCGCCGATGATAGCCACGTGTTTGATATCGCGCACTGGCGTATCCGCTGGCAGCCCCTTGATTTTAGTCGCTTCGCGCTCTGCGAAGAACACGTGACGCATGGCTTGTGACTGTGGCGACTGCACGCACTCTGCGAACAGGGCACGCTCTAACTCCAGCCCTTTGTCCATAGGCAGGTTCACCGCTCCCTCAACACAACTCACGATGCGATCTGGCGCGATCTGACCACGGGCGCGAGCCGCCAGCTTCTTGCGATAGCCCTCAAAAAAGCCAGGCTCGATGGTGCTAGGGTCTATGGTGATATCGCGCACTCGCTTGAGTGGGGCGCCCGATGCCACCAGGTCTTTCGCATAGGTAATGGCGCTGGATTTCAAGTCATTACCCACGACTACTTCGTCGATTAGATTCATAGCACTAGCCTGCACTGCCCCAATAGGGTTGCCACTAGTGATCATCTCTAGCGCAGCCTTGACGCCGGCGATACGAGGCACGCGCTGAGTGCCGCCTGCACCGGGAAGGATGCCGAGCTTCACCTCGGGAAGACCCACCTTTGCGTCGCTCACTGCGCAACGATAATTGCATGCGAGAGCAGTCTCGAAACCACCACCTAAGGCAGTGCCGTGGATAGCTGCAACTACCAACTTGCGGGAGCTCTCGATAGTTGTAAGGAGATCTGGAAGTGAGGGTGACTGCGGTGGCTTGCCGAACTCGGTGATATCTGCCCCGGCAATGAAGGTGCGGCCGGCACAGATCACGACCAAGGCCTCGCTGGCGTCGGTCTGGCCCGCAGTGATCGCGTCTTGCAGCCCCTTGCGAAGCGCATGGGACAAAGCATTGACCGGCGGATTGTCGATGGTGATTACGCCAATATTATCGATGAGTTCATAGCTGACTACATTAGACATTCGGGATCTCCCAATTGATTATTACGAATAATTGAAGCACCTTAGGAAGGCACTAACAGATAAGGCACCAACTTTTAATCTAGTCGTTCTATAACGGCGGCGATGCCTTGGCCTAAGCCGATACACAAACTAATCAGTGCGTAACGGCCACCGGTGCGCTCCAATTGGCGCAGGGTTGTGATGGCGATTCGCGTACCGGACGCGCCCAAGGGATGCCCCACGGCAATGGCGCCGCCATTCGGGTTAACTCGCGGGTCGTCGAAGGCAATGTCGAGCATCTTCAGGCAGCCAAGCACCTGAGTTGCGAAGGCCTCGTTAATCTCGATGATATCCATGTCCGCCAGGCTAAGCCCTGCTCGCGCTAGGGCCTTACGTCCTGCGAATACCGGCCCAAGCCCCATTACTCGAGGCTCCACCCCGGCAATGGCGCCCGCGACAATGCGTGCGCGTGGTCGTATGCCATATTTTTCCCCAATACTGCTATCGCCGACAATTAGGGCTGCAGCACCATCGTTGATGCCCGAGGCATTGCCAGCGGTGACTACGCCGCCCTCAAACAGAGGACGCAAACCTTCTAGCGCCTGCACCGTTGAGTTCGCTCTAGGATGCTCATCCGCATCCACCGTCAATGCAGGCTTCTTGCGCCCTTGGGGAACATCGATTGGAATGATCTCGTCTTGGAAGAAACCGGCAACACGTGCCGCTTCGTATTTAGCCTGCGAGGCAGCTGCAAACACATCGCTCTCTGCGCGGCTAATACCGAGGTCTTTCGCGATATTGTCAGCGGTCTGCGGCATAGTGTCATTGCCGAAGGCTGCGGCGAACCGCGGATTGGTGAAGCGCGCGCCAAGCGTGCTGTCGGCGATTTGTTGGCCACGATCATAGGCCGAGGTCGCTTTAGAGAGGATGAGAGGCGCGCGACTCATGGACTCGACACCGCCTGCCACGAAAAGTTGTCCCTCGCTGCTCTTTACGCCACGGGCAGCGTCTAGCACTGCCGCGAGGCCAGACCCACACAGGCGATTGACCGTAAGCCCGCCTACGGCATGGGGCATGCCCGCCAACAGTGCAGCGAAACGGCCTACATTGCGGCAGTCCTCGCCTGCTTGATTAGTGTTGCCCATGATGACATCTTCATAGGCCTCCAATGGAAACTTATTGCGACCTACGACAGATTTAATGATGTGCGCTAACAGATCATCGGGACGTACTGGAGCCAGAACTCCGCCCTGTCGCCCAAATGCACTCCTGCCACCATCGTAGATAAATGCTTGTTCCGAATCCGTCATATACTCGCTCTCTCTAATGCATAACAAATAATTTGCGTAGGAGGGGAAATGCGAACGCAAGCTGCGCACGGCGGCAGCAACTCGGCAAAGCTAGACAAACCTTCATAGTCTCCCCTCAGCGACTAGTTGGTAACAACGTCTCGAAGTAACACAGACTCGACATCCCATCGAGTTTGCGGCGCCTTCAAAAAAGCTGCCCCTCAGCCCAGCTGGTCAGTGCCAAGCTCGCTGTGGGGCAGTCATGGTAGCACAGGGTATAAAGAGGTGGAATTCGCTTCGAGCAGACTTTAAGCTCTATCTGGTATGTGTATGTTTCGGGGAATTTATTTAGAGGAAATCGCATGATTCGTGACCAAGAACTACTCGATCAACTTGTCAACATGGTGGATCGATTCGTTAAAGAGCGCCTAGTTCCTGCCGAGCAGGAAGTGGCAGAAAACTACCAAATTCCGGACGAAATAGTCCAAGAAATGAAAGACTTAGGATTGTTCGGGATGACCATCCCCGAAGAATACGGCGGCCTTGGGCTGACGATGGAAGAGGAGATCTATGTGGCCATGGCGCTAGGACGCACCAGCCCCGCATTTCGCTCCATCCTCGGCACTAACAATGGCATCGGCTCCGCCGCAGTCGTATTCGACGGCACCGAGGAGCAGAAGCAACGTTTCTTGCCAAAATACGCCAGTGGCGAGTGGGTGGGCTGCTTCTGCCTTACCGAACCCGACGTGGGTTCCGATGCGGGCTCTGTGAAGACTACTGCGCGGCGCGAAGGCGATTTCTACATCATCAATGGCACCAAGCGCTACATCACTAATGGCCCCGTGGCGGACACATTTAACGTCATGGCGCGCACCGACCCGTCAATAAAAGGCGCACGCGGCATCTCGGCATTTATCGTCGAGAAAGGCACCCCAGGCATCTCCCTTGGCGCGGTGGACCGTAAAATGGGACAGGCAGGCTCTTTGACCTGTGACGTCATTTTTGAAGACTGTAAAGTGCCTGCGCAGAACCTAATCGGCGCAGAGGGCCAAGGCTTCATTACAGCTATGAAGGTCCTCGATCGTGGCCGCCTGCACATCTCGGGCGTCAGCGTCGGCGTATCCGAGCGACTCATCGAGGATGCGTTGGAATTCGCTATGAGCCGTAAACAGTTTGGCGTGCCAATATCAGATCACCAACTCATTCAGGCAATGCTGGCGGACTCCAAGACCGAGTCCTACGCGGCGCGCTGCATGGTCATAGAGACCGCAAGAAAACGCGATGCAGGAGAGAATGTGAGCACCGAGTCCGCTGCCTGCAAACTGTTTGCGACGGAGATGGTCGGCCGTGTTGCGGATCGCGCCGTGCAAATCCATGGGGGTGCTGGCTATATTTCGGAGTATGCTGTTGAACGCTTCTACCGAGACGTGCGCCTATTCCGCCTCTACGAGGGTACCAGTCAGATTCAACAACTGATTATTGCCCGTAATATGATCAAGGCTGCTAGCTAAGGACTTACACCGCCTGTTTTGCAGGACATCGATGTCCACCAGCCGTTTCTAGGAAATATCACGACAATATGCAAAAAAATGCCTTTCGGATACTCAGCCTCAACATCCACAAAGGCTTTGCGCTTGGTCCGAAGCGGCTGGTGCTTCACAAGATTCGCGAATGCCTGCGTGAAAGCGGCGCAAGCATCGTGTTTCTTCAGGAGGTGGTGGGAGCTAACGACAAACACCAGAAAAACTTAGCAGCGTGGCCGACCGAATCGCAGCTAGAATTCCTCGCCGATACGGTCTGGCACCACCACGCCTATGGCAAGAATGCGATCTACCAACATGGTCACCATGGCAATGCCATTCTTAGCGCACTGCCCTTCGAGCGCTGGGACAACATCGATGCGTCGATCCTAAGCTTCTCTCAGCGCGGTTTTCTACATGGCACTATCACGGGCAACTTGCATCTGATTTGCGTACACCTCGGTCTATTCGAACGCGAACGCGCCCTACAAGTTGCACACTTGATCGACTATATTCACCGCACAGTGCCGGCAGACGAACCGCTAATTCTCGCTGGGGATTTCAATGACTGGCGACTGAGCTCGCACAAACGGCTCACGCAAATGTTAGGCCTACGCGAAGTTCATGAATGCTCCAATGGCCGCCTCGCGCGCACCTTCCCCGCGTTTCTTCCGATGCTGCAGATGGATCGAATCTACGTGCGCGGCTTAGAGATCGAACACTGTGAAAGTACTGCGGGCAGCCATTGGCGCGACTTCTCGGATCACAAGGCCTTAATCGCCGATGTCTCGCTTATCGAACCAAAGGACAGCGCATGAACTGGGAACAGAACCTACTGTGGTTTATTCCACCCATCCACATCATGATGGCGGTGCTCGCCTCAGGTCACGCCCTGCTCAATAAGGCCGACTCCCGCGGAGCGTTTGGTTGGATCGCTCTGTGTATTATCCTGCCCCTAGCCGGGCCAATTTTGTATCTTATCTTCGGCATCAACCGAGTAAACTCTGCGGCGCGCCGGCACTACATCACCAAGTTGGGCAAAGACTCGACCGACACGATAACAGAGCCAGCAGGTACGGATTTCCGCCCACTATCAATGGTCGGCGAGAACGTCGTTAAAAAAGGCTTAAGCTCCTGTGACGAGGTGCTGGTGCTGCAAAATGGCGAGGAGATCTACCCCACAATGCTGGAGGCAATCGCGAATGCCGAACACCATGTGCTGCTTTGCACCTATATCTTCGATCGCGACGAGACTGGCCAGCAATTCATTGAAGCCCTGGTGGCTGCCAAGAACCGCGGACTAGAAGTCAAAGTCATCGTTGATGGCATGGGCGAGTGGATGAGCCTGCGCCGCATCGGCACACTATTAAGACAGCATCAGATCGAGTTCACTCGCTTCAACCCCATCACCCTACTGCCGCCTTCTTTAAACCTGAACCTACGTAGTCACCGCAAGATGTTGATCGTCGATAACCGCTACGCCTTCACCGGTGGCGCCAATATTGGAGACCGGCATTTAGCGTTGCGGCAGGACAATGCACACCGCGTTATGGATATACACTTCCGCCTACGTGGCCGCGTAGTGGACGAACTGGAATGGGCTTTCCGTCGCGACTGGCACTACTGCAAAGGCACCCGCAATCTGCATCCATACAAGCACCGCAATCCCAACAAACGCGAGTCTCCGGTGTGGACTAGGCTCGTGCTAGATGGCCCCAATAAGTCCTTAGACAGGCTTAATGATTTGATGCTTGGCGTTATCAGCTCCGCACGCAAGCGTGTCTGGATCATGACGCCTTATTTCCTCCCCACCCAAGACCTTATTGGCGCCCTGATCGCCGCGCACCTGCGTGGAGTAGATGTGCAAATCCTTCTACCGGGGGAGAACAACATCAAGCCGGCGCACTGGGCCTCGCGCAATATCTTGCGCATAATTCTCGAAACTGATTTGTATGTCGCTTACCAGAAATCCCCCTTCATTCATTCGAAAATTCTATTGATAGACGAGCAGTACAGCCTGATTGGCTCGGCCAACATGGACCCCCGCAGTCTACGCCTGAACTACGAGCTGGGGGTGGAGTTATTCAGCCGAGAGACCAACCAGCAATTGAGTGAATATTTCCTAAGCAGGCGCGCCAACGCCACGCAGGTCACCAAGGAGGAGATCGCCAACCGCTCGCTTCCGGAGCGCTTACGTGACTCTTTTGCGTGGCTTTTTTCGCCCTATTTATAAGCACGTTTAATCACAATCCTGGCTCGTCATAGTGATACACTGGAGATGTAACCGAATTAATCAAAGGAGTAAATCATGAGCACATATCAGAAGATTTTAGTCGCTATCGATTTATCAAACGAGTCTAGCAAGGTCATTAAACGAGCGAAGAAACTGGCCGGTGGTGACTGCGGAAAGCTGCATCTTGTGCATGTGGTAGAGCCAATAGCCGCCGCCTATCCCATCGATGCATATGCCATCAATGTCAGTAAGATGCAGGAAGAGGCGATGCAGATTGCCGAAGACCGCCTGGCCGATATAGGCAAGGAATGCGCAATAGACGCAGCCCAACAACACATTGTCGTGGGCTCGGCCGCCACCGAGATCCGCAGCATGGCCCAAGAGCTGAGCGCCGACCTTATCGTCATCGGCAGCCATGGCCGTTCTGGCTGGAAGTTGTTACTCGGCTCCACCGCCAACAAGGTATTACACGGCTCCGAATGCGACATCTTAACCGTCCACGTTGGTGAATGAGGCTCAACATGTCCTACCCCCATCTGCTCGAACCGCTCGACCTAGGTTTCACTCAGTTACGTAACCGCGTTCTTATGGGTTCGATGCACACGGGGCTCGAGGATATACCCGACAGCCACAACCGCATGGCCGCCTTCTACGCAGAGCGTGCGGCCGGTGGCGTGGCCCTGATCGTCACCGGCGGCTTCATGCCTAACGAGCATTGCCTACCCCCCGGCGAGCTGCCTGTCTTCAAACAGGAAGGCGCTGTAGAGAAGCATCGCGTGATCACTGACGCCGTGCACAAAGAAGGCGGCAAGATTTGCCTGCAGATCCTGCATACAGGTCGCTATTCGCGAACAGAGAACTTGATCGCGCCGTCTCCGATTCAGGCGCCGATCAATCGCTATGTGCCACACGAGGCGAGCGAAGAACAGATACTGCAGCAGATCGAAGACTTCGCGAACTTCGCCGCATTCTGTCAGGAAGCTGGCTACGACGGCGTTGAGATCATGGGCTCGGAAGGCTACTTCATCAATGAGTTTATCGCCAAACGCACGAACCAGCGTAAAGACCGCTGGGGTGGTAGTTTCGAGAACCGCATTCGCTTAGCACTAGAGATCGTGCGCCGCACGCGAGAGCGAGTCGGTACTAATTTCATCATCATCTTCCGCCTCTCTATGCTCGACCTAGTGGAAGGAGGAAGTAGCTTCGAAGAAACTGTACTTCTTGGCAAAGCGCTCGCACAAGCTGGCGTAAGCATCATCAATACTGGCATCGGCTGGCACGAATCCCAGATCCCCACCATAGCAACCAAGGTGCCACGAGGCGCTTTTACTTGGGTGACAGCGAAATATCGCGACCACCTGCCGGTACCTGTCATTACCTCGAACCGCATCAACACGCCAGAGCTCGCTGAGCAGGTCTTGGCCCAGGGCGATGCCGACATGATTTCCATGGCACGTCCATTCTTGGCAGACCCACATTTCGTTAATAAGGCAGCGGCGAATCGCAGCGCCGAGATCAACACCTGCATCGGCTGCAACCAAGCCTGTCTCGATCATATTTTCAATGGCCAGCTCACCAGCTGCCTTGTGAACCCACGCGCCTGTCATGAATTGGAATTTCAGATCACGCCGACTACCTCTCCGAAAAATATCGCCGTGGTCGGCGCGGGTCCTGCAGGCTTAGCCTTCGCCACAACCGCTGCAGAGCGCGGGCATAAGGTCACACTGTTCGACAGCGCCACAGAAATCGGCGGCCAATTCAATCTAGCCAAACGCATCCCAGGCAAAGAAGAATTCAATGAGACCCTACGCTACTTCGCCCAACGCTTACAAACTCTTGGCGTGGAGGTTAATCTCAATACGCGAGTGACTAGCGCTCAACTTAACGCCGAGAACTTCGACGCCGTGGCCGTGGCAACCGGCATCTCTCCACGCGTGCCTAGCATAGAGGGAGTCGACCACCCGATGGTTCTAAGCTATGTGGATGTCATCAGCGGTAAGGCAACCGTAGGCAAACGCGTAGCGCTGATAGGCGCAGGTGGTATCGGTTTCGACGTGGCAGAGTTCCTAAGCCATGGCGATGCAACCCCTAGTCAAGACATCCCCGTGTTCATGAAGGAGTGGGGGGTCGACATGACGATGGCGGCCCGTGGCGGCATAGAGGGCGTCAGCGCGCAGCTCGAACCCTCACCGAGGCAGATATTCTTACTGCAACGGAAACAGACTCGTATTGGCGCTAACCTCGGCAAGACTACAGGCTGGATTCATCGCTTAGGACTAATGAAGCGTCAAGTGCAGATGTTGGCCGGCTGTGAGTATCAGCGCATCGATGACGAAGGCCTACACCTGACTGTCAATGGTGAGCCACGCTTACTGGCAGTAGACAATGTTGTGATCTGTGCTGGGCAGGAGCCACTACAAGAACTAGTGGCAGGTCTAAAGATCCCTTGCCAGCTAGTCGGCGGCGCTAATGTAGCGGCCGAACTCGATGCGAAGCGTGCGATCGAAGAGGCCACGCGGGCAGCCCTTAATATTTAACGGACTCTAGGATATCGAGTTCGGGCTGGTAGACTTTGGTATTGACGTCGAGCATCCCAAGAACGGTATGGAAATAGTTATCGTGTGACAATGCTTGCTGCGCCTGGGTTTCGAGTTTTTGGCGTGCATCATGGCTTATGTCATCCCCCAACCACAGCGCAGCTGCGACATGAGTCTGCGCCTCTGGCGCGAGCGCATAGGGCAGGCCATGTAGGTAGAGCCCAAGCTCCCCCAGTGACTCACCGTGGTCTGCCATATAGAGCATTGCGGTCGAGAAATCCTCCTGCAAAGGCTCAAGAAAATCGATGACATTAGCAAGAAAGTAATCGCTATAGACTAAGGCATTGTCATAGGCATTGTTAATCTCTTCGCGGCTGCAGGTCTCAAGCTGATTCGATTCACACACTGGCGTATAGAATTCAAACTCTTTGGGGTAACGCTTATAGTAGGCGGGCCCGTGATTGCCCATCTGATGTAATACGATCACGATATCGCCCTCGGGGTGGCTGGCGATGTAGTCATCCAAGCCACTGAGCATGCCCACATCGCGACACTCTTCATCGCACACCGGATTCACCTCGGGGCTGCGAAAATCTTCGAATGCAACGCCATCTGCAACGCCCTTGGAATCGGAATTATTGTCACGCCACAGTACGTTTACACCCGCTCTGCTGAGCACATCTAAGACATTCTCATGGGCCTTCGCATCGCGCAGTTGGAAGTCGTCGAACCCGCTTAGGGAAAACATGCAGGGTAGAGAGAATGCGGTCGATGTAGCACAGGAGCTAAGCTGGGGGAAATTTATAACATTATGTTTAGGCAAGGCTCTATTGGTCTCGCGCTCGTAACCGTTGAGTGACCAATGATCGGCGCGTGTTGCCTCGCCGACTACTAGAACAACGAGCTTGCGCGGATCGCTATTCTTAGTGATATAGGCATCTTCCGCTATAGGGATACGCGGCCCGACGTGATCTACGCGCAGGAGCTCGTCTACATACTTACCTGAGGAATAGATGAAGGTCAGCGGGTTCATGTAGTAACGCAGGTCCTTCTGCTCGCGAATAAAACTGGCGTATTGTTCCGACATCAACAGCATATTACTGACGATGAGTACGAGCAAAACGGCGAGAAACTTGAAACGACTTAAAATCTCTTTAGTGGTCGACTTGCAACTAATGGGAATACGATAAACGAGATACGCGGGCAGCAATCCCAACAGGACAAAATAGACTACGAGTCGCAGACTGATAAGATCGAAGACCTCACGCGAGTCCGTCATGATAGAATTCTCAATCATGTTGGTATCTATAATTACGTTGTAACTATTCATGAAGTAACTGGCCATCGCGGCAGCCGGGAATAGAAACATTAAGATGGGCTTGAAGGTGAACTTGTTGAGCACCAAGCCAAGAAAGAAGGCGATAAAGCAGAACAGTAGCACCGCCAAGGATATAAAAAAGCCAAGATTACCGGGCGCGGAATAGCGCTCGAACACATTGTGGAAGAATGCGTAGTTATAGCCGCCTACAAAGATTAAGGAGGCTAGTAATATCATTACTATGCTGCTTTTGCTCTTTAAAAGGGCAAACTTTGCCCGTAAGGCTAATTCAGGCATGGGTAATCTCTCTTAATAGTCACCAATAGGAATTACGCTACCTAGTTTGCCCAGCAAGTCTTAAGACAGACTTAAGCTACAGGCTTTACTCTCCACCTTTATTTAGCAATGCACCCGAACGCGAGCCCTATCTGCATGACACGTGATTTTCGACTCTTCATTCTTCTTCCTACTGCCGCATTCCTGTTAGGCAATGTTGTTTTAATTGTAGGCGGGGGCGACCTTCTGCTCGGCGACTTAGTGTTTCGCCTACAAGGCAGTCAATGGCAAATGCGGGATGCCTGGCTCACGAACCAGCTTATACATGACCAAGGCCGCAATCTTGTGGCCGCCCTACTACTGGCACTGCTCAGCGCCATCGCTCTGAGTCACTTTAAGCAATCCGTGCGCCCCTATCGCAAGGGTCTTTACTACGTACTGGTGTCTGCCCTGATTACGGTGGCGATAGTGAACCTGATGAAGGAGTACAGCGCGCTAGATTGCCCTTGGGACTTGGCGCGTTATGGAGGAGAGAAGACCTTTATAAGCTTGTTCGATCCACGCCTCGAGGGGCAGAGCCCGGGGGCTTGCTTCCCCGCTGGCCATGCCAGTGGCGCTTACTGCTGGCTGGGTTTATTCTTTCTTGCGCGGCACTTTAGGCCGCAATGGCGCTTCAAAGTACTAGGAGGAGTGTTAACGCTAGGCCTTATCTTCGGCGTGGCTCAACAGCTGCGCGGCGCCCATTTCATCTCCCATGACTTATGGACGCTCTACATTAGTTGGATGTCGGCATGTCTGTGCTATTTCTATCTGTTCCGCATGGAGCCCATGCACTAACGGCCCAATAGATTAGCAGGCGAGAACTGATCGGTAAGCACACGCTTGGTCTGATCCCAATCCGGGCGCGTGCCCATTCGACCCGGAAACTCGAGTATCTCGACCCCGTAAGGCTTAAGGGTTTCATGCAATGGCTGCGCATTAGCCTTGAGCGTACCGAGGCTTGGCAATTCCTTCTGCTGCGCGATGATCACCCGATTACCCGAGCCACTCATCTTCAAGTTGAAGAAGTCACCGAACACTGCCCTATAGGTCTCCGACTCGTGGGCGTATAGCTGACTGGTTGAGAACGTGTTAGAGATCAGCACTCCATCGGGAGTCAGTACTTGCTTAACTTCCTCGAGGAACTCCTGCGTCAGCATGTGCTCGGGGATATACTCGCCAGTGAAGGCATCCAATACGATGAAGTCGAATTTGCGCCCCGTAAGGCCTGCCCGTTTGATGAAAACCCTCGCATCTACTACATGGGTCTCAACATTCGCACTCTCTTGGAAATTGAAGAAATTCTTCGCCACATTGACCACGGCTTGGTCGATCTCGATAATCTCGATCTTGGCATTGGGGTAGAGCTCGTGCAGCGCCGAAGGCAGCGTGCCGCCGCCGAGCCCCGCGATGAGGATGTTCTTAGGGTCAGGATTAACCAACAGCCCCGCCATGGTCATGCGCGCATAATGAAAGACAAACTCCTTCGGGTTACGCATATTCATGCAGGTTTGATTGCGCTCTCCACGCACCGCGTTGAAGAGCAGGCAGCGACGCCCGTCCACCTCTGTCACGAAAATATTGCGGTATACAGAGCGCTCCTCATGGAGTGTCTCGGCAGTGACCAAGCCAGTGAACAGGGAGGCTAGAGCCAATAAGCTAAACAGCAAACCCTGGCGCCAAGGATTGATATTACGATGCAAAGTCTTTTCAGTTTTCATAACGATGAACTCCCGTCGCTTCCCGAACCGGTAGCTTATGAATGATCAAGATGGCCGCGCCGCACAGCAATAGGACAGCGACAGAGCCCCACATAATAGTGTCGATTTCAAACCAAAGGACGAAATAGAACGATGTCAGTAGAGTACCAAGGGCACTGCCGAGGGTCGAGACGAAATACAGCAAGCCCGCCATGCGTCCGCTGTGCTCCTCGGAGCTGACCAGCAAACGGATCGAATAAGGCGACACCATGCCCATGAAGCAGATAGGAAGGAAATACAATAGAGTCGCAGCAATCAAGGAGCCATAGCGAGGATCCTCTACTAGCAAGAACACTTGTGTCATCGTCCATTCCGCGAAGAAGATGATCGGCAAGGAAAGTAGCGCCGAAAGTCCGAAGAAAGCAGCGAACATACCATGGCTTGGATTACGCGAGGAAAGGCGCCCGCCCCACAGATAGCCTAGGGATAGGGAGAGCATGAAGATCGTAATGATGCTGCCCCATACATACACGCTGGTGCCGAAATAGGGAGACAGCACGCGGCCACCTAGCAGTTCGATTGTCATGATGACGAAGCCGTTGAGGAAAGCGGCACAGACAATCACGTTTTGCATTAAGCTATTCTTGCTAGATTCGGTCACGTTGAGTTCTTCTTATAGTGTCAGGTAAACGGGAGATGCCCGATCGTTTCGAGGCATAATCACTGCCGGAGGGCTGCGTTCAGGTGCCTGAAAATACGTTATCTCCCACGGTGGGTCAAGGTAGTGCTGCGCTAACAGGTCGGTGATCATGAATTGCCAGCGTGCCGTCACAGGCGTATTCTTGCGGCGCTTTTCGCGCGGCGAGCGAACAAACCCTCGTTCGCTAAACAGCAGAACCTTTTTTATGGCAATTCCATTCATTGATCCGCCTCGGATCGGAAGCAATTGATGTCCGATGACCGCCCTACAGAACTAGCTGCAGAGCCGACTGCCCCACTGCGCCTTAGCCTGATGCGCCTTGCCGCGCCGACGATCGTGGGCAATCTGCTGCTCTCGATGGTGCATCTAGCCGCGATCAAAATAGTCGCGAGCCTAGGTGACGGCGCGGTTGCAGCAGTATTGGCCGCCGACCGCATCTATATGGCGATTCAACTTATCCTCTTCTCCATCACCGTGGGCACTACGGCGATGGTCGCCTACGCCTGGGGCGCTAAGAATCACGAGGAAGCCGATCGCGTGGTGAAGCTATCCATGATGATCGCTGTGATAGCCTCATTATTATTGTGTGTCGTCATCCAATTTGTCGCCGAACCTCTCGTCGGCATCTTCGGCCTCGAGGGCGAACTACTCGTCGAGGCCGGCCAATATTTGAAGATACTGATCTACTTCAACGTCTTCTTCGCCTTCCTCGCAGTGCTCGGGGCTGGCCTTCGTGCTGCCGGAGACGCCTTAACACCGGTGTGGGTTGTGGCTTTAGGCAATGTGGTCAACGTTGCACTGGCCTATTCCCTAGTGTACGGCGCCTTCGGGCTGCCAAAGTTCGGAGTGCAGGGCGCCGCCTTCGCTACCGGTATCTCCTATCTGCTCACCGCCGCCCTATTCCTATTCATGTGGCAACGTCAGCACCTAATCCTCAAGCCGCGCTCCCAGCCCTTCTTTAGTCACGAACGCTTCTCACACCTTGTGCGCATCGCCATCCCGGCGGGTGTCGAGCAGGCGCTATTCAACACCTCCATTATTAGTTTCATGTGGGTGGTATCGCTATTCGGCACGGAGGCGTTCACTGCCTATGGCATCGGCGTTAATATCCTCTCGCTCTCCATCGTAATCGGCATGGGCTTCTCTATCGCCACCGCCACCATGGTGGGGCAGCACCTCGGCGCTAAGCAGCCAGAGGAGGCCGAGCGCGCCACTTGGCGCAACCTGCGTATCGCCTTCGGCATCATGCTCACCATCGGCATCATTCTCGGCAGCAATGCCCGCACCATCGGCAGCTTCTTCATAAGCGGCGATGTGATCCTCGACCACCTAGTCGCGCTGACCATTATGGTGGCGATCGTGCAGCCGATGATGTCGATCGAGTTCACTCTGGGCGGCGCACTGCGCGGCGCCGGCGACACACGCTCCCCTGCCAAGATCATGTTCTCGGGCATCATTTTCGGGCGGGTCATATTGACGGCTATATTCTATTTTGCGGGCCTGGGCGTTTATTGGATTTATGCAGCGTTGATCGCGGACTACATCATTAAGTCCAGCATGTATCTGCATATCTTCAGGAAAGGAAAATGGAAGCGTGCCTTCGAGCGCAGTGCTCGTAAGCAGCATAAGAGACAGTTGAAAAAGCTTAAAGGCTAGAGCGTTCGATCACCGACTCGCACATCTTGTGCAGACTATGAGCCTTGTGAATCAAGGCGGCGAAACGCGGGTCCTTGGTAATGCCCTGGTGATATCGATAGTAAATTTGCTGACCGATGACCGCCAAACGGAACATGCCGAAGCAGAAGTAGAAGTCGATGCGATCCACGGTCAGGCCGGTGCGCTGCGCAAAGCGCTCCACAATCTCGGCCCGCGTTGGCGCGCCCGGCGCATCGCTAGGCATGGCTCTGAACTGACGGTGATGCTCAGGGTCGCCCGCTTCCGCCCAATAGCCCAGTGTGCAGCCGAGGTCCATCAGCGGATCGCCTACCGTGGCCATCTCCCAATCCAACACCCCGATTATCTTCAAAGGGTTGTCGGCAGACCAGATGACATTGTCCATCTTGTAATCATTGTGGATGATGCGTGCCATGCCACTCTCGGCGGGCATCTTGTCGTGCAGCCACTCAATAATCTTATCGAAGTCCGGCGCATCGGGTGTGCGGGCATCATAATAACGCTTGCTCCAGCCCTCTACCTGCCTTCGAACATAGCCCTCAGGCTTACCGAAGTTTTCTAAACCGGCCGCTTTCAGATCAACGGAATGCAGCTCGCCCAACACATCGAAGAGTGTGAAGAACTGCTCGCGCACCTGCGCAGGTGTCAGCACCATCTGTGGAGGATATTCCTTACGAATAACCACGCCTTCGATACAGGACATCAAATAGAAGTCGCAGCCCAGTACATCGTGGTCCTGGCAGAAATGCAATGGAGTTGGGGCGTAGGGAAAGACATCGCCCAAGGCACTCAGTATCTTGAACTCGCGGCCCATGTCGTGGGCGGACTTCACTTTACTGCCGAAGGGTGGGCGCCGCAGCACCCATTTTTGCGAGCCTACGCTAAGAAGATAGGTAAGATTGGAGAAGCCACCGGGGAACTGCTGCACCTGCAAGGCCGATATGTCGCCACCGAGCACCGGTTGCAGGTAATCTCGCAGCACGTCTAGGTCGAGCTCTTCGCCTGCGCGGACCGCGCCCGCCTTATCTAATAGAGCCTGTGTACTCACCAAAACATCTTCCCGTGTTTATCGAAAGCTAATCTTGTCACGCAGCTGCGGTTTCTCCAAGTGGGAGAGCCCATTAAACAGAGATAAGGACACTCGCCCGCCGCCGTAGCGTATGCGCGTTACCGAGCTATTATTCACCATCCAATTGGCCGCAATGACCTGCGCATCCGGCAGGCCTAATACCCTTTGCAGCGCAAGAGCGATAACGCCGCCAGAGGTCGATACAAGAACGCGGCTGCCATTGCCATGGCGTGCCATCAATTCGTCCATCGTGTTGTGTACGCGCGCCTTGAAGTCTAACCAAGGCTCGAAATCGATATCGTCGGCACTAGGCTGCAGGCTACCTTCGATCCAGCGGGACGTAGCCGCCTCGAAAATCAATTGGAATTCTTTACGATCGAGAATGGGGAGCTGGACTGGCGTGTCGGATTGGTGATGGTCGCGCAGATACAGGTCGATAATGGGCGTGCCATCGTACTCGTTGAGGCCAGGGTGGATATTGGGAGTCTGTGCGGAGTCGACCATTAGCGGCTGCAATATTGCGGCGGTCTCGCGCTGACGTAGTAAGTCACCACTGTAGACATGGTCGAATTGCTCGTCGTTGCCCTGCCAATGCTGCGCCAGCAATTGCACCTGCTCGATGCCAAGCGGGCTCAACTTATCGTAAGACTCGGCACCGAATGAGGCCTGACCATGGCGTACTAGAATTAATTCACTCACGCGGCATAATCCTACAGGCTAGCGAAACGGGCTGTATGGAAATCGCTATTGCCAAACAAGGTCTCGATACCCGTGACGCGCTTGAACAAATGGCCGACATCTAGCTCGTTGGTGATGCCGATGCCGCCGTGCAATTGCACCGCCTCTTGGCCAACCTTGCGAATCGCTCGCCCCACACGGCTCTTCGCCGCAGAAACGGCACGCGCCTTCTCTGCGTCAGGAAGATTGCTGTCTAACTTCATCGCCGCCATCACCACTATAGAGCGTGCCAACTGACACTCAATAAACATGTCGGCCATGCGATGCTGCAACGCTTGGAAGGTTCCGATAGCGGTACCGAATTGCTTACGGGTTTTGCTGTATTCGACAGTCTTTTGCAGGAGCATATCCAAAGCGCCTACGGCCTCGGCGCTTACGCATAAAGTAGCGCGATCGACAACGCGGCGCAGTGCGCTCAGTGCCTCACCCTCGGCGCCTAAACAGTTTGCGACGGGCACCCTAACATCGGTGAAACTAATCTGCGCGGCACGGTGGCCATCGACAGTGGTATAGGCTTTCTTATGAACACCCGAACTTGCCGCATCGATCAGCACTACGCTGATGCCTTGCTCGTCTCTCTCTGCGCCTTGCGTGCGCACACTAACCAGTAATTGCTGCGCCGACTCACCATTGAGTACGAGGATCTTGCTGCCGTTGACCACATAGTGATCGCCATCGCGCTTGGCAGTAGTGCCTACGCTGGCGAGATTATAGCGACCGTTGGTCTCATAGAGCGCGGCACCTAACTGCAGCTTGCCCTCCATGAGCGGGCCAAGGTTTTGCTCTTTCTGTTGCTCGCTGCCCAGCGCGGCAACAAGGCCACCACCGAGTACCGCGGTTGGAACAAAGGGCTCGACGACCATGGCCTTACCGAATTCTTCCATCAACACCATCATGTCAGTAGCGAGGCCGCCGAAACCGCCATCGTCCTCGCTGAAAGGCACGGTCAGCCAGCCAAGCTCTGCAAACAGTTGCCAGCACTCGTCGCTGTAGCCACTGCCACTATCGATGATCGCATTGCGATCGTCGAAGGAATAATGTCTGTGCACAAACTTCTGCACGCTGTCTTGCAGCATTTGCTGCTCATCACTGTATGAAAAATCCACGTTATTTCCCGATTATTCTCGTGCAGCCTTTATAGACCTAGCACGGCCTTGCAGATGATGTTTTTCTGGATCTCGTTCGACCCACCGTAGATAGACGCCTTGCGATTATTGAAGTAATTCAATGCCGTGGCCGCCTCACCGTTCTCGCCGATCTCTTCGCCCGAGAAACCCTCGACGAATTGATCCGGGACGAATGGCAATGATTGCCAAGCCGCCATCTCCATATAGAGCTCGTCGATAAACTGCGCCACCTCTGTGCCAACCACTTTCAGAATTGATGACTCAGGCCCTGGAGCCTTGCCAACACTCACTGCCGCAAGTGCGCGCAACTCTGCGTACTCAAGTGCTAGCACTTGAATCTCTGCCTCTGCGATCTTCTTCTTGAAAATAGGATCATCACTCAAGCTGCCGCCATTGCCATCGGCAGTCTTCGCTGCTAGCGCGCGCAGCTTCTCTAGGCGCACCTTGGAGCGTGGCACGCCTGCGATATTGGTACGCTCATGGGTTAGCAGAACCTTGGCATAGGTCCACCCCTTATTCTCTTCGCCAATCAAATTCTCAACAGGAACTTTGACGTTCTCGAAATACACTTCGTTGACCTCTGGTGTGCCGTCGATCAAATAGATTGGCGAGACTTTGATGCCAGGGGTCTTCATGTCGATTAGGAGGAAACTGATGCCCTCCTGCTTCTTGACCGAATTGTCGGTGCGCACAAGACAGAATATCCAGTCGGCGTATTGACCCAAGGTGTTCCAAGTCTTCGTGCCATTGACGATATAGTGATCGCCCTCGCGCACGGCGGAGGTCTTGAGTGAGGCAAGATCAGAACCGGAATTAGGCTCGGAATAGCCCTGACACCACCACACATTGCTGGCCAAGATATCCGGCAGGAAGCGTTTCTTCTGCTCCTCATTACCATAGCTATAGATCACGGGCGCCACCATCTTCATGCCAAAGGCAACGGGCTCGGGGGCACCGAAACGGGCCATCTGCTCCGCGAAGATATACTTCTGTACGGCTGTCCAACCTGTGCCGCCGTACTCCTCTGGCCAGTTAGGTGCTGCCCAACCCTTCTTGTACAGAATCTTCTGCCAGCGCACGTAGTCGTCTTTCTCGAGACGCACACGTTGCTCCACTTTGGCGCGGATGTCCTTGGGGAACTCGGCTTCGAGGAATTGCCGGGCATCTTCTTGAAATTGCAGCTCTTCGGCGGTAAACGAGGCGTTCACGTGGGACTCTCCTAAACTTAATAAAACGATTTGCCAGAAAACTAGGAGAACGACTCTAGCACTTTTGCAGACACTTGAAAATGAAAAATCGAGCAAATGTTCGATAGACCCGCGCAGCACTCGAAATGCAGCAAACCCGCACCCTGCAGCTGTACCTAGGGCACTTGAGATGTAGGACTAATTAGGAGAAGCGCATACGGCGCACGGGACTAAAGCCTGCGTTCCATACCAGAACTCCGAAGGCGATGAGTGCGGGCACTACAAAAATCAACAGAGACACGACGTCCTGTTCGGCCATACCCGTAAGCGACACGAAAACATAGCCAAGGGCGGCTAGGATGTGAAGGATGAAGTACAAGATGATCACGTTATGCAGCGTGGAGCTCATGGTATAGCTACGCCCCGCAATCAACCAGCGCACCGCGAAGATGACGCCAAGAATATCCGTAGGCCAGAACAGTAAGAGATTGAGATTATGATGCAGATCCAAATGCGCAGAGGCTAGCCACCCGAAACCCATGATCGAACCATAGATACCGCTGGCAAGACTAAGTAGCAGCGTCAACAAACCCATCATCCGGAAACTGAGCTGCGCAGCCCGCAGGGTAAAGCCCGGCTGGCTTGAGAAGGAGGATAGTGGGATGCGCTTGAGCATAAGGAATAGAAAAACGATGGGGATAAGCAGGCCTGCCCCTACGAAGTAATAACCACTGGGCTTCGCTGTTGGAGGAGTAAACTCCATGATGACCGTAGGCTCTTCCAGCATCGGCGCACGTTGCCCATTGCGCAGGACATCGGAGGGGAAGTTCAATAATTCGCGGCGTAACTGGGCTGGCAGGAAAAGCTCTTCCCACTGTGTCATGGGACGATCGATGTTCCCGTTCATGAGGATATCGAGGGAAACTGCCACCGGAGGAATCGAGGCATAATGATCCTGCACTTCGTCGCGAAAAGTCGACCGTGCGAATGCGCGATTCTCGCTAGCAAGCCGCCCGCCCAACGCCTCATTCAGATAATCCCTTACGCGGGTCGTACAGTTGTCGAAGAAATATTGATACGAGTAAACAATATTCTCTTCCCTCAGGTTCCACGCCAAGCGCTTGTAGAGAGTCTCTTTCTGCGCGTTGGTGAGATTGATCTTGTCTTGCCATACCGTGCGCTGTTCGCGCTCATAGCGGCCGAACTCCCAAGAAGGAGGTGATACGCCCAGCTGATAGTTCAATATGCCTTGTAGGAAGTTGCTGGCGAAGACGACATTGCCCTCACTAGCATCGAACAGGCCCCAGTTGAAGACGAGGTCGGAGCGGGTATTGCGATCGACTACGCGCAGCGCAGTGTGTCCGAAGTTATCCCAGACCTGATCGCCGACATCGACAGTAATAAGATAGAAGTCTACAAGTTCGAAATTCGCAGGCAAGCGAATGGTATCCGCTGCACTTATTTCAGGAAGTTCGACTTGCGCGCTGACTATTGGGGCGCTTACGAAGAGGCTCGATACAACGACCAGCAAGGCAAAGAAAATGCGCTGAGCGTGTGTGAGCGAAAGGCTATTAGCGGCGATAGGAGTCAATGATTATCGGGCTGCCGTAATGGTTCGGTTGAAGAAATGACACTGCACATGGCTCAAACAGCCAAGTGGCGGCAATCATATCAAAGAAACCGTCTCGATCAAGCAGCCTTTTTTCAATCGGCACATGAGCATTTTCTTGTAAGCCTCAGATTCATTTGCAGAATTTCTAATGAATATGATCCCAAGGCATAGGCAAACCACGCAGTGCGCGAATCTTGCACACCTTTAGCCAATAATTCATTACGAAACGTTGGTCGTGGGCTAGGTTAAGCAGCTTCTCTTTGATCTCATGTACAGTGGTATGAGGAAGCATGGTCGCAATCTGATAGATCTCCTGCTCCTGCACCGCCGCATCCAGCACACCGTTGTAAGTCTCTGTAAATTCAGAATTAAATGTTTCGTTCTTTGCAGTCATGATGTTCACCACTCTCAATACTAGTCAGTTTTATCGTCGTTAATTCGTTGCGAGCTGTATATATATACACTATGTATTTATACAGTACAACTGATGCGCTAGACTTTTTAATCTGACTCGCAGCGAGCATTGAGCCCAAAGATGGGTGTGCTAAACTCGGGCCGCCTCCCCCTTATGAAGGATTCCAAAAAATGACCCAGCCCGGCATGAATGGCGCCAGAGCCCTGATCGAAACCCTAGTGCAAAGTGGTGTTGAGTTATGCATCGCTAATCCTGGCACCTCCGAGATGCACCTAGTGCAGGCATTAGACCAAGTGCCGGCGATGCGCTCGGTGCTCACCCTCTTCGAAGGAGTCTGCACTGGCGCGGCGGATGGCTACGGACGTATGACGGGCAAGCCAGCGGCAACTCTACTGCACCTGGGACCTGGCCTTGCTAACGGCATTGCCAACTTACATAACGCCCGCAAGGCAGGCACACCGCTGATCAATATAGTGGGCAACCATCCCCAGTATCATATGGGCTATGACGCTCCACTTACCTCCGACATCGACACCTTAGCCCGCAATTTTTCCGCGTGGATTAAGTCCTGTAGCACGGCAGAGACCCTCGCTCAGGATGGCGCTGATGCGGTGACAGCGACGCTTCGTGCCAACCCCGGCTCCGCAGGGCAGATTGCCACACTCATCATGGGGGCCGATGCCGCGTGGAACGCTTCACCCGGACCAGTTAAGGCCAACCCGATTCCACAGCGCGCTACCGTAAGCGCCGCCCACATCGACAGCATCGCGGCACTTTTCGCTAGCGGTGAGAAGACCGTCCTACTACTAGAGCACGACGCACTGACCCCGGCAGCTCTTGAGTCAGCCTCGCGCATCAGCGCCAAGACTGGCGCTCGCCTTATTACTGGCACCTTCCCTGCTCGAATCGATGGAGGGCCCGGCGCGGTGCAGGTAGAGCGCATGCCGTATTTTCCGGAGCAAATACTCGCTACCCTCGAAGGCACGCGCAACTTAATCCTAGTAGGGGCGCAGGCGCCGGCTAGCTTCTTCGCTTATCAGAATTTGTCCGGCAGGCCGATCCCGGAAGGCTGTAGCACTCATACCTTGGCGAGAATAGACGAAGACGCCATTACCGCCCTGGAACAACTTGCGCAGAGCCTGCAAGCCGCAACCGCACCGATAAGTCGTTTCGAAAAAGCAGCGCTGCCAAAGCCTAGCGGCCCACTCAATACGCGCAGCATTTCTCAGGCTGTAGCGGCAACACTTCCCGAAGGCGCGATCGTGGCTACTGACTCCGGTGGCGGCAATGCCGCCTATCCACTGTGTCAGCAGGCCGCAGCAAACTCTTGGTTAAGCCTCACTGGCGGCTCCATAGGACAGGGTGGTCCCGCCGCTACAGGCGCGGCGCTGGCCTGCCCAGACCGTCCGGTACTCGCGTTATTGGGTGATGGTGGTGCGGGCTATACCCTGCAGTGCTTATGGACTCAGGCGCGGGAGAACCTCAATGTGACTACGGTGATCTACGCGAACCGTAAATACAATATTCTCAATGTGGAATATGCGCGCCTAGGGGTCACCGACGTGGGTGCCGTGGCGGCAAGCCTGTTCGATATCGGCAACCCCGAATTAGACTGGGTAGCGATCGCCCGCGGCATGGGGGTACCTGGCGCTGTGGCCAATACGGCCGAAGAGCTATGTATTTTATTGGAGCGCAGTTACGCCGAGCCCGGCCCATTCCTGATTCAGGCGCAGTGCTAAAAGCGAGCGTTTCGATAGTGGGCAGTTTCGCTACGCAATAGCGAAATTGCCCATGCGCAACGCACAGCATCTAGATAAGCAATTGATTTTTAATAAATTTAATTCTGGCACGAAACTCGCTAGTTTCCTTGAGAACGCTGCTCACTAATGCAGCCCTGAGGACTAGGAGACAAAGGCCAGACATGAAAATACTTTCCGCACTTTTTACATTCCTAATCGTAGCCATCGTGATCCTGATGGCGATCCCGGTACTATCTGCAGGTATCGGTATTCTGATCGTCGCGGGGTGCTTCTTCGTGTGGTTCCTCCCCATACTGCTAATCTTGGGGTCGGACGTTACTAGCGGGGGTGAGAAGGCCGCCTGGATTCTAGCCATTATATTCTTATCGTGGTTCGCGTGGATATTCTACTTCTTACTCGCTCCGCTCAAGCCACGTCGCCACTTCCGCTATTAGACCTGTAGGAGCGCCAGCCCCCCATTACGAGGGCTGGCGCTCCTACACAACACCCTGGATGTCACACGTTAACTGTTCGGTCAGGTGTCTTTAGAGCCTTGTAGAAACTCTTCGCATACTCGCTATTCTCATGATCATCTGGAAAGATCATGGTCAGAATTGGAATCGCGAACAGTGGAATTAGGGTTGCAGAGAAGGTGGGGTCGCCCCACTCCCCTAGGCTCTGCAGTAAGCCATACCAATACTCGGCGAAACCACCCGCAGCGGCAGACTCACTGCCATCGAAAAGGGTATTCAAAGTCCAGTGCAGAAGCCCGCCACCATAGCCTAGCAAGATGCCGTAGAACGCTGCCTTCTCACTGGTCTTACGCCAGTAGAACATAAAGGTAATAGCGATTGCCGGCGGCACCACCATCGCGAAGCCTAATAGCAATAACTGCAGCACCGACGATATATTGGCCTGCCAGGCGATAGTAGTGGCGACCAAACCATAGATCACGGCGGTCAACTTATAGGCCTTGAGCCGCTTCTCTTTCGAGAACTGCTTAGAGCCCGGCACCCAGTCGTTCACGAACATCGTGGCGCTACCAAGTAGCATCGGCGCACCCGATGAGATCAAGGCTGCTAAGACTGCTGCTAGCGCTATCCCGCCGATGATTGGCCCTGTGTCGATCGCCAGCTGTGTGATATTGCGATAGCTTGATATGCCGCTCTCTGCACCGTATTTCGCGAAGGTTTCTACACCGATCACACCAGCGATGAAAGGCATCAAGGCGGCCAACAGTCCAGCAAGAAGGAAGGCAGGAATGAGGCTCTTCTCGGATTTTGCAGAGGCTGCGTAGTTCGCATAGACCGATGCCGCTGGGGTGTGCAGTGTCGCCGAAAGCGATAGCGCGATGATGGTCACCCAGCCGATTCCCGTCACACTCCACCACGTCGCTTTGTCCATACCCGCCGCATCCAATGCCACGTCCGCCCGCTCAACTGTAGCGGCCCAGCCGCCCATATCCTGCATCGCAAACAGCGCCACGATCGACAAGCCGATGATCACGATACCGCAGTGTACGAGATTTGTTATGGCTGTGCCCTTGAGGCCGCCAGTGGCTGTGAAGAACAGAATTACAAAGCCACCGATGAATACAGAGATGCCGAAAGGCAATCCTGTAACCCCAGTGATTATGGAGCCGATCACGAACGGTTCGATGATATTCACGACAAGATATTCTGTTTGAACACAAAGACTAGTGAGGGACTGACAGCGGCGCGAGCCGAAACGAAGGTCGAAAACTTGCCCGACACTTGAGAGCCTGAGGCGGCGATAGGGTATCGCGAAGAACAGCCCTACAAGGGCTAGGGCCGTAAAGGAGTTCACACCATACCAGAGGTTGCCCAGACCGGTTTGCATGACATCGCCAGCAACACCGTAGGTGCCCGCCCCACCGATGCGCGTACCGGCAACACCTGCGGCCAGTAACCAAACCCCCATGGTTCCACCACCGTTGGCCCAATCGCTATCGCTCTTATTACTGCGGTTCAAGTACACACCCGCGAGGGTGAAGAAGGCCAAATAAGCCACAATTACGATAACGGAAACCAACATTGATACCCCCAAGATTTTTATTGATCTAAATTCGAACCCTGCCCCGATCCGTGGCGCGCGAGTGTGGATCATACTACAGCATTTTTTCAAGCGAGCCATCCGAACTTAACCGCGCACAATAGATGTGTAATGAGCAGTCGTTCACAAAGTACTCAGGGGCTGATATTGTCATTCCACCGTCCCACTCGGCCAAGCTAACTCTCCAGCATAGGATAGAACTTAATGCAGACTCCCGCCCCCGGCAGTGCCGCTTGGCACGCGCTGCTGCAAGAGGAAATTATCGAGCCAGAACGCGCCATCATCGACCCACATCATCACCTGTGGAGAAACGGTTTTGGCTTCGACTATATGGCGGACGAGTTCCTCGCAGATACAGCTTCGGGACATAAGATTCTCAAGTCCGTTTATATCGAGGCACGGGCATTCTATCTGCAGGATGGCCCTGAGCACTTGCGCCCTACGGGGGAGACCAGCGCCATCGTCAAGATAGCGGAGCAATTGGCTGACGACCCAGAACAGGTGCAGATCGCTGGCATCGTTGCACATGCGGATCTACGCCTTGGCGATCAACCGGAGCTATTGGACCAGACACTGCAAGAGCAGCTGCGTTGCAGTAACGGGCTATTGCGCGGCATACGCCACGCTGGCGCTCGGGACCCGCGCCCGGAGGACCTCCTTATCACCGGACGTGCTCCAGCCTATCTCTATGGTCGAGAAGATTTCCGCTCAGGATTGCGTCAGCTAGCTGAACAAGGCTTAAGCTATGATACATGGCACTTTCACCATCAGAACGAAGACTTCATCGAGCTGGCTCAGGCGGTTCCAGAGGCAACTATAGTGCTGGATCATTTCGGCACGCCGCTAGGTGTTGGCATCTACGCCGGTCGACGCGATGAGATCTATCAGAAATGGCGCATGGACATAACTGAACTTGCCAAGTGCCCGAATGTAATCATGAAATTAGGCGGCCTTGCGATGCCGGACAATGGGTTCGGATGGGATAAGCGGGCGATGCCGCCGAGCTCCGACGAGATTGTGCAGGCACAGAAACGCTACTATATGCACGTGCTCGAACAGTTCGGCCCGCAGCGTTGCATGTTCGAGAGCAACTTCCCAGTAGACCGACTTTCTGTGTCTTATCACGTAATTTGGAATGCGTTCAAGAAGATGACAGCGGATTTCAACGAAGCAGAAAAACATGCCTTGTTCTATGGTACTGCGGAGCGTATCTACCGGCTTTAGAGCCAGAGTGACACTCGTACTCCGGAGCATTTTTGTGGTTTGGGTTTTGTGGTTTGGGTTTTGTGGTTTGGGTTCAGTGGTATTAGTTTAGTGAGGGAGCGCGCTGCACGGTAGGGGCTGCGCAGAGACGCCGTGAACCCATCCATGGGGGCTTGGCGCGCGGCATCCATGCCGCTAACACTCTCCTCATCCCCCACCGCACAC
>CAJXUA010000017.1 GCA_913060695.1 uncultured Gammaproteobacteria bacterium | reverse complement strand
AGTAACTTGATCGATCAAGTTACTCTGACCCCTTTGATTTACTCTGACCCCTTTGATCCGATCACCAGTTTGGGCGGCGGCGCTCATTGCGATGATCGTTGGGCTTGTTGTCGCGACGGTCGTGGTCGTCATTGTCATTGCGGTCGTAGCGACGGTCTATTACTTGATTATTGCGGTTTGAACCGTAGCTTCGCACCTCGCGCCAATCTCGCCCAGTCCACTCGAAACGCTCGCCACGGTTGTTTATGACCCATGGTCGCTCGTAGCTCCCGCCGATATCCACGGCAGCTCCTGGCATGCGGTTGAAGCTTCGGCCATTCCAGCGATAGATGCCATATCCACCATCGCGCCTATCGGTGCCGATCACCCAGCCGTCTGCGACAGCGATGGCAGAACCTTGCACTCGCTGCCAGCCGCGGTCAGTTCTTAGGAAAATCTGGTTGTGGCTGCCTAGTCGCCATTGGCTCCCGCCAAAGCGATCCCGCGCACTGTCAGCTTGCGCCGGAGACACGGCGGTAAGCACGAAAGCCATAAACAACGCGCCGCTTAGCATTAGTGCCTTTATGGAACTGTGGTTTTTGCCAGTAATAATTGAAGTTTTCATATCTGCCTCTGCTTTCTCTGTGAGTAAGTGCAGAATACGGCGAGGAAGATGTACGGGAGATTAATGGGGTTCATGCTTGTCTAGATGATGCTTGATC
Source organism: uncultured Gammaproteobacteria bacterium (assembly GCA_913060695.1). GTDB lineage: Bacteria > Pseudomonadota > Gammaproteobacteria > Pseudomonadales > Pseudohongiellaceae > UBA5078. The sequence continues at coordinate 75,078 of CAJXUA010000017.1, read as the reverse complement.
AGCACCAAGGATGCAGAGCTTGGGAAGAATGAGCATACTGCACAGGCGCTTCACTCGATTTTTAAGCTTATATAAGGAATGCCCCTTGGCTACCAGTCTACTTGTTCTGCTTGATGATATTGCGTCCATTCTTGATGACGTCTCTCTGATGACGAAGGTGGCCGCAAAAAAGACCGCTGGTGTGTTGGGCGATGACCTAGCATTAAATGCGCAGCAGGTAGCTGGGGTGAAGGCAGATCGCGAGTTACCTGTGGTCTGGGCGGTTGCTAAGGGTTCCTTCCGCAATAAGGCGATACTCGTGCCTGCAGCCTTGCTGATCAGTGCCGTGGCCCCGTGGCTAATCACACCATTGCTGATGCTGGGTGGCGGGTTTCTCTGCTATGAAGGTGCAGAGAAGCTAGCGCACAAATTCTTACATGACAGCAAGGAGAAGCACGCGCAGACGGTGCAGAACCTCTCTGGCGACCCTAAGCAAGTGGTGGCTAAAGAGAAGGAAAAGATAAACGGCGCGGTGCGTACCGATTTCATCCTCTCGGCAGAGATTATTGCCATTACTCTAGGTACGGTGGCAGACGCGGATTTCACGCAGCAGGTCGTAGTGCTGTCGGGTATCGCGATCATAATGACAATAGGGGTGTATGGACTGGTCGCTGGCATAGTAAAACTGGACGATGCCGGTGTAGCGCTTATGCAGAGGGCTAGCAGCGCAGCGCAGCGCTTCGGCGCGGGCATAATATGGTTTGCCCCAAGATTTATGCGCACACTCACCATCGTGGGTACCGCAGCCATGTTTATGGTCGGCGGCGGAATTCTCACTCACGGAGTCGGCGTGTTAGGACACTGGATCGAAAACAATGCCGAGCTAGCTGCAGAGTTACCTTATGTAGGCACTGTGCTTGGAGGCTTGCTTCCGACTTTCTTAAACGCGGTCATTGGTGTCGTGGCCGGTGCACTCATTCTGGCGGCAATCACTCTAACCGGTCGATTGCGCAGGCGTTAAATGACAGCCCATAATGGGAAGCGAGTATATTGACGAGAAAGGCTTGGCGATTGCAGCCGTAGCACTATTGTTCTTACAACTAGTGCCGCGTGCTGAATAATTCAGCATACAAACGAGGAATAACAAAAATGAAAATAACCTTATTAGCAGGCATTGTACTGCTTTATGCAAGCTCCACTACTCCGGCCGCACACGCGCAAGATGGCGGCTCGGTCATCATCGACAAAAAGGAAACAGAGGCGATATTCGACCAGGGGCTGGAAGTGCTAGCAACCGGGCGTACCGTAAGTGATATCGTCGCGAGACATGTCGATGTAGGCGAGCAGTTCATGGGCGTGTCCGTAGTGCAGAGGCCAAAGACACTAGTCACGGAACAAGAAACCGGAATCTCTCACGTGGATCTCGATGAGATTTACTACATCGTGTCAGGTGAGGGGACGATGGTGACCGGTGGTAAATTTGTGGATATGCAGGAGACCCATAGTGATCTGTTGGGGGCTATGCACCGAGGGACCATCGTTGGTGGTGTATTGCAGAAAGTTAAACCGGGCGATATTGCGATCATCCCTAAGGGAATGCCCCATGGTTGGCACGAGATAGTAACGGACAATATTGGCTACATAATATTCCGTGGTGACCCCAATAAAGTCATGAAGGAAAAGTACTGACCCTGCGCCTTTACTGTAGAAACTGACGGGTGTAGGATCAAATGTCGGTAATTCTTGGGGGCAATGCTATGAAAATCAGTTCACTCATTGTTAGCACCTTGTTAGTCCCTATCAGCCTATCAACTCTTGAAGCAACTGCGCAGCCCCGTGTGCAAGTGTCAGCGGCCGATGCCGCGGTTGCTGTGCTTTCAGAAAAACAAGAAACGCTAGAGTCGTTATTGGCTCAGATCCAGAGTAACGAAGTTGCCCTTTACACTCTATACAATGATATCAATAGCTCCGATGACGACGATATTCACTGTACTAAACGCACAGATGAAAATTTTGAACGAGTAATTCAAATTTGTGAGCCCGCCTTCCTAGAGAAGATCAGGGAAGAGAATAAAAGAGAAGTAGAGGCAGGATCAACGAGGTATGTTGGTCTTTTCGGAAGATTACGCGAAACCTTTTTTGGTCCGTGGGAGCTGACTGATGAGCAAGTAAGAGCGCGCGCTGCAGAAGCTCTTGCGCAGATACAACAAGAGATCGAGAGTCTCGCAACAAATAATCCTGAGCTTCTAGCACGGCTTAAAACTGCTGGGGAGCTACAGCAGAAATTTTTAGAAATGGCAGAAGTGTCTAAACCTAAAGATCCGGCCTTTATGTGGCAGAATGAGCCAGGTTACAGGAATGCTCAGCTCCAAAACCGCCCAAACGCAAATCCTAAACCATGGTTTTCAGCACCTCCCCCTGGATACACTCAGCCGCAGATTCATTTTGGCTATCGCGATAGTCCACGTCGCTAGCGAAGGCCCCCAAATGTACACGAGGGCTCGATAGCCCCAATTTCCTAGTAATCTCCATCTTATTTCTGCCGTTTTGAGTACTCACTTAACTCCTAGTATTAGATGCTAGAGACAATCTGGGTGAATACTTCCCAATACTTGTGTGCGCTAACGCACAGATGTGGGGCGCACAGGAGTACACAATAGCCCTTATCACAGTGTTCAATCTGAGTATCAACCAGAAGGCTTTCTTCCGGTCGTCCTCATCACAAAGGAGTTCATCATGATCGGTCTATTAGTCGTAATCATTTTAGTAATTGTAATCGTTAAGCTGGTTTAACTTACTTAGGAATCTGACCCACTGAAGCTCTCAACGGTGTGAAAGATTCCTTTGCTTTTCCCCGCTCTCACTCCTCCTATTATCGTCGTATAGCCTATGCAGCTCGTAGTTCAGAATCTCGCAAAACTCTATGATGACAAGCGAGGACTCGCGCCGACCAGCTTCAAAGTAGACAAAGGCGAGCTTATCGCCATAGTCGGCCACAACGGCGCTGGAAAATCCACCCTCCTAAAGATGCTAGCAAGCTGGATAGTCCCGGATGACGGCACTGTTATGGTTGACGGGATCGACCTGAAAAACAGGATGGCACTGGCAGGGAAGGTTGGCTTTATTCCTGAAGACCCCAATCTCTTCGAGTTCTTCTCCGTAGAATACAACCTCAAACTCTTCGCACGTCTCTCTCGCACTCCCATGTCTCGCGTGGAGAAAATACTAGACGAATTTAAGCTGTTAGCGTTTCGACGTAGTAAGGTGCAGACGCTTTCCAAGGGCTTGAAGCAGCGAGTGAATATCGGCCGCGCACTGTTGGCAGATCCTGCGCTACTGATTCTTGATGAGCCCACATCGGGTCTCGATTTCGAGATGACAAGGGAGATCTATCTGCTCTTACAGTCGATGCATGCAGCAGGGAAAACCATCATTTTCACATCCCATAGACCGGAAGAGATAAAGAGTCTCGCAACGCGCATCATGGTGTTGCATAAGAGTAAGCTGATCTTCGACGGTGCCCCTCATGAGTACTTCCAGTCTGACATTCATGACGAGTTGTATTCATTATGATGAGAAATGTCTTCATACTTGCTTTCAACGACTTGGCCTTCGCCTTTAAAAATAAAACATTCCTATTGGTTCTTTTTATTCCGCTTTTCGTTTTCGTCACTCTTAATTTCGTAGACGAGACTGGTGAGGATACAAGCAAAGTTAGAATCGGCCTGCTTGCGCAAGAAACTCTTACACCGGAGGTCAGCGAGAGCATTAATGCCGCTGAAACCTATATTGAGCTGACTCGCTTAACGAGTTCGGAAGAGGGCGTTCGTCTACTACAAGAGCGCGAGTTGGATGGAGTAATAACTTCGAGTGAAGACGCAAGCGGCAGTCTCGTGTTACTTGTCTTGAAGAGAGATTCAATCCAAACCCTAGCCATTATGCAGACTTTCGCTGCGCTGCAGAAAACGGCACAAGGCGCAGCACCAGACTGGATTTCGGGCATAGATTCGTTGCACCAAGGCGGCATTCAAAGAGAAACATTGCCTACTTGGGTCTTGATGTTGGTATTGCTCATTGGCTTCGTAATACTGCCGGCACAGGTAGCAGAGGAGAAGGAAAAGAAGCTGCTGCTTGGCCTGCTCCAAACTCCCATAAATGAAGTGCAATGGTTGCTAGCCAAATTGATTCTAGGAATGACACTGATCTTAACAGCAGTGCTCTTCCTGCACTTGCTAGGGAAGTTTGGGCTCGTCCATCTCTTTGACTATATGGCCTTGCTTTTGGCGGGTAGTTTTTGCTTCAGCGCGTTCGGAATATTCTTAGGCTTCCTATGTCGAACACAGGCTAGCGCGCGAACGCTTGGCGTTATCTTCTACCTTCCACATTTGCTCCCCTCGGCGATGTCTGATGTTTCAGAAAAATTTACCGCTGTTGCGCCCTTACTGCCGTCTTATCAATTGTATAAACCTCTTCAATCTATACTGCTAGAGAGCGCAAGCCTGGCAGACATGACTTTCGATTGGATCTACTTAATTGTTCTGGGCTCAATGATGTGTTTGTTCTCATATGTGTTGATGAAGAAACGCTGGTTGATGTGAACACTATCTGCAGGCGATATTCCTATCCTCGTCGCTTAAGTTATTTCTTTATATCTTCGTAGTAGCTCAATCCAATAATTTGCGTGCCTTTTTGCTGAATATTGTAGAGGGTAGATTTTGCTATTGGAATTAGCTAAGTTGTAAGTGTCTTTTTCGGATGCACTGTGGAGAGTAGGATGAGTGAAGAGGAGGTTGGTCGGAAAGGCACGGCCAGTAAAAAGGCTAAAGAAACTGCGGCTGCGGATAAGACTCGTGCTAAAACCCAAGAGCGTGAGACTCGAGAGAAGACCACAAATTCGAGTGAAGATTCCCTGACCTCGGGCGAGCGAGAGGCTGTAGCCGAGCATGGTAACCTGTCTGCGCTGACTCATTACTCCATTATCCGCCGAGAGGGGGAAGAGGAGTTGCAACGACCGCTAATATCGCTCTGGTGGTCCGGTGTAGCCGCGGGCATTGGAATATCTACCTCTATCCTTGTCGAGGGCATCATTCGCTTGAGTCTTGGCTCTGAGCATCCCTATTTGACACTGATCGAGAGCCTTGGTTATACCTTTGGCTTCGTCTTAGTAATATTATGCCGGCTGCAACTGTTCACCGAGAATACCATCACCGTCGTGTTGCCCGTTCTAGCCGAGCCGACGCGAAACCGCTTCTATAGTACAGCGCGGTTATGGGCAATCGTGTTGGCGGCCAATTTATGTGGCACATTCTTCATTGCTGCCGTCGCCGTCCACGGGAGCATCCTTCCATCGGAGACTCTCGCGGCTATCTTAGAGATCTCCCAGCATGTTGCGAGCCTTAGCGCGACTGAGACGTTCTTGCGCGGCATTCCTTCGGGCTTTTTCATCGCGGCATTGGTGTGGATGCTGCCTTCGGCGAAGGGGTCTGAAGTATTGGTGATAATTATGTTTACTTGGTTGATCGCGGCAGGTGATTTTACCCATGTCATTGTTGGGTCGACCGAGATATTTAATCTGGTACTTATAGGGGAGATAAATATTTTCACCGCCTTGTTCTACCATATTTCCCCGGTACTCATCGGCAATATCCTTGGCGGCACTGGTTTGTTCGCGATGCTGGCTTATGGGCAGGTGCATGAAGAAATGTGATACAGCGCTAGGCTAGGAGGGGTTGGCGTGAATCCAGCGCTTTCCGATGAGGGAAGTGCAAAGGAGCAAACTCGAGACTGGGCATTCCACCTATCCTGTAACCCACGTTCCACGGCAAGCTCTTAGGCATCATTGCAGACAAGGATTTCGATGCACAGGCAGATCAGGCGGAGATGGTGAGTAGCCGTATGACAACAGACCTGCTGCTAGCTAAATATGGTGCCAGTTTGTCAGAGGCCAAGGCCATGATGATCAAGATGGGCCGGGGATTTTGCCCATCCTGTCGGCCGAGGGAACGCTTCAGGCCGTGGTTTTTCGAAAAGATCTTGAGCATCACATTCGCTTCCCTAACTCCAACGAAGATAAGTTAGGGCGCCTAGTAGTAGGGGCGGCAATAAGCACTCATCCGAAGTACAGGAGACGAATCTCGAAACTCGTAAATGAGTCATTAGATTTCCTGCTTATTGACGCTTCCGATAGCTATTTCGAGGAAGGGGTTTTCGGTTTGATTCCCTTAAGGGGCTCTATATTCGATATTGTTCCCGAGTCTTGTTCTAAGCTTAAAGCCTCCTTGAGCACCGCTGGCTGCAGTTCAATCCTTGAGCTACATAGAAACGCTCGACTCGAGCATCAGAGCGCGATAGCGCTTGGAGATAGCGCCGTGCACGGGTTGATAAAAGATAATGAGAATGGTCTAGCGATTAGTTAATTTGCTCGCAACTTCAATTTCAGCCGAAAATGTGTGAAAGTATGCGCCTTAATCAAATCACGTTCGCTCATAGCGCCACTTTCCGAGAATGTATTATGTCCTCTTCCAAATTACGCAATGTGCTCTTTATTGGCCTACTTGTGGTTTTTGCTGCATGCAGCCCTGCAGAGCAGCAAGGCGAAAGTAACGAAGTCGTTGCTCAGCTCAACACTCTAGAAGGAAGTAACTGGCAGTTGCTTAAGTTAACTGTTCTTGGTGGCTACGAGTTTATACCGGAGGACCATAGTAAATATGTTCTCAATTTCCGGAGTGGTAATCGGCTAACCGGCACTTCGGACTGTAATAGTATTAATGGCTCCTGGCTGCAAGAAGAAGCTGCCCTGCGTTTCGATCCTTTTGCGGCGACAACTTCACTGTGCCCACCGGGCTCGCTGCACAATAATCTGATCCTGTATCTGAAAGACGTGTCCTCCCATAGCTTTCGAGATGGCCATATGGTGTTGACCACCCCGACCGCAGGTATCGAGATCGAGTTCGAGTCTCGGGATTAACATAGCTGCTATTGCGCAGACTCACGAATCCAACGCTGTACCCGTGCGTGCATCATCGGCATCGGTACGGCTCCTGCCCCTAGAACGATATCGTGGAAAGCGCGGATATCGAAGTCATCGCCTAAGGCATCTTCTGCATTAGCGCGAGCCTGTTGAAAATTCATCATGCCAATCTTATAGGCAGTTGCTTGGCCCGGCCCGGCGAAGTAGCGCTGTACCTCCGACCTCACGGCTCCCTCTGGTATTGGTGTGTTATCGAGAAAATACTGCACGGCCCGCTCTTCCGACCACTGCTGCGTATGGATGCCCGTGTCGACCACTAGGCGCACCGCTCTCCATATCTCGCCCGCGAGTCTGCCGAAATCCGAATAGGGATCCTGAAACCCGCCCATCTCCTTCGCTAACCATTCCGCGTACAGCCCCCATCCCTCTGTATAGGCGGTGGTGCGATACTGAGTGCGAAAACGTGGCACCTCTGTGAGCTCTTGTTGGATGGATATCTGCATATGATGGCCGGGGTTGCCCTCGTGGTAGGCTATATCCTCTATCTGGAATTTCGCCAATGTCGACATGTCGGACATGTGGGAATAGAAAACCCCTGGACGAGAACCATCAGGCGCACCGGCGCGATAGTGCTGTGCCGCGCCGTCTTGTTCTCTGAATGACTCCACGCGACTTACGATGAGAGAGGCCTTTGGCAATAGGCCAAAATACTCGGGCAATTTCTCATTGATGAAATCGAGATACTCATTGTTCACATCGAGATATTCCTGACGCCCTTCGTCGGTATTGGGGTAAAAAAACTGAGGGTCTTCGCGAGTGAAAACAAAGAACTCCTGCAGGCTTTGTTCAAAACCTACAAGATTTTTTATGGCCTCCATCTCGCCACGCAAGCGCTCCACTTCCGCAAGCCCGATCTCGTGAATCTCGTCGGCGGATAGATCCAGTGTCGTCATCAATTTCAAACGCTGATTATAGTAATTCTCTCCATCGGGCAGCGCCCAAACACCCTGGGATTCCGCAGATGCTAACTCTCTATCTTCCTCTAGCCATTGCGCCACGTCCGCGTAAGCGTTTAGCACTTCGTTAGAGAGGATGTTCTGCGCCTCTTGTAAATAATTCTGCGCTTGGTCTGCACCTAAAACATCTTGCTCAACTAAGGTTTCTATCTTTGTTTGTAGATCAACCCACAGCGGTGAGTTCGGGGAGTTGTCGCTTGTATTGAAGGGGACGCCCGCAGTGACGCGCTCAATCTCTGACAATGCCGCGTCATAGGCAAACCGTGGCTGGCGTATTCCCAATGCAGAGGCCTGCTTCGATCTATCTAATAATTCCCCAAATACCCTGTCGATCTCGCCGAGCCTAGAAATATAGGCTTCGACATCCGCCGCAGTGTCTAAAGCTTGGTAGCTGATCAGGAAACTTGGAATGCCCGCGTGAGGACCGCCTCTGCCGAATATATAGCCATGGTTCCAGTATGGAACTCTGCTCTCGGCTTGTTCCAGACCATAGGCCCACATATCGTAAGACAGCTTGCCATCGTCATTGAGGGCGGCGTAGTCGAAGTCTTGCTCCATTGTGCTGACACTTCCGCGCAGCCATTCCAACTCTTGGAGCTGGCCGGCGAGGGTATAGTCATCCAGTTTGTCGTAATCGGTTTTATCGCCCAAACGCGTTCTAGTCTGCGGACTAAACCCTAGCTGTTCTTCGTACTGAACATCCAGCCAAGCATTGAGTAAGGCGGTTTCATTGCGAACATCTGCCTCAGCTTGCGGCTCGTTGATGGGCGGGGTAGCTGCAGGTTGTGGTTCACTGCAAGCGGCCAATATGAAAAGTATCCCAATACTGTATATCCAGCGCATGACCTAACTCCCAATTTTTTCGCAATTGTGTGATTCGAAAGAGCACTTTTCAACGCAATCTAAAAGCAATGAGGCGCTCCAATCTGAATGACGAAGTTCAAGATTACTCACTAGACTGCAGAAAGTGAAATTTTTGGGCGAAGATGTCGGCGAAAAAGCTGGACGCTTCCGCGACGATGTAGTCGCAGCGATTGCCCTCGCCGGGTATGATGCGTTAACGCCCCTCATTCAAAGCGGAATACCAATGCCTGCCACTGCACCTGATATCTTTAGCCTTGTCCCCGTTCTGCTAGCCCTCGTTATATCAATTAGCCTGCGCAACGTAATCTTCGGCCTGTTTGTAGGATTGTTTGCCGGCGTGCTAATGATCGAAGGGCCGGCACTGCTAGGGGGTATGAATTTGATGGTGCGGGATTATCTGGTACCTCAGGTCACGGACAGCTACAACGCCGGTGTGCTAGTGCTGCTAGGGTTCATCGGTGGCTTCGTTGCGCTAATGGAGCGCTCCGGGGGCGGTGCGGCGTTCGCGGCCAAGGTTACGCACTTCATCACCACTAAGGCGCGCCTGCAGGTGTCGGCGTGGATTGGTGGCATCGTTATCTTCTTCTCTGATCTTGGCACGCCGTTGATTATCGGGCCTACCTTCCGACCTATGGCGGACCATCTACGGGTCTCCCGTGCAAAGCTTGCCTATATTATCGACTCCACCGCATCGCCAGTAGCCATCCTCGTGCCCTTCATTGGCTGGGGGGTCTACATCATGAGTCTACTGGAACAACAGTTCACGACGCTGGGGATCGAACAGTCTGACTTTCAAGCGCTGATCTCCGCGATGCCGTTTCAATTCTATGCCTGGCTGTCTCTGTTTGCTGTGCCGCTACTTGCGCTTACCGGTGTGGAGTTCGGCCCGATGGCGCGCTCAGAACGTCGTGCGCTAAGGGAAGGGCTGACGGCAGCGGAGGGCGCAGCGAGCGAAGTGGCGAACTCGGCCGCCGCGCAGGGCGTGCAACAGGGCGCTGCGAGCAAGGCACGGGCCTCTTTCATCTGGCTGCCATTGCTAGTGTTGTTTGTCGTTTTGCTGTGGACTCTAGTGCCACTCGGATTTCCCTTCGGACGCATCAGTGGCGCAGATTTTCGGGCAGGGCTCTCGACCGCTTATCTGAGTGCGGCCGCGGCGTTGATCGTATTGATGGCTTTCACCGGTGCGCAGCGTGTGATGGCCAGTGTGCAGATGTATCTCGAGGGCATTAGTCGCATGATGCTTGTGGCGGTAATGCTGCTGTTAGCGTGGGCTATGGGAGACATGACCACGGCTCTGGGAGGCGATGTCTACGTGGCCACACTGGCGGCCGAGAACGCGGCACCATGGGCACTGCCTGTGATCATCTTCTTAGTGTCGTGTAGCATCTCTTTCGCTACGGGTTCTTCTTGGGGTACTTTCGCCATCATGCTACCGCTAGCCCTGCCAGCCACTGTCGCCATAGGGGCGCCGCTATATGTGTGTATCGGCGCAGTACTCTCCGGTGGTTTGTTCGGCGACCACTGCTCGCCGATCTCCGAAACCACCATTCTGTCCTCCACTGGAGCGGGCTGCGACCCCTTCGAACATTTCCAGACGCAGTTGCCATATTCCTTGGCCAATGGTGCGCTGTGCGTAATGGGCTATATCGCGGCAGGCTTCACAGGTGCCGTGTGGACGCTGCCCGTGTTGCTCGCATTGCAGGTAGGTGGCTTGCTGGTGTTGCGGAGGATAAATGGGGTCAGTGTAGATTTACGAGAGCAGAAATAGAGTTCGTGAAACAATGGTTATCGTAAATCTACACTGACCCCATTTAACGATCTTAAAGTGCAGCGCCATCAACACTTTCTTTTCTAAGAGTGGATAGTAGCTCGCGCATCTGCGCCACTCGTGTGCGTCCGATCTCTTGCGCAGCATCTGTGCGCAATGATTCGGGCAGTTCAGTACTGAAATTCTCGAGTGTCGCTAATGCAGTTTGTAAGTCGCTTGCCCATGGATGCCTTGAGGTGAGGGAGAGAATGCGCGTTACACCAATTACACCGAGAAAATCTAAGGTGTCGGCATCATGCAAGACAGTGGCCGTAGCATCATTAGGCACTTCTGCATAGTACATGTGGGCGAGCACTGCGCTGTTGACCGCTGCGATTTTCGCGCTAGGGAAGCCTGCGTCTAAGAGCACACTCTCCAGATTATCGACTGCGGTTTGGGAGTGTTCGGCGCCAGTGACTGCATAAGGTGCGAATGTGCCCATGTCATGCAAAAAGGCCGCTGCGAATAATACCTCTTCATCGATGGTGAGCGAGTCTTGCTGCGCCAGCTCGGTGGCCACTAAATAATTGCGTTCGTAGTGCTCCAACCCCCATGCAGAGTGTTGGAGATTCTCTACAGCGAACTGGTAGATGGCTTGCTTCCACTCGCTGTCTAGGGCAATGCCTGCGGCAGAGTAAGGGCTTTGTGCCAGTGCATTGTGCGCTTGTCCCATGAGTAGCGCGACGAGCAGTGTTGCCAATAGAGAAGTTTTCATGGTCTCTCTCCTAATTGCTTAGTTTTGGGCAGATAATCGTTATCTTGGAATACTTCAGCCATGATGGCCTGCTCAATAAGGCCACGTTGCCCAGACTTTGTCGGCACCCGCACGATCAAATGAATCTCGCCTGCCACAGGCACCTGCATGGTGACCCTCGGGTCCACAGAGGGCGGCTCTAGCCCGCGTGACGAGCTGACTCGATTCATATAACGACGCACCTCTTCCAAGAAAGGTTCGCACTGTTTGCGCGCCGCAGCCAAAATCGCTTTTTGAGCCCCACGCCAGTCATCGTCACGCCTGAAGGGCACGGTGAACACGTGCAGCACATAGTCATGAGTAAAGCTTTCATTGATGACAGGCTCGGAGACAAACAGTGCATTTGGAATCACCGCCATGCGGCCTGTGCGCTGATGTGTCAGCTTGCCGGGGCCCACCTCTAGAATGGTGGTGGCGAGCAGGTTCTGGTCTATCACATCGCCGCGAAAGTCTTTGATCTGAATTCTGTCGCCAATACTGAATGATCCGGCGCCGGCTTTTAGGATGGAGCCAGTGATACACATGATCAATTCTTTAGTGGCGACCACGAAAGCCACTGCGATGGCTACGATCGATAGGGCTAAGGTGCGCAGCTCTTCGCCCCAGATAAGCACTAAGCCCAAGATCATCAACAAAAGCAGGCCGTTGCGTGATTGCACGAGCCAGCGCCGGCGAAGCTCCGGAGAGTCGACCTGACGCTTGATGAAGCGCGCGATCAGTGCGCGAACTATCAAGACACCAATGATCAGTAAGGCAGTACTAATTAAAAGGCTCCAGATGGAGTCTGGAACAGAAAAATCGGTAAGTGATGTAGAGATACTTTCTTCCATGCACGCAGTCCTTAGAGCTTCACCGGGTTTGTCCTTATTATGACGTGTTGATTGTCTATTTGGCTAAAAAATAACTGAGCTATTCATCTTTTTTTAATTTTCGATTCAAATAGAATTCAGATGACTTGCATATGCTTCTTGTGTTGTTTCAATTCAAGGAGTTATTTATGCGTCAATTTACCAAGACTGCACTCTCAACGCTTGTGCTTGCGACAGTGGGGATAGCCCATGCGCAATCCGGAGGCGAGAACGTCGCCGATAGCGTTATCCAAGCACAGCACCGCGCATTGGCTCAGAACACCGAGGGTCAAGGTTTTGGCCCTCAGTCGCCCCGTGATCTGAACGAGCATGAGGGCAGTAATCTGCGAGTATTTAGCCCAGCGCCGGCGCATACGCAGATGAACCTGTGCAATATCCATTTTCACAAAAATGCCGAGCATAGTGGCGGGGAGTTCACTAGCTATGCAGGCAATGGCGATGGTAAGGGCTACAATTCTGGTTTTAGATACAACGGCACATTAACCGCAGCTCAACTTGCGCCAACATCAACGGCCATTTGTCCAAGTGATCACGGAGCGCTGCAGCCAGGAGACACCATAGAGGCTCACTATGTGTTCTCTACAGCACAGGCGATGCCTGGGGCCACTTTAGGCGCTTGCTTGAATCCTGCTACTGGCAACCCTCAACTGCGAGTGGAAGGGCAGGTGTATGTGCTCGCTAACGATAGGAATGCTCTTGACTTCAATGATTTGGCTGATCATGGTATGCGCGATGGTTACTATCAGGCACTTAATATTCCTAGTAACACAGGTCAGCCCATTCAATACGCGGGCTCGACCACTGGGCCTTCCTATAATGAGCAAGGCTCTCCGCTCTTAGTCAGTTGGAGCGTGCGCCCCGAAGTTGCCATTGTCGATATTGAGACAGTGGGTGAGTGGTGTGGTGGCAACGCCTTTGACGAATCAGAGGCGCACGGGGTCAGAAACCTAGTGGATAACCCAGACCTTCTATCTCCTATCCATTAATGCGCATTCGATAACCATTGCCCCGCAGGGTTTGAATAAATGATTTACTCTGCGGGGCGTCTATTTTCTGTCGCAATCGGCTGATATAGACGTCCACAATATTGGTGAGTGGATCTGACTGCGTACTCCACACACGATTTAGTATGCGCTCTCGTGATAGGACTTTGCCCTCGTTCTCAGCGAAGTACAGTAGCAGGTCAAACTCTATCTTGGTGAGATTTAGTTCGACATTGCGACTAAACGCAAGACGATTTTCTCGGTCTATGCGCAGGGTTCCAATGCTCAGTTCTGACCGTTCATTTTCGCTTCTCATCCCGGACCTGCGAGCCAGTGCCTCGATCCTTGCTAGCAGCTCGTCAAAGTCAAAGGGTTTGCAAAGATAGTCGTCGGCACCATGCTTTAGTCCTGCCACCCGCTCACTAACATCGTCGAGCGCAGTTAAGAGCAGTAGCATAGCGTGGGGTACTTTTTGCCGAATATTCTGAATCTCTTTGATGCTGTCATCATCGGCAAACAGTCGATCAAGAATGATGAGTGAGGGCTTATGTTTCTGGGCGAGCACGCTGACTTCGTGAAGTTATTTTGTCGCAATGCATTCATAGCCTTCTGCCCGAAGCCCTCGTTCGAGAAAGTTGAGAAGAGCCTGCTCGTCATCTGCAATTAGGATTTTCATAGGGCTGCCCCCAGTGGCAGTGTCAGCGTAAAGCTCGAGCCCTTGTTAAGAACAGATTCCACGCTGATCTCGCCACCATGAGCTTCAATGATGGTGCGCGCAATCGCTAGCCCTAGTCCGGCTCCGTCACCACGCCGGTTGATGCGAACGAAGCGTTCAAAAATTGGGCCTGTATCCGCTGGTGCGATGCCGCTTCCTTGATCGGTGACGCTAATGCTGACTTTTCCAGGAGATACACTTGCGGCAAGGCTAATCTCGCTTCCAGTAGGGGAATATTTAATGGCATTGTCGATCAAAATCGCAAGAACTTGCGCCAAGCGCTGCGAGTCGACTTTTGCCATTAGCGGAGCGTTATCGTGTGGGAGAAAGAGATCGAAATGGTGAGTCGGTGCGACTCTCGACCAATGAGCAGTCTGCTGTGTTAGCCATCGCGTGAGCTCGCACACCTCAAGGTCGAGTGTCACATGGCTAATTTCTGCACGTGCCAGTAGCAGAAGATCTTCTACCAAACGACTAAGGCTAACAGCCTGGGCGAGTATGGTATCCAGAGTCTCTCTGTACGCTTCGTTCCCAGCGGTAGGATGGCGCAATGTGACCTGAGCTTCTCCTCTTATCACGGTGAGGGGCGTGCGTAGTTCGTGACTAAGATCGGCGAGGAACTGACGGCGTTTCGTGTCGATTGTGGTTAGGCGTTGGTTGGCGTCGGTTAACTCACGAGTGCGTTGTTCCACTGCATACTCGAGTTGGCGCCGAGACTGCTCGGCCTTAGACTCATGCTCCGATAGTTGGTTTGCCATAGAGTTGAACGCCAGCACGATCTGTTGAAACTCTTTGTCGAGTGTTTCTGGCAAGCGGTGGGTATAGCGACCGATGGCAATGGCCTCGGCGCCATAACGAATCGCATCTAGAGGTTTGTAGAGTTGATTCAACAACCACGTGCAAGCGAGGATTACTAAGGGGATGGAGATGAGGCCAAAAGCCGAAGTGAACCAAACGATCGCAGTATTCAACGTATCGATTTGAGCATTAATTGTCGCCACAACCGTGCTTTGGCGCCTTACTGCTGCATCAATAGCTTCTCGAAATTGATTGTCTATAGTGACTTCCAACAGACGCTGCACACGACTTTGTGTACTTAGCGGCGAGGTGTCTTCACTTGCTACTACGGCTCTAAACTCTCCAATAATGCTATCGAGCAGGTCGGCGAGATCTTCGGTGTCCTCGACACTGCCTTGAGTGACTTGTTCGCCTAAGGCCGAGCGCTGCTGCAATTCGAGTTCGCGAATCTTTGAGAGCGAGGCTGCAATTTGATTTTCTTTATTGCGGACCTCTGCCTGATTGGCGTTTTGTCCAAAAATCAACTCGTCGGTTAATTGCTTAAATAGGCGATAGGAGACACTAGAGAGCATCAAGTGTTCGCCAAGAAGCGACTGTGCCGTGGTGCTTTGCTCTAGGTTCTGGCGAGTGAAATTGGCGGAGATCGCTGTCGCTATTAGCGTGACGATTAGGGCGCCTGCGAAGCTGATGGAGAAAAAATAGAGTTTCTTCTTATACATAGGATCGATGCCGTGAATAAAAGGAGCAATAAACATACGCTAGGGAACAACGCGTAGTTCACTCAATAACTAAACCTTTTATTGTTTGGCTGTCTATGTAGCGATTGATCTCGAGCGCAATACTGCGCATTAGATCTATTCGATTTTTTTGATCCCAATAACTGAAACGGGGATAGCTTAGTCAGCAATTACTCCGCTGACTAAGTTATCCCCGTTATCTAGAGGTTCAAACCTCTGCTGTATGTGTAATACCCGAACCGGGAATTGCCTAGTACATCAGAAGTTCGAACTATAGGGCAGTTGTCCCGCTTCTATTTGGACTTTCCAGATTTCTTGGACTTGCCAGATTTATCAGACTTGTCAGATTTATCGGATTTGCCAGATTTCTCAGACTTACCTGACTTACCAGATTTCGCTGCCGCCTTTACTATTGCGGAGCGTTCGCTGTTGTTGAGGATTCCTGCTTTGCGTAATTCAGTAGCAGCGTGAGTTACGCAGCTTACGAATTGACCGTGATTCTTGAAGTCACCCGAGCAGGCGCTATCAAGTAAGTCCGCAATGTTGCAGCCCATTGCATTGGTGGTGTTAGCAACGCCAGAATCAACACCGTTGATAGAGACCGTAGTGGAGAGTATAGAGTTTACACAAGCGTCTACGTCGTCAGTAAGGCCATCGCCATCAGAATCACCATCGAAAACCGTAGGGTCAGTACCTTGCGCTACTTCGTCTCCGTCACTTACGCCATCGCCGTCTGTGTCTGGGTTAAGAGGGTCAGTGTTGTAAAGGACTTCCTGTAAGTCAGTAAGGCCATCGCCATCAGAATCAAGATCGGAAACCGTAGGATCAGTCCCTCGCGCTACCTCGTCTCCGTCACTTACGCCATCGCCGTCTGTGTCTGGATTGAGAGGGTCGGTGCTGTAAAGGACTTCCTCTGGGTCAGTTAGGCCATCGCCATCTGTATCTTCGAATACCGTGCCGGTATTAGTTTGGAGATGATACATGCCACCTGCCAGGCCACCGCCGTCGAAAATTACGAACTCAAGCGTGTGTGTTCCGTTCATAGCGACGGGATAACTTGGAGCCGGGTGCGTGCTATAAGCGCCTTGAAAGCCTACGAGAGTGCCATCTAAATAGATCCATGAACAATTGTCCGCAAGGAGGTTGAGCACGAAGCTACCAGTGCCGGAAACCTCGGTAGAGTACTTCGTCCAATTATGACCGCCAGGCCCCTGAGAGGTGATATTCGACCATGCGTTAATCCAGGAAGCCGAGAAACTCTGAGCACCTTGCCATGGATGAATGTTTGTTCCGAATGCGCTGGCTTTATGTGGGTTAACCCAATTAGCGTTGAGCCCAACGGAAGGCACAGTAGTGCAGACAGTAGTTGGCCAGTTAGCATCAGCTGCGGCTGGGAAGATCGGATCCCATGTATCAACGCTGTTGTCACTTGTATATGTTAAAACTGTTTGAGCGCTTGAAACGCCAGACGCAAAGATCGCGGCGGCACCAAAAAGTGCAAGAAATACCTTATTTTTTGCGACCATATCATTATTCCTTTTAAGAACATTATAGTTGTCATATGAGTTTAGCTGACTCGCAAACTAAACTCAAAAAATTGCAAGTATTTTCACTGACTTTCCTATTAGTATAAAAGCCTGCCAATTTATAGGGAAAATCGCTTTGCTGCTAGTTAGTAGCGGGATTACTTAAAAGGGTTCCACTTGCCTGGAAAGTGTAATGAGGATTAGCGTGACTGGTGAAGGGAGTGGTAGGTATACCTAAACGTGATCAATCGACCAGCGGATTATGAGTCAAAGGAGCGGCACGCCCTTTGCGGCCCTAACTCGGAGAAGTTCAAACGATTTCCTTGCGCTGTGTATCGAATGCCCAAGCAGATCGCCTTAGAAGCGAGCTAGACACCTCTATGTTCAAGCAAGTAACTGTTTAAATGAAAGTTTTAAGTTAATTGTCGTGGCGGGAGTTCACTATACGGCTTTATTTTCCGCTCTTGTCGGTGTGATATGTTTAGAGTATAAAATTGCAGCTAGATTGTTATGTCTTGGGAAAAGGCGTAATACAATAGCTTGCGAGTAGTGAGTATTACTTATGAACAATAAACCAAGTGTGAGCAGGGGCCATGGCCTATTCTAAAATCACAATATTAGCTGTTAGATGACGGGAGCCTAATGATAAAGCCTACAATTCCAAGTAATGAAGCAGAGCGATTACACGCATTGAGAACGCTAAATGTTCTTGATTCCTCCCACGAGGAACGGTTCGATCGCGTAACGCGTATGGCTAAACGAATGTTTAACGTGTCTATTTCTCTGGTTAGTCTGGTTGATGAGGATCGTCAATGGTTTAAGTCCAAGCAGGGCCTTGAAGCAACTGAAACGCCCAGAGACATTTCCTTTTGTGGGCATGCAATTAATCAAGAAGGCCTGTTCATAATACCAGACGCAGTTAAAGATGAGCGATTTTTTGATAATCCCCTTGTAACTGAGGCTCCATATATTCGTTTCTATGCTGGTTACACTTTGAAAATCAGGGAGGGGCTGAACATAGGAACCTTGTGCTTAATCGATGAAAAACCTCGAGTGATGGCTGAGGAGGACCAGCAACTCCTCAAAGATCTTGGCGCTATGATTGAACAAGAAATAAAATCGATACAGCTGGCTACTTTAGACGAGCTGACTTTAATTTCGAACAGGCGTGGTTTTCTAACGCTAGCTGATCACAATTTAAAACTGTGTCGACGTCGAAAAGTCGCAATGACATTTCTACTATTTGATCTTAATAAGTTTAAAGTCATAAACGATACATATGGACACCATGAAGGTGACTTTGTGCTAAGCAAATTTGCACAGCTAATGCTTGATACGTTTCGGGATGTTGATGTGATAGGCCGACTAGGTGGCGATGAATTTGTTGCCATGCTGACTGATTCTGACAAAGAGAATACTGAGCAAATTTTAACTAGATTTTCCGTAGCAGTTGATCAGGCAAACGCGACTATGAAAAAGCCCTACAAGATTGAGTACAGTGTAGGCCAAGAATATTTTCCATACGATACGGAAAAGTCAGCAGAGGAAATGATTCAAGAAGCGGATGCTGCTATGTATCAAGATAAGAATAGCAAAGTTCGCTAGCTTAGGTTTTTAGGAGCTATCTATTTGCGCTAGAACCGAAACGGTTGAACATCCAGCGTACAAGAAGAGGAAATGCCCCGCAGGCTATCAGGGACAGAATAAGTGGTGCATCGATGAAGGCGCTCGACCCATGTAGCGCTAATTCGCGAAGCGAGGGTAGGCTTAGGCCAACATAAGCCCAGATCGCATTGGCTGGCACTAGGCCCACCACAGTAGTCCAGAAAAAAGTCCAACTTGGCACTCGGCTCGCCCCGCTGACCGGATTTACGATCGAGAACGGGGCGTGCATCATTCGCAGTGTCAGCAGGTAAAAGGCCCCTTCTTTTTCGATGTGTGCGTTCATTGTTGCGACGAAGCTAGTGTAGCGACGCTCGATGGTGGATTGGAACAGGTAACGACTCAGCATAAAAATTGCCATCGCAGCGATGCTAAGACCGACCGTTACGATAAGCATCGCCTGCCAAAAACCAAACAGCCAACTGTAGATAATGGCTTTCCCGCCCGTTCCAGGGACCAGTGCAAGCAGTGTGTAGACAATAAAACCAATCAGAAACGAACGCACTGGATTCTGCGCAATGGCTGAGCGAAAGCGATCCTCCTGCAGCGCAAGATCCTCCAATGAGAAGATAGTGTTCGCATACCAGGCAAGCGCGGCCAGTAGTAGGAAGACAAGGGAGAGTATTGCCAATTTCCGTTTACTGCGCGCGGCACTCTTTTCTTTGCTCATAATACGGCATCCCCAGATACTAGTGTTTCGAGCTGGAGTGAGTGCCCGCAATGCAGGCCGCATACGTATGAAAATATTCTCGCCATTGGGGTTCATTCTAGTGTGTGCAACAGTACAGACAAGTTAACTCTTCATCTGCCAAAATCCCAGTATGAAACCACTAATGCTTGGCAAACGACAGTGTTTTCCACGCGAACGCATTGACAGTTCCAACCGGCTTCACAGTGGCCTCAATTAAATTTTGCCTTAGGGCTATGAAGATGGGCCATACGGGTATGCCGGCAAACAACAAGACTCAGTTCAACTGGCACCATGATTGCCAATTCGAGCTGTTAATCGACGGTACCGAATTTTTCCCGCGCGTTATGCAGTACATAGAGGCGGCAGAGCACTGCATTGATATCGAGCTGTATCTAGTGGCATCTGGACGAGCTACCCAGCAGTTAGTAGTGGCCTTAAGTGCTGCCGCCGAGCGAGGGGTTGCCGTGCGCTGTCTGTTTGATGCTAGCGGAAGTAGTGATTTTGTCGCTGCAGAACGCCAGATACTGCGCGAGGCTGGGGTGAAGTTGCAATTTTACAACCCTCTCACATGGTACAACGGCGTGCGTAACCTGCACCGCGACCATCGTAAAGTGCTGGTGTTCGATCAGCACATAGCCTGTATTGGTGGTTTTGGCTTCACGGATGAATTCTGTATCGCGAATGATGCAGGTCAAACGCCCTGGCATGAGCAGATGTTGGTGGTTAAAGGTGGTATCGTCGCCGACTGGCAAAGCCTGTTCGAGCAATGCTGGCGGCAAGCCAACAAACCCCGCCGCAAAAAGCTCGACATATCAAAGCAACAACGCTCCATCGTGTCTCTGCCGGACGCCATGCCAGGTCTAGGCCGGGTCGCTTTCAGTGCATCACGCAATAACCGCGACATGCTGTGGCCATTGATCACCCGCATCCGCGCGGCTAAAACCCGCGTATGGCTTTCCACCCCCTACTTTGTTCCATCACGAGTGCTTAGAATCGCATTGATCCATGCTGCACGGCGCGGTATCGATGTGCGCCTGCAGGTATGTGGTAATTTTACGGACCTACCAGGTGTGCGTTATGCGGGACAAATTTATTACGCTAATCTTCTACGCGCTGGTGTAAGAATCTTCGAGTACCAACCACGCTTCTCCCATTTAAAATCGGTTATGGTCGACCAATGGGTGTCGCTGGGTTCATGCAATTTCGACCACTGGACTTTGCACTGGAACTTAGAGGCCAATCAGAACTCATTAGACCCAGCGCTGACAAAAATCGTGCAGCGGTGCTTCGAACGGGACTTCGGCCAAAGCAATGAGCTAACACGTCAAGCATGGCGTAAACTGCCCCTGCATTTTCGACTAAAGATTTGGTTCTGGGGGCGGGTGAAGAGGCTGGCGGATTTGTTTTTGAGTTTCTATTGAGGGTTAGAAAAGCCGCTGACTTCTATTTAGTTAGAGCTTTCTTTGGTCCTGCCAGCGCACATTAGGCTTCCAGCCCTTGATCCACTCTGGGAATTCACTAGCCGGCATAGGTTTAGCGCTGTGTAACGGAGGCTTAATCCTGTATGGAATTGAAGATATGATATCTGTTCTTGCCTGCTTGCTTTGCTGAATACATCGCCTGGTCGGCTTTGCGTATCAAGATATCTGCAGAATCACTATCTCTAGGGTAGATAGCAACGCCAACGCTGGCACTGATTTTTAACGTTATTTCCCCCACTGTGATGGGCCTTCTCAGTGAGTGCAGTAGTCGCTCTAGTACTGGTATCGAATCCTCAACTTTGGCTAAATCAGCTATTGTGAAAATAAACTCATCACCACCAAAGCGGGCCAGCGTGTCACTTTCACGTAACGCTTCCGAGATGCGTTCAGAGAACGCAACTAGCAGCTTATCCCCTATATTATGCCCATAGGTATCGTTGACGAGTTTGAATCCGTCCATATCCAAAAAAGCGACTGCGAGTAAATTTTTATGCCGTCGGGAGTGCAGCATGGATTGGTTCAAACGGTCTGTAAGTAATACACGGTTAGGGAGATTGGTTAGTACGTCATAATGTGCAATATGCTCTAATTGATCTTGATGTTTTTTCATCAAGGAAATGTCGCTAAAAATGGCTACATAGTTTTGCAGTAGCCCTTTCTCATCTTTCACAGCGCTAATGGTGAGAAGCTCAGCATAGACTTCGCCGTTTTTGCGTCTATTCCAGATCTCACTTTTCCAGCTGCCTTCCGCTTTAAGTGTGTCCCACATCTCGGCGTAAAACTCTGCTGTTTGGCGCTCAGATCGAAGAATATTTGGGCTCTGCCCGAGTATTTCTTCGCGTGTATAGCCAGTGATTTGGCAAAATGTATCGTTGACTTCGATGATAGTGGAAGTGGCGTCGGTTATCATAATGCCTTCGCCGGCATGGACGAATACACTTGCATAGAGTTTTAACTTACGTTCGGCCTCATACTGTTCGGTAACATCGGTGCTGACGCCGAGTAAACGCACTGGCGTACCATGTTTATCGTAAAATATCTTCGCAGTATCATGGATTCGATGAACTTCGCCATTTTGCCAAACAACTCTGAACCCATGGTTAACTAGAGTTTGTCCTGTCATGGCGTCCTGCATAATCCGTCTCGTACTTTCTATATCATCGGGGTGTACCGCCTGCGCCCACGCTTGCCTATTTCCAGAACAATCTTCACGTCGTATGTTGAACAAGGAATACATAGAATCGTCCCAGATCAACTCTTGGGTTTGAGGCTTTAGCTCCCAGATACCAATTTTACTATGGAGCAAGGCCAATGATAGGCGCTCTCTATTTTCCCCAATCCTTTTTTCAGCTTCCTTAATTTCGGTGATGTCTCGAATTATGCCAACGAGATATGAGTTACCTTTTGAATCTAAGAATCGACTCTTCTTGGTTTGAATAGTTTTGCTTTGCATTCCATTGGTGGTGAGTGTCTCTTCAATTGAAATCTCTTTCCCAAGCTCTAGTACCTGTCTATCGACCGACAGAAAATGCTCCCGCTCGCTCAGCGGGACATTCTCGGCAAGCGTCTTGCCGATTACTTCGTCTCTAGAAAGGCCAAAAATTTCGCAAAAGGCATCATTGACAAGAACCAGCCTACTGCTTTGATCTTTTATAAATACGGGGTCTTCAATATTGTTGAGCACAGCGTCGAGATACATCTTTGTATCACTCGGCATCACTTCAGAATTATAGAGAAGGGATGGATCTTTGTTGTGATCTAGAGGCATCTAGTATGGTCCTCTGTTGGCTAAGTCGAAGATGGTTGCTGATAAGTTAACCGCTAATCTGTCAGAAGCTAGTCCTGAAATCTATGAAAATCAGGTACAAAAGGCATTGATTCGTCTATTTCTTGATGTCTTGCGAGAGATTTGCTGGGTCCACCTCGACTCAAACCCTGGACCGACGAATTCGTATAAAATCTACTAATTAACTCACGAATCCGCCTTTGGTAGGTTAATATCCTATATTTTCCCACTAGTTAGCAGATAGCTTAGTCTTCCGAGGGTAATTCTGAACCGGAAAGATTTAGAGAAGCCATGGAGCTCTATCACGAGGGACAAGCTAAGTATGTGCGCGATAGATCGATTGCGATAGATCGTTTCGAAAGCAGCATTGAAAACTTTCGTCGCTTTGACGCTCGAAACACGCTAGCGAAGGATCCAATTCTTTTTGTGGGTAGCTCCAGCATCGTGTTTTGGGAAACGGCAAACTCGTTTCCCGAGTATCCAGTAATCAATCGTGGTTTTGGCGGCGCCTCAATACCTGAGGTGCTCCACTACTACGATGATGTGATCAAAAAGCACAATCCCTCCATGATATTGTTTTATTGCGATATCGATGTGGAGCAGGGCCGGTCGCCAGACATCGTGGTAAATGCGTTTAAGGAGCTAGTAAATAGAATCGAGCAGGACTTTCCAACAACCCCCGTGCTGCTTCTATCCATGAAGCCAACCTTGATCGACGATATTCTTGGCAAAGATGTTCGAAAAAATAAGCTGCTTTCTAATCAGTTGTTGCTAGAGTATGCCGAGTCAAAAGAAGCGGTGAATTTTGTGGATATATCCTCTTCGATGATTGGCGAGAGTGGTCGTCTAAAAGACGATATTTTTATCGGTGACGGGATGCACTTGAACCCGCTTGGCTACGAATTATGGGATCCAATTATCAAGAGAGCAATCGATAATATCCGCAACTAGTTTGATCGCTTTTCAGTGGCAAACGACCGGTCTAGATATCAATCAAATAGCCGAGAATGCAGTTCATTACGCCGCTGCCAAAGGAAAGCCCGACCACTTCAAAGTGCTCGGGCTTTTTAGGGATCAAAGGGGATAAAATTACTCTGACTCCTTTGATTCCAGTTACTTCTGCGGGCAGATCAAATATTTTTCACCCGTATGTTTCGCGTAGTACTGGCGCACTGTATCCGCCTGCAGTGCTTCGGTCAGAGAAAGCTCATTGGTGTAGCGGCTGGCAAAGCTAGTCTTTAACTCTTTCGCGACCCGGCTGCGCAAACGCGCGGCAACTTCCACTCCGGCTTTGGCGAGAAAATTCGGCAACAACCAGCCGCCGACTCCCCACGCCATGCCGTAACCGCGGTTAAGCACTGTGGGAGAGGTATCTAGACCACCATAGAGATACACTTGCTTGTGTTTGACTGATCCGTAGACGCTGTAAGCACCGGGTGTTCTTGCCGCGGCGGCTTCCATGCAGGAAAGTATATTGGAAGCCAGCATGCCGCCACCGGTGGCATCAAAGCCGAGTGTCGCACCCGTAGCATGGATCGCATCGGTCAGCTCTGCCATAAAACTGTCGGAGCTACTGTTCACCACATATTTTGCGCCCATGTCGCGCAGTAGCTTGGCTTGCTCTTCTTTGCGCACGATGTTGACAAGCTCAACGCCGTCGGATTTGCAGATGCGTACCAACATCTGGCCAAGATTTGAGGCAGCGGCGGTATGCACAAGAGCCGTATGGCCTTCCAGCTTCATAGTCTCAATCATCGACAGTGCAGTTAGCGGATTGACGAAGCAGGACGCGCCATCTTTGGCCGTATGCCCCTCCAGCAAAGGCAAGCACGCAGTCGCCTCCACACAGCGATATTGGCTATACATGCTGCCACCCATCACGGCAACAGTTTTTCCTGCCAGACTCTTTGCTAAATCACTGCTGCCGGTGGCGACCACTGTGCCGGCACCTTCATTACCCACGGCAAGCGGCTGGCCTACTCTTGCCTTCATTACGCGCAAGCCTTGCGCGGAGACGGGTACGGTCAATACCGTATCCTTGCCGGTGCCCGATGTTTTGGCAGCACTGATGTCTGACATACCAAACATTACGCCCTGGTCTGAAGGGTTTATAGGCGTGGCCTCGATCTTGATCACTACCTCATTTTCCTTAGGCGTCGGGATTGGTTTTTCGACTAACTCGAGACGCAGTTCTCCTGCATCTGAAACGGTGGAGATCATTTGAAGATAGGTGGAATTCGATGACATATGAAACCTCGTGATTTGGCGGCAAATTGGACCAATATAGCAGCCATCGCGGCATCATGTTAGCGCCAAGCGGCATGGGCTAAAGGTAGGACATTTGTATAACGCTGAGCACTGCCCTGTTCAGAAATCCCCGGCCGCCGCCACAAACGCCACCTCGACCAAGTAACTTGGATTTGCCAGCTCGGCTTTCACGCAAGCTCGACTGGGAGCAGTACCTTGTTCAAACCAGCTCTCCCACACCTGATTTAGTCCTGCCATATTGGTGAAGTCTGTCAGGTATATGGTGACGGACAACACTTGTGATCTGTTGCTGCCGACTTTCTTTAAGGATCTTTCTGCTTGGTCCAGCACCTGTTGAACCTGGCCGCGGATATCTGAGCCAAGGTCAGTTTCTGGCACCTCTACAAAATAGGCGATGCCGTTATATACGGTGATGTCTGACCAGAGTTTGCTGGGGTTTATTCTTTGTATGCTCATACGCTGAAATGCCTGGATGCGCCTGAAGTGGCATGAAGATTAGTGGCTGTTATTTTGGTAAGTGCAGTATAGGGGGGATCATGGCCGAATACAGTGACCTTATCGATGATGTATTCGTGAAGAAGCAATGTGAGCGGCATTACTTGTGAAGAGCCGTCGATCAAGATAGTGAAGTTGTTGATTTATTCTTGCAGAAACGGCGGTAGAGAGGGCGCTAGACAGCGATTTTCGCGAGTCCAGAGAGCTAACTTGTCTGTAATAATAGGATACTGCTAAGGCTCTGCAAGAGGGTCATCTTGGATTGCTGTGTTTATCATTTCGATAAATGGTACTCTTCATTTCCTCTTAGTAAGTGCCGAGCGTATTGTAATGCCTACCAATCCCCATCCTCAGCACAATCATCTGCTCGCGGCCCTGTCACCAGAGGTACAACGGCGTTTATTCCCGTTTCTCGAGCTCGTGCCACTGCCATTGCGTGCAACATTGTATGAATCAGGGCGGAAAATTAGTCATGTATACTTCCCCACAAACTCGATTATTTCTCTGCAGTATTTAATGGAAAATGGGGCGTCGACAGCGATTTCGGTAGTGGGTAATGAGGGTTTGCTAGGCGTTACTCTATTTCTAGGTGGCGAAAGCACACCGAGCAGGTCAATGGTACAAAGTGCAGGTTATGCTTATCGTCTTCCGCAGCGGCGAGTCAAAGAAGAGTTTAACCGCCATGGCCAGCTGCTATTACTGATGCTTCGCTATACACAGGCGCTGATTACGCAAGTGTCTCAAACCGCGGTTTGTAATCGCCATCATTCGATTGACCAGCAAATTTGCCGTTGGCTCCTGCTCTCTATGGATCGTTTGTCAGACAATCACTTGACTATGACCCAGGAATTTATCAGTAATATGCTAGGGGTTCGCCGCGAAAGTGTTACCAGCGCCGCGGCGAAATTACAAAAGCTAGGCGTGATTTCATACGCACGTGGACTGATCAAAGTTATCGATCGCCCGAAACTGGAAACGCTGAGTTGCGAGTGCTATGGCGTGGTAAAAACTGAAACAGATTTACTGCTTTCATACATGCCGCAGCGCCAAGTGATTACCGATGTCGATGCTATCCCCGATGCACGTCTTGCTACGCCGCAATAGGCAATTCAGCAGTTTATTTCCTCCTAATACGGATCTATTTTCGATTCTTTCCACTTTAATTGGCACGAATTCGTAGATAAGAAATATCTTTCTAAACAGTCTTGGATTTCCCCCGTTTCCGACCAATTGGCCCACAGCTTGCTCAACGACTGAGAAGTCCACGGGATTGTTAGCGCTGCAGGCTCTGTGCACTGCTCCCTGCGGAGGTGAGCAGAGTTCAGACTCGAATTGAGTAAACTGTCCCCGGAATATCCCTTGTTGTCCTTGAGTGAGTATACTGCTCCCCATGAGCAATACATCGACATGGACACCGGGCGGCGCCACACAATGAACCGATATTTCGAACGCCTCTGGCAAGCCATTGCAAAGCCCGGCAGTGAGGGAGAGCAAACTGATGTGGAGACGGCGCTTGCCGGCGCCGGGCGGCCACTGCCAGTGATCTGGCTGCTGGGTAAAACCGGTGCTGGCAAGTCATCGCTTATCCGCGCCCTGACTGGCCTCAGCGCTGCCCAGGTAGGCAATGGCTTTGCGCCGTGCACACGCACAGCCGATATGTTCGACTTTCCTGAAGACCTACCGGTGATGCGCTTCCTCGATACCCGCGGACTTGGCGAGACAGGCTACGATCCAGCCGATGATCTTGAGGCCTGTGAAAAACGCAGCCATGTGCTGCTGGTGGTGGCGCGTCTGGACGACCCGGTGCAGAGCGAGGTGGCAGCGGCGATTAGCGCCGTGCGCAAGCGCCGCTCGGATACCCCCATCATCGTGGTTCACAATGGCGCGGATTTGCTGCCAGAGGAACAGACCCGTTTTCGGGCCCGTCAGCAGACCCAGCA
This sequence comes from uncultured Gammaproteobacteria bacterium, assembly GCA_913060695.1. Classification (GTDB taxonomy): domain Bacteria; phylum Pseudomonadota; class Gammaproteobacteria; order Pseudomonadales; family Pseudohongiellaceae; genus UBA5078. Next base: position 47,737 of record CAJXUA010000017.1, on the reverse strand, counting down.
GGTTTTCGAAAAGGCCGCGGGCAGGGAGTTAGCCTCTGTCGAAACTGTCCTCCTGCCTGGCGAAGCCTGCGCTACAGAATCGGGAATCGATGCACTAGTCACTGCGCTGGATACAGTCATTCCCGAGGTCGCGTTGTTGCTGGCGCGAGATGAGCAACGGGGCGCCGAGCGCGGTGCGTTCTCCGAACTGCGCGCCAAGGTGCTGTGGTATGCCGGTGCAGCCGGCGCCTCCGATTTGGTGCCCGTCGTGGGGGCAGTCACTGTGCCCGCCATCCAGGCCGAGATGTTGCGCACACTGGGGAAGCGTTACACAGTGGAATGGACTCGCTCACGTATGACCGAGTTTACCCTAGCACTGGGGGCTGGCGCCGCGGCAAGATATGGCGCTAGTTATGCAATTCGTCAACTGATCAAATTGATTCCTGTGTATGGTCAGACGGCGGGCGCCGCCGCTGCGGGTGCCGTCAGTTTTGCCGCGACCTATGCGCTAGGGCGCGCGGCAGCGTTCTATCTGCACCGTAAGCAGCAGGGGCTCGCCATCGAGCCCGATGAGCTACGCGCGCTGTATACCGATGCATTGAGGAGGGCGCGACGTGAAAGGCGGCGATAAACTGCTTCGGGCACTGCTGCGCTGGGATCATCTGCTGATGGCGCTGGCGCTGGGTCTCCCTTTTATTGTGCTAATGCCACTGGGGTTTCTCTGGCTCGCGGAGCATGGCGGTATCTTATGGTTTCTCGGCCTAATTTTACTGCCCGGTGCGGTGCTGTTCCTGTTGCGGGGTTTACTGCGGAAGCGCTGGCGGACACGCACTGAAACTCGCATGGAAGCGGCTGACCTGACGGTTAAGCCGGACCCGGAATGGCTTCCCAAGGAAAAAGAGGTGTTTGCCGAGGTAAGCCGGCATATCGGTGCGACCACCGGTGGGGTTCAGCCTTGGGAAGATCTGCCGGAACAGGCCCTAGAGGTAGTGAATCGGGTTGCGGCTGGGTTGGGTGGCAAGAGCAAGAGCGCATTGAATTTCACCTTGCCTGAAGCGTTGCTGCTGCTGGAGTCCACCGCCTCACGCTACCGAGGGCACCTGCGCAGCAAATTGCCTTTTTCTGACCAAGTGTCGCTGGCGACCCTGTACTGGCTCTGGCGTCACCGTCACCGCGCCAACATGTTATGGAAAGTAGCCTATGGCAGCGGCCGCCTCGCGCGTTTCGCCCTCTATCCGGCCGCCGGAGTGCTGCGCGAGCTAGAGCAGATAGTGGCAGGTGGTAATTCGAAATACGTGACGGGGAATATGATAGGGGTCCTACAGGCGGTACTGCTTGAAGAGGTCGCCTATGCCGCGATAGAGCTCTATTCCGGCCGCCTGCGTTTCTCCGATGCGGAACTGCTGCAGATCCAGCTCGCCTCTGCCAAGGCCGACGAGAAGCGGCAGGCATTGCCGGATTTGCCACTGCGCATTCTTTTTGTGGGGCAGACCAGTGCCGGTAAATCGACTCTGATCAACGCTCTGTTGGCTGATCATCGCGCTGAAACGGATGCGGCAGCCACCACCGCCGAACTGGTCGCCTATCAAACCGAGCTGGATGGCATCGCTTGCCATTTTCTGGATAGTGAGGGGCTGGATGGCTCGCCCGCTCGACAGGAAAGAATGCTCGAGGAAATGACTCAGGCCGACATGATTGTATGGGTGCTGCGTGCCAATCGCCCCGCCCGCGCAGTGGACCAGCGCCTGAAACAGCACTTTGATGCGTGGTTCGAAGCGCACCCCCGGCGCCGCAGGCCTGTGGTGATTGCAGTGGCCACTGCCGTGGATCAACTGGTCAGCAACTGGTCTGCTGGCCAAGGCCCGCTGCCTGAGCCTGCAATCAGCACTATTATCGCAGCGGTACACGCCATTGCCAGCGACATGGACGGATTAGAGCCCCTGCCAGTCAGCACAGGCATCGAGCCATGGAATCTGAGTCTTATTCAAGACGCCCTGTGTTCGGCGTTGAAAGAATCGCAACTGGTGCAGCGCAATCGGCGGCGAGTGGAGGGTGCTCGCCGCGAACGCCGTCTGCGTGGCCAGGTTAAAAAAGGAGCTCGGGGTGTGAAGCAAGGTGTAAAACTGTTTGGGAGCCGTTTGGCAGGCTCACGGACCGATAAGAAAGACGAATGAGGACCACGGCCGAAATCAGTAGCTCGTGGCGCTTCTTTAATTCGCACTAGAAATTGTGCATATGAGAGTTGTTTAAGCTTATAGTTATGATAGTTATATCATTGATTTATTCGGAGGATATTTGACACATTCAAAGCATATTACGTTGCGTTCGCCGGTACTCGAAGATGGTTTAGGCGTTTGGCGACTTGTCGAGCGCTGTCCACCACTGGATACCAACTCCACTTATTGTAATATTCTCCAGTGTGGCCATTTCGCTGACACATCCGTTATCGCCGAGTCTGATCATATCGTTGGTTTTATCTCAGGGTACGTGCAACCCAAACATCCAGATACCTTGTTTGTCTGGCAAGTGGCGGTGGCAGAAGAGGCACGGGGCTCGGGGTTGGCCTCACGCATGCTAGCGGAGATTCTAGCTCGCCCAGTCTGCGAAAAAATCCGCTTTCTCGAAACCACGATTACCAGTGCTAACCAAGGGTCATGGGCCCTTTTCGAAAGTCTGGCTAGGAAAATGGGCGTGCCGTGCAATTCCACGCCATGGTTGGATAAAGATAAACATTTTGAGGGGGCGCACGATTCGGAGTCCTTAGTCCGTATTGGTCCTTTCACAAAAGCTTAGAAAGATTTTGAAAAAAATTTAAGAAATAGAATCGGACGTTATGATTTTGGTACTGACAAGTTAACTCCCAATTCGCCAGAATTCGGAGCATGACTCAATCAAAAATGCTTAAACCTCACCGATTCCTCTTGGGAAAGTGCAGTTGCCGCGTAGAACTAGAATTGTTTAGTTTTTAGCGGATTCAGAGAGTTAACTTGTCGATACTCCTATTGAATCACCAAACCAAATGAAACTCTGTTTGGCGGCGATACACCCAATGGCGCTCGCCTTGAGCATCCAGATAAGCCTCTTCTTCCTGCCTGCAGTTCGCGGGTTCACCGCCCCACTCGGGAATAGTCCGCGTGGCCTGCAGTTCGATAGAGTGCCAGGTCGATGCTAATAGCACTGCGTCGCCTCGAATGGGCACGCCTTCCTGCGCATCCCAGCGCCCGATCATTGGCCCGGCACCGTGGCCGTGGTCACCGATGGGATGGGTGTACACGGTGCCGGTAATACCTTCGCGGCTTATGCGCGCCAGCGTCGCTGCGAGAATCTCATTGCCTGTGCGACCCGGCTCCATCTCTTCTAGCAATATCTCTTGCATGCGATTGGAATCCGCTATGCATTGCTGCAGACCGGCTGGCGCTTGGGTCTCGCCGGGCTTTAGCACGTAGCCAAGATGTTGTGTATCGGTGTGCAGGTTCATGGCGATCACACCGAAGTCTGTCCACAGTAAGTCACCGGGCTGTATGACGGTGTCGCCGCTGATGCGGCCTTCACCTTGGCGTGACACATCCACCGAGGGTTGGAACCACACCTGATAACCCAGCTCCTGCACGCGCTGGCGCATCCACCAGATCACATCCTCGGTAGTGGTTTCGCCGGGGGTGATCACCGCGTTGGAGAAGGCTTGTGAGATGACGGCGTGCACGGTCTCCATGATCTTGCGGTAGCGCGGCATCATCTCAGGCAGGCGCAGGGCAATGTAATTTATCGCCAAGCGTGGCTCGCGCACCACACGGTCAGCATATGGGCCAAGCGCCTCTTCGAGCGCTTCACGCTCGCCGGCGTGCAGGCCATCCGAAAACGCCCATTCTGGATCGATATTAAGTGCAATGTTGCGCGGGTCGCGGTCTTCGATCAATTCACGCAGCAGTCGCCACTGTTCGTCACCGACCAGTTCGCTGGTAGCCTGCGTTGGCGCGGGCCGGGTTGAGCGGAAGGCTTCAAACACCCCGCCCTGACTGCTACCGCCGAGCGCGAGCCGCTCGACGCTTCCGTCTGGCTGCAGCGTCATCACGTAGATGGAGCGGCGACGCGCTGCAAAGGTCGTGGGCGATGTGATAGACCAGAACACCGGGTCCTCGGCATACTCGCGCATCGACACTATCCACATATCCACGTCGTACTCAGCCATCAGCGTCGGCAACACGCGATTAAGCCGTGCCTCAAGCCAGGCCTGCTGCTCAAGCGCCTGCTCGCGCAGGGTGGGCAGCGCGTGCACGCGAGCGGGGCTGGATGCCGGCACGTAGACAGGTGCCTGAGCCTGAACCGGGGCGGCGAACACAAGCGTGAAAAACAGAGCGGCTAACGGCATGGACAATTTCATTAAGAATCCCGTTTTTTGTAGATAACACTGGGGTTTATAGAGGGGCAAAAGGTAGCGTCTGCATGAGATCTTGTCTAGCCCGCCTTACAGCTTTGCTCTATAGCGGGACTACTTTTAGCCATTCGTAATTAAGCATAGGGCTTCTCTGGTATCTCCTACTAAACACCTTAGACTTCAGGCCGGCAGTTTAATCTATGCGGTATATTGATACTTAGATTACCCATAAAAGCATCCTTTTAATCGACAGCATAAACTAAAAATGGTGCAACATAATAAACTACAAATAGTGCGGCGCTAATGCTGGCGAAGTCATTAGTGCTGACCATAGAGACTGGTACTGTGAGATGTTTGCACCCAGTGTGACGGCTGGTATTCTGAAGGCCAGCGATTTGGCAGGTTATCGTAGTGGTGACGTTTTCATTCGGCGCTCTATGCATGTACCGCAGAAGCCTGATGCCGTGCGGGATGCCATGCCTGCTTTGATGGATATGCTGCGGGAAAAAGAAGCAGCCGTTCGCGTTGTACTGGGACACTTCATTTTTGTATATATCCACTCGTACATGGACGGCAATATCGTGCCGTTTAGTAAGTTTCTGGCTGGGTTTGTAGGTAAAAAATAAGTACCACGGATTCTAGGGGGGATTACAACTCTCTCAGCGTGGTATTGAAGTGAGCTACGAAGCTATACGCCTATGTCCAACAAGTTCGGATCTAAGTACGCTCAACGACAGAGAAGAAAGCATAGCGGATACGGAGACGCGTTCTATATAGACGAGGTATTCTTGAAGATCCAAGGGGAGCGGCATTACCTATGGCGTGCCGTCGATCAAGACGGTGTGGCTCATAGAGAGCTTATCCCTGAAACAATTCACGATACGACGAAGTACGCCAAAAATCGATGTAAACTATCGCATGAGCCTAAATACCCTATTACGGTAACTTATCACCGAACATCACTTAATTTCGTCAGATAAAGAAGTTATGTCAATCAAACTAGATGGCTAGACAATGTCCACTTTAAAATATATTTCAAGCTATCCTCAGCAGATAAAAGACCAAGCGATACAACTTATAGAGCAAGGCAACCTGGCAGATTACCTGCTAAAAAAATACACCACAACACACAATTTTGTGAGTGACAAATTGCTGCGAGAGTACGCTGTAGCAATAAAGAACCAATACATAAAAAAGTCATCACCGCTAAGTCAGGTGATTTATGACCCAAAAATTCACGTGATTAACAACGCACTAGGGCTACATACATTTGTTTCCAGGGTTCAAGGAAACAAACTGAAGAGCAAAAATGAAATCAGAATTAGTGATGTTTTTAGGAAATGTCCAGAACCATTTCTAAGGATGATTATTGTTCATGAATTAGCCCATTTAAAAGAAAAGGGCCATAACAAAGCCTTTTACAAACTCTGTTGTCATATGTCCAGCGACTACCACCAGCTTGAACTTGATATGCGGCTGTATCTAACCCAGCTCGCGATAAATGGCGACATATATTGAGACATATGGTACTAACAAGTGAATTCGCAATCTGTCAGTATCCGACGCATGACTCAATCAAAACTGTTCAAGCGCCATCGTTTCCCAGCCGAAATCCTCCAATACACTTTCTGGCTCTACCACCGATAGGTTCAAGAATAGTTCCCGTACTTAACCCGACGCACGCGACGACTGTGCGCTGCTCAATGTATGGGATGGCCGAGACAAGTCGGCTGGCACTGTGATGCTCAATTGCTTCTTCCCGCTGCACAACGGTGATGCACTTGGGCTGGTAGGGCCGATACTCGTGTTTATCAGCGGCTTCCTGCCGGCAATCTTGTTCGTGACAGGCCTCTATATCTGGTGGCGTAAACGCAGGCCAGCCAAATTGCTGCGAATTTGGCATCGTCACTGAGGGTGCTTTGCAGTAGAATCTCGCCCCCTGATTCTGCAAGCTTTTGGATGTGCGCACATGTTCTTTAGAAATATTCGTTTCTACTGTTTTAGTAAGCCTTTCGCCCACAGCGCTGAAGCGCTTGAAGAAAAACTCCTTTCCCAAGCCTTTATTGAAGGCGAAAATTACGGGAAAAGCCGTACAGGCTGGGTAAGCCCATTGGGTAAAGAAGGGGAGTTACTAACGCATTCGGTAGGCAACTACATCATGCTGTGTATGCGCAAAGATGAGAAGCTGCTGCCTGCGTCAGTGGTCAATGAAGTGCTAGCGGAAAAAGTAGAAGAGATCGAAGAGAGGCAAGCGCGCAAGATCTCCCGCAAAGAGAAGCTACAGCTCAAGGATGACGTGATTGCCACGTTGTTGCCTCGCGCCTTTTCTCGTACACGCAAAGTTTATGGGTATATCGCCTCTAAAGAAGACTTGTTCATTGTTAATACTAGCAGTGCGACTGTCGCTGAGGAGTTCATCAATACTCTTCGCGAAAGCCTTGAAACCCTCTCTGTGACCTTGCCTGTCGCCAAAGTGGCGCCTGGCGATATCATGACGCGTTGGGTCGAGCAGCAGAATGCCGCCGAAGGGTTTAGCATCAACCAAGAGGTTGAGCTGTTTAATCCTATGGAAGATAGCAATGTCGTGCGCTGCAAGGGGCAGGATTTAGCCACTGAAGAGATTCAGGCGCATCTAAGTGCCGGCAAACAGGTGAAGAAGCTAGGGGTTCTCTGGAACGACACCTTGAGCTGTGTCATCGGTGCCGATCTGAGCATCTCACGTCTTAAGTTCGAAGATATGATCCTAGAGAAAGCAGAAGAGTCTGATGCGGAAAGTGCGGCTCAGCAATTTGACCAAGACTTTGCCATTATGAGCCTAGAGATAAGTAAATTTATGAAGTCGTTCGCCGCCGCCTTTGGTGCTATTGGCTGTGTAGGCGATGACGGCTAGGGAATCAAGGAATCAAGGAAGGAATCAAGGGGTCAGGTTCCTTGATTCCGTGGATTTTCGCGAATTCAGAGAGTTAACTTGTCAGTACCCACGATTCATCACCTTACAACTTCGAAGCGCTCAAACTCCTTGTGCGGCTCCTCCCATTCGGGTGCCAGTTGCGATGCCCTGAGGTAGTCGAGATAGGCTTCGCGGAGCTGTTCCAGGTTTTCGTGGGCGATACCCCTGTTGAAATGAGCCCTCGCCAGCTCACGGACCTCACGTACCTTACTGGCCTGACGCGACGCCGACGACTCGGTTGTTTCCCCGACGCTTCCCGATCTGGGCTGAATACCCAGTTCAATGGCACGATTGAAGGCGCTGATGGCCTGCGCCCACTGTTCACGCAGATTAAAGATATTACCCCGATTGATGTGAGCGAATGTCAGTGTGTCGTCCAGATGCACAGCTTCTGTGAAATCGGCCAAGGCATCATCATAGTTCGCCGCCTCAAAGTGGAGTACACCACGATTGTTATAGCTCGCTGCCCGATTCGCCGCCTCACCACCCTCCTGTATTGCTAGCGTACAGAGCCGTATGGGCGAAATGATTACTCGCGATCCGGTGATCATAATCCCGGACGCTGCTTGCGGATTGCGCGCCGCCATGGAGCACTGCTCAGCATAACTACCATCGATGATAGTGAGCGGAGAGACAGGCTGCGCATGAATTGTAGCGCTGGCCAACACGGTAGCCGTGGCGCTGAAAAGGGTTAGTACGCGTATCGAAAACGTAGTTGTCATGACGCCCTCCTGTCTATGATGTGTCATTAACTTGACCACAATATATCCCGATGGTCCTGACAAGTTAACTTCGGCCGTTGGGCTGGATCTACAAAATCTCAGTAAAATCGTCTGTATTCCTGATTACTGGCACTCTCTAGGACGACGATTGCTTGCAAAATAGGCAATCGATTCCCTCTTTTCAGACCAAAAATAGTTAACTTGTCAGCAACGTCAAACGAAGCAGGCAATCAGTCATCTTTTTAACTACTTAGATGTTCGAACCAAAACAACTCCTAATGGCCTGCTCATTAAAGTGCTAACGTATTGCCGTTTTTTTTGGGCGCCGCCAAAACGCATCTCGCCTATAAACTCAGGTGAATTAAAACGATCATAGTAAACCCAGTCCCTAGAGCCACTTGAAATACTTTCAGTACTGCTCCATGCATCTGGACTATAAGGTAAATACTTAGTTTGATTCCAAGGATATCCGACACTGGAATTTTGCACAATTTCGCGCAGTTCATACGAGGTCGGAAGTCGCCAATCACTCGCACCACAAAGCCCAGCTGTATTTACTTGCGTAATAAACTTGTCGGTATCGCAATTCACTGTGTCAGCGCATTTGCCTAAGTTTGGAACCATACCCCTTTGTGCAAAATTTTTGTATGGATCCAAATAGGGCCTATAAAGTGCACTGCCTGCATAGGCTGAATTGTACCAAGAATAGGTATGCCTAAAGTCTCTTAAGCCACCATCGTTGGTCTTATTCTCCCAAACAAGGCCGTACTCCACATCTCTTACACATGACCAAGTTGCCGCCGAATCTGGCAGCTCATTGCCTGCAAAATCAAGTTTCTTGTAGGGAGCATTGATGGTTATGAAGAACGGTTCGGTTACTACCTGTCGAACGGCTCCAGTGAGACCCACGCTTTCGTAGGAGATTTGAATTTGAATTTCCCCAGCTAGATCACTTGGCAGTGGTATTCCGTCATAACTCTTGCTGCCCGCTGTAGCGATTCCTGAAAGGAAAGTGAGTCCATAGGGGGAGTCTTTGACCCAAGACAGAGTACCAAAAACATCATGCGTATAGAGATGGTACTTGTTGCCAGAATCATCGGTGGCGGTAACGTGCAAGTTTATGAACTGCCCTATGTCCTGCTCGCCAAACACCATGCCAAGGCTTAGGCTGACGGTTGTGAAACCGTAAGCCCGTCTGTATGTTGCATAATAATTTGCTTTCGCCAACTGAAAATACTCAATAACGCCACCGGTTGAATATTTTTTGTAATCAATAGTAGAACGGATAGTCTCAGGTATCGTCACAATATTCGCAGCGATTGTCGTGTCTGTGGCGGTTCCGGCAGTCAAGCTTAGTTCCAATTGGTCTAATACTGGAATGCGGGGTTCGTGCGGGCGTGGGATGACTAGGCGTCCCCAAGAAATACCAAATTCATCGACGTCAACAGGGCCCCACATAGAGAAGGCGTCTATAATGTCTGGATTTGGTGGTGGCGGTGGTGGAAATACTGGGGAGGACGTGCCGTAAGATACGCGTTCAATGTTAGAGAGAGCCGATTCGTTGTTACCCGGCACTTTTGCTGTGAGCCCTATGTAATAATTAGCACCACGAAAAAGATCGAACTCAAATGAAGTCGTAGTACCTAGGTCAACGAAGTCAATCCCATCCGTGTCTTTGAAGGGCTGCTCACTATAATACGCACGGTAATTGTCAATCCGCGTTATTTCGTTCCAGCTCAATTGCATTTTTCCCGCGAAATCTACCGTGCTCAATAACTCTATGCTCAATGGCGTTATTTCGATTTCTTGAGTATTGGAGATAACAAGAATTTCATCGCCTTTCAAAGCAGCGATAACGACGAAAAAGTGGCTGCCATAGGGCAGCGCAGCCTCGGCTTCGGTGAGTGTGCCGAATTCAAGATAGGCGATACTCTCGAGTGAGTCGAACCCGGTTAGGTTGTAATAGAGACGATAATTATCGGCCTCAGGAATATTCTCCCAGCTGGCGTGGATAGTGTCTGCCTCTAGAGTGTATTCAAAATTGAAGCCTCTTTGCTGCACAAAAGTGACCGGTCCGATCTGAGCAGGCGCTAGATACACGGGTCCAAGATCTGTATGCGAGATAGCAATGTCGTCGATGTAAATTCGATCGTCGGCCGATGCCATTTGGAAGAAAGCAATGGGTTCTATTACGATTGTCAATTCATCGAGCGTGTTGTCATCAAGTGAGAATATTGTGCTGGCGGTCTCAAAATCATAATCAATCGTAAGCTTATACCAACGGCCGCTCTCTAAAACGCTTAATGGGTGTCGGAAAAGTTGGTCATTATTATTCAACGCTACCAGAGTCAGCGTAGAGTCGCCAGAATCAAGACTGATGCTGAGATTTTGACCTAATGAGAACGATATGGCTTTCCCTAGTGACGAGTCATCTATTTTGACCCACCAGCTGGCTGAAACCTGCCCGGAAGATAGAGGAGAAAATTCAGTTCTTAATATGCTTGCTTGGGCTGTTTCCGCAGACGCATGGACTGAAAAATTCCCGCTATGACCTTGCGCGGCTAAGGCAGTCATTTGTGGGCTGAGCGTGCCGGTGTCGCTCCAGTTGGCAGTGTCGCCACTCTCAAAACTGTCGCCGAATACAACGCTGTTGACGGGCGGCTCCTGAACAATTTTTTGGCTTAGCCTTACATCGTCGACATACAGTTGCGGATCATCTGCACGAAAGGAAAAGCTTTCGATAGTCGATAGCTGCGTTGAGGCCACCCTTACCTGTTTGCCATCCACAACGAACTGTGCCTGCTGCGTATCGAAGTCGTAAACGATGGCAAGCTCATGCCAAATACCGCCTGCTATGCTGGCAACTCCAGGAACATAGGATGAGTCAAGAGAACCTGCGGCTAACACAACCAGATCGGATAGCGCCAATTCGAACCCAAGGTCGCTTGAGGAGCTTCCAGAGTTTAAGAAGAAGCTAGCCGTGTCGTAGACCGTGACATCGTCTAAAAACAGACGCCAAGACAGAGTTACTTGGCCCTCGGAGACAGGGGTCACTGCTTGATAAGAGATTTCCCGGCCTGATGTCGTTCCACTGTGGGCTGATTGCTCTCCCGAGTAGCTGCGGTTCTGGTTAGTGACTAGTTGTGGGAAGGATTGGCTTGGATTCTCGCTCCAAACGGAGTTTACTGCAGTCTCGAAGTCATCAAAAAACAAAGTGGACTGCGCAAGGGCTACTTTGGAAGAAGCAAAAACACAACAGAAAAGAAATAACGGTAAAGTTTTTCTCATAGAGATATCCAAGGTTTAGGGCGTTTTTATAGCTGTGAAAGCTGAAGAGTATTGGCTTTAGTGAAAGCCAAAGGCGGACGGGTACTTACCGTTTATTTCGTCGTCAAGCGCGTACTTAGAAAGGTATAAGAATTGTTACCGCGAGTAGGTGGTAGCCACGTATAAGTGAAGAGATTTAAGCCTGAGTGAAACTCTTAGTATATGGTGAGGGGTTGCATTATTAGTCTTGGTCTTCGAATGCAAAAGAGGCCGCGAAAAATCAGTGTGCACTAATTATACCGGCTTGTCAGAACTAATTTTGTGGTACTGACAAGTTAACCCTCAATCTGTCAATATTTTGGGAATCAGGAGGAATCAAAAAGGAATCAAGGGGTCAGGTTCGTTGATCTCCCACTGTATTCCCTAAATCGGACGATCAAAGAACCTGACCCCCTGATTCCTACTCAGTCACCGTGATATCGAAGACTTTTTAGACAGCGTGCCTTTGTGTCTTGGGAAAATACAGTCGGAAAATAGAGGTATGTAAGTAGTAGATTTTCAGAGCGGTAATAGTTAACTTGTCAGCACCCTGAGATGGCCCATCGCGAATTTCTGACTTGGCTGTTTAATTCAAAGCCAATGATCCTTCTTGGTCCGCTCTTAAGCACGCACAGTCTAGGAGGCTTCCCATTTTCTCAGAATACACTCAAGCGCTGGTCTTCCAGCTTGGCCACCAAGAACTATTCCCCGGCCATCGGCTACTCCTCTGTAATAAAAAAGTATCCGTGAAGCGCACTCGGTATCGATTCGCTGTCCATGTCCTGACTGTGATCGTACTGTCTACCAGCCCGATGACGCTCTTTGCCCAGCAAGCAGAATCGGATGACACGTCCTTCGAACTCGACGTGATGACATTTAATATTCGAACTGCGGATGGACAAGACGGCGATAACATTTGGCCAATGCGCAAAGAGCTTGTGGTCGAGACCGTGCGAGCCCTCGACCCCGACGTCCTCGGTCTTCAGGAGGCTCTCTCGGTGCAGCTTGATTTTCTCCAATCGGAAATGCCCGAGTACCGATGGTTGGGCGTCGACCGCGGTCTGAACGGAGGCGTTGGGCTGAGCGAGGCGACTCCGATCTTCTACAAGTACGAGGTGCTGGTTCCAATAGAATCTGGCACATTCTGGCTCGCGGACGATCCGAATCCACCTACGCAACCCAGTCGGGGCTCCCGCATAGTAACCTGGGCTCGCTTCCACCATCTCGAGACTGACCGACAGTTTTACGCCTACAACACACATTTCACACTGCGTGGCGGCCCTCGTCAGATCCAGTCCGCAGAGCAGATCAATGCGCACATCGCGCAACATCCTCCCGAGAGCGTGGTAGTGGTCATGGGTGACTTTAACGCCATCGCAGAAACAAGCGAGACGTGGCATGCCGCGACGAGCGATGGCCTCAAGGATGCTTGGGTAGTCGCAGAAAAGCAGGAGGGACCACCACTGACGTCGAACGGTTTTGGCCCACCGCCGGAGGGGCGCGAGGGCCGTATCGACTGGGTTCTGGTCGGCGGGCCCGTCACAGTGGAGCGAGCCGTTACGGTACTACACAGCGTGGACGGGCGATGGCCGTCGGACCATTATCCCGTGGCAGCGGAGCTAGTAATACGGTCTCGGTAGGAATCAAGGGGTCAAGGAATCAAGGGGTCAGGTTCCTTGATCTCAAGACAAGCCCAGTGACAAGGACGAGCATCAAGTATTTTGATCCCATGATCTGCTGTAGCTAAGCATTTTTATCCTGAGATCAAGGAACCTGACCCCTTGATTCCTTGATTCCTTGATTCCTTTAAAGCGGGAGTGTTGGTTGCGTCTCAAATAACACTTCGAACTAAAAGAATAGAATTAACTTGTCAGTACCGTCAATACCACTCAGCAGTCTGTGGCGAGCTGGTTTCGCCCTGCAGCTTTGGCCTTATAAAGTGCTCGGTCTGCTTGATTGACTAAATTGTCCGCATTATTGTCTTGCGTAGGGATAGTGGCTGCCGCGCCCGCACTGATTGTTACTACCTCAAAGGGGGAATCCTCGTGAGGTATCTGTAGAGCTTCAATCGCCTGAACAATTTGAGTGCCCACAAGTTGAGCGCCTTGGATATCACAGTGTGGTAGCACAATACAGAACTCCTCACCCCCGTAGCGCGCTGCCAAATCGGTCTGGCGGATGCCCCTTGTTTTTAGCACATTGGCAACTCGCTTGAGACAGTCATCACCAGCTTGATGCCCATAGCGGTCGTTGAACCGTTTGAAATTATCTACATCAAGCATAAGTACTGCTATAGATGCCCCTGTGCGTTTGGCTCTGGCCCATTCAGCTAAAAACGCCTCATCAAAGCGCCTTCGATTCGCTAGACTAGTCAAGCCGTCTAATGCAGACAGAGTCTCAAGCTCTTTATTCACCGACTGCAGATCTTCCTCGCGCTTGGTGGCTTCCACAGTCATCTTCTGGAACTTGCGCACAGCGCTACCAAGGCGACCCAGCTCGTCAGATCCCTCGCTTGGCAAATCAAGGTCATAGTCGCCGGCGGCTATCATTTGCATGCTCTGGCTCAAAGATAGGAGTCGCGCAACTAAGTGACACATCACATGAAAATAGAAGAACGCGAGCAGACCCAATAAACCTGCGACAGAGATGGCCAGCAAAAACCTCAAAGACGACTGGCTGTTTGCCGAAGCGTCTCTGCCGGCTAGGGTGATCTGTGCGAGTTGTCGATTTGCCAATTGTGCAGCCGCAACAGAAACTTGGTCTATAATCTCATGGTTTTGCTGATTCCGGATTTCACCTTCGCTCAGCAGTGTCAGCTCACGTTGACGCAATCCGATAAGGCCATCCAGCACGCTGTTCAGCGTGCGTAGCTCAGTAAAAGAATTGTCCAACTCGCCTGCAATCTGTGTAGGCAAGCGATTCAGTGTTGTGGCGGTGCTATCGAGAGCACTCTCGATGGTTTCTTTGTCTACAGCAAGAATGGTTAAAGATGGAGCCTCCGCCGCGGCTAACATTCTTCTGACTATTGACTCTATTTCCGCATAAAAACGTAGTAACGGTATCTGTGGCGCCATCTTGGCCGCCAGTGCGGCTACTTGTTCCATGGAAACTGTGGGGCTGTTCAATAACAACACCATGACATCGCTGTCGCTTTCGACAATACGTATTCGGTAGGTCAATAACTGCTGAAATGATTGTAGGTTGGTCATGAGCTGTTCACGGGCATGTTGCTTGAATTCAATCAGAGACAGACGCTCATCAACGAGAGTCCGAAGACTACTGATGTTTTGGGTGAGATCGTTACTGAGACTTATGATGTCAGCCGCAGCTGTCATTCCAGCGGTCTGTGCGAGTTGATCCAGAGCCTCTTCCAGTGACTGTTGCGCAAGATCTGCACCCGCAAGCGCGTGCTCCTGTTCAGTTCGGGACTTTACAGCAATCAAGGTTTGGCTGGATGCTGCTAACGCACCCACTGCTCGCGTTGTGTTAAGGCTGCTTAGTGTGACCGGCAACTGTTCATCGATAATATTGTTGATATTGCGCGCGGCACTCGTTGATGTCGCCATGGCGGTCAGGGTGACTACAAGCATAAAAAAAGCCATAGCGCTGATGCTGACAAGAAAACTGGCACGAATGCCCAGTCTAGACAGTGCGATTTGAGGGAAGCTTTTCCTATTGGAGTGGGACACGCTGACCATCCTGCCACATAAACCATGAAAACGGAGCGTAAGTGGTTTGTATGTCACCTTTTGCGTCAAAAGAGACGGTGCCCAGCACAGTTTGCAGTGGTGCCTGTCGGATTGCAGCAGCAACTACATCGCTGTCCAGACTTTCTGCCCGTCTTACGCCTTCCACCCATACTTGGGTAGCAGCATAAGCCAATAATGTATAGCCTTCGGGAGCCATTCCCTGTTGCTTGATTGCATCCATGGCCGCGCGAGTCTGTGCGTCATCAATAAGCGCGATGGCATCTGCAGGGAAGGTAAACGGTATACCATCGGCGGCCTCTCCAGCAGTCTCTCTGAATATTGAAGAGACCATCGTGTCAGTACCAATGATCCGGAAGGGAGCTGCCACCAAGTTGGCTTGTCGCACAAATACGCCACTGTCCAGTGCGCCGCCCACGACGTAAACGACGTCGACCTCTGCTGCCACAAAGTTCATGATCTCACTGAGATAAGAAGTGGCTGATGCCGAGCCTTGCTCAAGCAAGGTGCGCTCAATCCCCCGGTTTTCCAGTTCTTCGATGGCTATTCCGGTAAGTCCGGCGGAGTAGTCATTATCGAAGCCAAAAATGCCTATCTTATCGTCACGGTGATGCGACGCCAGCCATTCGGCGGCCATACGCCCTTGTAGATCGTCCCGTCCGATCATGCGAAAAATACTGGAGATCCCCATTTCTGTGACCTGAGGTGCTGTAGAGGCTGGAGTAATTTGCAAGATGCCGTGGCGGGCGTAAATTGGCGCTGATACCAGTGTTGTGGCCGAGCAGGAGTGACCGATCACCACATCTGGCGGAGTTTGCGCCAAATCAAGAGACAGTTTCTCTGCGATTAGTTTCACACAATTGTCATCATACTCGGTAACCCTGATAGGGCGGCCCATCAGCTTGCCCTCGGTCAAGGTGGCAATAGCAGCCTTGGTTCCTGCGCTAAACTGCATGCCGACGGCAAAACTCGTCCCCACCATCGGTCCAACGATTGCCAGATCGATAGGGTCGCTGGAATGCGGAGTGAACTCCGCACCTGTCTGTGCACGGGAGGTTAGGACGGCTGTGGTAAGCAGTCCGGCGGCTAGACTGACTATACGAAGCTTTCGTGTAAAAACACTGGCTTGATTCAATGGACCAATTCCTCTTGCTCCTCGCACATTAAAAGCTAGAGCAATTCTAGCCTTGTTTGGTTTAGTTTGCCTGACCGCAGGTGCATTGAATCGCTGTTATTTCGTTCATAACTAATTAGCTTGTTCATTTGTCTCTAAACTCTTTGCACATAGTGACCTTTCCCCCGCCCCATTGCCACTTCCTCGACGAGAAATTCAATCTCAGCATCCTCGTTCGCAGGTGCGGAGTTTTGTGGTGCGGAGGTGATTTTTCGGGGGATTATGGTGAGGCAAACGGACTATAAAACCTCATAGTCCGTTGTCCGAATCGTAACTCGATGAAATCGAAAGGAATTTGGTGGGCCCACCTGGGTGAGGCAAGCGCAGTTTGCAAAGCGCGAGCTTTGCGCGCAGTCGAACGACAAAAATCTGTGATTTTTGGCTGGATTAGTTCAGTGAGGTCTAGCGCGACTGAGCGAAGCGAAGGAAGTGGTGGGCCCACCTGGACTCGAACCAGGGACCAACGGATTATGAGTTGATTGCACTAAATTAATGCCTATTAAAATCAGTATGTTATAGGAAATAAATTTAAGTGTGTAGGAAAGTGTGTAAGCAACGTATACTTTAACCAATAAAGTAACGCTTGCACACCGATACAGGTGTATAGCCTGATAGGGGCGCCAACACACTATGCCTAAACCCGTCGATACAACTCACACCATAATAGATAACGAACTCATCATCTACAAGCGAGGCCGTAGCCGATTGTGGCAATGTCGCTTTAAAGTTGATGGGGCATGGCAGCGCAAAAGCACTGGTGAAGCTGACCTAGATAAGGCCAAGAAGAAAGCCTTAGAGTTGCTCTACGATGCTCAAGCTTTAAAGCGAATGGGTATGCCCGTACTGACTCGCAAGTTTAGAGATATTGCCAAGCTCGCTATCAAGCGCCTAGAAGACGAAGCTAAGAATGATCGTGGCCTTCGAAAGTACAAAGACTATCTGACCGTCATCAACAAGTATCTAATCCCATTCTTTGGCAATTACAACGCCACAAGCATTGATTACAAATTGCTTGATGAGTTTGATCTGTGGCGTATTGAACAGATGGGCAAGGAACCAAGCCGCAGCACATTACAAACTCACAATGCTGCACTTAACCGTATCTTCGATGAAGCTATTACACGTAAGTTCCTGACAGAAGCGGTGCGACCAATACTGAAGCTTGAGAAAGGAAATGTAAGTAATAGGCGACCAGCGTTTGAGCAGAAAGAAATACAGGCCATATTGGCTAACTTTGACGCATGGACAGTTAAAAGGAAACACCAGAAGAGTAAGGAGCTGGCCCTGCTCTTGAAAGACTATGTGTATGTGTTACTAGATACTGGGGCCAGACCCGGCGCTGAGCTGATGAATCTTAAATGGAATCAGATAGAGCTGACTAGAGAGACTATTGATAAGGGTGAGACTGTTGCTGCTAATGAAGATGGTACGCAAGAAGTGTTTGAGCCTACTGGTGAACCAATACGCGAAGTAAGGCTGCTGAGAGAATGCTGGCTTACCGTCTCGGGTAAGACTGGTACCCGCACCATATTAGGCAATGGCTTGACTATAGCCGCATTGGAGCGAATCGCTGAGCGGAATTATGAAGTCAATAAGAGCGGCAAGTTCTGGCTTGAAGATTTTGTTACACCAAAGCAAAAGGACTATGTATTTAGGCTCAAGGATGGCAGTGAGCCGACAAGCTTCCAGAAATTGTTTGAGAAGTATTTAGAGGATCACAACTTGCTGGTTGATACGAAGACTGGTGACAAGCATGTGTTCTATAGCCTAAGACATACATATGCCACATTGCGGCTGACACTTGAGGGCACAGCAATACACACCTTGGCCAAGCATATGGGAACGAGTGTACAGATGATCGAGAAGCACTATAGCCATTTGCAGGTAAAGGAGGCCAAAGAGCAGCTACGAGGCGAGAAAGTAGGAGAGTTACTTCGAAGCTTAGGGAATGTTGATGGGGCTTATAAGGCAAAGAAAGGATAAAGGTCGGTACGCGTATTTTAGGCAATTAAAATGCTTTGGCTTAGAACCCGATAAATTGGAAAGATTGTAAGGTAAGAATAGAGAGGGGAATAGGTCACGCAGCTATTGAGGTTAAACAGCGCCTGAGGATTATGAGAAGTGGTCAAATAGGGCTGTATTTGAGACTTACACTCCCAAGAATCTACCGCACCTTTTGCATATGAAAGGTGCCCATCCGTTTTGAAACCCACATGCTGTGTTCTTACAAACTTTCCCCATGATGTTCCTGTTGGAGTAAATTGAGCCGCGTGATTTCATATTTTTAGGTTGAGATGAATTGGTGATTCCCATTCTGAATAAGCTTGCTATGCCACCTGTGCAGAAAGCCGCAAAGAGTAATGCGCCCCAACCACCCCAGTCCCAACCAAAATATGCTACTCCCCAAATAAGGAAGAATATAGCTGCTACAAATTTACTTCTCATACTCGTTTCCTTGCGTTTTAGATAGCCACCAAATCCGTAGCATTCCGCAGCTTATCCACGCTCACATCTATATAACGCTGTGTCGTTACCATGCTGCTATGACGCGCAAGCTCCTGAATGACACGTACACTTACTCCTTTCTCGCTGAGATTGGTGATGAACGTGCGTCTGCCGCTGTGGCTGCTTGCATGCTCTACGTTTGCCGCCGCGTACAGGGTACGGAATAGGTTTTGGATGGTTTGACTGCTAAATGCGCTGCCTTTCTGAGAGCGTATAAGAGGTGCATTAGTATCTATAGCAGCTGTGCTTATCCCCCGTAGGTATGATTCCAGCTCACTGCGTAGCTGCGTACCCACAATCACTGTTTGAGCCTTGCTTCCTTTGGTTTGCCAGCTGCGAAGCACTATCTCGGTTTTAGCCTCCACTATGTCCGTTTGAAACGACATAACGTCACCTATGCGCAGTGACGCAATCTCACAAGCTCTAAGCCCAGCTAGATAGCTCAGCAGTATTACTACTTTGTTTCTGCTAGCGTGCTTTGTCGTGCTTGTGACGCGCATCAATCGCTTGATTTCGCTCTGATTCAGTACTTTCGCTTGTTTCATCCTCTATCTCCTCATCAATGCACGTTTTTCGCACGCCTATGCGTACTGTTTTCACCAAGAGCAGCTCCTGCAGCTCCTCTTCACTCAAAATCCATCGTTTATCCACCAAATTCACCGTAAATGTGTGCTTTTGTAGTGTTCGACGATATATCCATACATTGTGAAAAACGATCGAAGAAGGTGCTGACGTTAACTCATTGATTTGATGTGAGATTGGAGGGGAATGTGTGGAATTATAAAGAATCATACATATTGAACGGGTGCGGGAAGGGGGTTAGCTGCTTTAACCCAGTTTGGCTGTAGAAATTTAGCAGTTAGATAAATAGATGTATGACAAATCTATTTACTCAAGCGAAAGCAACGCAGGAAGCATATGCGAAGTACTGTGAGCAATTTGGTGCTGACTATGTATATGTACTCAACTCTCAATCTGACGATTTATACCACGAGGCATTTAGTAAGCTGCTAAGTAAGCTGTTTTACCAGTTGGAGTGCAGTGAATACACCTATGAGAAGCGTGAGAAGTACAAAAAGGTTTGTAGGATAGAGCGCATTGTAGCAATTGAGGAGAAGCAAAAACCGCATGCTCACATACTCGTAAAGAAATTTGGCAATCACACAGAGCAAGAAGTAACAGAGCTTATTGTAAGTGCTTGGTATGCGCTGAATAACTCTGAAGCACACAGAGCTAGTGAATACCTAGTGCAGCGTATCAACAGCGAGATACGAGACAATAAAGCAGTGTGCGCGTACAACACAAAAGATATAGCTAGGCAGATTATTAACAATAAAGATGTTATTGATTTGCGCAGCAGTTTTATTCGTAAGCATAGCAATAAACAATAAAGCTAAACGTATCTTATCTCAGCGCCACATTTAACTATGTGTAGCTAGAGTGTTGTCGGAATAATCACAATCAATGATATTACTTGGTTCTGCTTTAATTCCACAGATAGAGCATGCCTGAAAAGATAAATATAAGGGATATGAAATTATATGAATTAATAGAGGGAAGAAAGCCTAGCATACGTGAAATTGCCATAAGCATTATTGAGAGGCATAACAGAGGTAAACCAACTGAATTTAGCCGTAGATGGATTGACGAGTTGAGCCTGAATGATGTTTTCATTCGCTCACTAGGAAAGGAAGCAGCTAGGTACAGCTGTATTGATTCGTCACTTATTGACATGGACGGATGGCTGGATACGGCAAGTATGTTTGCAGAAGCAATGAATATATTGGAAAGGTACAAAGCAGATATTGAATTGGCGAATTCAACACGGAGGTTATAAGGGAAGTGGTAGTAGACAAAATATACGAACAACTCAAAGATTTTGATAACAGATTAAGCAAGAGCAAGTTCAGCAGGGAGTATTTGAGCAAGGACAGGAATTACTGGTTCGTGTGCAGATATAACAACACAGACATAAGCAATAATGCCTTGTTGAGCCTATACGGTAATTTACGACGCTATAGCGATATATGGCTTGAAATGTCTGAGGATGTGAGCACAAGGAATGGTGCTCACTATAAGAAAAGACAAAGGTTTATGAGTGGCTTGGCAGATGAGGTGCTTGAAGAGATAGAAAGAAGGGCGACGGGAAACTTGAGTTAGCTTATTGCGCACCTTCTTGAAAATCTTCAATCCTGAGGTATTCGTTGCTCCGTAACATCTCTCGTGAACGAATAATAAAAAGGGCAGAATAAACTGCCCTTTTGTAACGCTAGATGAAGATTATCTCTTACTGGACACCAGATATCGGATTAAAACAATGAAGCAACGAGTGAAGAGGGATTATAGTCTGTTCATCATGTCCTCCACTTGCCGCCAGTCACAATCGCAGGCATTTATAATTTCGCATAACTGTTTTTCGCTATAACTTGTTATGTGAGGAAAGTGCTTTTTGACTGCTTCTAGGTAGAACTTTTGGTCCCTGCCATTTAACTCGATCTTGATACTTCGGCTAATGATCCCTTCATCAATTTTGCCTTTGCTGTTAGTGGTTATATAGAAGACATTCCATATAGGGGCAGAAGTAATCAGGCCCTTTAGCTTGGCTTGAGCTGGTTCGCCCCAGCAATCAAGTTCATCTATCAGAAAGTGATTAAACCGCCCAGCTCGAAGCACCATGCTGAGATCGCTCCGGCTTTTTTTCTCAATGTCCTGAATGATACTGATTGCTGCGTTACTGTGATGTGAGCCACAGTCAATGATGTTGAAGTTGGCTGGAAGCAATGCTGGTTTTCCACTATTGGCTGGAGTCACACTTGTCGCATCACTGCGGTAGTTGTATTGCCAATCGTTGTCTTGACGTTCGCTAGTCTCAGCATTTTGGTGCTCAAGTAATGTGGGCAGCATGTGAGCCAGCGTCGTCTTGCCGGACCCATATTTTCCATAAAGTAGAAAACAGCTTTTGGAGTGGGAGGGGAAGCGCACTTCCCCTCCCACTATACGTTGGACATAGGTGGCTTCACTAGTGTTAGTAAATGCCACCTCACTCAGGTTGCTAGGTAGCATTAAACTAAGCCCTCACTTGTTTCAGTGCCTGATAATTCCTTCTCGAAGGACGCAATGACACATTCAGGAGATTTTTTATCATTGCTGTCATCGCCTTTCTCTACGGCTTTGAATGCGCGGGTAGCTATACTTTCACACAGGGTATCGTCCTCAAATTGATAAAGTATATCTACGGTACTGCTGTTCACGCCTTGCGCTAGAAGCACTACAAAACGATTTCCGCTGTTGGGTAATGCAACGCGTGCTTTTACAGGCAGTGAGCGAATTTTAGAGTTTATTTCGATCTGTGGAGTCTTGTTAGTAACCTTATCTCCATTTTTCTTGCTGAGTGCGGCCACAATACCCCCTTGCTCCTCTAGCCAGGTAATGAATGAAGCGGAGTCAGTGGGCTTATCTGCATGATTGAAGGCACGCGTTAGCACAGTGGCATAACGGCTACGCACCTTCCTATCCAACTCAGAAAAGTTAAAGACTACTGAAACAATTCTGCTTCGTAGGTTTTTAGCCCCTTGTGCGCCCTTCAGTGACTCGTAGGAGTTTTTGACTTGCTCTTTATAAGTATCTCTGTCATCAGTTGGAGCTTCTTCTATTAAGTAATACAGCTCATAGCATTGTCCTAAGATGATATAAAGCGTTCTGTAACTGGTTTTGTACCAGTGGGTGGCAATCTGTTTGACGTTATTGAGAGAGGTCTCAATTTCGATTTTATTGTTGCGCAACACAATTGTATGGGCATTGGCATCTACAATTGGTTCGCTGGTAGGTAGTGGCATATTCATAGAGCTTTCCTTAATGAAGTGGGATTGGGTTTGAGTTGATGTGAT
Source organism: uncultured Gammaproteobacteria bacterium (assembly GCA_913060695.1). GTDB lineage: Bacteria > Pseudomonadota > Gammaproteobacteria > Pseudomonadales > Pseudohongiellaceae > UBA5078. Next base: position 25,132 of record CAJXUA010000017.1, on the reverse strand, counting down.
TTGCGGGTCAGTGTTTGTAGGCAACATAGTTATTTCTCCATTTTTGAGGCAAAGCTATCCGCAGCCACACACTCGCAAGCGAGCGGACGATTAGGTTTTGTGCGAGTGATTCGTTAGATTGTCGCTTTATGCGACAACGGTATTTGGTTGCCCGTCTTGTTCAAGGGCTATGTGAGCGTCGTACATTGCTTGAGTAGTCCACTGGACGTGCTTCTTGCATTTGATGCAGAAGATTTCGTACTTATGAGGCGATGGCGTAGTTACAATGCGAACAGTAACTTTATGATTACGGTGTTTGTCTGTATTCACGTTTCCCCCCTTGTGTTGTCACATACGAGCTGTAGTACGGGTTTTGTTGCTGGCTTGCATTTAAGGCGATTTCCAAAGCTTAGCCAGTCGGAAGTTTCGCTGTCGCTGGCCCACCACAAAAATAAGTCACATCGTGTGCAGCGAACTTCAGCGCCTTTATCTGGCTTGTTGGTTTCAAAGAACTGAATGCCGTGTTTTATGTGCTTTTGGGTAAGAGATACTTTCTTACTACCTTCCATTTGATTACGCTGCCAAACGAAGAGTTGATTGGTTACTGCCGGAGCTTGACAGAAGTGCGTCAAGCTCATTGAGTTGCTCAGGCGAAGCAAGGTGGCGGGCATGAGTAGCAACAAACCACTCACTAGTAAGGTGAAGCATGTTGCTATCACGCAACCATTGAAAATTCTTTCCACCAATGCCCTTTGTTAGTAAGCGGACGTGTACATTTGTCCAGCTTTCATAACGGTTATACATAGCGAATAGGCGAGGGCTAAAACGTTTTCCATTCTTTTTGAAAAACTTTATCCCGTCGAAAATGACCTGAGTAGCAACATTTTCTGGTTGATTTTGGATATGGATAGCTTTTTGGGTTGCAAACTCTGCTTCGCGTTGGAGTGAGTTGGCTGCTGGATGCTGTTGGCTGATTTCGTAAATTCTGGCGGCGTAGGCAAGCAACTTGTCAGGGTTATTAAGGTTATTAATAATTTTTCGAGCGAAGACGCGACTTTTAGAAACTAAGTCTACTTGGGCAGTGGTTGATTTTGAGTTGATTAGACGATTAGTTAGCATTTTTGTACTCCGTTTTGTGAGTTAGTGTGTTGGGTATGCCGCTGAAAGCAACATATGCATCTTTGTTACATGCAAATGTATCTTGTGGTTGTAAAATTAGACTGTTAAAGAGCGTGTTGAGCGTACTGAGTCGCATGCAAGGCAGGCGATAGTAATTGCCGTCAACGAGGGAAAGTCTACAGAAGTCAGGCAGGAGCGTACGCGACAAAAAAATTGCCGAAATCGGGGAAAAAGTGTCGTGAGTTCTAGAAGGGTCTAGCTAAGGCTGGAAATGTGAAGTCATCATTGAGTATGCTATTGGAGATGGTTACACCCTGGATGCGGAGTCTGTCTATGTCTTTTACTATTGTTTGGAGGTCAACAAAATTAACGTCTTCAAGTTTCTTCTTGCGGTTAATCTTGAGGTACTTATCAACTTTTATCCTAAACTTATCCCATTCAACACTCTTCCACTTATATGCTTTCAAAATGATCTCTTTGGGGCTGAGGCCCAAGTAATTTCGCCAGTAGAGTACAGTTACAGCTCGTTCGTATTGACGAGTTTTTAGAGGTGTGTAGCTTTTATTGTCTTTATTGAGAGAAAGCACATAATCTCCGCCCATTTTGTTTGCTGCGGATTTTATCTGGCTTGCTGTTCGCCTGAATAAGTGAGATATCATATGTGCATCAATCCCTTTAGGTATAGTGCAATAGATGTCTCCTCTTTTTGCCCTAATTAGGGACCCTTCTCTGACTAGTCTTACTCTACTAAAAGTGACGTCCCAGAACTTATGCTGATTTTGATCAAACCACTTTGTGAAGTATTTCACCTCATTGGGGTTTTTCTCAAAATTATATATATCCCCCCAAAACAACCATATCTTTTCTAGGTTGGGGTGTTGATCTAAAAGCGCTTTCTCCGCGAATTCATCATTGGCAATTTTTGCCTGACAATATCTATTATAGGCTGGAGTGGCTAATAGGATTTTAAAATAGAGAAGCGAAACATATAGTAGATATTTATTATTGTTCATGCCGAATAACTCTCTATCTAAAAGCTAATGGATTGCGCTGCCCATCATCCTATCAGAGAAGATGGATATACTGAATGGTCTGAGGGGTATGCGTGACAGGTTAGAGCATTGCCTTTCGTTGGATTGTCGTTTCGAAACGACATCCCAGCAGCAGCATTGAACGGATTCCCTAAATCAAAGAACTATCTTAACGTTAGTGTAGACGCAATGCTAAAAAAGGCAGAAGAAAATATCAGGGCTGTTGAAAAAGGCATTTTTCCAGTAGGGCATTAGAATGCTTCAGTCTGCTACCTTTCAATCGGTAAGCTGTTTTTGATAACAGGTTGCCTGACAGCTTATTTGGGATACTGAGTGATTCAGAAGTGAGAGTAGTAGGGTGCGCTCAAAGCTTTGGCGGCAAAGCGTTACATAGATGTATCGGTTGATAAGCTTAGAAATGCAGTGGATTTTGTCGGGCTTTGAAGATGGGGTGGCGCCGCTCGAACTTAACTTGTGTGTGAGCACTAAATTTTCTAGATCGGCGTTATCCAACGATGTCCGTTTAAATGGACAATCGGAAGCATGGGTGGTGTCTTGAAAAAAGCGGAGGCGATATAGAGCGAGATTGACGCGGATTTGCTCTGCATTGAAGAATTAACTTGTCATATATGAACCATCCCCTTTTGCAAGTCGATTTTCAATTGTTGCCATACGTCTAAGTTGCGGTCATATATTCGGCTTCCACGCAAAGCTTGTGCCCTGATGTAAATTCGCACTCTTCTGCCTCATCAGTACCATGGCCTCTTAGGGCCGTGACAAGTTTCAGGTTCTAGAAGAGCTGGTTTGACCTATTAGCCATCATTGAAATCAACTACAGCAAACTTGGGATATTTTTTCTTTTATTAAAGAAGCCACTCGATATTGAGTATCAGGCAGCAGCCATTTGAACATCACTATTAAATTCTTCCCCTGTGCGAAGCAAGGACCATATTATCCGTGCATTCTTGTTAGCCAACGCAACAGCCGCTTTGTTAAAGCTAAGTGTCGCTTTCCTTTCAACTAACCAACGTCCATAGCCCGTCTCTGTTTTCTTGTAGTGACTTAATGCCGCTCTTGCACCATGGATCAGGAGGGTCCGTAAGTACCTGTCGCCTCGCTTACTAATGCCGAGCAAGACCTGTTTGTCACCGCTAGATGATTGTCGGGGAACCAGGCCCAACCAAGCTGACATATGGCGGCCATTTTTGAATTCGTTAGCATTTGGCACGGCGGCAACAACAGCCGTTGCAGTTAATTCTCCGACACCCGGTATTTTCAGTAAGCGGCGGCAAGTTTCATTGTGCTGACAGAGTTGCCGTACCTTTACGTTCAACTTCTTTAATCTGGCTTCAAGCTCTGTGAGCTCATCATAAAGATCTTTCATGCATTCTCGTGAGGACTAGGTAAATTCGGTTGTAGCGTCGCCAATAATTGAGCACAGAGATCGTTTAACCTTTGCCGCGCCTGGAGAAACGATAATCCCATACTCTAAGCACAATCCTCTGATTTCATTGATCAATGCGGTTCTATTTTTAACGACTCGACTGCGGACTCTATGAATCGATTGAATATCTTGTTGTTCAACCTGTTTGATGGGAACGAAGTTCATAGAGGGCCTACTTGCTGCCTCTACTATCGCCTGGGCATCGTTCGCATCATTTTTGTTGGTTTTGACAAAGGGCTTCACGAATTGAGGGCTGATCAATTTTACTGAATGACCACTTCGTTGAAAAACTCTTGCCCAATAATTGGCGCCACCACAGGATTCCATGACAACCAGGCATTGCGGCAAGTTCGCCACATAGGCTGCAAGCTTGTTTCTCGGTAGGCGCTGCTTAAGAACTGCATTACCGGCGCGGTCTGTGCCGTGAAGTTGAAAGGTGTTTTTTGCAATATCGATACCTAGTACACTGATTGTCATGTCAATCTCCATTCCCGGGTTAAAGACTTCAACTTGGGTGCTAAGCAGAAAGAATGCAAATGCCTAGCAGGGGTGGGGATGGTTCATTACATTAGTACCCTCTTGTGTGCATGAACTTGAAAGCGATACACCGCCAGGATAAATTCCTGCAGCTATCGCAGCTATCGCAGCGACCGCGCGCTCGAAGCTATTCCTACCCCAAATTCGTACACAAGTTGGCCGCCAAAGAAGGCAGTTGTAACGATCAATGCAGCAAGCGCGAGTTCGATTGCTACAATGGCCCAGCACAAACTGCGCGATAGCGATATATTTCGCCACCAAATAACAGCACGAACGAGGCCCCATACAGCCAGAGCTGCCGCAGTTGCAGTACCTAGCTCTTCATGGAGTTCCAGCACGTCGAGTGGAGTGCCTTTAGCAAGCGCAACATCGAGCGCGCGGTCGCCAAACAGAAAAGCGAGCGCAGCGGCAATACCTGCGCCAAAGGCAAGGCCGGTAGAGATATTGGCTATAGCTGTACGACCGCTGATCGCGGAGCCTCGGGAAACGACGACACAGTCGAACGCTGCAAGCATCAATACGAAAACAATCGGGAAATGCACGACAAGTGGATGGATCTGTTCAATCGGTAGCATTGTGAAAAGTTCCTTTATGACTTTTAAATGTTTGAGATTCTATCACTAGAACCAGATTCTAAAACCGGCAACGACAGCGAAATTATCAACGTCTCCCCCATCCGCGCGCATCAGATCAGCCGTCTTTCCAAAACGGTGTTGTCGACTAACGCCTATATAGGGAGCGAATTCTCTGCGAATCTCATAACGTAATCTCAGGCCAAGTTGTACGTCGTTCAATCCGCTGCCTACACCGAACTTTGGTGACGCGCTGGCCGCAATATTGGTCTCGAACCTTGGTTGTAGTATGAGACGCTGAGAAAATAGTAGGTCGTAAGTTCCTACGAGTCTCGCAGATACGTCCCCATCTTCGCTGAGAAACAGGGCGGGCTCAACTTCGAATCGATAGGGCGCCAACCCTTGGAAGCCTAGTACGGCGAAGCTCCGATCCTGATTGGGGCCGGATCCATATACACGGTCATGGCGCAGCCCAACTTGGAAATCCCAGAACGGCGCTACCATGCGGCTATAGAGCGCTTGCAGTTCCAATTCCCCTCCAGATGCTGATGTTTCATCATTACCTTCGAACTTCATCCATAGTTTGTTGGTATCTGTTCCTTGCCATCCTTGCATGTCCCAGCGCAGAGTATCTGCACCATCGTTGTCGCGGTATTCAAACTGATCCGCAAGTATCATTCCCACTGACAGGTTGTCGTCTACAGGTTCTGGCCAGCCGGGTTCCGCAGCAAATGCGGAGGGATTGAGACCCACGAACAGACTTCCGAGTACGATGTGAATCAATTGCAAAGGTGTTAGGGCCCGCTTATCCATGACTTTTCTCCGTAAGAACTGCATCATTGGTCACGGAGACCACTCGAAACATCCCCATATCCATGTGATAGAGCAGGTGACAGTGAAAGGCCCAATTGCCGAGTACGTCAGCATTAACTAATGCGGAAAGTCGTTCGCCAGGTTTAACATTCAGTGTGTGCTTTCGCGGGCGATACTCGTTGGCACCGTTCTCGAGTTCCAGCCACATGCCGTGTAAATGGATTGGGTGTTCCATCATGGTGTCGTTGACCAGTACCAGACGGAGGCGCTCGCCATACCTAAATTGGATTGGGCCATCGACCTCGGAAAACTTTTTCCCGTCGAACGACCACATGTACCGGTCCATAACACCTGTTAGATGTAATTCCACTTCGCGTTCCGGTTCTCGTTGCTCGGGAATGGGCGAGAAGCTCCGTAAGTCGGAATATGTGAGCACGCGACGGCCATTGTTTTCCAATCCATCTCCAGGCTCGCTCATGCGGTTACTAGGAAACTCCGCGACCATCGTATTGCCTTTGCCGTGATGATCAGTGCCGTGCTTCACAGGCGATGGAGACATAGACATAGTATTGTTGCCCGAGGGCATCTGGGTTGCATCGTTTTTCATAGGCATAGGCATAGTCGAAGCGCTGGCATTCGCTGTTGGAGCCATGCCTGCCATCGCGGCGGCCCCCATTCCCATGTCTTTCATTGTTCGTACAGGTCGACTGCCCAGCGCGGGTATTGCTGCCTCGAGTCCGGTGCTTGTTGCCAGTGTGCCACGTGCGTAGCCGCTGCGATCCATAGATGCTGCAAAAATTGTGTAAGCTTCATTATTGTCTGGTTCGACCAGAACGTCGTAAGTCTCCGCAGGACTAATTCGAAATTCATCGACAGACACCGGTTGGATGTTCTGGCCGTCTGCCTGAACAACAGTCATCTTCAGTCCCGGTATGCGTACATCGAAATAGCTCATAGTCGCACCGTTAATGAATCGCAGCCGTAGCCGTTCTCCGGGTCGAAACAATCCTGTCCAGTTGGAATTTGGAGCCATTCCGTTCATGAGATAAGTATAGGTGGCGCCGCTGATATCGGCGATGTCTGTCGGGGCCATGCGCGATCGTGCCCAGACCAGACGTTCTCGAATCGTGCTACCCCAGCCGTTACGCTTCGCGTCGTTAAATAACTCCGGTACCGTCCGTCGTTGATAATTGTAATAATCGCTCTGTTTTTTTAGTTTCCTAAGCACGCTCATTGGATCTTCGAATGTCCAATCGGACAGCATTACTACGAATTCACGATCATAGCTAAATGGCTCTGGCGCAACGGGGTCTATGATCAGCGGCCCATAGTGCCCCTGTTGTTCCTGCAATCCAGAATGACTGTGATACCAATACGTGCCGCTTTGTTTAACTGGAAATTCGTATTGAAACGTTTCACCTGGCTGGATGCCAGCAAAGCTAACACCGGGTACGCCATCCATCTCGGGGGGTACCAACAAGCCATGCCAATGAATGGAGGTGGTTTCATTCAGAAGATTACTTACACGAATTACAGCATCTTGACCTTCTTTTAGGCGGATTAGCGGTCCAGGGATAGAACCGCTAATCGTGACGGTATCGCCTAGTTGCCCGCCGATATCAAGGAGTTGACGGGAAATGCTGAGGTCTACGGGAGTATATGGGGGCTCAGCTCCAAGACCCGTTGGTTGCGCGGCGAATGCGGGTACTAGAGGGCTCATGCCTATTAATGTACCGGCCATGCCGGCACGTCGCAGAAATTGACGCCTAGAGTTTGAATAGTTACTTGGCATTGCGGTTTCCTTTGACTTTCTAATCAGTGTTTTTCTGGCAAGTAGAATGATCCAGAATGACGGAGCGGTGACGTGTATGCTCGAAAATGGAGCAATTCGAAAAATCACAGCCCAATTATATTCTCAGCCTAGACGAGAACTGCGTGAGTAAACTTTAGTCCGCCACATCATCCCCATGTGGCGCATACGATTTTGGAAGCTATTGTACGGAAGCCTGGCTGTCAGAAAGATGACATTCCGATTACATATTTGTAAGCTCCGCGATTCTTGCCTCGAAGTAAAGTGCGATAGGTTTTGCCGGCTTCGAATTTTAAAGCCTAGTAATTTCATTTTCGGTGTTAGTAAGTCGAGACTTGGCGTTGGAGGTCGTTCCGAGACAGTATTAAATTTTGTGTAAATGCCTATCATTAAACCAGATCATGGTTGGGGAGCTATTCACGTCGCAACAGCCACGGTTGTTAGCCCAGGAACCAGCAAGTCCTGATGCACAATTAGTCACGTAGACGCGGCAGCTCATAGTCGGGAATAGCCTGTTCTGCTGAGTTCAATGCAATCATAAAGGCTGTAAGCCACGTGTTCCGGGCCTTTGGAGAAACGCAGGCTTGAGTCCCCAAAAAGTGTGTAAGCAGCAAAAAAGAGTGTGTAAGCGGTGTGTAAGCAAAAAATATGCGTTATTGGAACGTTCGATTACAATAACGCATTGATTTAAATGCATAAAATGGTGGGCCCACCTGGACTCGAACCAGGGACCAACGGATTATGAGTCCGTTGCTCTAACCAACTGAGCTATAGGCCCTATAGCAGCCCCTTGCGGGCCGCGTATTATAAAGTGCTGGCTCTTAATCTGCCAGTATTCTCCACGCATTGATTCAATCACTTACAGTTCAGTCACTTAGCCTAGATTGCAGGGCTTGTAGATGATGTTTTACTGGCGGTGCGCCCTATTCTTTGCGATTCTAGTGCCTCAGCGCTAGGGGCACTGGCGAGGGAGAAGGGGATTGCAAAAAGCCATTCTATTTTTCGTTTTGAGCTTTACTGCGCTAATCGTCCACGCAGCAGAGCCTCGTGCTGGCGATCAACCCTACGACCCGAGTCCAGAATATCCCTACGGGCGGCCTAATCCCGATGCGCCGCCACAGCTTAGTCAGTTCGCTTTCATGGTCGGCAGGAACGACTGTAAAGACGAGGTCTTCAATCCGAGCACCGAACAGTGGACGCAGGGGCAGCGCACGTGGGACGCGCACTATTATCTCAATGGCTTTGGGATTATCGACAGTGGCCGTTCGGGCAGCGCGCACAACGGCAATATCCGCATCTTCGATCCGCTCACGCAGCAATGGCGGGTGACCTATTTCTCGATGCCTGTATATGGCAGCGGCGAGTGGACCGGTGGGGTGGTGGGCGAGGAGATAGTCCTGCGTCAGCCGCAGAAGGCGCCGGGCAGGGACATAGACGGTTTTTCTACACTGACGTTTAGCAATATCAGTGCGCAGGGTTTTGACTGGAGAGGCGAGTGGATCAGCAGTGATGGGTCCTTCGTGTACACAAACTGGCGTATAAGCTGCAAGAAGCTGTCTTCCTAAAAGAGCTGTTCTCGGCAAACGGATGTCATCTTCGAAGTAGTGCCAAATCCACTAGTTGATAATCTCGTTTTCGAAAGAGGTCTTATGAAGCGGTTTTGTGCGTTCTCCATTTTCTTATTGTCGATTCTTCATTCTACTTTCTCCCTCGCCCAACCTAACACTGGCGACATTCTGGCTTCTTGGGTCGCACTCGACGCCCCTACCGGCCATGAGCATTGGGCTACAGATTCACTTGAGGCAAGCTTTCCGGGTTGGCAGCGCGATCGCTACGGCAATCTCATCAAGAGTGTCGGACAGGGGAGTCCTCATCGCGTTGTTGCCTGCGGTTTAGATTCCTACGCCTATTCGGTCAGCCAGATTACCGACGATGGCTATATACGGGTGCATCGCATCGGCACTGGCTCTAATCATCCGCTCTGGGATCAGGCTCATGAGGGGCAGCACCTGCGCATCTTGACCGAGTCGGGGCCACAGGTCGTGGTTTCTGGCGTTGCGAACGGTCACTTCGCAGCACAGCATGCGGACGAGACGGCGCTGATCACTCAGAATGATCTCTGGCTAGATGCCGGTGTGGACTCGGCAGAGGAGGTCGCGGCGCTGGGGATATCCTTGCTGAACCCGATCTTGCGCGACCTGCCCGCTTGGAGCTATGGCGACGAGTTAGCAGGGCCCCGCGCTGGCGCACGGGTCTCTTGTGCCGCGGTGTTCGCGGCGGCTCAGGCGGGGCTTAACGGCGCGCAGGGCAGCACGAGTTATGTGCTCAGCGTGCAACAGGTATTCGGTTGGACTGGCATGGCGGCCGCACTGCGTTGGCTTCCCCATGCGGACAATCTTATCCTAGTGGGGCCGGGTGACACACAAGCGAGCAATCGAGTACTGCCAACTCTGGCGGGCAATCTCGGGGTGGTGTTTACGCAGCGCGATATCCAATCTGTACGCGTGATTACGCCACAGGTGTCGAGCCCAGACGCATTGATGGAGCGAATGAAAATCGGCGCGGCGAATGACTTGATGGCAACACTGGTGAGCGCCATCAATTCAAGTGCGGCCGCGCCTGCCTGGATAGCGGCGCCGGCCCCCGCTAAGGTCATCAACAACGACCCTGCGCGTTTCGGGGCGCACTCTGAGCGAACAGAGCTAATGGCGTTAGAGCAGCGTCTCGATATTTTTGCTGAGCTGATGGGGGTGCCGCGTCACGAGGGCACGGTACGCCAGCATGTATACGACGGGCTGCCGGCGTGGGCGCAAGAGCGGGCGCAGATCGACACGATTGGCAATCTGACCGTGGAGTTCGGTGAGTCAGCGGGCGAGGCGACAGTCTTCATTGCCCATATGGACGAGGTGGGTTGGGAGATCACGCAGATCGCTGCGGACGGCACGCTGAGCCTGCGCAGCTTAGGCGGGGTGGTGACCACTGCATGGGAAGGGCAGCCGGCGGTGCTGCAGATAGACCCGGGTGCGGAGTCTAGCTCCAGTAGCACGCCTAGTTATCTGCGGGGAGTGTTTTTGCAGCGACCAAATCCGGACACTAAACGCCCAGAGGCGGTGCGGGCGTGGTTCGGTATGAATGCTAACGCGCTGGCGGCGGCAGGAGTGCGTGTCGGCATGGGCATCACGATGCATAAGCAGGGTCATCATATGGGCAACTATCGCTACGCGTCCCGTTCTATGGATGATAGGGTGGGGGTCATGTCGCTCCTTACTGCGATCAACGAGATAGACCCAACGCAGGTTAAGAACCGCATGATCTATGCGTGGTCGGTACAGGAGGAGGGCGGCCTGCGTGGTGCTGGTGAATTGGCGAAACGCTATGGCGATAGCACGCGCCGGGTCTATAGCATAGACACCTTCGTATCCTCCCACACGCCATTGGAGTCTCCACACTTCGCGCTCGCGCCCTTGGGTAGCGGCCCAGTGTTACGCTCTATCGAGAACGCGAGCATGGCCACGCCCTATGAGCTAAAACGCAATGTTGAAGTGGCCGACTCCATGGGCATTCCGTATCAGATTGGTCACACCCAGGGCGGTACCGATGGCACGCGCTTCACCTTCTTCGGCGCGCCGAATGCGGGGCTGTCTTGGCCTGGGCGCTATAGCCATTCGCCGGCGGAGATCTCGGATATTCGCGATATCGCGGGGCTGATCAAACTAATCAAAGCGATGACTCTGGCACCTTTGGAGCTGGAGTAACGTTAAACATTTGGAGTGCAATGCTTATGATTGTCGGAGTTCCGAAGGAAGTTAAGAACAATGAATACAGAGTTGGCCTTACTCCAGCGGGTGTGCGCGAGCTCTGTAGCCATGGCCATAAGGTCTTGGTGCAGCGCGATGCGGGCACCGGCACGGGTTTCGACGATGCGCTATATGAGCAAGTAGGGGCGCAGCTTGTAGACGATGCCCAAAGCCTCTATGCGCAGGCCGACATGATCGTGAAGGTGAAGGAGCCGCAGGCGGCGGAGTGCAAGATGCTGCGCAAGGGGCAGCTACTGTTTGCCTATCTGCATCTCGCACCAGACCCAGAACAGACGCATATGCTCATGGAGTCCGGCGCTAGTTGTGTGGCCTACGAGTCGGTCACGGATGCCCACGGTGGCCTGCCCTTGCTCGCGCCGATGAGTGAGGTGGCTGGCAGGTTATCTGTGCAACAAGGCGCCTTTTGCCTTGAGAAGATTCGCGGCGGCAATGGCATCTTGCTCGGCGGCGTGCCAGGCGTAGCGCCAGCCAATGTGATAGTGATTGGTGGAGGCGTGGTTGGGCTAAGTGCCGCTCGTATCGCGGTGGGCATGGGCGCGCGAGTCACGATACTCGACCGCTCGCTGCCGCGCTTGCGCCAATTGGATGATCTCTTCGTAGGGCAGATAACGACACAATATTCCACAATCGAGAATATCGAGCAGGCACTGCGCAGGGCAGACTTGGTGATTGGAGCTGTGTTGATACCCGGTGCGGCTGCGCCTAAGTTGGTAAGCCGCGCGATGCTCAAGCTCATGAAGCCGGGAGCGGTAATGGTGGATGTGGCCATCGATCAGGGCGGCTGCTTCGAGACCAGCCGACCCACTACCCATGAGGACCCGGTGTATGAGGTCGATGGCATTATTCACTATTGCGTTACCAATATGCCCGGCGCGGTGGCGCGCACCTCGACTATCGCGCTTACCAATGCCACTCTGCCTTTCGCCTTAGCCTTGGCGAATAAGGGCTTGAAGAAGGCGCTGCAAGACGACCCCCATCTGCGTAATGGCCTAAATGTGCATGCGGGCAAGATCACTGCTAAACCGGTGGCCGACGCACTCGGTCTCGAGTACGTGGAGGCGGAGCAGGCTTTGCAAATCGAGTAAGTATGACAATAAAAATTATGACGAGGTGATGATGTTCAATTCCGCCAAGACAAGGCACTCTTTAGTGCTGCTTCTAAGCTTAATTTTCGTTAGCAGCGTTGCTGTGCAAGTCAGCGCACAGCAGGGTTTCGAGATTATCCCGATCAACGACAAGGTGGTAATGCTGCAGGCGCCCGATGGCGGCGGCAACATCGGGGCGTTCTATGGGCCCGATGGCGTGTTGTTGATCGACGATCGCTGGGACCGAGACACAGAGTCATTGTTAGAGGCGGTGGGGGAGCTGACGGATCAGCCCATTCGCTTCGCGGTGAACACCCATATTCATCCGGACCATATCGGGGGCAATAATAATCTCGCCGAGTATGGCGTGGTCATCCTTGCCCATGAGAGCGTGCGCTTGAAGATGCTCACAGAGCTGCGCATCCCGCGGCGCGGAGGCATGTTCTTTCCCCAGCCATCGGCGCAAGCCCGTCCGGTCATCACCTACTCAAAGGCGATCAGTTTCCATCTCAACGAAGAGGAGGTGCGGGTGTTTCTAGCCCCGCCCGCGCACACCGATGGCGACAGCTTCGTGCATTTCGTGCAGTCCGATGCGTTGCATCTCGGCGACGTGTTTCGCACCAACTTCTATCCCATCATCGACCACTATAATGGCGGTAGTTATCTAGGCATGATCGAGGCGATGGCGCTCGCTATCGAGATAGCCGGGCCTACTACGAAGGTGATTCCGGGGCACGGCTTCGGTCTCAGCGACAGGGCGGGCATGGTGGAGGTCTATGACATGATGATTACTGTGCGCGACCGAGTGGCGGCCTTGATTGCACAAGGTATGAGCCTCGAGGAAGTCTTAGCTGCCGCGCCCACTGCCGATTTAGACGAACGCTGGGGCGGCGAGGCTACTTGGAATCAGAACGACCTGCTCCCCATCGTGTACGAGGAGCTTACACAATGATCGCGCTAGCCATTCGTCGGGTTGCTTAGGTAGATATCCCCCAGCTTCTCGATGTCCTCTTCGCTCAGCTCGTCGTCTTTCGAGGTGAAGGTCTTGGCCTTGATCTGCCGCGCCCACTCCTCGTTCAATTCGATCACCTTGCTGACATAGGCAGGATTCTGGTGAGGGGGGACCTCCGGGTCGTAGAGATCGGCCAACTCCCGCATGAAGCGCCGGTCCACCTTCTCGAATAGACTCGAAACCTGCTGTGCTTTAGCTTCGCTCTGCCCCAATGCGATGAGGGCGGAACGGCCGATGCGCAGCGAGCTATCGAAGGTCTCGCGCACAATATCGCGGCAGCCAGCGGCCCAGAGATCATAGACATGGTGACGATCCACAGCGCGGGCGATCAGATGCACATGGGGGTGAGTCTTCGCCATGTATCGAACCAGTTCGGTGATGTGCTCCTTGCCGTCGATTGCGATCACCAAGATGTCGGCGGAGTCGATGCCTGCGGCGTGTAATAGGTCGGGGCGTGTGGCGTCGCCGTAATACACCTTCATATTGAACGCGCGCAGCATCTCCAAGTTCGAGGAACTAAAGTCGATCACCGTGGTGTCGAAACCGGCGCCACGCAGCATGCGATTGGCGATGCCGCCTACGCGGCCGTGGCCCGCGATGATTACTTTGCAATGTTGATCGATTGGGTCGGCTTCGCGATTGATCTTGGCTTGATAGCGCGGTGCGATAATGCGTTCGTAAATAATAAATAATAGCGGCGTGAGCAACATTGAAAGCGCCACGATTAACAGTAACTGCTCGGCGATTGCATTTGGGATGACGTTGGACGCAACGGTGAAGGACAGGAGTACGAAGCCGAACTCGCCGGCTTGCGCCAAGCCCAGTGAAATTAGCCATAGATTGGCGCCACGAAGCTCGAAGAAGCGTGCCACCACGAATATCACTGCGGCCTTCAATAAGATTAGCCCGATAGTGAGGGCTAAGATGACACCGAGGTTGTCGAACAAGAGCGCGAAGTTGATGCCCGCCCCTACCGTCATGAAGAACAGCCCTAGCAGTAGCCCCTTGAACGGGTCGATATCGGACTCCAGCTCATGGCGGTATTCGCTATTGGCTAGCACCACGCCGGCCAAGAAGGTCCCCAGCGCGGGGGAGAGCCCGACCAGAGACATCAGGAGTGCGATGCTGACAATAAGCAGCAGGGCGCTGGCGGTGAACAGTTCCCGTAATCGCGCCGAGGCGATGTAGCGAAACAGCGGCGCAGTAAGGCGGCTTCCCCCAAAGATTACCGCGGCTATGGCGGCGATGGTGACCAAGGCAGTCTGCCAGGCGTTCAGGCCCGCCACGAGGCTCAAGCCGGCGTCGTGTCCTGCGGTTTCTCCTATTGCGGCGGCACCATGATCGAGACCGCCAGAGAGGCTAGGTAGGGCGAGTAGTGGCAACAGCGCCAGCATCGGGATGACGGCGATGTCTTGAAATAGCAGCACAGAGAAGCTGCCTTTGCCCCCGTCGGACTTCATCAAGCCCTTCTCGTTTAGGGTCTGTAGCACGATTGCGGTAGAGGAGAGTGAGAACACAAGACCAATCGCCAACGCCACTGTCCAGGGCTGGCCGATTAGCATTGCAACGCCCATCACCAAACCAGTCGTTAAGAGTACTTGAAAACCACCTAGCCCCAAAAGGCGCGAGCGCATCTGCCACAGGAGGCGTGGCTCTAGTTCTAGCCCTACAAGGAAGAGCATCATCACCACGCCGAACTCGGCGATATGTTGCAGAGACTCGACGTCGACCAGAAGCACCGACAAGACGGGGCTAATCGCGATGCCTGCGATCAAATAGCCCAGCACAGAGCCAAGCTTAAAATGCGAGGCGATCGGCACTGCGACCACTCCTGCAAAGAGGAATATAAAGATTAGTAGCAGGTAGTCGGTCAAGGCAGTGCCTCCTAGTTAGGGGGAGCGTATGTGGTGGCTATATTGTAATTATCAACAGTGCGAGCCTGTGGATAGCCAGCAGCACTCTTTTGCTTGGCCTCTTTATAACAGAGTTTTTAGCACGAATGGGGCGGCAAATTATTACTATTGTCGGTTTATGATCCTCATTGAATGGAGTATCGTACGCATCATTACAACAAAATTTTTAACGGGCGCTCGCTCTAGTCTCTGCGCGCGTGTCCTATTTCCAATCTTCACCAATATTCTGTCCCACTCTTAGGAGGACTTATGGCTTATACACTCATGATTAACGGCGAGCGCCACGATGTCGATGTCGACGGCGACATGCCACTACTTTGGGTGGTGCGCGACCATCTAAAGTTCACTGGCACCAAGTTTGGCTGTGGTCTGGCGCAATGCGGCGCATGCACGATGCAGGTTGACGGTGTCGCTACCCGCACCTGCGTACTTACCGTGGCCTCCGCGGTGGGCAAAAACATTACCACTATCGAAGGCTTGGCTAGCCCAGCGGGCAACGCTCTGCAGCAAGCCTGGGTTGAATTGCAGGTGCCACAGTGTGGCTACTGCCAGTCCGGTCAAATCATGTCGGCCGCGGCTTTGCTAGAGAGCAATGCCAACCCAAGCGACGCCGAGATCGATGCGGCGATGTCTGGCAACATTTGCCGTTGTGGCACCTATTCTCGTATCAAGGCCGGCATCAAGCTCGCTGCCAAAGATATGAAGAACGTGGGAGGAGCTGCCTAATGAATATGCAACGTTTTGCTAAAACCAGCTCTAACAATATCAGCCGTCGTGGCTTCCTCAAGGTCGCCGCGGGCACTAGTGCAGGCTTGGTGCTAGGCATGAACCTAGGTACAAGCACCGCGCAAGCGCAGAGCGCAGGCGCCGCCAAACTCGAGTTCAATGCCTTCGTCAGCATCAGTCCAGACAACCAAGTTAAAGTTCTGATCAAGCATCTTGAGATGGGCCAGGGCATCTACACCGGCTTAGCCACCTGTGTGGCAGAAGAGATGGACGCGGACTGGGCGCAGATCGTATGCGAGCACGCACCGGCGGACGTCGAGAAATACGCCAATCTGTTCATGGGCATGCAGGGCACCGGTGGCAGCACCGGCATGGCCAACAGTTATATGCAGATGCGTGAAGCGGGCGCGGCGGCGCGAGCGATGTTGGTGTCCGCGGCAGCTAGCCAATGGGGCGTAGCAGCTGCTGATATTCAGGTAGCGAACGGCCGTGTGAGCCATGCTCAGCATAGCGCCAGCTTCGGTGAACTCGCGATGGCGGCGGCGTTGTTGCCAGCGCCAGACACGGCTAGCCTGAGCCTCAAGTCTCCGGCGGACTTCAAGTTTATCGGTACCTTGGCGGCTACGCGCAAGGACGATGGCAAGGCCGATGGCACCGCTATCTATACCCAAGACATTCAGTTGCCCGGCATGCTCTCGGCAGTGGTCGCACACCCGCCGCGTTTCGGCGCCAAGGTACTGTCTTTCGATGCCAGCAAGGCGCTGGCAGTGAAGGGCGTGCAACATGTCTTTGCCATCGAGTCGGGTGTTGCCGTAGTGGCCGCCGACTATTGGACCGCCACCAAGGGGCGCGAACAGCTCGAGGTGCAATGGGACGAGACTCGCTCAGAGACCCGCGGCAGCGCAGAGATTCTCAAGGGTTATCATGAGCTAGTGGAAACCCCCGGCGTCGTCGCCGAGAGCGAGGGCAATGCCGCAGCGAGCATCGCGGCGTCTTCGAATGTAGTCGAAGGCGTTTACGAGTTCCCTTATCTATCCCACGCGCAGATGGAGCCTATTAACTGCGTAGCCTTAGTCAATGGCACGAAGGCAGAGATGTGGTATGGCTGCCAGATGCCGACGGGCGACCAAGCGGCAATCGCCGCCGTACTAGGTGGCCAGACTAACGAAGTGAAGATCAATACGGTATTCGCCGGTGGTGGCTTCGGTCGCCGCGCGAATCCTAACTCTGACTATATTGTAGAGGCGACCCGCATTGCGAAAGAGCTACCTGGCACCCCTGTCAAACTGGTGTGGTCTCGCGAAGACGATATGCATGGCGGCTATTACCGTCCGGCCTATGTGCACAAGCTGACGGCAGCGCTGGATAGCGAAGGCATGCCAAGTGCTTTGCAGATCCGTGTGGCGGGTCAGTCGATCATGGAGGGCACCTTCATGGCGTCTTCGATTATCGATGGCATCGATGCCAGTTCGATCGAGGGCTTAACAGAGATGTCCTACCATGTGCCAGAGCGTCAGGTCGAACTGCATACTACGCAAACGGGTATTCCGGTGCAGTGGTGGCGTTCGGTGGGCAATACGCACACGGCGTTTAGCAAGGAAGTCTTCATCGACGCCTTGGCGCGAAAGGCGGGGCAAGACCCAGTAGCCTATCGCCTTGCGCTATTGAAGAATAACCCGCGCGAGACTGCGGTGCTGCAGTTGGCGGCGGAGAAAGCGCAGTGGGGTACTAAGGTGTTGCCAGAGGGCTGGGGTCGTGGCGTAGCTGTGCACTCATCCTTCGGCTCGACAGTGGCGGAGATCGTCGATGTGTCGGTCGACGGCGATACCTTTAAGGTAGAGCGCGTTGTGGCGGTAGTCGACTGTGGCGTGGCGGTTAACCCCGACATCGTGAAGGCGCAGATTGAGGGCGGTATCGCCTATGGTCTCTCCGCAGCATTGGAGGATGAGATTACGCTAACAGAGGGTAGAGTAGACCAGAGTAACTTCCATAACTACCGTGTGCTGCGCATGAATGCGATGCCAGAGGTCGAGGTACATATCCTAGCCTCCACCAATGCCCCTAGCGGCGTAGGCGAGCCGGGAACTCCTCCTATCGCGCCGGCGGTTGCGAATGCACTTACTGCCGTTACTGGCAAAACATTTAGTCGACTGCCTTTGAAGCTCGCTTGATGCTTGACTGATGTGGGTTAGGATTTAGCGTGGGAGCGGGCTTGCCCGCGAACGGTTCAGTGAGGCACTGGCCTTTTCGCGGGCAAGCCCGCTCCCACAGTATTTACCGAATGTCGGGTTCTAAGGTTGGAACATATACGAGAACTTCACGAAGAACTGGCTGCCATCACGCTTGAGGTCGTCAGTGGTGACCACTTCGCGAACGCCTTCGGTTTCGATAATGTCGAAGTTGCTCTGGTTTGTGTTGTAACCAAAGTACAGCGCCGACCAAGGGTTAAGCACATAGCGCAACAGGATGTCGAAGTTCATGTTCTTGTCATCCTTCAGGCGTGTGAACTGACCGGCATCGGTGTTCTCATACTGCGCGATAAAACGCAGGGACATCTCGCGAGTAAACTGATAGTTCCAGCTGCTGCGGAAGATGTCATTGCTGAACACTTTGCCACCGTCTAGCTCGGTGCGGACATAGGAGTTATCGATGCGCAGGCGCTCGATAGGGCGGTATAGCACGCTGATGTCGGTGCGGTTCGTGTCTGCGACATAGGGCAGGAAGCCAACGCGTGGCACTAGGTTCAATGCGTCGCCCTGGCGGTAGCTTAGGTCCACAGTGAGGCTGCTCAGCACCGAGTTGCGATAGTTAGCGCTGAAGTTGCCGTAGTCGTAAGCCTGCGCGCGTGGCAAGCCTGCGAAGTCTTTCGGACGTAGTACTTCCGTTACTTCCTGCGCGCCGATGGTGATGCGGCTGGTGGGGAAGCTCCATGTCACCGAAGGCGAAAGCTCGGAGTATACCTTCACACCATCTTTATCGTCTTGGTAGACGACCATCGCGGCTGGGCTCCAGCTTGTTAGCGCCGAATTCTCCGGGTAGTAGTTCATGCTGCTACGCCAGTGAATGCCGGAGATGTCAGACTTGAAGAAGCGGTTCTGGAAGCCTAGCTGGGTGCGGAAATCCGCGTCGGTATCCACGAAGTGGAAGTGGGTATTGAAGGTGCGGCCCACGCGGTCGAGGCGGATGTTGCGCTGATCGCCATTGATGGTGCGCCCGCCAAGAGTCGGTTCGGTCTCTGTGGTGATGTACTCGAGGTTGGTTACCCAGTTCTGGTTGAAACGGAACTTACCGTCCACGCTGCCAACGAGGTTGTAGCCGTCGAGTAGTTCGCGGTCAGTGAGCGTGAAACCAACACGGTCTTGGCCTTCGAGATCGCGGAATACGCGTAACACACCGATAGTCGCCTTCTCACCGTTGAGGGGGTCGCCCGCAGTGCGGTTCAGGCCGGGTGCCTCGTCATTCATCAACATCGTACCCACGCCCCAAGGACCGCTGCGGCCGGTGAAACGCAGGCCAGCCTCTGGGTCGATGATACGACGGGTGAAGAGCAAAATGGAGTCTGTGGCGAAGAAGTCGGCGTTCTCGACGAAGAAGGGGCGACGCTCGGGGTACTGCACTTCGAAGCGCTCGTTGACCGTCACCTGTGGCTCGTCGGATTCCACTTGGGAGAAATCCGGGTTAAGTGTGAGGTCCAGCACCCATGAGTCATTGATGACGAACTTAGCGTCTACTCCGACATCGTATTCGGACTCGGACTGAAACTTGGGGCCGCCGAGTGCGCGATTGTCCAAGGCGTCTACATTGCGCGCGAACACGAAGGGCGTGATCTGGGTGTTGCTGCCCGGGGATACGTCGCGGATGCCGGTTAGCATGGCGGTCTGGTTCAGGCGGCCATCGACAGAGATGGAATAGGGTGGCCAGAAGCTCTCCTCGCTCAGGCGCGGAATCTGACGGCCCACTTGCACGCGCCACAACTGCTCGGAGTCTGCAGGGAAACGCAGGCCGCGCAGCGGCACGGCGATGCTGACCATATAGCCCTTGTCGTTTACTTCGCCATCGCTATCCCATACGGCTTCCCACGTGGTATCGAAGCCGGCACGGTTCGAGAAGCCCTCGGTCCAACGCGCATCCCATTGCATGCCCAGTGGCGTGACTCGGAAGGTATAGGCGGTGCGCTGGTCATTGAAGGTGTCGATAGTGATCTCAACGCTATCGTCGCCGCCGATGTTCTCCCGTGAGGCGAGGTTCGCACGGATCAACTCGGGGTTCGAGTCGAAGGCTAGGAATACCGCGTAGAGCTTGCTCTGGTCGTAACCCACATAGACCTCGGTGCGCTGAGTAGCGGCCGCGCCGTCGATTGGCTCGCGCTGCACGAAGCCTTCGATCTTGGTCATCTGTCTCGCTAGGGCAGTCGCTGGGCTCATGCCCGCGAAGTCCGCGAGCGTCGGCTCTTGATCGATTTGGGGGATGGCAATACTCGATAAGCTGTCCGCTGCCGAAACGAGGGTGGCAAAGCTGCTGAGCACGAGGGCTGCCAGTGCAGGTATTAATCTGGGAAAACGCATAGAAATCTCCGCCTATGACTATATTGAATTCTTCTACTGATAAGAGCGACCTTCGTGGTCGCGCCGCAAAATATCATGAAACGCATCTCGTGGCGTGCTGTTTTAATTCCTTAATCGTGAGCAATTGTCACAGAGTGCGGGAGTTATAAGAGATCGTGCGTGGCGAGAGGCGCTAGTGTTCGACGTGGAACTCGTAATATCGCGTTTTAAACTACGTTCGCCGCGCGTAAAAGCCGCGCTTAAGAGTTTTCGCGATGGGCTCTTGCCGTCGGGGATTTATTAGTACCCCGAGTTTTCAAGTTCGTGTAAATTATACCTTCGCATCGAGATTCGCTCGCTGCCAATTGAGAGTTAGTTGCTATGAAAATGTTTCTCTTGTTCTCTGTTATAGCCCTGCTTAACGCTTGTGTCCCTGTAGACCCTAGCAATCGTCCCATTCGGACGGCGGCAGATGTCGAGCGCTACAATGCGACAGTTAGCAATGAAGGCGATAAGTTGGTTTGTGAGCGTGAGCGTGTAGTTGGCTCCAACCTTCCTCAATTCGTCTGCATGACAGTGAGCCAGAGAGAGCGCGTAGCCCGCGAAGCTTCGGACACGATTCAGTCGCTCCGTCCAGGAGCTCCAACTAACTAGTACATTCAACAAAGGTTGCAACGATGCTCTGTGTTTCATTGATCTCTCCGTTACTTTCTAGCATCCGATCGCACATTTTAGCACCGACGCTCGTGTTGATAAGCGCTGGCGTAATGAGTGGTTCGCTACAAGCGCAAACTAGTATCGGGCCAGTCACTGCGACAGCCCCGGTAGTGGAGGGATTTCAAGCAGTGGCAAGCGACTCTCGTGTGCGAGCAATGCTGGAACGAATCTCTGAAAACGAGCCAGAGACTCTCGCAGAGCAGGTGCGCCTAACACAAATTCCAGCTCCACCCTTTCAAGAGCAGGAGCGGGCGCAATACTACCTACAACAGATGCGCAATCGCGGCCTCAATGATGCGTATATCGACAGCGAGGGCAATGTGCTTGGGCTGCGCAAGGGTAGCGGCGATGGTCCCTTGTTCGTCATAGCGGCGCACCTCGATACGGTTTTCCCTCTAGAGACCGATGTGACCGTGCAGATGCGTGACGGACGCTACTACGCGCCAGGGATCAGCGACGATGGGCGTGGACTGACGGTCTTACTTACTCTTATCGACGCGATTAATAGCAGTGCTATCCCGACTGTCGGCGACATCTTGTTCGTTGGCAATGTTGGGGAAGAGGGGCCCGGCGACTTGCGTGGCATCAAAGCGGTGTTCCGCGATCATCCGGACATCGATGGCTTCGTGTCTATCGACGGCTCTGGTCTTACCCGCATCACAACAGGTGCCACGGGTAGTCGCCGCTTCGCGGTGGAATTCACTGGCCCCGGTGGTCACTCCTTTAGCGCCTTTGGCCTAGTCAGCGCCATACATGCCATGGGCCGTGCAATCACCAAGATTGGCGACCTGCAGGTGCCTAGCGAGCCCAAGACGACATTCACAGTAGGCACTGTCAGTGGCGGCACCTCGGTCAACTCGATTGCAGCCGATGCGGTGTTCGAACTCGACATGCGCTCCAACGATGCCGCGGAGTTGGCAAAGCTGGAAGAGCGAGTGAGGAACGTTACGGCACTGGCAGTGGCCGAAGAGAACGCGCGTTGGCAGAACAACGGTGAGGTCACCGTGAACTTCCGGCTCATTGGTGACCGACCAGTTGGCAATACCGCTGCGGGCAATCCTTTGGTGCAGGTGGCGGCGCTAGCTTATAGAGAAGTGGGTTCGCCCATTCAACAATTGCGCACCTCGAGCACCGATTCCAATATCCCGATGTCGGTAGGCATTCCTGCCATCACGATTGGGGGCGGGGGATCCGGCGGCGGAGAGCACTCCCCAGAGGAGTATTATAGCCCTGAGAATTCTCATCTTGGGCCGCAGTTGGCGTTTCTGCTGACTCTAAGTTTGGTGGGGATTGAAGGGGTGAGCGCGCCATTGATGGAGCGCCAGTAGGAGCGCTTGCCCTAGAACTAGTCCGATGCGAGACTGACCCAAGTCAGCTTCGCTAGCTAAGGAGTATGGAAAGAATAAGAAGTCTAATAAGAAGAAGCAAAAGCACTAGAAGAGAGGAACTTCAGTATGTTTTTGACCAAACTTCTCGATGCTCGACGTATAAGCCAATGCTCTCTAGCATTACTACTAGGCTCAAGCTCTTGTGCTTTCGCTCATGAACTAGGTGCACAAATTGGTTTGAAAGACGACCAAGTCAGCATCACCGGTTCTGGTGCAAGTGCCGGTTTTTCTCAGTTAGTAAACATCTCTGCTGATGGCACGGTCAGCGCCGTTGTGAACGTGCCTTCGACCAACGGGGTAGGCATACCTAGTTTTGCCTTTACCTTAGTGTCCAGTGCAACCTCCGAGAACTATCGTGCAGATTTTCGCGTTGGCATCATAATTCAAGATAAGAACGTGCCTGGACGCCGCTTCGAAGCTGAGATCCCCAAGCTCTCTTTGCAAGTGGACGAAGGCGTGATGACCGGCACTATCCCAAACTCCCAATCTCTAGTCGCTAAGGCGCGTAATAGTGGTGGCACTATTGAGGTGAGTGTTTCGATCCCGAATAGTTCTCAGAATGGGCCCATCACTATTAGCGGTGGCACCGTCACCATGAGTGCCACTAGCCTTCTCAGCCGGGTCCGTTCGGCCAATGCATTGTTTGACTCCATCATCCTAGCGGAATTCGATCAGCCGGCCTCTTATGAATACTGGATTGCGGTGAAAGAATCAGGAACCGCAACAGCTGTGCGATTTGGTAAGACCACCGGTGGCTTTGCGGTTTTTACTGGTCAACCGGCGGCGGCACCGTTTGTATTGTTAAGTGCTGCGAATTATAGCGGCGGCTACTTCGTCAAAGGAGAGTTTAATGTCGTGCTTTCTTCGAGTAGCGGCAGTGATTCGGGCGGTGGCGATAGCGGCGGTTCTAGCGATGCCGTGACTCAGGAAGCGGATGATCTGGAAAATGAGCTGGCTGCTATTCCTCCGATAGACACTGCTGTCGTCCCTACAGCCGATACGCTTGCGAAGATTGTGACTGCCGTAAACAACGCCGGCAATATTGCATCGCGAGCCGCAGCCGCAGCCGCCGCAGGAAGGCTAACTGGCGAGCAGGCTATTGCTACCCTGTTGCAAACCAATAAGGCGGTTGAGTTGGCAGGACAAGCGAAGCAAGCGGGTGGGACTACCTCGGCAAGTGCTTCCATAAGCGTGCTTACGAATATTGCCAATGTGTTCTCAGGCCTGAGCAGTAGTGGTACGGCCCTTAGCGGCCTCCAGAAAACTCAGCTCGCGACAGAGGCAAAGAAGGCTATCGACAACGCCAAGGCGTTGATCAAGGAGGGAGATGGAGGGACTACTCAGTCCGAGTTAATTGCGCTGGTAGACGCGGGTGCGCAGCTGCTTAATAAGATGAGCGGTCTAAATGACAATAAGGTGCCCGACGAAGTGTTGGCGAGTGTAAACACTCTTTCGACTATTGCGATCAGCAATTCTTTGCAGGGCTTAGACGCAGCGCAAGACATTAATCGCAATGATCCGATTGAGGTGCGCAATTTTCTCCAAAGCAATGTAAGTGCTAAACAAAAAGTACTTGAAACGACTACCGTACAAGTTGAACCAAAGTTGAAAATTAGCATTTCGATAGGGTCTGCAAATATTCAAGACTGCCCGCAATTGATAGAGCAGGCGACACAAGACATAAGCAACAATCTCGGTATACCAGTGTCTCGAATTGCCCTTGCCATTCTCGAGTGTGAGTCGCAAGCCTCGAGCGCCGCCATTATAAGCGGTGCAGGCAATCTATTGGCCGCGACTGCGAGTCCGACAATCGCGATAGACGACGCTGGTATTTTGACTTATTCCACCAATAGCGAAAAATACGTCGCTCGAACAATTCTACGCATTGTGCCCAACTCGTTCCCGGCAGGGACCAGTACTTTAGCGAACGGAAAAATATTAGTGGTTGGTGCGGGTATCGCGAATGAGGTGTCACCCACTGCTCTAGACGAGGCTGCATTTGGAGAGGCTGTTAGCAGTGCTGGCTTTCAATTGACTTATAAGGACAGCGGCTCAATTCTTATCGACCTAGGCAACAACGAATCCTTTTCGGGTGCGTTTGCTTTCGATAATTTGGGTACGGCTTCTAACTGTGGCGCAGTCACATTGACAGCCCCAGTTGGAAGTCCTGCATCGGCGGATTACGCCTTCGTGGCAAATTGCGCCGATGGCGCGAAGCAGCGCATCACGCCCTTCACCAACGCCAGTGGCTTCTATACAACATTGGCGAATGCGGGCATGAATGCGTCTACGGATAGGAATACCGGCATAGTGACGATTGCGAATATAGGAAATTTTAAACCAAGTTTCTTCGTGACGGCATTGAGTGCTAACGATGCGGCCTATTATGAGGCCACTAAGAACATCGACGGTATCGCCTTTCGTGCGACTGATGTGAATGCGGATGGCAAGACGGATTATGAGATCATAAGTGCCACTGGCGTTCAGCTTATGTATGGTCTGTAAGGAAATGAATTGCGGGGGAGGTGGCAGAGCCCGATTGAGAACCTATAATGGGGTCAGGTTCACACAGGAACCTGTCTCTTATACACATCTGACGCTGCCGACGATCTACTCTGTGTAGA
>CAJXUA010000016.1 GCA_913060695.1 uncultured Gammaproteobacteria bacterium | reverse complement strand
TGTTAAGCCTGCCGCCAGCGTTCAATCTGAGCCATGATCAAACTCTTCAGTTTAAGTACTACATGCACATCGGATCTTAACGGCTCACCGTACTACTTAACCGGCTAACCAATCCAATGGCATTATTCATGCTCAAAGTATTTCACTACTGCGTTTTAACTTAATAAAACTACGCAGATACTCACTTTGATATTTTTGCAATTGACGCAAAACTACCTCGGCAAGCACCCACCTCTATTACTTAATCTCTACTTTTTAAAGAACTTTTTTCCTGAACCTTCGTGGTTAGGAGGAGGCGCATTATACGCATCCTGTGTGACTTGGCAAGGCATGAAAGCGGTTATTTTCGTTTCATTTGAACTCTCCGAGGAGTGTTCGTTTGCGTTGCTCGTACATCTCGTCACAAGGGCGCGCATTATGCCACAAAGATTGAATCTGGCAACAAGTAATTGCCCAAATCAGTTACTTAAATACTCAATTGGGCGTTGACAAATTGATATGACTCGAAGTCTTTCTGACGTAGTACTTATAGACCCGGTACGCCAATAACGGGAGGAGAATACTAGCATAAAACACAGCCTCTGTAAGGTCTGTCCGCAATATCCATATCAAATGTATGAGGCCAAGTATATTGATCAAGTAAACCAGCTTATGAAGCTGGCGCCAACGCCGACCCATACGCTTCATCATCGCCTTGGTCGAAGTCACCCCCAGAGCCACCAACATCAGGAACGCCGTGAACCCCACAGTTATATAGGGGCGCTCTAAGATATCTTCCGAGATCTCCGACCAGCGCAGCTGTAAAAGAAAGACTAAATAGATAAGAAAGTGTACTGATGCATAGAAAAGGGCAAAGAGGCCGAAGGTTCGCCTATAGGGAAACACCTTTGGCCACCCTCCTATATTACGCAGTGGAGTGATGGCGAGTGATAACAACAAGAAGCGCAAAGTCCACTCGCCGGTCTCGGCAGCTAGAGTGTCCGCTGGGTCTGGACCAAGATTATTGCTAAGGGCTCGATACAATAGGACCAGAAACGGCACCATTCCGAGACAAAACACAGACCACTTAGCAAACTTCGTCATCCTAGACACCACGTCGAATCATACCTACATCAGTAATTCTTCGACAGATCCATACCTTTATAGAGAGAGGCCACTTGCTCCCCATAACCATTAAAGGGCTGAGTATCAATTCGCGAACTGCTGAATAGGGTCTGCGGCAGCCGAGTTTCCATGTCTTGCCTCCAGCGCGGATGATGCACTTCTGGATTCACATTCGCATAAAACCCATACTCGTTCGCTGCCAGCATATTCCAACTAGTATCAGGCTGCGTTTCGGTGAAGCGAATCTTTACAATGGATTTGATGCTCTTAAATCCGTATTTCCAAGGCACGATCAATCGAATAGGGGCACCGTTTTGAGGAGGTAGGTAATTACCATAAACCCCAACGGCAAGAAGTGTCAGTGGGTTCATCGCCTCATCCATACGCAAGCCTTCGCGATACGGCCAGCTAATAGTAGTAAAACGCGAACGCTGCCCAGGCATGGTCTCGGGGTCTAGCAGAGTAAAGAACTCCACATACTTAGCTTTTGACGTGGGCTGAAAGCGTTTAATAAGGTCTGCAAGAGAGAAACCGACCCAAGGGATCACCATAGACCAACGCTCTACACATCGAAGTCGGTAAACGCGCTCCTCCAGTGCATGGGGCTTGAGAATGTCTTCTAGCGTGTAAACGCCGGGTTTCTCAACTTCACCCTCAATGGCAACAGACCACGGATCGACCTTGAACTGTTTCGAATTCGCAATAGGATCGCCCTTATCTGTGCCGAATTCGTAAAAATTATTATAGGAGATCACGTCACGATAGGGCGTTAAGGGCTCGCTAGTAGAAAAGCCGCCCGTTTTCACTGCGGGGGCGATCGAGGCAAACTTGTCCTCCCACCATGGTGCGGGTGCAGATCGTACTAAATCCGTGGGCGCTTGAGCCCTTAGCCCATCCCCATCTGCAGCACTTGCCAATCCGGGCAGGCCTACTGACGCAACGCCAAAAGCGGCACTGAGGCTGCCAGCGATGAAGCGGCGGCGATCGTGATATACCGACTCCGGGGTAATCTCGGACGGCAAGATATCGGGCTTAGACTTAATCAACATAATCTGTTCCTCGCTCATTTGCTTGCGAACACACCTTGCAGCTAATCGCACTGCTCCGGTGACATCTCTAAACTAATACTTAGCTAGCACTTTAGAACTTAGACAAGCGCAGCTGTTTCTACGTTACAAAATCCAGCGTTTTCGACTAGCTCTCCCCATATTACGTGGAGGGCTCTTCCGTGGACTTGCGAGATTTCGATTTAACTCTTCTATAGATCCAAATAAAGGGACCCGTCAGCGCGTAAATTAGGCACATGCCCAACAACACCTCGTGTGGATTCTGAGCGATTACTACTAGAAGCACTACCGCCATTAGGAACACGACATAGGGAACGGTGCCTCGGAAATGAATCTCCTTGAAACTGTAATAACGATAGTTGGAGATCATCAGAATGCCTGTAAATGCTGTCAGTACGGCGGCGCAGAACGCTATAAAGGGCGTTATCTCGACTTGATACTTAAAACCGACCCATGCCACAAATGTCACTAGACCCGCAGCAACGGGACTCTGCAGACCTACGAAAAAACGTTTATCAACTGTCCCTAACTGCACATTGAAGCGCGCCAAGCGCAGTGCAGCACAAGACATATAGATGAAGCTTGCCGCCCAGCCAGCCTCCCCTAGAGATGACAGCGCCCAGCTAAACATAATCAGCGCAGGCGCAACGCCAAAAGACACCATGTCGGACAAGCTATCGAACTGCGCTCCAAAAGCGCTCTGGGTATTCGTCATTCGCGCTACTCGCCCGTCCAGGCCATCCATAACTGCTGCAATGAGAATTGCCCAACCCGCTTTATTAAAATCTCCATTCATTCCGGCGATAATCGCGTAAAAACCGGCGAAAAGCGCTCCAAGAGTCAGTAAATTGGGTAACAGATAGATGCCGCGACGGCGAATTTTCTTACCGCCCTCCGACACAACTTCTTCGTGCTCATCGATCGGGAAGAGGCTGTCCTCGGAATCCTGCTCGATTTCCTGTTCATTGCTGTTTTCTGTGTCCATATAACAAACTTGCCCTCAGGCTATTAAGAGTAGGTGACTGTCAGACGCCTCGCGATTATACACCCAAGCGCCTTCTTAAGATTGCACTCAAAGTGCGCCGGGTGCGATGTGATCTTGCGACAGATCCCAGAAGGCCTTAATCAATGGGTTACTAAGCTTACGCCTCAATACACAAAGGCCAATCGTAAAGGGTTCTAGCGCAGGTTGCACATCGAGCATCTCGATCTTGCTCCGCATTGGACTATTTTCGACTACCAATTGTGGCACTACGCCTACCCCGAATCCCAAGCTGACCATACTAACAATCGCCTCATTACCGCCTACTTGCGCATAAATGTTTGGGCTGAGCCCGCGCTCGGCATACCAGCGATCGACCCGGTCACGCGCAATACCGGATTCTGACAAGACCATTGGAATACGCTCCCACGGAAGCGCAGACTTCTGCTTTCGGCACTCATCCAGCGTATCACGCAGTGGAGAGGATGAGCGAGGGGCGATAAAAATCAGTGGAGAGCTGCGAATCGCCCTAAATGTAAGCTTCTCAGGAATGCGATCGGGGCGTGCGGCAATCCCGATATCTTCCTGCTCATCTAGGACGCGCTGAATGGACAGCGCCGTATCCCCTGTATGCAATTGAATCTCTACTGCGGGGTAGCGCGACCTATACTGGTCGAGGAGTTCATGCAGGAAGCTATAACTTGCGGTGACGGAGCAGAAGATACTCAAGCGCCCCGTTAAAACGTCGGCTTGCTGCTGCAAATCGCGCCTGAGCACCTCCCAGCGTTCTAGGGTGTCGGCAGCATAATCGCGAAACCGCGCACCAGCCGCCGTTAATTTTACGGTACGACTGTCTCGCTCAAATAATGACGCCCCCACCTCTTGCTCGAGTTTTTGCACAACCCGTGTCAGGCTAGACGGGCTTAAATGATGCTCGCGGCTCGTATTGCCGAAATGTAAATTACGGCAAAGATGCAGATAAAGCTGCAGCTCTCGGAGTTCCAAAGGCTTGTCTCTCGGTTTATTGCAGAATATGAAACGTATTGTTGCATATATAGCGTTTTACGCAACCAAGAACTTCGCCTATTATGCGCACCTAGAATTTGCGAGGCTGACACTCATGGGTGACCGCCAACTAGATGCAGCACCCTGTCGAACAACATCGAAACCGGAGAGAGAAAATGAACTATTTCAACACCCTGCCCCTGCGATTGCAGTTACAGCAACTCGGCAAATGTCGATTCATGGACAAAAACGAGTTCGCCGATGGCGTTAATAAATTGCTAGGCAAGAAAATTGTCATCATCGGTTGTGGCGCTCAAGGCCTGAACCAGGGTCTGAACATGCGTGACAGCGGCCTAGACATCTCCTACACACTTCGTGCCGCGGCAATCGCGGAGAAGCGCCAGTCTTGGAAGAATGCAACAGAGAATGGCTTCACAGTAGGCACCTATGAAGAGTTAGTGCCTCAAGCAGACATGGTCCTAAACCTCACTCCAGATAAGCAGCACACACCCGTGGTAAAAGAGATCATGCCTCTTATGAAGAAAGGCGCTTGTTTGGCCTACTCTCACGGCTTCAACATTGTTGAGGAGGGCATGCAGATTCGTCCGGACCTGACAGTGGTCATGGTGGCGCCTAAGTGCCCGGGTACTGAAGTGCGCGAAGAGTATAAGCGTGGCTTCGGCGTACCAACTCTTATTGCAGTCCATGCCGAGAATGACCCAAATGGTGACGGACTCGATATCGCCAAGGCTTACGCCGCAGGAACCGGTGGTCACCGCGCAGGCGTCCTCCAGTCTTCCTTTATTGCGGAAGTAAAATCAGATTTGATGGGCGAACAGACCATCCTCTGCGGCATGCTTCAGGCTGGCACGATCGTTTGCTACAACAAGATGGTTGAGAAGGGTATCGACCCTGCCTATGCCTCTAAGTTGATGCAACATGGCTGGGAAGTTGTTTCAGAAGGGCTTAAGCACGGCGGCATTACGAACATGATGGATCGCCTGTCTAACCCTGCCAAGTTAGTCGCAAACTCTTTGGCCGCAGAACTCAAAGAAATCATGGCGCCTCTTTATCAGAAGCACATGGACGACATCATCACTGGCGCATTCTCAAGCGGCATGATGGAGGATTGGGCGAACGACGACGAGAAACTACTGACTTGGCGCGCGGCAACTGCCGAGACTGAGTTCGAAAAATCTACTGCCGGCACAATGGCGATCAGCGAGCAAGAATACTACGACAACGGCATTCTGATGGTTGCTATGCTCAAGGCAGGCGTAGAACTAGCTTTCGAGACTATGACCGCGAGTGGCATCATCGAAGAGTCTGCCTATTACGAATCTCTGCATGAGACGCCATTGATCGCTAACCTGATCGGTCGCAAGAAGCTTTACGAAATGAACAAGGTAATTTCCGATACGGCGGAGTACGGTTGCTACTTGTTCTCTCATGCCTGCGTTCCTCTTCTCGAGGATTTCATGAGCAAGATCGATGTCGACGTGATTGGCAAAGGTCTCAGCCTTGTCGACAACAGTGTTGATAATGCAGAACTCATCGCAGTTAACCAAGCTCTTCGCAATCACCCTATCGAGGTTGTGGGCAAGAAACTACGCTCATACATGACAGCGATGAAGAAGATCGTCTAATCGCCGTCTAGTGAAATAGAACGCAATAAAAAAGGGCCAATAGGCCCTTTTTTATTAGCAAAAGAAAACGAATGCCTAAACACTCAAAACCTTCTCGCCTCTGGAAACTCCAGATACGCCCGTTCTAGCGACCTCTAGAATAGTAATACCATTGATAGCCGCAAGGAACGCATCCAGCTTCGCCGAAGTTCCCACTACCTGAATACTGTAAATAGTACTCGTAACATCGACAATTTGGGCCCGGAAGATATCAGCGGTACGATTCACCTCATCGCGTTGCGCACCTGTAGCCTTTACCTTTATCAACATCAGCTCACGCTCAATGTGCGCGCCCTCTGTCAGATCGACCAGCTTCACTACATCCACCAATTTATTCAGATGTTTGGTGATTTGCTCGATCTTACGGTCATCCCCCACGGTGGTGATCGTCAAGCGCGACAGAGTGTGATCTTCAGTTGGCGCCACAGTAAGTGACTCAATGTTGTAATTACGTTGAGAGAAGAGACCAACAACGCGTGACAATGCACCTGGCTCGTTCTCGAGCAGTATTGAAATTATATGTCGCATGTTAGGTTCTCTCCGTCTTGCTTAGAATCATATCCTTCATCGAGCCACCTTTGATCGCCATTGGATAAACATGTTCCATTGGATCAACCATTACGTCGATGAAGACTAAGCGGTCTTTCAAGGCGAAAGCTTCGGTCATTTTCTGCTTCAATTCAGAAAGTTTTTCGATACGCATGCCAACGTGACCATAAGCTTCTGCCAACTTTATGAAATCTGGCAGGGATTCCGCGTAGGTACTGTGGGAATAACGCCCCCCGTACTGCATATCTTGCCATTGTTTTACCATGCCCAAGGCTTGATTGTTCAAACAGACAATCTTCACAGGGAGATTGTATTGCAAGCATGTCGCCAGTTCCTGCAAGTTCATCTGGAAGCTACCTTCCCCTGTCACACATACGGAGACAGCGTCGGGAAATGCGAGCTGCACGCCCATTGCTGCTGGGAAGCCAAAGCCCATAGTGCCCAGTCCACCGGAGTTGATCCACCGACGCGGCTTATCGAACTTATAGTATTGCGCAGCAAACATCTGATGCTGACCAACGTCTGAGGAGACATAGGCATCGCCATTGGTAATCTCGTATAGGCACTGAATTACCTGTTGTGGCTTGATGACATCGTTTTCAGCAGGAACTACTTTCAAGCTGTCTTTTTCACGCCAGCCATCAATCTGCTTCCACCATAGATCAAGCGCTTTGCGATCGATCTTAGTATCAGACGATTTAATTAGCTCTAGCATATCTTCGATGACGCTGGTCACCGAACCTACGATTGGCACGTCAGCGGCAACCGTCTTCGAGATCGACGCCGGGTCGATATCCACGTGAAGAATCTTAGCGCCAGGGCAGAACTTGGAGATGGTATTCGTGACACGGTCGTCGAAACGTACGCCGATCCCTAGAACCACATCGCTGAAGTGCATAGCCATATTAGCTTCATAAGTCCCGTGCATGCCAAGCATGCCAAGGAACTGTTTATCAGTCGCTGGATAAGCACCTAAGCCCATTAGGGTATTGGTGATTGGATAACCAAGCTTTTGCGTCAACTCAGTCAGCAAAGCACTGCCCTCACCCTGAATAACACCACCGCCGGTATATAGAATTGGGCGTTTAGCGGCCAGCAGTATCTCTACCGCTTTCTTGATCTGACCTGTGTGCCCCTTGGCAGGAACAGAATAGGAGCGTAGCTTTACCGACTCTGGATAGGAGTACTTAAATTTCTTGCTAGGATCGGTGACATCCTTAGGAATATCGATCACGACAGGACCCGGCCTACCAGTGGTGGCAATATAGAACGCCTTCTTCACGATATTCGGGATATCCGCAGGATTCTGCACCATGAAGCTGTGCTTCACGATCGGCCGAGAGATGCCCACCATGTCGGTTTCCTGGAAACCATCGGAGCCTATTAGCGAACTATCGACCTGCCCAGAGATAACGATCATGGGAATGGAGTCCATGAACGCTGTGGCAATGCCGGTGACAGCATTCGTTGCGCCAGGACCGGAGGTAACAAGCACCACGCCTGGGCGTCCAGTTGCACGAGCATAGCCATCCGCGGCATGGGTAGCGGCTTGTTCGTGACGAACGAGGATGTGCTCTACTTTATCTTGATTGAAAATTGCGTCGTAGATATGTAAAACGGCGCCACCGGGGTAGCCGTAGATCAATTCAACGCCTTCGTCGTGTAACGCTCTGATGAGCATTTCACCGCCTGATAATAATTCCACTTTCTTAGACCTCTGTACAATGTTGACTAAAGAGCACCGAACCCGGATAGCAATACGGACGGTCTGCTCAGAGCAAACCAACAGTGTAAATATTAAATGATTCAGGGAGTGTCAAAGCAGATCCGCGCAAAGCGCACAGGGCAGACCCGGTTTGACTCTTGTCAGCCCTTAACGCGGTAACGTTTCGGAGCCTAAGGTGGACGTAGTTTGACACCTAAGATCTTCATGGCACCCAACATTTTTTGTCGGACAACCACTGAGCAGGACCGGATGAGGTGGTGGTCTGTTCAGTCTGCAAGTAAAAACGATGGCAATTTTCCCACCATTCACCCCAAAGTCAAGCGTTTATGGGGCTTGCAGACTAAACATGTTGCCTTTGCAGCTTACTTCTTGCTGAACTCAAACGTGTCGTTACTGACATCGACTACTATGCAATCCCCTGGCAGGTACTCGCCTTTGATCAATTTCTGCGAGAGTGGGTTCTCTATCCAGTTCTGGATTGCTCGCTTTAGCGGTCGCGCACCATAAACAGGGTCATAGCCCAGCTTCGCGAGCTTATCCAGCACCGCATCAGCCACCTCAATACTCAAATCATGATCGTGTAAGCGACTGTTAAGCAAACCAATTTGAATGTCTGCGATGCCTCGAATCTGGTCTTGCAGTAAGGGATGAAACACCACAGTTTCATCGATACGATTCACGAACTCAGGTGAGAAGTGACGCACTACTACCGAGAGCACCTCGTTCTTCACACGCTCATAGGCGGCCTGGTCGTTGCTACCCTCCCCCATCATCTCTTGGATGCGGTCAGAGCCTAGGTTCGATGTCATCACGATCACGGTATTGCGAAAATCCACAGTACGCCCGTGACCATCGGTTAGGCGCCCGTCATCCATGACCTGCAACAAGATGTTAAACACATCGGGATGGGCTTTCTCCACCTCATCTAGTAATAACACCGAATAGGGTCTTCTGCGCACCGCCTCGGTGAGGTAGCCACCCTCTTCATAGCCGACATAGCCCGGCGGCGCACCGATGAGTCGGGCCACGGAGTGCTGCTCCATGAATTCGGACATGTCGATGCGCACCATGGCATCCTCGGTATCGAAGAGGAACTCGGCCAGCGCCTTACACAGCTCCGTCTTGCCCACACCGGTTGGGCCGAGGAACAGAAACGAGCCATTGGGTCTATTCGGATCGGATAGACCGGAGCGTGAACGACGCACCGCATTGGACACGGCATTCACCGCCTCGTCCTGACCAATGACGCGTTTGTGCAGCGCCGCTTCCATCTCTAGCAATTTCTGACGGTCACCCTGCAACATTTTGGTGACGGGAATTCCTGTCCAGCGCGAAACCACTTCTGCGATTTCCTCTTCGGTGACTCGATTGCGAAGTAGTTTCAAGTCCTTAGTGTCAGCCTGAGAAGATGTCTCCAACGATTTCTCGAGCTTGGGAATAATGCCGTATTGCAATTCGGACATGCGCGCAAGATCGCTAGCGCGCCGCGCCAACTCCAGCTCGTTGCGTGCACGTTCTAGATTGCTCTTGATAGATTGTGCGCCTTGCACTGAGGCCTTCTCGGCCTTCCATACCTCTTCAAGATCGGAATACTCTAACTCTAACTTGGCGATCTCATCTCCAAGCTTCTCCTTGCGCTTACGCGAGGCTTCATCCTCTTCTTTCTTCAAGGCTTCACGTTCGATTTTCAACTGTATCAATCGACGATCGAGGCGATCCATGTCCTCTGGCTTCGAATCGATCTCCATACGAATGAGACTTGCCGCCTCATCGATTAAGTCGATCGCTTTATCAGGCAGTTGCCGATCAGGAATATAGCGCTGCGAGAGTCGCGCAGCTGCGATGATCGCGGCATCCGCAATCTGGACACCGTGGTGAACCTCGTAACGTTCCTTCAAGCCTCGGAGAATCGCGATCGTGTCTTCCTCGGATGGCTCTTCCACCAACACTTTCTGGAAGCGGCGCTCCAGCGCGGCATCTTTCTCGATATATTGACGATACTCATCAAGAGTAGTCGCTCCCACGCAATGCAACTCACCTCTAGCAAGCGCGGGCTTTAGCATATTGCCAGCATCCATGGAGCCTTCGGCCTTGCCGGCACCGACCATAGTGTGCAGCTCATCTATAAAGAGAATAACTGACCCCTCTTGCTTGGAGAGCTCATTGAGCACGCCCTTTAAACGCTCTTCGAACTCGCCACGGAATTTCGCGCCGGCGATCAAGGAACCCATATCTAGGGAGAGAATTTTCTTGTCCTTCAAACCCTCCGGTACCTCGCCATTCACAATGCGTTGAGCAAGCCCCTCTAGAATCGCCGTCTTACCAACGCCAGGCTCACCAATGAGCACTGGGTTGTTCTTAGTGCGCCGTTGCAACACTTGAATGGTGCGCCTAATCTCCGAATCTCGACCTATCACCGGGTCGAGCTCGCCATTTGCTGCGCGCTCTGTAAGGTCCACGCAGAAACGTGACAGCGCCTGCCAAGACTCTTCCGCTCCAGCGTCGCTTACTTTGTCGCCGCCGCGCAAATTATTAATAGCACTTTGCAATGCTTGCTCAC
The DNA here is from genome assembly GCA_913060695.1 of uncultured Gammaproteobacteria bacterium. Lineage (GTDB taxonomy): Bacteria > Pseudomonadota > Gammaproteobacteria > Pseudomonadales > Pseudohongiellaceae > UBA5078. The sequence continues at coordinate 65,878 of CAJXUA010000016.1, read as the reverse complement.
TAACTCCGAACGAATTCAATAACCTAGCAACTTCGCCTTTGTCTGCCATTGCCGCAAGCAGCACAGTCTCACTGGAAATGAACTTATCGCCGTTTTTTTGCGCTAGCTTATCGGCCTGATTCATCATTCGACCCGACTCATTAGAAAGCGCAACATCGCCACCAGTCCCCTCAACTTTAGGAAGGCGCTCGAGCAATTGCTGAAGCTGCTTGCGCAGTTCGCTGATATTGAATCCTGTTTGCGAGAGCAAGGGGCGAACGGACCCGCCCTTCTGATCCAGAAGGGCGATGACTATGTGCACAGGCTCAATGAAATTATTGTCCTGGCCTAAGGCTAGGGACTGCGCGTCGGATATCGCGGCCTGTAGCTTACTGGTGAGTTGTTCCATGCGCATAACAGCACCTCTAAAGTTTTCGATCGATCATCGAATAATGAGCCGACAGAAAACACTGCCAGACCAATTCATTGTACTAGGGAGCTTAATGCGGCCAATACCGAAAATATCAAGCAAATGTGAATTGCTTGTCTATTAGGGAAGTATGCCGATGAGGCTGACGAAACGACCTGTCTGACCGTCGCGTCGGTAAGAGAAAAAGCGTTCGCGTTCACAATAAGTGCAAAGCGTACCACCGCTAATTTGTTCAACACCGAGGGCGCGCAGCTTTAAAGTCGCTATGAGATATAAATCGGCGAGATATTTCCCTGATTCGGCACTAGGACGGAAACCCTGGTCTTGAATATCCTTCGCCAAAGCGGCAGTTGTCGCGGACTCGACGAAGGCTTGGCGAACCTCTGCCCCCACCTCGAAATGGCATGGACCAATGGCTGGTCCAAGGAATACTAATACATCCGCAGGTGCATCGGGAAAGCGCGCTAAGGTCTGCTCTAATACTCCATCGGCCAGTCCTCGCCATCCGGCATGAGCAAGGGCAACGCGTTTACCGGACTTCGAGGCAAAGAATGCCGGCAGACAATCGGCAGTCATCACTATGCCTGCTAGACCAGGTTGATCAACATAGACGGCGTCGCCGCGCCTAGTCACTGCGTCAGCCTGCGCCTCCACTACCGCGGTGCCGTGTACTTGCTCGAGCCATTGTAGGTGCATATGTGCCGGCAGCGAGTCGCTAAGGCGCTGGCGATTCGCCAAGACTGTGGCTGGGTCGTCGCCTACGTGCAGGCCGAGATTGAATTGCTCAAAAGGTGGCTTGCTGCCTCCTCCCGTGCGCGTTGAAACCAAGGCAAGCACTGAATCGGGCACGGACCATTGCGGCTGTAGCCAGTCCTCTGGCATCGGATGCATAGGCATGAACAAGCCTCGTTGCGAAAATTTCTAGATATCGTTCTGTAACACTGTCAGTAAGTGCACCATATCCTCTGGTAGAGGGGCCTCCCAACTGCAGGGCTCTCCTGTGCGAGGATGTGAAAACCCGAGCTTACGCGCATGAAGTGCTTGCCGCTTGAAGGCTTTGAGCTCTTTAGCTAACTCGCCACTACAGGCTTTTGGTATCTGCAAGCGCCCACCATAAGTCGGGTCTCCGACAAGCGGATAACGAATATGGCTCATATGGACGCGAATCTGGTGCGTCCTTCCCGTCTCCAGCTTTACTGTGATGTGGGTGTGGGCGCGGTAACGGGAGATTACGCGATAATGAGTTACCGACTCCTTGCCCCCTTCTACCACCGCACGTTTCTGCCGCTGCACGGGGTGGCGCCCTAAAGGCAGGTCCACTATGCCCCCTGCCGTCATAACGCCGATAACAATTGCCTCATACTCTCTCTCCACATCGCGTTTTTGTAGCTGTTTAACGAGAATGCGATGAGAAAGCAGATTCTTGGCCACAACCATCAGGCCGGTTGTGTCCTTGTCCAAGCGATGGACGATTCCAGCGCGAGGAATCTCCTTTAACTGCGGGCAATGGTGTAACAGGGCGTTGAGCAAGGTGCCGGTGCGGTTGCCCACGGCAGGATGCACCACAGTATTGGTAGGTTTGTTGAGCACTATGACGTCTTCGTCTTCATACACGATGTTGAGCTCGCCGGGCTCCGCCTCATGGGTTTCTTCAGCAACCAGTTCTGCCTCAAGAGACAACGAGTCTCCCTCATGAACCTTGTCTTTGGAGCGCCAAGGCGCACCATTGACCTGCAAAGCGCCATCTTTTATCCAAGTTTGAAGTCGGCCACGTGAATAATCGGGGAACACAGAGGCCGCAACTTGGTCTAAGCGGTTACCACTGAGTGCTTCTGGCACTACGGCCTGCATTTTTATCTTAGTTGTCATAGAGCCTTGCAATAGCAGACTTCACAGGCTTTGAGGCCGCACATTGACGCGCGCCGTGCTGGCAAGTTGCCGAAGTCTAGCGATGTAAGAAAGAATACAGCTTCACTTTGGTATAAAGCGGCGGCTGTGGTTAAATACGTCCTCGTCATTGGCGAGGCAGGTGAGCCATTATAACTGCTTAGCACACAGATAAATTCACTATTTTATGTAAGCTCCAATTGTAGAGGTTGTTGTCGCGTGAGAGTCCTGATCCTGATCACCCTTTGTCTGGCATTCGTTTCATGTTCGATTTTCGACAGAGAAGAAAGAGACGAGTTCGCTAGCCTCAGCACTGAGGAGCAGTTCTACACCACCGCACAGCGCGCCCTGAACGCCCGCAACTACCGTGCGGCTATCGCCACATATCAGGCCTTAGAGTCACGTTTCCCCTTCGGGCGCTTCGCTGCACAAGGGCAACTGGAGCTGATCTACGCCTACTATAGCAACCTCGATCTCGAAGCTGCGCGCAGTGCCGCTGACCGCTTCATTCGCCTGCACCCAGACAACCCCAATATCGATTACGCCTACTACATGAAGGGCATGTCCTCGTTTGCGGAAGACTCCGGCTTTATAGCCCGCTTCCTCCCAACCGACCCGTCCAAGCGTGATCCAGGTCGTGCACGCGACTCCTTCGCAGAATTCTCCCTACTATTGGCTCTGTACCCCGACAGCGAATACGCCGCGGATGCACGCGCAAGAATGATCTTCCTGCGCAATACCCTTGCGGCTTACGAAGTACACGTGGCGGAATACTATATGGAGCGCCGCGGCTATATGGCGGCATTGAACCGGGGCCGTTATATTGTGGAGAACTTCCAAGGCAGCCCAATCGTTGCCGATGGCGTCGCAATCATGGTGGAGTGTTATTTGCGTATGGGCCTAGACGAGCTCGCGGCAACATCGTTGTCGCTGCTAAAGACTAACTTCCCAGACCATCCAGCGATCGATCCGAGTGGCAATTTCATTGTGCGTAGCGATGTCACCAACCCATCATTGCTTTACACAGTCTCTTTCGGCCTGCTTGGGGACAACGTAGACAACACTCCCTTAGCACCGACTACACGCCCATTCCGACCTGAGACTATAATCGAAGACGCGCCTAATCAGGGCCGAAGCCTGCTTAGCATCCTGACCTTCGGCATCTTCGGCTAGTCTTTAATAGTTTTCCGGGCAGAACTCACGCTCGATCAATTCGATCAGCGTGTGGATGATTTTGATGTGCACTTCCTGCACACGATCCGCGAAGGCACTTTTGCCTGCACTAATATCGACACTCACCAGCTTGCCGAGCGCGCTAGCTGCCTCTCCGGTTAGGCTAACAACTTCCATTCCATTCGCCATAGCAAACTCCGCTGCCTTAATCACATTCTTACTGCTTCCACTCGTACTAATTGCCAAAAGACAATCGCCCTTGCGAGCACGCGCCTCAAGATAGCGCGAGAAAATAAACTCGTAACCGAAATCATTGGCCACACAGCTAATATGCCCTGGATCGCTAATCGCTGCTGCAGATAGCCCCAAACGATTCTTGCGATAGCGCCCCGTCAGTTCCTCGGCAAAATGCATAGCATCGCTCATCGAGCCGCCATTTCCGCAACTATAGATGGTGTTGCCCTTATGCAACGCGGCGATCATCACGCTTGCGGCGCGCGCTATTGCTTCGATATTGTTCCCATCGCTCATGAAGCGATGTAAGTAATCGCGCGAGTCGCCCAGCGTATTCAGGATATGTTCTTTCACTTGCCTACCTACCTGTCTTGTTGTTTAGCCGTTCACGCTGGCGAATTACTCGCCGAGCTCCCAGCCGGAGGTGATGGGGTAGCGACGATCGCGACCGAAACCGCGCGTTGTCAGGCGCACCCCTACTGCGCTCTGACGGCGTTTATATTCGTTAATATCTACTAAGCGTAAGACCCTGCGTACAGTGCTTTCATCGAAACCCTGCGCAATGATATGTGCCGCACTCATGTCCTTCTCGACATAAAGCTCTAGAATCGTATCGAGCACGTCGTATGGAGGCAGGCTGTCTTGGTCGACTTGGTCTGGAGCCAGTTCCGCACTAGGCGCTCGCTCGATGACCTCGATAGGTATTACCGCGCGGTCCCGAGCGTCGGGCAAGCTATTGCGGTATGCGCAGAGTCGATAGACCATTGTTTTTGCGACATCTTTGAGTACGTCGAAGCCGCCCGCCATATCTCCGTAGAGAGTACAGTAGCCAACGGCGATCTCGCTCTTATTGCCTGTGGTCAGAACGAGGCGCCCAGTCTTGTTGGAGATCGCCATTAACATTACTCCTCGGCAGCGTGCCTGGATATTCTGCTCCGTCACATCCACTGGCAAGCCCGCAAACTCGCCTTCTAGGGCGGCAGCAAAACTCTTAAATGCTGCACTGATAGGAATAACGCTGTATTCAACTCCTAGAGTCTTCGCTTGCTCCTGCGCTAGGTCCAAACTTAGCTGCGAGGTGTAATCGAAAGGCATCATTACCGCCTTCACGCTCTCGGGGCCTAAGGCATCTGCCGCCACCGCCAAAGTCAATGCGGAATCGATGCCGCCAGACAAACCTAGTACAACCCCTTTAAAGCCATTTTTATAGACATAATCGCGCACCCCTAAAACCAAGGCCTTATATAAACCCGCCTCGGTGCTATCCAAGGCCGCCGGCGTCTCCTGCGGCGTGTCTATGCTCAGGCCTTGTGCCGTTTCAGACAGGCTCAAGTAAAAGAATCCCTCTTCAAAGGAAGGCGCACGCACGATGCAGTCACCTTGGGCGCTGACCGCCATCGAGCTGCCATCGAACACTAACTCGTCTTGCCCACCGACAAGATTCGTATAAATGATAGGGCATTTGGCGAGTTGCGCTCGCTCTTTAAGTAGCTGCGCTCGCTCGAGGGGCTTATCTCGATGGTAGGGAGAGGCGTTGATGTTCAACAGTAATTGCGCACCGGCTTCGGCTGCCTGCAAAGTTGGTCCCTCTTCCCACATATCTTCGCAGATAGTCAGCGCGACCTTGAAACCTTCTATCTCCACAATAGCCGCATCCTGACCAGCGGTGAAGTAACGACGCTCATCGAAGACTTGGTAGTTCGGCAGGCATTGCTTGCGATAGCTAGTAATAATCTGCGCGCCCTTGATGACAGACAGGGCATTATAGAGTCGCCCCTGTTCACTCAACGGATAACCCACTACAAGATAAATATCGAGTTCAGCATCTAGAATTCGCTGGAGTGCTTTATCGATGCGCAGCTTCAAACTAGGTCGCAGGAGTAAGTCTTCCGGAGGATAGGAGGTCAGGCTCAGTTCTGGAAATGTGACGATGTCGGCCGCAAAAACCCTCTTTGCCTCCAATGCCCCCTCGATTATCTTGGTGGTATTGCCTTGGATGTCTCCCACCAACAAATTCAGCTGGGCCATCACCACCTTTAACTGCTTGGGCATAGCGTCCTCATGAAATAGTCTGCGGCAATTAATAGCGCTGCAGCGTGAAATTATTCAAACGAAGGGCGACAGCAGCGCATATGGCTATTGTCAATCAAGTGCGATATTGTCCGACAAACCCACAGCATAAGCAAAACGCAAATTGCTTTGCCGTGCGCCAAACAGCCTCAAAGACCCGTCGTTATGGATGCCAGCACGCTACCCGACCAAAATACTCGAATATTACAGATCTATAACGTTTATCGGCTCGCGCTCGCTATTATTTTACTGCTTAGCTTCCTAAGCGGGGCTAATACTACTCAGCTTGGCAACCACAACCCTCCCTTGTTTCTGTATACCACGCTAGCCTATCTAGGCTTCAGTTTGCTGGTCTTATTCCTTCTTAGGCCAGAGCAGAGTTCTAGGGCACGGCAACGGCTTCTTAGTACGCTTTTCATAATAGACATTCTAAGCGTTGCCTTGCTGACTTACAGCTCACGAGGAGTTCTTAGTGGCTTGGGTCTACTCCATCTAGTGACGATTGCTGCGGGCAGCATCCTAATCGCAGGGCGCATGAGTACGTTCCTCGCAGCGATTGCCAGCATCGCTATTATCTATAGTGAGGTCTATCTGAGCTTTACCCGCAATGTCCCTGGCAATCAGTATGTGCAGTCAGGCCTTCTAGGCGCACTGCTATTCGCGACTTCTCTTTACCTGCAGACCCTCGCAGAGAGAATGCGTCGAAGTGCATTATTAGCCGCACGACAAGCCTCCGACATTCTGAGTTTGGAACAGCTCAATCAATTGATCATTGCACGCATGCGTACTGGCATCCTTGTGCTCGGACAAGAGGACAATGTCGTCACCGCCAATGACGCGGCCAATCAGATGCTCGCACTGCAAGCTAAAGATGACAGTATCGATTACGCTGCAAGTACATTGGTATTACCCCAGGCGCTGCTCGAAAATTTGAACCGCTGGAAAACCAATAAAACCAAGCGCCCACCAACCTTCAGCGTGCACAAGAGTGGCCCACAAATACAGGCGAGTTTCACCTACCTTACGCCGGAGCCAGAATCCAGTGTCTTGGTTTTTCTTGAAGACAGTAGCCATTTAATACAACGGGTCAAACAGCTCAAACTTGCTTCTCTTGGCAGACTTACTGCGAGTATCGCTCATGAAATCCGCAATCCCTTAGGTGCTATCAGCCACGCCACGCAATTACTAGCGGAAGATTCTCAGCTTAGCCCTGCTGACCACAGGCTTCTTGAGATCATCATGAATCACAGCGCTAGGGTGAACCATATCATCGAAGATGTACTGCATATGTCTCGCCATAAGCAGGTCCGCACACAGCGTATCAATCTGCACGATTGGTTAACGGACTATGTCGACGTTTATCGTGAAGCACATCAGCTTAACGGAGATATTCTCATCGACATACAGCCGCGTTCGACAGAGATAAGGGTTATAACGAATCAACTAGAGCAAATACTCAATAATTTAGTAGAGAACGGCCTGCGTTATAGCGAGAAGAAAACAGGCAAAGCTAGCTTGCAGCTCAAAGGTGGTATTAGCGATAGGAATAACAATGACATACCGGTGCTTCATGTCATCGACGACGGTCCAGGTATTGATGAAACTACTGAGGAACACCTGTTTGAGCCCTTCCATACCACAGAGGCAACAGGGACAGGCCTAGGCCTTTATATCTCAAAAGAACTATGCGAAGCTAACCAAGCTCAGCTCTCTTATAAACGTACTACAGAGGGTAAGAGCTGTTTCAGCATCCACTTCGCTCACCCCGATCGGAATATAGATTGACCAGCATCAACGGCCTGAGCCTGGAGTAATGATGACAGGTAGAGTATTAATAGTTGACGACGAACCGGACATTCGCGAACTACTAGAAATCACGCTGGGCCGGATGTCACTCATTACCGAGAGTGCCAGTGATCTCGCGAGCGCTTTCGCGCATCTGCGTAATAATTCTTTTAGCCTATGTTTAACAGATATGCGCCTTCCTGATGGCGACGGCATCAAGCTTGTCGAGCACATCCAACGTCAATACAGCCACATGCCCGTCGCAGTAATCACTGCCCATGGCAACGCAGAGACCGCAATTAAAGCACTGAAAGCGGGAGCCTTCGATTTCGTTTCCAAACCAGTCGACTTACAGAAACTTCGAGACTTAGTGCTAGCGGCAATAAAACTTTCCACAACTCCGGCGCCTTCCCATTCTAGTCATACTTCTGTTCTACCAGAAGCAGTTAACATCAGTGGAAGATCGGAGAAAATACGCGAACTGCGACAACAGATCAGCCGCCTCGCACGCAGCCAGGCCCCCGTGTTCATAAGCGGCGAGTCGGGCAGTGGCAAGGAGCTTGCGGCTCGCTCTATTCATTTGCAAAGTGCGAGGGCCGACAGTCCATTCATCGCAGTTAATTGCGGGGCAATACCCTCGGAGTTGATGGAAAGCGAGCTCTTTGGACACATAAAGGGCAGCTTTACAGGTGCAGACAAAGATAAGACTGGGCTATTTCAGGCGGCCTCTGGCGGCACTCTGTTTCTAGACGAAGTAGCAGACCTCCCCCTCCATATGCAGGTCAAACTACTTCGTGTAATACAGGAGAAATCGGTCCGCCCGGTTGGATCCCAAATCGAATACCCCACGGATGTGCGCCTACTCAGTGCCAGCCATAAGAATCTGGTCGAAGAGGTCAATCTACAACGTTTTCGGCAAGATCTTTACTACCGTATTAATGTCATCGAACTAGCGGTCCCAAGTCTGCGCGAACGCAGTGAAGATATTCCCGATATTGCCGAACAATTAATGAACCGCATCGCGCTCGACAATAATTTGGAATCGCCACCCAGCATTGGGGACGACGCTATGACAGCGCTATGCCGCTATCCATTCCCGGGGAATGTGCGGGAATTGGAAAACATCTTACAACGCGCTCTAACCCTGAGTGAAAACAAACGCATCACCGCAAGCAACTTAGACCTTACGCAACAAAACAGCAGCTTCACCACCTCGATGGCGAACCCTGCTGCTAGTGACAAAGTTAAAGTGGATGGGGATGGGGATGGTGCGGAATTCTCCTTAGGTAACGGCTTTTCGCTAGAACAGCATCTAGAGAACATCGAAAAACGTGCCATAGAACTAGCGCTTTTAGAGTCGCGATGGAACAAGACGGCGGCCGCCGAGCTTCTCGGCATGAGCTTTCGCTCATTACGCTACCGCATGAAGAAACTGAACCTAGAATGACGTTAAGCAGAAAATCCTGTCGCTAGCTGATAAGGAAGTGGATCTACTCGCGGAGCTCGTCCCAACAGGATATCTGCAAGCAGACCTGCCGATGCAGGTGCTAGCACCAAACCATTGCGGAATTGGCCAGCATTCACACTCAAATTCCGAAACCCTGGCACGCCTCCTATATAGGGTATTCCTTGCGCGGCGCCTGGCCTCAACCCTGCCCAATGAGCAATCATTTGAGCTGATTCTAATTTGGGAATTAGTGCCAGCGCCGATGCATAGAGACTTTGCTCGGCCACCTCGCTAGTACTCTTATCAAAATCGGTATACTCCAGAGTACTGCCTACCAACAGATGTCCATCTCGACGTGGTATCAGGTAGCGACCATTACTCAACACGATGCTACTAAGCACTTGTTTCGCAGGCTTCAGCAGCAGCATTTGTCCCTTAACCGGATGCACGTCTACATCGAGCGAAAGGGATTTGAATAGTCTTCCCGTCCAAGCACCCGCCGTAACCACAGCATGCTGCCCCAGAACTTTTTCATACTGTCCATTACGCAGTAACTCAACGCCCTCGATGCTGCGCTCTTCTCCGCTTGTTCCTTGAATAAACCCGGTGACACTACTGTGTTGTAGAAAACGCACGCGAGGCTGCAGTTGCAAGCTTTTAAGCAAGGCTTTGAGCAAACGCGGATTGCGAATATTAGCGATGTCTGGCATCCACAGGCCCTCACTGTATCCCGGCGCCAATAAAGGTTCGCGTTGATATATTGACTCGCTGGAGAGCGAATGCATCGCACTGCCTACGCCTTTTGCCCACGCTAAGGCCGCATTGGAGTCCTCAGCGTCAAGCATCAAAAGGCCGGTGCGCTCCCACTCAGGATCTATTCCAGTCTCATCTAACAACTGCTTTGCTAAGGCTGGATATTCCTTCTGTGCGGAACTGGCAAGCGCGGTAACCGCAGGCGTATAGCGCCAAGGATAGAGAGGCGACACGATTCCACCACCGGCCCATGAAGCTTCTTTGCCACATTCGCCGCGCTCGATCACGGTAACGCTAGCCCCTGCAGCGGATAGTTCCCGCGCGAGAAGCAGGCCGATGATGCCTCCTCCTACTATTAGAAAATCGCTCATATCATTCAAATCTGATGCCCTAGATACAGACTGCGAAGTTCGCGCAATCATGCTGCACGAACTACACTGAAAAGGAGCAACTTTAGCACAAGGAGGTGACTAAATTGATCGGCAATCGCGGTTTCACAATACTCGAGTTGTGCATCACACTCGCCTTGGTCTGTGTCCTAACAGGGCTGGCTGCGGCTCCACTGCAAAGTTTCGTTGCGGCCAAAGAGGGCGACCTAGCCCTGCGTTCACTTAATGAGCTGATTCTAACAGCCCGCAGTGCCGCAGCGAAAAACGGACGCGGCGTAACACTCTGCCCCAGCAGCACCGGACTACAATGTGGTGGCACATGGTCGTCAGGCGCGATGCTCTTTCTAGATCGCAACTTCGACCGCAAGATTAACCAAGACGATATTATACTAAGAGCAAGGAGTGAGCTAAGTCGGCAAGGCAGCATTACTTGGCGCGCCTTTGGCAATCGCCAGTACTTGCAGGTTGATGCGAGGGGGTTTATGCGTCATCAGAGTGGCAATTTCAGTTACTGTGACGCATCGGGCGACCCACAGTTGGCGCGTCAACTAGTCGTCAACAGTGCCGGACGAGTTCGTGTTGCGGTTGATAGCGACGGTGACGGAGTAAGGGAAAACAGTAGAGGCAAGGCCTTGGAGTGCAAGTAATTTAGCGCCAGCAATTAGCGACAGTGTCACCAGTGGCACCCTTGAGGCCGGTGTTCGTAATCGTGAGCGTTGTACAACTATCGACAGCCTGGTTTCCCTGTGGTGTCGCGGTCGCGACGAAACAATTTGTGATTGCTCCTGCGGCACACGCAGCTACTGCAACTTGATACAAGCCTGCTTCAGAGGTCAGAGTTGCCACAGCTGGTGAGGACAAGGGGTTGGCATTAGTTGAGTAGGAATTATTGTCCGAGTAAAAACGCTCTTGATTCGCGGCTACTTGCAACAAAAGACTCTGCGCCTCTGCGCGCCCACCACTACGCACGCTCTGCTGGTAGGCAGGAATGGCTACTGCAGACAATACCCCTATTATTGCGACCACAATCATCAACTCAATCAATGTGAAGCCGGAGATGGCTGATATAGATCTGCGCACTTTTGAGAGTTTTCTCATAGTTGAAATTCGCTCTTTATTGATGATGGTCGTTATGTGCATAAGCTTACGCCCGAAGCGTAAACTGCGCTAGTTATGCGCGAACATTAACTCCCTAGTTCTGTTCCAACACTCTAAGCATAGCATCAGGCCCGATCAGCTCTACACGCGCTAAAGTGCCATTAGCATCGAGTGTAAAACGCACCACCATTCCAACATCCATCTTCTCTGGACCTATGAGGCGATCCTTCAAATAGACTTGCGTAACGCGATCGGAAAACCCATATCTCGTTCCTGAAATCGTCACATAGCCATTATCCTGATCGAGACCTTCGATGCTACCGGTTTGCTCGTTCTGTGCGAATACCTGTGCGGCCATCAAGCACAAGAAGAGCAATCCATAGTGGAAAAATCGTCGCATACAATAACTCCTAGTGAACTTCGTCAATCTAATTGCCGCCACGACTGCCGCCCGCTGGCTGTCGTTCCGGTGTTAAGCTCCATCACGTCCACATCGCCACTGCTACCGCTTCCGAAGGCAAGGTCGCGGTCAGAGTCTGACAAAATGCTCAAGGTTGGCACGATACCGACGTCCGACATCCTTCCGGAAGCATTAGTATCAACCTCATCGAACACCCCATCTCCATTGAGGTCGAATGCGGGGAAGCCCAAGGCCCCACCATCGCGATAATTGACCTGCATAACAAAACTGCTACCCCCAAAATCGCATGGCTGTTGCGAGGGAATCAAAGTGGTAAAAATCACACGACCGTCGCGTACCACAGCGTTGCTTACTTGTCGTTCGCCAAAGTTATTCGCGTTGGCCACGCCCTCTACCGCCTCAGGTCGTAGGTTAATCTTCCACCCCATTGCCGTATCGAAATCTAAGTCATTGTCCGACATTTCACGCAACGCATAGTAAGCATCTTCAGACCCATTCTCATCGGTATCGAAACCTTCGTTGTATTGATTGTCGATCGTTTGAATGACAAGGTCGCTACTATCGAAGGCCGTTAGACTATTTTCGTTTTTGTCCCAAATACCATAGAAGGCTTGAGTAGGTTGGGACAGGGGATCATTGTCGTCTATCTCCAAATATTGCCCGGTACCAAAATAGACCATGAAACCATCTCGCCCGTCTGGATGAAACGCGACTTGCGGTTGTGTGGTAATCGCTTGGTTGGCTTCTGTCGTAAATAGAGGCCTTGGGTTAGGCCCGGATGTGTAATCGCTGTCCCACTGACCAGGGTTTGCATTAGTAACGTCGAACTTCCACATATTGCCTAGCAAGTCGCCTGCGTAAATAATATCTACCTGTAAGTCACCGTTGTAATCTACTAGTGTAGGTGTCGCCAATCCATTGGGAGTTGCCACCGTTCCGGCGTTGGTGCTTAGTTTGCGAATTAAGTCGCCAGTTTCGAGGTCGACGATAAACAGAACCGCATCGCCACTAGCACTCACGTTGCCATCGGCCTCCGTATTGTTATAACCGTTGCCGAACACTGCAGCCCAGCGACCATTAGCCATCTTTGCGATCTGCGGCTTGCCATAGGTATACCCTAGGTCCGCATCGTCGGCATCATCGAATTCCCACAACACTAAGCTCGCTGCATTGGCCTCATCAAAAGTCGCCGGATTCGTTACATCTAGCGCAAAGACCGCCTGTCCACCGCCCCCTATGCCAGAAGCCAAGACTGTGCGCCATAGGCCATCCGCTGCACTCGCCGGATCGTCCATCGTGGCCAGATATGCGTCGACAATCGTAGGGCCCGCGTCCGCGAAATAGCGATGTGAGTACGCAGTATCTGCCAAGTCTGGGAGATTCTCGAATACAGCATTGGGGACATAGGCGATGCCTTCACTTCCGTTTGCCTCTGCAAAGCCATGCAACATTCCGTCATTTGCGCCTACATAAACCATGGGCGCTCGGGCGCTATAGGCCGTCTTAAATGCCGCATAGGATTTCGGCGCTACGCTCTCTGGATAGCGGAAACTGGGCGCACCCACATAGCGAGGGTCAGAATTGACGATATCGCCTAAAACAGTATTGCGCGTCCTGAACCCATATCCAACGCCTTCGTTACTGCGTTGACCGCGCAGAAAATTCGTCAATGCCGATCCATAGGCTTGGTTTGCCGCTATTTCTGAAGGGGCAACCGTTGCAGCAGAATAAGGTGCGTTACCCAATAGATAATTTATCTGAGTAGACGTGAGTCCTGTCAACGCATTTGGGGACTTGTGGTTGGCTGGCCAGCGAAACGCGACACCTTGCCCTTCAGGGCTGCCACCGGGAATGACATCTGCATCGGGGTTGTAAGTTAAGATTTCGCGCGCCGTATTGTAGTTCTGCGAGTCCAGCACGTCTCCCGCGTTCCAGTCCGGGACCGGGTCTACGCTGCCATCGGCGTTAATACCGAACGCGAGTAACTGTCCACTCCAATCGGCGCTGTCGAAGCGTGCCTGAAACAGATAGCTGCCAGCACTGAGTGTACCGGAGTTTGTTGCGACGGACGCCGAAGAGCCGACGCGATCGGCGATATTAGCGAGTGCGTCTTGAATGGAATTGACTACTTCCTGTGGGGATTGTGCCGCCACGAAAACGCCCTGACTATTGTAGGCGGCGTGCCACAAATCATCAATCTTCTCAGGGTCGCTGTTATAGGGATTACCCCAATTGCCGTTTACATTCAGAGTCGGATTTGGCCAACCATCGCTATCGGTATCGACGAGCAAACCCGTCACACCGAATGCCACGGTGAAGGTCACCATATGTTGTCGGTTATTCCCATCGAGTAAACTTGTAGGCACTTGATTGGGAAGTGGACTCAAATCATTGTCGTAATAATAACGCGCCACATCGGCTAGTGTACGGGAACGACCATCGCCATCCGCGTTTCCAATCGCATTGGACGGGTCACTGCCATTCCAATAACCATCGGTAAAGAGTACTGAGAAATTTTGCTGGCAGGCAGAGAATATAGGATCTGTCATACCCAAAGTATTGTCGTAATAGGCCCCCACGCGCTCTAAGCCGCGGCGCAGTGGTGTGCCCATCGCAGGCCAATTATAGCTGTACAGATCATCGAGCAAGGCCGTGTTATGGGCGGAATACTCAACAGTCGCCTCTGGTGGTACTTCCGCGAACAAAGTCGCGTATTGATTGATGACACTCAGTCCGAAGCGAAAGCCTGGAGACGCCGTAATTACCGCCGCTATTGCCCCTTTCGTAACGAAAGAACGGCGTCTGGAGTATTGATACCAATTGGCAATATTTTGTTTAGTCTCAGCCAAGGTACGACCGTACTCGTCAAGCGTTGTACCGCTTATGGAAGTTGTAGCGGCAGTTGTTCCGAAACAACTAGCGTAAGGAACTGCTTGCTGTGCATGGGTTAAGGTGCAGGTGGTATTCAAGGCCGCCATAGTTGCTGCTGCAGGGACGGTCAAGGCTCGACGCGTTAGTGCTGCACCGCCTACAGTGTATTCCACATGGGAGTCGAAAAGGTCCACGATTCCGTTCGGGGTGTTAGTTGCACTAGAAGGACCGCTAGGTCGCGCCCCACTATAACCGTGATCGTCTTGGGCTACTTGATAGACGAAACCTGTAAGGTCTCGAGTAACGGTATAGCCACTTGTCCCAAGCTGAGGGTCGCTACGTGCCGCAACGAAAGACGCATCGGGTTTGCCAGGCCATGGCTTATAGTCCTGAGCGGGATCGTAATAGAGTAGATTAAAGTCCGACGAGCGCACCCGCCAGTCGCGTACTAGAGATTCCGGTTGTTTTTCTGTCTCGGGGTAAGTACAAGAATTATAGGCGTTATCACTATTGTCGAAGAAAAAAGTATAAGAGCGGCGCCCAGTACAAGTCCCTACTGAAGCGAATGTTAGCCAGAGACCATCGCTGCTGCGTGCGACACCCGCATTCTCCCAATAATTAAGATAATAGTCGTGTGGGGTCGCGAGAATTTCCCAGTCCATAGAGCCGGAATCATCGACCATAAAGAATACGTTTGGGTCTACGCTAACGCCAAGAAATAGTGGGCTATTGGCCAGTTGCAAGGGCGCGGCATTGCTGCCCAGCGGAATCGCCAAGCCAACGACAGATAGCAACCAACAACAGATGACTCTACTTATTTCTCTAATCGACATAATGACCTCGGCCAAACATTGTAAGATTGGCGTGTGCTATTCATAAGCTTTCACGAATGTAGACTGCAATTGGACAACTGCTGCATCACCCACCCCTGAACCTCGTGCTGTAATGCGATGGAACACTCGAACTCGGCTCTGCAATCCGGAACCTATTCCAATAGACTGCCCACTTGTGACCGTCGACACTTCTTCAATTATATAGCGCGGCGTTGTGGCCACGCCTTCTACGGCGCCTACCTCGATACCGTTGTTTATCCACCAAGTTCGCGTGTCGCGGGCACTATCCTGCCACCAATGCATAGAGTCACTGGCATTAGGGTCCATAGCATCTCTCGTCCAAACCGTAGTGCTGCCATCACCACTTGTGGCTGGCCAATTGAGCTCCCCCGCCAACCAATTCTCGCCCGTCTGCAGCGAAGTCTCTGCTGCCTGAAAAGCCGCGTTGAAATCTTGCATATTGCCCGCCATGCGCTCCTCCAAGACCGCAGACTCCATGCTAGCAACCCCCATCATCGTCAAGACAAGCAGAAACACGAGGCAGAAGATTAGTACCGCGCCCCGCTGCTTATGGCGAGGAGATTGCATAAGCGGATTCATAGTCTGTGCATTCGTGTTTCGCATCAGTTAACTCCCAACCGCGCGATTGCGTAGCGTGATAGTGGAGGTGAACACTCGGCGTAGACGCGTATCGGCTGGTAGAGCGCCGTTAGCTCCCGCCCCGTTATAGGTGACACCATTGAAGGTATAGGCAGCGGGTGCAGGCAGCATATTGTTCTCGATGGATTGGACCAATACACTGATGCGGACACTGATAACGCGGGACCAATCGGGCACCAGATTGGCGCTAACATAGGCATCAACAGTCTTCTTATTGTCGTTATCGAGATTGACCCCATAGAGTATCTGCAGACTCTCTATGCCTTCGACTAACTCTTCGGCGTTTCCGGCGCCCGCGGTCTGATTAAGGCGGCGCCTAAACAGTGCCGGCGGGTTCGTCGCAACATCACCACGTTTGCCGACGTAGAACATCGTTCCTTGCAGCTTCACCAGTTCGCCACCGGCCTGAGTACCCAACGGCAGCGCGGCGATATTACCCGGCACGCAGCCAGAAGAGAGCACCGAGTTTATGCTTGCCCCGCCACCGATCTCTTGCACATTACACGCCTGCACCCAGTCTGCGCGCTCACAGTCACTTAGCAATAGAATATCGCCGTCCTCGATGTCGACAATGCCGGAATTGACCACGGTCATCGCGCCACCAGGGGATATAGAGTTAATCGTGGCACCTGTACCTGCAGCATTCCATACTCGCACGATGTCGGAGCGTGGCACTGCCATCGTCGCGTCCATTATGCTGCCCCCAGAAGTGGTCCATGCACCGCCAGCGGTACTCACCGGTGCTACATTATTCGCGCTATTACTTATGGTGCCAGGAGTGGTGCCATTAGCTTCCCAGCCTTGCAAGCCTGAGTTGGGCTGGAAAGAGGGGGGAGGACCATCCAGAGTATTGTTAATGGAGTTCTCATCGATAGTCGCGAGGCAGCCTAAATACCCTGCCATTCTTAGCTCATTAGCCAAGTAACTCACTGCGAAGCGACCATTCTCCTGCATCCTCGCACGTGCCTCTTGATCTCGCTCCGTTTGAGTATTGCCGACATAGACCTGCATGACACCGGCAGTAAGAGTGAGCCCCATTACCATCGCGATCAGCAATTCGATCATGCTAAGGCCAGCCATGCGGATGCGCGCTAGCGAAGCATTATGTAGGGTAGTTTTACTCATTTTTGTACGTGTTAGCTCCTAGTGAACCTATGGGCGAAAGCTCAGCGAAAATAGTTTTTCGGCAGCGCCATCTCGATCTTCATCCCACCATATTTTGACTGCAAAGAGATTACCAAGTCCGTCACAGGCAGGCGCCGCAGGCGTGCCATCCTCTGGCGATGAATCGGCACATACTATACCCACACCGGAAGGTAGACCGGCTGCAAGAGCCGCATTCCATTCGGCTATATCGTTCGCTGCGAGTTGCGCCGCAGTGCAACCGGCAATGGCATTACATGCAGCCGTCACCGCTCCAGCGTTGGCGTCGTAGCTGCTCGCCTCTACCCCTTGCTGGTTCGCTCGAATCCGTTCAACGATGTCATTACTGGCGATGCTCGCTTGAGTACGAAGATACGCGCTTTGTGTGTTACGCAGACTGACAGTCTGCAAACCAGTCATGCCCAGAAGCCCTATCGACAATATCAACAAGGAGATGAGCACCTCGATAAGAGTCGCGCCTTTTTGCGTGCGAGCTCCTCGGCAAACTCGATTCTTTCCTAGCCAATTCTTTGTGATCACGCGGTTCATGGACACACCAAACCTTCGTGAATGCGCCGTCCTCTGCCCGTTACGGAAATCTCTACCGACTGTGCGCTCGCCGAGTTGCCATCCTCGGGGCACAGTAGGAAAGTACGGGCCGCAGCGTTCGTTCCAAAGCCTTGAGGATCATACTGCTGAAGGTCTGCGGTGAAAGTTAAGGAATTACCCCCCAAACCTTGATATACACGCAACACTTCGTCGCCAACATCTACAGAGCCCACCGCGCCATTTGCATCCCCATTATTGTCAACGAAGACGATCCAACCATCTGCCCAAGAGTCCGCCGCACAGTCAGTACCGCTGCTACTGCTGCAAATTGACACTATGGTGCCGCGCTTAATGGATTCGCTGCGCGCGAAATTGAGGCTGGAGACCAGAGTCTTTGCTTGAGTATTGGTTCCAATACGGCTTATGGTGTCTTGCAAACCGGGTAAACCGACGGCAAGCAATATCCCAATCACCCCCACGACGATCATGAGTTCGATAACTGTAAACCCTTTGATTTTCTTAATATTCATCATGTCGTTGAGTGTACTCTTACCCCTTGCGGGTAGGCATTTGGCACTATTGCAGATAAACATTACTCCAGCAAGGGCCGCCCCAATTGGGCACGCTTACCTTATGCAATCAGTCGCTGCAAGTATGTGAGCTAGGTAGAATTTTAGCAGATCGCGCGACTTTGATTTGCTACACTGTGACGCCTTTCACGCTTCCCCTGCCATCTGGACCCCTTGGACCCATGGAATACGACATTACTTTGCTCTTCATTCTTGCAGCGGTAGGTGTTATCGCGGGGGGAATAAACACAATTGCGGGCGGTGGATCTAACCTTACACTACCTGTGCTCATGTTACTTGGCTTACCAGCCGACGTCGCCAATGCCACCAACCGGGTCGCCGTGGCGCTGCAATGCGTTGTGGGCGTCCGTGGCTTTAACCAGCATAAGATGCTTGATGTGCCCGCGATACTGCCGGTATTAGTGCCGAATCTTTTGGGTGGTGTTATTGGTTCAATTGCCGCCGCGACAATGCCCGCGGTTGCACTCAAACCCATCTTGTTAATCACCATTCTGACGATGTCAGTCATTATTCTAGTGCGGCCCAGCTTTATCGCCCCGCCAGACGGCACTCCGGTGAAGGATGTCCGGCAGAATCGCGGCGCTTGGTGGACCTTATTCATTGCGGGCATCTATGGTGGGTTCGTCCAAGCCGGTGTAGGTTTCATTTTACTAGGGGCGCTCGCAGGCGGATTACGTTATGACTTAGTGAGAGCCAATGCCCTGAAGATGGTGTGCTCGCTCAGCTTTACTCTAGTAGCGCTGGTGATTTTTATCTATTTCGATCAAGTGCGCTGGATGCCAGGCTTGATTCTGGCTGTCGGTACAATGCTTGGGGCATGGATTACCGTTCGTTTCGCGGTGCGTGCCAAACAAAGTACGATCAAGTGGTTCCTCTTCGTGATGACTGTTTGTTCCTGTCTTGCTGCGTGGTTGTTCTAAGTAGAAGAGCTGGCATTGTGAGTGGGCGATTGAAAATTGCTGAATACTAATTCAACGCTGGCACCGCCCAATGCGCTATCTACGACGGCGATCTGCCCTCCGTAGCTGCTCATAATGTCCGTTACTACTGCAAGGCCTATACCCTGCCCTTGCGCCAATGTGTCTAGGCGCGCACCGCGCTGCAATACAAACTCTTGATGGTCTGTGGCGATACCTGGCCCATCATCTTCGATCTTAATGCTCAACTGCGCCGCAGGTGATAAACGCACACTCGCTGTAAGCTGAATAGCCTGTGAGCCATATTTGAAGGCGTTATCGAGAACATTGCCCAACACCTCCATCAAATCTCGCTCATCCCCAAGGAAGTAAACGCCACTATCCAAATCGCAAGTCACGCGCATAGATTTAGCGGCATACACTTTCTCCAATGCCCGCAGAATTTTCTCGACACAGCTCTTCAATTCGACACGACGCGCTAGACTGGATCCACCATTGGTCTTGACCGCGCGCTGCAACTGATAACCAATAATCTGATTCATTCGTTCTAGCTGTTCCTGCACTGCCTGAACGTGTGCGATTGACTCATCGTCTACCTGCTCCGAAGGTTTCGCAGAGAGCCCTTGCACTGCACCTGCAATAACCGCCAAGGGCGTCTTAAGGCTGTGCGCCAGATCACCTAGTGTCTCACGGTAGCGCAATTGCTGTTTTCGCTCGCTCTTTATAAGGAGATTAAGATTCTGCGTGACGGCTTGTAATTCTTTCGGATAGTCTTCGTCGAGCTGCTCGCTATTGCTGTTCTCGATACTCTTTAGATCGATGGCAAGTCGACGTAGTGGAGACAAACCCCATCGCAGGAGCAGGACCTGCAAAACTAACAACAGTACCGCAACCCCACCCAACCAAGACCACAAACTAGCCCGAAAATTATTGACCTCGGCAAGATAAGTGCTCGTCGACTCAATCACCGCGAAATCATAAGACGAGGCCCCATTCTCCCAGACCACTCCATATACTGCGATGAAGTACTCCTCGCCATCACCGGCGAACTCGCGCGAAAAATAGAAATCCCCTCGATTAACGTCCTGCCATAGTTCGGCAAAATCGGGGTAGTCTATCTCTAGCGCAGATGGGGTTCTTAATACTTCGCCTGCAGCGGGATTGCTGACCAGTCCATACAGCCCTGAGTTCAACTGCGTGAAGCGAGGTTCGCGAAGGTCTTGCAGAAAATAGAAGGTGCCATCTTCCTCTTCAACAGCCGAAAGTAGCACGTAGATTTGCGCCTGCATCTGTTCCGCGACGCCCGCCTCGATACTGCTACGAAACGCGCGATCAAGCACAATACCGGTTAAACCAAGGAATATAGTCAGTAGCACACTGACGGCCGTGAGGAGGCGTGTCTGTAGAGAGTAGGAAGAGAGTTTCTGCTCAGCGCTCATGGCGACTCACTGATCATTGCGAAATCGATAACCTTGACCACGGATAGTCTCGATAGGCTTAAGAGTCTCATCCGGATCGAGCTTCTGCCGCAGACGTCGCACAAACACTTCTAGCACATTGCTATCGCGATCATAGTCCTGAGCATAAAGATGCTCAGTCAGCTCGGTTTTGGAGATGACTTGCCCCGGATGCATCATGAGGTATTCAAGAAGCTTATATTCGTAGGCGGTCAACTCGAGTGTTTGACCGTTGGCACTCACGCGCTTACTCCCTATATCGAGCGTTATAGGACCGAACTCTATAATAGGCTTCGCGAAGCCCGCGGCACGGCGCAGCAACGCGTTGAGTCGCGCCAGTATCTCTTCAATCTGGAAAGGCTTCACAACATAATCATCAGCCCCTGCGTCTAAGCCTTCCACTTTATCTTGCCAATCGCCGCGCGCAGTCAAAATGAGTATGGGAAAGGTTTTCCCCAACTCTCGAATCTGTTTGATTAAGGAAATTCCATCGATGAGGGGCAAACCCAGATCTATTATGGCGGCGTCATAATCGAACTCAGTCGCGTAGTAAAGACCAGCCTTTCCGTCGGCGGCATCATCTACGACATAGCCTGTGCGACTCAATCCTTGCACTAAAGTCTGACGCAGCAGGCTTTGATCCTCGACAACCAACAAACGCATGTTTACTGCTCCCGAGTTATCACGCCGCTACTCGCGTTGACGTAGACGGTGTAGATATTTCCTTCGTTATCCATTCGGACGCGATATTGCAGGACGCCACCTTGCTGAACTTGGTTAATGCTGACAACGGTGCCTGGAAAGCGCGCGCGCACCAACTCCAGTGCACGACGCTGCGAAACCTGTGGTGCTTGCTCCTGCACGGCGTCCCCTGACTGATCCTGAAAGCCTCCGAGTGCCAACTGCAGTTGATCTGCAGTGGCAGTGGCTATCCCGAACAGGGACATCATAGTTAGAGCGAGCGCCAGTTTCAGCAATCGACTTGTCAGTGTATTTGACTTCAATTCGGACCCCTTTAAAAACGCTGCGGAGTACAGCCTGAGCGTCAAATCGACTGACTTAGTCGATTAAAACACAGGCTGAATATTGACCTTGATACGTACTTGCTCGCCAGGATCGTTATCCATTCGTACCGAATAGTCTTCGTCGTTGTAGCGGTAGACCACTTGATAACCAACTAAACGCTCTTCTTCTCGGTATTCATAGACAGTTTCGCACTGACGCACAGTTTCATAACGAACTTCGCGGTCATGACTATTGCCGGCGACTATATCACGTCCAATTGAGTGGCCCAAGACCGCGCCAACTACAGTGCCTACGCGCTTATTGGACTTGCCATGACCCACAGCGTTGCCCAATGCACCCCCAATAATAGTGCCGATCAATGCAGGTGTGCGACTTTCCGAGCGCGCCGCCCTAGTGTGGGCGATTTCCTCGTTCCAACATTCCTCACGTGGCGTCGAAATCTCGACGCTCTTGTACACAGGTCGTGACTCAACGACCTGCGCATACTCATAGCGGGTATCGGCGAAACTAGGACTCGCCAGCAACAGTGCCAATGACCCAATTGCCACATTTTTGATGCTTTTATTGCCACTAACAGGGAACTTTTTCATAAGCCATCGACCTCACTTGGTATAAGTCCTAAATCAATTCTTCTTTATTAATGCCTATGTAGTTCGAACGGAAGAACCCTTTCTCTCTACCTTGGCTGGCATAGTGGCATCGGGAAGCTGAATAGAGACTTAATCAAGTTGTAGCAGGACTTAAAAGGAGAAAGAATTTCCATTGCCCCAAGGATCGTGACTTTGAATTCTTCTTAAAGCCCGTTAGAATCAGACGCTGTTGGGGGGAAGGCTTAATTGTTACGCCTCTACTCTAACTGACAAATAATAATTATAAGTAGCTAAGAGAGTTTCCATGTCGAATTTCAACAAGTCATTTACTATTGCAATAGTCGCCACCCTGATCGTTGGGCTCCCCGTTCTCCTCACCGATCTGCAACTCACCTCCATTCAGATGTTAATCGCGATCTTCCTAGTCAGCTTGGCATCCTCTATGGCTGCAGCACCAATCGCCAAGAAACGAGCTAAAAAGCCCAGCGAAGAGAATCGTGTGCTCGTCAACAAGGCGCAGCGCGAAAGCGGCTGCGTGAAATGGTTCAATGCCAGTAAGGGTTTTGGTTTCATTACCCGAGACAGCGGTGACGACATATTCGTCCACTTCCGCTCTATACGAGGCGAAGGTCATCGTGTATTGCACGATGGTCAGCGAGTCGAGTTCGCCATAAGCGAAGGCGACAAGGGCTTGCAAGCAGAAGACGTCGCCGCAGCGAAATAACTGTACCCTGCATTAGTAGTTCGCTAAACCCGCCTTAATAGTGAGGGGGGCGCTCTTCTTCAATTGAGCCGCCCTCGCCAGAGGCGGGCAGGTTCTCTAGTACGTGAGTCAGTTTGTCCCGATGTAGACTGAGTTCACGCTGTAGTGCATCTATCTGCGACTGCTGCATGGTGACGACCTCGTTCAAGGCCTGCAATAAATCCTCCTGAAAAGCAAACTGCGTCTGCAATTCAATGAGTTGTTCTTGGGTATTTGTATCGCTCATAGCCAATTAATCTCGAAGCTGATGCTGTGCCCTATAAGGCGTTGGGGCGCAGAATAAAGCAAATCCGACTACTCCGCGACCGGCTAAATTTTATTCAGCACAACAATCATGTAATAATTTCGAGGTTTTCGGTGTCAAATGCCGTACTATTTTGGAAATCCTGATCTTCGCCTGCTAAGAGACATTGGCTATGCAAAAAGCTCCGATTAACTGGACTAACACTATTCTTTTTACACTTACGCCGCTACTGGCCGTGACACTCGTGCCTTATTACGGGTTTACACATGGCTATGGACTATACGAATGGTTAGTCTTCTTCGTTCTAATGGGCTTTTGTGGCATGTCGATCACGGCTGGCTACCATCGTCTTTGGTCCCACAAGACCTATAAGGCCCACCCAATTATTCGCTTTGTCTTTGCGCTAGGCGGTGCTTGCGCACTGCAGAACGACGTCTTTCATTGGGCCTCAGACCATCGGCGCCATCATGCCCATGTAGACAATAACGACAAAGACCCCTATTCGGCAGGCATGGGATTCTGGTACTCCCATATCGGTTGGATCTTGCGCGACTTCGAAAGTGGCAAGGTGAATTTCTCCAATATCAAAGACTTACAGCGCGACCCGATCCTCGTCTGGCAGCACAAACACTATCTAGCACTAGTGCTGATTATGAATATCGGCGTTCCTGCCTTCTTGGGGTACCTGGGTGGCGACATTATCGGTGGAATTCTACTCGGCGGGCTCTTGCGCCTAGTCCTAAGCCAACATGTCACTTGGTTTATCAACTCTATCGCCCATATTTGGGGACGTCAGCCCTATAGCGATGCGAGCTCTGCACGAGATAACCCCCTGTTGGCCCTAATCACCTATGGCGAGGGTTATCACAACTACCACCACACCTTTCAATGGGACTATCGCAATGGCATCAAATGGTGGCACTACGACCCAACCAAGTGGTTCATTCGTAGTTGTTCTTTCGTTGGGCTAACAAGCGACTTGAAGCGCTGCTCCCCCGTGGTGATAGAAAGCGCTCGCCTCGATATGCAGTATCGTTACGTCACCGAGCGCTATGCCGCCTCGGGTAACTCCGACAAATGGCTGCAACGTCTAGAGACTGAATACCAACAACTGAAAGCAACCCTGCAACTATGGGCTCAGCATCAACAGTCATGGTACGAGGCGAAATCTAGTGAGCTACATGAAAAATGGAGCCATTGGGAGCGTTTACAAATGCGCGATAGCTATCGAGAGGTGAAATACCGCCTCAAGATACAGAAGCAGCGCTGGCATGAATTAGTGGAAAATTTCCCAACGCTCACTGCACTACACCCTGCTTGAGCCATGTTTAGCAAGAGACCTAAATGAAGAAGTTAACTGTCATATTGTGCGAATCCATCGTTGCCTTGAGCCTAATACTGCCCGTAACGGCAATGGCCGCGAGTGAAGGCGAAACGGCCCCGTTGTTCACGCTCCCAGACATCGATGCGGACAAGCCCGCTATTAGCTTAGAGTCGCTGCGCGGCAAAACGGTCTATGTCGACTTCTGGGCTTCGTGGTGCGCGCCCTGCCTGCGCTCCATGCCACTGATCAACGAGTTGTATGGCAAGTATCGCGATCAAGATTTCGAGGTTATTGCGATTAATGTCGACGACCCGATAGAGGATGGGCAAGACTTCCTGTTAGACAATCCGCTTGATTATCTTATTGCTGCAGATACGGATAACACCGTGTTGAACGAGTTCGGCGTCACGGGTATGCCCACGTCCTTCTTAATCGACAAAGACGGTGTTATCCGCATGGTACATATGGGTTTCCGCGGCAATGACATCGAGACCATCGAAGCGGCTGTCTTAGAACTCCTCGAGTAACTCAGCACTACCCTAGAACAGGCGCAGCGGTGGCTCATCCAAAGCGGCCATCTGCTCGCGCAACTCCAGTATGTGTTCGGCCCAATAACGCTCTGTATTGAACCAGGGAAAACACTTCGGAAAGGCGGGATCTTCCCAGCGCCTAGCCAACCAAGCGCTGTAATGCATGATACGCAAAGTGCGCAGAGCTTCGATTAAGTCGAGCTCCTTAACATTGAAATCGTAGAACTCGTTATACCCCTCCACAATCTCCAACAATTGCCCCTGTTTCTGATCCCTCTCCCCCGAGAGCATCATCCAGATGTCCTGAATGGCAGGGCCAGTCATCGTGTCGTCGAAGTCGACGAAATTCGGGGCGTCGTCACGCCACAGCACATTGCCGGGATGACAGTCGCCATGAATACGAATCTGCGCTACCTCGCTATTACGCCCGAAGATCGACTGAATCTTATCGATGAGGTCTTTAGACAGGCTTTCATAGGCAGGCACTAGGCTTAGAGGAATAAACTGTTTCTCTAAAAGATACTGCCGACTCTCAATTGCCAGACGCTCGACACTCAAGTTAACCCGGTGCGCAAAGGACTGCGTCTGCCCAACAGCATGTACGCGCGCGATAAAGCGCCCCATCACGAGCAGATTATCTAGGTTATCCAGATCTGGGGCACGCCCGGCTAGGCGCTCGAATACTGAGAATGAAAAGCCATCAAATTCATAGAGGGTGTCCACACCGTTGAGTCGCCTAGGCGGCACAACGGGGATCTCAAGACCGGCCAATTCTTCGGCGAATGCGTGCTCCTCGAGGATCTGCGCGCGCGTCCAGCGCTCGGGGCGATAGAACTTCACGATGACGGGAACGTCATCTTCTACCCCAACCTGATAGACACGATTCTCATAACTATTGAGCGCAAGAATCCTGGCATCACAATGAATGCCAACGCTCTCCATCGCATCGAGTACACGATCTGGACTTAGCCGTTGATAAGGATGAACAGAGGAGTCGGGTGGCGCGACTTTATCAGCATCGCTGCCATTATCCGCGGGCATCACATTGCCATTGGCAATATTGCCAGAGCTCTCGTCATCGGATGGTGTATCGTGTTGGTAAGGCATGGAAATTAGGGCATCCTGATCGAGTTTGCGCGCAGTATACTGTAAAATGCCTCAGCAAGTTCGAGGCTGCAGTGCCCGCTGTGCCTCAAGCATCTTTAATAAGCCATAAGGAGTCCTTCTTGAACGATCAGCAATTGCAAGCGAGACAAAAGGAATTACGCGAACAGTATCGACAAGTCAGCGAGCAAAAGCTGAATCTGGATTTAACACGCGGCAAGCCCAGTACAGAGCAACTTTGTCAGAGCGACGCGCTCGACGGCATCTTAGCGAATGACTATTTGTGCGCAGATGGCAGCGATAGCCGTAACTACGGCGGTATTATGGGGATACCCGAGGCGCGTAAGTTCGCAGCCGAGTACCTCGAGACAACGCCTTCTCGCACTATGGTAGGCGGCAATAGCAGCCTGCAGATGATGTATCAAGTCGTGATTGGCGCACATTTCCACGGCGTTAGTGGTCCTGAATCCGCGTGGATGGCCGAGGCGAGCAAGACTGGCAGCCAAGTCAAATTCCTCTGCCCCGCACCCGGCTATGACCGCCATTTCTCAGTTTGTGAGGCTCTGAACATCAGCATGATCCCGGTCACCATGACGGCAGAGGGTCCAGATATGGATCAGGTAGAGGCTCTGCTGAAAGCAGATCCCATGATCAAAGGCATCTGGTGTGTACCGAAATACTCTAATCCCGATGGCGTGGTGTACTCTGCCGCAGTCGTTGCCAGAATGGCGCAACTGGGCAAGATCGCAGGTGCGAATTTCCGCATCATGTGGGACAACGCCTACGCCGAGCACCACCTCGTCGATAATCCTCCAACTCTTGCCAATATTTTAGCGCTGAGTGAGGCCGCAGGTACTCTAGATAATGTCGTGGTGATCGGTTCTACCTCGAAGATCACCCATGCGGGCGCTGGCATAGCCTTCATTGCGAGCTCCGAAGCCAATCTTGCCAGTCTGGCAGACCAGCTCGGCATCTCGACTATCGGCCCAGACAAGATCAATCAATTGCGCCACATGCGTTTTCTCAAGGACATGAGCGCTCTGCGCGCTTTGATGCAGGGACATCGCAAAATTTTACAGCCTAAATTTGACAGCGTACTGCAAGCCTTGGAGTCTGGTTTGGCTGGTAAAACGGTCAATGGCCAAGCCTTAGGGAGTTGGACGAAGCCACAGGGTGGGTATTTCGTATTGTTCGACACGCAGCCAGGTTTAGCGGATAAAGTAGTTAAGCTGACCGCCGCCGCAGGCGTGAAGCTCACTCCGGCTGGATCTACCTATCCCTATAAGAAAGACCCAAACGACAGCAATATTCGGCTAGCCCCCTCGTTTCCTAGTGTGAAGGACATTGAGGCAGCGATGCGCGTGTTTGTATTATGCGTGGAATTGGCGACTATTGAAAAAGCGCTTGGACTCTAAACTACTTAGGGGCGGCATTGCGCTGCCCCTAGGCTAGGCCCTTATTCAGAGCTCTGCGTATCGGGTTTTCGGGAGGCTAAGAATGGCGCGGGGAATGGCGTTATATTATCGCCGCTAGAGATCTTGCTCACACCACCCTTCTCGACTTCGTCTATGCGCACGATCGCCTGAATAGGAATGAAGCTGCGTTTTACACCGAGGAATTCTGCCTTAAGCTTCTCTTCGCTCGGGTCGACCACCACTTGGCTGCGCTCATCGAAGATATAGTCCTCTACTTCAATAAAGCCATATAACTCACTCTGATAGACTTGCTTCGCGAATACTTCGTAGACTTTGCCTTTGTTGAGAAATGTGATTCTGTAGATTTCTGCGGGGGTCGCCATGCATGCACTCTCTTTACGTTGAAGCTCCGCTATATCTGGCCGCTTTAAGGAAATTCAAGGGCGCGAATGGGGGCATAGGGAGTTGCTGCGCAGTTTACAGTATAAGAAGGCCACTCACCCGCGTTTATTTGCAACAGCGTGAACTGGTTCTTTGCTCCGCCTAATGCTGCTACAATCCGCCCTCTTATTTGCCCCTAACGATGCCGATCTACCGAATTCACTATGACCACAGCAGACACGTCCCAGACAGTTATTCAGCCTACTTCTATTGATTCCACTTCGCCTTCGGTTCAAGACAGCGCGGTGACAGCGACTACGCCCAGTAAAAAGGTGTTTATCAAGACTCATGGCTGTCAGATGAACGAATATGACTCTTCGCGCATGCTCGACATGTTACGCGAGTCCCATGGCGCGGAATTGGTCGACAGCCCAGAGTTGGCAGATCTGCTACTACTCAATACCTGCTCTATTCGTGAGAAGGCACAAGAGAAAGTCTTTCATCAGCTTGGTCGTTGGCGCGCATTGAAGAAAGCCAAACCCGGTCTGCAGATCGCCGTGGGCGGCTGTGTTGCGAGCCAGGAAGGCGCCGCTATTGGCAAACGTGCCCCTTATGTCGACGTGGTCTTTGGCCCACAGACGCTGCATAAACTTCCGCAGATGCTCAACGCGGCGACTGGCCGTAACACCGTCGTGGATATTAGCTTTCCGGAGATTGAGAAGTTCGACAACCTGCCAGAGCCTCGAGTCGACGGCTGCGAAGCCTTTCTTACGGTCATGGAAGGCTGCAGTAAGTACTGCTCGTTCTGCGTGGTGCCCTATACCCGCGGCGAAGAAGTCAGTCGCCCACTAGACGATATTCTCGC
This sequence comes from uncultured Gammaproteobacteria bacterium, assembly GCA_913060695.1. Lineage (GTDB taxonomy): Bacteria > Pseudomonadota > Gammaproteobacteria > Pseudomonadales > Pseudohongiellaceae > UBA5078. The sequence continues at coordinate 36,950 of CAJXUA010000016.1, read as the reverse complement.
CGAAGCAGTCCATCTGTCTGAACAGGGAGTGCGCGAGATCAATCTATTGGGACAGAACGTCAACGCCTATCGCGGGCTGAGTCACGACGACAATATCACGGACTTTGCGACCCTAATTCAATATATTGCAGCGATCGAGGGCATCGAACGAGTACGCTACACGACCTCTCATCCAATGGAGTTCTCTAGCAATCTTATCGAGGTATATCGTCACGTACCCGAACTGGTAGACCACCTACACCTGCCCGTACAAAGCGGCTCCGACCGCATTCTAGCGGCGATGAAGCGCGGCCACACCGTGCTGGAATACAAGTCAATCATTCGCAAACTCAAGGCTATTCGTCCGAATATTAGCCTCTCCTCCGACTTCATAGTGGGCTTCCCCGGCGAGACTCATAAGGATTTCGAGGACACCATGAACCTCATCATGGAGATTGGCTATGACAACTCCTTCAGCTTCATCTATAGCGCTCGCCCCGGCACACCTGCAGCGGATCTGCCGGATCTGACCTCCGAGCAGGAGAAGAAACATCGCCTAGCGATCCTGCAGGCACAGATCATCAAACAGACCCAAGCGATTAGTGAAGGCATGATCGGCAGCACCCAGCGAATTTTAGTTACCGGTCCTTCCAAGAAGGACCCAGGCGACCTGCAGGGCCGCACCGAGAATAACCGTGTAGTGAATTTCAAATGTGACGATGCCAGCCTAATCGGGCAGTTCACCGATGTTAAGATTACGGCCGCATTAACTAACTCTCTTCTTGGCAGCGTTTAAAGAGACAATGAGCTCGCTCATTTCTATATGAGCGAGGGGCTTACAAGTAAGCAGAGATTGGTATACTAGCGTCACGCATCATATTTAGGAGGTTTGTAAGCTGTCTTGATGGCAACCCAGAATTACACCCAAAGGCTCGTCCTAGAGCCAGACAATACGCACCGCCTGGCCAATCTTTGTGGTCGTCTCAATGAGCACCTTCAACAAATTGAGAAGTCTCTCGGACTCAAGGTCCAGAATCGCGGCAACGAATTCAAATTAACTGGCACCAAGCAAGCTGTGGAGGTCGCCGGCCAAGTACTGACCAAGCTTTATGAGGCAACAGCGAATGCGGACGGAATCAATCCCGATAGCATTCATCTGCTACTCAAAGAGGCTGAACAGACTTATAGCGCAAGCCGCGAGAAACCACGTTACGACTTCGATAAACCCTTAATTCTGAAAACACCGAATACCTCCGTAAAGCCTCGCGGCGAACACCAGCAAGACTATGTGGAATCGATCTATCGTTTCGATATCAATTTCGGCATCGGTCCAGCTGGTACAGGAAAGACTTACCTCGCGGTAGCAGCCGCAGTGGAAGCACTAGTACAAGATCGTGTGCAGCGCATCCTATTGGTGCGCCCCGCTGTAGAGGCCGGTGAAAAATTGGGCTTCCTGCCCGGCGACCTTAGCCAGAAAGTAGACCCCTATCTGCGCCCACTCTATGACGCTCTTTATGAAATGATGGGCGTCGAACGCGTAGGCCGCCTTATTGAGAAAGGCATCATCGAGATTGCACCACTGGCCTATATGCGCGGCCGCACACTGAATAAGTCTTTTATTATTCTCGATGAAAGCCAGAACACCACCACATCGCAGATGAAAATGTTCTTAACGCGGTTAGGCTTCGGCTCCACCGCGGTGATCACAGGGGACGTCACACAGATAGACCTTCCTAAGGGTACTCGTTCGGGATTGGTGCATGTGACTCAAGTTCTCAAGGATGTCGAAGGTATCGGCTTCACTTGGTTCGACTCGAAGGATGTGGTGCGCCACAACCTAGTCCAACGCATTGTAGAGGCCTACGACAAATACGATCAGAAAACGATTACGCCTCTCTGTACTCAAGACTCATTGCAGGAGCATGGCCATGAGCGCGATGCTTGATTTCGACAACGCCTGCCCACAGTCTCAAGGCGTGCCAAGCGAAGAAGAATTTCACAATTGGATAAGTCTAGCCCTTAGTGATGATGCCGTTGCCACCGACGAAAAACCGTTCCTTGTCGGCATTAAAATAGTCGACGAATTAGAGTCTGCACAGCTCAATAATCAGTATCGTCACAAGGACTATGCGACTAACGTCCTCTCTTTCGCCAATGAGCTACCAAAGAATATTCTCGAAGCTTTGGAAGAGATTCCGCTCGGCGACTTAGCGATCTGCGCTCCAGTAGTAGAGCGCGAAGCAAAAGAGCAGAACAAGACATTGCAAGCGCACTGGGCCCATATGGTGATCCATGGCGTATTGCATTTGCAGGGCTTTGATCATGAAGACGAGAACGAGGCAGAGGAGATGGAAGCGCTCGAGCGCAAGATTCTCGCGAACCTCGGTCTAGCTGATCCCTACATCGACACACCGCTAGCCTCTTAGACTACACGGCGTCACGACGCCAGTTGTTCAATGCGACACCATGCAAAATGAATACAGGAGCAAGTTGCCAAAATGGCTGACGAGCAAGTGAGTATCGATCCACGGCCACGGTCATGGATCGATAGAATTGCACAAATTTTCTCAGACGAACCTACGGACACCAAGAGTCTGTTAGAGCTGTTGCGCAATGCCGAACAAGACAATGTGCTGGATACCGACGCCCTGTCTATTATCGAAGGCGCCCTCCAGGTCTCACAGATGCAGGTGCGCGAAATTATGATTCCGCGCCCTCAGGTGATCACTGTTTCCGCCAAGAATACTCTGGAAGAAGTATTAGACATCGTCATCACTGTCTCCCACTCTCGCTTCCCCGTTCTCGCCGAGAACTCCGACTCGGTGATTGGCATTCTGCTAGCTAAGGATCTATTGCGATTCGCTCTTAAGAGTGGTGTAAAAAGTTTCGACTTAAAAGACATCGTTAGACCCGCGACCTTCGTGCCAGAGAGCAAACGCCTGAATGTTTTACTGCGGGAGTTTCGCGAAACCCGTCATCATATGGCCATCGTCATCGACGAGTATGGCAGCCCTTGCGGCGTGGTTACTATCGAAGATGTCTTGGAACAAATAGTGGGTGAGATCGACGACGAGTACGATGTCGATGATGACAGCTTTATCAAGAAAGTGGACGCCAAGTCGTTCATCGTTAAGGCGCTCACGCCCGTATCCGAGTTCAATGAATTTTTCGAATGCAACTTCGACGATCACGAGGTCGATACGATAGGCGGACTGGTTCTGCAGCACCTGAACCATATTCCAGAGCGGGACGAAAACGTGACAATTGGCACATTCCTTTTCACCGTGCTCAACTCTGATAGCCGTCAGATTCGTTTGCTGAGAGTACAGAAACTAGATTCCGCCCCATTAGCCGAAACCGAGGCTGAATAGCCCGCTCTTCGCGAGACCTAAGTATGAAAGCCCTACTGCATGCAACAAGCCTTGTTCTACTATCGTTGACTCTTGTCAGCTGCGGCTTCTCCCTTAGGGGCAGTGCAGGCTCGGCGCTGTCGCCTGAAACGGTATTTGTGCGCAGCGCTCAGGAAAATGGCCAACTGACCCAAGCCCTGCAAACCTCCTTGGCGAATGCTCAGATGCAGCTAGTGCAGTCTGCCTCGCAAGCGCGTTACATCGTCTCTGTCGGCGAAGAAGAATTCAGCACGACTACTGCTACTGTTAACGGCCGGGCTCGAGCTGCCCAATACACACTCCGCCTAAGCATTGAACTCGCGCTGGATACGCAAGAGCAAAACTTGCTAGCGCCAGAACGCTTAGCCGTGGAGCGTAGCTACTTTGAAGACACTGCCAATATTGCAGGCAGCACACGCGAGGCCGACATCCTACAGGGTGAGATGCGCCAAGAATTGGTAAATCAAATTCTGAATCGACTGCGCGTAGTGACCTCCACCCAATCTGCTGGGGCCGATTAGTGAGAATAAACTCCGATCAAATTGCGCAATCCAGCGGCTCCAAAATTGCACCGTTCTATTGGATTGCTGGCGACGAAACGCTCTTAGTGCAGGAGACACTAACCCTGCTGCGGACCCGTGTGCGCGAGCAAGGTTTTAGCGAATGGGAGCTATTGTTCGTCGATCGAAGTTTCGATTGGCAATCCCTACTGCAGTCTGGCAATAGTATGTCGCTTTTCTCCGACAAGAAGATTATAGAGCTGCGCCTTAGCTCGGCAAAACTAGATGACGCCGGCAAGGCCGCACTTAAACAGTATCTGCAATCCCCTAATCCTGACAATGTGCTGATACTAGTGAGCCCACGAGTAGAGCCTGCGGCCTTGAACACTCAATGGTTCAAGGCATTAGAGTCTTCCGGAGTCTTCGTCACGGTGTGGCCGATCTATGCCGACAAACTCCCCGCTTGGATACGCAATCGCATGGCAAGTGCGGGCATGAGCGCCGACCCCGATGCCATTGCAGTTTTAGCAGAACGCGTTGAGGGTAATCTCCTAGCCGCAGATCAAGAGATTCAAAAATTAGCGGTGCTCACAGGTGCTTCTCGTGACAAGAAGATTCATATAGATCGCAAGCATATTATGAGTCTGGTAGCTGACAGCTCACGCTATAGCAATTTCAATCTTATAGATGCGGCCCTAAGCGGCGATGCGCGCCGCAGCATTAAGATTGTCAACGGACTGCGCGCCGAAGGAACCGAGATATTACAGCTCCTTGGCGCTGTTAGCGCTGAGTTGCGCCGCCTCGTAGCTGTCTCCCATCATGTGGCGCGGGGCCAGAGTCTTGGCCAAGCCATGAAGAGCGAGGGCGTGAGGCGCAACCACGAAAAAGAACTAAGTCAGGCCGTGCAGCGTACTAGTCTTAAAGAGTTGGAGACGATGCTTGGCGATGCGAGACGTATCGATCTTGCGGTGAAGGGCTTATCCCCTGCCGACCCTTGGAGCGAACTGACACAATTAGTCTTGCGCTTAAGTGGTCATCACATTTTGCCTCAGTCGGTGCTATCTTAAGGCTAGCGCAAAGCAAACCCTCCTGAACAATCAAGCCTCAGCCATTGTGCGCTTGCAAAACACCCAACCAACAATTGACGGAGCTATCCATGTCGACATTGATGCAACTTCTCGTAATCTTAGCGGTGATTTGGGTACTCGCGTATCAGCGCGCCCGTATGGGGACGATACTTGGCTGCATTGCGGTGGCGCTGATAACGATGACCTGGTACGGCGGCATCGCATGGCTCCTATGGCTACTACTAATAGGAGTCGCACTATTCTATTTCGAAGATAATCTGCGCCGCGAGCGCCTATCTCGCCCCGTGTTTGAGTTCTTCAAACGCGTCCTCCCCCCTATGAGCGACACAGAGCAGGAAGCCTTGGAAGCGGGGGATACTTGGTGGGATGCTGACCTATTTAAGGGCGCCCCAAACTGGAAGGAATGGCTCGCAATTCCATTTCCCGAGCTCAGCAAGGAAGAGAATGCCTTCCTAGAGAAGCAAACGGAGACCCTCTGCGAGATGCTAAACGACTGGGATATCGTCCACATCGACAAGGATTTATCCCCACAGGCTTGGGAGTACCTCAAGAAAGAGAAGTTCTTTGGAATGATTATACCTAAGGAATATGGCGGCCTCGGTTTCTCCGCGCTTGCGCACTCAACTATCGTCACTAAGATCGCCACGCGAAGCGCTAGCGCTGCAGTCACAGCCATGGTGCCAAACTCCCTCGGACCCGCTGAACTGCTGATGAAATATGGCACCGATGAGCAGCGCCAACACTATCTTCCTCGCCTCGCCAGTGGTGAGGATATTCCCTGTTTCGCGTTGACCGGTCCTGAGGCTGGCAGTGACGCAGGGGCAATGACCGACACCGGTATCGTCTGCAAAGGTCAGTTCGAGGGCAAGGAATGTATTGGTATCTCCATAACGTGGAATAAGCGCTATATCACGCTTGCTCCCGTGGCGACGGTATTAGGCCTCGCCTTCAAGATGTACGACCCCGAGCATCTATTGAGTGAAGAAGAAGAGCGCGGCATTACCGTTGCCCTAATTCCCACCAGCCATGAGGGTGTGCAGATTGGCCATCGCCACTTCCCGATGGGCATGACCTTCATGAACGGTCCTACCCGCGGCGAAAATGTGTTCATTCCCCTAGAGTGGATCATCGGTGGCGTTGAGCAAGCGGGCCAGGGTTGGCGCATGTTGGTCGAATGCCTCTCGGAGGGCCGCGCGATCTCCCTTCCCGCTTTGAGCACAGCCACTGGCAAGCTTAGCTATCGGCTAACTGGCGCCTATGCACGCCTACGTACACAGTTCAATTTGGCAATCGGCAATTTTGAGGGAGTGGAAGAAGCACTCGCCCGCATTGCCGGGCATACCTATCAACTCGAAGCGGCGCGAATAATTACTGCTGGAGCAGTCGATAATCACATCAAACCGGCCGTTGTTTCGGCAATTGCCAAGTATCATATGACCGAAAAGTCCCGAATCGTGATTCAGGACGCAATGGATGTGCATGCCGGTCGAGGCCTCATAATGGGTCCGGCGAACTATCTCGCCCATGCGTATATGAGTATGCCCATCGGGATCACGGTAGAGGGTGCGAATATTCTTACTAGAAATCTGATGATTTTTGGGCAGGGTGCGATCCGCTGCCACCCCTTTATTGCACGGGAAATGGTGGCCGCAAAGAACCCAGATGAGGCCGCAGGCTTGCGCGAATTCGACAGCCTAATTTTCCGCCATATCGGCTACGGCATCAGCAACTTTGTGCGCAGCTTTAGCCTAGGCCTTAGTGGAGGCTTGATTGCTGCACGCCCCGTAAGTGGCAGCAGCGCTAGCTATTATCAGCAGCTAACGCGAATGAGTTCTGCACTAGCATTAGTGTCAGATATTTCGATGCTGATGTTCGGTGGCGAGCTCAAGCGCAAAGAAAGACTTTCGGCACGACTTGGGGACGTACTGAGTCAACTTTATCTGGCATCTACAGTGCTGCGCTACTATGAGAACTATCAGCGCAATGAGGCTGACCTTCCTTACGTACAATGGAATATCGAGTTGTCACTGTATGAGTGTCAGCGCGCGTTCAACGACTTCTTTGCCAACTTGTCGAACCGCCCAGTGGCGATACTGTTGAAACGAGTCGTGTTCCCATGGGGTGATGCCTACAAGCGCCCTAGCGACCAGCTCGATCACAAAATCGTGCAAACGATGTGGAGCGACAACGAACTGCGCGAGCGCATCACACGCTTTGCCTATATCGGCAGCGAAGCAGACGATCCCGCATTCATCGTAGAGAGTGCATTCATGCAGGTGATCGCCACTAAGCCCACTAGAGATGCTATACGCAAGGCGATAAAAGAGGGCGACTTAGCCAAAGATCTGCCACTGACAACGTTGGCGACAAAGGCTGTTGAGGAAGGAGTTTGTAAGCAGGAGGAGGCAGATGCCTATATCGCTGCGGAGCAGGCTCGTGACAAGGCGATACAGGTGGATGAGCATCTATCTCTTCATTTCAACAAAGAATAGCGCTAGCGAGCCCTGAGGGGCTCAAATGCCCATTTTGCCCAGCGTGTCGATCAACTCTCTTATGACACGTTCGGCAACTGGGTGATCCACAGCGAAACGGGCCTCCAATGCAATCGCATCGTCCATAACGGGTGCGTTGTCGTTTCCTGCTGACTCGATCATTGCATCGACATTTCTATCTAATTTCTTCAGCAACGCGATCGTCTCGTTATCGAGTGTCACGCCGTTATCTAATTCTTTTTGCAACTGTGCCAAAAGGCTGCGTAGCTTGTCCTGGTTCAACTCGTTACTCCTAGCGACACGCTTCTGCGCGTTTGTAAAAGGCACCTGAAAATGCCTGAAGAAGGGCTCAACAGCGGCTCTAGCCGCGATTCGCTTAGGGACTAGTCTGACCCAATGCAGGGGCTTGCGCAAGCGCAGAGTCGGCCTCGCAGGGGCTTCGCAGACTACTTCGTAGTGCGGGAAACATAAGCCCTGAGCACGCAGCGAATTCGCACTCAGGACTTACTAGCGTGTTCTCAAACTGCTCTAGCCCTTAGGACTGAGCCTCTGCCTCACGGGCCATGCGGCCAAACGCACGTACCTTGGCGCGCTTGTTAGAGCGACGCGCTCTTTCACGAAAGGTCATGTAGTACTTCGGTAGATTGAACAGTATCTGCCATCTAGTGGTCACACTCACACGGATAGTCGAGTGGCTTGTCGTACCCGCCTTCAACATGGGAGGACCCTCATACAGCAGCTCAGGATTGAGTAGGCTATGCAGATTACGCACATTGCCATTGCGCAGATCTGCCATTAAAAGGACGTATTGCTTGCGCGCGAAGAACATGCTCTTGAGCAAATGGAACCAAATACGGTAGTTCTCGAGTGCAGACTTAACAGCCGGGCTAATCCAAACCCCGTTAACCTCCATCATTTCGTACGAGTCGTTCTGGAAAAATGCGTGTGAATTTTTCACAGTATCAGGCACAAACATCAAGCTTCTGAACTCCGGTTTTGTGACGATCATATATCCGCCGACCATCTCACTCCCTCTGAACACACCGACGATCTTGCTTCGCGTTGCGTAATCATAAGGAAGCCTTACACCAACAAAGCCTTCGAATTTTTTCAGATAGGTTTCAATCTCACTTTCCACCGTCAGAGTCTTGAACTTGATCGCTTCCATTTTTAATCCTAGGTAGGAACATTCCTACATTTTGAATATATTTTCTATACTCTTTTGAGTACACGCTTTTCAAGATAACCCCCTCTTCTTTCCGCGCAGAAAGAAAATAAAAGGCTATTAAGTAAGCAAGTGTAATCCACAATATCAAGGAGTTAAACAAGAAAGTGCTACTGAGCCAGGCCAAAATATAAGAGCTATAAAATGGATGCCTCACTATTCGAAATGGACCCGTTGTTACAATACTTCCAACTTCGTTACTGAACGCGAAATCGAGTTTTTTCGCAGTGAATATTGACCACCAAAATAAAAATAATGAGAGCGCATAAAGGAAAATACTTGCCGCTACAAGCGGCAAACTTTTGCCGCTTGTCGTAAACATTAATATCAACGTTGTTATGATCTGAGTAGCGACGGTTGCATCGTACAGAAGCGCACTAAGCCGCGGAGTTCCGGAAGTCATTTTGAAAAAACGAAGGCGCGCCCAGATCAAGCTCAGGACAATAGCGATATACAAAACGATAGATATAGACATAGAAAACTCTGCTTACTTGTTATGTGCGGAAAACAATTGCCGATGGATCTAGCGCCTCAACGTAGGCACTCTACCCGTCAATATGGCAATGCGATGACCAGAAACGAATGCTCTGGATTGTGAACTAGAACATGCTTATTCAAGTGTTAGCAAGGTACCTAGAATTGCCGCCCTACCCTATTACTGTATAATCACGCCACTCTCGGGATCGGCAAAAAACGCGAACCCCCATTATTATGACGGGGTTTTTCCGTTTCGCCAGCTCTAAATTGACGCAAGTACATTAGAATGAATAATGAATTCAGATAAATATTCGGCTTACTGCCGAGAGCATGTCAAGGAATTTAGGGACGAGCTGAGGGACGAAGCCTCACGAGCGCTAACGAGCTGGCCCGGAAAATCGGGGGGCGTGTTATTCATAATATCTTCATTGCTCACTTACTTGAATCTTTCCGCTAGTGGCAACCCATACGCATTCAACACTCTTTTCACTTATGCAGCTCCTATACTGCTAATTTTTCTATTCCCGGTCTCTAGCCTTCTTTTTTCGGCTGTGGACAAACACTCAAGAACTGTAATGGACTTAGTGTGTTTAACGACGATTTTTGGCTTCTGCCTGACTCTCAAATATGTTTTCGAGCCTCAAGATTCCCTAGCAACACAGTCAGAGCTGTTCTTGGCACTTTCGGGGCAACTCAATTTCAGTCTGTTGATGGTGACTGCGTTCTCCTATCACACGAGTTATCGGGTGACCTTCGTACGCAATGTATTGTTCACCATCGTCTTTACCACGCTGGTCTATCTTGTAAACGAGCAATACTTGGCCACAAACCTTGTGCAGCTGGCGCAAGGCTTTCTTGCCGGCAGCATTTTTAGCTGGCTGTTCTTCTCGCGTATCCAGACGCGCTTCTACTATAAGTCGATAGACGCGGATACTCGCCAGCACTTATACAATCAGCTCTCCAAATTGGTCTACCCTCACCAACTGGAGATGATCAAGTCTGGTGACCAGCTTGAGGACACGATGCCGGTTGAGAAAGGCCGCGCTATTATCAACGTCTTCGATGTACAGAACTCGAGCGAGATAAAACACGAGCGTACCAAATCATTCTTTCTCGACGTGTTCCGAGCCTTCTCTCAGATCTGCATGATGGGTTATCAGCACAACCCCCTTAAGTCTCGAGCTTTCCGGTTAAAAGAGACTGGGGATGGCTTTATCAGCTCGATAGGCTACCCGTTTCTTGCTGACGACCCCAATTCATTGGCAGATCACGCCATCTCTACAGCCCTGATCATGTTCAAGGCGTTCAATGAAGAGGTCAGGCGCTTCGGATATGCCACGCCGATTAAAGGCGCAATGGGACTGGCCTTCAACTCTGTGCAGGGCACGTTCCAGAGCAGCGGCATCAAGTCATATGATTTGTTCGGTGAAGCCCTGATTCAGGCCTACCGTTATGAAGAGATTAGAAAGCACCCCTCTATCGCGAAGATCATCAACGATGCTGCAGCCCTAAAGGGACTACAGCATTTCAACATCCTGATCATTCAGGAGGTGATCTACAACTCGCTGAAAGCTGAGTACAAGGCCTTGTTCAAGGCCATCGATTTGCAGAAGGGTGGTTTTACGATTCGCCAAGATATAACGGCGCAGTGCGTGTATTTCCACGTATTGGAATAGAGTGCGGGGTCTTTATCTAATCACCGCTGAGGGCCCGGCTTGTAGCAGACGCCCTCAACAGCGATAAGGTCTTTATTGCGGCATTAGCGCCAGGGCTTTCTTAAAGCTTGGACGCTGCGACAGCTTAGCTATCCAGCTTTGGATTGCCGGATAGCTATCCAATGCTACAGACGTGCTCTGACAGGCTTGAAAGTAGGGAAATGCGACGGTATCGGCAATCGTGAGTTGCTTACCACACAGATACTCGTTTGCAGCGAGCGTCTTCTCAAGGAAAGGCAGTTGTTGATCTAGAAAGCCCTTCGCCTCTGCAATCGCCTTCTCATCAGCTTCCTTCTTGTAGTACTTCATCATTACGACTTCTTGATAGAAATACACCGCCAACCAGCGCCCCGCATGGTGGCAAGTTAAGTCGATCATCTGATCAATCTGTGCCGCTTCGTAAGGATCTGCCGAGTACAGTTTCTTAGAGGAGATATTTGCAAGATAGCGACAAAGAGATGCACTTTCGAAGAGATAACGACCATCGTGCTCGATCGCCGGCACTTTCCCCAATGGGTGTCGCGCCAGATGCTCAGCACTTTTATGATCTCCCGCCGCGAAATCCAAATGGATATAGTCGAAGCTTAGCCCTAATTCTTCTGCAGTAAAAAGGACCTTCGTGGCATTAAATGTGCTCGCGCCATAAATCTTAAGCATAGTGTTCTCTCCGCAAGAGCTAAATGATAGTGTCAGAGTAAGAGTCAGGGGCATCGCTTCCGTTTCGAAGTCCCTACTCAGATGGGAATAGCTGGGCAATGTACCGAAGCGCAATTTGATAAGCAAGGCGCAGCGGCGGACCAAGAGTAATAAAGAGACTACATTCAATGAGCATCGATATTAGTACCCTACGCAACGATACGCCTGCCTGTGCAGATTTGATCCACTTTAACAACGCCGGGGCGGCACTGGCCCCACTTGCAGTGACCGAAGCGGTCCTTACTCACCTAGCAAATGAACAACGCCTAGGGGGCTATGAAGCCGCTAACTTGGCCGAGGGGCAGATCAACAACTTCTACGACGCCTTCGCTCAACTGCTAGCGTGTGAGGTGTCGGAGATCGCCTACGCTGAGAACGCAACTCACGCATGGAATAGCCTGTTCAATGCAATTCCGTTTGCGGCGGGTGACATTATCCTCACCGGACAATCCGAATATGCCAGCAACTTCCTCGCCCTACTCCATATGGCCAAACGACAAGGGGTAAAGATTGACGTCATCCCCAATGATCACACCGGCATTATCGATCTCGAGCAATTAGAGGCCGCTATAAATCCCCGCGTTAAGTTAATCGCCCTCACTCATACTCCGAGCCAAAGCGGCGTCATTCACCCAGCGGCGAAAGTTGGTGAGCTCGCACGAGCCCACAATATTCTCTACCTTCTCGACGCCTGCCAATCAGCTGGACAGATAGATCTCAACGTCGATGAATTAGGCTGCGACATGCTCACAGGCACTGGTCGCAAGTACCTGCGTGGCCCACGCGGCACTGGCTTTCTCTATATGCGCAGATCAAGTATGTCAAAGCTAGAGCCCGCCTGTGTTGACTTGCACTCTGCCAATTGGATTTCGGCCAATACATATGAATTCCGTGATGACGCAAGGCGTTTCGAGAACTGGGAGTGCTATGTCGCAGGAAAGATTGGTCTTGGGGTTGCCGTCGACTATGCGCTCAAGATTGGAATGCCTGCGATCGAGTCTCGAGTTGGCGAACTAGGCGCCGCGCTACGAGAGACACTCGGCACCATAGCGGGGGTGAATGTACATGAACATGGCGAGCCGCTGAGCGGCATCGTCACCTTCAGCAAGAAAGGAATTGCCGCTGCGAGTCTGCAGGAGGGGTTGCGTGCCAAGGGAATGAATACTTCGGTGGCGCGTTTAGCCAGCAATCAGTTAGACCTAGTCAAACGCGGGCTAGGCGACATCAATCGCGCCTCAATACACTATTACAATACTCATGAAGAGATTGAGCGCTTCTGTCAAATGGTGGCGAAGTTCTAAGAAGCTACTTAAAAGCTTAGAAGAATATAATCTGAATATAGACTGCCAATATCGCTATTGGGCAGACGAAGCGAATATAGAACGGCCACACCTTCCAAAAGAATGAGTGCTCAACTTCAGGAGAACCCTTCTGGATCTCCTGCAACACGCCGTTGCGATTCCATACCCAGCCTACGAAAACGGCAAAGAACAGCCCTAAAAGAGGCTGACTGAACTCAGTTGTCGCGTTGACCACCAAATCGAATAGGCTATTGAAGTTAAATACAATCACGAGGCAAATAATCGTGACCATGCCCCCAATCAATAGCGTTGCCTTGCGACGCCCCGTATCGAAAGTCTCCACCACATAAGCCACTGGCACCTCCAACATGGAGATCGACGAGGTGAGTGATGCGATGGTCATGAGAATAAAGAATGCCAGCGCGACAAATACCCCGGCGCTGCCCATAGTTTCGAACAAGGCAGGTAAGACCGCCACGATAAGACCAGGGCCCGCTACTAGTGCCCCACTGGCGTCAAAGATCTCCACCCCGTTGGCCAATGCGACATACATCGAAGGCAGTATCAGCAAGCCAGCTAGAAAGGCTATGCCGGTATCCAATAGCGCCACCAGGGTTCCCACTGCTGGCAAGTTCTCTTTGCTGCTTAGATAAGAGCCGTAGATCAACATTGTGCCTACACCGAGAGAGAGCGAGAAGAAGGCTTGCCCGAGCGCACTAATAATCAGGCCCGGCTGCAACGCACGACTAAAATCAGGCACGAGATAGGCGCGCAAACCGTCCATCGCGCCTTCTAAAGTCAGCACATAGACAATCAGCATAAACAGAATAATGATGAGCGCTGGCATCAGCCGCGAGGCCCACTTTTCGATACCATCGCGCACGCCTGCGCTAATCACAACAACCGTTAACAACATGAATATAATGGAGAAAATAGCATTGCGAGTCTCGCCATCACTTGTTAGCCAAGTGGAAGCGGATTCCATTCCAGCCATCGTAGCAAAAGAGTTCAATAGCCAAGCGAGCATCCAGCCACTAACGATAGCGTAGAAACTTAGGATAAGACTTACGGTGACTATGCCTGCAAAACCAACGAAATTGGCTAGCTTCTTGGTCAACGGGCCTCTGGATAATTGTCGCAGCGCTCCGACCGCGTTCGAACGCGTATGTCGCCCGATGATGAGCTCGGCCATCAGCGCCGGATAGGCAAGCGTGAAGGCCATGAATAGATACATGAAGAGAAAGGCTGCACCGCCATTACTCGCGGCATTGGTAGGAAAACCCCAGATATTGCCGAGCCCCACCGCGGAGCCGGATGCGGCCATCAAGAAGCCAAAACGCGAACTGAACTCTCCCCTCGCTGCAGCCATTTCCTAGCCCCCCTTCTTCTTTATTCTAATTATTGGTCGTATGACTCGAGCGTAAATATCCAATTACTTGCATCACTCAGTCTCAAAACCACATTGCGGATAACTGAAATATTGCCATTCATATTGAGTTCTAAACTAGGGATACGCAGTTTATTATCAGTATCTGAGAACGTGCTACGACCGTCGGGCTTGTTGCCAAGGAGTACTAGACTATCGCCGTTTAAGCGGAATTTCACCTCGGGCTGATCTTCTACCAGCGTCAAATTAAGGCTATAAGTGCCAAGTGTCTCTCCACCATCAACGGTAGTAAGAAGAAGCCCCGAACTCGACTCAAAGACACTCAAGGAGGAGCTATAACGCTGCATAACTTCGACGTTCATGGTAATAAAATTGGCGGCCGTTATATTCGATACAAAGTCCTGCACATTGTGTAGAGGCAAAGCGTTGAACGGTGTAATTGAATTAGGAGCAGGATCATAGACATTGAGTGCATTGATGGTATCCAAAACGGTCATTCCATCGCCGAGCACGCGACCAAACACCGTAAAGCCACCATTCTGGGTGTCCAAATTTCCCGAATTATCGCCTATATTCACGAACCATTGGCTAGTTGCACTATCCGGATCGGTGCCTATTTTGGCCATCGCCACTGTGCCGCGCACGTTCGATTCCTGGAATTCGTTCACGATTGGCGAAGCCGTCGGGATCTCGATAGGCCCTTCAAAAGGCACAAAGCGATATCCCCCGCCCTGCAGAACAAAGTCTTTTTCCAAGCGGTGGAAGAAACTACCGTTATAAGCCCCACTATTCACATAATTGAGGAAATTTTGTACCGTAACGGGGGTGGCTGTATCAAATAGTTCTATTGAAAAATCACCGAAAGTAGTGCTCACACGTACGATGGTATTGGCTTGCGCAATGGCGCTAATGCTCAATAACAGCATCAGGCTTAGCGCAATCTTGCGCAAGAAGATGCGCGCAGCGTTTCGTATTCTTAACATCTAAACTCCTAAATACACTATTTTCAATTGACCAACTGTCAAATTACGCAAGGCGACTCGAAACCGCCTTTTATTGATCGTAAGACTTAAGAGTAAAAGTCCAACTGTCTGCATCGTCCAGCTGCAATACAACATTACTAATCATCGAAACATCCCCGTTCATATTCAGCTCCAGACTAGGCACAAGTAGCTGATTGTTAGCACTCAAAAATTGCGCACTCCCAATCGGATTAATTGCAAGCAGCACCATACTGTCAGGATTCAATCGGAATTTAATGCTTGGCTGTTCCTCAATAAGTGAAAGGTTCAAGCTGTACCTGCCGATTGCCTCTCCTCCATCTACGGTTAGCGTTAATAAACCAGAGGTCGATTCGAATACATTCAATGCGGAACTATAGCGTTGCACAACTTCCAAGTTCATGCTGACAAGATTCGCGGCGGTAAGGCTTGATGAAGTTCCGAGATTATAAAGTGGAAGCGCAGTTTGCTGCGTACCCGTAAGGCTGTACACATCCAATGCATTGATCCTATCTAACACGACCATGCCGTCGCCGAGGACTCTTCCGAACACCGTAAAACCGCCATTCTGCGCATCCAAGTTAGCGGAATTATCAGCAAGGTTAACGAACCACTGACTTGTCGCGCTATCTGGATTACCACCCACTTTCGCCATGGCCACGGTCCCGCGGACATTCGATTCACCGAATTCATTCACTATGGGCGGGTCGGTGGGTATTGTAGCGATTCCACTGGGCGTGATGAAGCGATAGCCACCGCCTTGCAACACAAAATTTCTCTCCAAACGATGAAAATAACTGCCGTTGTAGGCACCACGATTCACGTAATTGAGAAAGTTTTGCACCGTCACAGGTGTGGCAGTATCGAATAACTCTAAGGAGAAATCACCAAAAGTAGTGCTAACTCGAACGATGGTATTCGCTTGAGCGCTTGCGCCCATAACGAGCAGAAGCACTAGGCATTGCGCAGTACCAAGCAATACAGTGCGCGCAGCTTTATATAGTCCGTCCATGTTTACTCCTAAATATTTTGCTGCTCGCAGACCGAATGCCTAGTTCTTCTGAACTATCGTATAAGCGGTCAGTACGAGTTTATATTTCTTCGCCTTTGGCTTGTTTGTCTGCGTGATAGGAGGAGCGCACGAGGGGGCCACTGGCAATATGGGTAAAGCCCAGTGCCTCTCCGTACACCCTTAGCTCTTCGAACTCATCGGGATGCACGAATCGACTCACTGCTAGATG
Organism: uncultured Gammaproteobacteria bacterium; assembly: GCA_913060695.1. Taxonomy (GTDB): domain Bacteria; phylum Pseudomonadota; class Gammaproteobacteria; order Pseudomonadales; family Pseudohongiellaceae; genus UBA5078. Next base: position 20,459 of record CAJXUA010000016.1, on the reverse strand, counting down.
GTTGCGGCTCGGCTGGAGATACTGCCCCAAGGTCACCATATCGACATTGTGAGCCTTCAGGTCGCGCATAACCTCCATAACCTCTTCTTTAGTTTCGCCTAAGCCTAACATCAGGCCTGACTTGCTCATAACGGAAGGAACCCGCTCTTTGTAGCGGCGCAGCAATTCTAGGGACCACTTGTAGTCCGCACCTGGTCGCGCTTGGCGATAGAGTCGCGGCACTGTCTCGAGATTGTGATTGAACACGTGCGGAGGAGTCTTCTCGAGGATATCCAGCGCGATCTCCATGCGTCCGCGGAAGTCTGGCACTAGCACCTCGATCTGAATCTCGGGACTAAGGCGTCTAACCTCACTAATGCAATTGGCAAAATGTTGGGCACCACTGTCTTTCAAGTCATCGCGATCCACAGAGGTGATCACCACATAGCGCAGCTCCATCTCGGAGATGGCCTCGGCCAACTCGCGTGGTTCATCTTCGTAGAGAGGCTTAGGCTTGCCATGCGCGACATCGCAGAAGGGACAACGGCGCGTGCATATCTCACCCATGATCATGAAGGTAGCGGTTCCGTTGCTGAAACACTCGCCCAGATTAGGACAAGAGGCTTCCTCACATACCGAGGCCAGCTTGTGCTCGCGGAGCTTCTCTTTAATGCTATTGATCTTCGGCGAAGCGGGGATTTTCACGCGGATCCAGTCCGGCTTCTTCAGCAGGTCTACCGTCGGAATTACCTTCACGGGGATGCGCGCAACCTTCTGTGCGCCGCGAAGCTTCTCACCTTCTATCAATACATTGCGTCTTGGCTGATCGGGCATAATGTCTCTATTTACCTTTGCTATTCACTATAGTGTCTCGCGAGTCTCTACAAACTCGCTATATCCTAGCCTCTTGTGCAGCACCTGCACTAAGCGCTGGGCCGCTTCCGTCATTAGGGCGTCACGGTGTAGAGGAGTGTCGATCTGATCGCGCAACTGCGTGACCTCTAAACCCGCATAGCCACAAGGATTAATCCGGGCGAAAGGGGTCAAATCCATATCGATATTGAAACTTAGCCCGTGGTAAGAGCAACCCTGTCGTATGCGCAAGCCAAGAGCGGCGATTTTAGCACCATTTACATAGACGCCGGGAGCCTTTCTCTGACTCTGCGCACACACTCCGTAGCTTGCAAGGACATCGATAACACTAAGTTCCAACTGCTCTACTAGTTCCCGCACACCGATTGCGCTGCGCCGGACATCGACCAAAATATAGGCAACGAGTTGGCCTGGCCCGTGATAAGTCACTTGGCCCCCGCGATCGATCTGCACAACAGGAATCTGCCCAGGGAGCAGCACATGCTCTGCCTTACCCGCCTGCCCTTGGGTAAAGACGCTCTTATGAGAGAGTAACCAAATCTCGTCTGGGGTCTGCTCAGTGCGCGCCGCAGTGAAATTGCGCATCGACTCCCAAACCGGCACATAATCCAGCGCAGACCAAACAGCGCTAGCTTGATGAGCCCCTAATTCCGAGCCCAAGTGTCGAACCTGCAAGGGGTGGGACATTCTTCGCGGGGAGGCTGCCGAGGGGGCCGGGTCAAGAGCTTGCTTGGGCCTCTGCAGAGGAGCGCTGTCGGGCGAACTCATAACACCATCTTGACGCTGGAATGCGCCTTAAGGTCCTCAAACAATACGCTCAACTGATCGATGCCTGTTGCTTCAATAGTGACGGTAATTGCTAAATAATTACCGTTGTTGCTTGGGCGCACCTTTACATGCTCTTCACCCACTTCAGGCGCGTGTCGCTGCACAAGAGCGAGGATATCTTGTTGAAAGTCAACGCTCGCCAGCCCCATCACCTTAATCGGATATGCGCAAGGGAACTCAATCTTGGGCATTTTAACATCGCTCATAAAGGCGCCGTTTAACTAAATAGGTTGGTGAAAAACATCGTCAAGAAATCGATGAAACGCTTTAAAAATCCAGCGCGTTCAACAGCTTGCAAAGCTGCCACATTGCCTTCGTAGATAATCTCATCGCCAAAGCTGATTTGCACGGTACCCAGTACTTGGCCGAGCTCGATAGGCGCGGTAATGGTTTCGTCGATATTCAGTGTCGCTTGCAACGAGCCGCTTTGACCGCGAGGGATAGTGGCGACCACTTCCTCGGTCATGCCCAATTCCACTGAGTTCTCTTTACCTGACCACACTTTGCTGCTGCTTAATAAGTCGCCTGCATCATAAAGCTTGCTAGTCTCGAAATAACGAAAGCCATAGGTCATCAATTTTTGACTTTCAGTGGCGCGGGCATCTTCGCTCGCCGTTCCCATCACTACGGAGATCAGGCGCATACCATCGCGCTCTCCAGAGGCAACTAGGCAGTAACCCGCCGCCGTCGTCCAGCCAGTCTTCATGCCGTCGATATTACGGTCACGAAATAGCAAAGTGTTGCGATTAGGCTGGCGAATGCCGTTGTAGGTGAACTCACGCTCCGCGTATATGGAGTAGTGAGCAGGATGTTCGAGAATCGTTGCACGTGCCAAGGTCGAGAGATCCCGAGCAGACATTATGTTGTATCGATCTTCGGTGTCCAAACCACTAGAATTCATGAAGAAGGTATTCGACATTCCTAGGCGTTGGGCATGTTGATTCATCATGTCTGCGAAGGCGTCTTCGCTGCCAGCAATATGCTCGGCCATGGCAACACTAGCATCGTTGCCAGATTGAATGATGATGCCACGCAGCAAGTCTTCTACGCGGACGTTACTGTTGACGTCGACAAACATCTTGGAACCCTGAGTCCGCCACGCTTTCTCGCTAATATGAACTTCATCGTCCAAGCTCATATTGCCATTGTCGATCTCGACCTCGGCAATATAAGCCGTCATGATCTTGGTGAGACTGGCCGGTGGCAGCTGCACATCGGAGTTCTCTTCCACGATGACCTTGCCCGTTACCGCATCGAGCAGGATGTAGCTGCTAGCCGCGATCTGTGGCGGGCGCGGAATAATTGCCTCGGTGGCAGGAACTTGCGCGATACTCTGGGCGCTAACAAACAATGTGGAAACGAGGGCGACCGCCGTCAATAAGGGTGAACTCGCCTGTCGCACGCGCGACCCGAGTGTCTGCGAACCTGTTGTCGGACATCCAGTCATTGCCATCACTTTCTCCTGCATCTTCACTCGTTTAGTCCCTCGAATTAGCTTGTCTACTGCGGCGTTAATGCCATTATCTTATCATTCGCGAACAGTGTACGGTCTTCCCAAATCAGCAGCAACAACACTATCGGTAATGCGGCCAATCTCGTCAGCGCTGGGTATCGGCCCAACACGTACACGGTGAATCAATTCGCGCTCTTCCCCTATTTCAACAGACCGAATAAATACCGGTCTTGATGTCATTTTCTGCAATTGCATAGACAACTGCTGCGCCGCCTGGAAATCTGAGAAGGCCCCTACCTGCAAAATAGCGCCTCCGGCCGATTGGGGAGCCAACAGGACTGGGCTAGGGGGTGGCGAGTTCTCTCTAGTAGCCGCTATTGTGGGGACGATTGCCTCTACTTCCACCATTGCGGTGCCTTTATTATCGAATCCCAGCATATAGGCTGCGGCAAAAGAGAGGTCGATGATGCGCTCACTATGAAAGGGCCCGCGATCGTTGACGCGCACCACTATGCTGCGATTATTCTCCAGATTCGTCACGCGCAGGAAGCCGGGAATCGGCATGCTCTTATGCGCTGCGGAGAGTTGAAACATGTCATAGATCTCGCCATTGGAGGTCTTATGACCATGAAATTTCTCGCCATACCAAGAGGCGAAACCACGCTCACTATAGCCTTGCTCGGATTGCATCACTCGATAAGTCTTGCCGTTGACCGTATAGGGGCTTTTGTTGCCAGCAAGAGTGCGAGGTTCCAACATGGGGATTACCTCGCGGACCTGAGCGAGGTCAAGCGATTGAGATGGACCCCGATCTTGCTGAATATTGTAGCGACTTGCCTGATAAGCATCGGATGCCGACATAGGCGCTGTGGCAGAGGACGATGTCGTACTGTTAGGAGAACTACCACAAGCAGCGAGTAGTATGACAATGGCAGAGATGGTGGTGCCTTTGAGAAATCGCGACTCGGTCAACACTCAAAAATCTCCCTAAAATGTAGAATATTCGGCATTATAATCAATATGTTATCGAGGTAACACACGTTTATGCGTATGAATAGACATTAATATCCCAAAACCGATTAGCAGGGTGACTATGGAAGTTCCCCCTTTACTGACCAACGGCAATGGTAGCCCAACCACCGGCATCAAACCTGACACCATGGCCATATTAACAAAGGCATAAAAGAAGAAGGTCAAGATGATGCTGCCCGCCAATAAACGGCTGAAGGTATCTTGCGCTGTCAGGGCGATGTAGAAACCGCGAGCCAGCACGGCGACATAGAGCCCAATTAGAATCAATACCCCCAAAAGGCCAAACTCTTCGGCAAGCACGGCGAGAATGAAGTCGGTATTGCTCTCGGGAATGAAGTCCAATTGGGACTGAGCACCATTGAGCCAGCCCTTGCCCTGCAAACCTCCTGAGCCAATCGCGATCTGCGATTGAATGATGTTGTATCCTGCCCCCGTGGGATCGCGATAAGGATCGAAGAATGTGAGTATGCGGTTCTTCTGGTGAGCCTGGGCGAGGAAGATATACCACGCCGGCGACGCCATGATGACCAAGGTCGCGCAAAAGATCACGATGCGCCAGCTAATGCCTGCCAACAGTATTGCGAAGACTCCTGACATCGCCACCATCAGTGCCGTGCCCGTATCGTTCTGCATTAAGATCAGCATGGCTGGGAGCATGATGATCAACCCGCATACGAGCAAATCCCGGAAGCGTGGCGGCAAAGAGCGCGACGACATATACCAAGCTAGCATCATTGGAACTAGGAATTTCTCGAGCTCAGAGGGCTGAAAACTGGGCAAGCCTGGAAGGTCCAGCCAAGCAGTAGCGCCATTCACTTCGCTGCCAAATAAAAGCACGATGATCAGCACGCCAATACCACCTGCGTACATTAACGGCGCGCCACGGCGGAAGAAGTCCACTTCGAATTGAGCTACGCCAATCATAACGATAAACGCCACCACGATAGCCGCAGCTTGACGCTCTACATCCGTAATATTCTCGCCACTAGCGCTGAACAGCACCATCAAGCCATATACGGCGAGGCAGAATAGGGAGAGCAAAAGTGGCGCATCTAGGCATAGAGATTTGCGAATCCCCCCACGCTTTCCCGTGAGACGATAGAAATCGTTCCCTAATGATCGGCTCATGCTTCGGCTTGCCATGTTCAGTACTGGGCCTTGTTGCGACTAAGTTAGTGGGCTGTTAGTGGTCGTTTTCTGCGACGACACTGAGTTCGGGATAGGTTTCGGTTTCCGGCACGAGATAGGCATCGAGCACTTCGCGGGCGACGGGGAAGGCAACTGACCCACCGCCACCACCGTTCTCGACAAACACCGCCACGGCAATGCGCGACTTTTCCGATGCATCGAAAGCGATGAACATGGCGTGGGTTCGGAACTGCTCATCTACCTCACCATTGTCGCGATTACCGGCACTATCCACCTGAAACTGTACGACTTGCGCAGTACCGGACTTACCGCCCATGGGATACTCCAAGGGATGACCGCTCTCTCTCAATACCGGATAAGCAGAGCCTTCGTGACGACGATGCTCGGAGTCATAGGGCTTGTTTACCACATCTACCATGGCGTTACGCACTATCTCTATCTGTTCCTGGGAGGGCAATAATTGTTTCTGCGCCGCATTATCCGGGAAGATAACGTCTGTCACCTCGCCGTCGCTGCCGATTGTACCGCGCAACATACGTGGCTGCTTTAGTACGCCATGGTTCGCGATAGCAGCCGCGGCTGCAGCCATTTGCAATGTCGTGGCCTGGAAGATGCCGTTGCCGATGCCCTCATAGGGTGTCTCACCGGAGTACCAAATCTCGCCCCTGTTCTCCATCTTCCATTTCTCAGAGGGCACTATGCCTGCACTAGCCTCTGGGATGTCGATAGCAGCATTAGTGCCGAAACCGAAGGTCACCAGATAGTCATGGATCTTCTCGATTCCCAAATTGACGGCTAGCTGATAAAAATAAGTATTGCAGGACTGATAGATAGCGCGACGCAAATCGATCGCGCCATGACCCGACTTGTCCACCCACCACGTCCAATCATAATAAGGTCGAGTGCGCCCCTGAAGCCGGTAATAGCCCGGGTCATAGATCTCCGTCTCGGGCGTGATGGTCTCGTTATAAAGTCCTGCTAAGCCGATAAAAGGCTTAATGGTGGAACCGGGCACCCTAGAGGCGACGGCACGATTGAATAACGGTGTATGCCCAGACCGATTTAGCTCCGCAAGTTGGGCGCGGCTGATACCGGTGACGAATAGGTTCGGGTCATAGCCAGGCTTACTCACCATGGCCAAAACACCACCTGTTGCGGGGTCGATGGCCACCACAGCACCGCGTCGATCACCCAATGCCCGCTCCGCTGCCATCTGCAACTTAGCATCCATATGCAGCACTATGTCGCGACCGGGAATCGGATCCGTGCGGTCGAGCACTCGCATCACCTGTCCGCGATTGTTTTTCTCGACCGTCTCATAGCCGACCTGACCATGAAGTAAATCTTCATAGGTCTTCTCGATACCCGTCTTGCCTATCTGGTGCGTGCCACGATAGTTCGCGGCAGTTTCGACAGACATCGCGGTCATCTCATCTTTGTTGATCTCCGAAACATAGCCTATAGCATGGGCTGAGCTTTCGTTGAATGGGTAGTGACGAACCAGCTGGGCCTCTACAGCGATTCCTGGGAGTAGGTGTTGATTGACCGCTATATTCGCAATCTCCTCCTCAGTCAGCTGATAACGCAGTGGCACTGAGGTATGGGGAACCGCGCGGCGACTCTGACGCGTGCGATATTGATCGATATCATCATCAGAGAGATCGATGACCGAGCGCAGCAAATCGAGAGAAACATCGAGATTTTGCGCAGTCTCACGCACTACCGTTAGGTTGAAGATTGGACGATTGTCCGCAAGCAGCACCCCGTTTCGGTCATAGATCAGGCCACGGTTAGGGGGCACATATTGAGAATGCAAACGATTGCCGTCGGAGCGCGCGGCGAAGTAATCATAGCGATACACCTGAAGGTAGACCATCCAGGCAATCAAACAGCTAATTAAGAGAAATATAAAGACACCAGCGACGATCATGCGCCCATTAAAAATCAGAGTCTCACGCTCATGATCATTCAGCTTAAATTTCTCTGCCATATTTCCTTCTCTTTGCTGATGAACTCTTCAGGGAAGCTTCCCTTCTATGACCGTCACAATGCCAAATAGTTTTATCAGCCCCTATGGTAAGGGTGCGCGTTAAGAATGCTCCAAGCCCTATAGACCTGTTCAGCGATGAGAATTCTAACCAACGGGTGTGGCAATGTTAATGCTGACAGCGACCATTTCTCGTCTGCTCTTGCCAAACAGCTAGCACCTAGGCCGTCTGGCCCGCCCACTAGCAGGGCGATGTTGCGCCCTTCCATGCGAATAGCGTCGATACGCGCAGCCATACCCTCTGTGCTGAGCGCCTTACCTTCCACTTCCATGGCGACCACATAGTCCTGCGGTCGCACGCGACTGAGCAAGGCATCGGACTCCTTCCGGATCACCTGCTCTATATCGATACTCTTGCCCCGTTTGGCCAATGGCACCTCGGTAACAGAGAAGGCAAAATCACTCGGTAGCCGCTTAGCGTACTCGGTGATGCCACTTTCGACCCACGCGGGCATGCGAGTGCCCACTGAAATTAAATTAATTTTCATCCTTGGCCGCAGGGTCCACCGGAATCTCGCCCGGCTTAGAATCAAAATTCCACAAATCTTCGAGACTATACAAAGCTCGGCTTCTGGCTAGCATGATATGGACGATAACTCCACCCAGATCTACGAGTATCCATTCAGCTTGGAGACGACCTTCGTCCCCCAGCACAGGCTCGCCCGCTGCCTTAACTTGCTTACCTAGCTCGTCCGCTAAGGAACGCAGATGAGTGGTCGAAGTGCCGGTCACTATGACCATGTAGTCGGTGATTTGCGTAAGCTTCTTTACATTCAGGCAGACGATGTCCTGCCCCTTCATATCTTCGAGCGCTTTAACTGCGAGTGCGGATAACTGTTTAGTATTCAAACCGGCTTAATTCCTATCTAGTGTGAAACCCGCAAGACGGGTTCAATGAGCCTATCCTGCTGGATGGCGAGTGTTTTGGTAGAGCGAATGTGCTTGTATATAATCTTTCACTACGCGCGGAATAATGGTCCCTGCATTAACATTGCCGCGGAGCTGCTCGCGCACTGCAGTCGAAGAGATATCAATTTGCGGCTGCTTCAGGCGCAGTATCTTGCCTTGTGCTCCCCAGAAAAGACGCTCTGCATCAGCTACTTCGCGACATTCGAGATCGATCTCTAAGTCTGGATCGATCACGAAATCGGCACCTGGCCTATTGAGCACCAAAATATGCGCCATCATGAACAGTGCTTGCCAACGATGCCAAGTGGGTAGTTTCGCAAAAGCGTCTATTCCCAAGACCAGCACCAAGATGGCATCGGGATTCTCCTGTGCGATCGAGGCGAGCGTATCGACGGTATAAGACACGCCATCACGCCTGCATTCGCGATCGTCTATGACTACACGATGATAATCCGCGGTTGCTAGTCGCAACATCGCCAGTCGATCCTCGGCGCTGGCATGGGCGGAATCGCGATGATTAGGCACGTGGCAAGGCACCATTCGCAACTCGTCGAGGCTGAGCGTCTCGATGGCCAAATTGGCCGCCTCGAGATGCCCCAGATGAACGGGGTCGAACATGCCCCCCATAACTCCAATGCGTCTCGCTGCCATACCCTACCTAATCTCTAAAAATCGCCCTAACTACGCTGCGCCCAATTATGTGCGAATTTGTCCGTCACCCAGCACGATATATTTCTGCGAGGTCAATCCTTCAAGGCCTACTGGTCCACGCGCGTGCAACTTGTCGGTGGAGATGCCGATCTCAGCACCTAGCCCATACTCAAAGCCATCGGCAAAGCGAGTAGAGGCATTCACAATCACGGAACTGGAGTCCACCTCACGCAGGAAACGCTGCGCACGGGAGAAGTCCTCGGTCACGATTGCTTCGGTATGTGCCGAACTATATTGCGCGATATGGTCCATCGCCTCGTCCAGATCAGCCACTATTTTGATTGCGAGTATAGGAGCCAGGTATTCCGTGCTCCAGTCCGCTGGCGTCGCGGCGATAGCGCCATCCATCAGCGCCAAAGATTGCTTGCAGGCACGCATCTCCACGCCCGCATCCTTATAGGCTTTCGCCAATGCGGGCAGAATGCGCGCCGCAATGCCTTGCGCAACCAACAAGGTCTCCATCGTATTGCAGGTGCCATAACGCTGGGTTTTCGCGTTAATCGCAATATCCATCGCCTTCTGATAATCGGCTTTGTCATCGATATACACATGGCAAATGCCGTCTAAGTGTTTTATCACTGGCACTCGCGCCTCTGCACTGATGCGCTCGATCAGAGACTTTCCGCCGCGGGGAATAATGACATCCACGTACTCGGTCATCGTAATCAGCCTACCAACGGCAGCTCTATCCGTAGTGGCGACAACTTGCACGGCATTGGGATCGATGCCGGCAGCAGAAAGGCCGATCTCGATGCATTGTGCGATCGCTTGATTTGAATGCAGCGCCTCGGAGCCACCGCGCAAGATCACCGCGTTGCCAGACTTGAGGCATAGGCTCGCGGCTTCGCAGGTCACGTTTGGGCGTGATTCGTAGATGATACCCACGACGCCAAGTGGCACGCGCATCTTGCCCACCTGTATCCCAGAGGGCCGAAAACGCATGTCACTGATTTCGCCAACGGGGTCGGGTAGCGCAGCTACTTGTCGCAAGCCTTCTATCATATTGTCGATACGGGCAGGAGTCAGGGCAAGTCGATCTAACATCGCACTGTCCAGACCCTTTGCCTTACCCGCCTCTAAATCTAGCTGATTGGCCTCGGAGATTGGCTCGCGACGCGCTTGGATGGCGTCTGCCATCAACAACAGGGCCGCGTTCTTCTGCGCGGTACTGGACCGCGCGATAACGCGCGAAGCAGCCCGAGCCTGACGACCAAGATCCAACATATAGGATTCTATGTCCACGCTTTGATCCAAAGCGCGTTCTGCCGCGTTGCTTGCCATTTCCTGTATCCACTCCAACTGCCGAGGCCTTAAACACGCTGCCACTGGCCTAGGGCGTCGCAAAAAGCGCCATTATAGCCTCTCTCAGTGGGTGCAGACAAAGCATTACGGGGCAGGACTCAAATATCGTTCTGTAGACTCATCGTTGCTGGATAGGGGCGCATATACCAAGAGTCACGAATATAATCGTTGGGGTGCTTACGGAAGTAGTGGTTGAGCAGGGTAATGGGCACGATGAGAGGGACCTGCGCACGCAGATACTGTGCAATAGAGTCGCTCAACTCTGCCTTATCATCGGCATCCAGATGCTGCTTCAGATAGCCCTGGATATGTTGCAGCACGTTGACATGACGACCGCGGGTAGCGCGATGCTTTAAGGCCGCCATGAGCTCACTGATGTAGCGCTTTGCCGTATCTTGCAGATTCTCTTTATTCGCCCCGGCCACCAGTGGTCCGAGTGCCCGATACGCGTTCAAGCAATGGCTCATTAAGATGAGCTTATGCCGGGCGTGGAAGGTAACAAGCCCCCGGACCGTCAGCCCTTCGCTCTCGAGTGCCCGCCAACGAGATAACACGTACACCCGTTGGATGAAATTCTCCCGCAGCACAGGGTCGCCTAGGCGCCCCTCTTCCTCTACTGGCAAATTAGGAAAATTCTCCATCAAGGTGGCCGCATAAATCCCAACGCCATCGCGTCGAGGACGATCTCCGTCGTAGACTTTGACTCGCTCCATGCCGCAACTAGGCGAGGATTTCTTGAGAATATAGCCACACAGCGCTTGCTGCCACGAAGCCTGCTCGTTCGCGGTATCGCGCAGGTCCTGCGTGTAATCGATAGTGGCATCAACCGTCGAAACACAGCGCACGGCATCATCAATCGCAACAAGACGAATGGGCCGACGCGGAATACCAAGCCCAATAGCAACTTCGGGGCAGAAGGCACGAAACTCGAAATATTGGCCAAGGGTCTTCTCAACAAATTCATCGCGCTGATGCTGGCCATCAAAGCGCACCTTCTCGCCGAGCAGACAACTGCTAATACCCACTGGAATCTTAGCCACCTGCGGCTGTTCTTGTTCTGCCACTACCTCTGTCACGTTCTCACCATTTGCTTTAAGGGTTGCTTGGGGACGACACCGCCGCGCTAGAACCATAAGCGCCCACAATGCGATCCACTTCGTCACGAAAGCCAGGGGAGTAATTCATTCGAGTTGCCACCCAAGAATCGCGAACGAGTTTTGTACGCATCATGTCATGCCAACGGTTCATTCGCGGCTCGAATTCATCTCGCTCGAATAGTCCCTGCTGGAATTGATAGTATGAATTTTCCCATTCACGCCAAACCCCGGCCAGAAAGTAGGCATATTGAACCCCTTCCGCGGGCGTCATTTCTTGGCCCGAATTTGCCTTGGAAATGGCCTCAGCCAATTCACTCTCCGTGGCGACCCATTCGGAGAACATCATCTGCTTCTCTGAAATCGAGTCACGGGTCTGCGACTTCATCATCTCCGTGTTCTGGCGAATCTCCAATCCCAAGAACACAATCCCGAGAATGACGGCAATACTCGCAGACAAATTCATCCATTCAATGTTTTTCTTCATTCCTGTTTCCTAGTCGACTCCATCGAGTCGCTTATTGTAATTTTTCTCTAGCCTGCGCCGCAGCAAACAATTCGTGCAAGTCTAGCCGCCCCGCCACCACATCTTCCTTCACAGTGCGGGAAAGGTTTTTCACCCAGAGCTCTAACTTTGTAGCGGAAGAGCGGTTGCCGGCGACGGCCTGGAACTCCAACAGCAAGGGACCTTTGCCGCGCAAGTAACGCGCCCCCTTTGGGGCTCCAGCCTGATGCTCCGCGAAACGTCGTGCCACATCCGTACTAATACCCGCATAGAGGGTGCCGTTACGACATCGAATCAGATACAGAAACCAGCACGACTCAGTCATTACTTAAACTCTCGGCTAGCTGCCAGCGCTCGTTCTGACAGACCACCGCGCCGTCCTCAGCCAGCTTTATCAAATGTGCGAGAAGCGTGCGCTCGGCCCATGGCAGCAGATGACTAGGAACATCGTCGTAAACTCCTAAGGCTAGTTCCTGCAAGCTGCTGGCAACGCTCATGAGGCTGCGTTGTGTCACGACGCTTAGGGTCTTCTGTTCGCGGCGCATGCGATGTCGACGAAGCGTTTCGATGACCTGCGCAGGTTTATCCATGACGCGCCCATGAGCTGGCGCCAGATAGCGCAAGGGAAGGCTCTGAAGCATTTTCAGCGAGTCTAGGTAGTGCCGCATATTGCCGTCGGGAGGAAGAATAACTGGCGTGGTGCCCTCGAGGATGTGGTCCCCCGTAAACAACATCTGCTCTTCCTCTAGCAAAAAACAGAAATGATTCGAGACGTGCCCGGGCGTATGCAGTAACGACATGGTGAACTCGCTGCAATGGATGCGCTCGCCATGCTCGTAGAGTCGCGTGGGCCTAAAACTAGGGTCCTGCCCACTGCCCTGCGGAGGCGCTAGGCCGATTATCTCAGTGTTTAATTTAGACTGCAGAAGTGCAGTCCCAGGAGAGTGATCACCATGGGTATGGGTCACGAAAATTGCCTCAACCTCGCGCCCGTCGATTAACTCGAGCAATCTATCGATATGCTGCGAGTCGGCAGGCCCGGGGTCTAGGATGGCTAAACGCCGCTCTCCGATGAGATAGCTGTTGGTCCCTGGCCCAGTCATAGGCCCGGCATTGCGGCCCAGCACACGCTGCACTTTGATACCGCCAGAGCCCACGTCGACGGGCTGTCCCGCTATAAAATCCGTCTGCACACCTACCCCCGCTGCTCCCAGTGTGGAGCCGCATTGCCGACATCATAGCCGGTTTGCTGCCGAGCGAAAACCCGCCCTCAACCCTCAACACAGCCTATGGCCAAGGCTTGATGGAATGCTGGTATTCACACGCAAATCAGGATATAAAGTGCGCTTTTTAAAGCTCCAGCGCGTGTGCATAGAGATTGGTCCTTACCCGTGTCCTCAGTGTTCCTCGTTTTACTCTGCGATTCGACGAAGTATCCTGCCTTATGCGCGCCTAAGCGGTGTTAAACCACGCAATAAATAAGGTAACTACGATGTACAAAATCAAGACTTTCAACCAGATCTCGAGCAAAGGCCTAGTCCGATTCCCCGACAGTTATGAAGTTAGCCCGGAGAGCGTAGATGCAGATGCCATTCTGGTAAGAAGCCATAAGCTACAGGACACCGACGCCAACCCTAATCTAAAAGCCGTTGCCCGTGCTGGCGCAGGCGTCAATAACGTCCCAGTCTCTGCCTACACTGAGCAAGGCATCGTCGTTTTCAATACCCCAGGCGCTAATGCTAACGCGGTAAAAGAGCTTGTTCTCTGTGGTTTATTACTCTCTTCCCGCGGCATTCTGCCCGGCATCTCCTATGTCAATTCCTTGACCGATATGCAAGACAATGCGGCCATGTCGAAGCTGCTGGAGAAGGAGAAGAGCCGCTTCAAGGGTTCTGAGATTGCTGGCAAGACTCTTGGTATCGTAGGGCTTGGCGCAATTGGCTCGCTCGTGGCCGAAATGGCCATCGGTCTTGGCATGAAGGTATTGGGCTATGACCCAGCGCTCTCCGTCGATGCCGCCTGGCGCCTACCGAACCAAGTGCGCAAGATCGAGAATCTTACCGCTCTATTGGTCAACTCGGACTTCGTGTCACTACATTTACCAGTGCTAGATTCTACCCGCAACCTGATCAATGCAGACGCGATCGCGAACATGAAGCCAGGCCTGTGCCTGCTCAATTTCTCCCGCGATGAGATCGTCGATACTCAGGCGATTCTCAATGGTCTGGAGAAGAAACAACTGCGTATGTATGTTGCCGACTTCCCATGCGCCGAGCTGATAGGCCGTGACGATGTCGTACTTATGCCACACATCGGCGCGAGCACGGATGAGGCCGAAGAGAACTGCGCAATAATGGCTGCCGACCAATTGATGGACTTCCTAGAGAACGGCAACATCAAGAACTCGGTTAACTTCCCGAATCTTGCGCTTGACCGTGCAGCCAATGCGCAGAAGGGCACTCGACTCGCTATCAGCAATAAGAATGTTCCTAAAATGCTCGGACAGATCCTCAGCATTCTGGCGGACCAAGATATCAATGTGATCGACATGATTAACAAGAGCCGCAACGAGATTGCCTACAACTTGATCGATGTCGAGTCACGTCCATCGGATGAGGCCTTATCGAAAATTGCGCAGATCAAGGATGTTATCAAGGTCACCGTATTATAAGAAATCCGTAATTTGGAGAGGCGCCCGAGCTCAATCTCGCAAGACGATTATGCAGCAACACCAGCACAGGCTCCCTAGAGAGCACTAGAATCGTCAGTGAATTATTAGCAAGGACCCTGTTGCACAAGCTTAACGATTTATTCACTTAGCAAAGCAGGACTACATTATGAAACGCGTATTCAATTTTGGTGCAGGCCCCGCCATGCTGCCAACCTCTGTGATGGAGAAGGCACGTGACGAGTTTCTAGACTTCAAAGGCCTTGGTGCCGGCTTGATCGAGATTAGCCACCGCTCCAAAGAGTTCGATGCAGTAATCGACAGAACGGACAGCCTCTTCCGTGAGCTTTCTGGCCTGCCCGAAAACTACAAGATCCTCTATGTACACGGCGGCGCGCAGATGCAATTCTCTGCCATCCCCATGAACTTGATCGGACGTAATCCAGCTCACAAAGCAGCCTACCTAGAAACTGGCAACTTCGCGTCTTTAGCACGCAAAGAAGCTTCTCGTTACGGTAATATCAGTGTTGCTGCGACCAGCGAGGCTACCAACTTCGATCGCATCCCTGCTTTCGATCCAGCGTCACTAGATGCAGATACGTCCTATGTGCACATTACCAGCAACAACACCATCTTCGGCACGCGCTGGAACAAGTTTCCAGACACTGGCAGCATTCCGCTAGTGGCGGATATGACTTCAGAATTATTGTCACGAAAACTGGATTTCAATCAGTTCGGCGTGATATTCGCGGGCTTGCAAAAGAACCTTGGCCCAGCGGGCATGGCTCTAGTCCTCATTCGTGAGGACCTACTGGGCAACGCACTTCCCTACACGCCATCTCTACTCGACTACTCAGTCTACGAGAAGAGTCATTCCCTGCAGAACACCAACAATACTTTCGCCATCTACATGATGTGCCTAGTAATGGAGTGGCTCAAGGAGCAAGGCGGAGTTGGGGTTATAGAAGAGCGCAACGAGATGAAGGCCAAGCTGATCTATGATGCAATCGACAGCACTGACTTCTACATCGGCTCTGCCCACACGCCAGATCGCTCAATCATGAATGCGACGTTCAACATCGCGCAGCCAGAGCTTGCCGATGCATTCTTGAAAGAGGCTGACAAGCAAGGCCTGTACGCACTCAAGGGCCACCGCTTAGTCGGCGGCATCCGCGCGTCGATCTACAACGCCATGCCAGTAGAGGGCTGTGAACAACTCGTAGCCTTCATGAAAGACTTCGAGCGCCGTAACGGTTAGTAGAGAGTTAGATTCACCTAATTCACTCCGTTACTCGACCCACGCGGCGGGATGGGGACTGCTGGAGACGCCAAAGGACTCACATCCATGTGAAGGCTCCACGTGCGCCGTCCTGGCGCCCGAGGCTCCTGCATCCCCCATCCCGCCGCGTGGGTCTTGATCAGCGTAGATTTACAATCTATGCCTTCGTTCGTAGATATAGATATAGAAATTCAAACTAAAACAGATGCCCGTTGCAGTTTCGACGCTTTGTTATTAAATTAGATTTCCCGCGTTAAGTTAGCGCTGGGTGTCGGGCATAGAAGTTCAGGAACCTCGGGCGCCTGGACGGCGCACGTGGAGCCTGCACATGGAAGTGCGCTTTTTGGCGTTTCCAGAAATTCTATGCCCGGCAGCCAGCGCGAACTACGAAGTGCTATTCCAACCAGCAACTGACTGACGAAAGACAAAAAAGGGACCTGAGCTAGTAGGTTCTGCCCTCTCGGCCCATTACAATGACAGCTATGGCTGCCGACTCCCGAAAAATCATTCATTGCGACTGCGACTGCTTCTACGCCTCCATCGAGACGCGTGATAACCCTGCGCTCGCCGGTAAGCCTATGGCCGTTGGCGGCAGCCCTGAGCGGCGCGGTGTCGTGGCTACCTGCAACTACGAAGCACGCAAATTTGGCATTCACTCCGCCATGCCCATGGCGACTGCGCTCCGCCACTGCCCCCAGCTGATCGTCGTCTATCCACGGATGGAGCAATACCGAGAAGCCTCACGCGCGGTCCAAGAGATTTTCGCAGACTACACAGCGCTCATCGAGCCACTCTCTCTCGATGAAGCCTATCTCGATGTCAGCGACAGCAAAGCCTGCAAAGGTAGCGCAACACTCATTGCCCAAGAGATTCGCCGCCGAGTCCGCGAGGAAGTAGGCATCACTATCTCCGCCGGCATTGCTCCCAATAAGTTCATCGCGAAGGTCGCTAGCGACTGGAACAAACCCGATGGGCAATACGTCGTTTTACCCCATCAAGTCGACGAGTTTGTGAAGGAGTTGCCAGTAAAGAAGATCTTCGGAGTCGGCAAAGTCACCGCCGCCAAGATGCACAGCCTTGGAATCCAAACCTGCGGTGATCTGCGCCCCTATAGTATAGAAGAGCTAGGTGCATTATTCGGGAGCTTTGGCGCGAAACTGTTTCGACTCGCCCGCGGTATCGATGAGCGCGCAGTAAATCCCGACCGCATACGTAAATCGCTAAGCGTAGAGAATACCTATGTGCAAGACTTACCGAACCTACAGGCCTGCCTGGACAAACTCCCAGAATTGCACGAACAGCTAGAAACTCGACTGCAGCGCGTGCATAGCGATTACGATGTCAGCAAGAAATATGTGAAGCTGAAATTCAATGACTTCGTCTCGACCACCATAGAGGCGATGTCTATTAGTACCGAATTGGAAGGGTATATTGCACTGTGCTCCGATGCGTTTGTTCGCGGCAACCGCCCCGTTCGGCTACTAGGTCTCGGCGTAAAACTGGAGCTCAAGGCGAACAATAAACCCGACCCTCAACAATCGACTCATCCAAGCAAACGACAGTTGCGCTTAAGACTCGAGTAACGCAAAGTGCAAAACCTATGAACCCTAATGAAAAGCCACGGCCGAAGATTTCCAACTACATCACTGCCGCAGGAGAAAAGCGTTTGCGTGAAGAGTTGAATTACCTATGGCGCACCGAGCGACCGCAGATCACGCAGTCAGTGAGTGAGGCGGCAGCCATGGGTGATCGTTCAGAGAATGCCGAGTACATCTACGGCAAGAAACGCCTTCGCGAGATCGATCGCCGCGTGCGTCATCTGCGCAAGCGTTTAGAATTACTCACCGTCGTAAGCACACCCCCTTCTGACCCATCTAAGATCTACTTTGGCGCCTGGGTGTCTTTAGAGGACCAGTTGGGGAAAGAGCATAGATTCAAACTCATAGGGCCCGATGAAGTCGGCGACGCGACTAGCTACATCAGCATCGACGCTCCACTTGGTCGTGCGTTGCTAGGCAAGGCGGCAGACGACGAAATCAGTATCGATACCCCAAGCGGGCGCAAGCTTTGGTATGTCATCGGGGTCAGTTACGAAGGGCTGAAATGAAGCACGTCACGATACTCGCTATCGAACAGAGCCTTGCCTCTAGCATTACGATCCCGCTAGAGATGATTCGAGCTGCAGACGTAATCCGCCGCATACGCGAGCGTCATAGCCCTGCGCGCAAGATAGTGATCGCTAGCCATGACGGGCTTGCACTTACCATGACCGGCGGCATTAACATCCAGCCCGAGTCGGCTATAACTCAGATAGCTAAAACCGACCTGATTTTCGTTCCTGCACTGTGGGGAAATCCCAACGCGATCGTCAAAAAACACCCCGCACTAACGCAGTGGCTTGCGCGGCAATACGAAGCGGGTGCTACTATTTGTAGCGTAGGGACCGGTAGTTATTTTCTTGCTCAGGCCGGCATCTTGGACAATCGCAGCGCGACTACACACTGGTATTACTTCGATGACTTTCAGAAGCGCTATGGGCAAGTAAAGCTGCAACGCAAGCGCTTCATCACACACGCCGACAGACTGTATTGCACGGGCAGTGTGAACGCAGTGCGCGATGTTACCCTGCACCTAGTGGAACGACTCTTTACTCCAGCGGTTGCGGATGAAGTCGCGCACCATTTCACCCACGAACTGAAGCGTTCCTATGAATCGATGCTCCTGGCCAGTGAAGAGAAAAACACCCACCACGACGAGCAGATCATCAAGATTCAAGAGTGGCTACAGAAGAACTACCAACGCGCCATCTCACTTAAAACATTGGCAGAACGCTTCGACATCAGCGTGCGTTCATTCAATCGTCGCTTTCGAATTGCCGCCGACAAGACGCCACTGCAGTATTTGCAAGAGGTGCGCCTCGAACAGGCCAAGGCATTGCTTAAGCACAGCAACCTCACCGTTGCCGAGATCGCATTCTCGGTTGGCTATCAGGATACCAGCTATTTCGCGGCGCTATTCAAGCGCATGAACGCCGTAACACCGATCGAGTATCGGCATTTAGTGCGGACAAAACTTTTCAATGTTGATACGGAACTTGGGGGAGAATTCGAAGGAGACCTGTAGGAGTCTTTTGAACCCCTACAGGTCTTTAACTTATTGAGGCTGTGACGGTGTCTGGTACTTTTCCTTCCATTGCGAATAAGGCATACCGTAGATAATCTCTCGCGCCTGCTCATAGTCCACAGAGATGGATTTTTCTTGAGCCGCTGCCGAATACCACTTGGCTAGACAGTTGCGACAAAATCCGGCGAGATTCATCAGGTCGATATTCTGCACATTTTTATTCGCGTCGAGATGTTGCAGCAGGTGCCTAAACGCTGCTGCTTCGAGCTCTACTTTCTGTTGATCAGTCAATGTCATGGAAATTCCGTCACTATACTCAATTTAGGCCGCGCGGATGTTGGCCGCCGCAGCGTCTTGTTCGTCTGCAAGGAAAAGGGTGTCTTCATCGTCTTCGTCGGCGAGGAGTTGTTCAGCCTCCTCTTGAGTGGGTTCTGGCAGCACCTCGAAGTTCTCCACATCTAAGGTCGACTTACGATGTTTCTTGTCTGTCGCTTTAAGTTGACGTTCGGCAACGTTAAATGCGTCTCTAACTGCTACGTAGATGTCTTCATGGGCGGGCTTGTCGTGCTGCCCCTGTCGCACGATAACTTCTTTACCGGAGGTGTGTATCTCTACTGTGACACTGAACACCTTACCTTTGTGGTGATTATTATGGGGGGAGTCTAAGACTACACGCCCACCAATAATGTCGTTGCTAAAACGTCGCAACTTTTCTATACGCTTGTTGACATTCTCTGTCAGAGCAGCGGATTGATCGATATTGTGAAAAACAACTTGGAATTCGTTAGACATAAGCTATGGTCTCCTTGTTATCGTGACACTTGGTTTTTTTGTTTACTATTCTTGGATTCTATTGGCCCTCCTCTTCGCTTCGCGC
Source organism: uncultured Gammaproteobacteria bacterium (assembly GCA_913060695.1). Lineage (GTDB taxonomy): Bacteria > Pseudomonadota > Gammaproteobacteria > Pseudomonadales > Pseudohongiellaceae > UBA5078. Next base: position 630 of record CAJXUA010000016.1, on the reverse strand, counting down.
CACAAACTATGTGACTAGTTAACTACATTGCTGCAAATTTTCGCTTTTCAATAGCCGATGAACATGTCGGCTAAATGCCCTATCGACAAGGCATAATTATTCGCACAGTTATAACGCAAGATCGCTCTAAAATTACCGTATGTAATGAACGCGCGACCCTCTTCTCCGTCAGGTTGAATGATCGAAGCCATTAAATCGTTGGTGGGCAAGTCAGAGCCATCAGCGCGTCGTACGCCTGATGCCTGCCAGTCCTGTAGGGAACGCTGCACAGTGTGTTTGCGCAACACGCTACAAGAGTATTCTGTAGGTGGCTGTTGCCATTGTGCCGCTTGCTCCGAATAGTTTGCAGGGAGTTGAACCTCACGCCCCCAGGTTTGCTCGTTATCCCATTGCGCGCCTTTAAGGTATTGGGCAATCGAGGCGAATACATCGGCCTCGCTTTTCCAAATGTCGCGACGACCATCGCCATCGAAGTCTTGTGCATACTCGATGAAACTCGAGGGCATGAACTGGCTCTGCCCCATTGCGCCCGCCCACGAACCTTTCATGTCCGCATGCTTAATATGTCCATCGTTGAGTATCTGTAGCTGTCTCTTATACACATCTCCGAGCCCACGAGACAGGCAGAAA
>CAJXUA010000015.1 GCA_913060695.1 uncultured Gammaproteobacteria bacterium | reverse complement strand
CACAGAGTAGATCGTCGGCAGCGTCAGATGTGTATAAGAGACAGTCTTATCACCGTAGACTCTCATGACGACCATATGCGGCTTGTGCGTTATCTTGCAGAGACTAAAAAACCCGCTATTGTTATTGCGGCTAGTGGCATGGCGGCGGGTGGGAGGATTGTGAATTATCTTAAGGCGATGCTTGGTGATGCGCGGCATAACGTGTTGTTTGTGGGGTATCAGGTGAAGGGTACGCCGGGGAGGAAGATTCTGGAGTCCTCTCGTGGTTTGGGGGGCTGTTCAGACTCTTCGCGGGCAAGCCCGCTCCCACAGTCAGAGGGGTCGATCGGGTCGGTTGAGTTAGATGGCGAGTGGTTTGAAATTAAAGCTGAAGTTGAGTCAATTGGGGGGTATTCGGCCCATGCGGATCGAGAGAATTTACTGACTTTCGTTCGGGGTATGCGTCACTGGCCATCGCAGATTCGGATTGTTCATGGCGGTGATCAAGGGAGGGAAGGATTGCGAAGCGCGTTGAAGGTAATGGGGGATAGGGCAGGTAGATCCTTCGATATTGTACTGCCCAAGCGCTGCTAAACTGGTTCTACCTGCTTTGGCTTTATCTTCATAAAGCGCAGCAATTTTCCCCATGCCATATACACAGCAAACACAGCCATAAAGCTGGCAAACATCATAGTTTCGCTAACGTTATATAGGTAACCAACTAAACCGAAAGTACCTGCCACAATGGCCGCAACGTAAAGGCCAACAACGGTCTGTTCGTGAGTATATCCAGAGGCTATAAGGCGATGGTGTACGTGGTCGGTGCCTGCAGAGAAGGCGCTAATGCCGCGCAGGGGGCGCTTGATAAGTAGGCTAACGGTATCGATAAGAGGTATAGCAAGGAACCATAGCGCGTATACGGGCGACATCATGGCGTTGCTGCCTTGGGTTGCCTCTATGATTAACCACACCAATATAAAGCCTAGGAGTGTACTGCCGGCATCGCCAAGATAGACCATGGCAGATTTCTTCCAAGGGTGGCGGAAGTTAAAGACTAAGAAGGCTAGTAGGGAACAGATTAGCAGTGTTCCAAACTGTAGCATCGCAACATTGCCAGCAATGAATGCAATAATGCATAAGAAGGTGAGGGATATTAGGGCTAAGCCGCCAGAAAGACCGTCTATGCCATCGGTCATGTTGATTGCGTTAATCACGCCAACGGTTGCGAATATTGTGAGTGGTATGGCGAGAACGCCCAGCTCTATAGGGCCGAATGCGAGCAAGTTGCCTAAAGAGAGAAGCTGATTACCTGCAACTGCAGCCATTAGCCAAGCCGCGAATGCATGTGCGCCCATGCGCACCGAAACGCGCAACTCACGCGCGTCGTCGAATATGCCGATGAACAACACAAGTGCAGAGATGGCGAGCATTGCGCTGTACTGCTGCAACACCGCGGGAGTAAACACGCTCATGCAAAGCGTGCCTAGATAGATGCCTAAGCCCCCAACTAATGGAGTAGGGGTCTTATGGATCTTGCGGCCACCAGGTATGTCGAGTAAGCCCAATCTGGCCGCAACCGGCTTCAGGGCAAATAGAGATATGCTGGTAATAACGAACGTACTAAATAAATTGATGAAGCTCATGTTGCCACATTACTTACTTTTTTTAGGGCGCACGGCGCCTAACTAAGGTAAGCCCTTTGCTATTATCGGCGATTGAACTTTCGGTATTTTTTTAAAACGGAAGTAGGGCGGGCCTACTTCCGTTTTAATCGCTTACTGGCCGTAGAGTACCTGTACGCCATCGGCGCTTAGTACTTCGTAGTCAGTTTTGCCGTCGCCATTTTTATCCGAAGCGCGGAAGGCTATGCCATCTGCGTTCTTATTGGCGTTGTAGTAAGTAGTGTCAGTTAAGCTTAGTGGCGTAACAAAGAAGCTAGGCTTAAAGCTACCAACGGTCTTGATTGTGATAACACCAGTGTTGCGGTTAGTGCTCGCATTCAAGTCCGCGTTTGCAAGAGTCGCATAGAACGACGCGTTATCCGCGATTGGAGTAACGCGTTGCGTAACACCATCGGCACACTTCACCGTAAAGGCATAATCGGCTGCAGCAGGGTTGCCGGTTGGGGCAGTTACGCTAACAGCGCCACAGCTAGTGGCTGTGCCAAGGTTGTCGTAAGCGAAGGCGCCAGAGAAGCGCTCATTACCAGCTAGTGCAATAGAGATGCTGCCGTTGCTGCGGTAAGTAACCTGGAAGCCAGCGCTAGTAACAGCATTAGAGAATGCTGTCTGATCAAACGCAGTTGGCGAAAGCTCGGTGGCAACACCATTACCCACAAGAACCGCTGTGCCGTTTGCTAGGTAGCTAATGCCTTCTGGTACAGAGTCTGGCACTAGGCGAGACACAGGATTGGCTGCCACGTACTTCTCTGTGCCATTGGTCAAGGTCATGTTGCCAGTGGTGCTGTCTGTGGTGACAGTAAAGCCGGTGGTTGCTGCTTGGAAGTTGAAGCCACCTTGCAGCCCGGCAGTCTGGCCTGCGCCGCCTAGATTCAGAGCCAGAATCTCTTCAACCGTAAGTGACACACCGCCGATGCTAACAGAGGTGCCCGCAGGCAGGTTGGCAGATGCGGCAAGGGCTACTTCTAGCACACTTGGGTTTGCAATCATGAGGGCTTTTAGGCCTGCTGGAGTGCTTGTGTCTGCGCCGGCAAGTTGAGTAGTTGACAGGTTCTTAATAACGCCAGAGACTGCTTTTTCGGTTAGGGTTTTAACTTGAGCTACCACTTCAGAGGTAACTCCACCGTTAGCTTTGGCACCTTGTGCCATAACCTTGATGCTGGCATTAACGACCGACAGAATATTCGTTGAGCTTGCACCGGTAGCGATAAGATTAGCTGCGTCTTTCACCACATTAGTCACTAGCGTGTTCACTTCTGTCTTTTGTGCTGCAGTTAGTGTAGAGGTTCCACCGGTAGTCGACTTAGTGTTGATCGCCTCAAGAGTGCTGGCAACATTGGTAATTGTGCTTGCCGCTTTCGATGTATCGATTGCAGCATTTTTCTGGGTGGCTGTGCCGGCAAGTTCAATTGATTTGCTTACAGTGGCCAAAGTGCTTAATGCCGATGACGCTGCCTCTGGCGTTAGGGTGGTGGCGCTGTTGATTTGCGCGGCAGTATTTGATGCCAAAGTCGCGGCATTGTCAGCTGCTGTATTTAGTTTATCGACAGTTTCTGTAGTAACAGTTTCACCGCCAAGTTCGTTCGCAATTTCATTATTTGTCTCGGTTACTGCGGTTTCGGTAGCGGGAGGGGTAGTAGTGCCTCCTCCTCCTCCGGATGTTTGTGCCACGCAATTCTCAGTAAAAGCCGTAGGGGCTGCCCCTACGGTTCCGGTTGCGCCCGTCACGCTAAACTGCCCTTTGATCGCATAGGCTAATGTGAGGCTTGAGGCAAGAGTGCCGGTCCCTAGAGTGAAAACATTATTGGATTGTGAATTGGTATCTTCAGTACAAGTCGTTTGAAAACGTGGCAAGGCGGCAAATGGGCTGCCAACGCCTAGGCGAATTCCGCCCGACGTCGTTTCTTGCATTGCGATGGTATAGGTGTAGTTCTTGTTAGTGCTCATACCGTCAAGTAGAGCCGTTATCGCAGAAATTTGGTTTTTGGCAGCGGTTACCACGTTGTCCATGCGAATAGTGAAGGCGTTACCCGCAGTAGTGACGGCGGTGTTTACAGGGTCGAACTGGGCATTGACGTTGATGCTGCCGTCATTGTTGCGGGCCAAGACGCGAATTTTTTGGGTCAAATCCAAATTGCTGGCAGTGACGGCATTGCCAGTAATGGTCAACTCTAATGAAGGTACGAACACTTCTACCCGGTTGTTCGAGTTATCGTCATCAAACACGATACCCAACTTGAACTTATAAGTACCGTCAGTAAAACCGCTAGGTGCCAAGGTGAACGTAAAATTAGGCATGCCATAGTTGCTAGCTGCAATTCCAGTAACTCGTGTTGCAAGACCTTGATTTGATACAGTGGAAGCATTGCCCCCGATAGTAACTGTAGCCGCTGAGAGCGTTAGGTCAGCTGCATGTGCTTGAAGTCCCAAACCAGAAAGGACAACGGCCAAAACGACCTGGTTTAAGTACTTTTTCTTGTAACTAGTCTTTGTGGTCATTCCGATTACCCTCTGTAGTCTGAGTTTGTTAACTGCATTATGTTTTTAATAGAGATTAGTTGATTTTTCGCATTATACATGAATCTTGTCTAGTGTCATGGCCTAGAACCCACGAATTTAGGGCTATTTACGTTGGCGGAGAAAAAATATTTATTCGCCAACTTACTCATCAAAGTGTGATGCCAATTTGTAAACCCACAAATCCATAGGGATTGTCCGAAAATGATCCACTCAATGGATTGCTGTAATGGGGTATTACGCCAAGAAACTGGTTGCTATAAAGGTTGCCAACTACGCTGGCATGGACTTTCGGCGTTACCCAGTAGGAAATACTGCCACGTATGCTGTGATTGTCTCGCGTGTCTGCACTATTTACATTACTGCCGCGTAAAAAAGACGGCAGCAATGAGTTATTGGGGTTGGTTATTGCTGTTAGCTCGCTGTCGTTGATGCGCAAATACTCATAGCTAAGCTGCAACGGCATGCGTGGGGTGATCTGCCAGTTAAGGGCCGCACCAAGTAATATTTGTTTAGCTTCTGTGTTAAACGACTGTTCGAATGCGGGGGCTAGGAAGGCGGAGGTGATGCTGGAGCCGGTGCCAGAGCTAGCTTCGTTCTCAGCGTAGCCTGCCCAAAACGTAGTGCCGATACTATTACTAAAGGGGGTGCTGTAGAGAACCCGAGCCTGCCAGCCGTCGTCTTCCATATCTTGCAGCCGGAAGGTTTGGGGGCTGGTAAAGTCTATCGTTAGGTTGCCAGACAGAGTAATTCTGTCGATAACGCCTTCGAAATCATCAGTGCTGTTGCTGGTGCGAGTTAGCTCCAGGCTCGCTGCGCGCCATGGTCGCGCGTCATCGGTATGGCCCGCCTCAAAAAAATTCCATTTAAAACCATAGGCAGTCGCAGTGGTACTAAGGCCGTTGTCGATATCGAGAAGATTGATGGAGGAGACTTCGCCAAGCTCAATCTTAAGGTCGTGTTCTTGCCTACGATAAAAGGCGCTTAGGTATGAGGTGAGGCCAAAGTGCAGCTCTATTTTCTGGCCACTCAGGTCGCCACTGTCGCCCTCTAGCTTGCGAGTGCCTGCGAGCAGGTCGTCGCGAATGTCTAAGAAGTCGATTGTCTCGTTAACCGCAATCTTGGCGAATGTAGCTTCGAAATCGAGCGCTGGAATAGTAAAGGCGCTGGGGTTGTTGCTATGAATCCAGCCCAATGGGCTGTCTGCAAATGCGGTATTGCCCTGAAGAATAGCCGTTAGGCTAGCGGCAAAAAGACTTGTTGCGTGTTTCGTGTTCATAGAGGGGGAAAAGCTCATTCAATGATTGCTTGATTGCATCATAAATTAATAGTCGGCATGCCTTCGCTATGCTGAAGTGCACGAACCGCAAAGGTTACGTTCACATCGGCGGGATTACAAGCATATTATGGCAATAACTTGTTAAATATTAGTGACATTGCGTGCACTATTCGGGTGCCATCACCTAAAGCCTTAACAAGTCACTCATCATAAGAATTTTTTGTGTCATTATTGGGCAGATCAGCTAAACTTAGCGGCTATTTATTGAAGCACGAACCACAGAGTCTTCCATGCGTTTGAAATGTATTAAATTGGCAGGTTTCAAGTCTTTTGTTGATCCCACCACCGTAAACTTCCCCAGCAATCTGTGCGCTGTCGTCGGGCCAAATGGCTGCGGCAAGTCTAATATTATCGACGCCGTGCGTTGGGTAATGGGCGAGAGCTCGGCCAAGAACCTGCGCGGCGAGAACATGACCGACGTCATCTTCAATGGCTCGGGCAACCGCAAGCCGGTGGGGCAGGCCAGCATCGAGCTGGTCTTCGACAATAGCGATAACCGCATCAAGGGCGAGTACGCCCAGTTCAACGAGATCTCCATTAAACGCAAGGTGTCACGCGATGGCACCTCGGGCTATATGCTCAACGGCACCAAGTGCCGCCGCCGCGATATCACCGACATCTTCTTAGGCACTGGCCTTGGCGCACGCAGCTACTCGATCATCGAGCAGGGCATGGTGTCGCGTCTTATCGAGTCCAAGCCGGAAGAGCTGCGTATCTTCATCGAAGAGGCCGCGGGCATCTCTAAGTATAAAGAGCGCCGCCGCGATACGGAGAACCGCATCAAGCGCACGCGCGAGAACCTGGAGCGTTTGACAGACCTGCGCGAAGAGATGGGCCGGCAGCTGCAGCATTTGCACCGCCAGGCGCAGGCGGCGGAGAAGTTCGGCGAGTTCAAGCAGCAGGAGCGCGAGCTCACGGCTCAGCACAATGCGCTGCGTTGGAAGACTCTTAACGACGAGTTAGAGGCCAAGCAGGCCATCATCAAAGATTTAGAGGTCAAGATCGAGGCGGCGGTAGCCGACCAGCGCAGTGCGGATGCATCGATCGAGAAGCACTTGCTGGACAACACCGACTTCAATGACCAGCTCAGCGAGATCCAAGGCCGCTACTACAGCCTTGGTAGCGACATCGCGCGCATCGAGCAGTCCATCGAGCACCATATCGAGCGCACGGGGCAGTTAAAACGTGACCTGATGGAGACTGAGGATGGCTTCGGGCTTACCCAGGGCGAGCTCGAGTCCGACCTTGCCAAGCTGCAGACACTGGAAATAGAAGTAGAGCAGATTGAGCCTAAGCTCGAGGAAGCCCAAGCGGTGGAGGAGGAGTCCGCGTTCGCGCTGGAGGAGTCCGACGAGCGCATGCAGCAGTGGCAACAAGAGTGGGACGAGTTCAATCAGCGCGCGGAAGAGCCGCGCCAGATTGCAGAGGTCGAGCAGTCACGCATACAGCAGCTAGAGAAGATCGTAGAGCGCGGCATCGACCGCAAGCAACGCCTATTGGAAGAGAAGAAGTCGCTGGGGGATAACCCAGAGCAGGGCGTGATCGATAATCTCTCTATAGAAGTATCGAAGCTCGAGGAAGACTTAGAGCAACATCAGAACAGCAATGGCGAGTTAGCGCAGCAGATCGAGGAAGAGCGCACTCGTGCCCAAGCGGTGGCCAGTGATCTAGACCGCGCGCGTAGTGAGTTGCAAGGCCTTAAGGGGCGGGCATCGTCACTAGACGCGCTACAGAAGGCGGCGTTGGGCCGTAATAACGAGGGCATGAATCGCTGGCTCAAGAGTAAGGAGTTGCACGAGAGCAAGCGCTTGGGCGAAAGCATTCGCGTGGCCAGTGGCTACGAGGCCGCGGTCGAGGCGGTGTTAGGCGACTATCTGCAGAGTGTGTGCGTAGAGAATATAGACAGTGTAGAGAGCCTACTCTCGGAGCTGCCCTCCGGCTTGCTATCCCTAGTAGAGACTGGCGTGGTCAGTGATAAACCGGCTAGCGCTGCGGGCCGCCAGGCCTTGAGCGGCAAGATCGAGTCGAGCTGGGACAGTGCGGCATTATTAGCGGGCATCTATGTAGCAGAGGACATCGGCGCGGCGTTGAGCATGCGCGGCAGCCTGGCAGCCCAGGAATCTGTGGTCACTAAGCAGGGCGTGTGGCTGGGCAAGTCTTGGATTCGGGTGCGCAAGGCGGCGGACGAGAAGGCGGGCCTGCTAGAGCGCAAGGGCGAGATATCCAAGCTCGAAGAGCACATCGAGTTGCAGCAGTCCCGCGTGGAAGAATTAGTGGAAACTCAAGCGCTTGCGCGGGAAACCTTGCGTGACCTCGAGAGTCGCCGCGAAGACCTGCAAAGGCAGATCGCGCAGACGGCGCGTCAGTTCAGCGAGCAGAAGTCGCAGCTCGGCGCCAAGTTGATGAAGGTCGAGCAGACCACGCTGCGCCGCGAGCGTTTGCAGCACGAACTAGACGACTTGCAGCGTCAGCTTGCCATCGAGGAAGAGAACACGGCGCTGGCCCGCTCTAATCTGCAGGCCGCACTGGATTCTATGGAGCAGGATACCGAGCGCAAAGAGCAGCTGTTAGCGCAACGCGACGAGCGCCGCGAGGCCTTGGACCAGATTCGTCAGAAGGCGCGTCACGATAAAGACGTGGCACATCAATTGGCATTGCAGCAGCAATCTCTGAACTCGCAGCTCAAGTCATTGCGCGACACCAAAGAGCGCATGGCCTCTCAGGTGCAGCGCGCCAAAGAGCGTATCGAGTCTTTGCGTCGCCAATTGGCAGAGTCCGACGAGCCGCTAGAGATGAAGCGCGCGGAGTTAGAGGAACAACTACAGAAACGCCTTGAAGTAGAAGAACAGCTCAACGCCGCCAAGGCCAAGGCCGATAGCAACGAGCACACACTGCGCAACCTTGAGCAGCAGCGCTCGCACTTCGAGCGCACGGCCGTGGCCCTGCGCGAGCAGATGATGGAGCACCGCCTGCGTAACGAGGGTGATATGGTCAAGCGCGAGGCGCTAGAAGAGCAGCTGCGCGACGCCAAGTACGACCTACAGACTGTGTTGGCCAATATTCCCGAAGACCTGAATCAGGCAGGCTGCGAACGTGAGCTGGAAGCCTTGGGTAACCGCATTCAGCGTTTGGGCGCCATCAACTTAGCAGCCATCGACGAGTATAAGCAGCAGTCCGAGCGCAAGGTGTACTTGGACTCGCAGAACGACGATCTAGAGCGCGCCTTGGTTACTCTCGAGAACGCGATCCGCAAGATCGACAAAGAGACTCGTACTCGCTTCAAAGAGACCTTCGACAAGATCAACGCTGGCCTGCAGGAGCTGTTCCCCAAAGTGTTCGGGGGCGGCCATGCCTACCTAGACATGACGGGCGATGACTTGCTGGATACCGGCGTGGCGATCATGGCGCGACCACCTGGCAAGCGTAACAGTACCATTCACCTGCTCTCGGGCGGTGAGAAGGCGATGACCGCTATCGCACTGGTATTCTCGATCTTCCAGCTCAACCCTTCGCCTTTCTGTATGTTGGACGAAGTGGACGCGCCTCTGGACGATGCCAACGTGGGCCGCTACGCCAACTTGGTGAAAGAGATGTCTAGCGCTGTACAGTTCGTGTTTATCACCCACAATAAGCTGACTATGGAAATGGCAAATCAGCTATTGGGTGTTACCATGCACGAGCCAGGCGTGTCGCGTATCGTGGCGGTGGATATCGCCGAGGCGGCAGAGCTGGCGGCGATGTAATACAGCATTTTGTTGTAGAAGCCACTGACTGTAGGAGCTTGCCCTGCAAGCGATTGGGTATGATTGATGCTGGTCTGTGGAAAATTTAAGCATATCGCCTGCAGGGCAGGCTCCTACAGTCAGAGAATTACCCAAGTACAGTGGGAAATAACCACTGACTGTGGGAGCGCTTGCCCTATTTATGGGGGGCCTGCCCGCGAATGCTCAAAGGCAAACTGAAACAAGAACAACATTCATAGAGACAGAGCTGTAAATATGGGGCTACGAGAACTTCTAATTCTTATTCTAATCCTCGCGATTGTGGGCGTTATATTGCGAGGCTTGTATGTAGCCTTGCGCGCCCGCCGCGGCCAGTTGCGCATGCAATTGGATAAGAATATTCCCCAGTACGACCCGGACGAGCTGGTGCGCTCCGAGCTGCCCAATGGCGGCGCGCGCATGGTAGAGCGCTCCTTCGCTAAGGTATTGCAGCAGAACTCGGAGTTCACCTCTAATGAGCGTCGCAAGGCAGGCAAGTCGGACCACGCCATTCCCGTGCTCATGGATGCAGTGGGGGATGATGACGACGAAGACGAGGGCGTTAGCGCGCCTCGCCAGTCCAGTGTCGCTAACGCACGTGACGCGGCCCGTCAGAAACACCGCTTGGGCCAACGCGGCGCCCCCATCGTGCAGAAGCCGGTGCATCGCCCCATCGACCGCATTGCTGCAGCCGCGCAGAACACTCCCATTATTACCAGCACCCCGGTTCCTATGCAGGAGCCACTCGAGCCTGAGCACGAGAGCGATGAGGATTATTACGACGATCCGCTAGACAGCCATGTGTTCAACGAGCGCTCGGACTCCGCCGAAGCAGAGCAGGAAGCCGATTATCGAGATGCTGAGCCATTCGAAGACGACGAAGATGACGACGACTTCGATGACAGCTATGACGATAGCGATGAGGACGAAGACGACCTCGACGATAGCCCATCGGAGGACAGTGTAGATCCTGATGACGACTATGATGATGAAGACGAAGACGACTTGGACGAGCAGGACGACGATTTCGATAATGAGTTCGACGATGAAGAGCCGGACGATGTAAGCAACGTCTCTGACCACGATGAGCGAGACGTCGAAGAAGACGACGAGCTCTACGGCAACAAGGCTTACGACGACAATGTGTCGTGGGAAGAGGAAGACGACGCCGAGGACGAAGAAGTAGACCTCGAGGCTGAAGAGTTCGATGACGTGTACGGTGACTCCGAGGGCGAAGAGTTACTGTCGGCCCAGCAAGACAATGTGCGTTATGACGACGCAGACGATGGCTGGGACGAAGACAGCGAAGAGCCGCAAGAACCCGAAGAGAGTGGGCCACGCCGCTGGTTAAAATGGGCGGGCAACAAGCTCACCGGCATGGGCGCCAGCAGCGAAGAGCCAGTACGCGAGCGTGACTTCCATAGTGGCGAGCGTGCGGAGCCAGTGTTAGATCTAGACGGGTTCGACGAAGACTTAAGCCCGGCACCCGCAGTGAAGCCGGAGCCTGCACCGCAACGCACAAAAGAGCCGCTAGACAAGTCGCGTCAGGCGCAGCTGTTTGCAGACGAAGAGCCAGCTGAAGAACTAGGCGAAGAGGAAGAAGAATTATTCGACGACGCGCCAGCGCAGCAGGCGCCGCGTGCGCAAGAGCCGAAATCGAAGCAGGCGAGTGCAGAGGCCGCAGTGCCACAGGAATACAGTGAGGTATTGGTCATTAATGTGGTGGCCAAGTCAGATCGTGAGTTCTATGGTGTAGACCTATTGCAGGCCTTGCTTGGTTCCGGTTTGCGTTTCGGCGACATGAGTATTTTCCATCGTCATTTCGACCAAGACCCTAGTAGCCCAGTCATGTTCAGCGTGGCTAATATGGTGAACCCTGGCACCTTCGACCTAAACCAGATTAATGATTTCGCCACTCGCGGTGTCTGTTTCTTCATGACACTACCTAATGTGGCCAATAGCATGCAGGCGTTTGACAGAATGCTCGACGCGGCACAGCAACTGCGCATTGCGCTGGATGGCGATCTTAAAGATGATAATCGCAGCGTTATGACCGCACAGACCATCGAGCACTATCGTCAACGCGTGCGCGACTTCGATCTTAGGCAACTACGTCAGTCAAAATGACCGAGCATTCGATACCCGGGCAAGCCGTTTTGCAGGAGCTCGCGCATTTGCGGGCCGAGCTTGCTCGTCATGATTACCTCTACCATACCCTCGATTCCCCCATCATCCCCGATGCGGAGTACGACCAACTATTCCTGCGCCTCGAAAAGATCGAGCAGGAGTTTCCGCAACTAATAAGCTCCGACTCACCGACTCAGCGCGTGGGTTCTGCACCACTGAGTGGCTTCGAACAAGTAAGGCACGAGTTGCCGATGATGTCCTTAGCCAAGGTCTTCAATGGCAGCGATCTCGTCGACTTCGAAGAGCGCATCAAGAAGCGCCTGGATAGCGAGGCGGCAATTCACTATAGCTGCGAACCGAAGATCGATGGCGTCGCCGTGAGCCTACTCTATGAAGATGGCGTGCTGGTGCGCGCCGCAACCCGTGGCGATGGCGTAACAGGTGAGGACATCACCCACAATGTGCGCACGATTAAAGACGTGCCGCTGCGCCTGCGCGATGCCGCAGCAGAAGATGAAAAGGGGCCTGCTATCCCACGTCGCTTAGAGGTGCGCGGCGAGATCTATATGAGCCGCTCGGGTTTCGATCAGATCAACCTGGCCGCCGTAGAGGCGGGCACCAAGACCTTCGTGAATCCGCGCAATGCCGCTGCGGGCACACTGCGCCAACTGGATCCCAAGATCGCCGCGGCGCGTCCGCTGCATATGTTCTGTTATAGCGTCGGCATCTTCGAGGTAGCAGACGGCGTCGAGACGCCTGCCAGCCTAAGTGCCACCTTCGAGCTTTTAGCGCAGTGGGGTTTGCGTTTGAACCCAGAGCGACAAGTCGTGGAAGGTGCGCAGGAGTGTTTGCAATATTCGGAGCGCCTACTCGTTAAGCGGCCAGACCTCGACTATGAGATAGACGGCGCAGTGATCAAGGTCGACCGCCTGCAGTTGCAAGCGGAGCTAGGGTTTAACGCGCGCACGCCGCGTTGGGCGATGGCCTATAAGTTTCCGGCCGAAGAGGTCTCTACCATAGTTCGCGATGTAGAGTTTCAAGTGGGGCGCACCGGCACCATTACGCCAGTCGCGCGTCTCGAGCCTGTCTTCGTCGGCGGCGTAACCGTTAGCAATGCAACCCTGCATAATATGGCGGAGATTGCCCGCCTAGGCGTGCGCATCGGCGACACTGTAATCGTGCGCCGCGCGGGGGATGTGATACCCAAGATCGTCAAGGTGGTAACGCCCGACGATGCGAAGGGTGAACTGCGCGAAGTGCAAATGCCACAGGCTTGCCCGGCATGTGGCTCGGAAGTAGAGCCCGCCGGTGAAATTCTGTTCCGTTGCAGTGGTGGACTAGTTTGCCCAGCACAGAGAAAAGAAGCCATTAGGCACTTCTGTGCCCGCGGTGCGCTAGACATAGACGGGCTTGGTGACAAGTTAGTCGAGCAGTTCGTCGATGCCGGTATCGTGAAGGATGTCTCCGATGTGTTCCATCTAAGCTTCGCGGATATCGAGGGCCTAGAGCGCATGGCGGAGAAGTCTGCCAATAATCTCTTGTCCGCCATCGACAAGTCCCGCAGCACCACGCTGCCGCGCTTCCTGTTCGGGCTAGGCATTCCCGAGGTAGGCGAGGCAACTGCACTGGCGCTGGCGAGTCATTTCGGCAGCCTAGAGGCATTGATGGATGCGGATACGCAGGCATTAGAATCGGTAGAGGATGTAGGCCCAATTGTCGCAGCTCATGTTGCCCACTTCTTCGCCAACGAAGACAATCGCGTGGTCATCGCGCGCCTGCGTGAGGCTGGCGTGCATTGGTCCGACGAAGAGGTAGTGGAACAATCCGACGCCTTGAACGGGCAGATATTCGTGCTCACCGGCAGCCTAGAGATCATGACACGCGACGAGGCCAAGGCGAAATTACAGGCATTGGGTGCTAAGGTAGCGGGCAGTGTGTCGAAGAAGACCACATGGGTAGTGGCCGGCCCCGGCGCAGGCTCCAAGCTAGATAAGGCGGTGGAGTTGGGGGTGTCGGTGATGGATGAGGCGGAGTTTGTGGCGTTTCTGGAGCAACACCAATCATAATAAAAACCGCTGATTGTAGGAGCGGGCTTGCCCGCGAATAGGGTTTGATTGATGCAGGTCTAAATTGAGCTGCAGATCCTTCGCGGGCAAGCCCGCTCCTACCCCGCGAATGGGGTTTGATTGATGCAGGTCTAAATTGCGCTGCAGATCCTTCGCGGGCAAGCCCGCTCCTACCCCGCGAATAGGGTTTGATTGATGCAGGTCTAGATTTAGCTGCAGATCCTTCGCGGGCAAGCCCCCCATAAATAGGGCAAGCGCTCCTACCCCGCGAATGGGGTTCGATTGACACAGTTCTACAGATAATAGGAGGGCACAAATGCAAAAATTCACATTGATGTTGCTCGCGCTCCTCACCCTCGCGGGCTGCATGAACGGCCAGCCTAAGAATCTCGGCAATGCCTGCTCCATTTTCGAGGAGAATCGCTCGTGGTTCAGGGCGGCGGCAGACGCCGAGAAGCGCTGGGGCGTGCCGATCTCGGTGTCCATGGCGTTTATCTATCAAGAATCTGCGTTTCGCTCGCGGGCCAAGCCTGCCCGTAGCCGAATCCTCTGGGTAATTCCGGGTCCTCGGCCCTCCAATGCCTATGGCTATGCCCAGGCTCTGGACAGTACTTGGGCAGATTATCAGCGCTCTACCGGCAACTCCCGCGCTAAACGCTCGAGTTTCAGCGACGCGGTGGACTTCGTGGGTTGGTATAACGCCAATAGTTACAGGCGCAATAATATCGCCCTTCATAACGCTCGGGATCTGTACCTGGCCTATCACGAGGGCAATACGGGCTTCGAGCGCCGCACTTATGCCGATAAGCAGTGGCTCATCGACACGGCTGGAAGGGTGCAGGGCAATGCGGATCGCTATCAGGCGCAGATCGATATTTGCGCGGAAGAGCTGGGCAAGAACTGGTGGCAACGCCTATTTTCTTAAGTAGCGCCTCCATAGTGAGGCTTTTGGAACAGGGAAGACTATGAGTTGGTGGGGTAAGGTAATCGGTGGCACCTTCGGTTTCGTCATGGGCGGGCCAATCGGGGCCGTCTTGGGTGCAGCTCTGGGCAATTATTTCGATGCGGGCCTAGATGGCGTGTCGATCGACAGGATCGGGGGACCCCAGAACAACGAGCGGGTGCAGACGGCTTTCTTCACCGCCGTGTTCTCCTTGATGGGTTATATCGCCAAGGCCGATGGCCGCGTCAGTCAGGACGAGATATCGCTGGCACAGCAGGTCATGGGGCAGATGCAGCTGCAGCCAGAGCAGCGCAAGCTGGCGATCAAGCTGTTCGAACAGGGCAAGCAGGACAATTTTCCCTATCAAGAGGTCTTGGCGCAGTTCAAGCGCGAGTGTCAGCGCCGGCGCAATCTGATTCAGATGTTTCTAGAGATCCTCATCGCCACCGCGCTAGCAGACGGGAAGATGGAGGAGAGTGAGCGGCGCCTGCTAGAGTCCATGGCGGCGAGCCTAGGCTACCCTAAGCAGGCCTTCGATCAGTTGGTCTTACGCTTGAGCGCCCAGTTCCGTTTTCAAGGACAGGAGGCCCCAGCGGATCGTCTGCGCGACGCATATAAGGTGTTAGGACTGGAAAGCAGTGCCAGTAGCGCCGATGTTAAACGCGCCTATCGCAAACTAATGAGTCAGCACCATCCAGACAAGCTCGTCTCGAAGGGTTTGCCCGAAGAGATGATGGCGATGGCGAAGAAGAAAACCCAAGAAATCAAGATGGCCTATGACACCATCATGGAGCAGCGTGGGGGTTGATAAATATCTGCGGGTGATTTTGGCATATCGCCTGCAGGGCAGGCTCCTACAGTCAGCGCGCTGTTTTTGAACAGATGGGAACCACTGACTGTAGGAGCGGGCTTGCCCGCGAAGGATCCCAACCCAGCGCCAAACCCCAATCCAGCGGGGTAGGAGCGCTTGCCCTATTTATGGGGGGCTTGCCCGCGAAGGATCTGCCCCTCCCTATAGATTTGTTTCAATCTGACCCCATTCGCGGGCAAGCCCGCTCCTACAATCAGCGTATTATTCTAGAGATGTGGGGGTTTCGAAAATATCCCAGGCAAAAAAAACCCGGCCAAAGGGGCCGGGTTTAAATTACTACTATCAAGGGAGAGATAAAATGAAACAAAACCCACAATTTTGTCTGCAATTCACCTACACCTATTAAGACTGTGGGGTTCGCACATAGTTCCAAAGAATTTAAAAATATCTTCAAAATATTTTAATTTTCTTCAGATCTTGCGATAACTCTTCTAAAAATACCCCATAAGCAATTGAATATAATAGCGTTTTAACTCTAAACGTTATGCGCTTCTAGATGTAAATCTTTCACCTGTTCTAGCTTGCTGCTATTGCTAATTAAGCCAATGCTGGCCTTCTCTGGCAGCAGATAACGGGCAGCCACGCGTTGTAGGTCGGCCATCTGAGTCCCTAACACCTGCTTGCGATAGTGCAGACGATGCTCGAGAGTGCGGCCAAATAGCTCGTTGTAGAACGCCTGTTTCGCCTCGCCAGCTGGCGAGCTAGATTTATCCATGCTGCTGATCACGCCCAATATTGCCTCTTCAACCAAACGCTCGTCATGTGTGCCGCTTAGCACCCATTCTATGGCGCGATCGTAGTCCTTCAGCGTCTCTACTAGCCTTGGGTCGCGGTATGAATAGAAGCGGAACGAGGCGGAGTTGCCATCCTGATCTGCGCCGCCACCATAGGCGCCGCCTTGCTCGCGAATCGTTCTGTGTAGGAATCCGTTGCGCAGGAAGCCGCCGAGTACCGACAAGGCAGCGTGGTCAGGATGCGAGGACGGCACGGTAGGGTAGGCCTTGGCGCAGAAATTCACTTGGGTGTTGGTCGTCCAGATCTGGCGCACTTGCTCGCGGCGCTCGGGTAATAGCAGACTCTGGAAGCCGTCGCTCGGCGCGCTCGCTTTGCTCCAGCGCTGGGCAAGAGTCTCGGTAATGGATTGCTGCGCAGCCTCTTCGGCGACTAAGAGCACGCGTTTGGGCGCCTGCTTTAGTTTGGCGTGTATAGCTTGGAACTTGGCGAGCAGGGCCTTGGCTTGTTCGTCGCTCTTGATTGCCTTGCTCAGGGCGCGCAATGAGTTAATGCCGGCGAGACCGGTGAAGCGGTGGTTAAGCTGAGCGGTTGGGCTCATGCCGCTGCTCGCCAAGGCCATCGCTAATACGTGGCCCTGTCCGGTGATGCTGCTCTCGCGCCGCGCACTAATCTGATCCATGATCTCACGCAGGCGTTGCACCTCGTCGAAGCGCACCTCATCGAAGGTCTCGAACAATAGGTCTGTCAGTGCGGCCTGATTGGCCACCAATGCCTTGCTTGAAAGCACAATGATCGCCTTGCTGCGTTGTTCGCTGTCGATAGTGCTGCGGATGTTGGCGTAGTAACCCACACCGCCGCTGATGCTGGACTGCCAGGTCTGCACCTCGCCGTAGCTGCGCTTGCCAACGCCGAACTCCGACACACAGGTAGTGTAGTAGGGCAGCACGGCAAGCAGTTCGTCTTCTAGCTGCGGCAGCTCGATTATTAATTGCTGATAACAGATGCCATTGGTGCCCTGAGGGTAGAAGCTTACTGGCATCTTGCTGCCAGCCACGTCGATGTCACTGGTCTCCGATGGCGGAGAAGGCAAATCTGCTGGCACGTCTTCTAGGCCGACCTTTGGCAGTATGGAGGGATCGTCCTGCGCCTCTTGGCGCTCGTTCAATTGCTTGCTGCGCTCGATAATCTGTTGCGCTTGGTCTTCAGTTAGGCTGTCTTTGATCGCCTGCAGGCGCTGTACTTCTGCGGCAACCTGGCGCGCGGATAGGTGCGGGTCTGGCTGCAGAGTCAGCACTAGATTATGGGGGTTGTCTAATAGCAGTCTCTGAATCAAGTGGCCGATGAAATTGGGCTGGGCGATCTGCTCGCGCAGGCGCGCAAGCGCAGGATCGATGTCTAAGACGTTGATCGGGTCGCCGCCATGGATAGCGCTAGAGAGGCTGGCGATAATGAGTTGTAAGCCATAGGGATGGCTGTCGCCGGTAATCTCGCGCTGATGCAGTTCTAGCTGGTGCAGGGCTGCCTGCACTTGCTCCTCTGGCACGCCGTCGCGCGCAAGAGTTTCTAGCGTGCTACGAATCAAGGCTTCCACCTCGGCCGTGGCGCCTTTTGCGCAGCCTTCGAGCCCGCACATGAAGCTCATCTCGCGATTGCCGTCTTCCAAACCACACATGGGTGAGGGCGAAGAGCCTATGCCGCAGGTCTCCAGGACATTCATGAGAGGACTGGCACTATTGTCTAGTAACACGCTGGAAAGCAGTTGCGCCTGGAACATGTCGTCGAGATTGATGCTCTTGCCTAACAGCCATGCCATGACGACATGAGTCTTGTCTTGGCTCTCGCCGTCTTCGCTCTCTTGCTCGCTTAGCGGGTAGCTCTCTTCCACACGCACAGGCGCGAAATAACGCTTCTCATCTGGCACATGGATATTGATGTCCAGCTTCTCGAAGCGCGCTAGGGCCAGTTCGTGGAAGCGCTGCTGATGCTCGAATGCGGGTATGTCGCCGTAGGTCATGAACACGGAGTTGCTGGGGTGGTAATGGGATGCGTAGAACTCTTTTAGTTCGGCATAGCTAAGGTCTGGAATATGTTCGGGCTCGCCGCCACTGTTGTAGTGATAGGTGGTGGTGGGGTAGAGATACTTGCTGAGGGTCTGCCACAGAATCGAGTTCGTGGAACTCATGGCGCCTTTCATCTCGTTAAACACTACGCCCTTGTACTCGAGCGCGCTGTCTGGATTATTCGTCTCGCTGAACTCTAGGCGGTGCCCCTCTTGGGCAAAGTCTAGTTCGTGCAGGCGCGAGAAGAACACGGCGTCTAGGTAGACCTCGAGCAGGTTGTTAAAGTCTTTGCGGTTCTTACTCGCGAAGGGGTAGGCGGTCCAGTCGCTGCTAGTAAACGCGTTCATGAAGGTGTTGAGCGAGCGCCTAATCATCATGAAGAAGGGGTCGCGTACTGGGTAGCGTTCGCTGCCGCAAAGTACGGTGTGCTCCAGAATATGGGCAACGCCCTTCGAATCCATAGGCACCGTGCGCAGTGCCACTAGGAATACGTTTTCGACATCGTCGCTGGCAAGGTGGAAATACTGCGCACCCGTGACCTTGTGTCGATACTCTTCCATCACGACGTTGAGCGTCGGGATACGCTGGCTGCGCAGCCACTCGAAGGCAGGGTGAACCTGGGCCGGGGCGCTCAATTGGCTATTGCCCGCAGCATTGTTCTGGGCCTGTGTGGCGGTATTACTTGCGCTTTGCGTCATGCATGACTCCTGATCGTTGGGTTTGCTATCCGGCCTTAAACACGACGTGGACAGCGAGTAATTCAATACTAGCCTGCTTCATGCATTGGTGCAGCTGCATGGTTTGTTCTTTCAGATACTCGATCTCAGACTCTCTGACATTGGGGTTGACCTGCTTTAATGCAACCAGGCGCTTGATCTCGCCGGTCTGGGTCTTGAGCATGTCGTTGCTGGCGTCGCCCACTTTGATCGCCATCTGCGCCTGTGCCTTCGCCTCGCCCTTGCGCAGCAGTTCGATGATGCGTGCCTGGTGCTCGCTGATCAGCCCTGCGGCCTCGTGTTTGTCGATGTAGCGCAGTCTGTGGCGCACTGGGTCTAGGGAAACCTTAGCCGCGCGCTCCCCATCTACCTCGGGCACGAGGGTGTAGCAGAAGCTGGTGGCGGGCAGGTAGCGCGACATCTGCAGATGCTTCGGGGCAGGGGCAAGGATGCGATAGATCGCCTCGATCACGAATCCCTGCTCGGTAATGCCAGCCTCGCGCCCATCGACTGCTGGTAGGAGGCTAACGGCAGCGCCGCCTTGGGGCGAATCCAACACCATGTCGATGGCGCCGCGCACCATGGGGTGCTGCCAGGTTAGGAACTGAATGTCCTCGCGGTGCAGGCTTAACTGGCGCGCGAAGGTCACGCCGATGCCATCGTCTGGCAGGCCGGGGAAGGAGTCTACGATCATCTCTTCTGTCGGGTGGATGATATAGCTGTCGTCCGCGTTGTGTTCGTAGTGGATGCCGAAGGCGTCGAAGGCCTCCTTCATATAGTCCTCTGGCGTGCAGGCGGCCTCGAAGTCTTCGATCTGCTGCACGGTCTGCTGCGCACTCTGTTTATTGAAGGAGTTAATCTCTAGCAGGCGATCGCGGCCCTGTTCTAACTCGCCATTCAAAGTATGGTTGAGCTGCTTGGCATCCTGCAGGAATTGGGTGAAGTCTTCGGAATCCAGATTGGGAGCCAGCAGGTGTGCGTGCAGTTCGCTCTCGTATTGCCGGTAGACGCGGTAGGCCGCCGGTGCCACGAAGAGGAAGGCGTTAAGAGACTCTTGATACCACTGGAACAGGGCTTCTTGCGCGCTGTCTTTGAAGATAGGCACATGAATCTGAATGGTGTGTTTCTGGCCGATGCGATCCAGGCGCCCGATGCGCTGCTCCAACAAGTCTGGGTTCAGGGGCAGGTCGAACAGGATCATGTGGCGACAGAATTGGAAGTTGCGGCCCTCGCTGCCGATCTCGGAACACACCAATATCTGTGCGCTGCTCTCGGTGCCGGCGAAGTAGGCTGCGGCGCGGTCGCGGTCCAGTAGGTCCATGTGGCGATGGAACACGCTGCTGCGGATGCCGGCGTTCACTCGTAGGTATTTCTCGAGGCTCATGGCCGTGACATCTTGGGCGCAGATCAGCAGCACCTTCTCGCCGCGATTGCTCTGCAGGAACTCCACTAGCCATTTCACGCGCGGGTCAACTGAGGTCCACGGCAGGCTCTGTTCTGCCTCCTCCTCGTCCATCAGGGCGCTGGCGCTGATATAGGCCATCTCTGGTTTTAGGTGGGTCTCGAGTGCCTCTGGGCGGGCGATGCGCAGGTCGTCATAGGCCGGTGGCAGAGGCAGCAGGTAGGGGTGCACCTCGCGGCTCGGGAAGCCGGTTAGGGATTTGCGCGTGTTGCGGAATAGGATGCGACCGGTGCCGTGTTGGTCGAGCAGCATGCGCACTAGGCGTTCACGGGCCTCGTTCTGTGCTGTGCCGCTAGCGGTGCTGGAGGGCAGAAGGGGCGACAGGATCTGGTTGATGCCCTTGGGGTCATGCCGAGTGGCTAATACTGCCTCTAGGTCATCGAGCTGAGCGGCCGAGAGGCTAGACTTGCTCACTAGCGCGTTAATAGTGGCCGCTAGGTCGTGATAGTTGGCGTGCTCTTGGTGATAGGCCTCGTAATCGGTGAAGCGATTCGGGTCGAGCAGCTGCAGCAGGGCGAAGTGATTCTCCTGGCCCATCTGCTCTGGCGTAGCAGTTAGCAGCAGGATGCCGCGGCTAGACTCCGCGATGCGCTTGACCATGGCGTAGTCGGTGCGCTTCTTTCGACGCGGGTCTGCACTGGGTGCGCTGGCCACGGCATCGTCACGCAGGTGGTGCGCCTCGTCGACGATACACAGATCCCACTCGCCATTGATGGCGAACTCATACCATTGGGGTTGCTTCTGGAATAGGTCTACGCTGGTTAGGACCAGCTGTTCTTCCATGAAGGGGTTGCGGACACTGCCTTCCTCGTCGGCCATGGCCTCGAGTATCTCGCTGCAACGCTCGTCGTCGTAGAGGCTGAAGTGCAGGCTGAAACGCCGCAGCATCTCGACCAGCCATTGGTTTAGCAATGCGTCAGGCACGATGATCAACACGCGGCTGGCAAGCCCTGTCACCAATTGCTGCTGCAGGATCAAACCTGCCTCGATAGTCTTGCCTAGGCCCACTTCGTCCGCCAGCATCACACGTGGCGCGAAGCGCGAGGCGACCTCGGAGGCGATATAGAGCTGATGGGGAATAAGATCGGTGCGGCCGCTACACAGCCCAAGTACGCGGGATTTTTCGATGTCGCCAAGGCGCTCTAGCGTGTGCTTGCGCAGGTAGAACCACTGCGAGGCATCGGTCTGCCCAGAGAATAGGCGCTCCAGTGGCTTATTAAGAGCAAGGGTGTCGCTTAATAGCGACTCCGGTAGCTTGATCGTCTCGGTCACGTCATCGGCGAGGTGAGAGTGGTAGATCACGGTGTCGTCGAGGGTAAATACCTCGATCACGATCAACTCATCGCCGTGCAGAGTAGTGATGGTGTCGCCCGCAGAGAACACGATGCGGTTCAGCGGCGCCTGTTGCCGCGCGTAACGGCGCTGCTGATCGCAGGAACGAAAGGCGAGAGTGACAGTACGATGATCGACATCGGCGACGATGCCTAGGCCCAGTTCGGGTTCTGTTTCGCTGAGCCAGCGTTGCCCGAGGGCGAAGGTATGGAGGGTTTGCATAAAGCCGGGGCGTTTCCTAAGAGGGTTGTCGAGCGCTGTATTTTAGCCGATTTGGGGGTAGCTTGAGAAACAAGAATCCCCAATCGGCGCAATTCTATTGTGGAGCTTCGCTTTGCGCAGGGCGCGGGGGCCGCTCTAGCGACATCGCGCCGAAGCGTCCGGCGCGATAATCGTTGATGATCAACTCGGCCACACGGTTACAGTCGATGTCCTTATTCTTGCGCACACAGCCACGTGACACGGCGAGATCGCGCAGGAAGGCCTCGCTGTCTGCGGGTAATTCCTCGACCTTATAGCGTTCCTTGAGCCGTTCGGGGAACTGATCGATGAGCATCTGGGCGGCGAACACCGCAACCTCTGTGGACTCCATCGCAGTCGCGCGGATAGCGCCTGACAGGGCTAGGCGGTAGGCGGCGGTCTGATCCTCGAGCTTAGGCCACAACACCCCTGGGGTATCCACAAGGAACCAGTGATCGTTGAGCCGCACACGCTGCTGGCCCTTAGTAATAGCGGGCTCGTTACCCGTGCGGGCAATTTTCTTGCCGAGCAGGGTGTTCATGATAGAGGACTTACCAACATTGGGGATGCCGACGATGAGCACTTGGTTCTTATGATTCTGCTTCTTCCAGGCGCGCAGGGCCGCGGCGTCGGGGTTTGTCGGAACAGTCTCTTCGACGACGGGCTTGGCGGCATTGACCTTGCGCATGAGCTTCTGACAAAGAAACAAAACGTCGGAGGTCTCGAGGCGTTTCTCTTTGGAGCTAGTGGCGGCGTAGGCGAGGGGCTGGGCGTTATAGTAGTCGAGCCATTCGCGGGTGATATGGGGGTTGGCGAGATCGGCTTTGTTGAGAACGTGCAGACAGGGTTTGCCCTTGCGCATGGCCTTGAGCATGGGGTTAGAGCTGGCCTGAGGCATGCGGGCGTCGAGCACTTCAATAACGACGTCGATGTCTTTAATCAGCGCGGCCATTTCCTTGTTGGCCTTATGCATGTGGCCGGGGTACCAGGAGATTGCCATAGGATGTTCTAGTCTCAGCAGAAAATGAGCGCGAATTCTACCGTGTATACCAATGTATTACACGTTTAATGGCTAACTGGATCGGTGGTTCTACCACTACATTGGAATTGATTTCTGACTGTGGGAGCGCTTGCCCTATTTATGGGGGGCCCTGCCCGCGAAGGTCTAAATCTTCCACAGATCCTCATCAATCAGTCCCTTCGCTTGCAAGGCAAGCTCCCACAGTCAGTGGTTCTGCCAGATATTCATCAATCAGACCCTTCGCTTGCAAGGCACCCCATAAATAGGGCAAGAGCTCCCACAGTCAGTGGCCCAAATCAGATCTAGAATATTACTCTGACTGTGGGAGTCTGCCTGCAGGCGAAGGTCTAAATCTTCCACAGATCCTCATCAATCGCACCATTCGCTTGCAAGGCAAGCTCCCACAGTCAGTGGTTTATACCACCTCATTGGAATATGTTTCTGACTGTGGGAGCGGGCCCCGCCCGCGAAGGCCTAAATCTTCCACAGATCTTCATAAATCGGACCATTCACGTCAAGCCTGCACATGGATGTGCGCCTTTTGGCGGTTCCAGCAATTCCATACCACCCTCGTGGCTCGATTAGCGGAGTACAGTGATGCGAGTATCAAATTACTACAGAAGTTTGCGTCGAAAATTAACGATGTGATGAAAAGAGCAGTAAACTGTTCACATCGAGTTGAATAGTGAGAGAGAGTCTAGAATGGATATGAAGGGTAGTATTGAGGCCAGTTTGCGCAGTGCTTTGGAATTGGAGCACCTCGATGTGCTTAATGAGAGTCATAATCATGGCGGTCCAGGGACGCAGACTCACTTTAAGGTTACCGCTGTGTCTCCTTTTTTTGACGGAATGGGCCCCGTGAAACGTCATCAGCACTTATACGGTCTACTTAATGAGCAACTGCAAAGTGGCGTTCACGCCCTCGCATTGCACACTTATACCCCTGCAGAATGGGCCAAGAAGAACGGCACTGCGCCGCTTTCCCCCGACTGTATGGGCGGGAGTCACTAACTCCTTATAGCTTGCTTTATAAGGGTTTTTTTGTTACGGTGCCGCTGTTTTCTAACTACGGGATAATGAATACTTAATGCTCAGACTATTAGCTTACCCAAGATCTTCAACTCTTGTGCGCGTCGGCCTGATCGTGATTTTAGCTTCCCTGCCACTGGCCCTTTACGTAAAAGTGCGCCAAGTTGACGAACCAGTTGTAGTGGTAGAGGCCGGTCAGCAGGCCGAAACTAGTGCCGAGAGCACTCTGCCTAACTTTGAAGCAATCACCAATATTGATCTGAAGAAGGAAACCTTCTTCACTTACTTCAACGCCTATATCGAGGCGGAAAATAAACGCATCTTAGAGCGCCGCGCGAAAGTGCAGCTGTTCGCCAATATCCTCGCCACTGGCGGTGACTTGAGCGTCACAGAGCAGGAAACTCTAGACGAGTTCGCGCTACAGTATCGCTTGCAGGGCAGTGAGTTGTCTCCAGTTGATCTGGTAGACGAGCTGCTGGTGCGTGTCGACATCATCCCCGTGTCTTTAGCTTTGGCGCAAGCCGCTACTGAGTCTGCCTGGGGCACGTCTCGTTTCGCTCGCGAGGGCAATAACATCTTCGGTCAGTGGTGTTTCGACGAGGGCTGTGGTCTTGTGCCAGGTCAGCGTGCGGAGGATGCTAGCCATGAAGTTAGGTCCTTTGCCACGGTAGAGGCCTCTATCCGCGCCTATTTCCGCAACCTCAACACCAATCCTAGCTACGCGTACCTACGCGAGCTGCGTGCGCAGATGCGCATCAAGGACAAGCCGCTGGACTCCCGCGCTCTCGCGCAGGGCCTGCTGCGCTATTCAGAACGCGGTCATGTCTACATCAGTGAGATTCACGACATCATCCGCATCAACGACTTGCTGTCCTTCGACAGTCAGAGTTAATCTCGCCGTTCAATCCTGATTCGTCGGGGTTGAACGGGTCCAATCCTTCGAATACCAGAAATAACGGTTCGTGCCACGCATCGGTGCAGTGCATAGATAGCGATAGCGGCGCGAGTTGAAAGTCTGGTCTGTGCTGACTCGCAACAATCCCTGCTCCTGATCTAACCATTCCAACTGCATAGGCTGGCTGCCCGCATAACAGGCTAGCTGGCGGAAGTTGAAGTCCCCCGCGGCGAACTGCAGGGTAACGCTCGGATTGCGCTCTTGGGTCATCTGGCTCTCTGGGTCAACATTGAGCAGGTGAAAGGACAGGGTCTGTACTTTCTGCTTGAAATCGTTGAGGTCTGTAAAGGCGCCGCCGAAGGGGAAGCGGGGTAGTGCTAGGAAATCCGCATCGAAACCCACTGCGCCAGACTGCTGGCCGATCCCCATAAATCCTAAGTCCGCTAACATCGCCTTATTGGCTAAGTCGTACTCGCCATAGGGGTAGGCGATGAACTTATGGTCCTGCCCGGTTTCGGCCTCTATGCGCGCCTGCGCTCTGAGTAGCTCCTCACGTAGTCTTTGATCTCTTGCCGCCGTGTCCTCATCTGGCAGTGCATCCACCATATGGGGATGGTTCTCCATGTGGTTGGCGATAGTCACGCCGGCGTCGCTCATCTCCTTGACCTGAGCCCAACTCATATAGCCCGACATACTATCGTTCAGGGGCTGGGTGTTGACGAACAGGGTGAAGGGAAATCCGTATTCTTGCAGCATCGGGAAGGCGGTGTCGTAGATCGAGCTATAGCCGTCGTCGAAGGTAATGGCCACGCTCTTGTCGGGGATCTGACGGCGTTCCTGTAGGGCCTCGAGCAACTCTGGCAGGGGCATGACATTGAAGCCGTCATCCCGCAGGTGATCTAGATGCTGTCGAAATATGGCGGGCGAAACGCTAGTGGAGGCCGGAGTTGACTCGGACACATGGTGATACAGGGTAATAGTGGCATGCTCTGCCGCTTGGATGGGTGTGCTTACAATGCCAATGGCGCCGAACAGCAGCGTGAGGGAGGCGTTCTGTCGTCGATTCATAAAGTCCTTTGTACTGGCACCGCTGCGGCGGGCCCTGAAATTGAGCGTTTCATTTTGCAGTAAGGCACTAGGCTGGGCAAGAGTGGAAGTGACGCCTGCGCGCCTGTCTATAGGAGAGAACATTGACTATAATGCCCGCCTTTATGACAGCGTTGGAGGTGAGAAGTGTATCAAGGTAATGCGATCAGAGTGACACGCCTAGAGGCAGATATCGCACATCTTTGCTTCGACCTGCAGGGTTCGCCGGTCAATAAATTCGATAGCGCTACGCTAAAAGAGCTTGAGCAGGCATTGGCGGTTCTCGCGCAGGATTCCAGTATTGTGGGCCTAGTCTGTTCTAGCGCTAAGAGCAGCTTCATAGTGGGGGCCGATATTACTGAGTTCACAGAGCTGTTCAAACTCCCCAAGGCCGAACTTAGCGCTTGGGTAGAGCAGAGCAACCGTGTGTTCACCGCCTTGGAAGAGTTGCCGTTCCCCACCGTGAGTGTCATCAATGGTCATGCCCTCGGTGGCGGCCTAGAGCTCTGCCTAGCCACCGATTACCGCATTGCGAGTCCTCAGGCCTCCTTGGGCTTTCCTGAGGTCGGCCTAGGCATCTGCCCGGGCTTTGGCGGCACAGTTCGCGCGCCGCGCATCATGGACCTTGGCTCTGCCTTGCAGTGGATGGTGTCGGGCAAGCAAGTCGATGCACAACAGACACTGGCCAGCGGCGCGGTCGACTCGATATGCGACGCAGAGTTATTGCTTGAGTCAGCGCTAGAGCAAATTAGCCAGAGCCACGAAGAGAAAGCCGCCTGGCTAGAATCGCGAGTACTTAAGAAGGGCCCGCTTGCGATCGACACAAGCGATCTCGAGGACCTCATCACCCAAGCCGAGGCACTGCTCGCCCAGAGTCGAGATATCCATAACCCCGCACCACGACTAGTACTAGCCGCAGTTGCCAAGAGCGTGTTGCTGTCGCGCGACGCGGCGCTCGAGGTTGAAAAGAATCTCTTCGCCGCTTTAGCGCAGAGTGAGGTGGCCACCAATCTGATCGGCTTGTTTACGAACGACCAATGGCTGCGTCAGAAGAGTCGCCGTCTTGGCAAGGCGGGTAAGAGTGTTGGCCACGCTGCCGTGTTGGGTGCAGGCATCATGGGGGGCGGCATCGCCTATCAGTCGAGCCTGAAGAAGGTTCCTGTCTTGATGAAGGATATCGCGCAGGCAGGGCTAGATGCCGGCATGGCCGAGGCCTCTTCGCTATTGAATAAGCAAGTGACCAAAGGGCGCCTCAACGAGTCCTCCGCGGCGGCGATGCTCGGGTCTATCCATCCAGTCTTAGATTATTCGGGCTTCGACAAAGTCGATATAGTGATCGAGGCGGTAGTCGAAAATCCTCGTGTTAAGAAGGCAGTATTGAGCGAAGTGGAGCCGCTGCTAGGGCCAGATGCAATACTTTGCTCTAACACCTCTACGATATCGATTACAGATTTGGCCACAGCACTGCAGCGTCCGCAAAATTTCTGCGGCATGCACTTTTTCAATCCCGTGCCCTTGATGCCTCTGGTAGAGGTTATTCGCGGTGCGCAGTCCAGCGATGCGGCAATAGCGACTACAGTGGCCTACGCGCAAGCCTTGGGTAAGACGCCGATCGTGGTCAACGACTGCCCAGGCTTTCTTGTAAACCGTATTCTGTTTCCCTATTTCGGCGCCTTCTCGCAATTGCTTCGCGATGGCGCGGACTTCCGCAAGATAGACGCAGTAATGGAAGCCTTTGGCTGGCCGATGGGGCCAGCTTATCTACTCGATGTAGTGGGCATAGACACAGCGGTACACGCGCAAGCGGTAATGGCGGATGGCTTTCCAGAGCGTATGCGTTATGACTTCAAATCGGCCATGGACTTATTGTTCGAGGCGGGGGAGTTGGGGCAGAAGACGGGCTCGGGTTTCTACCGCTATGTGCCCGGCGCGCGTGGTCGTATTGAGAAACAGATCGACGCTTCCATTATTGCCAGGATAGAGGCTCTGCAAGGCGAGCAGCGCGAGTTCGATGACGAGGAGATAGTGGCTCGCTTGATGCTGGCGATGTGTTTGGAGACCGTGCGTTGCCTAGAAGACGGCATCGTGTCCGACCCTATCGAGGCGGATATGGGGCTGATCCTCGGGCTTGGCTTTCCTAAGTTCCGCGGTGGCGCTTTGCGTTATATCGACAGCATGGGTGCGCAGGCATTCTGTGAGTTAGCACAGCGCTATGCTCACCTAGGTCCTTTGTTTGCCCCGACGCCGCGCCTGCTGGAAATGGCCGCCAAGGGCGAGAAGTTTTACGCTTAGGCACATGGCCTCGGCGAAGTATTGATCAGGTTTAGGAGAACGACGCGTGACAGAGAGAAATGAGACCCCGGAACAGCGCAGACTTCGTTTGCTCAACCGCAGCCATAAGAACCTGCGTCGCGATGTCGGCAAGGCAGTGGCCGATTACAATATGATCGAGGAGGGCGACCTCATCATGGTCTGTGTCTCCGGCGGCAAAGACTCCTATGCGATGCTCGATATCTTAATAAGCCTGAAGAAGCACGCCCCAATCGACTTCAATCTTATTGCGGTAAACCTCGACCAGAAACAACCCGGTTTCCCCGAGCATGTGTTGCCGAAATATCTCAGCGAGCTCGGCGTCGACTATCATATTCTCGAGCAAGACACCTATTCGGTTGTGAAGGAAAAAGTACCCGAGGGCAAGACCTTCTGCGGACTATGCTCGCGCCTGCGACGTGGCAGCCTCTATACCTATGCGAAGAAGATTGGCGCAACCAAGATTGCGCTCGGCCATCACCGCGAAGACATCGTAGAGACTCTGTTCCTGAATATGTTCTTCGGCGGCACCTTGAAGGCCATGCCGCCGAAACTGCTAAGCGATGATAAGCAAAACATCCTGATTCGACCGATGGCCTATTGCAGCGAGCAGGAGATTAGTCGCTACGCTAAGCTGCGCGAGTTTCCGATCATTCCCTGCAATCTTTGCGGCACGCAAGAGAATATGCAGCGGCGCAATATCAAGGAGATGCTCAAGCAGTGGGACCGCGAATACCCGGGCCGCGTGGAGAGCATCTTCCGCAGCGTAACCAACGTATCGCCTTCGCAATTGGCCGACAGTAAGTTGTTTCCGTTTACGGCTTTGAAGGCGATAAGAGAAGACGCCCCCACCATCGACTTCGTCAATGTGGGCTAAACGGCACTATGCAGATACCGTTCGAACAACTCAGTGCTGACACGCTCACCGCTATCTTAGAAGAATACGCTAGCCGCGAAGGCACGGAGTATGGCGAGGTCGACTATTCACTCGCCCAGAAAGTGAGCATGCTGCGCAAGCAGTTAGAGCGCGGTGACGTCGGCATTAGCTTCGATACTGAGACAGAGACCTGTTCATTGATCAGCCTGCGCTGACCGCGATAAGAGAGTAGTAATGAGCGATAAATCAATCCCTAGCGATAACGCCGACGAGAATACACAGGCGGTCGCCACATTAGATGCCTGCGGTCTTTTCTGCCCAGAGCCTGTGATGATGTTGCACAATAAGATTCGCGATATCGCCGCGGGCGAGATCCTAGAGGTCTTAGCTACAGACCCGTCGACTACGCGCGATGTGCCCAAGTTCTGCATGTTTCTCGGCCATGAGTTGGTCGAGCGTTCAGAGCAAGATGGGCAATACCGTTATTTGATTCGCAAAGTGTGAGCCCTGGGCCTTAGTGCCTAGCCCTTGCAGAGAGACACCATGCCCAAGCCTCTGTATCTGGTCGATGCCTCGATCTACATTTTCCAGGCCTACTTCTCTCCGCACTTGGAGGTATGGGGTGAGGATGGGCGCGACCTGAGCGCGTTCCTCGGCTATGCCCAGTTCCTGCAGCGTTTTCTGCGCCAAACCCGTCCCGAACATATTGCCGTGGCTTTCGATGAAAGCCTGTTCTGCGGTTTCCGCCATACTCTTTACCCCGACTATAAGTCCAATCGCGTGTTGCCTGACCCAGATCTGGAACGACAGCTCTTCGCCTGTGCCGAGCTCACCGCCGCGATGGGCGTGCGCGGCTTCGCCAGCAAGGTCTATGAGGCCGACGATATCATCGGCACTCTCGCGGCGCGTTACCGCGCACAGAACGCTGCCCAGGCCCTAGTGGGTGAGGCGGTCAGCATCGTGAGCCGCGACAAAGACCTCGCCCAGCTTCTGCGTAGTGAAGGCGATCATGTCTGGGATTTCAGCGGCAGCCTGCGTCGATTCCATGACGATATCGTGCGCCAGTACGGCATTCGCCCGAGCCAGTTCCCTGATTATCTTGGCTTGGTGGGTGACGCGGTGGATTGCATCCCAGGAGTGCCCGGAGTAGGTCCCGTTGCTGCCTGCGCCTTGCTGCAACACTTTCAGACACTGCCACAGCTCTACGATAATCTGTCAGAGGTCGCAAGCCTAAGTTATCGAGGCGCGAAGAAGGGGGCAGAGCTATTGAAGCAGCACCAAGAGATTGCGATGTTGAGCAGGCAATTGGCCACGATAGTGGAGGATGTGGATCACCCTGAAGAGCCTTTCTCTAGCATCGAGTCTGCACATCTGCTCTGGAGCGCTCCGCAGCCGGAGCATGTGGCCGACATTCTGCAGCGCATGCAGCTGGATAGCATTGCCACCGAGCGCTACCTCGCGCTGCTAGGCTCGCTCACGCCCACTACGCCTGCGCAGGGGTTCGCATCATGAAGATCGTGGCGGATGCCAATATCGTGGATGTCAGCGCCTTATATGAGACCCATGGCGAACTAAAGCTACTTGCAGGGCGTGAGATTGGACCAGATGACGTGCGCGATGCCGATGCGCTGTTGGTGCGCTCGATCACCAAGGTCGGCGCTAGTCTAATCGAGGGGTCAAAGGTCCGCTTCGTGGCGACCGCTACTAGTGGCACGGATCATCTAGACCTCGAGTATCTGCGTGCTGCGGGAATCGCCGTGGCGGATGCCGCGGGCAGTAATGCGAATGCCGTAGTGGAATATGTCTTAGCCAGCTTGGCCCAGCTAGTGCTGGCCAATGAGCTCGACCTAAAGAATAAGCATGTCGCGATCATCGGCTTCGGTCATGTTGGCCGACGTTTATATCAGAGTCTTAGCAGTCTTAATATTCCCTGCGTGCTATGTGACCCCTTCGTCGCTGCTCAAAACACTAAGGAGAAGTTCTGCTCTCTAGACGAAGCATTGACTGCGCCGATAATCACGCTGCATACGCCCTTTAGCAAAGAGGGGCCGCATCCGACTTTCCATATGCTCGATGCGCAGCGCCTATCTAAACTCGCACCAGGAACCGTGCTAATTAACGCAGCTAGGGGAGAGGTTGTGGACAATGCCGCGCTTACCAAGCAACTTGCGCGAGACTCCGGGCTGATCACGGTGCTGGACTGTTGGGAGAGAGAACCGAGCATCTCGGCCGATTTGTTGCGCCTTGTCCGCATCGGCACACCCCATATCGCCGGTTATAGCGTAGAGGCTAAACGCAGCGCGAGCGAGCGTAACTATCAATCTTTCCTGCAGCATTTTGAGTTGCCAGATGCACGCGGCAATACTGGGCAGCAGGCGGCGCAAAGCTTGTTAGTATTGCCGGAGCTAAGCGAAACAGATCCGCACAAACTTCTTGCCCATGTGCTAAGCAAGGCATGTGATGTTGTGGATATCGATGGGCAGCTGCGGGCAGGGCAGGCTAAACCGGATGCGGCCTTGTTCGATGCGATACGCAAGAGAATAAGCCAGCGCAGAGAGTTTTCACACTACACTCTCGATCTAGATGCCTGGGGAGCAGAACAGAAAAAGCCCGCATTGCTTGCGCAGCTGCGGGCTTTGGGGTTCAGCGTAATGCCTGTCTAGTTACCTGCTTAGAATTTATTGCGACGCAGGAAGTTTTCAATCTTCGTTATCGCCTGTTGCAACACGTCGACTGTAGGCAGGAAGACGATACGGAAGTGGCAGTTGTCCTCAATATTGAAGGCACTGCCCTGTACCAGTAGGATCTTCTCTTTCTCTAGAAGGTCGAACACGAATTTGGCATCGTCTTTTACGGCGTAAACATCCGGGTCCAGTCGCGGGAACATGTAGATGGCCCCCTTGGGTTTTACGCAGCTCACACCGGGAATCTGCGTGATGAGGTTCCACGCCATGTCGCGCTGCTCGCGCAGGCGCCCGCCCGGCAATATCAATTCATTAATACTCTGATAACCACCAAGGGCTGTCTGCACGGCGAACTGGGCCGGAACATTGGCGCACAGGCGCATATTGGAGAGAATCTCCAAGCCTTCGATATAATTCTCTGCCTTGTCCTTTGCGCCACTGAGTATCATCCACCCAGAACGAAATCCGGCCAAGCGATAGGACTTGGAGAGGCCGTTGAATGTTGCTATCAACAGGTCATCGCAAAGGGAGGCGATCGGAATATGGACAGCCTCGTCGTAGAGAATCTTGCTGTAGATCTCGTCAGAGAAGATCACTAGCTGGTGTTTGCGTGCCACACGAATAATCTCTTCGAGCACCTCTTTGCTATACACCGAGCCAGTAGGATTATTTGGGTTGATGATCACGATCGCTTTGGTGTTCGATGTAATCTTTGCCTCTATATCCTTGATGTCGGGAAACCAGTCCGCGCCCTCGTCACACACATAGTGCACTGGCGTGCCGCCACTTAAGCTAACTGCCGCGGTCCACAGGGGATAATCAGGGGCAGGGATTAGCACCTCGTCGCCGTTATTCAGGAGCGCCTGCATGGCCATGACGATAAGCTCGCTGACCCCGTTGCCTAGATAGATGTCGTCGATGTCCACGCCATTGATGCCGATCTGCTGGCATTCCTGCATGATCGCCTTGCGTGCCGAGAATAGGCCCTTAGAGTCGCTATAACCCTGTGCATTGGAGAGATTGCGAATGACGTCTTGAATGATCTCTTCGGGCGCCTCGAAACCGAATGGGGCAGGGTTGCCGATATTCAGCTTCAATATGCGGTGACCGTCTTCCTCTAAGCGCTTGGCCTCTTCTAGAACCGGGCCACGAATGTCGTAACATACTTTATTAAGTTTGTCGGACTGCTTGATTCTCTTCATGGCATTGCTTCTCTGCTGCGGCAGAACCAACTAGGTTGATCTGCGTGTGCTAATCTAGGCGTATTGAATGTTGGCCCTAAACCAAGGGCTTATGGGGCGGCTATTGTAAACCCCTCTTGGCAAAAAGACAGTGGTACAGATCAACAGACTTACATCAACACAGGAGCTTATGCAGCAATGAGCGAGAATAAAGGCGCAGATACAAAGCAGGTAAAGGTAAAGTCGGACGAGGTGTTGCGACAGGAACTGGGGGAGGAGGGCTATCAGATCGTGCGCGAGAAGGGCACCGAACGCGCCTTTTCCGGCAAATACTGGAATGAGAAGGCCCCTGGCGTATATCGCTGTTCGGTCTGCAATAATCCGTTGTTCTCTTCCGAGACCAAGTACGACTCTGGCAGCGGCTGGCCTAGCTATTGGGAGCCTGTCGAGCAAGACAAGGTGATCACGGAGTCGGACCATAGCCATGGCATGGTGCGCACCGAGGTGCTGTGTTCACACTGCAAGGCCCATCTTGGCCATGTGTTTCCTGATGGGCCACAGCCCACTGGGCTGCGTTATTGCATCAACTCTGCATCACTACAGTTAGATGAGGAAAAAGGGGAGTAGCTGTTCGCTCCTCCAACTCTCTTATTAGGAGTTTAATCAGTACTCAGGGACGCGCCTTTGCCTAAGGTGAAGGCTCCCTGTACGAAGTTCTGATTATCGAGTGCATCGATCATCTCGAAGGCTCCAACAAATCCTCCAGCAGCTTCTCCCGTGAAGGCACCGCCGAAACTTGTAGTGCCTGCATTGGCAGTCCCGCCGATGGTAAAGGAACCAGTCTCGGGAGTAAGGGTGACATTGTTTCCTTGGAAGCTACCCGTGAAATGAGAGTGCCACGATTCCTCGTTAGCAGTCATGACTGTAAGATGGCCTTCATCGATAGTTGAGTCGTTAAAGTTAACTTCCATATTCGCAGAAACGCTAAGAAGCTCGCCTGCCGCAGATCCATAACCTGCCCCAGCACCATTCGCATAGTCGTATTGGAACTCGCCGCTGCCTTTGAGACTATTGATAACGAAGTCCGGCGTTAGCTGCAGCGATGTGAAGATGCTCGTCTCGATTTCGTTTTTCAACTGCGATGTCCAGTTATCCACCACTGGCGTATCCCAGTCGCCCCAATCCACTTCCAGGTCGTCACTGGCGCGTTGGGTAAGGATTGTTCCCGCGACATTGGGGCTGGATTCGGACCCAACTTTAGTGAGGGAGAACGCGGTGGCCGCTTGTTGTCCATTGTTGATTAGCATGCCTGCGAGAGAACTATTCGAATGATCAATGCTGTTGCCATTGTATTCAACGTTGGAGATGGCCAGAGAGAGGAATGGGCCCTGTCCCGTTGTGTCATTCTTCGCCGAGCCTGTGAACGCAACGGTCCAATCGGCATCTCTTTGAATCTTCAGCTTTCCTAGGGAGATATTGCCATTACTCAGATCGAGAACAAAACCAAATGTCTTCAGGTCTGCTAGTGCCAAGGTACCGTCGCTGCCAGAGCCCTGAAGTGCTAGTGTGTTGGAGTATTCCCACTTGCCAGTGGTGCCGGTAGGGGCACTTGGCTTGGCTATAAACCAATAGGCATCCACGTCGAAATCGGTATAGGTTGAACCTAGGGAGTCGCGTCGTATTTCGCTTCCGGATTCGCCGTCCCACTTACCCCAGGTAATCACATCGCCCAAGCTAGCGACATTGTTAATGACTGTGACTCCAGCTCCGCCTTTGCGGAAGAAGCTGTCGATATCTTCATTATGGAATGATGCGCCACTTCCGTTACGGTTATACCAGTCCGAACTGTTTAGCCGGGAATCTGTAATCAGATAGTTGCTAGAATTGCCTTTGCGCTGGGCCGCACCGCCGTAAACACCGGCAGAAAGATTGTCCGAGAAGCTCAAGAATCCATACTCGTTCTCCTCGAAACCTGAGATAGCTTCGGCAGTGAGGAAGCTTGAGTTCTCTAGGAGGAAGCTGCCGCGCATATAGTGGCCGGAATTGCCGTTTTCAATATAGTTGAAGCCGCCCACAAATCGGTCTGCATCGCTACCAGTGAAGCCGCCTACCACAGTGCCGGTGACAGTAACTGCGTTGTCATTGTGTTTCGCGCTGTCGGTCGTCGCATCCAAGAGAATGCCGTTGTTGAGTGTGCCGCTATAACCGAACTGCCATTTGTCGGCGCTGACATTGCTGCAGCTTGCATCCATGCAAATCTCGAGTAAACCATTAGTCAGAACGCCGGTGCCAAAGTTGATGTCAAACACCGACTTGATCTCGTGTACCGAGGAATAGGCGTGGATAAGCGAATGATTGATCTTGCCGAAGGCCGATGAGTCGCCGCCAGCATAGGTGCGGCTGACACTGCCTATGCTAGTGAACTCTGCGGCCGTGGTAGGGACGAAGTTTACGTTGATAGTCGTCTGATCGAGGGTCTGGAATTGTCGATTGTCGTCGAATTTCGTGTAGACCTTCGCGCCGGCCAGCCACTTACCCCAGTTGATATTCCTTTCGGTTACGCCTTGCTCATAGTTCTGATTGTCTGCAGTGTTGCGTTCAATAATGAACTTGGGCTCTGTGTTGGTGCTCAAGGCATTGCTCGCGGCAGCGCTGACAAACTTCTCGGTGCCTCCTTCGTAAGAGCTTTCCTCGTCGAGATTGACCAATACCTTGCCGAAAGTGGCTAGGCCTTCATTGTCGGCTACGACTTGGCCGAGCACGAAACCGTAGTAAGAGCTTTCGCCGAATGTGGTGAAGTCTGAAGTGGTGTAGACAGGCGCTAACTCGACTGCCTCGAACAAGACCGCACCAAAGCTATTGGTGCTAGAGCCAGTTTTCTTGAAGTCGAAGGCGGCAAGGAAACCCTGTGCGTAGTTGCCAACAAAGTGGCCTGCGAAATTGCCAGTGAAAGCGCCAGTGGACTCGCCTATTACGACATTGCCTGTGACGCTAGTAACCGGGAGGGTGCCGTTGGCAACCGTTCCGATAAACTCATTCGACGTCCAGTGTTTGCCACTGCTGATGACCTCCATCTTGCCATTGGTGAGTGCACCTGAGTCTAAGTCGATTTTAAACTGACCCTTGATGGTATTAGCTGCTTCGTCGCCGCCGGTGATGAAGTATTCATTACTAGAGCTCGATTCGAAATACTTACTGCCCGTAAGTTGATTGCTTGGAGAAGGCGTGCCAGTTGCCACTATTACCTTGCCCATTATGCTGTTGTACATGGCCGCATTGCTAAGACTATATCTATAGTGCAAGGGCACGCCTTCCACCTCTGGGCTTGTGCCTGTCCACATTCCCCAAGTAACATCATAGTCGTTGATGTCGTTCTCGAGTGTTCCGCTGTCCGCACTCACGCCATTGTTGTGCAAAACAAAGCCAGGGTTCTGGCTGTAAAGAAGGAAGGCTTGGTCATTAGTTAGGTCGCCTGATGCGCCTATGTGAATGCCCAAGTTCTTGGCACCATCATTGGGGCCGACAATCGCGAGGCCTCTATAGGTGAGTGCGTTAATCTGCTCTTGAGAAATAGATGCCGGAGCCTTCAGAACGCTAGCACCGATAATAGAGTTTGTGCTCTCGCCTACTTCTTTAGCTCTAAAGCCTAGGACAAAGCCTTCGCCAGAGTTGCCGGTAATATTGCCTGTAATCGTCCCTTCGACACTTCTAGTCGAGTCTATGCTGAACACATTGAAGCCGCCTGTAAGCCCAGCAGCACTGCCACTTTCCTCGATAATGCTGCCGCTAAGAGTTGAGGAGAACTTTCCGCTGGATAGCCTTCCAATAAACGAAGTGGCCCAGCGTTGTCTATCATCGCTACTGCTGCAACCAGTCGCGCCCAAGCAGATATTGAGTGTGCCCGATGTAATGTCGCCGGTGGATACATCTAGTGTAAGGCTGCTGCTCACTTCCCGTACGGGGGTTGAACCCGTACTTTCATCGGCTATGAAGCTTCCAGTACTGCTGTATTCAATGCTGCCGACGAGCTTGTTCATTGTTTCTGTGTCTGTCGTTGGCGCAGACACCATGATGAACGTCGAGAGTTCGCCGGATAAATCGCCGGCGACGTTCTGCCAATAAGAAGGGCTACCCGCAACGCTGGTCCACTTGCCCCACTGTACCTCGAGCCCATCAACTGAGGTTAAGAAACCCGAGCGTGTAGCGCTACCGGGACGTACGGCAATATTGTTGCTGGTATTGCCAAATAGTGTCGAACTACCGAAATCGCTGGCGCTACCGCTTTGTGCTTCCGACAAGGAATGGGTTACCAACACGCCAGTCCGGTCAGAGCTTGAAAGAGTAGTGAGTTCTGCAGTGCTGAGCGCTGGGGTAGGATCTGGCGCAGGCGCAGGTTCCGGAGCAGGTTCAGGCGCAGGCTCTGGGGCCGGTTCAGGCGCAGGAGCAGGTGCAGGTGCAGGCTCTGGGGCTGGTTCAGGAGCGGGCGGTGGAGTGGGCTCCGGCGCAGGAGGTGGAGTTGGCTCGGGCGCAGGAGGCGGAGTTGGCTCTGGCGCAGGAGGCGGAGTGGGCTCTGGCGCAGGAGGCGGAGTGGGCTCTGGCGCGGGAGGCGGAGTGGGTTCTGGCGCAGGAGGCGGAGTTGGCGCTGGTGCAGGAGTTGGCGCAGGCGCCGGGGCCGGTGCTGGAGTATTCGGAATAGTAGGAGTGGGCGAAGTAACGATTCGGCCGTCACCGCTGTCATTCGGGTTGATCGTGAGTGAGCTGGTTTGACCTTGCCCTGTGCCAGTTCGAGCACTCGTGGTGGTGCCCGCAGTGGTGCCAGCAGTATTGCCTGGCACTATGCCGTTAACAGTGCGTTCATCGCGGATGGTGGCAGCAGTCGAGGCCGGAGGGATCGTTCGCGTCGAGCCATCACCGCTGTCGCCGCTGCCTGCGTTGCCACCGCCGGCGTTACCGCCACCAGCGTTACCGCCATTGTTGTCGTCTTCCTCTTCTTCAACGCTGCCATCGTCAGTAGGGTCGATGTCGATAATGCCATATTCATCGGGAGTACCTGGCAGGCCAAGCGGCGCGAGAATCGCTGAGGCGATAAAGGCGAAATCGAAGCTTTGACCAACACCCAGTTCGATGGAGCCACCGTCATTGAAGACGAAAGTGGTGCCATCGAATACGCCAACGATCAAGCCGTCAGGTGTTATGAGTGCCTGGTGATCTGTGCCGCGAATACCGATGGTGGCGAAGGGGGTTTCGACGTTATACGCATCTCTCGCAATATTGCCGGTGATAGTGCGGAAACCGCCCTGTAGCAACGTCATAGTCGCTGCATCTTCTTCGCCAGTAGTCGATTGATAGCTGTACTCGGTAATCTCGAAGATCGTATCGGACTTCAGGCTGATGATCGCTGAGTCTTTGAGGCGAATCTGGGTAAATCCGGCGGGCCCGGTAGTGATGGTGTCGCCAACATAGAAGTCATCACCACGCGCTAATACGCGGGTGCCAGTAGGGTTAATCGCGTTGACCGCACCGCTGACACGAATAACACGACCGGCAATCTCTTCGTCTTCCTGTGCATGAACTACAGGGTTGTAAAGGCTGAGACACAGGCAGAAGAAGCCGACATTGAGAAGCTTATAAAAGCGGTGTGTAAGATCATCGTTCATATTTTTTGCTCGTCATTCGTTCGGCTGTAGTGTGCTTAAGTTCCTTTATTACATCTGGAACTGCAGG
This sequence comes from uncultured Gammaproteobacteria bacterium, assembly GCA_913060695.1. Lineage (GTDB taxonomy): Bacteria > Pseudomonadota > Gammaproteobacteria > Pseudomonadales > Pseudohongiellaceae > UBA5078. Next base: position 38,428 of record CAJXUA010000015.1, on the reverse strand, counting down.
CCTAATTGATACTTGAATCGTGTGTACTCGAATAGCGCGATATTACTATTGGCGTCGTTGTATGCCATCTCGGAGTTGATGGAGAGGCGGCGCGAATACTGCCAAGTCCAACCAAGGGCAGCGGAGACATTGTCGTCGCCGCGGACATCGTTGAAGAAGATAGGATGCTTTGCGTCATACCCAGTGCTCTGGTAAGAAAGACGTGCATAGGGTGTATGTGACCCATTGAGTCGCCACAGTAAGCTATGGGATAGGCCGTAATAGTCACGACCGTTGTGCTCGCCTTGGGAGGCTAAGGCATTGTCTTGGGCATAGAATAAGGTAAAGGTATTGGTGAACTTCGCGCTCAATTTGGTGAGTGAGCCCGACACTAGAATCTGATTGGTGTCTTTTAGATCGCTTAATGGGGAGTCGGCTGTGTTGACATTGCGGGTCGTCGAAAGGGCGCCCGAGAGGCCTTGATACCAGCCATTTTCGCCGGCTCTCTGCCAAGAGTTATTGAAACGATAGGTGTTCTGGAAGCGTGCGCCGTCTAGGAATACAGACTGAACCTGCAGGCTGTGTCGGAAGCGATGTTTATCATTACCATAGCCATAAGAGAGGTCGCCCAAGGCATAGTCTATGTCGAACTGGTCCGTAGACTGATTGTCATGGCGGTTGGCTATCAAAGTAACGTCGAGTGCGCGATCGCGAGAGAAGGGCTTCTTATAGGCCATGTTAACGGTGACGTCGAAGAACTCATCGCCAGTCTTGAGTCCCTCTGAATTCAATTCGATCTCACCTATCAGTGGAGTATCGATTAGCCCATTGCTTGTTGCGCTATTGATGTTGTCATCGTGACCGATGACGGGAGCGATGGCGAAGCTGAATGTGGACGTGCGGCTATTGCGGCGCTCATCGATGAGGCTAAGAAACGCGCGAATATTGTCCTGCACGTTCTCTGGAGGATTGCTCGCGAGCACCTCATTAAACAGAGTCTCGGAGGCCGCCAGGTTATTAGTGAGCAAATATGCCCGTGCCAGTTCTAGTCGTGCACGCTGTCGTGTGACATTGCGCGGGGCGGTGTTGGCGACCCGTTCGAAGGCATAGACGGATTCGTTAGCGTTGCCACTCTCTATAGCCGCGATGCCATAGAGGAAGTCGAAGTCAGTGTCGCCTTCCCAAGCCTCTAGATCGCTAATTGCGAGGGCATAGGCTTCCTCGTAACGCTCTGCGCCAATGAGTTCGTTTAACTGTGTGTTGGGAGGCGTGTTCTCTTGTGCTAGCGCCAGCGGGGACGCCAAACTCGCTGATAATGCGGTTAGAGCAAATATTTTAAAGGTTCTCATAGAGCGATCCGTTCCGATGAGATTTAGCCAAAAGGCTGAGCAAGAATGCCGGGCAGAATAGAGCCCATCTGCAGCGACTTTGAGTGAGCATATTTTTTAGCCAACTTTACATGGTATACAACAGTTTTCAAAGATTTAGCACTATTCGCGTGCTCAATATGTGATGCATCTCGAAACCATGGCGCCCAAACTAGGGCTAGGCCTAGTATATGTCGGTAAAAACGCGCAAAACTTTGACAATAATTGAGGGTAACGCTACTTTGCCTCGCAACTGGAGGCCGATGTGCTAAAGCTAATAAAGATGAGTCAAGTAGTCGTAGGGGTAGGGATCGCTATGGGCGCGAACGCGCAGCATTCCGAGTCTCAGGCGCCGAGCAATGATCTTTCCTTCGGGGCTTATTATAGTAAAGGCGACTATGGCCAAACCCTCGATACCTCTATTTACTATTTTCCACTTTCCTACGAGCGCTCTTTCGGCAATTGGAGCGTACAGGCGAGTGTGCCCTATCTAGAGATATCGGGTGCTGGCAATGTGCTTGTAAACGTCGGAGGAGTGGGCAGAGAAGAGCTAGAGGTGCTAGATAACCCATTAGCCTCTGGCAATAATCGGGGCGTGGGCGATTCGGTGTTGAGCGCGACCTACCAGCTGCCCGCGTTAGGGAGCTTAACGCCATTCTTCGACCTAGGCTTTGAGGTCAAGATTCCGACTGCCAATGAGGATAAGGGCTTAGGCACTGGGGCCTACGATTACGGGGTTCAGTTGGACGCCTACCAGCAAGTCGGCCAGACCACGCTTTTTGCGACGCTCGGTTACAAAATACGCGGCAAATCGGACCTATTTAATAGCATGACGGATTCGGGCTTTGTATCCCTTGGTTTCGCAAGGCCGCTGAGTGAGAAGTTCAGTGCTGGGATAATCTACGACTTCCGCGAAGCCGCATCCAGCGCTTCTGGCGAAACACATGAAGTCCTGCCCTATGTATCTTGGGCATTAGCCAACGAATGGACGCTGATGTCCTATGTAGTAAAAGGCTTTACGGAGGATAGCGCCGACATCGCTGTCGGCGTTCAACTCAATTACCGCTGGTAGCGGCAAGCGATTATTTCCCTTAGATGCGCATTGGCTGCACGCGTGGCGGCATTAGCGCTGGGCGTTCAATAGGGCGTATGCGCTGGAATGGAGGCAGGTCAGGGCGCTGAATACGCTCTGGCAGGCCGTCACGGTCACGTGTCTGATCGCTGGCCTGTTGTTCCGTGTCGAGTTTTACGGCGATAGTCTCCGCGATTTGCTGCTCGTTATCGCGCTGAGGCTTGCTTAACTCGGCACTTTCCTTCTCAACTGCAGTCGCTATTTGACGCTCTTGCTGAGAGTTTTGTAGTAAGGAACCGCTATCCTGGAAGGGGTTTTGCGGACGCTGCAAGCTATCTAGCTCGGGCTGCTCTGGTGCATTCTGCAGCTCTACCAATTGTAATTCGGCATTTGGCTCATCAGCGACAATGGCTTTTTCTGCTTGCTCGGCGCTTTGCGCGATCTCTATGCGTGTCTCTTCCACGAGTGGGTTGCTATCGATAGCCTCGATTACGCGCTCACTCAACTCACTTGGCGAACCCGTGCCGATAGAACCATCTACTTGGGGATCTTGCGCGATAATCACAGGAGCGCTCTGCTCGCCTGCAGGAATGCGGAATTGTGGTGTCTTCTCTTGCTCTTCAGAGTCTGTGCTCGTAAAGAAGGGGGAGGGGCCGCCAGTGCCACCGAAGCCGCTGCCGCCGAACTCACCAGATTTACCGGTGCCGCCCATGCCACTGCCGCCGTCGCCATCATCGCCACCGCTACGAACCTTGCCGAGTGAACCGGTCGTGATGATGAGTGTCGCTAAGAATAGGACAATGGCCAACAATAGGGTGGCGGGATAGGTGCGCATGGCTAAAATAGCTTTAGGCATTCTGCTCTCCCTCGCGATCGGCCGGTTGGTCATTTAAGACGGCGTTATAGTTAAACACCCCAAAGTTCATGCGGTAATTCCTGTCTTCCCCTTTCTCGTCACGCTGCTGCATGCTTAGGGCGGCCTTGTTGAGTGTATTTAAGGCCTGCATTCCAGCGGTATTGGCGAGTGACGCGAGCTCCTGAATAGACTCATGGGATAGCTTGTCATAATAAACACTTCTATCGAAATAGGAAGGTGTGTTTCCCGTCAGGTTGTGAGCGCTAGCGCTAAGATGGTCGTGAAGATTCTTACCGAAGAAGAATGCCTTCTCGTCGAAGCCTTTCTCCGGTGTAAAGGCGCCGGTATTGAGCTGCACCTTATTGTCGCTGTCGAGTGTGGCAATGCCCAGGTTTAGCCATTCATCGAGAATAACGCGCGGGCGAATATCCTGTTTGCACACCAGTTCAACCAGATCGTCGAAAGTCTTCTCTTTAGTGATCTTTGCGGCAGTTCTTAGCGGCAGGGCGAGAGGTAGACCCTCTTTGTCCCAGAATTCCTTGGAACCCAGCCAATAAGCGATTAGCTGACCGCCGATGGAGATATTCTTGGGAGTATTGATATCTTCGCTGAGCTCACTGCGCAGGCGCTTTACGTCTTTACGGTGCACGCCTGTTAACAAAGTGATGCGGCTATCTGTTTGACGCTTCTCATCCATGCCGAACTCTTGGTCTGCTACCTCTACATAGAGGCCTTTCAGCAGATTCACCAAGAAGGGGTAGGTAATTTGGAATGTAAGCAGCATGCGCACGAGTGGACGCAGAATTTTGCGAATAGCTGCCACTAGCACCGCTGGGGGCTGCGAGGAAATGCTGAGATTTTCATCAGGTCGCGTCATAGGGCGCAGTATAGCCTAAGGGTGGGAATATATCCCACATCTTTATTCAATCAAATGCACAAGGGCAAATGGCGAAAGTGACCAAGATCACTTCTTTAGCATCTTTAAGTTGACGTGGGAATAATTCCCACCTATTCTCTAGCCATGGTTCCAAAGGATGGACGCGAGTGCATCCCCCTAGTGACACCAAAAAGTCATCAAGCGACAAGATGCGGGTAACAGGATGCATTCACATTTATTAGATGATCGTAGCCATGGACAGCTAGGTGTCGATACCCCTAGTCGCCACGAAGACGTGCGACTGATCAATCTCCCCGATGGACGGCGACTCGCCTACACAGAGTACGGTGAACGCACCGGCTACCCCTTGTTTCATTGCCATAGTCACGGCAGCTCCCGCCTCGAGGCCGCTAGTTTTCACCGTGATGCGAAACAGGCCGGATTCCGTATTATCGCGGTAGACCGTCCTGGTATCGGCCTATCCGATTTCAACGCGAAAACAAGCGTCGCGGCATTCACACAAGATTTGTCTTTCCTTGCTGAACACCTGCGCTGTAAGCGCTTTGGCTTGCTGGCCAATGGTGCCGGCACAGCCTACGCATTGGCGATGGCGAACAAATCTCCGGAGCGGGTAAGTGTGCTGCTAGGTATGTCTTGCTCATTTCCCCTATTTACGGAACAGGGCAGTGTCTTTCAAAGGATTCTGCGTAGCAGTGCTGCAACGATGCTCAAGAGCTCTATTTTGCTCAGGCATTGGCGCGGGGCTCTGTCCCACGGCCGTTATCTGCAGCGCCTTTTAGAGTCGCTGTCCTACGCGGATAAGCGCGTCTTTGATAATCCTAGAGTCATGGAGTTCGTCGAGAACGATGTTCGCGAGGCATTGCGTCAAGGGCCGCGGGGTGTGGCCAGCGATAGCGCCCTGCAGTTCGCAGCGCTGCCCCTCGATTTTGCCCAGCTGAACACGCCATGTCATTTCTGGCAGGGCAGTGCTGAGGGCAGTAGTGTTAGGACACGTGCTGAACGCTTTATCGCGCGGCTTTCCGATGCCCGTTTGCACGAAGTCATAAACCGTGGTCGCTATTTTTATCTGCGCTATATGGAAGATGTGTTCGCACAAGCCAACAATCTGCTCGAGCGCGGCAAGAAACCCCAAATACAGCAACAGGCCTTCGCCACTACCCAATTGCCTAAACTTGTGCAACCTCGTGCCAAGGCCAATAGCCGCTAGTGTTCTTCATGCAGGTCGAAATCACACACGTGATGTCGAAACTGCTTGTCGCCCTCGAAGCCCTCTGAATATTCCTTACCCTCTATAGACTTGTAGGCATCGCTTTCGATAAATACATCGATCAGCGACTTGTCGACGGTGCCCGCCTTGGCTTCTAGGTGTAGGATGTCCAATGCGAATTCGGGCGATACGGCTGACTTATAGGGCCTGTCCGATGCAGTCAAGGCATCGTATATATCGCAGATAGTCATGATCTTAGAGCCGAAGGGTATCTCTGCGGTCCCTTTGCCATCTGGATAGCCACTCCCATCGAGTTTCTCATGGTGTGCGCCGGCGATTGTGGGCACTTGTTTGAACTCATCGGTCCAAGGAATAAGACTTAGGAAGTTGCGTGTATGCGTGACATGAGACTCAATTTCGCGCCGCTCCTCGGCAGAGAGGCTGCCTTTCGAAATGGCGAGCATCGAGAACTCTTCTGGGCTGACGATAGCGAAGCCATGAGAGCGCTCGAATGGGCTGCAATAGGCCGCAATTCGGTTCAGGTCGGTACGCTTGCTTGCCCCAAGCAATAGGGGTTCATTCGCGTCGATAATAGTGGCAAAGAACTGGTCTAGTTGTTCCAGCTCTTGAGCCAGATTCACCTCGATACGCATATTTATTTCGGCGTCGAAACTGCCGCGCTTGTGCATATGCAGCTGTTGCTTCAATGCCTTGTTCTTGAGCTTTTCTTTGGCCAATAAAATACGGAAGTGAATGCTCTGTATATTCTCAGGACTGAGTTTCTTGGCCTTCACTAGAACCGATTCGCGGACGCCAACTTTGCCGAAATCGTGCAACAGGGCTGCATAGCGAAGCTCTCTGACCTGTGTCTCATTCTGGGTATTCTGGCGGTGCTCCGGAAGCTGGCTAAGATTGACTGCGCGAGCTAGGGCGACACACAGATCTGCAACCCTGAAGGAATGTCCGCTTGTTGTAGGGTCGCGCTGCTCGATCGCCATTACCGAGGCTTTAACAAAACCCTCGAATAGTTTCTGAATGTCGTTGTGGAGGATGGCGTTCTCGATAGCGACCCCGGCCTGGCCGGCTAGCGCTTGGAGCAACAAAAAGGATTCGTCATCGAAAGGTAACACCTGCCCCCTTATATTCGTATCGGCGTTTAAGAGAGTCTCGCGCTTTCTTTTCTTGTTGATGAATTGCAATACCGCAATGACATTCTTCTTCTTGTTCAGTGCTGGCAATGTCAGCATGCTGATGGTTTCGTAACCGGCGCCGGTGTCAAAGCTACTATTGAACTGATAGACGGAATCGGGAGCAATATTATAGGCGTCGGCGATATTCAGAGCGGTTTTATTCTGCGCAACATAACCGGAGATGGACTTCGCGTCGATCTTGAACTTGCTCTCCTGGAAGGGAAAGTTAATGGAGTCGTTCTGGGTAAGTTTGAAGGTCATCGACTCTTTGTCTTGGTCTACAAGAAACAAAGATGCCGCATCGCAATTGGAAATATTCTGTCCTTCGCTGAGGATTTTACGTAGCAATGTAGATAGGTCGTTTTCCGCCGCAAGCGCGATTCCTACACTAGCAAGTTTGTTTAAATTACCCTCAAGAGATTGCAGGAGTAAATCACTATCCAACTCGCGCTTGCGTGCCAACCAATTATCGCAAGCCATGCGAATGAGTTTTTGAGTCTGGATAGAGGGTAGACCGTCGGAGAGGACTAGGTCGGTATCCGCCTGCAAGGCGGCTTCGCTCAGCATTATGGTATTGCTGAAATGCTCGCGCCAAGTCTCGAGACTGGCTTGTTGGAGTAGCGCCTGGTCTAGAAGCACCAGCGAGGCCTGTTCGGTCTGTGCCTGTTCGATGCTACTAATAGGAATGCAGCGCAAGGTAGGGCTATTGAGTTGCTGCCACAGGGCGTGTTGCTGGAATTGCTGACCGTAACACAGGGTAAGGCCCAGAGTTTCCGCTGCAGGTGGGATTACAGTCATTGTTAAATCAGATTGGCTCACAACACGCAATCCACAGGCCATACAATGGCTAACAGTAAAAGTCCCACGGAGTGTACCCCAGCATCGCCAATCTAGCGATAAAACAGGATGAGTGCGCGATAAAATCTGACGAGGAGGGGGATTGAAGGCGAAAGAGGTACCCCGCCCGAGCATAGCAATGGCTAAACTCGGGCGGCGTGATAGGCGTTAGTGGCCCATGCTCACTGGCGTCATAATCTGCCCAGTGATAGTTGCTATGGCGCTACGGCGTAAATGCAGTTTTTCGGGCTGCGCGGCCGCCTGTTCTTTCGCTTGGAGCTCACTAATAAAGTTGCTGAGCATTTGTCTGGCTTCTGACTCGTATCTGAAGGGGCCTACATTGCCCCCCTCGCGGGTACGAAAATACCAAAGTCCGCCATTGTCAAAAATACGCTCTGTACGATTGAAAGCTAGGTCATTCGAACGATCTTGCTTGCGGAGGCTGCTCATTATTTTAGTCCTCTTTAGTCTCCGTTAGCCCAGGGTTGCCCTGAAAAATTATTCAGTCCCAAGGATTGAGTAGCAACCCTGAGCTAACGAGTTTTTGCAAATTAAACCGGCTTACAAAATCTGAGAAGAGCGCAAATTGCATGCCACAAATTTTAATTAAATGCGCCGCTGCAGACCTGACACCTAAGATATATTTATTATTAAAACAAGTACTTAGAAGCTATTGCGGAAATAGCGCTAAGCAAGTTTTTGCTGATGAATCAGTGCCTTAGGAAATGCAGCTCACGATGCGCAAAATTCATCTAGCGAAGCTGCTCGAAAATCACTTAGCTGCACGAGCATATCTATTTTTTCACCAAAATTAAGGGCTTGGAGCGAGTGCTCATTTAAAAATATTTTTTCATTGAGGCAAAATACTTCCATATTCCCTAGCCCCCGCCGTTACGGGCTTGTAGCTGAATTCGTGCTTTTGCAAAATCTTCAGGAGTATTCAAATTTGCGAAATCGCCCTGGGCAATATCCACTATATTGAGCTGGCTGTTAGGTAGAGAACGGATTAGGGCCATGGGGCTATATAGGCCGTCATCTAAGGCTGCGATAAGGTCGTCTTCTAAGCTTAGAGACCATAGCGAGAAGAGAGGCTGCCACTGTTTAGCGGTGCACAACCAGGCAACTTGCGTGGATTCGTCACGCATCGTCTGGGCCAGTTGCGCCACTATATCGCTAGGAAACCAAGGCACGTCGGCCGGAAAGCAGGCCATCGCCGTGACGTTGGGAAGGTGTTTGCGGCTGTATTGCATGCCCGTCACGATGCCCGCTAGTGGGCCAGCGTCTGTGCCAAACTGGTCTGGCTCGACAGGGATTTCAAGTGTAGCGAAACGCTCGAGGTCACGATTGGCGTTGATTAATAGTTGCGCAACTTGGGGCTTAGCGCCCGCAATGACATGGGCTATGAGTGGCTTGCCGCCAAGCTCGAGCAGCGCCTTGTTCTCGAACAGCATGCGTGAAGATCTGCCACCGGCCAGGATGACACCGCTAATATTGTCTTTCGTCAGAGGCATAGTGTGGGACTGCTTTAATACGGCAAAGGGCTTGGGAAATCGTCGGTCTCGCTGAGGCAACACTCGCAATCGCCTATGTTGCTTGGGATTGAGCATAGGGGAGGCCAGCTAAACCGACAAGATTATTTATTGAATAAAATGAGGCGGTATGGGAGAATCCCGCACTTCGGATAACAGGAATAATGTGATAAGTCTTTGATATTTAAGAGGTTTGAGAAAACCAAGCCGTAAAAGACTGCACATTTGGCCTAGTTGATTCAATTTCCCAACTGAAAATTGCCAATCTATCTTCGCGATAGGGTGAGCTTCAATAATATTGGTCGCGAAAGGCTGGCCCTAAGATCAGCCTTTCTTAGAGGGTATTTCATGCAAGTTTCCATCGAAACAACTTCTGGGCTTGAGCGTCGTATGACGGTCGCTGTGCCCGCTTCAATCGTCGAAAGCGCAGTGAATGCACGTCTTGCCGAGGCTGCAAGCACTATGAAGCTGAACGGCTTCCGCAAGGGCAAGGTGCCCATGAAGGTGATCAAGGGTCGCTACGGTCGCGGTGTTCGACAAGAAGTGTTGGGCGAAGTCATGAGCAAGACCTATTATGAGGCGATTACTGAGCAGAAGCTCAAGCCTGCAGGTCAGCCGCGCATAGAGCCTAAGACCTTGGAAGAGGGCAAGGACATCGAGTTCGTCGCGATATTCGAAGTCTACCCAGAAGTAACGCTCAGCGACTTCTCTAAGCTTAAGGTTGAGAAGCTAGTAGCGGAAGTTGACGACGAGAATGTCAACAAGATGATCGAAACCCTGCGTCAGCAGCGTCAGACTTGGGACACTATTACGCGTCAGGCTAAGAATGGCGATCGCTTGAATATCGATTTCGTCGGCACCATAGATGGAGAAGAGTTCGAAGGCGGCGCGGCCAAAGGCACTAATCTAGTGCTTGGCTCAGACCGTATGATCCCAGGATTTGAGAAAGGCCTGCTGAAAGCCAAAGCCGGCGCAGAGATTGTTCTCGATCTCGAGTTCCCTAAGGATTACCAGAATAAAGAAGTAGCGGGAAAACCAGTGCAGTTCAAAGTGACTGTTAATTCGGCAAGTGCTCCAGTCCTGCCCGAACTGAATGACGAGTTTTTCGCAGTCTTCGGTATTGATGAGGGCGGTGAAGAGGCATTCCGTAAGGAAGTCTCTGCCAATATGAACCGCGAGCTGAAGAACGCGAGCAAAGGCAAAGTGAAGAACTTGGTCATGGATTTGCTGCTCAAAGAGCACAAGATCGACCTGCCTTCTAGCTTAGTTAAGAGCGAAATCGAGTCATTGCGTCAGCAAGCGATGCAGCAATTTGGCGGCGGCAAGCAGAATATTGACCCGTCCATGTTGCCGGACGAGCTATTCAAGGAGCAAGCCGAGAAGCGTATCTCTCTAGGCCTAATTCTGGGTGAAGTCATTAAGGTTAAGAAGCTTAAGGCCGATCCAGCTCTAGTGAAGAGCACTGTTGAAGATATAGCCTCGACCTACGAGACACCGGAAGAGGTTGTTCGTTGGTATTACAGCAATAAGGAGCAATTGGCTTCTGTTGAGTCCTCAGTTCTCGAAGATCAAGCTTTCGAAGCGATTCTGGCTGATGCGAAAGTGACTGAGAAGAAAGTCAGCTACGATGACGTAATAAAGCCCGACGCGCCAAAGGCCGGCAAGAAATAGGTGAATATGGATCATAAGCAAGAGATAGTCACTAACGCGCTAGTTCCCATGGTGATCGAACAGACCGCCAGGGGAGAACGCTCCTATGACATCTATTCGCGACTCCTGAAGGATCGCGTCATTTTCGTGGTTGGCCAAGTCGAAGACTATATGGCCAATCTCGTAGTGGCGCAGTTGCTATTCCTCGAGTCCGAGAATCCTGATAAGGATATCCACCTGTACATCAACTCCCCTGGTGGATCTGTGACTGCGGGCCTGTCGATTTACGACACCATGCAGTTCATCAATCCCAATGTGAGCACGATGTGTATCGGGCAAGCCGCCAGTATGGGGGCTTTGCTGCTAGCAGGTGGTACCAAAGGCAAGCGTTTCGCGCTGCCACACTCGCGCATGATGATTCACCAGCCTAGCGGCGGCGCGCAGGGTCAGGCGGCTGACATTGAAATACAAGCTAATGAAATCATTAAGTTACGCCACCAGCTCAACAAGATTATGGCGGCACACACCGGGAAAGACCTTGATGTGATCGCAGCGGATACAGAACGCGATCGATTCATGAGTGCCGACGAGGCCGTGGAATATGGCCTTGTGGATAAGGTACTCAATCAGCGTGTGATGTAACACTCGGCGAATTCGCTAGTTTTTCCACTATCGGTAAAAATTGTGCGGCAAACACTATGATTGCCGCTAAGTTTGCCGATGAACTATCTAACGCATACGCATAACCAGTTATCCAGAAGCTATTGGAGAGTCCTCCAAAGTCCTGTAATCTGGTCACGAACCGATTTAGAGGGAAAGTTGAATGTCAGATGATCGTTTCAACAAAGGCGATGACAGCGGCAAACTGCTCTACTGCTCCTTCTGTGGAAAGAGTCAGCATGAAGTACGCAAACTGATCGCCGGACCATCCGTATTTGTATGCGATGAGTGCGTTGATCTTTGCAATGACATCATTAGGGAAGAAATTCAGGAGAAGGACTCCGAGTCAGGCAGCAAAAAGTTACCTATCCCGGAAGAGATCAAGAAGACCCTCGATGAGTATGTTATTGGGCAGGACAATGCCAAGAAAGTCCTCGCCGTCGCTGTTTATAACCACTACAAGCGCCTGAACTACGAGAGTGGTGCCGGTGGCGTAGAACTCGGCAAGAGCAATATTTTGATGGTAGGCCCGACCGGCACTGGTAAAACCCTGCTGGCGGAGACGCTCGCGCGCCTTTTGGACGTGCCCTTTACCATCGCAGACGCCACCACCCTGACAGAGGCCGGTTACGTCGGCGAAGACGTCGAGAACATCATTCAGAAGCTGTTGCAGAAGTGTGACTACGACGTTGAGAAAGCCCAGATCGGCATCGTCTATATCGACGAAATCGACAAGATCTCACGTAAATCCGACAACCCATCGATTACCCGTGATGTTTCGGGCGAGGGCGTGCAGCAAGCGCTTCTTAAGTTGATCGAAGGTACAGTGGCATCGGTACCGCCGCAGGGTGGCCGTAAGCATCCGCAGCAGGAATTCCTGCAGGTCGACACCTCTAATATTCTGTTTATCTGTGGCGGCGCATTTGCTGGCCTCGATAAGATCATTCGCGATCGCTCTGAGAAGAGCGGTATCGGCTTTAGCGCCGAGGTACGCAGCAAAGATGTCGAGCATCGTGTGGGCGAAGCATTGCGCAATGTAGAGCCGGAAGACTTAGTGAAATATGGCCTGATCCCTGAGTTTGTGGGTCGTCTGCCCATGATCGCCACTCTCGATGAGCTCGATCTCGACGCCTTGGTTCGCATCATCAAAGAGCCGAAAAATGCTCTTATCAAGCAGTATCAGAAGCTGTTTGAGATGGAGAACGTGGAAATTCAGTTCCGTGACGAGGCCTTGAGCGCCGTTGCGGCAAAAGCAAAAGAGCGCAAAACCGGTGCACGTGGTCTGCGCTCTATCATGGAGAGCGTACTGCTCGACACGATGTATAAGATTCCTTCCATGGAGAAAGTCAGCAAGGTCATTATCGACGCTGCCGTCATCAACGGGGAATCCGAACCATTATTGGTCTATGAGAATCGTGAGCAGCCTACACGTGCTGCGACCGAGGAGCATTAGGAGGGGCCTTTTCGCCGCTTTGCATACCCATAAAGTGCTAGACGCGAAGCGGCGGATTGAAATCGACACGATAAGCCCCAAGATAAGCACCTGTACTTATTGAGACTGCAAAGCCTCACCATCATTATTCAGGACGTTAGCTATGGGTCTTATGTCAGATACACCCGAAATCGCCAAAACCATTCTCCCGTTGTTGCCATTGCGCGATGTCGTGGTTTACCCCCAAATAGTCCAACCCCTGTTCGTAGGTCGCCCCAAGTCTATTAAGGCGCTTGAAGTTGCCATGAATACTGGCAAGCAAGTCTTATTGGTCGCACAGAAAAACCCTACGGATGACGATCCCAGCACTCGCGATATCTTCGAGATCGGCACTGTCGCTAGCATTCTGCAACTGATCCGCCTGCCTGATGGCACGGTGAAGGTCTTAGTGGAAGGGGTTAGCCGGGCACGCATCAAGCTGGTGGAGTTGGAGACAGACTATTTCCAGGCGCATATTGCAGCGTTAAGCGCTGAGGCACTGGCCGAGAAGCAGGGTGAACTACTGGTTCGCTCACTTCTTGCGCAGTTCGAACAATACGTGCAGTTAAGTAAGAAGATTCCGCCAGAGGTCATGACCTCGATCTCCAGCATCGACGAGCCTGGTCGTCTTGTAGACACCATCGCCTCACACATGTCCCTGCAGATTCAAGAGAAGCAAAACCTACTCGAGCTCGTCAGCTTGCAGCCACGCATCGAACACTTGATGGGCCTGATCGAATCTGAGATCGATCTTTTCCAAGTCGAAAAGCGCATTCGTGGCCGCGTTAAGAAGCAGATGGAGAAGAGCCAGCGCGAGTATTATCTGAACGAGCAGATGAAGGCTATTCAGAAAGAGATGGGTGAGTTGGATGATGCGCCTAACGAGGCTGAAGAGCTTAAGTCTCGCATCGAAGAAGCGGGAATGCCTGTCGAGGCGAAAGAGAAGGCGATGTCCGAGCTCAATAAGCTGCGCATGATGTCGCCAATGTCTTCAGAGGCTTCCGTTGTCCGCACCTATATTGACTGGATGGTCAGCATTCCTTGGAAGGCGCGCAGCAAAGTGCGCCTCGATCTCGATAAGGCAGAGGGCGTACTGGACAATGATCATTATGGTCTAGAAGAGGTAAAGACCCGCATTCTGGAATACTTGGCTGTACAGAAGCGCGTAAAGAAATTGAAAGGCCCCATTCTCTGCTTGGTAGGTCCACCCGGGGTAGGCAAGACATCTCTTGGCGAGTCTATTGCGCGTGCTACTAATCGCAAATTCGTGCGCATGGCCTTGGGCGGTGTGCGTGATGAAGCAGAGATTCGTGGCCACCGTCGCACCTATATCGGTTCATTGCCAGGCAAGTTATTACAGAAATTATCTAAAGTAGGGGTCAAGAATCCCTTATTCTTGCTGGATGAAATCGACAAGATGGGCATGGATAATCGTGGCGACCCAGCTTCCGCTTTATTGGAGGTTTTGGACCCAGAGCAGAACCACAGTTTCAACGATCATTATCTAGAAGTGGATTATGATTTGTCCGAAGTCATGTTCGTGTGTACGTCTAATACGATGAATATCCCCGGTCCATTGTTGGATCGTATGGAGATCATTCGTCTACCTGGCTATACCGAAGACGAGAAGATTAACATCGCCAGTCGTTATTTAGTGCCTAAGCAGCAGAAGAACAACGGCTTGCGCAAAGACGAGTTGGAGATTGGTACAGAGCCTATTCAGGACCTCGTGCGCTATTACACGCGTGAGGCGGGTGTGCGTAATCTTGAACGAGAAATCGCCAAAATTTGCCGCAAAGTCGTGAAAGAGAACAGCGATTCGAAGAAACCAGCGCCCATCGTACTCACTGGCGAGCTTCTCGAGAAATATTCCGGCGTCCGTAAGTTCGATTTCGGTGTCGCAGAGGAGACTAACCTCGTTGGTCAGGTCAATGGCCTTGCTTGGACGCAGGTGGGCGGCGAATTATTGACTATCGAGGCTGTGGCCTTGGAAGGCAAAGGCAAGACGATTAAGACAGGCTCTCTAGGCGATGTCATGCAGGAGTCTATTCAGGCCGCTATCACCGTCGTACGGAGTCGTGCGCCGTCGCTAGGGCTGAAGTCGGGCTTCCACGAGACCATCGACCTGCATATTCATGTCCCTGAGGGGGCAACTCCGAAGGATGGCCCAAGTGCAGGTGTGGGCATGTGCACCGCGTTGGTCTCGGCATTGACGGGTATTCCCGTTCGTTCCGATGTGGCGATGACTGGTGAGATCACTTTGCGTGGTCAAGTATTGCGCATCGGTGGGCTTAAAGAGAAATTGCTAGCCGCTCATCGAGGGAATATCAAAACTGTGATAATCCCTGCAGACAACGAGCGCGATTTGAAAGAAATTCCAGATAATGTGAAAGCCGATTTGGACATTCGACCCGTACGTTGGATCGATCAAGTTCTAGAGTTGGCATTAGAATATCGACCGGTCCCAATCGCAGGTGCTGAGGCAATAAAAACCGCGATTGCTCCTGCTGCCGAAGAGGGCGACAAAAGCAAGGACGAATTGCACATAAATACGCACTGAATAGCACGAAAAGCCTGTGTTTCCTGTTGACACAGCTTTCCGTGACTTGGTATAAAGTGCCGGTCGTATTGCTTATCGAGCCATTTTTTTTGGATAAAAAAATCAGACAAAATAACAATACTTATGGTGGGAAGTGAATCGTCATTTTACTGCCTAGGTTTTCAAGCACAATCAACATAGAAAAATAAGGGGATACCGTGAACAAATCAGAATTAATCGATGCTGTGGCAGCAGGTGCCGATATACCAAAAGCAACAGCTGGACGCGTAATTGATGCCATGATCGATGCGATCACAGACTCACTGAAGAAAAGCGACCCAGTAGTGCTTGTTGGTTTTGGTACTTTCACTACGAAAGAGCGCGCAGCACGTCAGGGACGTAATCCCCAAACCGGCGCTACCATCCAGATCAAAGCTGCTAAAGTGCCAACTTTCAAAGCAGGCAAAGCACTAAAAGACTCAGTTAATATTTAACTTAAAGTCAAGATTCCATAGCTAATCAGATCAGTTCTAGTCTCACGACAAATGATCTGATTGCGACGGAGAGATACTCCCAATCGCACAGTGGAATTTATAAGGCGCATCAGTGATGCGCCTTTTTAGTTTAAAAAGGGTTCTTAATAGCTGCTTCGCACACCATTCGATTTAGCTAAGACTCGATTCTCCAACAGGTACCGATATGCTGCAGACGATTAGAGAAAATTCACAGGGTTTGATTGCCAAGGTCATTATTGGTTTCATCATTGCTGTCATGGCCTTATTTGGCGTTGAGTCCATCGTAGGTGGGCTGGCCAACAACGGAACCGTTGCAGAGGTGAACGGTGAGAAGATCACCGAACCCGAATTGGCGACAAATGTCCAAAACCTTCTCGCCAGCGTTGGTGGTGACCTCGGTGACCTAGACGAAGGTCTGCTGCGTCAAATCGCCTTGAACCAGCTTGTTGAAGACCGCCTGATGCGACAGGCCACTCGCGATGCGAATATGACGATATCGAGTGACGCGATCGATCGCCAGATTATTAGCAGCCCCCAGTTTCAGATTGGCGGGGTTTTCAATTCAGACCTCGCACTACGCACTATGGCGACCCAGGGCTTTACCGTTCAAGGCTATCGCCAAGCACTACAAGAGCAGATGGTCGTGGGCCAATTGGTCAATGCTTATGCCTCCACAAGCTTCGTGACAGAGGCAGAACTAGATCGCATGGCGGCCCTATCATCACAGACACGTGATTTCCGCTTCGTATCCGTCACCTTGGGTAATCGCACCATGGGCGAGCCAATCCCTGCAGAGCAGATTGAGGCCTATTACCAAAACAACGCAGAGCGCTTCATGCTGGATGAGGAAGTGAGCATCAAATACGTGGTACTCGATAAGAGCGCCATTTTCGATGAAGTTAGCGTCAATGAATCAGCAGTACAGGCCCAATACGATGCAGAGAGTAGTGCCTTTAACTCTGCATCACAGCGCCGCGCATCGCACATCCTACTGGAAACGGGCGGCGACCTGAGTGAAGAGGACGCCATGGCTCAAGCAGCCGACTTGAAGGCACGCTTAGATGCTGGGGAAGACTTCGGCGCCCTAGCGCTTGAGGCATCCTCTGACACCATCTCAGCAGAAGAGGGTGGCGATATCGGTTATACCGATGGCTCTGCTTTCCCTACAGCTGTTGAAGAGGCGCTGACTGCACTTGAGGTTGGCGAAGTATCCGCGCCAGTTCTAAGTGAGTTCGGCGTACACTTAGTGAAGCTGACAGAGAATACCGTCAATGAATATCCTCCGTTCGAGGAAGTAGCCGAGCGCATCCGTCGCGACATCAGCACTGCTGAGGTAGACGCCCTTTATTTCTCGCGTCTCGAAGATCTAGCTAATTTGGGATTTGAGACAACTGGCCTCGACGATATTTCGAGTGAGCTGGGCTTGGAAGTGATCGAAAGCGAAATGTTCACACGCCTTGGCGGCTCTACTGAGATTACTAGCAATGCGAATATTATCGCTGCGGCGTTCTCTGACGAGACCCTCCTTGATGGCAATAACAGCGATGTCATCGAATTGGGGGATGAGCGTGCGGTTGTCCTGCACGTTAGTGAACACAATGAGTCTACACTGCAACCACTAGAAGAAGTCCGTGGTGAAATTGCCGCAATCCTGCGAACGGAGTTGGAGAAGGAGCGTGCTAGCGCACTGGGGCAGTCTTTACTGAGCTCACTCCAAGCCGGGTCTTCTATCGACGACGTATTGGTAGAGAACGAATTGCAGTGGATAGAACAGACCGATGCCACGCGCGATCAGCCAGGCTTGAATGGGGAAGTCTTACAGTCGGTATTCTCCATGCCAAGCCCAAGCGAAGGCGAGCCAATCTATAACGGGTTCTCGCTTAGCAATGGCACTTACATCGTCTTAGAGCTACAAGAGGTGACTCGCGGTAGTCTATCGCAGCTGTCTCTGGCAGAGCGCGCGACAATGACCGATACCTACATCGAACGCGATGGCCGTGAAACTTTCGAAGCATTCGTAGCCAATACTCGTCGCAATTCAGACATTACTACTAATCTCGAACCGCTATAAAACGCGGCTCAATTGAGATTAGCATCACCTGGGGGCAGCTGTAGTTGCTGCCCTGGGTGAATCAAGTCCCCAAGCTGAATCGAATTCCAGTCCGCTAGATCTTCCGCAGTAATTCTAAAGCGCTGCGCAATCCTCGCCAATGAGTCGCCTGGACGCACGGTATAGCGCTGCGCTGTCTCGATCGTGCTTTGGCCGTTGGTCTGTGCAAGAGTCGTATCTCCCTGCAATACCAATTGCTGTCCTGGTTTGATCAGGGCATCTGCCCCTAATGAGTTCCACTGCACTAACTGTGCAACTGTGATCTGGTAACGATTGGCAATCAGCCAAAGGCTATCGCCGCTGCGTACGGTATAACGCGCAGGAGGCTGTGGGGGCACCGTGCTGGCCGCGGATGAGCGGCTAGCGGTCGCAATATAGTCGGGAGCATTAGGAGCGGCTATGGGCGCTGTGGAGTCGTAGGCGCGGGGAATGAGCAGTGACTCGCCGGCGATGATGCGGCTACCCTCGATTGCGTTGACTTGTTGCAATACTCCCACTTGAGTACGGAACTTCTGCGCAATCCTGCCTAGGGTATCTCCACTCTGAACCACATAGCGATCCCATGTGACATTGGGTCGGTCGCGCTGATCCGCTAGCGCACTCGTGAAGGCATCTGCGACCGCGACTGGCACCAGTAGGCCATAGGGGCCATCTGGGTGCGTGGCCCACTGCCTATAGCCAGGGTTGAGCTGATAGAGGGTCTCCGAATCGATTCCAGCGATACTCGCCGCGAGGGCAAGGTCGAGCTGATAGCCAACATCCACGAGCTTCACCGCGGGCGCATTGGGCACGTCACTAAGCTCCATACCGTAATGATCGGGCTCTGCGACAAGGCGGCTGAGTGCTATGAGTTTAGGTGCGAAATCTTCGGTGATGGAGGGCAGGTTGAGTGACCAGTAGTCTACGTCGCGGTCGCGTACTTCGTTCTTGTTGATCGCCTTGCGCACATTTCCCGGTCCTGTGTTGTAGGCCGCGAGGGACAGCAGCCAGCTCTCATCGAACATCTGCTGCAATGTAGTGAGGTAGTCTAAGGCTGCCGAGGTCGAGGCAATAGGGTCGCGGCTACCGTCGTACCACCAGTCTCGTTTCAGGCCTAACACTGGCGCGGTGCTGCTGCCAATCTGCCACAGGCCAACCGAATTGCCTGGCGAGACCGCATTGGGGTTGAACGCACTCTCCACGATAGGCAATAACGCCAGCTCCATGGGCAGACCGCGGCGCTCAACCTCTTCCACTATTTCGAAGATGAAAGGGCTTGCTCGCTCTGTGACGGTCTGCAGATAGCTAGGGTTATCTCGATAGAATTGCAGCTGCTCGTCGATACGCGCGTTGTCATATTTATAGGCGAACTGTAAGCCAGCACCTATGCGCGCCCAAATATCCTTGAACTCAATCATTTCAGGCTCGACGGCTTCCTGAGTCGGGACTATCGAGACTCGTGTCGCGGCGTCGCGATTGCCCAAAATACGCGAGGCGTTAGCTGCCTCGGTGCTCTCATCGGCCTCCATATCGGGCTGATAAACGGTACTACAAGCGTTCAACAATACGGCAGAGGCCACCACAATGTAGAGACGCTTGAAGCGGAATCGGGGGAAAGTGGGATTGAGCTGCGAGCTTGAAATTACCATAGATGTCATGAGGAGTACTTTTGCTAAATTCTAAACAAGTGAATGCCCGAAGGTTAAGGGCCTAAAAATTATCTTTCCACGCGCGCAGCTGTGCAAAGGTGTCGATTTCGTTACGCGCTTGCTTACCGGAATGTGTTGCCACCATCTCTACAAGATCTTTGGTATGACAACGCAGAAACGGATTGGTTCGCTGTTCGAGCGCGATACTTGAAGGAATACTAGGCCGGTTAGCCGCGCGCATCGCTTGAGTTGCCTCTAAACGCGCGTGCAGATCCGCGTTCTCAGGCTCAGCAGCCAGCGCAAAGTTAAGATTCGCCAAGGTATATTCATGCGCACAGTACACCAAGGTGCTGCCCGGCAAAGCCTCTAGCTTGGCCAGTGAGGCATGCATCATGGCCGCTTCGCCCTCGAAAATTCGGCCACAACCTGCTGCAAAGAGCGTGTCTCCGCAAAACACCGCGCCTTGTTCGAGCGCGCCGCAACTTGGAAGATAGAAAGCGATGTGGTCGAGTGTATGGCCCGGGATCTCTATTACCTCAAAGTCGAGGCCGAGGACACGCACCGTGTCGCCTTGTTTGCAGCGCTGCTTGAGAGAGCCAATACGGCTGCTATGAGAGCCGATAACATTGGCATCGGGAAACGCTTCGAGGAGTTGCTCGATGCCCCCAGTGTGGTCCGGATGATGATGGGTAATCAAGATCGTATTTAGCTGTAATCCTTGGTTTGCAAGGCTCTCCAGCACAGGACCCGCATCGCCCGGGTCCACAATCCCAACCTGTTTTTCTGCGCCGACTTGGAACAACCAGATGTAGTTGTCTTTAAAGGCGGAAATTGGACTGATATTTAGGGTCATTGCATTTGATTTTCAGTGCTAAAGAAAGCAATCATAGTGCACCGGCACCATGGTATAAACCTCTTTTCGCCAAGACGAACGCTGTCTCGAGTCGGAAAGCGGTCAGCTATCTTCGAACTGGCCGTGACGCAGCGCATCAAACAAGGTCTGAACATGATTCAGCTTCTAGAAAATCTTCGGGCGCGGTGGCGTAAACGCCGCGATCTTCCAGCCCCGGAAGCGCTCTTTCATGACATGGGGGCGTGGTGGGAGACTTCGCTCGGCAAGGCCTTGCTCGCGAGTGAGACCGAGCTGCTGGAGCCGACTCTCGCCCGCATCTTTGGCTATCATTTCTTGCAGCTCGGTGTCAGTGAACATTCAATGCTCGAGGCGAGCCCGATCGGTCACAAGCTGATGTTTGTGCCGCAATACGACGCAGAGAAGACCTTGCCGGTTGCCAATAACGAGGCGTTACCCCTGCTTAGCGACAGTGTCGATGCGGTGCTAATACACCATGCCTTGGATTACACTCCCAACAGTCACCGTTTGCTAAGGGAGTCAGCCCGTGTCTTGATGCCGGGGGGCAAACTCGTGATTATCGGCTTCAACCCGCTAAGCAGTTGGGGCATGCGCAAGCTGTTTCGCTGGCGCAACACACGGCCATGGGATGCCCGCTATATCTCGAGCTCGAGGGTGCAGGATTGGTTAAAACTGCTGGATTTCAGTGTCGACAAAGTTGAACATTGTGCCTACCTTTTGCCGCTCAAACACACGCGCTTTGTGAATGCCGCACATCAATTTGAGGCATTCGGAAAACGGTTCAATGCGCCTCTGGGTGCTGTATATGTCATAGTCGCATGCAAGCAAGTGATGCCCGTAACGCCTATACTACCGCGCTGGCCGAAACTCCCTAGGCCAGTTCTCGTGCGACCTGTTGCCGAGACAGCAAGGGCGCGGCCAGAAGCCGCTAAAGTTAAACTCGATTCATAAAGCCGTAATGGCGACGTTTTAGGAAGTAGATTTGTCAAACACCATTCAGATGTATACCGATGGCGCCTGTAGAGGCAATCCCGGTAAGGGCGGTTGGGGTGCACTGCTGCGCTACAACGGCACCGAAAAGACTCTTCACGGCGGCGAGCCGCACACCACTAACAACCGCATGGAACTGATGGCTGTCATTCAGGGCTTGCGGGCATTGAAAAAGTCCGGTTGTGACGTACATGTATTCAGTGACTCAAAGTATGTCCTTACAGGCATTACCGAATGGCTGCCCAACTGGAAAAAACGAGGCTGGAAGACCGCAGCGAAGAAGCCCGTGCTCAATGTGGATCTATGGCAGACACTCGATGCATTGGCCGCACAGCACACAATCCAATGGGAATGGGTCAAGGGCCACAGCGGTCACCCCGAGAACGAGATTGCCGACAGCTTAGCGAATCTAGGCATCGACGAGCTTGAGACTACTAAAGTTTAAAATGACCACCGAGAGACTATGCGACAAATAGTATTAGACACCGAAACTACGGGGCTCGACCCTCTACAAGGCCATCGCGTCATCGAGATTGGCTGTGTTGAGATCGAGAATAGACGACTTACCGGGCGTCATTACCATTGCTACCTGAATCCGGACCGCGAGATAGACGATGGTGCAGTGCAGGTCCACGGCATCACCTCGCAATTTCTAGCAGACAAACCCCGCTTCAAGCAGGTGGCCGCGGAGTTTCTCGACTTCGTGCGTGGCGCGGAATTAGTGATACACAATGCGCCGTTCGACCTTGGCTTCCTCAATCATGAGTTGCAACTCGTGGACCAGGCTCAGGAGAGTATGGAGGCGCAATGCTCCGTGATCGATACGCTGGTGATGGCACGCAAGAAGCATCCTGGGCAGCGCAATAGCCTAGATGCCCTGTGCAAACGCTATGAGGTAGACAACTCTCAGCGCGACCTTCACGGGGCTTTACTCGATGCCGAGATTCTCGCGGATGTATATCTGCTGATGACGGGCGGTCAGACTATTTTGCAGCTGCAGAATGAAGAGGATACCCAGCAGGAAGGCGAGGGCACTCATCGAGAACGCGATCTTAGCCGTGGACCTTTGCTTGTTACCCAGCCCAGCCACGCCGATATGCTTGCCCACGAGCAGTTTCTCGACCGTATCAATAAGCAAAGTAACAATGCCTGCGTGTGGAGCGCGGCGCAGACTATTGAGTAGGAGCTACAAGGCGTTATGGATTCGATCCAAACCTATTTCTATCGCGCCCAGGACATGCGCGGCGATGAGCTTGTCATCCTCTTCCACAAGGGCGAGGTTCTGCTGCGTAATGACGAATTCCTCTGGCCTAGCAAGGTCTTAGAGGAATTAGATAAAGCTTGGTATCCGCTCTTGCTCGTCGGGGAGTTCAAGGCGCGCAGGATTGTAGCGCTGAACCTGCCCCATGATTGGGTGCAAGAGGACTTTACAGTCGCCAGAGCAAGCCCTAGAACACTGCTGCTACGCCATGCTTTCGACGATTTCACTGCGGTCGGCCGCGCCAATCAGCTAATCAATTGGTATGACAGCCACCGCTTCTGTGGCTCTTGCGGGGCCAATACTCTGGCGCATAAGAATGATCGCGCACTTGTATGCACCGCGTGCAACGCCACTTACTATCCGCGCATAAATCCCTGCATCATTGTATTGGTGACCAAGGGTGAGCAGTTTCTGTTGGCTCGCCACAACCGCGGCAACGCGTCCTATAGCAGTTGCCTTGCAGGCTTCATGGAAGTAGGCGAGACACCGGAGGAGACCGTAAAGCGTGAGGTCATGGAGGAGGTGGGCATCGAGGTCGACAATATTCGCTATATCAAGAGTCAGTCGTGGCCATTCCCATCCCAGCTCATGCTCGGTTTTTTCGCGGATTACAAAGCCGGGGAGCTATGTGTCGACGGAATCGAGATCGCCGAGGCGCGCTGGTATAGCAAGGAAGACTTACCCGAGATGCCCTCTGCCGGCATTAGTGTCGCAGGCCAGCTCATTGCGTTATTCTTGCAAGGTTTAAACGAGACAAAGAACGCCTAAATTAAGGAGAGTATGCTTGGAGTTTCTGACTGAATACGGATTGTTTTTAGCGAAGGTTGCCACACTAGTGGTGGCCTTCATTGTTGTATTAAGTGCCTTGATCTCAGCGGGCTCTCGCGGCAAACGCGCATCCGGATCGGGCAGGGGTGCGATCTCGATCGTGCGTTTGAACGACGAGTTGGATGATATGCGCGACTCGGTCAAGAAGTCCGTATTGGATAAGGCCGAGTTCAAGCTAGAGCAAAAGCTGGAGAAGAAGCGCCACAAGCAGGAAGAGAAGGATCGTAAGAAGCAGCTCAAAGCCCAGCAAAACAGCACGGAAGAGACAGCTGAAGATGATTATAGAAAACGCGTTTATGTAATTGATTTTGATGGCGATGTAGAAGCTAGCGAGGTCGAGAGTTTACGCGAAGAGATTACCGCTATCCTCACGCTTGCAACCCCTAAAGACGAAGTGCTTCTGCGCTTGGAAAGCCCCGGTGGAATGGTTCACGCCTATGGTTTGGCGTCCTCGCAATTACTACGAATTCGCGACAAGGACATTCCACTGACGATCTGTGTAGACAAGGTTGCGGCTAGCGGTGGCTATATGATGGCCTGCCTCGCCAGCAATCTAGTTGCAGCGCCTTTCGCCATACTCGGCTCCATTGGTGTGTTGGTACAACTGCCCAACTTCCATCGCCTACTGCGCAAGCATGATGTGGATTACGAGACTATTAGCGCGGGGGAGTTCAAGACAACCCTGACTACCTTCGGCGAGATCACGAACAAAGGCCGCAAGAAGGTAAAGGAAGACGTCGAGGAGATGCATGTGCTCTTCAAGAACTGGGTTAAGCAACACCGTCCCGCGGTAGAGATCGACTCTATTGCGACGGGAGAGACCTGGGTGGGCATTCAGGCCTTAGAGCGCAATATGGTAGACGCGGTCATGACGAGCGATGAGTGCATCGTCTTAGCCTGCGACGAGGCGGACGTCTTCGAGGTCAGCTACGAGATTCGCCGTTCGATAGGCGATAAGCTCGGAGCCGCAATCCATAGCACCCTAGACCGCACGGTCATGTCCTTGTGGAAGCGCGTGCGCGAGAGCAGCTTCTACTCATAAAGGGAAAAGATAATGAGCACCGAGACTAAGCAATTCAAAGCCATGCGTGTAGAGGAGCGGCAAGAGGGCGACAAGCTCGCCTATAGCAGCAGCATCGTAACGCGCGAGTTAGACTCATTGCCAGAGGGCGAAGTATTAGTAAAAGTGCAGTACTCGTCGCTTAACTACAAAGATGCCTTATCTGCCTCTGGCAATAAGGGAGTGACGCGCAACTACCCCCATACGCCCGGAATTGATGCGGCAGGCATTGTGCAAAGTAGTTCCGTCGATACCTATGCAGCGGGCGATGCGGTCATCATCACTGGATACGACTTGGGAATGAACACCGATGGTGGTTTCGCTGAGTATGTCCGCGTACCTGCAGCTTGGTTGGTGCGCCTACCTGACGGGCTCAGCGCTTACGAGAGCATGGTACTAGGCACTGCCGGTCTCACGGCCGCGCTTTGTGTCGATAAGCTCTTAAAAGCCGGCCTGACACCCGATGCGGGAGCTGTCTTAGTTACAGGTGCCACCGGCGGTGTAGGTTCGGTGGCGGTCGCTCTATTGGCGCAGCTTGGCTTTGCGGTGACGGCGGCTACCGGTAAGGCAGAGGCTGCGGACTTCCTGCGCTCGCTTGGCGCGACGGAGATTATCGATAGGCAAGAACTGCTCGAAGAGAATCCACGCCCCTTACTAAAAGAGCGTTGGGCAGGGGTCGTCGATGTCGTCGGCGGGCCGGTCTTATGGAATGCTGTGAAGGCGCTGCGCTACGGCGGAAGCGTTGCGCTATGTGGTTTAGTGGGTTCGCCTTCGCTCGATGCCAGCGTATTCCCCTTCATTCTAAGGGGCGTCAACCTGTTAGGCGTAGACTCTGTGAATGTGCCGCAGCCTTTAAAGAGCCAAATGTGGCAGCGCTTAGCGACGGATTGGAAGCTCACGCAACTCGATGCGCTAGCGCAAACAGTTGCGTTGGAAGAGCTTGAGAGCAAGCTCAATGGCTTGTTGGCAGGAAAGGGCAAGGGCCGCATGGTGCTGGCCCTTTAACAGAGAATCTACAGAGTCTGTTCACGACGCCTGAACAGTGGTTCGGGCTTGTCTACACTGACTTGATAGCCGTCTTGGAAGTCATCGAAGGCCTCTAGCGCTAAATCGATGTCCTGATCCTCGCGTAACGCGAAGGCATCGAACCCACAGCGCGCCATATAGAACAACTGGTCACGCAGCACATCGCCAATCGCACGTAACTCGCCCTTAAACATGAAATTGCTGCGCAATTCACGTGCGGAAGAATAGACCCTGCCATCGGAGAACACCGGGAAATTGAGCGCGATTAGGGCGAAAGAGTGCAGATCCTCGCCCAGTGCCGCAGGCAATTCGTTGCTCTGAAGCCATACCGCTGTTTTGCCAGGGCGTTGTTTCAGCTCCCTACGATGCTCTTGCCAGAAGGCGAGGGGTACAATTATCGATTGCGCTGACTTATCAGAAATCTCGTCTAAGCTGCTGACTTCCTTAAGCAAATGCCAGGAGTCTTCCACTATAGAACGGTTCTTAATTAGTTTTGCCATACACCTCTTCCTTGAACGGCGCCATGCCGAGACGATTAAACGTATCGATGAAGCGCTCGTCACCTTCGCGGCGGCGCGTGTACACATTCACGATCTTCTCGATCACGTCGGGTACTTCGTCTTGCGCGAAAGAAGGGCCTACGATCTGACCAAGTGATGTCGTGTTCTCCGCAGAACCGCCTAGAGAGACTTGGTAGAACTCTGCACCCTTTTTATCCACACCCAAAATGCCGATATTGCCGACATGGTGATGGCCGCAGGCATTCATACATCCAGAGATGTTCAGACTAATGTCGCCTATATCCTGCAGCCTCTTAGCGTCATCGAAGCGACGCTGTATCGACTCTGCGATAGGAATAGACTTGGCGTTGGCCAAGGCGCAGAAGTCGCCACCGGGGCAGCAGATGATATCGGTCAGTAGACCCAAGTTCGCCGCGCTGAGCTGATTGGATTTAAGCGCCTGCCATATCTCATACAGGGCATCTTGTTCGATGTCGGCGAGGATAACGTTCTGCTCGTGACTAATGCGAAGCTCGCCGAAGCTATAGCGGTCGGCAACATCTGCGATGAAATTCATCTGCTCTGTCGTCACGTCACCCGGCGCTACCCCTGTCGTTTTCAGGCAGATTGTGACAATGGCATAGCCTGGCTTTTTGTGCGCATCGACGTTCTGCTGATACCAACTCGCGAACAAAACATCGCGTGAGAGTTCTTCGCTCAGTTTCGCACTCTGTGCGGGCAGCTCTTTATAATCAGGCTCATCGAAAAAGCCTCTGCAGCGTTGAATCTCAGTGTCAGTCAAGCGCAGTGGCCCGCCCTTGAGGCTCTGCCACTCTTTCTCGACCTTCTCACGGAAGGCATCGACCCCGGTCTCTTTCACGAGAATCTTGATACGCGCCTTGTATTTATTATCCCGACGACCTTCGCGGTTATACACACGCAGGATCGCGTCGAGATAAGTGAGCAACTCGTGTTCAGGTAGGAATTCACGAATGGCTTTACCGATTACTGGCGTGCGGCCTAGGCCTCCACCTACTAAGACACGAAAGCCGAGCTCTCCGGCGTCGTTGCGGACGATGAATAGCCCGATGTCATGAACCTGGGTAGCCGCTTGGTCGTCGCTAGTGCCACACACCGCGATCTTGAACTTACGGGGCAGGTAGGCGAACTCCGGATGGAAGGTCGACCACTGACGAATGATCTCGCAATAGGGGCGACTGTCTGCGATCTCGTTGATCGCGCTACCGGCAAACTGGTCGGTACTGGTATTGCGAATGCAGTTACCGCTGGTTTGAATAGCGTGCATCTCGACTTCGGCTAAGTGCTCGAGGATATCCGGCACATCTTCCAGCGCAGGCCAGTTAAATTGGATGTTCTGGCGTGTGGTGAAGTGCCCATAGCCCTTGTCGTAGTACTCGGAGATATAGGCCAATTTACGCAGCTGGGTGCTGGAGAGCATGCCGTAAGGGATAGCAATGCGCAGCATCGGCGCCAGGCGCTGAATATAAAGACCGTTTTGTAGGCGCAGTG
The DNA here is from genome assembly GCA_913060695.1 of uncultured Gammaproteobacteria bacterium. Lineage (GTDB taxonomy): Bacteria > Pseudomonadota > Gammaproteobacteria > Pseudomonadales > Pseudohongiellaceae > UBA5078. The sequence continues at coordinate 10,854 of CAJXUA010000015.1, read as the reverse complement.
GCAGAAACTCTGTGTCCGCGAGCTCGCCTTTCAGGAAGCGCGCAGTCTGATCGCGAAACTGCGCGATGCGATCTTCTAACATTTGATGGTCGTAATTGTCGTATCGATACATGGTAATAATCTATGTCTAGTTTAGCTGAGTTCAAGTACGGATTAGCGTGCTAGGACAGCGGATTTTCGATCTCAATGGGGTGCGCATTGTAAAGCAAAGGCAAGACTTAGTGCTAGCTCTCCGCTTTACGACACCTCCTTGTCATTTTCGGACCACTATGCGCAAGTTTCACTTGATTCTAAAGAGTGAGGCTTTAAAATGCCGCTTTGATTTTTCTTACTCAATGGAAAGCATTATGAGCCATCACGACGTTTCCCCAAGCCCACAAATCAGCGAAGAAGAGAGCGACGCAAACAGCCGAGCAGACGTGATTGCGATGCTATCTCTGGTTGCCATCATCGTCACTATGGTCGTGTTCTTCGTTAGCCGATAACACAAACCATATTTAGGCTAGGCCAAGGGCACTGTCCTTGGCCTGTTGCCTAGGGCAGAACCGAACGCACTACGATTACTAATGTCGCTATAAACAGAGCTGTGAAAATCAGTGCAGCCACGATAAAGCCTTTGACCGAGCCATTGGCGAAGTCTCTTTCCTTATTAGCACGACTCTGCACCCCAAAACTCGCCTGCATCACACTGAGCAGGGTCTTCCAAAAGGGTAGTTTGGCTTTCTCTTCTAAGCCGCTGTCTTTATCTTCCGCCATCTCGATACTCCTCTATTCGACGATATTTGGACTCAGCAAACCCTGTATTGTTGCAAGGCTTAGCCCTTTTCTTTCTGCGATCGACTCGACTTGGTCTGCGTCGATCTTGCCAACAGAGAAGTAACGCGATTCTGGATGCGCGAAGTAGAAACCACTCACGCTAGCCGCCGGATGCATCGCGTAGCTATCGGTCAATTCCATGTTTATGTGGCCATCGATACCCAGCAGTTTAAACAGGGTGACCTTGTCTGAATGCTCCGGACAGGCTGGGTAGCCTGGGGCAGGGCGGATGCCCTGATAACGCTCATCCAATAGATCATCATTGCTAAGTGACTCGTCCTGGGCATAGGGCCAGAACTCGGTGCGCACTCGCAGGTGCATCAGCTCGGCAAACGCTTCGGCCAAACGATCGGCAAGAGCTTTCACCATCAGGGCGTTATAGTCATTGTTCTGTTCTTGGTATTGTTTAGCCAATTCATCGGCACCAATACCGGTGGTGACTGCGAAGCCGCCGATGTAATCCGGTGTGCCGGCATCCTGCGGCGCCACATAGTCTGCCAAGGAAAGATTGGGCACGCCGTGAGCCTTGCCACTTTGCTGGCGCAGGAAGCAGAAGCGGGCGATTTGCTGCTCTCTGCTCTCATCTTCGAATAACACCACATCATTGAGGTTCTGCTGCGCCGCTGGCCAGAAGCCAACGACACCTTGTGCCTTTAGGCGCTTGTTGTCGATCAGGTCTTTAAGCATCGCCTGTGCATCTTTGAACAGGTCGCGCGCCGCCTCGCCAACCACCTCGTCCTTCAAGATTGCGGGATACTTGCCAGACAGGCTCCAGGTGATGAAGAAGGGCGTCCAGTCGATATAGGGGACGAGCTCTTCTAGGGGATAATCTTCGAAGACCTTGGTACCCAAGAATTGCGGGGCGACAGGGCGATGCTGCTGCCAGTCGGCCTTAAAGGCATTGGCGTTCGCTTTCTCGAAGCTGATGATGTTCTTGCGATGATCACGATTGGCGTTACGCAGACGCACCGCATCGTATTCTTCCTTAATCTTGTTCTTAAAATCGACGCCACCGTCGTTGCTCAGCAGATTGCTCACCACAGTCACGCTGCGCGAGGCATCTGGCACATAGACGGTCGAGTTGTTGTGGTAGTGCTGATCGATCTTGACCGCAGTATGCGCCTTAGAAGTAGTGGCGCCGCCGATAAGTAATGGGATCTTAAAGCCCTGTCGCTGCATTTCCTTGGCCACATGCACCATCTCGTCGAGTGAGGGCGTAATCAGGCCGCTGAGGCCTATGATGTCCACTTTCTCGGCGATGGCCGTCTGCAAGATCTTCTCGCAAGGCACCATTACGCCCAGGTCTATGATGTCGTAGTTGTTACAACCCAATACCACCCCAACGATGTTCTTGCCGATGTCATGCACATCGCCCTTAACTGTCGCGAGCAGGATCTTGCCCTTGGCCTTAAAGACTTGGCCTTTCTTAGCCTCTTCGATGAAAGGCAGCAGATAGGCAACAGCCTGTTTCATCACGCGAGCGCTCTTTACGACCTGAGGTAGGAACATCTTGCCACTGCCGAACAGATCGCCCACTACATTCATGCCATCCATGAGCGGGCCTTCGATCACCTCGATCGGTTCGTCGAATAACTGACGCGCCTCTTCGGTGTCTTGTTCGATATAGCGGGTAATACCTTTTACCAATGCGTGGGTGATGCGCTTGCCCACCTCGTTCTCGCGCCAACTCAGATCCTCATGGCTCTCAGTCGCGCTCTCTCCGCTGTACTGGCCGGCGATCTCCATCAGGCGATCGGTGCCATCGGGGCGGCGATTGAGTACGATGTCTTCAACGCGCTCTTTTAGCTGCGCTGGAATCTCGTCATAGACAGCCAACTGCCCGGCATTGACGATGCCCATGCTCAGGCCCGCCTGAATAGCGTGGTAGAGGAATACCGAGTGAATCGCCTCGCGCACTGTGTCGTTGCCTCGGAAGGAGAAGGACACATTGCTGACGCCGCCGGAGATAAGCGCGTGGGGCAGCTCTCGCTTGATGTATTCACAGCTGCCGATGAAATCGACGGCATAGTTATTATGCTCCTCGATGCCGGTGGCCACTGCGAAGATATTAGGATCGAATATGATGTCTTGGGCAGGGAAGCCGACTTCGTTTACCAAGATGTCATAGCTGCGCTTACAGATAGCGCACTTCTTCTCGAGTGTATCGGCCTGGCCCTCTTCATCGAAGGCCATGACCACGACGGCGGCGCCGTACTGCATGCACAGCCGCGCCTTCTCGACGAAGTCTTCCTTGCCTTCCTTCATGCTGATGGAGTTGACGATGCCTTTGCCTTGAATGCAGCGCAGCCCGGTCTCGAGGATCTCCCACTTAGAGGAATCGATCATAATCGGCACACGGCTTATGTCTGGCTCAGAGGCGATAAGGCGCAGGAAGTGTGACATGGCGGCATTAGAGTCGAGCATGCCTTCGTCCATGTTGATATCGATAATCTGTGCGCCAGCCTCTACCTGCTGCAGGGCAACATCGAGTGCGGTGTCGAAATCTCCTTCGCGAATGAGGCGAGCAAAACGCTTTGAGCCTGTAATATTGGTGCGCTCACCCACGTTTACGAAGAGCGATTCCGAGGTGATATTAAACGCCTCTAAGCCGCTGAGGCGGCAGGCTGGCTTGATGTCGGGTATCGCTCTAGGGGCACATTGTGCCACAGCGTCCGCAATGGCACGAATATGCACGGGGGTAGTGCCGCAGCAACCGCCGACTATGTTGAGGAAGCCACTGCGTGCAAATTCCTCAATGATTTCAGCCATTTCCTTAGCGCTCTGGTCATACTCGCCGAACTCATTGGGTAGCCCCGCGTTCGGATGCGCCGAAACGAAAGTATTGGCGATGCCAGAGATCTCTTCGATGTGCGGGCGCAGCTGAGTAGCGCCTAGAGCGCAGTTGAAGCCTATGGAAATGGGCTTGGCATGGGCTACCGAGTTCCAAAATGCCTCGACTGTCTGGCCGGAAAGGGTGCGACCGCTCGCATCCGTAATCGTGCCCGAAATCATGACTGGGATTTCTCTCCCAATGCGCTTGCTGTATTCCTGCACCGCGAAGATTGCCGCTTTTGCGTTCAGTGTGTCGAAGACTGTTTCGATCAACAGGATATCCGCGCCGCCGTCGATCAAGCCCTCTGCACACACCAGATAATCGGCCACTAAGGCATCGAAACTGGTATTGCGGAAGGCGGGGTCATTCACATCTGGGGAGATGGAGGCCGTGCGGCTAGTCGGGCCTACGATACCCGCGACGAAGCGCGGCTTATTGGCACTACTAAACTCATCGCAAACACTACGGGCTAGCTTGGCGGCCTCGAAATTGAGCTCGTAGGCCAAGGCCTCAAGCTTATAGTCTGACTGTGAAGCCGCGGTAGAGTTGAAGGTATTGGTCTCGATGATATCGGCGCCTGCTTCCAGGTACTCGCGGTGAATCTGGGCAATGATATCGGGCCGGGTCAGGGTCAGCAGGTCATTATTGCCGGCTAGATCCTGCGCATTGTCCTTAAAGCGCGCCCCTCTAAAGTCAGCCTCTTGCAACTTATAGGCTTGAATCATGGTGCCCATTGCGCCGTCGAGAACGAGAATGCGCTCGCGCAATGCTTTATTGAGGGTGTCTAGGGAGTTCGCTATAGCCATGTTTAATAACCGCCGGGCAGGGGAGTATTCTAAAAAGCGCGCATTCTAGCAGAACTGCACTGTCGCGGCATGTGCAAATCCTTCCCACGCAACATGAGAAAACTGCATAGTAATAACCAAGTAAAACAGTACAGTATTTAACTTGCGTGCAACATAGCGTAAACTGCGCCCACTCATGCACGCTCTTGTAGGAAACAATATGATTACGATTACTGAGTCAGCGCAGGAATACCTCGCCGAACTCCTTAAAAAGCAGGATTGCGAAGGCATCGCCGTCCGCATTTTCATCCTCGACGCAGGCACCCCAAAGGCAGAGACCTGTATCTCCTTCTGCCGTCCAGGAGAGTCTCAGGAGGACGATGAACTGCGTCCATATGACGCCTTCAACACGTATATAGAGCAGCGCAGCATTCCCTTTTTGAAGGACGCGGTGGTGAACTACTCTAAAGATGCGATGGGCGGGCAATTGACGATCAAGGCGCCGAACTCGCGCCTACCGCAGATTCAGGAAGACAGCTCGATCGAGGACCGCGTCAATTACGTGCTCTATAACGAGATCAACCCATCGCTGGCTGCCCATGGCGGCGTGGTGTCACTGGAGGAAATCTACGAGGGCAATGTAGCAGTACTGAAGTTTGGCGGGGGCTGCCAAGGCTGTGGCATGGTAGACCTTACCCTGAAAGAAGGCGTTGAGAAGACTCTACTCGAACAGATCCCGCAGTTGACCGAGGTGCGTGACATCACCGACCACACTCAGCGCGAGAACGCCTACTTCAAATAAGCCCTATTCCCGGCTAAGACAGGCCTTAGCTGGGATAGCGTTGCTTCAATCCGCTGTAGAGCAATTCCGGATAGCTCAGGTCTGCAGTGTCCAAGCTGTCCATCAATTCCACTAGATGTTCATTGTCTTCGCGTCCTTGCCATAGCTTATGGTAAGTGCCTTCCTTGTAGCCGTGGTCCTGGCGAAAGAAATTCAACACATTCTTGCTTACGTACTGCTTGAACAAGGACTCCCAGTTCAGGCCGCAGTCCTCCATAATCGATTTAAATAGCGGGATATCCACTCTGCGTGCGGTCGACAGGCCTATCAAGAGCTCTAGCTTCGCAACTAAGCTCAAATCTTGGAAGTGGTAAGTCTGTGTGTCGAACTCAAGGCTGCTGCTGTGCTTAATCGCGCCTGTCTCTTGCAACAGCGCCTTGCTGGCCAGTGCCTGGTCGTCTTCGTGCTGCAGTAAGATCTCTGACAAGATGAAATGCCAGATGTCGATGATCTCCATTTGCAGCTGCGGCAGGTCGCAGTCTTGCTTCTTCCACCATTTCCAGCCGTGGTGTTCGATAGCCTCCGCTGCCTCAATGACCACCGCACGCAAATAGGGAAAACGCTTCTGAACCCAAAGGGGATCGACTTTGGCGTTCATGCGGGACTGAAGAGAGAGCATTAGGTGGGCTTGGCTTTCGAGTAGAATGGTCATGGAGTCCTTGTATCGCTACTAACGATCTTTAGTTCTTAGCCTGCTTGCGCAGTATCTCTAGCATGTCTTGCCGGCTACGCAGCATGTCTTGATAGGTGCTAATTAAGTTACTGTTGAATGCACTCTGGTCGGCTGAGTCGCGAAGCCCTTGTAACCATTGCTTGAGAAGACTTATTTCACTGCACAGCTGCTGTTCACCCCGCCTAATCAACTCGGGGTCTATGGAGACTTCACCGCTATTCTTGCGAAAGTCTTTCATGTGCCATGTCCTACAAAGTATTCCACTGCGCTAAGTGCAACTCACGCATATAGCCGTGACTCTCGGGCTCGCCCCATTCCTGCACTAGCCACTTGGCGTCTGTCTTAGTAAGCAAGCTTACATGCTTGTAGCCTAACACGGCATAGGGGCTGCTAAGGGCCTTCCACGCAGCGTAATCGATCTGCTTCACGGCGCTGGGTGCCAAAGCCTTAGTATTTGGAGTTTTGCCATGGAAGAAATCTGCCTGAGCGGCAAGCTGGTACAGTTGCTCCAGCGCGCGGGAATGAGAATGCCGCTTCTTTTTCAATTCGCGAATCTGCGCGCGCAAGACCACGCAGGATTGCCGAAATGCTCCCATCTGGGGAAGCGCGCTTTCGCATAACTGCAAGGCTGCATCGAAATCGCCCTGCGACGCGCACTCGCGACTTCGGACTAACCACTGATCCGGAGATGCGACAGAGTCGCTTAGCTCTACTTTCGCTGCCACAGGGGCAGGGCGCGGGGCTGGCGAAGACTCTGGCTCTATGCCCAGCATGTCCTCGACATCAGACAACTCATTTGCGTCGCTCTGTTTTAACTCGATAGGCGGAAGCGGGAGGTTGCGATCGACGCTCTCCTGATTCTCTATGCGTTGGTTGCGATGCAATGCCCAAACGATCAGCACCAATAGACCGATCGCAGCAAGGATGCTCAGTCCTATTAAGATCAATTCACTACTCCATTAACTTTCGTGATTTTCAAGCAAGTGTGCAGTTAACTGCCAAGGGTTGCGGGCAGCGCTTGTGGTATTAGGCGATTCTACCAATCTTATCGCTATCGGGTCGATCTCTGATTACACTGTCACAATGCGCTGTAATGGCGCTGCGGTATGGGTCTCAGGCAGACTCGAAAGTCACTTTGTAAGCTTGCTCGAAATCAGTAATATTAAAAATCATCAATTAACTCTTGACGAGAGCACTAAGGCTTCCTAAAATGCGCCGCTTTCCGCAATAAGGCATATCGATTGCGGAGAGATTGTACGACTCTAGTCCCCTTCGTCTAGAGGCCTAGGACACCTGGTTTTCATCCAGGCAACAGGGGTTCGAAACCCCTAGGGGACGCCAAATTTAAAGGCCCGACTTTTGTCGGGCCTTTTTTTTGCCTCCCAAAACCTTGCCCCCCCTAAAACCGATTCCTCACCCAAGTGTGTCCAGTAGTTAAATAGCGCAGCCAATATTGATTTGCTATGATGGCGACCCGCTGACGATGCTAATGTTCTACCTCCGTCAGACCTCTCATCCGTATACAAAGCCAAGAAGTAACGAGTATGACTAGCGCCATATCGATAAAAGATTTGTACAAGACCTATGGGAATGGGCACCAGGCCCTTAAGGGGGTCGACCTAGAGGTGGAAGAGGGCGACTTCTTCGCCTTGCTAGGGCCAAACGGTGCAGGTAAGTCTACGACCATAGGCGTGATCTCGACACTCGTAAAACAGACCTCGGGCACCGTTAGTGTTTTTGGCAAAGATGTAGCAACCCACGTCTACGAGACCAAACTCGATCTGGGCATAGTGCCCCAGGAAGTGAATTTCAGTCTCTTCGAAAAGGTGATGGATATCGTTATGACCCAGGCGGGTTATTACGGGCTGCCCCGCGCCTTAGCCAGAGAGCGCACCGAGAAATATTTGAAGAAGCTTGGCCTTTGGGACAAGCGTAATAATCGCGCACGCATGCTCTCCGGAGGCATGAAGCGCAGGCTGATGATCGCACGGGCGCTCGTTCACGAACCGCGCTTGTTGATCCTGGACGAGCCCACCGCGGGGGTCGATATAGAATTGCGGCGCTCGATGTGGGAGTTCCTACAAGAGATCAACGACAATGGCACTACCATTATTCTGACGACCCACTATTTGGAAGAGGCCGAGAGCCTTTGTCGCAACATTGCGATCATCGACGAAGGCCGCATTATCGAGAACACGAGCATGAAACTATTGCTCAATAAATTGGACTCGCAAACCCTTGTGTTCGATCTGCGCGAGGAGATAGAGCCTAGCGCTTTTACTGCGCTCTCAATCGAGCGAAGTCGCCTAGTTGACCCCCATAGTTTCGAAGTCGATATCGGTAAAGACGAGGACATCAATGGGGTGTTTCAACATTTACAGGCACACAATATTGGCGTAAAGGGACTGCGCAACAAGACCAACCGACTTGAGCAGCTATTCCTCGCGAGATTAAAAAGCGCATAGTTATTCACATTCAATAAGAAGGTGTCCACCCGGTATGCTGGCCAATTATAAATACATCGCTTTCGAAACGATCTTAGTAAAAGAGATCAGGCGCTTTGCTCGAATCTGGGTGCAAACCTTAGTGCCCCCTGCAATCACGATAGGATTGTACTTCTTGATCTTCGGCAATCTCATCGGTCGAAGGATAGGAGACATGGGCGGATTCGATTACATGGACTTCATCGTGCCAGGCCTGATCATGATGGCGGTCATCCAAAACTCTTACGCGAATGTAGTGTCCTCTTTTTTCAGCCAAAAGTTTCAGCGCAGCATCGAAGAGTTGCTCGTGTCTCCCGTGCCCAATTACGTTATCCTCTGCGGCTTTATCGCCGGCGGCGTGGCGCGTGGTTTAGCGGTAGGGTTTATCGTCACGTTAATGTCTTTCGCGTTTACCGATCTCTCAATTTATAATCTTCCGATAACCATACTTGTAGTCTTAATGACGGCGATCGTATTCTCGCTTGCGGGATTTTTGAATGCTCTTTTCGCCAATAGTTTCGATGACATCTCGATTATCCCTACCTTTGTGCTAACACCGCTTATCTATCTTGGGGGAGTGTTTTACTCGGTAGAGTTACTACCGAGCGCCGGTCGAATCGTGTCCTCGTTTAATCCCATTTTCTACATGGTCAATACCTTCCGTTATGGTTTTCTCGGCAGCTCCGACGTAAACATAGTCTGGTCGCTGGGCATGCTATGCCTTTTCGTGCTCGTGCTCTATGTGATCTGTATAGCCTTGCTTCGCCGAGGCACCGGCCTACGTCATTAATATGCGAGTGCATTAAGCAATGAATGAGATTCCATTAGGACGAGCTACTCAATATCCTACCGCCTACAGCCCCGAGTGTTTGTTCTCGATTCCCCGTATCGACAATCGTGAGCGCATGGGTTTAACGGGCGCAACGCTGCCTTTTCGTGGCTACGATCTTTGGCGCGCCTACGAGCTTTCATGGCTTAACGAGCAGGGGAAACCCATAGTGGCTACCGGCGAGTTTATCGTTCCCGCCAGCTCTGCCAATATCATCGAGTCGAAATCCCTCAAACTCTATCTTAATTCGCTGAATCAGACCCGTTACGAGAGTGTTGAACACGCGCGCGCCACGATTAGCAAAGATCTCTCGCAAGCTGCGGGCTCTAAAGTAGTCGTGCAACTCGCGTCTGTTCAAGACTCGGAGGGTTTTAGCATCTGCACGCCTGCGGGTGTCTGCCTCGACCAGCTCGACGTCACGATCGATCGCTATACGCCTAACTCAGAACTGCTGCGAACTACAGTAGGGCAAGTAGTTGAGGAGACACTCTACACAGACTTGTTTCGCTCAAATTGTCCCGTCACGGCGCAGCCGGACTGGGGCACTGCCGTGATTCACTACAAGGGTCCAGCAATCGATCATAAGAGCCTACTGCGCTACCTGATCTCGTTCAGGGAACACGAAGGCTTCCATGAGGATTGCACTGAACAGGTGTTCTGCGACCTCCAAAGAATTTGCAAGCCAGAGAGCTTGAGCGTAATGATCCACTTCCTGCGCCGCGGCGGCCTAGAGATCAACCCAGTACGAAGCTCTGCCCCAATACAAGTAGATTTCCCAGCGAATCGCTTTATTCGCCAGTAGGGCCTTAGCTCAATTTTTGGGGTTCTTTCTCGTCTGGAACAATTATCAAGATCTGATAGAAACCACTGATGGTAGGAGCTTGCTTGCAAGCGAATGGTGCGATTGGTGGGAATCGGGGGAAGATTTAGGCCTTCGCGGGCAAGCCCGCTCCTACAATCAGAGCAATTATCAAGATCTGATAGAAACCACTGACGGTAGGAGCTCTTGTCCTCGTAAGGGGATGCTTGCAAGCGAATAGTGCGATTGGTGAGAATCTATAGTTCACCGGCTTCTTCTTGTGTTTCCACCTCCGCTGTTATAAAGTGTCGCGCCTTCAAATCAGCGTATTTAACTGGTGTTGAAGCAAACGGTGAGGTGTCCGAGTGGCTTAAGGAGCACGCCTGGAAAGTGTGTATAGGTTAATCCCTATCGAGGGTTCGAATCCCTCTCTCACCGCCACATAATCAAGCCACTGCACCCCGAACTCCCCGCAGTGGTCAGCAATATCTCCAACTCCGGAAGGAGAGGGATTCAAACCCGAAAGAGGGTTCGACCGATTGCAACGCAATCGGCAACGAGCGCAAAGCGCGAAGCCCGAAGGGTTTTAACAGCCCCAAGGCTGTTAAAATTGAATCCCTCCGCACTGATCCACTCCCAAGCACAATCCCCCTACAACGCGTGGCTTAAACCCAATCGCCTGCAGGCCACCCCCTTACGAGGGCGTCAGATCAATTATCAATATCTGATAGAACCCACTGATTGTAGACATGATGGATTGACCTACCCAGCCTCGACGCACGTGGGTTATGTTCG